>NZ_CP097291.1:0-1292980 GCF_027595165.1 Providencia sp. PROV188
GGATCCGAAAATATTTTTTGATCTTGGGAGATTATTTCTATATATAGGCTAAAGTTATCCCCAGACATGTGGAAAATTTGTCGTTGCCCGCGATCACCCAGCAAAATTCTCCCCTATCAGAGCCGCCTTATCACATTTGCCTGTGGATAAAAAGCATAAAAACTGTGTAAAAGAATAGAGATCTTGAGTGAATTTTGCGGTATGATCGCAGGTCTATTTCTGATCGGAGGATCAGGAATATGCTGTGGATAGATATGGTGAGTAAAAGTTAGTCAAACACCTTCTCTGGCCCCCTATTCTCTTAGTGACCACGAAAAGTGACTAATGGAATAGTTGCCAGTAAAAAAATTCTTAACGAAATCCGTAATTCTTGTTTCATTGACCTTGTTAGGGGAGTCCAACGTGTCACTTTCGCTTTGGCAGCAATGTCTTGCCCGATTGCAGGATGAACTACCTGCCACAGAATTCAGTATGTGGATACGCCCTCTTCAAGCTGAATTAAACGATAATACACTGGCACTGTATGCCCCGAATCGTTTCGTCCTTGATTGGGTGAGAGATAAGTACATCAATAATATCAATGAATTATTGAATGACTTTTGCGGTTCTGATGCCCCTGCTCTACACTTTGAAGTAGGCAATAAACCGATGACCATCGCGCCGGTGAGCCCTCAAGTACGCACTAATAATGAAATGCCTGCGTTCGCCGCACCATCTGCACCAGTAAAGCCAAGTTGGGACAACTCAGCTAAAGTTCAACCAGACGTGTCATACCGTTCAAATGTGAACCCAAAACACACGTTTGATAACTTCGTTGAAGGTAAATCAAACCAACTGGCTCGCGCGGCAGCGAGGCAAGTTGCTGAAAACCCTGGCGGCGCTTATAACCCACTGTTCCTTTATGGTGGAACAGGTTTAGGTAAAACGCACTTATTACACGCCGTGGGTAATAGCATAATGCAGCACAAGGCCAACGCTCGCGTGGTCTATATGCATTCTGAACGATTTGTACAAGATATGGTCAAAGCATTGCAGAATAACGCCATTGAAGAATTCAAGCGCTATTACCGTTCTGTCGATGCCTTGCTGATTGATGATATTCAATTTTTTGCTAACAAAGAGCGTTCACAAGAAGAGTTTTTCCATACATTCAACGCCCTGCTTGAAGGCAATCAACAAATTATTTTGACCTCCGACCGTTATCCTAAAGAGATTAACGGCGTAGAAGATAGATTAAAGTCCCGTTTCGGCTGGGGTTTAACCGTTGCGATTGAACCACCTGAGTTAGAAACCCGTGTGGCTATTTTGATGAAAAAAGCCGATGAAAACGAAATCCAACTGCCCGGTGAAGTGGCATTTTTCATCGCAAAACGCTTACGTTCTAATGTGCGTGAGTTAGAAGGTGCATTAAACCGCGTTATTGCTAACGCGAATTTTACCGGTCGCGCTATCACTATCGATTTTGTTCGAGAAGCATTACGTGACCTATTAGCACTGCAAGAAAAGCTGGTAACTATTGATAATATTCAGAAAACTGTTGCTGAGTACTATAAAATCAAAGTCGCTGATTTACTTTCTAAACGTCGTTCTCGTTCTGTCGCTCGTCCGCGTCAGATGGCAATGGCACTGGCGAAAGAGCTGACAAACCATAGTTTACCTGAAATCGGGGATGCTTTTGGCGGTCGTGACCACACTACAGTGTTACACGCTTGTCGTAAAATTGAACAATTACGAGAAGAAAGCCATGACATCAAAGAAGATTTTTCAAATCTAATCAGAACATTATCATCTTAATTGCTATGAAATTTATTATAGAACGCGAGCAGTTATTAAAACCGTTACAACAGGTTAGTGGCCCTTTAGGTGGACGTCCAACGTTGCCTATTTTAGGAAACCTTTTACTTCAGGTAAAAGAAGGTGCCCTGCAACTGACGGGAACCGACCTAGAAATGGAGATGATGGCCAATGTTCCGCTCACTCGTGAGCATGAAATTGGTGCCACCACGGTGCCTGCGCGCAAGTTTTTTGATATTTGGCGTGGTTTACCGGAAGGTTCTGAAATCCAAGTCGAGCTTAATGATGACCGACTGCTTGTGCGTTCTGGACGCAGCCGTTTCTCATTATCCACTTTACCTGCTGCTGACTTCCCGAACTTAGATGACTGGCAAAGCGAAGTCGAATTCTCTCTGCCTCAATCCATACTGAAACGTTTAATTGAAGCGACCCAGTTTTCAATGGCGCACCAAGACGTTCGTTATTACCTGAACGGCATGCTGTTTGAAACAGAAGGGCAAATGCTGAGAACTGTCTCCACAGACGGTCACCGCCTTGCAGTTTGCTCAATGGATATTGGTCAAGAATTGCCATCCCATTCTGTGATAGTACCTCGCAAAGGTGTCATGGAACTGATGCGCCTACTCGATGGTGGCGATGCGTTATTGCAGCTACAAATTGGTAGCAACAATATTCGTGCTCATGTTGGCGACTTTATCTTTACCTCTAAACTCGTTGACGGTCGCTTCCCTGACTACCGCCGCGTTCTGCCAAAAAATCCAGATAAAACCTTAGAAGCTCGCTGTGATTTGCTCAAACAAGCTTTCTCACGCGCAGCGATTTTATCTAACGAAAAATTCCGTGGCGTACGCTTATTCTTCAGTGAAAACCAATTACGCATCACGGCGAATAACCCTGAGCAGGAAGAAGCGGAAGAGATTGTTGATGTGAATTACCAAGGTGGTGAGATGGAAATTGGCTTTAACGTCAGTTACATCCTCGACGTCTTGAACGCGCTGAAAAGCGAAAATGTCACCCTGTTTTTAACGGATGCCGTTTCTAGCGTACAAATTGAAGACTCAGCAAGCCGCTCTGCGGTCTATGTTGTTATGCCAATGCGTTTATAATCAGTCCGTATGATCCTTTCGCGTTTATTGATCCGCGATTTTCGTAATATAGAAGACGCCGATCTCTCCCTTGCAACTGGGTTCAATTTTTTAATTGGACCTAATGGGAGTGGCAAAACCAGTGTACTGGAAGCAATTTATACACTTGGTCATGGACGAGCCTTTCGCAGCATTCAGGCGAATAGAGTTATCCGTCATGACCAAGAACAATTTATTTTACATGGTAAACTGGGACACTCAGACACCGAACGTAAAACATTGTCGCTGGGTTTGAGTAAAAACCGAGAAGGCGACAGCAAAGTCCGAATTGATGGCACCGACGGGCATAAAATTGCGGAACTCGCAAAGTTATTGCCAATGCAGCTCATTACCCCTGAAGGGTTTACCTTGCTGAATGGCGGTCCAAAATATCGACGTGCGTTTATCGATTGGGGATGCTTTCATAATGAAGCCCTCTTTTTTTCAACGTGGTCGGACTTAAAACGTTTGTTAAAGCAGCGGAATGCGGCTTTACGACAAGTGACTCGTTATGAGCAAATTCGCCATTGGGATCAGCAACTCGCCCCAATTTCCGAACAAATTAGCCAATGGCGCGGCGAGTATATTGCAGGTATCGCAGAAAATATTGAGCAAACCTGCAAACAATTTTTACCCGAATTTTCACTCTCAGTCTCTTTCCAGCGTGGTTGGGACAAAGAAATTGATTATTCAGAACAGTTAGAGCGGCAGTTTGAGCGCGATAGAGCGTTAACCTACACCGCATCGGGGCCACATAAAGCTGACCTGCGAATTCGAGCCAATGGCATTCCCGTTGAAGATATGCTCTCTCGCGGTCAACTGAAATTATTAATGTGTGCACTCAGGTTAGCGCAGGGTGAATATTTCACCCAACAGAGCGGGCAACAATGCCTGTATCTACTGGATGATTTTGCTTCAGAACTTGATTCTGGTCGCCGGCAATTATTAGCGGCTCGACTCAAAGCTACGCAAGCACAAGTGTTTGTAAGTGCTATTACACCGGCGCAAGTCAATGATATGATTGATGCCAACAGTAAGATGTTTAGTGTAGAGCAAGGCAAAATAGAAGTTCAACCTCAGGAATAGAAAGAGCAGGAAACGTTGATGTCGAATACATATGACTCCTCAAGTATCAAGGTATTAAAAGGACTGGATGCGGTGCGTAAGCGCCCGGGCATGTATATCGGTGATACCGACGATGGAACAGGTCTTCATCACATGGTCTTCGAGGTTGTGGATAACGCTATCGATGAAGCCTTAGCAGGTTTCTGTGACGATATCGTCATCACTATCCATGCCGATAACTCCGTCTCTGTCCAAGATGATGGACGTGGTATCCCTACGGGCATCCACGAAGAAGAAGGTGTCTCCGCTGCAGAAGTCATCATGACTGTTCTGCATGCTGGCGGTAAATTTGACGACAACTCCTATAAAGTTTCCGGTGGTCTGCACGGTGTAGGTGTTTCGGTTGTTAACGCCTTATCTGAAAAACTTGAATTAGTGATCCGCCGTGATGGTAAAGTCCACGAGCAAGTGTACAAGCACGGGGAGCCACAAGGTCCTCTGACTGTGGTTGGTGAAACTGACCAAACAGGGACTCGCGTACGTTTCTGGCCAAGCATGGATACCTTCAAAGGTGTCACCGAATTCGAATACGACATTCTGGCAAAACGCTTACGTGAACTTTCATTCCTAAACTCAGGAGTTTCCATCCGTTTAATTGATAAACGTGATGGCAAAGAAGACCATTTCCACTATGAAGGTGGGATCAAAGCATTCGTTGAGTACCTGAGCCGTAACAAAACCCCAATCCACCCATCCGTATTCTATTTCTCCACTGAGAAAGACGGCATCGGCGTGGAAGTTTCCATGCAATGGAACGATGGTTTCCAAGAGAATGTTTACTGCTTTACCAACAACATTCCTCAGCGCGACGGCGGTACCCACTTAGCGGGCTTCCGTGCTGCGATGACCCGTACCCTGAACAACTACATGGAAAAAGAAGGCTACCAGAAGAAAAGCAAAGTCAACGCAACAGGTGACGATGCTCGTGAAGGCTTAATTGCCGTTATTTCTGTGAAAGTGCCAGATCCAAAATTCTCTTCTCAGACCAAAGAAAAACTCGTTTCTTCAGAAGTAAAAACTGCTGTAGAAACCATGATGAATGAGAAGCTAGTTGAATATTTATTAGAAAATCCAAACGACGCTAAAATCGTTGTTGGAAAAATCATTGATGCTGCTCGTGCGCGTGAAGCTGCACGTAAAGCGCGTGAAATGACCCGCCGTAAAGGGGCATTAGATTTAGCAGGCTTGCCGGGTAAACTGGCAGACTGCCAAGAACGTGACCCAGCATTATCTGAACTGTACTTGGTGGAAGGGGACTCTGCGGGCGGCTCTGCAAAACAAGGTCGTAACCGTAAGAACCAAGCAATTTTGCCACTGAAAGGTAAAATCCTAAACGTGGAAAAAGCGCGTTTCGATAAAATGCTCTCTTCCCAAGAAGTTGCAACACTGATCACCGCATTAGGCTGTGGTATTGGTCGTGATGAATATAACCCAGATAAACTGCGTTATCACAGCATCATTATCATGACGGATGCCGATGTCGATGGTTCGCACATTCGTACGTTACTGTTGACCTTCTTCTACCGTCAAATGCCAGAAATCGTTGAACGTGGTCACATCTTTATTGCTCAGCCGCCACTGTATAAAGTAAAACGCGGTAAACAAGAGCAATACATTAAAGACGACGAAGCGATGGACGACTATCTGATCTCTATCGCGCTGGATGGCGCTGAGCTGCACTTAAGCGCAGAAGCCCCAGCAATGAAAGGCGAACAACTGGAAAAACTGGTTGTTGAATACAATGCTGCACACCGTATTATCCGCCGTCTTGAGCGCTTATATCCACAAGCGCTGCTGAACAGCTTAGTGTATCAATCCACACTGACTGAAGAAGCACTGAAAGATAGCGCGCAAGTTGAAGAGTGGGCAAAAACCTTAGTGGCACGTTTAGAAGAGAACGAGCAAGCGGGTAGCTCTTACAGCTATATCATTCATGAAAACCGCGAGCGTCAACTATTCGAACCAACTATTCGTATCCGTACCCATGGTGTTGATAGCGACTACAACCTCGATTTCGACTTCGTTCATGGTAGCGAATACCGCCGTATCACCGAATTAGGTGACATCATCGGTGGATTAATCGAAGAAGGCGCTTATATTCAACGTGGTGAACGTCGCCAGAATATCGACAACTTCGAGCAAGCATTAGATTGGTTAAGCCGTGAATCTCGTCGTGGTTTATCCGTACAGCGTTATAAAGGTCTTGGTGAAATGAACCCAGAACAACTTTGGGAAACCACCATGAACCCTGAAACTCGCCGCATGATGCGTGTAACGGTCAAAGATGCCATTGCAACTGACCAGCTGTTCACTACCCTGATGGGGGATGCGGTTGAACCTCGCCGTGCCTTTATCGAAGAGAACGCCTTAAAAGCCGCGAACATCGATATTTAATCGATTTTCCAGAGAAGTTATTAAATAACCCTATACTTCGGTATGGGGTTATTTTTTTATTTAATTTTAATCTTAAGTATCTATCTATTATTAATTCCAATTCAAATTTAATTAAATAAAATGACTAATTGAATTTCATTAATAGAATGAAGAATAAAAATAAAGTTTGTCTCATTTGATTTTTAATTTATAGAAAATAAAAATTACCGCATTAAGATGAAATAGATTTTACCCTTTCTAAAAATCTATAGGTCTATAATGAACAAAATAACTCCTGCTGTATCGCTCAGTTTATTTGCTCTATTTAATACCCAGATTACCTTTGCAAACTCAGATTATATCGATGCCAGTAAATTCATCATTGATCAGCGAAATCAGCGATTTGACGAACTAAAAAACCAAATCATCCCGCCGTACCCAGCCCCGCAGTCTCAAGCGGCGCAATGGGATAAAGACGTTAGCCAGCAAGCAACGCAATTAACAGGAAAGCGCAAAAAGAACGCTGAAAAAGATAAACAAAGCACACCAGAATATCTTTTTAACATTTACCTAGAATACGTATTTAATAAAAAAGGGTTTAATTATAATGATTTTAAACAAATTAAAGCCTATAACCGTTTAAATAATTTATTCCATTTAGCCACCTTTGCAGATGACCCAATTCAAAACCGAGCTCGCTCAATGGATTTTATTCTCAAAGACTATTATTTACGTGGTCGCCCAAATCAAGTTCTCGATGATAAAGGCGAATATCTCCTAAACTATGTCGATATTACAGGCTCTTCTTACCCAAGCGGACATACTTGGAATGGATTTAAACAAGCGGCTGTATTTGCCACAATTTTTCCAGAAAAAGGAGCTCAATTTTTTGATAGAGCCATCGGCTACGGGGAAAGCCGTGTGATTGTCGGCGCACATTTCCCCACCGATACCATTGCCTCGCGCGCCGCCAATTATTATCTTCTCGCCCATTTACTGAAAGAGGATAAAACCGCCAATGCACTGATTAGCCAAGCCAAAGAAGTACGCCAAGAACTGAACACTCAATGCACCATCAATGAAAAAAAATGCAAACCACCGATAGGCTCACTTCCCTCTTTTAATGAAAACCTAGGTTATTACGCTAAGCAAAGTGAGCAGCCATCTCAGGCACTTCGCGTTGATCAAGTCCCTGCTGACGCCGCGTATTTGCTACGCTCTCGCTTTGCCTATCTTAATAAATCTCAATGGCAGCAAATTATTGCAGGCACCGCCTATCCCACTAACTCTTTAGCGGGCTGGGAAGCTAAACAAAATCAACCCGAAAGCCACTGGGGGCTGATTAACTTACCGAAAGCCTATAAAGGGCCTACGCATTTCGCTGAAGATTGGGTCGTCAATCAACGGGTAACTCAAGACGACGTTGCAAACGTCGGCATTACCGATATTTGGAGTAATAACATCGATGGCAAAGGGCGGTTAATCAAACAAGGGGAAGGCTCATTAACCTTAGCTGGAATTAACCATTTTGCAGGGCTTGAAATACAGCAAGGCCGTGTGGTTTTAGTACAAGAAAACCACTTAACAGGCCCCGTCAATGTCAAGGGTGGAAAGCTTGAGGTCAAAGACATCCTACATGCGCCAGTCAACGTCACCAATGGCACATTACAGCTCACTCACAGCATTAAAAATACAGTGACATTAAACCAAGGAGCCCAATTTATAGCTTCTGGCTCGGTTGATGACTTAGTGGTTAATAGCGGTGCTATCTTAACCCCTGGAGATAATCTTAAAGACCCAACACGGCGTATGACGGTGAATAATACTGCTACCTTCCAACCCGGCAGTGCATTCCATGTGAGTCTTCAAACAACACACACACAGGAATTTGATGCCCTACATGCTGGCGGTACTGTGACTATTAACGGCGGTAAGGTCAAAGTGTTCTTCGCTGAAGAATCACCGCCATTCAATGAACGTATACCAAATGAAGATGAAATTCAGGGGCGATTTCGAACCGAATACAACATTATTCGCGCCCCCAATATCCAAGGGAAATTTGATAGCATCGAACCTAACTACCTGTTTATTGGTACTACATTGAATTATGGTACTGATCCTCGCTCCCCCTCGATGAAACTGGTTACACTCAATGTCGGTCGTAGTGAGCTGGCTTTTGATTCATTTGCAAAAACGCCAAACCAAACCGCCATCGCTCACGTCCTTGAAGATCTTCCATTGAATAACACCCTGTATAAACGCTTAATTCTCAGCAAAACCACAGCAGGGGTTTACGACCTTCTTCACACTCTATCCCCACAAATTCATATCGATACCCTAGCTAGCCAATTGAATAACCATCGCCAATATCACGGTACGCTGCTGCAACAAACTCGCGTATCGGAAAACATCGTCAAAGAGCGTGGAGATAACCGTGGCAATGTGTGGGTAAATATTCCCTACCATTGGGACAGAACCCAAAGCGATGGAAATGCTTCCGGCTTTACAAACAGCAATTATGGCGTGTTCTTAGGGGCTGATAAGCATTTCTTCAATGATGACGTTATCTTTGGAATGAGCACCGGTTTTACCAAAAATTCCGTCTCTGGCGGAGTTGGTCATAGCCATAGTAACAACTATTATTTAGCCGCTTACGGTTCCCTGCAATTGGCACCAATCACCTTACGCGCAGGGCTTGGACACACATGGCACACCATCAAGACCGATAGAACAGTCACTTCATCCATTTATTCCGATCACAATACCGCCGACTACAAAGGCAAAACCAACCACCTGTTTATAGAAGCGGCTTATCCGTGGAAATCGGCATTCATCAACGCCGAACCGTTTGCAAACTTTGCCTTTACCAATGCCGAAAGCCATGGATTTAAAGAAAAAGGGGAAAAAGCCTCGCTGGTGACAGGTCGCCAATCCCTCGATGCCACGACCACAACGCTGGGAATACGTTTAGATAACCAATGGAAAGTGGGTAATACATCCTCAATCGATGTACACGGGGAATTCGGCTGGCGGCATCAATATGACAAGCGGGAGCGTGAAATGGCTTTCCGATTCGCCCACCGAGACCTGCTTGCACCACCGCTTAACTATCGGGGGATTAATGCGCCGAAAAATGGCATGGCTATCAAACTGGGTTCCAGCCTTCAGCTGACAGACAATTTCAAACTATCCATGGATTACAGCCAATTTACTGCTAAGGGGTATTTAGAAAATAATCTTGATGCCAAATTGTTAGTGTCGTTTTAATTCATCAATACCGCAAACATTAGCATAATAAAAAATGGCACCGGAGCGTTTAATCACTCTGGTGCCATACCTATTTCTGCCTGTTAAGAGAAGCGAACTACAGCAGAATTCTCAACATACGGCGCAAAGGCTCCGCAGCCCCCCACAGTAACTGATCGCCCACGGTAAAGGCTGAGAGGTACTCAGGACCCATATTCAACTTACGCAGACGCCCTACTGGCGTGCTCAGAGTACCCGTCACTGCCGCAGGAGTCAGTTCACGCATCGTGATTTCACGGTCATTCGGTACCACTTTCACCCACTCATTATGGGAAGCCAGTAATTGCTCCACTTCGTTCAGTGGCACATCTTTTTTCAGTTTCAGCGTGAACGCTTGGCTATGGCAGCGTAATGCACCCACACGAACACATAAGCCATCAACCGGAATAATATTGCTGCCTGTTGCCAGAATTTTGTTGGTTTCCGCCTGCCCTTTCCACTCTTCACGGCTTTGACCATTTTCTAACGCTTTATCAATCCACGGGATCAAACTGCCCGCTAGCGGAACACCGAACGCATCCGTAGGCATGGAACCACTGCGCGTAAAGTCTGTGACTTTTTTCTCGATTTCTAAGATAGCTGATGCCGGGTTTTGCAGCTCTTTCGCCACTTGTGCGTGTAAAGAACCCATTTGTGACAACAGCTCACGCATATTGCGTGCACCCGCACCGGATGCTGCTTGATACGTAGCCACGGAAGCCCACTCAACCAAGTCATTCGCAAACAGACCGCCCAACGACATCAGCATTAAACTCACCGTACAGTTACCGCCGACGAAGGTCTTAATGCCTTTATTTAAGCCGTCTTGGATATGCTGATGGTTCACTGGGTCTAAAATAATAATCGCATCGTCTTTCATACGCAGTGCAGACGCGGCATCAATCCAGTAACCTTTCCAGCCCGCTTCACGTAATTTTGGATACACTTCATTGGTATAATCGCCGCCTTGGCAGCTAATAATAATATCCAGTGCGCTCAGTGCATCGATATCAAATGCATCTTGCAACGTGCTGCGATGACCACCAAAAACAGGCGCCTCAGCCCCATGCTGGGAGGTGGTAAAAAAGACCGGGTGAATAACGTTAAAATCCCCTTCTTCTACCATTCTTTGCATCAATACGGAGCCGACCATTCCGCGCCAGCCAATAAACCCTACATTTTTCATTCTCTTCACCCTGTCTGTTTACATACATCACCCAAAAAATTTCTATCCTCGACTTTCACTTTGCCAATCGAAGCTGGAAATTTTTCGGAAAGATAAAATTCAGAAATCATCAATCAACCGTATTAAACGTGACAAAATATGAACCAGTGTGCAAGTGAATTTCATCACTAATAGCAAGAAGATTAGTAATGACGCTAATAATTAGTAAAAACTTATTGGTTGATAATTTCCATTTTGGAAAATACTATTTTCCAATTAATCCATACATTCCATCATTCAACCCCATTAAGATTAGCGAGTTAATCCTCACAAAGTAGCGTATCTCATGACCAAATATGTCCTTTTCAGTTTCTGGATCGTCCTTATCTATCCTTTGGGCGTTGACCTCCATTTAACCGGTATTCCTTATATTGCCGCCGATTTAAATGCCAATGAAAGCCAGCTCCATGTGGCATTTTCTATCTATTTAGCGGGTATGGCATCCACCATGTTAATTGCCGGATGGTGTGCCGATCATATTGGTCGAAAACCTGTCGTTTTAGTCGGTACGATGGTATTTGCCATCGCCTCTGTGATCGCCGGAAATGCCACCGCCATTGATACCTTCTTAGTATCGCGATTCTTTCAAGGGATTGGCGCAGGTTTCTGTTATGTCGTGACCTTCGCTATTTTGCGTGATGTACTGACACCGCAGCGCCGCACCAAAGTGCTCGCCGCAATGAATGGTGTGACCTGCATCGCGCCCGTGTTAGCGCCTGTCATTGGATTTGCCATTTTGCTGATTCACCATTGGTCGGTGATGTTCTACTTTATGGCGGGTTATGCGGTTATCAGTATGCTATTTTGCTTAATCTCAATTAAAGAAACTAAGCCTTCTTCAGCATCACCAGCTATACAATCGAATGCCCAACCAGTCACAGAAGAAAAGCTATTTAGCACCTTCTTTGTCACGCGCTTGATTATTTCCTGCTTCGGCATGGGCGTGATCCTGACTTACGTGAACGTCGCCCCAATTATCTTGATGGAAAACCTCGGTTTCACAACCGGCCAATACTCTACCGCCATGACCTTACTGGCGATGGTGAGTATGGGAACCTCATTCTTGATGCCAAAACTGATTTCGACATTTAATAGCCATACCTTGCTCAACACAGCCCTAAGCCTGTTTCTAGTTAATGGCATCCTGCTCTTCATCTATCTGCTGGCTCTCCCACATTTGGCGCTGCTGTACATCGTCTTCGCCTTCTGCGGTATTGGTTTCTCAATGCAGTTTGGCATCATTATGAGCCAAGCACTGTCACCATTTGCCCAAAAAGCGGGTATTGCCAGTTCTGTATTGGCCATCTCACAATTAAGCTGCGCCTCAGCGTATATTTGGGTGATGGGTGTGATGGGCGTTCCATCAATCAGTATGTTGTTAATTATCTTGCTTGCGGCGGGAATGATTGGCATGGTGTTGCTAAGAGTGCCCACCACGCAAGTCAACCAACAGGTCGCTACATGTGAATAAGCAACTGCATCGATTAGACTTAAATTTACTGGTTATTCTGCAATATCTGGTGGAAGAGCGCAGTGTTAGTCTCGCAGCTAAACGCCTTGCAATCACCCCATCATCGGTCAGTAAGTCGTTGTCTAAACTGCGCCAATGGTTTGATGACCCTCTATTTATCCGCAGCCCACAAGGGCTGCTTCCTACCCCACTCATGCTACGCATTGAAAAATCACTGCCTGAGTTTTTAAATCTCTCACACTATATTGCTGAAATTCGTGATACCGAGAAACCACGAGGCATGACTTTCCGCTTAATGATGGAAGCACCGTTAAACTTAATCATGCTCCATGATTTATCCCTGAATATCCTCAATCAATATCCAGAATCCGAGGTCATTGTACGAGATTGGGATTATAACTCGTTGGCAGCACTGATTGCGGGGGATGCCGATATTGGGTTAGTCGGTCGTGAAAGTTTTCATTTATCTAGAGAGTCGATAAGCCAACTACCCGATATTCTAAATTTCGAAGTGTTATTCACCGATAAACCTCTGGCGTTTATCCGCAGTGACCACCCCATTTTGCAAGAAGAATGGACGTTGGCAAATTACTTGAAATATCCCCATATCAGCACTGAATTTGGCAACCGTATTCCGTGGGCGCTCGATGATTTACTGGAAACCATGGGGTTACATCGCCAAATCCATTTATCCTTTTCGACCTTTGAACAATCCCTCTTAATGGCTTCTCGCCCCGACCATAACCTTATTACAAGCTCCCCGGGCTATTGCCAACACTATGTTAATGATTTTAATCTTGATTTAGTCTGCCTTCCTCTTCCTGTTGATGACATTCTCTACCAGCAGCTCGAAATCCCTTTTTTGATGCTGTGGCACAAACGTAATTCCTATAACTCAAAAACCTTATGGTTAAGAGAGCAGATCAAAAACAGTACGCTTGAGTTTGTAACAATATAAAAAAACGCCATGGCAAGGAGTATGAATTGCCACGGCGAAAGCAAGGATGCGAAGAAACAGAGAATAACGGAATACTAACCTTGAACGGCTTTGAAACGAGGATTGGTTTTACAAATTACGTAGATACGACCACGACGACGCACAACTTGGCAATCAGGATGGCGCTGCTTAGCGGTTTTTAATGAGCTGAGGACTTTCACGGTAACTCCCAATAACTATTTAATGTAAATAAAATACAATGTAATGTTATAATATAACACTCATGGGATATGACAATAATCGAATTAAAATCATCCCGCAATCATTTTTTGGGAAACTTTTGTATACTTAAGCCATTACTGACTCTCTGTCATTATTTATCAAATAGATACATTTCTATTTAATGAAATAGACCAATTTGAGGAAGATGAAATGTATTACGGCTTTGACATGGGCGGCACCAAAATTGAATTAGCAGTGTTCGACCAAGCGCTCAATCAAGTGTGGCAAAAACGTGTTCCAACCCCCAAAGATGACTATCTCGCGTTGCTCAATGCTTTTCGTGATTTAACGGCTGAAGCCGATGCGCAGTTTAACTGCCAAGGTAAAATTGGCATTGGTGTTCCGGGGATCGTCAATCACGCAGAAGGCGTGGTATTTACGACCAATGTCCCAAGCGCACAATATAAACCTTTCATTCATGACCTAACCAAGCTGTTAAATCGCCCCGTTAGAGTTGAAAATGATGCCAACTGCTTTGCCTTATCAGAAGCGTGGGATCCTGAATTCAAGCGTTACCCTAGCGTGTTAGGTTTGATTCTGGGCACTGGTGTTGGTGGCGGTTTCGTCATCAACGGCAAGGTCTTATCAGGGAAAAATGGCATTGCTGGGGAAATCGGACACATGAACATGAGTGTTCGTGCTGCAAAATATCTCGGGGACACCGTACCTGAAATTGTCTGTGGTTGCGGTCAAACAGCCTGTTTTGAAACCTACCTTTCAGGCCCCGGTTTCGAACGTATTTATGCCGCATTTACCGGTGAGAAACGCTCTGCTATCGAGATTATTGAACGTTATCACAACGGTGACATCGCTGCGAAACAGCATGTTGAACGCTATATGATGGTGCTGGCGATGTTTATGGGGCAAGTTATTACTGTCTTTGACCCTGACTTAGTGGTGATTGGCGGCGGCTTGTCACAATTTGATGAAATTTATCGCCTATTACCGGAAATGGTACCTCAATATCTTTATGGTATTGCGAAAATGCCCGTTATCGAAAAAGCCCGTTATGGTGCCTCTGGTGGTGCCCGTGGTGCTGCATTTTTGAACCTGGTCGATTAATTTTCCGCACTCATTAATACCCGTACTTAATGTCCGCAAACTGCTCTTTCCGCACATTATTCCGCAATCGCATCTCTACTCTTTCGACTTATCGAGAGTAGAGATGACCAATACCTCAAAATCACCAAAATATAATTGAGAATAATTATCATCTTTGTTATTTTTAATTAAATTGGCTAATAATCAACAAGTTAAATCTTTTTTCTTTTTCAGATTAACAACAGAAAATTAACCATAAAAATCAGCGAGATAATCTAGAAACTAGACTTAGACTAGTCCTATGTTGTTAACGCGAAAAGAGCTTATGATTAACGTGGTTTTGCTCATTTTTAGATAAATTCGCGATAAAAACACAGTTAAAGGCCATACACGTAACAGACAGATACCCGCTAAAGTCACATTCAGCCACTTAACTAAAGAGAAAAATAAATGAATTTGTTTTTAGAAAATTGCTTGGCTTTCCCGACCATTATCTTTAGCGGTTTACTGATTATTGTCCTGTTTTACTGGCTTTGTGCCGCTTTTGGTCTGTTAGATATTGATTTATTTAATATCGATACCGAATTAGATGCTGACGGCCTCGATCTCACTGGCTTTGCCGGCTGGCTGACAAAACTTGGTTTAGCCGGAATTCCCGTCACCATTATCTTGACGCTATTCACCCTCTTCGGCTGGCTGATTAGTTACTTTGCTGCGCATTTATTCCTACGCTTTATTGATATGACCTTGCTGCGTTACGCCGTTGGAGTCACGTCGCTAGTGATCACCGCCTTTATTTCCCTGCACTTAACCGCCATTTGCCTAAAACCCATCCGTAGCCGACTGGTTAATATTAATAAACCCAAAACGGTTCATCAGCTAATGGGAAAATTGGCAACCGTGCGCTCAGGGACTGTCACAGAACAAAATGGGGAAGCCACCTTAGAAGATGGCGGTGCGGGGCTGATTTTGCAGGTTAGAGCACCTAGCGCCGAAAATATTAAACGCGGGGATCGCGTCGTTATCATCAGTTATGACCCTCAATCCCACAGTTACCAAATTGTCACCGAGAACGAATTCAGGCAGTAAACACAAAAAATAAACTACCTACTTTGCTAATTAATAAAGAATGACGACATCGTCAGAACCCATGGAGAAGAAATATGGATTTGGCTGAATACATGCCTTTTTTAACGGTTGTTGGGGGAGTGATCATCATCATTCTTGGGTTCTTTGGTTTATTTAAAGCCTTCTACATCAAAGTCCCTCAAGGTACCGCTCTGATTGTCAACGACATGTCGTCACAACCAAAAGTGCATTTCACGGGTGCGTTAGTGTATCCCGTTATCTACAAGAAAGAGTTTATGCGCATTTCGCTGCTGACGCTGGAAGTGGATCGCCGTGGTAAAGACGGCTTAATTTGCCAAGATAATTTACGTGCAGATATCACTGTTGCCTTCTATCTGCGTGTTAATGAAACCACTGAAGACGTATTAAAAGTAGCAAAAGCCATCGGTGTTGAGCGCGCCTCTGACCATCAAGCCGTCAGCGCCCTATTCAGCGCTAAATTCTCTGAAGCCCTGAAAACGGTTGGTAAGCAATTAGAATTAGCCAAACTGTTTGAAGACCGTCAAAGCTTCCGTGACCGTATTGTTGATGTGATTGGTAAAGACCTTAATGGTTACGCGCTAGAAGACGTAGCAATCGACTATTTAGAACAAACGCCGAAATCTGCCCTCGATCCGAATAATATTTTCGACTCCGAAGGTATTCGCAAAATCACTGAAATTACCGCTATCCACAATATCGAAACTAACCAAAAAGAGCGCGACCAAGAGTTAGCTATCAAAAAGAAAAACGTGGAAACCCGCGAAGCGAGCTTAGCATTAGAGCGCCAACAAGCCGACGCTGAAGCCCGTCAAAAACGTGAAATTGATAATATCCGTGCACGAGAACAAGCTGAAACCCTACGCGTTCAAGAAGAAGAGCGCCTCAAGTCAGAGCAAGCGCGTATTCAAACTCAGCAAGAAATTGAAATTCGTGAAGAAAACCGCATGCGTGAAGTGGAAGTGGCTCAACAGAACCGCACCCGCGCCGTGGCTATCGAAGAAGAGCGTGTCAACCGTGCTCGCGAGCTAGAAATTGTCGCCCGTGAACGTGAAGTTGAGCTGCAACGTATTGAAAAAGAAAAAGCGCTAGAAGAAGAACGTAAAAACATCTCTAACGTGATCCGCGAACGTGTTGCCGTCGAAAAAACCGTCGCGCAGGAAGAGGAACGTATCAAGGAAGTCCGCGAAATTTCAGAAGCTGAGCGTATGAAGCAAGTCACCGTGATCAACGCCCAAGCGGAAGCTGAAGAAGCCTTAGTCCGCCAGGTGAAAAAAGCCGAAGCCGATGAAGCAAGTGCCAAGCACCGTGCAGAAGAAATCAGCACTATGGCACAAGCAGAACTGGAAGCTTCCGCCAAACAAGCTGAAGCCAAAAAACGCTTAGCGGAAGGGATTGAAGCAGAACATGCAGCATTAGGCTTAGCAGAAGCCCGTGTTCGCCAAGCCACTGCCGAAGCTGAAGAGAAAGAAGGTCTGGTTCAAGCCAATATCACCGCGGAAAAACTGTTAGCCGAAGCTCGTGGTCTGAAAGAAAAAGGCTTAACCGAAGCGCAAGTGATGGAAGCTAAAGCGAACGCCGAACGCGAGCAAGGTTTTGCCGAAGCGAAAATTCTGGAAGAAAAATTGGCAGCGCAGGCTCGTGGTGAAGAACAACAAGCCAACGCGAAAGAAAAACTGGGCTTGGCAGATGCAAAAGTCTTGGAAGAAAAACTGGCAGCCCAAGCTCGCGGTGAAGGTCAATTAGGGGCAGCGCAAGCCGAAGTGATTCGCCAGCGTCTGAAAGCGGAAGCTGACGGTCTGACTGATAAATTCCAATCTATGGATCACCTCAGTGATACGGCTCGTTCACATGAAGAGTTCCGTATGCGCCTTGAGAAAGAGTTCGAGCAATCCATGGCATCCATTGAAGCGAATAAAGAAATTGCTCGCGAGCAAGCGGATGTCCTGGCTGCGGCACTGAGCAAAACCAACATCGAAATTGTGGGCGGTGATGGCGACTTCTTTAACACCTTCTCCAAAGCGCTGAGCTTGGGTAAAGCCGTTGATGGGTTTATGGATAAAAGTAGCTTTGCCAAAGATAACCTTGAAAAGTTAGTCAATCGAGTCACAGAAGAGAAGAAAATTGATATCGCGTCCTTACTGCAACACCCTGAAGTCAAAGATTTAATCAATGGTTTTATGGCTGCAAAAAGCGCACCACAAACAGCGAAAAACATCGTGAACAAACCCGTGTCTTACGATGATAACCAAAGCTAATTTATCAATATTCAGGCTTTTCAAGTAAGTTTTATACCTCATCCCGCCAAGTTGCAGCACATAGGCAACTTGGCGGTTTATGAGCGTATCTTTTTTTAAGACCAAGGAAATTCGTTAAACATGTCAGAAACCCAAGATGTGAATCGCGAACAGGAAATTCTCGACAGTGCCGTCGCGGAAGGTGGTGCGTACGAAATATTACGCAAGCGCTTAACCGAACAAGGGCAGCAACTTCACCAAAAAGCAGCTCAACTCAACGACAGCCGGTTGACTGAATTTGGTCAAAGCCAGATGGACATTATCGGGCGTATCCGTATTCGTACCGAAAATAACTGCCAAGCAAGGGACATTGTCCGTGTCGGTGACTGGCTGCTATTTGGCTATAACGTTTTTCTGGGTCTGAAAAAAGAAACTCACATTGAAGATGTTTTTTCCTTATATCAACTCACTGAAAATGAAGGTGATTTTGATGTAATCTCTGTCCCTTACGAAGAGACATTCCTCAATGATACGCGCTTTGTTCAGGATTTTACTGAGCTATATACCTATTACAAAAACACGCAATTACTGCAATTGGTCGAGCGTGATGGCAAGCTGTTAGCCAGCTTCCAAATTGGTGATCGGTTAACCGACGTGCGTGTTTTCCGCTGGTCAATTTCCAGCGATAAATCCCGCATCGAATACATCGATAACCGGGGTGAACGTGATATCGCCCTACCCCCCACCAATGATTTCGAATGGGTACGTACTACGCGGGAAAATACCGTTAATGGACGCTATCCTCACATTAATATTCTCGATACCGTCTTTGTGGAAACCATCGGCGGCGACCTAACCATCAAATGTGAAAATAATACCGAAGATGGGTTGGGCATATACCGCGAAGCGGTACTCGATAAAAACCAATCCCTCGATGACGCCCAAATTGAATATGCTCAGACTGGCAGCCTAATTTTACTCAAAATCTTGCCATACCGCGAAGAGAGCTGGCGCTATCTGGTTTACAACATTCTGAATCAAACCGTTCACCGTATTGATGCCATCGGGCAAGCGTGCGTGCAGTTGCCGGAAGATCACGGAATTATCTTCCCAGGGGGTTACTACCTGCAAAACGGGGAGTACAAAACCTTCGAGCAACCAATGGATGGCATGCGTTTTCGTCGTCTGCGCCGCTCACCCAACGGGGAAGATGTGCTGTATGTGTTTTATTCCCCGAACCAAGGTCGTATCGCCCTTTTCAATTACAATTTAATTAAACGTAAACTTGCCGTACCATTAATCGGTCATGGTTATGCCATGCTCGAAGATGGCAAAATGGTGCTGTTCGAAGGGGAAGGTGACGAAGCCACTCGCGTTCACCCTATGCAGGTGTGGCAAACCCCATTCTATTCTGACGAATTTGCCGATAAGCAGCCGCCACGGGGTGGGTTTCTTGGGCGTATCGGTAATGCCGATTTAGTCCGTGGGATCTCCGAAATTCTCCATGTCGCCAAAGAGATTGAAGGCAACCAAGTTTCCGTTTCCCGCTATGAACAGCTCAGCCAGCAACCTAAAAACTTGCTGGATATTTTCTATTGGTTTAATGACGAACAATGCTTAGGTATTGGCAAACTCTTAAAAGAGATCGCCCAAACCAGTGAGTTGGTACTCGACGAATACGAGAAAGTCGAAAGCATCCGCCAGCAATCCGTCAAATCAATGAATGAGGCGGTCACTCGCCAACGCTCCTTACTGTCCCTCACATTGCCTGAAGGATGGACGGATATTCAACAATTTGTAGATGGGCTAAACGCCTTAAATGCCCAACAAGGGCATCTGATTTCATTGCGAGAATTCCGCTATATGGATCTCACAAAACTCAGTGAGATGGAAAATGAAATCACCGAAGCACAGCAACGCGTTTCCCAAGGCACTGCGCAATTTCTTGCCAGCGACAAAGCTCTGCAACCGTTTAAAACTCAGCTCGCGACCTTTGAAGAGTTAATTGAAAAAGCACAAACCAGCGCGCAGTTAGATGTCCCAATGAATGACATGGAAAAAATGTCAGCGGATTTGGACATGCTCTCTAATTTAATGGCTTCATTGAGTTTTGATGATGTCACCTTACAGACCCATATCATCGATGCCATTTCGCACATTTATGCCCAGTTAAACCAGTCCCGCGCCCGTTTGCAGCAAAAACGTAAATCTCAAACTAGCATTGAGAGCGTGGCGCAATTTGGGGCGCAGTTCCGCCTATTTAGCCAAGGTATCACCAACGCATTATCCCTCGCGACTGACCCAGAACGTTGTGATGATCAGTTATCCCGATTACTGGTTCAGTTAGAAGAGCTAGAAAGTCAGTTTAGCCATCACGATGAATTTCTTGATGATATTCTGGCAAAACGCGAAGAATTACTGGAAACGTTTGAATCCCATAAACAAATCCTGATTGATGACCGCCAGCGCCGTTCGCAGAATTTATTAACGGCCGCCGACCGCTTATTAGAAAGCCTTCAACGCCGTACTGTACGCTTGCAAAACCAAGATGAACTGAATGCGTTTTTTGCTACCGACCCGCTCGCACAAAAAACCCGTGAAATCATCGAGAAACTACGAGAAATCAACGATAACGTCAAAGCTGACGATATCGATGCCAGACTCAAAGCCTCTCGTGACCAAGCCATTCGCATTTTGCGGGATAAAACCGATATCTTTGAAGATGGCGGCAACATTATTAAGCTGGGTCGCCACCGTTTCAGTGTTAACACCCAAGAGCTTGACCTGACTATCTTGCCAAAAGATAACCAGCTGTGGGTATACCTCACCGGAACGGATTTCCAAGAACCCATTGAGAACGCCGAACTTGCACAGTTGCAGCCTTATTGGACAGCCAACCTCGAATCCGAATCTGATACCGTTTATCGCGCTGAATACCTCGCGTATTCCATCATTTATGCCGCAGCAAAACGCCAAGATGGTTTGAATTTCGATACCCTAAAAAGTACGCTGTCTGCCCCTGAAAAAATCGACAAACTGGTGCGTGATTTTGCGGCTCCACGCTACAAAGAAGGCTACGAAAAAGGGATCCACGACCACGACGCTATCGCGATATTGAAAAAGCTGATCCCGATTGGTGAAAGCGCGGATTTACTGCGTTTCAACCCAACAGCTCGCGCCATTGCGGCGATTTTTTGGCATCACATTCAAAGCAACGAATACCCTGCCCAATGGCCAGAACGAGCCAGAACCGCGATGAATATCCGCCAGCTATTCAATAACGATGATGCCCTTTTAGATCTTCAAGCGGAGATCGAGGCAGATGTCAGCTTATTCCTACAAGATAATCCAATTAATTGCCAAGCTCATGAGCAAGCTCAAGCTGCGGAATACCTCAGTTTTGCGTTAGCCAGAACGCCGATTGAATTGGTGTACAGCAAATATGCGCGGGACTTAGTGGCAGCACTACAAACGCGCTTAGAAGAAGCCCATATGTGGCTGGATTTCAATCATTCACAGCAAAACCTTGGCACTCGCTATGCTCAGCGCTGGGCGCTGTTGCAAAATTGGCTGCAAGGGCTGTGTTCGATTGACGAATTTGCACATTTACGTCCATACATTCCAGGCGCCATCGCCATTATTATCTTAGATAAAATGGCATCGGCACGTTATAGCGAAGCCGATTTATACTTTAAAGTTACTGGATTACTGGGGGATCACCCGACAATCCACAACCAAACTCTCTCGTTAAGTTTGGATGACTTTTTCAGTCGAATGCGCGAACAGCGCAAGCAATTTATTCCAGCCTTCCGTCAATACCAAGCACTGCGTCAGCGCATTGTGAGTGAAGAGCGCAGCCGCCTAAAACTTCATGAGTTCAAAGCTAAGCCACTGAGCTCATTTGTGCGTAACAAGCTGATCAATGACGTCTATTTACCGATTATCGGTGACAACATGGCGAAGCAAATTGGCGCTCTAGGCGAAAACAAGCGTACCGATTTAATGGGCTTGTTACTGATGATCTCCCCGCCAGGTTACGGTAAAACGACCCTGATGGAGTACGCGGCTGACCGCCTTGGTTTGATCTTTATGAAGATTAATGGTCCTGCGCTTGGGCATGATGTGCTGTCCCTCGACCCAGAGCAAGCCCCGAATGCTACCGCCAGACAAGAGCTGGAAAAACTAAACCTCGCCCTCGAAATGGGCAACAACGTGATGCTGTATGTGGATGATATTCAACATACTCACCCTGAGTTTTTACAAAAATTTATCTCCCTGTGTGATGGAACCCGTCGCATCGAAGGGGTATGGAAAAACAAAACCAAAACCTACGATATGCGCGGTAAAAAATTCTGTGTTGTCATGGCGGGTAACCCGTATACCGAATCTGGCGAAGTGTTCCGTATCCCTGATATGCTCGCCAACCGTGCGGATATTTATAACCTGGGTGAAGTGCTCGGTGGGATGGATGATGCCTTTGCATTGAGCTACATAGAAAACAGCCTGACCTCAAACCCAGTATTAGCACCGTTGGCGCTGCGCGATTTAAATGATTTGTATTTGCTGGTGGATAAAGCCATGGGCAAATCAGTCTCCACTAATGCACTCAGCTACCCGTATTCCGATGCGGAAGTAAATGAAATTACTGCGGTTATTTCCCGATTACTCAGCCTGCGCGATGTGGTTCTGAAGGTAAACCAGCAATATATTGCCAGTGCCGCACAGTCCGATAAATATCGAACCGAGCCGGCATTCCGCCTGCAAGGCAGCTACCGAAATATGAACAAGCTCAGCGAGAAAGTCTCTTCCGTTATGAATGATGATGAATTAGAGAGATTGCTGGATGACCATTATCTTGGGGAAGCGCAATTATTAACGACAGGTGCTGAAGAGAACTTATTGAAGCTGGCAGAATTACGCGGAAGGCTGAATGAGAAAGATGCAGCACGCTGGCAGCAAATCAAGAAAGATTTCTTGCGTAACAAAGCATTAGGTGGTGATAATGCCGATGTGGGCGACCGCGTTGTGACTCAGCTCGCCCAACTGGTTGAAAGCGTACAATCTCTCGGACATCGATAATGCAAACTTGGCTAAGCCCGCGAATTAAATTACTGATTACCCTTGCGGGTTTGCTGATCACTATTCAAATCGCCAATAGTTTAAGTGGCTACGCGCTTGTTGGGTTCGGCATCCAACCAAGAACACTGCACGGGCTGGTGGGGATTATCTTCGCCCCTCTGATCCACGGTGATTGGGCACATCTTCTGAGTAATCTGCCGCCATTACTGGTTTTAAGCGCCCTGCTGCTGCATGATTCCATTCGAAAATATGCTTATGCCAGCGCGTTTATTATTGTGGTTGGCGGCTTGATTGTCTGGCTAGTGGGCAGAAATGCGCTACACATTGGCGCTAGCGGCTGGATTTTTGGGCTTTGGGGCTTATTGATTGCCCAAGGTTTTTTCCGCCGAAAACTGTTAGATATCATTATTGCCCTGTTAGTACTGTTCTATTTTGGCGCGATGGCGAGCGGGTTATTGCCTGTTCATCAACAAATATCGACAGAATCCCATATTGCCGGCGCCATCGCCGGAATTACCTATGCGTGGTTAGCCAATAAAAAATTAAAAGCGACGCCGCCGACTACCCTTTCAAAGTAACCCGATATACACAGCGCCCTGCACCATCAAGCAGGTATTGCTCCCGTTCTACATTCACCTGTTCCCCTAATACTTCGCGAAATAGCGCCAATTCAGAACGGCAAAAGTTTTGGCACGCGGTTGCCGCCGCACAGATAGGGCAATGGTTTTCGATAAATAACCAGCTATCGCCTTCCTGCTCAACCTTCGCCATATAGCCCTCTTCGCTACGAACCTCGGCGAGTGCAGCTAAACATTGTTCTAATGGCAGCCCTTGGCAGCGCCCTAAATATTTACTGCGACTTTCCGCTTCTCTCTGTTCAATCAGCTTTTCTAGCCCCTCATCACCAAAAATGGTTTTCACTGAATCAATGAGCTGCAAAGCGAGTTGAGCATGGGTATCGGGAAAACGTTGATGTCCCAGTTCCGTTAATACCCAATTTTGCCGAGGACGCCCAGCGCCAGATTGTGCGGTGCATTGAACTCCTTCCACCAGACCCAGTGACGTTAATTTATGGATATGCTGGCGTGCTGCTTCCCCCGTTAAACCCAGGTCATGGGCAATCACTGCTGTGGAAACGGGTCCTTTGGTTTTGATGCAAAACAGCACCTTATCCACTGCTTGAGTGAGATTTAGATTATCAAAGTATTTACTTGCTTTATTCATAGTGTAATTTTATTATCCAAGACAATACTTGGATAATACCCTTTTCTTTACTCTTTCGTCCAGCAGGTCTGCGTATGAGCAACAAAACTGTCACCGAATTCAATGAAACAGGCACCGAACCTCAAGGAAAATGGGCCGATTTACTCAGCGGCACTAATGCATTATTGACGATAGCCCTCACAGGTGGCGTCGCACTTCATGCTATCAATATTTATATTGTCACCACGATTTTACCGAGTGTCGTCAATGATATTGGCGGTCTTGAATATTATGCGTGGAACACCACGTTATTTGTGGCAACCTCCATTATTGGCTCTGCATTATCCAGTAAAGTACTGGACAGCCTAGGACCTAAACTTGCCTACCTTAGCGCTCTGTTACTGTTTTCCTTGGGCGCCATTTGGTGTGCATCCTCACCGTCCATGCTCACCTTATTAGGCGGGCGCGCCTTACAAGGGCTTGGCGGCGGAATGTTATTCGCGCTTAGCTACGCGCTGATCCGTATTGTCTTCACGCCAAACTTGTGGTCTCGCGCCATGGGAGTGATATCCGGTATGTGGGGGATAGCTACGTTGTGTGGTCCTGCCATTGGCGGTATTTTTGCTCAAGGGGGTCATTGGCGCTGGGCTTTTTGGGCTTTATTGCCCGTGGCGGTTGTGCTGGCAATGATAGTTATCAACCAATTACCAGGGAAAAAATCTCAGCAAGCGCAAACAACAAAAATTCCCATTCTTGCGATTTCACTGTTAGTTATTTCCGTGCTGGCTATCTCAATTGGCAGTTTATCGGAAAGCTTGCTCAGCAATCTTATCGGGTTATTCATTGGCATTGCCTTGCTCGTCACCATTGCGCTTATTGATGGTAAAAATGGAAAGCGTTTACTCCCCACAGGGGCTTACTCCCTAAAAACTCAGCTTGGGGTTATTTTCCTGACAATGGGTTTACTGGTGGGGGGAATGACCACCGAAATTTATGTGCCTTACTTCCTGCAAACCATTCACCAGTTTTCACCGTTGATGGCGGGTTATTTAACTGCCGTGATGGCAGCGGGGTGGACGGTGGGTGCTTTACTCAGCGCTAATAAAACGGGTGCCATCGTTTTACGCATCCTTAAAGCGGGTCCCGTTATCATCTTGGTATCGCTGATAATTCTAGCTGTTCTAACCCCTAATCTGGATTTAGTTAACTCCATTCCATTATTTATTCTTTACCTACTCGCCATGATGGGAGTTGGATTAGGAATTGGCATCTGCTGGCCTCATTTAGTTCTGCGAGTATTTAATGCGGCACCTAAAGGGGAAGAAAACTTAGCATCCTCTTCAGTGATTACGATCCAATTGTATGCAACCGCGTTATCTGCGGCATTAGTGGGCGTGGTGGTCAATAATAGCGGATTGATTAATCCTGGTGGGTTAGTTGGTGCTCAACAAGCCTCTGTCTGGTTATTTGCCCTGTTTGCTATTAGCCCATTCTTGGCTGCAGTTTTAATTCGCAAAGTTAAATAATCAGACCATAGAAGGATGCTCAATCACGAGCATCTTTCTATTTTGTTGATTATTTTTTAAATAAAAATAATGAGTTAGGAATTTCTCTCGAAAATTCCTTATTGGTTTTAAATTCCCGTAGAGATAGACACTCAGGCCCGTGAATCATTTTTTGTCTATTAAATGAAAAGTGCGCCTTTATTCGGCGCACTTTGTTCTTAATTTTTAGACAAAGTTATTTGAACAATATTGTTAGGCGGTACGCTTTTGGCGAAAGAAAAAAGGTAGAACTACAATACTCACCACCAGCACGATTACCGTAGCAATCATGACAGACATAAATGCGCTATCAAATGCTATACTCGCCTGACTCACTAAGAGACTTGCACTATCTTGCGATAACCCTTCAGCCACAATTAACGCTTCATCAAGGCTATCATAGACTTTGTCTGCTACCGTTAAACCTGCCGGTAATACCAGCTTTGCGGTATAAACCGCACTCATCAAGCCACCCATAAATGTCACACCGAGCACGCTACCTAGCTCGTAAGCCACTTCTTCAATGGATGCTGCCATTCCCGCTTTTTCATCTGGCGCATTTAACATGATGGTGGTTGATGCTGTGGTAAAAATGGCACCTAATCCGAACCCGACACAGAATAAGAATGACAGTAATACCAAGCCGGTTGAGGTTTTGAATACCCACGCAACCCCAATGACGCCAACTAATGTGCAAATAAATCCTAAAATCATCATTAGCTTAGCGCCGACTTTATGTAGATACATGCCCGCTAACGGAGACGCTAACACAGACGCAATCGGGATCGGAATAATGTATAACGCCGCCTCGAATGGGGTATAACCTAATACCAACTGCAAGCGCTGACTTAGCAAAAGCTCGACACCAACGATAATCACGATGGATAAAATCGCCATCATAATACCCGCAAAAAATCGAGGGTCGCCAAGCAATTTGAAATCAATCATGGGCGATTCTGATGCTAACTGTCGACGGCTAAAAATAACCAGGAAGGCAATGCCGATCGCCCCTGCAATAAGTAACGTGAACCAATCAATATTGGCTTTTCCAAGTTCTTTCAAGGCGTAAATTGAACCAATCAACCCCACCAAGACAAACAAAGAGCCTAAATAATCAATCGGTTGCTGCGAATTTCTCGTACTTTTTGGTATTAAAGAAAGCGCAAATGGGATCACCAACAGCACGACAGGTACGTTGATTAAAAAGACGGAGCCCCACCAGAAATGATTAAGTAATACACCGCCGACTAATGGTCCAATTGCCGCACCACCCGATGCCACTGCAGACCAAATACCAATCGCCAGTGCCCGCTCTTTCGGATCTAAAAATACTTGGCGAACAATGGCTAATGTCGCTGGCATACTAATCGCAGCACCCACCGCTAAGAAACCACGAGATAAAATTAAGCTCAATGCACTCGGTGAAAATGCCGCGCACAGAGAGGCCAATGCGAATAAGGGCAACCCTAGTATAAACATCCGCTTATGACCTACTTTATCACTTAACATTCCCGCAGCAGGCAATAGCCCCGCAACCACTAGCGGGTAAGCATTCATGATCCATAATTTTTCAGACGCTGTTGCACCTAGATCATGGGTGAGCTTAGGCAGTGCGGTATATAGCACGGTGACATCAATGACGATGAGAAATAAAACACTCGATACTAAGAGTAAAATAATCCAACGTTTATAATCTGCTATCATAAAATCTTCTCAACTTGTTTAATTGATCACCTTGATGGATGATCGTGCTACAATATAATTCCATACGTACGTATTGAAAAGAGGTTTTTTTAAATGGGACGTCAACGAACAATCGATCGCGAAAAAGTGCTAGAAGCCGCAGAAGAGATTGTCATTAATCAAGGTGCTACCGCACTGACGATTGATGCAGTCGCCAAATCAATGGGGATTTCTAAAGGGGGAGTCCAATACTGCTTTGGTAACAAAGAAGCCTTAATTGATGCCATGTTTGAGCGCTGGAGCCACTCTTACGATGAGATTTTCAGTCAAGCGATAGCCCAAGATAACAGTCCTGAAGGTCGAGTGATTGCCCACATAAAAGCCACAGCGGATCACGATAAAACCAGTATCGCCAAAGGTGCCGCATTAATGGCTTCTCTGCTTCAAACACCTGAATATTTAGAAAGCACCCGTAAATGGTATCGAGAACGCATTGCTAATTTAGATTTATCAACCGAAAGCGGCAAACGCGCTAGATTGCTATTTTTAGCCACTGAAGGCACTTTTATTTTGCGCCATTTTGGTTTGATGGATATTGATGATGCAGAATGGCAATCAATATTCAGCGATATCGAAAACACGTTTAAATTTTAAGTGAAAATCTATTTTTGATATCTCTAACACTCTCTGTTTTATATTTTTATCTAAAAAGGAGAGTGTTCAATGAATAGAATAAGTAATGGGTGTACAAATAAAATATCTCAGCCACATATTGAACAAAACCAATCCGCTTTGGCGAAACCTAAAAATAAAAAAAACGGGTTTATAGAGAGAGTAAACAGGTTATTTAATACCAACTTGTTTAATACATTGTTAAAACATCCCAAGAAAACAAAAAATACAGAAATCATCCCTTCCCATCAAAGTTTCGTAAAGCTGACAATACCAGAGAATCCTTCTCCGCAAAAAATAGAAAAAAATACGAATTTAGCGCCAAACAAAGTACACATTGAACCGATCGTACATATTGAGCCTATAATCGCAAAAATAGTACCAAGCGAAATAGACCAGTTCACAGAAAAGTTGCATCGTCTCAATATCATCTTTAAAAATGATGCGTTCGGCGCTGATCATCGACCTATCTTTTTAGTCAAAAATCACTCGACATGTCGCGCGCGCTCCCTCAGCAAACACAATGAACTTGGTGAGGAGGAATATGGCACGCTCACCCTCAACATGCGTCATTATCTTGGTAAAGGGGAATATGGAACCGCCTATCGCGTGGGTAACTTTGCGATTAAAATTCCTCATCGCGATTTAAACTTTAAATACAATAAATATGCGAAATACGATCGCTGCGCCAGAGTATTAAATGAGGTAAATCAAGATATTAACTTTGCACGATCTACTACGCTCGCAAATGGCAATGCCATTTTAGTCACTAAGTTTATTGATGGGAGATCGATAACAGGCAAGGAGGCTTCTGGTTTTGTTGAATCCCGGGGACGCACTCTTTTTGATCATGGCTCCGAAGGCAACGTAAGAAAAGATAGGCAAAAAAATCTGTTTTTAATTGATGCTGATTTTGCTGCGCAACCTAACCAGCTAAATCGCACCCTGTCTATAGGTACCATTAAAATCTATAAGCGTTATGAAAATAACGATATCCGTTAGCTTAGAATTAAAAAAACCAACAACGTAATACACGCTGTTGGTTTTTGATTAATCGCGACCGTTATTACTTATCATACACACTCGGTACAAACACATTTCGTTCGATCATTTTCTCGATTTGCTTATTTAAAATGGTTTCTCGGTAGTGTTTATGATTGCCTTGAGGCTCATGTAAGTAGGTATTTTTCGGGTAAATTGGCGTTTCATAAATGAGTTGAGCACATTCAGTCCGAATATCTTTCAGCCAATTACTGACCGAAGCATTGGCGCGGTGATGGCGCATCGCTTCGATATCAATCACCCCATAAACATAGGTAGAACCATTAGTATCCTCTTGTTTACCCACGATTTTACCCTTGTAGTCCACAATCAGTGAACGACCGCCACCACAATCAATTGGCGCTTGTGTGGTTGGGAACATATACATTGAGCCAATATTAGGCGCCACAACATAGAAATTGTTTTCCAACGCACGGGCGCGGTTAGAAATTTCAAACAGGTCATTTTCAGTAAATGGCGTTGGTAATGAAGCGCGGTACACCACTTCTGCCCCATTTAATGCCAGACCACGACCGTTTTCAGGGAAGTTTCCTTCCATGGCCATCATTACCCCTAATCGACCAATTTCAGTATCAACCACCGGCCAGAAAGATTGTAATGAACGCCCATATTTTTTTATCCACTCATCGTACAGATCATGAGGCGATGCCGAACGTTCACACGGCAACAAAGAGGACATTTTATGGTGTTTCAGGATAATGTTGCCTTTGGGATCAATAACAAACCCAACGTTAAACATAATTCCTGGCCAATCAGGATCACGAGTTTTCGCTTGCGCCATGATGTACACATTTTGAGATTTCGCTAATTCACCCAGTCTATCAGTCTCAGGGCCTGGAATATCAATAGCGCCATCTTTTAAGAATTCAGCAATCGGTAAATCCAATGCTTCATCGTTGAAACCTTGTAAAGCACCTTCAGGGAGAACAAGTAAACGAACAGGGAGATCCAATGAAGATAGCCACAGCGCACCGTGAGATAGCTCCTCAAGATGGTCGATATTTTTCATAATATCGCTACGCGTTTTTATTCCCCACGTTGTTGGCACTAAACCCACTACACCATATGGCTTTATCATAATAATTCTCCGATTTTATTTTCGATTTACCTGCATTTGGCATTGTTCAAAAATCAAACTCATCGAATATTATTCACATGTTAAATTTATGTCAAATAAATATTAAATTATACTTTTTGGATATTCACACTTAATCCGTTCAATACTTCACGCTAATATTTAAAATAAAAAATCAGGCTATAAACATATTAACAATCTAGTGATTATCTTATTAGTTATAAATATAACCTCGCGTTACTTTATTTTAAAATACATAAATATCAATTAGATGAAAAATTATTGCTATTTTTAATTTCCTCATAAAATTAATATAGGAAAACATTTTCATTCTTAAAAACAGAAACAAAAACTGCGAGTAAACTTAAGTTTTATTAATATTTAATCCAAAAACAAAAACTGCAATAAATATCCTATTTCTGCATTTATTGTACATTTAATTAACATTTCTATTGTGATTTAACTTAAAAAAGTAAAGTGTAATGTCGGCTTTTCAGATTTAAAAATATACGTACTTGCCATTAAAAAAATATCGGTCGAATAACGATTAGAGAGTGATTTATGACAATACAAACATCTGAAATTACATCTGTCTCCTCAAAACGCACGACCTTTAAAGTCATGCTGGTTTGCTGGCTAAGCATTTTATTTGAAGGTTATGACGTGGGGGTGATGGGTGCAGTTTTACCCACACTCTCTGAATATAAAGAGTGGAATTTAACCCCTATTGAATTAGGCGCCTTGAGCAGTTATACCCTCGTGGGAATGTTCTTCGGTGCTTTTATTATCGGAACGTTAAGCGAGTTATATGGTCGACGACGCATGCTACTAATCTGCGTTACGCTATTTTCGTCCACCATGTTAGCCACCGCTTTAGCGCCAACACCTTGGTTTTTTGGATTAATGCGTTTTATCGGCGGAATTGGACTTGGGGGCGTGATCCCCGTAGCCGCGGCTCTCACTATTGAATATTCACCAACTGAAAAACGGTCGTTTAACTATGCCATTATGTACTCAGGCTACTCTCTGGGTATCTTATGTGCTGCGTTAGTGGCGATTGCGATTCTTAGCCAATTTGGTTGGCGTGGCGTCATGATGATCGGGTCATTGCCTTTGTTATTAATCTGGCCAATGTCCCGCCTATTGCCTGAGTCTATTGAATACCTTAATAACCGAGGGCAACACGAAAAAGCGAGAAAACTGGCGGAGAAACTTGAAGTTACCTATCACGAACCCGTGAAACAAGAAAAGCAGGCTTCCCGTAGCTTAAAAGAAGTTGTCGCGATTATCTTTTCCAAAGATTACCTGCGAGCAACCTGCTGTTTTTGGGTCGCTCTGTTCTGTGGTGGCTTCATCGTTTACGGCTTAAATACGTGGCTGCCATCCATTATGCGTAAAGAAGGTTATGATCTCGGCTCCAGCTTAACTTTCTTAGTGGTGTTCAGTTTATCTTCTGCGCTAGGCGGGTTATTCCTCGGGAAAGTCGCCGATAAATGTGGCGCTCGCGGTACAGTTGCATTCTTCTTTATGCTAGGTGCAATGGGTATTGGATTGATGGTCTTCAAGCAAAATATCTATATGAATTATTTACTTGTGGGCCTCGCGGGGATTGGCTGTATTTCTGCGCCATTAATTTTGACAGGCTATGTCGCTCATTTCTATCCATCCAGTGTGCGGGCTTCTGCAACAGGTTGGACAATGAGTATTTCCCGTGTAGGTGCAATGTCTGGTCCCATGTTTGGCGCTTATATTGCCAGTCTTGGAGTCGCCAGTAGTTGGAACTTTGCCGCGTTCTCTGCGGTGACGGTAATAGGCGGTATTGCCGTAATGCTACTACCAAGTAAACGCTTATAAACCTAAAAACAAAATCCCCTCCGTAATTTCGAGGGGATTTTTATCAATACCAATTACCAGAAACGAGCAATTTGTTCACGCAGTGCTTCTGCGGTGGCTTTTCCTTTTTCACCGACCAATGCGCGCCCAGCAATAAAGGCTTTGGCTTTGATACCTTCAAAAAGATGAATATCTTCCGGCACAATCCCCCCAGTTATCGACAATTCGAGGCCTAAATCAGAAAGTTGGCGCATTTTGGTGAGATCTTCAGGTCCCCAGCCCACGCCAGCGAGCTCAGCATCACGAGAACGATGGTAAATCGCCTGTTTGATTCCTAAATCTACCCAGCGCTGAGCATCGTCTAATGTCCAGTTACCATACAGCTCAATTTGGATTTCACGCCCAAATTCATCCGCCACTTTTTTACATGCCGTAATAGTGGCAATATGCGCCGCTGCCGAAACCGTGATCCAATCCGCGCCGGCTTCGAACGCCATTTTCGATAAAATCGCACCGCCATCCGTGGTTTTCATATCGCAAACAATAATGTGTGATGGATGATTTTTACGTAGTGTTGAAACTGCATTCATGCCTTCCGCAAAAGCCAAAATAGTACCAATTTCAATCACATCAACAAAAGACTCCACATTATCAGCAACCGCCAGCGCATCTTTCAGATTGGTTTGGTCTAATGCAATTTGAATTAAAGGTTTAGTCATTTGATTATCCTAGTATTTTAGATTAAATCGGGTATCTGGTGAATAACGGCTTAAGCCAATGCGGCATCAATCACCTGATAGACCTCGTCTGCGCTGGTGCATCGGCGAATTTTATCGAGATCAATCCCCGTTTCGCTCTCTTCATCATCCAGTACTTGAGTCACTTCCATTAATCCTTCCATATGTTCATCAGAAGAACTTCCCGCGAGGGTAATAAGGACATCCACAGGCTCACTTTCCCCATCAAATACAATCGGTTCTTTTAATGTCACCAAGGCAAATGCGGTTTTTAAAACGCCATTTTCTGGGCGCGCATGAGGTAAGGCTAAATGAGGTGCAATACAGATATAAGGGCCTAACTCTTTGACGCTGCTAATAATGGCGTCATGGTAATCCGGCAAAATCGCCCCAGATGCGATGAGCATATCGGTGCCAATCTTAATCGCGTCCTGCCAATTATCCGCTGAGGCATGTAATTTAATGGAGTTGTTATCCATTAGAGATTGTTTGAAACCCATGGCATTGCTCTCCTATTGTCATGGGCATACATCACTGAATCCCCATGACAAATTTAGTTATTGGATTTATTTCGACTCACTAAAGTTATTATGAATAATCGCCAGTAATTCATCGCCGAATGAGTTCGGATTCAACATATTCTGCACACCCAGTACGAATTTACCTTCCCCCGCATCCATTTCAGAAGAGAGATGCTTGGAAGAGACGATGATATCTGTATTCGCCAGTTTTGATTTGTAATCAGAGACCGCGCAGGAATCCATCACATGAGGAATGCCTTTACCTTCAAGGTACTTGGCAATTTTCATTTTCATCATCATTGATGAACCTTGCCCATTACCACACACCGCAAGAATACTGACGGGTCTAGCGCCTGTTGAAATAGGCAGTTCTGTTGGTTCAATCGGCGCATTTTCAACACTCAGCTCTGCTTGTGGCTCCGCTGCCGTAGCGGCTTGCGCATCTTCTTCCGCACGCAATCTTTTCGACGCAAAGTACATGTAAACAAACGACAGTCCAATCAAGACAAAGAAGAAATATTTAGAGAAGGAAAGCCCCTGCATCACTGGTGGGAAAACTAACGCCCAGTCAGCCATGCCCATCCAACCGCTAAAATCCGTTCCTTGCTGGCTAAACAATGAAATCGCCCATGCAGACCCAAACACCTCAATGATCCCCATCACGAAACAGATTTTCATGACTGCTTTCCAGCCACCGAAATGGTTGGCAAATACCCCAATTGTCGCGTTGGAGAAGAACATTGGGATAAATCCAGGAATAATCATGATCGGGGAACTTAATCCCAACATAATCAACACCGCAGTAAACTGCCCCAACGCCCCCCACATAAAGCCGAATACCATGGCATTAGGAGAGAAGGCGTAAATTGCCGCACAGTCAATGGCGAGTACCGCATTAGGAATAACGCGCTCGGAAATCCCTTTAAACGCTTCAGAAAGCTCGGCAACAAACATCCGCACACCGGTAACAATAATCTGGATGGCGACCGCGAATTTCAAACCGGTTTCTAGAATATAGATGGTCCAATGGGTTTTCCCTGCCATTTCTTGCAAGTTAGTTAACCCAAAGGAAAGAAGAATGATGCCGAAGAAAACGGTCATCACAATCGCGGTGGCCGCGATGCTATCATGGAAAATATGCAACCATTTCGGTAGTTTAAGATTATCAACGCTATCGTTTTTATCACCGAGTTTATGGGCAATTTTAGTGGCGACCCATGATGCGACTTGCTGCTGGTGACCAATTGAAAACCCTGCCCCACCCGTGACTGATTCCGTTGGCTTGAACATAATATTGGATGAAATGCCCCAATACAGCGCCATGAGAACGGCTGAGTAAATAATGGTTTCCCACATACTGGTGCCCAGCACAAAATAGAATACCGCGATCAATCCCGCTTGCTGGAACATGATATGCCCCGTCAGCATAATGGTTCGGATCCCCGTGATACGGCGGAAAAGCACCAAAAGAATATTAATCGCCAATGCAATCAACACCGTATACCCAACCCATGAATAGTTATCCCCCATGGTTTCCATGGTGGCCATCATTGAGGTATAAGGGTCGATAACTGAACCGGTAAGATGATGATATTCTGACATTTTTGCAATGACAGGTTTGAAGCTGGAGACTAATGTATCGGCTCCCACTTGCACTAACATAAAGCCGACAATCGTTTTTATGGTTCCCTTCAGGATGGTTGTGCCATCTCTCTTTAGAAGCCAGTAGCCAATCAATGTCACTAATCCCAGTAATAACGGGGCTTTGGTCATCACTTGGCTGTAAAAAATATAGAATGAGTCATACAGAAAATCCATATTTTTACCCCTAAATCAAATTTAGTGTGAATTATTATCTTATTTAAAATTACATTACCCTGATCACAGACAAGCATTCTCACGCTATAATCAAACAGTTCATCAATTTAATCACTCAAATACATTTTGCAATCATAAGCAATCACCATTTGTTCATTTATGATTATTTGAAGTGACACTTTTTGACCAGTAAAAAACCCTACATTTGTTGAGCTGATCACAACAAATATAGTAAAAATCAACATTTACATATAGTTAAAGAATTAAATTGGTATGGGTAATTTTTGAATTTAGTGAGTTGACAATTTTCATTATAATCATATAGAATCAAATTCAATCATTTTAAGTCAAAAGTTATCATGGAATCGTGATTATAATAATCATCACTAAAGACGAAAAATGATTATACAGAAATAAGGCGCTACACATGAATGAGACACAAAGACATCATGAAATATTGTCTTTATTGAAAGAAAATCAAATCATTAACGTATCTTTTATCACAAAACATTTTGATATTTCGCCGGCAACTGCTCGCCGAGATATCGCCAAGCTGGATGAGCAAGGCAAACTCAAAAAAATACGTAATGGTGCAGAGCGCATTGAAGAAAAAAGACTCAGATGGTCACCACTGAATATCAATAGCACCGACCATTATGAAGAAAAGTCACAAATCGCCATGAAAGCGGCAGAACTTTGCCAACCGGGAGATAGCGCTGTTATCAACTGTGGATCCACCGCATTTTTGCTAGGACAGCAACTGTGTGGAAAAGGGGTTCAGATAGTAACGAACTATTTCCCTCTCGCCAGTTATTTGATTGAAGAAGAACATGAAGATGTAGTTCTGATTGGCGGGCAATATAACCGAACACAAGGTATTTTCCTCAATCCTGCATTAAGCACATTGATGGGATATGCCGGTAACTGGATGTTCACTTCAGGGAAAGGTTTAACCGAAACAGGGTTGTACAAAACAGATATGCTGACTGCGGTCGCGGAGCAACAGATGCTCGATCGTATTGATAAATTGGTTGTCGTTGTGGATAGCTCAAAAGTCGGAAGTCGAACGGGCATGTTATTTTGCCCTACCGAAAAAATTGACTATCTCATCACCGGTAAGAATGCCGACCCGAAAATTATCAAAGCCATCGAAGCCCAAGGCACGCAAGTCATCCTTGTATAATTAGATTAACTATCTAATTCAACGAATTAACAAATTTATTCTGTATTTCGCCTTATTTTCATTAATAAGGCGCTAATCCCTTACATTTGAAATTCTGGATAGGAAAGGTGTTGCTATGAGTAAAGTAAATGAAATTACCCGTGAATCTTGGATTTTAAGCACATTCCCTGAATGGGGAACCTGGCTCAATGAAGAGATCGAAAAAACCGTCGTAGAACCCAACACATTTTCTATGTGGTGGCTGGGCTGTACAGGTATTTGGTTGAAAAGCGAAGGTAACACTAACATATCCATCGATTTTTGGTGTGGTACAGGTAAAAAGACCCAAAAAAACCCACTGATGAATCAGCAGCACCAAATGATGCGTATGGGCGGAGTTGAAGCCCTGCAGCCCAACTTACGTACCGCGATTTTTCCGCTCGATCCATTTGCGATTAAAGATGTCGATGCCATTTTGGCATCCCATGACCATGCTGACCATATTGATGTCAACGTTGCGGCGGCAGTGCTACAAAACTGCGGAGACCACGTTAAATTTATTGGTCCACAAGCCTGCGTCAACCTATGGACAGGTTGGGGTGTACCAGAAGATCGCTGCATTGTGGCCAAAGTGGGCGATGTGATTGAAGTTGGCGATATGAAAATCCGTGTTTTAGATTCATTCGACCGTACCGCGCTAGTGACCTTACCAAAAGGCGTTTCTTCCTATGACAAAGCCATTTTGGACGGTATGGATGAACGTGCGGTGAACTATTTAATTGAAACCACAGGCGGCTCTTTGTATCACTCTGGAGATTCTCACTATTCCAACTACTATGCGGCGCACGGCAACCGCTACAATATTGATGTTGCCCTGCTTTCTTACGGCGAAAACCCGCGCGGTGTCACCGACAAAATGACCTCTTCCGATATTTTACGTGCCGCAGAATCATTAGATTGCACGACAGTTATTCCATTCCACCACGATATTTGGGCTAACTTCCAAAATGACCCTCGTGAAATTGAAGTGTTATGGAATATGAAAAAAGAGCGTCTGCAATATAAATTTACCCCATTCTTCTGGCAAGTTGGCGGAAAATATACCTACCCAACCGATAAAGGACGCATGCATTATCAGCATTTCAGAGGCTTCCAAGACATCTTTAAAAACGAACCTGAATTGCCGTATAAAGCCTTCTTATAAGATTGTTATCGATTAAAAAAACAAAATCCGGTAAGGCATATACCCTACCGGATTTTTATTATCTTTATAAAATAGCTAACTTTATGTTAATCACCAAAATCGTGATTAAGGGATCACGCCCAGCAATTTAAACCAGAAATAATCCAGAGGCACCAAGAGGAAAAAGGTCAAAATAAACAAAATCAGACACAGCCTTACGCCATCCATTAACGGCACTTTGCCCATTCCCATCGCGACAACAATCGGAGACGCTTGATAAGGCAATAAAGGTGTTGAGTAACCGATGACTTGTACCATGAGAACCGCAATTAGTGGTAAGCCCGTGGCATTAGAGAGAGATTCTGCTAACGGGGTATACAGTGCTGGAACGCCGTTTGCCGTCACCACAAAGTTTAAGCCGCTAGTCAGTCCCACTAAGCTACCAAAATCCATAAACGGGCTATTTGGATCCAGTGGCAGCATCTTTTGTAAGTAAGTACCAACCACCATTCCAACGTTGGAATAACTCACCAATGTTGCTAGGCTCAAAATCCCTGCCACATAGATACAAGTACGGATATTCACCGCTTTAACAAACTCGTCATTGGTGACAAAACCGACTTTAGGCAGCAAGCAGAAACATGCCGCGACTAATCCCACCCATGCTGGTGAAATACCGTGTGTGGTATCCGTGATCCAGAAAAGCAATGTGACTGCCAGCACAACACCGAGCTTTTTCTCATCGCGGCTCATTGGCGGCAAGGTTTTTTGTTCAGCCACCGGCTGCAATTTGGCAGGAAATAGAAAATAGATACACAGCACCACCATTGCGCCTTTAATCAGCCCTAAGATTGGCATATGCAGGAACAGGTAATTCAAGTAGGAAAGTTTAAGGTGGTAAGTGGTTTCTATCGCTCCCGCCATAACAAGGTTGGGAACGTTCGCAGGCAGCACAGTTGCAGAAAGTTGGAAGGTACCAAAACCCACCGCCAGCGCTAACCCGATACGCCCTCGGCTGCCACTTTCTAGCCCGACTTTATCTGCTATTGCCATCACAATCGGCATCAGTAATGCAATTCGCCCCATATTCGACGGCATAATAAACGCCAATCCATAGGCGAGGATCACCACGCCAATGATCAATGAGAGCCAGGATTTTGTGAAACGCCCCGAGATATGCTGCGCAATCCGTTCCGCTAGCCCCACTTTATTGATGGCAAACCCAAGAATGAATCCGCTTAAAACGAGCCAAAATGCTTCCGAGGTGAACCCCGAGAAAATCACATTGGTTGGCGCTAGATGTAAGCATGCCGCTGCTGCTAAAAACAGTAATGCTACTAAATATTCTGGTAGTTTTCCTGTCGCCCAAAACCCTATTGTGATTGCGATGACAACCGCACTCAACCATTCAATCTCTGCCATCCACGTAACCTTCTGCTGATTTTTATTGTTGTTTATTATTGCTCAATACTGCATCAAGAAAATTAAGTATACGTGAAATTGATAGCGAATAGATGCATACCCAATCAACTAATTAGCATCGGATTATTATAGTTCAGTAGGGAAATTTTAATGGTGTGTAAGAATAGAGAAGCAATAAAAAGCCGGTGTTCTTTTACAGAACACCGGCTGGATTTTTAAATCAGAACGAGATTACTCAACAGTCACTGATTTTGCTAAGTTACGCGGCTGATCCACGTCAGTTCCTTTGATTAACGCAACATGGTAAGAGAGCAGTTGCAGAGGAACAGTGTAGAAAATTGGTGCGATTAACTCTTCCACATGCGGCAGGGGAACAATTTTCATGTTTTCACTTGCCACAAAACCAGCATCTTGGTCAGCGAACACATACAGCAGACCACCACGCGCGCGAACTTCTTCAATGTTAGATTTCAGTTTTTCTAACAGTTCGTTGTTCGGAGCAACGATGATAACTGGCATATCTGCATCAATTAACGCTAATGGGCCATGTTTTAATTCGCCCGCTGCATACGCTTCGGCGTGGATATACGAAATCTCTTTCAGTTTCAGTGCGCCTTCAACGGCGATAGGGAACTGATCGCCACGACCTAAGAACAGTGCGTGGTTTTTGTCTGAGAAATCTTCAGCTAACGCTTCAATCACTTTGTCTTGAGACAGCATGCTTTCAATACGCGCAGGCAGTGCGTGAAGCGCATGAGCAATACGCTCTTCCAGTTCTGGGTTTGCCCCTTTCAGGCGTCCCATATATGCCACCAGCATCAACAATACCGTTAACTGAGTTGTAAATGCTTTGGTGGAAGCAACGCCAATTTCCGCACCCGCTTTGGTCATCAGCGAAAATTCAGATTCGCGGACTAATGAAGATGCGCCAACGTTACAAATTGCTAGGGACGTTAAGTAACCCAGTTCTTTAGACAAGCGCAGAGCGGCTAAAGTATCTGCCGTTTCCCCTGATTGGGAAATGGTGATCATCAAGCTGCCTTTACGATGTGCCGGTTTACGGTAGCGGTATTCAGACGCAATTTCCACGTCACAAGGAATACCCGCCAATGATTCAAACCAGTAACGCGCAACCATACCAGCGTTGTATGAGGTTCCGCAGGCAACGATTTGGATATGGTCAACTTTGGACAGAATTTCGCTGGCTTTTGGACCTAACTCGCTAAGGTCGATACCATTATCTTGGTTAAAACGCCCTTCGAGGGTGTTTTTAATCGCCATTGGCTGTTCATAGATCTCTTTTTGCATGTAATGGCGGTATGCGCCTTTATCACCTGCATCGTATTGAACATTCGATTCGATTTGCTCACGTTCAACTGGTGCGCCTTGCTTATCAAAAATACGCACAGTGCGACGAGTAACTTCCGCAATATCCCCTTCTTCTAAGTAGATAAAACGGCGAGTCACAGGCAATAATGCCAGTTGGTCAGAAGCTAAGAAGTTTTCGCCAACACCCAGACCGATAACCAACGGGCTACCTGAACGTGCTGCGACTAATAATTCTGGGTTGCGGCTATCCATAATTACGGTGCCATAAGCGCCACGTAATTGTGGGATCACGCGCTGAACCACTTCCAGCAATGTGCCACCTTGCTGCTGTTCATGATGAACAAGGTGTGCAATCACTTCAGTGTCAGTGTCTGAACTAAAGATATAGCCAAGTTTTTTCAGCTCTTCTTTCAGTTCTAAATAGTTCTCAATAATTCCGTTATGAACAACGGCAATGTAACCCGAGGTATGAGGGTGAGCGTTACGCTCGCTTGGAATACCATGAGTCGCCCAGCGGGTATGCGCGATACCAGTTCCACCAGAAACCGGGTTCTTTTCTGCTTCTTCCGCCAGCATTTGCACTTTACCGACTTCACGTAAGCGTTGCAGATGACCTTCGTGATCAACCACCGCCATACCCGCTGAGTCATAACCACGGTATTCTAAACGGCGAAGACCTTCTAACAGAATTTCCGCGATATCACGTTGTGCGACAGCACCAACAATTCCACACATATTAAGTTATTCCTAAATAAAGGGGTTATTCCCCCTCTTATTGTCGCAACCTGATTATTGTTCAGCTTTCGCTGTTCCCCAGCCTTGTAGAAACGGGGAATTTTATTGTTTTATCTATTTGCTACTTTGTAGCGATTTTTATATTAAAAAATACTGACCGACATTGCTTAGACTGCTAATTCTTAGATAACTAATTCGTTCATAACTAATCATAGGAGAGACTTGAATATCTCTCCTCTATATTTACTTATGTTTTATTTACTTATTTTTTCTTTACTGGGCGCTGCCAGTTTTTAATGTGTGTCTGTTTCACTCGGCTCACCACCAGCTCACCTTCGTTAATATCACGAGTGACCGTGGTACCAGCACCAATGGTTGCGCCATTAGCCACACACACTGGAGCAACTAACTGAGTGTCAGAGCCAACAAACACATCATCACCAATAACCGTTTTAAATTTATTCACACCATCATAATTACATGTGATCGTGCCCGCACCAATATTCACATTACTACCAATCTGAGCATCACCCAGATAGCTTAAGTGACCCGCTTTAGAGCCTAAGCCCAGCGTGGCATTTTTCATTTCAACAAAGTTACCCACATGGGATTTTGCTGCTAATTTAGCACCAGGGCGTAAACGAGCGAAAGGTCCAACAGTACATTCCGTGGATAATTCAGAATTTTCAATCACTGAGTATGGGCTGATAACTGAGTTATCGCCAATCACGCAGTTTTTCAGTACACAGCCTGTTTGGATCTGAACGTTATTACCCAGTGTCACGTTACCTTCGATGATCACGTTGGTGTCGATCACCACATCGCGACCGTGAGTTAAGGTTCCGCGAATATCAAAACGCGCAGGATCAATCAACATCACACCCGCTAACAGTAATTTTTCAGCTTGTTCTTTTTGGTAGATGCGCTCTAACGCAGCTAATTGCAGACGGTTATTAACCCCTTCCATTTCACTGAGATGGCTTGGGTGAACGGTCGCAATTTTGTTACCTTCTTTATGAGCAAGAGCAATGATGTCGGTAATGTAGTATTCACCTTGGGCATTGTTATTGTTCAGTTGGCTCAGCCAGCGGTTAAAGTCTTTTCCGCTTGCAACCATAATACCGGTGTTGATTTCTTGGATTTTACGCTGTTCTTCACTGGCATCTTTCTGTTCGATGATACCAACGACTTCGCCGTTTTCGCGGATAATGCGACCATAACCGGCTGGGTTATCTAGGATAACAGTGAGTAAGCCAATGCCGCCTTCTGGCTTAGCTTCTACCAGTCGTTGTAATGTGTCTTTAGCGATCAAAGGTACATCGCCATAAAGCATGACAATATCTTCATCATCTTGGAAGTGGGGAGCGGCTTGCTGCATCGCGTGGCCAGTACCCAGTTGCTCTGCTTGCAGAACCCAATTGAGGTTTTGTTCACCCAGTTTTTCTTTCAGTAAATCACCGCCATGTCCGTATACCAGATGAATATCCGACGCACCGATTGATTTCGCTGTATCAATCACATGCTGAACCATTGGTTTACCTGCGAGTAAATGCAGAACTTTAGGTAAGTCTGAATACATCCGTGTGCCTTTACCGGCAGCTAAAATCACGACACTTTTTCTTTGCACAGTCATATTTTCCTGAAACTCCAACTTTGGGGTGAAAGTAAACCTATTTCCTGTATAAATTACTACATATTTCGCACAAATAAAAAAGCCAGTTAGTCAAACTAACTGGCTTTTTCTATATTGCTATCATTACATAAGCTTTTTAGTTAACTCGATAACTCGAAGTTTCGCTATTGCTTTTGCAAGTTCTGCTGATGCCTGAGCATAATCAACATCGCCGTGTGCTTTGCGGACATGTTCTTCCGCTTTGCGTTTAGCTTCCACTGCACGAGCTTCGTCTAAATCTTTACCACGGATCGCTGTATCAGCGAGTACGATAACACCTGTTGGTTGAACTTCTAAAATACCGCCGGAGAGGTAAATTAGCTCTTCTTCACCAAACTGCTTCGTAATGCGTACCATGCCCGGTTTTATGGCAGTCAGCAGCGGGGTATGCTGCGGATAAATCCCCAACTCACCTTCACTACCTGTCACCTGAATTTTTTGTACTAAGCCTTCAAACATCTGTTTTTCCGCGCTTACTACTTTCAGGTAGTATGTCATTGCAGCTACCATATCAACCTCTCGTCAGATGGATTAAAGCTTTTTCGCTTTTTCCACAGCTTCTTCAATGGTACCAACCATGTAGAACGCTTGTTCTGGCAGGTGGTCGTAATCACCGTTCAGGATGCCGCTGAAGCCACGGATAGTGTCTTTCAGAGAAACGAACTTACCTGGTGAACCGGTAAAGACTTCTGCAACGAAGAATGGTTGAGACAGGAAGCGCTGGATCTTACGAGCACGAGCAACAACCAGTTTGTCTTCTTCAGACAGTTCATCCATACCCAGGATTGCAATGATATCTTTCAGTTCTTGGTAACGTTGCAGAATAGACTGAACGCCACGAGCAACATCATAGTGCTCTTGACCAACTACCAGTGGGTCTAATTGACGGCTGGTAGAATCCAGAGGGTCAACCGCAGGGTAGATACCCAGAGATGCGATTTGACGGCTCAGAACTACGGTTGCGTCTAAGTGAGCAAAGGTGGTTGCTGGTGATGGGTCAGTCAAGTCATCCGCTGGTACGTATACCGCTTGAACGGAAGTGATAGAACCAGTTTGAGTTGAGGTAATACGTTCTTGCAGAACACCCATCTCTTCCGCCAGCGTTGGTTGGTAACCTACCGCTGATGGCATACGACCTAACAGTGCTGATACTTCAGTACCTGCCAGTGTATAACGATAAATGTTGTCAACGAACAGCAGTACGTCACGACCTTCGTCACGGAATTTTTCAGCCATAGTCAGACCAGTCAGCGCAACACGCAGACGGTTTCCTGGTGGCTCGTTCATCTGGCCATAAACCAGTGATACTTTATCCAGAACGTTTGAGTCGGTCATTTCATGATAGAAGTCGTTACCTTCACGGGTACGCTCACCAACACCGGCGAACACTGAGTAACCTGAGTGCTCAATCGCGATGTTACGGATCAGTTCCATCATGTTTACTGTTTTACCAACACCCGCACCACCGAACAGACCTACTTTACCACCTTTCGCGAATGGACAGATTAAGTCCATTACTTTGATACCGGTTTCCAGCAATTCAGTTGAGTTAGCTAACTCTTCGTAGCTTGGTGCAGCACGGTGAATAGACCAGCGCTCTTCTTCGCCGATATCACCTTTCATGTCGATTGGTTCACCCAGAACGTTCATGATACGTCCCAGAGTTGCTTTACCGACTGGTACTTCGATTGGGTGCTCTAGGTTTACAACTTCTAAACCACGGCTCAGACCGTCTGATGTACCCATTGCGATACAACGGACAACACCACCACCTAACTGTTGTTGAACTTCCAACACCAGTTTTTCTTTACCGTTAATAACCTCAAGAGCATCGTACACTTTTGGTACGTTATCTTGAGGGAACTCGACGTCCACAACGGCGCCGATTACCTGGATAATCTTTCCAGTAGCCATCTTGAATCCTCTACGTAATTCGTAAACCTAGCTGTTAAACCGCGGCAGCACCAGAAACGATCTCGGTCAGTTCCTGAGTAATGCTGGCCTGACGAGCTTTGTTGTAAACCAACTGCAACTCTTTGATCAGGTTTCCACCGTTATCTGTAGCGGCTTTCATCGCTACCATTCGAGCGGCCTGCTCACTAGCTAGGTTTTCAACGACGCCCTGATAAACCTGCGACTCGATATAACGACGCAGCAGGGTATCCAGCAACGCCTTAGGATCGGGTTCATATAAATAATCCCAAGATTTCTTCTTCAGTGTTTCGTCATCGCTTGCAGGCAATGGCAGTAACTGAAGAATAGTTGGTTCTTGAGACATTGTATTGACGAACTTGTTGTTCACCACATACAGTTTATCTAAACGCCCTTCATCATAGGCTTGTAGCATAGAGTTAACCGGGCCAATCAGGTCAGAAAGGGTCGGGTTATCCCCCATTCCGGTTACTTGTGAAACGACATTGCCGCCTACAGAACCGAAGAATGCTACCGCTTTAGAACCGATTAAAGCCAAATCAACCTGAACGTTTTTCTCAGACCACGTTTTCATGTCTGCTAGCAGTTTTTTGAACAGGTTAACGTTCAAACCACCACACAGACCACGGTCTGTTGAAACAACCAAATACCCGACGCGCTTAACTTCGCGCTCTTCGAGATATGGGTGTTTATATTCCAGATTACCTAATGCAAGGTGACCAATCACACTGCGCATGGTTTCTGCATAAGGACGGCTGGCCGCCATGCGTTCCTGCGTTTTACGCATTTTGGACGCCGCGACCATTTCCATCGCTTTAGTGATCTTCTGTGTGTTTTGCACACTTCCAATCTTGGAACGTATCTCTTTTGCGCCGGCCATTTCTGCTTCTCCTTATTAACCAGACGGCCCATAAAAATTCACGGGCCGAATAGTATTACCAGGACTGGGTGGCTTTGAATGATTCGAGCAGTTTATTCAACTTAGCTTCGATATCATCGTTATATTTGCCCGCCAGACCAATTTCGTTCATAAGGTCAGCATGCTCGCGCTGTGCAAATGAAACTAATGCAGCTTCGAATGCACCAATTTTTGCTAACTCAACATCGTCCAGATATCCACGTTCTGCAGCGAACAGAGACAGTGCCTGCTCTGCTACTGACATTGGTGCATACTGTTTCTGTTTCAGCAGTTCAGTTACTTTCTGACCATGGCTCAACTGTTTACGAGTTGCGTCATCGAGGTCGGAAGCAAACTGAGCAAACGCTGCCAGTTCACGGTATTGAGCCAGTGCTGTACGGATACCACCAGACAGTTTCTTAATGATTTTAGTCTGAGCAGCACCACCAACACGAGATACTGAAATACCTGGGTTAACCGCTGGACGAATACCAGAGTTAAACAGGTTAGATTCCAGGAAGATCTGACCATCAGTAATCGAAATTACGTTTGTTGGTACGAATGCAGAAACGTCACCCGCTTGAGTTTCAATGATTGGCAGAGCAGTCAATGAACCAGTTTTACCTTTCACTTCACCTTTAGTGAATGCTTCTACGTAATCAGCGTTAACACGAGCAGCACGCTCAAGTAAACGGGAGTGCAGATAGAAAACATCACCTGGGTATGCTTCACGTCCTGGTGGACGACGCAGCAACAGTGAAATTTGACGATATGCGACAGCCTGTTTAGACAGGTCATCATAAACGATCAGAGCATCTTCACCGCGGTCACGGAAATATTCACCCATCGCGCAACCAGAGTATGGTGCTAAGTATTGCAGTGCAGCTGATTCAGATGCAGTTGCAACAACAACGATAGTGTTTTCCAGAGCGCCGTGTTCTTCCAGTTTACGTACTACGTTAGAGATAGTTGATGCTTTCTGTCCGATAGCAACGTAAACACATTTGATGCCAGAATCACGCTGGTTGATGATTGCATCGATCGCCAGAGCTGTTTTACCAGTTTGACGGTCACCGATGACAAGCTCACGCTGGCCACGGCCGATTGGAATCATCGCATCGACTGATTTATAACCAGTCTGTACAGGTTGATCAACTGATTGACGGTCGATAACACCCGGAGCAATAACTTCTACAGGAGAGAAGCCATCGTGCTCAACAGGACCTTTACCATCAATTGGTTGACCCAGTGTATTCACTACACGTCCTAACAGGCCACGGCCTACTGGAACTTCAAGAATACGACCAGTACATTTAACTTTCATGCCTTCTGCTAAGTCAGCATAAGGACCCATAACAACCGCACCAACAGAGTCACGCTCTAAGTTCAGTGCAATTGCGTAACGGTTGCCAGGCAGTGCGATCATTTCACCCTGCATGACTTCGGCTAAACCGTGAATACGAATGATACCGTCGTTAACGGAAACAATCGTACCTTCATTGTGAGCTTCACTCACAACATCGAACTGAGCAATACGCTGTTTGATCAGTTCGCTGATTTCGGTGGAATTCAGTTGCATATGCTCCAGTCCCCTTAAGACTGCAAGACGTCAGTTAAACGCTCTAAGCGACCGCGGACACTACCGTCAATGACGAGGTCTCCCGCACGAATGATCACTCCAGCAATAACAGACTTGTCAATTTTGCAATTCAGCTTAACTTTGCGTGACAGACGTTTTTCCATCGCGGCAGAAATTTTAGCTGACTGCTGTTCACTCAGTTCGTTCGCAGAAAGAACATCAACTTCAACAGTTGATTCCAGCGTATCGCGCAATTGGATAAATTGAGCTAATACTTCTGGCATCGTTGTTAAACGACCGTTTTCCGCCATAACACGAATCAGATTTTGAACATGCTCGTCAATTTCATCTCCACAAACAGAGATAAACGTTTTAGCTAATGTTTCTGGTGCAATAGAACCAGAAAGCAGCTCACCAACCTGTTCATTGCGCGTCACCTCAGAGGTGAAGGCCAGCATTTCCTGCCATTTAGCAACAGCTTGGTTTTCCACAGCAAAGTCAAAAGCTGCTTTGGCGTAGGGGCGAGCTACAGTAGCGATTTCAGACATGCCCCTCCCTCCTTACAGTTCAGCGACTAGTTTATCAACGATGTCGCTGTTAGCAGCTTCATCCACGGAACGTTCGATGATCTTCTCGGCACCTGCGATAGCAAGCATCGCAACCTGTTTACGTAACTCTTCACGTGCACGTTTACGCTCAGCATCAATTTCAGCTTGCGCTTGTGCTACGATTTTTGCACGTTCTGCTTCTGCTTCCGCTTTAGCTTCATCAATCATTTGAGTGCGTTGTTTATTCGCTTGTTCAATGATGATTTGAGCTTCAGCTTTCGCTTTTTTCAGTCGGTCGGTTGCGTCGGTTTGCGCCAGTTCCAGGTTCTTTTTAGCACGTTCTGCGGAAGATAAACCGTCAGCAATTTCTTTTTGACGTTTTTCTATGGCCGCCATAATCGGTGGCCATACATACTTCATACAGAACAAAACAAACAGGACAAACGCGATAGCCTGGCCGAGGATTGTTGCATTTAGATTCACAGACAATACCTCTTATTTATTAGTTAGTTAATGTTCTTAATGTGTGCCGAACGTTAATTAGGCAACAGCGAACATTACATATAAGCCCAGACCAACAGCAATCATCGGAATAGCATCGACCAGACCCATTACGATAAAGAACTGTGTACGCAGCAGAGGAATTAAATCTGGCTGACGAGCAGCGCCTTCTAAAAATTTACCACCTAGGATGCCGATACCGATCGCAGCACCGATCGCCGCTAAACCCATCATAATAGCGGCAGCCATGTACAGCAGATCCATACTCAGGTTTTCCATGACAGTCTCCAGTTTGTTTCAGTTAATACAATTATTGATTAATAAAATTAGTGCTCTTCAGAAGCCATCGACAGATAGACAACAGTCAGAACCATAAAAATAAAGGCTTGTAGCGTAATAATCAGTATGTGGAAGATAGCCCAAGGCAGGCTTAACAACCACTGTGACCACCACGGAAGCAGAGCCGCGATAAGAATAAAGATCAATTCACCTGCATACATGTTACCAAACAGTCGCAGACCGAGTGATACAGGTTTTGACAGCAGGCTAACCCCTTCAAGAATCAAGTTTACAGGGATAAATACCGGATGGTTGAAAGGCTGCATAGTGAGCTCTTTCGTGAATCCGCCAATTCCTTTCATCTTGATGCTGTAAAAGATTATTAGGATAAACACACCAATTGCCATCGACATCGTGATACTCACATCTGCGGTTGGAACAATACGCAGAGCAGGTAAACCTAAGTAGTGCTCACCGATGTATGGGATGAAATCAATTGGAAGTAGATCCAGAAGGTTCATTAAAAATACCCAGACGAACACCGTTAATGCCAGAGGGGCAATAACTTTGCTCTTCCCGTGATACATATCACGGACTGAGTTATCAACGAAACCAATGATCAGTTCTATTGCAGTCTGTAACTTACCGGGTACGCCACTAGTCGCATTGGCAGCAACTTTTCTAAATAGCCACAGGAATAAAGCCCCGAGAACTACTGAGAAAAAAAGCGAGTCAATGTTTAACGCCCAAAACGTTGGACTAGCGTGGGGATCGACCAACTCAAAGGTACGTAGATCCAACTGAAGGTTTCTCAGATGGTGACCTATGTACTCATTTGTAGTCATCACTTCTCCTGATGCAGACATGATGCCTCTTACCCTTTTGTAGTTTAAAAATACTTACCGTTTTACAACGGCTGGTGCAACAATCTGAACAATCAGCACCGCTAAATAGGTCAAACCCAGTGGTGTTATTGACGCTTTAAACACACCAAAAGCAACAACTAAGACAGTAATAGTTGTCACAACCTTTAACCCTGCTCCTAATGCAAAGAACCAGGCAATGCGGACAGGTTCATCCTCTTCTTTTGCTTTTTCAAAGCGTGATAGCAGCATAAATACGATATTAGGTAACCAGCATGCTAACCCACCAGCAAGAGCAGAGGCCCCCCATTCTATACTATTTGCACAGAAAGCCCCACTGAGGATTACAAAAGTTATTAACTGAATAGACAGTTGCTTAGAAGCATTACTGCCATAAAGGGAAACAGACATAACTTTGTGTACTCCCAGCTCTCTCAGCCTAAGAAACGCTAAGGGTTGTAATAAAACTGCCTTTGCTTAAATGTGTCAAGAGACAAAAACGTGCAAATTATACGGGCAGGCGAAATGAATTCAATCAGTAAGTAGCGAAAAGGTGAATAAATATTTAATTTTTTCGAGATAGCGCAGAATTAAGACAGGTGGGATTAATAATTTATTAACGATTCGTCGCCTAAAAATAACTTTATGTGATTAAGATCACAACAAATCTTAATCTCTTGATTAATAACCACACTCTTTATCCGGTTAGAACCCTATTTTTAAGCCATAAATCAAATAATTAAATTTGTTATTTTTTAGGCAAAAAAATGAAAAAATAATTTGGATATTTCATTATTAATGCTAAAACGATTTAGTAATAATATTAGATTAGGAATATTATTACGATTAATGTGATTATTTTTGATATATATTCGTTAATATTCTGTAAATAACAAGTGAATTTAAATTATCTTTATTTTAATTATATATAAAAATAGCCGTAACATTGTAAATGTACGGCTACCGCTCTAAAAGATAAAATAATTTTACTAGAAACTACGTTATTTTTTGAATAATTTAACCAAGTGACGCTGTTCGTCTAATTCTGGAATTTTTAGCTCTGTAATGGACTCAACTTCAAATCCTTCAGGTAGCTGTGTGAGTTCTTCGTTACGAACCACACCTTTTAACGCATAAAAGCGCCCTTCCCTTGCAGGAAGATGGTGGCACCAACTCAGCATATCGTTGAGTGATGCAAAGGCTCTGCTAATTACGCCATCAAATCCATCTTCAACAGGGTACTCTTCCACTCGAGATTGAACTGGCTCAATGTTAGTTAGCCCTAACTCATGCTGAACCTGTTTTAGGAAGCGTATACGCTTCCCTAAGCTATCCAATAAAACAAAGTGAGCATCAGGTTGTACAATCGCTAAAGGTACGCCAGGAAGCCCTGGGCCCGTTCCTACATCGATAAACTTGTCACCCTTAAGGTGATCGTTCACCACGATGCTGTCCATGATGTGGCGAACTAACATTTGTTCCGGCTCACGTACCGACGTTAAATTGTACGCTTTATTCCATTTGTGCAATAAACCAACATAATCAACTAACTGCTGTTTTTGCTTGCCAGTCAGTTGAATGTCGGCCTTTGCCAATAGCTTTGTCAGTTTGCTAAGTAAATCCATATTATGCACTCCGACGTAGCATGCCTTGTTTTTTGAGCCACACTAACAAAATTGAAATTGCTGCTGGTGTGATCCCTGAAATACGAGAAGCTTGACCAATTGACGTTGGTTTGTGGTCATTCAGTTTTGCCATGACTTCGTTGGATAAGCCTTTCACCTGCTTATAATCTAAATCAACAGGGAGTAAGGTATTTTCATTACGCAGTTGACGCTCGATCTCTTCTTGCTGACGAGCAATGTAACCTTCGTATTTCACTTGAATTTCAACTTGATCTGCAGCTTGAGGATCTTCAACTCCTGGAGCAAACAAATTCAAAGAAGTCAGCATTTGATAAGTCATTTCAGGACGGCGTAGTAAATCTTCACCATTGGCTTCTTTCGATAATGGAACGGTTAAAATTTGGTCGATTTCTTCATGATTATCAGATTTAGGGTGAACCCAGATATCTTTTAAGCGTTGACGCTCTTTTTCGATCATTTCGACTTTGCGGTTGAAGTGCTCCCAACGAATATCATCCACAAGACCTAATTCACGTCCTTTTTCGGTTAAACGTAAATCTGCATTATCTTCGCGTAGCATCAAACGGTATTCCGCACGGGAAGTAAACATACGGTACGGTTCTTTAGTTCCTAATGTGCACAAGTCGTCAACTAATACGCCGACATAGGCTTGGTCACGACGAGGGAACCAACCTTCTAGGTCAAATGCATGTTGTGCAGCGTTAAGACCTGCTAATAAACCTTGAGCTGCGGCTTCTTCGTAACCTGTTGTGCCGTTGATTTGACCCGCAAAGAACAAACCTTCGATAAATTTGCTTTCGAGAGTTTGTTTTAGATCGCGTGGGTCAAAGAAATCGTACTCAATGGCATAACCAGGGCGGACGATCCTTGCATTTTCCATTCCCTTCATGGAATGAACTATTTTCATTTGAACATCAAATGGCAAGCTGGTGGAGATCCCGTTTGGATAAATTTCGTTGCTAGTTAAACCTTCTGGCTCTAAGAAGATCTGATGTGCATTTTTATCCGCAAAACGCATGACTTTATCTTCAATTGAAGGACAGTAACGAGGACCGATCCCTTCAATGATCCCTGCATACATAGGGCTGCGATCTAAATTATTACGGATCACATCATGAGTTTGCTCATTGGTATAGGTGATGTAGCAAGGCACTTGTTGTGGATGCTGCTCTTGCGAACCTAAAAATGAGAATACCGGCATTGGGTCGTCACCTAGCTGTTGAGCTAACTGACTGAAATCAATAGTTCTTGCATCAATACGTGGTGGTGTACCCGTTTTTAAGCGGTTTACACGTAATGGCAATTCTCTTAAACGTTGAGATAACGTAATTGCGGGTGGATCACCAGCACGACCACCACTGTAATTTTCTAAACCGATATGAATTTTTCCATCAAGGAAAGTACCTACGGTTAATACCACCGCTTTGGCTTTAAATTTTAAGCCCATGCGGGTAACAGCGCCAGTTACTCGGTTATTTTCAACAATCAGATCTTCAACAGGTTGTTGGAAGATCATTAAGTTTGGTTGGTTCTCTAATGCAGTTCTAACGGCTTGGCGATATAGCACGCGGTCTGCTTGTGCGCGAGTTGCACGAACCGCTGGGCCTTTACTTGCATTAAGTGTTCTAAATTGAATACCCGCTTTGTCAGTTGCGGTAGCCATTAAGCCACCGAGGGCATCAATTTCTCTTACCAGATGTCCCTTACCGATCCCACCGATGGCTGGGTTGCAAGACATCTGGCCCAATGTATCAATATTGTGAGTCAGTAATAGGGTTTGACGCCCCATACGTGCAGCTGCCATTGCTGCTTCAGTACCGGCATGACCACCACCAATTACGATGACGTCAAATTGCTCTGGATAAAACATGTGTGAACCTTAACGTTAGAAAATGCGGATTCTGCATTCGAGGAGTGAATTCTACTCAAGTTTGATGGAGAGACCAAGCCCTGGCCTCTCGCCTATATAATATAAAGATCTTTTTTATTTAAAGATCTCTTTATTAGATCTTTTATTAGGATCGACGGTTTCTGTGGATAAGTGAATTTTCACTTTAAAGATCATCAAAGTGTAAAGGATCATATACTGTGAATGATCCGTGATCCTTTTGCGTATAAGCTGGGATCAAAACAGGGACTTATGCACAGGTCTTGGACGACCTAAAACTTATAATCTGGATAACTACCGGTTAATACCATGATCTTACCTGAGTTATCCACAGTTGTTTGCTGTTAATTTGAACATATTAGAGTTCGTTTGCCCAAATTTTAACCCAAACACCTGCGGGATCTTCAGGAATTTCGTGTTGCTGAACATCAATTTCGAAGCAATCACCGATCCTTTTTGCACCATGATCCTGTAATAAGGTATCAAGGGTATGGATCGCACCACAAAAAGTGTCATATTCCGAACTACCAATCCCCACTGCACCGTACTTGATCTTACTCAGGTCTGGTGACTGAGATTGAATTGCTTCCGCTAACGGTTGGATATTTTCGGGAAGATCCCCTGCGCCATGTGTGGAGCTCACCACCAGCCATAACCCTTCAAGTGGTAAGTCATCTAGTTCAGGACCGTGCTGTATATCCGTTTCATAGCCGAGTTCTTCTAAAATCTCTGCCATATGCTCCGCTACATATTCGGCACTGCCCATGGTACTGCCACTAATTAAGGTTACTTTTGTTACGCTCATGGTCACTCTCTTTCACATTAACAGGCCGCTATTGTACGCTGTGAATGAGCTGGGATCTACCTGTGGATAATGTGGTTATATCATTTTTTTTCTACGGGGTGATCGTTCGCATGATCGGGTTCTGTAAGGAGATCAGCGTTTCGGTTGATTGTATTTCATCGATAGTCTGAATTTTGTTGATAAGTACATCTTGAAGGGAATCTATCGAGCGGCACATTACCTTAATAAAGATACTGTATTGACCCGTCGTATAGTAAACCTCCACGACTTCCTCTAAAGCATCTAACTTTTTGAGGGCAGTATGATAATCCTTGGCACTTTTTAAAATGATCCCTATAAAGCAGCAGACATCAAAACCCAATTGTTTTGCGCTGATATCGATACGGGTTCCTTTTATGATCCCAGCTTGCTTCATTTTTTCCACTCGCACATGAATAGTTCCGGGACTTACCGAGAATTTTTTGGCGAGTTCAGCATAAGGTGTACGTGCATTGACCATTAATTCGTGAAGTATGTCACGATCGAGATTATCGATTTGATAATTTTCTGGCATTATTTAGCCCTCATTTTGATGATTATTCATTTTTATACCCATTTTTTTAATCAAAATAAACAGTAAAGGCTTTTTTTAATGATGGATATTGAATTTATACCTCATTTTGTTGCTTAATCTACACATCGGCTAATTACAGCTAACAAATTATGGGTAAAATTATGGACAAGTCATTCATCGAACATCAGCAACAAATCAGCTTTGTTAAATCCTATTTCTCACGTTTACTTGAAAAAGAGCTTGGCTTAATCGAAGTTCAAGGTCCTATCCTGAGCCGTTTAGGTGATGGTACACAAGACAACTTATCAGGCTGCGAAAAAGCCGTTCAAGTAAAAGTGAAATCAATTCCTGGTGCAACGTTTGAAGTGGTTCACTCTTTGGCTAAATGGAAACGCAAAACCTTAGGTCGTTTTGGTTTCAGCGAAGGTCAAGGTCTGTACACACACATGAAAGCGTTACGTCCGGACGAGGATCGCTTAACCCCAATCCACTCCGTCTATGTTGACCAGTGGGATTGGGAAAAAGTGATGGCAGATGAGGATCGTACGCTTCCTTATCTGAAGCAGACAGTGGGTAAAATCTATAAGGCAATAAAAGAAACAGAAGCTGCCGTAAGTAAAGAATTTGGGCTGGCACCGTTCCTGCCAGACCAAATTCACTTTATCCACAGCGAAGAGCTGCTAAAACGTTATCCAGATTTAGACGCGAAAGGTCGTGAGCGTGCGATTGCGAAAGAATTGGGTGCGGTATTCTTAATCGGTATTGGTGGAAAACTGTCAAGCGGTGAATCCCACGATGTACGTGCACCAGACTACGATGACTGGACAACCGAAAACGAAGATGGCTTCAAAGGATTAAACGGTGACATTATTGTTTGGAACCCAGTATTACAAGACGCATTTGAAATCTCTTCAATGGGGATCCGTGTCAGTCCTGAATGTTTAACTCGCCAACTCGCATTAACAGGTGATGAAAAACGTATGGAACTGGAATGGCATCAAGCGTTAGTCAAAGGTGAAATGCCGCAATCTATCGGTGGTGGTATTGGCCAATCTCGCTTAGTGATGTTACTGCTGCAACGTCAACATATCGGTCAAGTTCAGTGTGGTGTTTGGTCACCAGAAATGGCTGAAACAGTTGAAGATATGCTGTAATTAGCGATTAAAACGGCGTAGTAGTCGGCTTTTTAGCCCTGTATCAAAGCGCCAGATATGATCAAATATCTTCATGATACCGGGCTTCCCATAATTTGAGACAGATACCGCATGGAAGCGGTATTTACCAACCTTCTGAAGGGACTTAATCTTCTGAATTAACTCATCCGGTAAGCGTTGAGCCACAAAGTCCGAAATGACAACCGCATCGGCATCACTCCACTGTTTTGACTCTAATTTTACCGTTGTTTCTCGTAAACATGCTGCCAAGTCTGTTCCACCACGGAATGTTTGATGCAAGAAGCGCATGCATTGTTCTAAGCCATCCGCAGAGAGAAGGTCATAATGAACAATTTCAGTGGAAAACAGCATCACGTGACAAGCTCGGTTATCCGCCAGCGCGATTTTCATTAAAGCCAGACAGAACGCCTTTGCACAGCGTTCATTGATTCCACCCATAGAACCTGAAGTATCGATACATACCACAAATGGTCCTCTGGGCTGATCTTCATGTTGATGATGGGTCACAGGGCGTAAAACTTTGCGTTCTTGCCAGCTTTCCCCTTGTAAGCGATAGGTAATAAGCTGTTTCTCTAATAACTTGCGGTAGAACTCGAATTCAATATCTTCAAGCCCTAACATCGCAAGCTCAGCTGGTAATAGCCGCAGAATATCGTCACTCTGGTTTAAGCCATTCACTTGTTCAGGTACGGTTTCCGGGACTTTTTCCATCACCGTCATCGGCTCAAGGATCACATTATCATCCAGAATAGATTTGGCTGATTGGCTACGCCCCAGTAGCTGAGCAATTTTTTCGAGCTCGGGTTGCTGGCGCAAAAAATCACTGTAGCGCGCGATTAATTGATCATTATAAGCCGCTGGGTTACTAAACCCTTTGCTCAGATCCCATAATCGCCCAGAAGAGCGCTCATTTTCCCCTAGAATATCCTCAAGATTTCCGCTCAGTGCTAAACGGCGCTGTAATTCCGCCAGCAGTTGCTCTTTTTCCTGTTCTAAGAGTTCTTTATGTAATGTAGTCACCTGCAAAATCAAACTAATACGCCAACGCTGAACAATCAAAGATTGTCGCGCACTGCGATTTTCAATTTTTCCCTTTTGCAGTTGCTGGGCTTCACGGTAAAACGGGGAATCTAACTGCTCGAGCCGTGCTATCACATCGGGTAATTGCGTGAAAAACTTATCAGTGGGAATGCCCAATGACTTCTGATATAGCCCAAATTCTTCAGAAAGTTGCTGAGGAACTAACGCATCTTGCAGCTTCTGTTTAAGGTCTTTTTTCCAACTGGAGAGATCTTTTAATAGCGCCTTTTTCAATCGAGGATGCTTTTCAAAGAAAACCGCCAGCTGTGGGGTGGCGAGAAGAGAAATAATAATCTCTTCAATCAGCTGGCTTTCATTCACCGAAAGCAATAATTCGAGGGACGCTAGGCTCATCATAATGAGTTAGTCACCTTTCCCATAATTTGCTGGCGGAGTTGGGTCAATTTATCGCTAAGCTTAATAAAGCTCTCTTCAACATCCGCGAGCCAGTGCGCCTCGATAAACAGGTTAGGTTGCTGCTTCTCAAACTGATATTTAGCCCCTTGGATCTCATTTTGGATGGCATCAAGCTTATCCAACCACTCTTTATTATTGGTTGTCGGTGCCGCTGTAGGGTTTTTATCTTGTAAATATAAGGTTGATGCTTGATGGCTAACATCTAATAGTTGGATCTGGTTTAAATTATTCACTTCAGCGGCTAGCTCTTGCGCGAAACCAATCCCATTAAGATGAGCGGATAAGGTGGTGCCTTTATTAAGGAAATTTGCCAGTGATTTTTTCTCGGTGGTAATAAAGGTCACTTTCATATTATGTAGCTGTAATGGGCGATGCAAAAATAGGGTTACACGCCCTTCGCTAATATTCTCAGGCAACATATAAGAGGCTTTTCGTGCAAACATCGCGTTATTTTTTAAAACTTTAAAAGCATCTTGGTTATTTTGATCTTGGGTGGATGACATCCACTGTTGGTAAACTTGCTCAATTTCTCGTGTAAATTTACGTTGTTGCCAACCATCTTCTTGTACTAATGACTTGAGCAATTGGGGCAGTAAGTTCATTGACTGCATATCGTGCCATAAGCAATCTTTGAGTAGCACAATATCCAACGGTGAAACAGAGTTTCGACCATTAAAGAATGCGCTAGCCTGCAATAAATAAACTGCTTTTTTCCAACGTCTATCAGAGACATACAGATTCTTCTCTGTGGCATCAATTTGTTGGCGTAATTGGTAAATCAATTCAAAACAGTGATCGGGCAGCGAAACCTTGGGAATTTCTTTTTGCCATTCTCGGTACTCTTCTTCACTGATTTTTAGGTGATCAGGAACCAAATTTTCTTCTTGCTGAGATTTGCCAGTCAGCAGCGCACGGAAATTTTGTTTCTCTTGTACTTTATCCAGCCAAATTCGCAGCAACATCCTATCAAACAGCGCTTCAAGACTATTATCCGCATCCGGTAGCTCGTTGGATGCGGTGACTAGCAAGCGCATTGGGATATTTTTCTCTTCATCCCCATTACGGAATTTGCGTTCATTTATGGCAGTTAGTAAGGTATTTAAGATGGCAGGGCCTGCTTTCCAAATTTCATCCAAAAACACCACTTCCGCATCGGGCAGGTATCCTTTGGTTAAACGCTCATAACGCCCTTCATCTTTTAAGGCTTGAATGGAAAGCGGTCCAAAAATTTCTTCGGGGGTAGAAAAGCGCGTCATTAAATATTCAAACGCATTCGCTTGGCGGAAGGCATATTTCATGCGGCGGGCAATTAAGCTTTTCGCTATCCCAGGAGGACCCAGCAAGAACACGCTTTCCCCACTCAGCGTGGCGAGCAAACACAAACGAATAGCTTGCTGACGTTCATACAAACCACCTTCAAGGTAGTTGCTTAATTGGGCTATCCGTTCTGCTAATTGCATAAGGTGTTCCTTTTCTCTAAATAACTCTTCTAAGGGTTAGAGGGAGATGGTTATTGACCAAGCTATTGCTAGGTTAGCTGTCCTTTTATTCATTGTGCAATCAGTTTTGTGATTTTTCTTTGATGTTATTTCGGATAAAGAGCAACAAATTTAGGTTGTAGCGAACAGCTGAGTATTAATTAAGCAGGAACGATTCAGCGACAACTTATTCAATAAGTTAGCTTTTTATTTGTAAAAATAGGCTAACGAAACGTTTCGATAGTGATCACAAAACCAAGATAAGAACATTGAGTTGTGACTATTCTTTACTATTATTGTATAAGCGAAACGTTTCGCTCATGCAGAGCCAAAACTCGAAAGTAGAAAAAACAGACTAAAAACGGTGGTAAAGAATGAAGAAAGGTATGTTGCTTAACTCAAATGTTGCTTCCGTGATTGCAAAACTCGGTCATACCGACCATATCACGTTGGGAGATGCAGGTTTACCCATTCCTGCCAGCGCTGAACGTATCGATCTGGCTGTGACGCAAGGACTACCGGATTTTATGTCTGTTTTGCGAGTGATTACCCAAGAGATGCAGGTAGAAAAAGCGATACTTGCTCAAGAAATCAGCAAAATAAATCCTCAAATGGAAAAAGCCATTTTAGCCCATCTTCATGAATTGGAAGCGGCACAGGGAAACCATATTGAAGTCATCTATTGCAGCCATGAACATTTCAAGCAACGCACTCATGAAAGCAAAGCCGTGATCCGAACAGGGGAATGTTCACCATACGCTAATATCATTCTTTGTTCTGGTGTGACTTTCTGAGGTGACTATGCAACCTTTATTAGAACTTATTGGCATTGATAAAGCCTTTCCCGGAGTAAAAGCTCTCTCGGGAGCCGCCTTAAAAGTCTACCCTGGTCGAGTGATGGCGCTGGTGGGGGAAAATGGTGCGGGTAAATCCACCATGATGAAAGTGCTCACGGGGATCTACAACAAAGATGCGGGCGCGATCCGTTACCTTGGTAAAGAAGTCGTGTTTAATGGTCCGAAAAGTTCCCAAGAAGCGGGGATCGGGATCATTCACCAAGAACTGAATTTAATTCCTGAACTTACCATCGCTGAAAACATTTTTTTAGGTCGCGAATTTGTGAACAAATTCGGCAAAATCGACTGGAAAAAAATGTTCAGCGAATCAGACAAACTGCTCCAGCGATTAAACCTTGATTACGATAGCCACCAAACTATCGCCGAATTATCTATCGGTGAACAACAAATGGTGGAAATTGCCAAAGTTCTCAGCTTTCAGTCTCAAGTCATCATTATGGATGAGCCGACGGACGCACTGACCGATACCGAAACTGCCTCACTCTTTCGCGTGATTGAAGATTTAAAATCCCAAGGCTGCGGCATTGTGTATATCTCTCACCGTTTAAAAGAGATCTTCGAAATTTGCGACGACGTGACTGTTTTTCGTGATGGCCAGTTTATTGGTGAAAAGCCAGTCAGTGAATTAGAAGAAGAAAAACTGATTGAGATGATGGTAGGACGCAAACTGGAAGACCAATATCCGCGAGTCGATGTACCTGTTGGCGATATTCGCCTGCAAGTTGAAAATGTTTCTGGCCCCGGTGTCACCAATGCCAGTTTCACGCTAAGAAGCGGTGAAATTTTAGGTGTTTCAGGTTTGATGGGCGCAGGACGTACGGAGCTGATGAAAATCATCTACGGTGCAGCTTCGAAAAAATCCGGCAATATCCAGTTAGAAGGTAAAAACGTCACCTTAAAAACCCCGCAAGATGGTTTGAATAACGGCATCGTTTATATTTCGGAAGACCGTAAGCGCGATGGGTTAGTGCTGGGGATGTCAGTAAAAGAAAATATGTCCTTAACGGCATTAGGTTACTTCAGCCACTTTGGCGGCACATTAAAACATGGCGAAGAGCAAATGACCGTGGGGGATTTTATCCGCTTATTTAATATTAAAACCCCATCCATGGACCAAATTATTGGCAACTTATCTGGTGGTAACCAGCAAAAAGTGGCTATTGCCCGTGGACTAATGACACGACCGAAAGTGCTTATCCTCGATGAGCCAACCCGTGGTGTCGACGTCGGGGCAAAAAAAGAGATCTACCAACTAATCAACCAATTTAAAAAAGAAGGGCTGAGTATCATCCTCGTATCTTCAGAAATGCCTGAAGTGATTGGGATGAGCGATCGCATTTTGGTTATGCATGAAGGGCATATCAGCGGCGAATTCTCTGCCAAAGAAGCAACGCAGGAAGCCTTAATGGCGGCCGCAGTCGGTAAAAATTACGGCTCAGTTCAGGAGTTAACAGCATGAGTTCAACAACCGCACCATCAAAACGCTACTTCAGCAAAGCATGGCTAATGGAGCAAAAATCCTTAATAGCCCTATTAGTCTTAATTGCGATTGTTTCAACCCTAAGCCCTAACTTTTTTACGGTCAACAACCTGTTTAACATCCTGCAACAGACTTCTGTGAATGCGATTATGGCGGTGGGAATGACATTAGTGATTCTTACGTCGGGCATTGATTTGTCTGTGGGATCACTATTGGCATTAACAGGCGCAGTAGCTGCATCGATGGTCGGAGCTGAAGTGAATGCCTTTGTTGCTGTCGCAGGAGCATTAGCGCTCGGTGCTGCAATTGGTGCATGTACAGGGGTGATTGTTGCAAAAGGTAAAGTCCAAGCTTTTATCGCCACATTGGTCATGATGCTATTACTACGTGGTGTAACCCGGGTTTATACCGATGGCAGCCCAATCAATACGGGTTTTAGTGATAACGCCGATTTATTTGGTTGGTTTGGTATTGGTCGCCCATTAGGTATTCCTACCCCAGTATGGTTAATGGTTATCGTCTTTGCGGCGGCTTGGTACATGCTACACCACACTCGCTTAGGTCGTTATATCTATGCGTTAGGCGGAAATGAATCAGCGACCCGCTTATCCGGTATTAATGTCGATAAAATTAAAATTATCGTTTACTCCTTGTGTGGTTTATTAGCAGCGCTGGCGAGTGTGATTGAAGTTGCACGTTTATCTTCAGCTCAGCCAATGGCGGGTAACGGTTATGAACTGGATGCGATTGCTGCGGTTGTACTGGGTGGCACAAGCCTTGCTGGTGGTAAAGGGCGCATTGTAGGTACGCTGATTGGTGCGCTGATCCTTGGTTTCTTAAACAATGGTTTGAACTTACTCGGTATTTCCTCGAACTACCAAATGATCGTAAAAGCCGTTGTGATTTTATTAGCTGTACTTGTTGATAACAAAAAATAGTGATTCTGACCCCTACCCGATAATGACAGGAATTTTCTTATGAAACTGAACAAATTAGCGACTTTATTTACCGCTTTTGCACTAACAGCAACCGTCAGTGTGAACGCGATGGCCAAAGAGAGCATTGCGCTGGTTATTTCAACCCTGAACAACCCATTCTTTGTGACTATGAAAGATGCGGCACAAAAAGAAGCGGACAAACTGGGTTATGAACTGATTGTTTTGGATTCTCAAGATAACCCGGCGAAAGAGTTAGCGAACGTCCAAGATTTAACGGTACGTGGTACCAAATTAATGCTGATCAACCCAACTGACTCTGACGCAGTGGGTAACTCTATCCTGATGGCTAACAAAGCGAAAATCCCCGTGATCACCTTAGACCGCGCCGCTAACAAAGGTGAAGTGGTGAGCCATGTTGCTTCTGATAACCGCATGGGTGGAAAAATGGCGGCAGACTTTATTGCCAAGAAAACGGGCAATGACGCCAAAGTTATTCAATTAGAAGGGATTTCTGGAACGTCGGCAGCTCGTGAACGTGGTGAAGGTTTCAATACGGGTGCGAAAGAGCATAAATTCAACGTATTAGCGAGCCAACCTGCGGATTTCGACAGAACTAAAGGCTTGAACGTTATGCAAAACTTATTGACAGCGCACCCTGCAGTTCAGGCTGTTTTTGCACAAAACGATGAAATGGCATTAGGTGCGTTAAGAGCATTACAAACTGCTGGTCGTGATGACGTTTTAGTGGTTGGTTTTGATGGCACAAATGACGGTATCAAAGCAGTTCAAGGCGGAAAATTAGGCGCGACGATTGCTCAGCGCCCAGATCAAATTGGTATTGTTGGGGTGCAGATCGCAGATAAAGTATTAAAAGGCGAGAAAGTTGAAGCAACAGTTCCCGTTGAATTAGAACTCGTGGTAAAACAATAAATCTATATAAAGTAATTATCCTTGATAAAACAATAAGATTGGTAAATCGCCGTGAAACTTTGCGGCGGTTTATTTAATTGCGTAGCGAAAGGACATAAATGTGATGGCAGCAGCTAAACTGGTTGTTTTAGGTAGTATCAACGTTGACCACATTCTTAATGTGCAACAGTTTCCCCAGCCAGGCGAAACAGTAAGAGGTGATAGTTACCAAGTTGCTTTCGGCGGTAAAGGCGCGAACCAGGCAGTCGCCGCAGGTCGTAGTGGTGCTGATATCACATTTATTGCTTGTGTCGGTGATGACGATATCGGCGTCAGCATCAAAAAACAACTGCAAAAAGATACGATTAAGATTGATTGCATCGACTCAGTTGCTGGCGAAACCACGGGTGTTGCACTTATTTACGTAAACGGGCAAGGCGAAAATATTATTGGGATTAATGCTGGGGCTAATGGTCATCTCTCCACAGAGCGACTGGCAGGGTATCAGCAAAAAATTGTCGATGCGGATGCGCTATTGATGCAGCTTGAGTCCCCAATTGAAACTGTCCAAATGGCCGCTGAGATTGCGCGCCAACATCAAACCCAAGTGATCTTAAATCCTGCGCCTGCACAAGCGTTACCTGATTCGCTACTGTCGCTGGTGGATGTGATCACGCCAAACGAAACGGAAGCGGAGCATTTAACGGGCATCGCTGTTAATGATGAAGAAGGCGCACAAAAAGCAGCACAAGCACTGCATCAAAAAGGCATTAATAAAGTGATGATTACATTGGGTGCCAGAGGGGTTTGGTTCAGTGAATCTGGCAAGCAAGGCAAAATAATTCCGGGCTTTAAAGTGAAAGCGGTGGACACCATTGCAGCAGGTGATACATTCAATGGGGCGTATGTAACCGCGCTACTTGAAGGTCAGTCCGATGAAGATGCGATTGTCTTTGCCCATGCGGCTGCTGCAATTGCAGTGACGCGTCCCGGCGCACAACCTTCTGTTCCATGGCGTAATGAAATAGACCAGTTTCTTCTTCAATAGGATAAATTTGTGGCAACAATGAAAGATGTTGCTCGCCTTGCTGGCGTGTCAACATCCACCGTCTCCCATGTTATCAATCAAAATCGCTATGTTAGCGAAAGCGTTACTTCACGGGTAAAAAGTGCCATCGAACAACTCAACTATGCGCCATCGGCCTTAGCGAGAAGTTTGAAGATGAACCGCACCAATACCATTGGAATGTTACTGACAGCCAGTAATAACCCGTTTTATGCGGAAGTCGTGCGTGGTGTAGAACGTAGTTGCTACGAATTGGGTTACAGTTTGATCCTGTGTAACACCGAAGGGGATTTTAAGCGGATGGATCATAGCTTAGAAACTCTTCTGCAAAAACGCGTCGATGGGCTTCTTATTATGTGCACCGAAGCGCAAGGTCCATCCAAAGCGGTATTTTCTCGTTATCCCTCCGTTCCTACAGTAATGATGGACTGGTCTCCGTTTGAATCAGCCGGAGATATTATTCAGGATAACTCGTTCCTCGGCGGTGAAATCGCCACGCGTCATTTAATCGATGCTGGGTTTACTCGAATCGCCTGTATTGCCGGTCCTCAAGATAAATCTCCCGCACAAGCGCGTTATCAAGGTTTTCTTCATGCCATGAAGGCTGCATCCCTCAAAATCCACGAAGAATATATTATCTTTAGTGATTTTGAATTTTCAGGTGGATTTGATTCAATGAATAAGCTTTTGGCGTTATCGAATCCTCCAGATGCTATTTTTGCGGGGAATGACGCGATGGCGGTCGGTGCTTACCAAGCTATTTACCAAAAAGGCATGAAAGTACCTGACGACATTTCCATTATTGGTTATGACGATATTGCACTCTCTTCTTATATGATCCCACCACTTACCACTGTTCATCAGCCAAAGGATGAACTTGGTCAGCAAGCGGTTAACCAACTTATTTATCGAATGGATAACCCAGATGCGGAACCCTCTATTTTAGTTTTAACGCCAAAACTCGTGGAACGCCAATCAGTGAGGAAACGCTAATTCTGCGTTTTCTCAGATTTTTTGCTTTTGCCTTTAATCAAATTATCACCATCAGTTTTACTGAGTAATAAAAACACAAAGGCAGAAAGTAACGTGATAGCCCCGATAGTAATAAAGGTGTAATGGAAGTTATCCACGACATTACTATTTGGCTGGTTATCAAAAAAGCTCAAAATGGTGGCGCTCACCGCGATCCCAAAGCTAATCGAAAGTTGCTGAGTCACCGCTAGCATACTGTTGCCAGCGCTAGCGTTATTATCTGTTAAGTCCGCTAAGCAAATGGTATTCATGGCAGTGAACTGGGTGGACATTACCATTCCTAAAACAAACAACGGAACTATAAGCAGATAAATCGACATATCTGGAGATTGCAGCGAAAACTGCGAGACCATCAACCCAATAATCACCGTGACAGTAAATAGCGTATTACGGTATCCAAATCGGGTTAGAATTCTTGTGACTGCGGATTTTGCTGTAATCGAGCCAATGGCCAGTGGAGCCATCATCATTCCTGCCACCACCGCTTCATAACCAAATCCCACTTGCAGCATCAATGGCATTAAGAATGGAATGCTTCCAGTACCTAATCGAGTGGCGATGTTACCGCTAATACCGATGGAAAAGGTTCTTGTCTTAAATAAGTTGAGCGGAATAATAGCGTGCTTAATGCGCCTTGCGTGAAGTATATAAAGAAGAAGACAAAGAAAACCGCCCAGAACAATAGCCAAAGGAATATAGCTAGATAATGATTTATCGCCGAACAGATCCAGACTGACTGAGAGCATGACCAAGCCAAACCCAAATAAAAGAAAGCCAAGGGTATCAAACTTACGTTTTGGCATTTTAAAATCAGGCATATGTTTTAATGCATACACAATCCCAAGCACACCAATAGGGATATTAATAATGAATATCCAATGCCATGTGGCATAGGTGACGAGAATACCACCTAATAGAGGTCCTAAGATGGGGCCGACTAATCCAGGGATGGTGACAAAATTCAATATAGGTAGAAGTTCACTGCGCGGATACGCCCGAATTAATGCGAGTCGCGCTACTGGCATCATCATCGCCCCGCCAATTCCTTGGATAACGCGAGAAATAACAAGCACTGTTAATGAAGGGGAAAGAGCGCAGAGCAATGATCCTAAAGAAAACAGAGAAACCGCAATAATAAAAATACGTCGAGTACCAAATCTATCGGCAAACCAACCACTCACCGGAATTAACAGTGCAACTGTTAGGGTATAGCTCACCACGGCAGATTGCATCGCTAATGGGGAGTGATGCAAACTTTTGGCGATATCAGGCAGTGCCGTATTCAATATCGTGGCATCTAACGCTTGCATAAAGAAAGCCATCGCGGCAATCCATGGCAAACCCGACATATTTTTAGCAGTTTTAAACATCCGTTACCTATTGATAAATTTGGTGAGCGAATTCGTTCTGTTAGCTTATTTGTTCATTGTCGTTAATAAGGTATAGCAGAGATCGTAAGCTTCACGACTATTGCCATTAATAATAGCATCAGCAAGTTGTTGATGAAGTTCCACTTCAATCGCATCATTTTCTGTTATTGCATCAAAATAAAGCTGGTACACCGATCTAAACAGATTCGCGAACGAAATTAAAAAAGGATTACAGCACGCCCGATAGATAGTGAGATGAAAACGAAAATCAACTTTTATCCAGTGAGGTCTATCGAACTCTTTTTCTAAGGTTACCATTTCATTTGATAGTAATTGTAGAGACTGTTTTTGTTCTTCTGTGGCATTCAGTGCAGCGAGATAGCAAGCTTGAGGCTCAATGGCGAGACGAACAACTTGAAAGTGTGTAATTACCACTGACTTTTCTTCGCTGTTAATCCACCAATTTAATAAGTCTTGGTCGAGAAAGTTCCAATTCGATGAGGGCATGACTCGTGTACCAATTCGAGGGCGAGCTAAAACCATGCCTTTTGCTGCTAATGTTTTAATGGCTTCTCTTATGGCGGTTCGGCTGGCATTAAACTGCTTTGATAATTCTAATTCACTGGGAAGAATAGAGTCAGATAAGTAGGTGCCTTTTAATATGAGCTGTCCAAGACTCCGCGCAATAATAAAAGAGAGGTTTTTTTGTGAGGCATTTTGTTGCTTGCTCAATTCCATAATTCATCTCATACAGATACTAATCAATGATATGTTACGTGAGTAAATCAATTATTGCTGCTGAAATAGTCAAAAAACAGTAGTAATTTACGCTATTAAGTCATATTTGGCTAAAAAAAACGCGAACGAAATAAATATGTAAAAAAACACTTGCGAGATTTTTCGAGCTCCCTATAATGCGCATCCGTTGTCACGACAAACCGGCTCGAAGAAAACCTCGAAGCCCCGTGATAACAGAGGTGAAGAAAGAAAATAGTTGAAAATAATCGCTTGACTTTCTAAATAAAAAACGTAGTATACGACACCTCGCGACAACGACCTAAAGTCGATAATCAAAAGATTAAGTCGCACCGCTCTTTAACAATTTATCAGACAATCTGTGTGGGCACTCACAGGACACTATCAAAAAAATATTTGATTTTAAGTCTTGAAGAGTGACTAACACGTTAATTCATATATATGAACTAATAGGTAATTTGGTTTCTTCGGAAATCAAACGACAGTAACATTCTTTGAGCATCAAGCTTTTTAATTGAAGAGTTTGATCATGGCTCAGATTGAACGCTGGCGGCAGGCCTAACACATGCAAGTCGAGCGGTAACAGGGGAAGCTTGCTTCTCGCTGACGAGCGGCGGACGGGTGAGTAATGTATGGGGATCTGCCCGATAGAGGGGGATAACTACTGGAAACGGTAGCTAATACCGCATAATCTCTTAGGAGCAAAGCAGGGGAACTTCGGTCCTTGCGCTATCGGATGAACCCATATGGGATTAGCTAGTTGGTGAGGTAATGGCTCACCAAGGCGACGATCCCTAGCTGGTCTGAGAGGATGATCAGCCACACTGGGACTGAGACACGGCCCAGACTCCTACGGGAGGCAGCAGTGGGGAATATTGCACAATGGGCGCAAGCCTGATGCAGCCATGCCGCGTGTATGAAGAAGGCCTTAGGGTTGTAAAGTACTTTCAGTTGGGAGGAAGGCGTTGATGCTAATATCATCAACGATTGACGTTACCAACAGAAGAAGCACCGGCTAACTCCGTGCCAGCAGCCGCGGTAATACGGAGGGTGCAAGCGTTAATCGGAATTACTGGGCGTAAAGCGCACGCAGGCGGTTGATTAAGTTAGATGTGAAATCCCCGGGCTTAACCTGGGAATGGCATCTAAGACTGGTCAGCTAGAGTCTTGTAGAGGGGGGTAGAATTCCATGTGTAGCGGTGAAATGCGTAGAGATGTGGAGGAATACCGGTGGCGAAGGCGGCCCCCTGGACAAAGACTGACGCTCAGGTGCGAAAGCGTGGGGAGCAAACAGGATTAGATACCCTGGTAGTCCACGCTGTAAACGATGTCGATTTGGAGGTTGTTCCCTAGAGGAGTGGCTTCCGGAGCTAACGCGTTAAATCGACCGCCTGGGGAGTACGGCCGCAAGGTTAAAACTCAAATGAATTGACGGGGGCCCGCACAAGCGGTGGAGCATGTGGTTTAATTCGATGCAACGCGAAGAACCTTACCTACTCTTGACATCCAGAGAACTTAGCAGAGATGCTTTGGTGCCTTCGGGAACTCTGAGACAGGTGCTGCATGGCTGTCGTCAGCTCGTGTTGTGAAATGTTGGGTTAAGTCCCGCAACGAGCGCAACCCTTATCCTTTGTTGCCAGCGATTCGGTCGGGAACTCAAAGGAGACTGCCGGTGATAAACCGGAGGAAGGTGGGGATGACGTCAAGTCATCATGGCCCTTACGAGTAGGGCTACACACGTGCTACAATGGCGTATACAAAGAGAAGCGACCTCGCGAGAGCAAGCGGAACTCATAAAGTACGTCGTAGTCCGGATTGGAGTCTGCAACTCGACTCCATGAAGTCGGAATCGCTAGTAATCGTAGATCAGAATGCTACGGTGAATACGTTCCCGGGCCTTGTACACACCGCCCGTCACACCATGGGAGTGGGTTGCAAAAGAAGTAGGTAGCTTAACCTTCGGGAGGGCGCTTACCACTTTGTGATTCATGACTGGGGTGAAGTCGTAACAAGGTAACCGTAGGGGAACCTGCGGTTGGATCACCTCCTTACCATTGAAGTGTACTTGTGAAGTGCTCACACAGATTGTCTGATGAAATAGAGTAACGGTATCGATAGGCTTGTAGCTCAGGTGGTTAGAGCGCACCCCTGATAAGGGTGAGGTCGGTGGTTCAAGTCCACTCAGGCCTACCAAAATCGAATTGATGTTTCGTTATAACTCAGCTCGTTTACCAGACGTAAACGTCGCCAAGTTATGCCTTGCCTAAATTCGATTTGTCATTTTAATGACTTAAATCGATACTGGAATTACCTTTATGGGGCTATAGCTCAGCTGGGAGAGCGCCTGCCTTGCACGCAGGAGGTCAGCGGTTCGATCCCGCTTAGCTCCACCATAAACTTTCTGATTATTCAGAATAGATTAGAAATAGTCTATTGCGAATAATTATGCTCTTTAACAATCTGGAACAAGCTGAAAATTGAAAACAACGCACATTGTTTATCGCTTAAACAATGTGAGAGTCTCTCAAAAATCTCAACGTGAACGTGTTCAACTGGCCGTCGGGTCAGTTGGTAAAGACACCTTCGGGTTGTGAGGTTAAGCGACTAAGCGTACACGGTGGATGCCTAGGCAATCAGAGGCGATGAAGGACGTGCTAATCTGCGATAAGCGTCGGTAAGGTGATATGAACCGTTACAACCGACGATTTCCGAATGGGGAAACCCAGTGCAATTCGTTGCACTATCGTTTGATGAATACATAGTCAAACGAAGCGAACCGAGGGAACTGAAACATCTCAGTACCTCGAGGAAAAGAAATCAACCGAGATTCCCCTAGTAGCGGCGAGCGAACGGGGAGCAGCCCAGAGTCTTAATCAGCATTAGCATCAGGAGAACGGTCTGGAAAGGCCGGCAGTAAAGGGTGATAGCCCCGTATCCGAAGGTGTTAGTGTTGTGAACTCGACGAGTAGGGCGGGACACGTGTTATCCTGTCTGAATATGGGGGGACCATCCTCCAAGGCTAAATACTCCTGATTGACCGATAGTGAACCAGTACCGTGAGGGAAAGGCGAAAAGAACCCCGGCGAGGGGAGTGAAATAGAACCTGAAACCGTGTACGTACAAGCAGTGGGAGCACCTTTATGGTGTGACTGCGTACCTTTTGTATAATGGGTCAGCGACTTATATTCTGTAGCAAGGTTAACCGTATAGGGGAGCCGTAGGGAAACCGAGTCTTAACTGGGCGAATGAGTTGCAGGGTATAGACCCGAAACCCGGTGATCTAGCCATGGGCAGGTTGAAGGTTGGGTAACACTAACTGGAGGACCGAACCGACTAATGTTGAAAAATTAGCGGATGACTTGTGGCTGGGGGTGAAAGGCCAATCAAACCGGGAGATAGCTGGTTCTCCCCGAAAGCTATTTAGGTAGCGCCTCGTGAACTCATCTTCGGGGGTAGAGCACTGTTTCGACTAGGGGGTCATCCCGACTTACCAACTCGATGCAAACTACGAATACCGAAGAATGTTATCACGGGAGACACACGGCGGGTGCTAACGTTCGTCGTGAAGAGGGAAACAACCCAGACCGCCAGCTAAGGTCCCAAAGTCATAGTTAAGTGGGAAACGAAGTGGGAAGGCTCAGACAGCCAGGATGTTGGCTTAGAAGCAGCCATCATTTAAAGAAAGCGTAATAGCTCACTGGTCGAGTCGGCCTGCGCGGAAGATGTAACGGGGCTAAACTATGCACCGAAGCTGCGGCAGCGATATGTAAATATTGTTGGGTAGGGGAGCGTTCTGTAAGCCTGTGAAGGTGTACTGTGAGGTATGCTGGAGGTATCAGAAGTGCGAATGCTGACATAAGTAACGATAATGCGGGTGAAAAACCCGCACGCCGGAAGACCAAGGGTTCCTGTCCAACGTTAATCGGGGCAGGGTGAGTCGACCCCTAAGGCGAGGCAGAAATGCGTAGTCGATGGGAAACGGGTTAATATTCCCGTACTGGTGATAATTGCGATGGGGGGACGGAGAAGGTTAGGCTGGCCGGGCGACGGTTGTCCCGGTTTAAGGATGTAGGCAGGTGAATTAGGCAAATCCGGTTCACTATATGCTGAGGTCTGATGACGAGTCACTACGGTGGCGAAGTAGCTCATACCCCGCTTCCAGGAAAAGCCTCTAAGCTCTAGATTATCATTAATCGTACCCCAAACCGACACAGGTGGTCAGGTAGAGAATACTCAGGCGCTTGAGAGAACTCGGGTGAAGGAACTAGGCAAAATGGTGCCGTAACTTCGGGAGAAGGCACGCTGGCATTAGGTGAAGTGATTTACTCATGGAGCTGAAGCCAGTCGCAGATACCAGCTGGCTGCAACTGTTTATTAAAAACACAGCACTGTGCAAACACGAAAGTGGACGTATACGGTGTGACGCCTGCCCGGTGCTGGAAGGTTAATTGATGGGGTTATCCGTAAGGAGAAGCTCTTGATCGAAGCCCCAGTAAACGGCGGCCGTAACTATAACGGTCCTAAGGTAGCGAAATTCCTTGTCGGGTAAGTTCCGACCTGCACGAATGGCGTAATGATGGCCAGGCTGTCTCCACCCGAGACTCAGTGAAATTGAACTCGCTGTGAAGATGCAGTGTACCCGCGGCAAGACGGAAAGACCCCGTGAACCTTTACTATAGCTTGACACTGAACATTGAGCCTTGATGTGTAGGATAGGTGGGAGGCTTTGAAGCGTGGACGCCAGTCTGCGTGGAGCCAACCTTGAAATACCACCCTTTAATGTTTGATGTTCTAACGTAGCCCCGTAATCCGGGGTGCGGACAGTGTCTGGTGGGTAGTTTGACTGGGGCGGTCTCCTCCCAAAGAGTAACGGAGGAGCACGAAGGTTGGCTAAGCATGGTCGGACATCATGCGGTTAGTGCAAAGGCATAAGCCAGCTTGACTGCGAGAGTGACGGCTCGAGCAGGTACGAAAGTAGGTCTTAGTGATCCGGTGGTTCTGTATGGAAGGGCCATCGCTCAACGGATAAAAGGTACTCCGGGGATAACAGGCTGATACCGCCCAAGAGTTCATATCGACGGCGGTGTTTGGCACCTCGATGTCGGCTCATCACATCCTGGGGCTGAAGTAGGTCCCAAGGGTACGGCTGTTCGCCGTTTAAAGTGGTACGCGAGCTGGGTTTAGAACGTCGTGAGACAGTTCGGTCCCTATCTGCCGTGGGCGTTGGAAGATTGAAAGGGGCTGCTCCTAGTACGAGAGGACCGGAGTGGACGCACCACTGGTGTTCGGGTTGTCATGCCAATGGCATTGCCCGGTAGCTAAGTGCGGAAGAGATAACCGCTGAAAGCATCTAAGCGGGAAACTTGCCTTGAGATGAGTCTTCCCTGACTCTTTAAGGGTCCTAAAGGAACGTTTAAGACTAAGACGTTGATAGGTTGGGTGTGTAAGCGTAGCGATACGTTGAGCTAACCAATACTAATGAACCGTGAGGCTTAACCTGACAACACCGAAGGTGTTTTCGAGATGAGAGATTAAGTTGATTTTCAAAGAAAGTGAGAAGCCGAAAGGTAGGCACACAGCTTGTTCAGGATTGATATTCTGGTTTAAGAGAAAACTTAGACGGGAATAAACAGAATTTGTCTGGCGGCAATAGCGCGGTGGTCCCACCTGACCCCATGCCGAACTCAGTAGTGAAACGCCGTAGCGCCGATGGTAGTGTGGGGTCTCCCCATGTGAGAGTAGGGAACTGCCAGACATTAAATTAGCCGAGAAGCCACCCATTGGGTGGCTTTTTTGCGTTTGGGGGAAATGAATAATTGGTAATACATTGGCTTATTGTGACCCTAGTTATAAAAACTCTGTTATAAAAACCATTATTTTCACAATTGATTAAAATTAATAATCGCTCATCGAAATTAATTGATTATCATTTAAGCATCTAACACATTATTCTTTCTCTATTTTTTACACAGAATTCCCCCTCAATTACTCTAATGTAAAATATAATAGGTAAGTATTGTTAAATTGATGTTTAATTCCATTATTCATATACTATTAAAAATGGTTATTTTTAATCAATTAAGATGTTGAATTGTTAAATTTAGCGGAAAGAAGATGAGCATTCATCAAATAGGTGGGTTATATGAATAAAATGAAAAGCAGCAATAGCCAGATTTTTGAGCAGATTATTTCTGTGAATAAACAGCAAGAGAATGAATTTAACAATGGACAAGATGGCGCCATTATCCTTTCACTGTTAGTTATGTTTTTTATACCCTTCTCTTTACTCGTGATGGTGAAAAATCACCTTGGGTTAGAGAACAATGCTATGGCAATTGTTTCAGTGGTTGTTCTTAGTATTGGAATTGCCGCTGGTTTATATAAAAGCTTTAGAATAGGGGCTAAGTTTGTTGATAAACGCCCTATGTTGGAGCAATTGCTTTCGCGTTATACACCTAAAGATAAAGCGGAGTATCAAAAGTTACTCGTTGAAAAGCAAAGTAACCCTCAAGGCTTTTATGCTTTAGTAGAAGATTGGTTAGCAATAGAAAAACGCGCTTACGCCAATTAAGTCTAAGCATTAAAAAAGCGACTCATTTGAGTCGCTTTTTTGTTTCTATCGATGAATTTAGTGAGATTTGCCTTGCTCAATACCTAAGCCAATTTGTGAGCGTACAAACTGCTCTTTAAAGCGGGCTCTTTCCATTTTACCTCTCTCTGAATTATCGGTGACTGAGAATAGCCAAGATGCCGTAAACGCGACAATCAAGGAGAAGAATGCTGGGTATTCATAAGGGTAAATCGGTTTTTCATGATGCAGAATAGTCACCCAGATTGTTGGGCCTAAAATCATCAGAACAACCGCTGTAATCAGGCCTAACCAACCACCCGCAAGAGCACCTCGCGTGGTTAACTTGCTCCAATACATTGATAGTAGGATGATTGGGAAGTTACAGCTTGCCGCAATAGAGAAGGCTAAGCCCACCATGAAGGCGATATTTTGTTTCTCGAACAAAATTCCTAAACCAATTGCTACGAAGCCAAGGATCACCACGGTAATTTTTGATACGCGCAATTCATCGCGTTCATCGGCTTTACCATTTTTAATCGCCATCGCATACAGGTCGTGGGAAACCGCAGACGCACCCGCCAACGTTAAACCAGCAACAACCGCGAGAATGGTGGCGAAAGCAACCGCAGAGATAAACCCAAGGAAGAAGTTTCCACCTACAGCATCGGCGAGGTGTACCGCTGCCATGTTGGTACCACCGATTAAGGCGCCAGCTGCATCTTTAAAGTCAGGGTTTGAGCTAACCAGAACGATAGCTCCAAAACCGATGATAAATGTCAGAATGTAGAAGTAACCGATAAATCCAGTCGCGTAGAACACGCTCTTACGGGCTTCTTTTGCATCGCTAACGGTGAAGAAGCGCATAATGATGTGAGGTAAACCTGCTGTACCAAACATCAAGGCCAATCCAAGAGACAAGGCGGATATTGGGTCGGAAACCAGTCCTCCGGGGCTCATAATGGCGATACCATTTTTATGTACTTCAACGGCTTCTTTAAATAACGTATTGAAGTTGAAGCCGACATGTTTCATGACCATAACAGCCATAAAGGTTGCGCCTGCGAGTAACAAAATGGCTTTGATGATCTGTACCCATGTGGTTGCGAGCATCCCACCGAATAGGACATACAGCACCATCAATATCCCAACAATCACGACAGCAATATGATAGTTAAGCCCAAATAACAGCTCTATCAGCTTTCCTGCCCCAACCATCTGAGCGATTAGGTACAGTGCCACAACCACTAAGGAGCCCATTGCAGACAGAATGCGGATAGGTCTTTGTTGTAATCGATATGACGCGACATCCGCGAAAGTATAGCGACCTAAATTTCGTAAGCGCTCGGCAATTAAGAACAGAATAATTGGCCAGCCAATTAAGAAGCCGATGGAATAGATAAGCCCATCGTATCCCGAAGTATAAACTAGAGCCGAGATCCCTAAGAATGAAGCTGCGGACATAAAGTCACCCGCAATTGCCATTCCATTTTGGAAACCCGTAATTTTTCCGCCGGCAGTATAGTAATCAGAGCGAGAGCGAGTTCTTTTTGAAGCCCAGTAAGTGATATAAAGCGTAAAACCCACAAACAGCAAGAACATCACAATGGCTTGAATATTGACAGGTTGACGCTCAACATCGCCTGTCAGGGCATCAGCGAACGCCATTGACGAGGTAAAAAACAGAATAAGTGAGAGCAAGACTTTCATTTTTCTACCTCTTTTAAGATTTCGGCGGTTAAGCGGTCAAATTCACTGTTAGCACGGATGACATATAAACCCGTTAAGATAAACGAGATCACAATCAGCCCAACGCCTACAGGAATACCGCGGGTGATATAGGAACCTTCAGTTATTGGGGTTCCTAGCCAGCTTGGATCAAACGCGATAAGAAAGATAAAACCAACATACAGAACTAACGTTATTGCAGATAACAACCATGAAAAGCGACTACGTTTTCTCACTAATTCTTGAAAGAGAGGGTTCGCCTCGACCTTTTCGTAAGCAGTAGCATTCATCAGAGTTCTCCTCTGTTATTGTATTATTGGCATACTCTGATAGCTCAAAGGCGGATTTTAGGGCGACACATGGCTACCCAAGGAATTAACTGGGTATTCGGTCAGACTCTATTTTCTGCTGATTGAGTGATGCTGAGTATTGATTTTAGGTCGCCCGAAGGCGACCTGTAGTGCCATGAGCTATCTACACAACTATTTATATAGCTACGAGATACTCATTGACTGTTTTTCTTCGAGCAGTTTTTCGACAACACCTGGATCTGCCAGTGTGGAAGTATCTCCAAAATTACTGGTATCACCTGATGCAATTTTTCGTAGGATACGGCGCATAATCTTACCGGAACGCGTTTTCGGTAAAGAATCTGTCCAATGCAAAACGTCTGGCGTGGCAATCGGACCAATTTCTTTACGAACCCAATTACGCACTTCAGTGTACAACTCTGGGGATGGTTCCTCGCCAGAAATCAACGTGACATAGGCATAGATTGCCTGCCCTTTGATGCTATGAGGAATACCCACGACAGCAGCTTCAGCAACCTTCGGATGTGAAACGAGGGCAGATTCAATTTCTGCTGTCCCTAAACGGTGACCTGAAATATTCAGGACGTCATCAACACGACCTGTGATCCAGTAATAGCCATCTTCATCACGACGCGCACCATCACCACTAAAGTACATTCCTTTAAAGGTGGAGAAATAGGTTTGTTCGAAACGTTCATGGTCTCCAAACAGGGTACGAGCTTGACCCGGCCAAGAATCCACAATGACTAAGTTACCTTCCGTTGAGCCATCGAGCGGCTCACCAAGGTTATCAACCAATGCAGGGCGAACGCCAAAGAATGGCAGTGTTGCTGAACCTGGTTTTAACATCGTTGCACCCGGCAGTGGTGTGATCATGAAACCACCGGTTTCCGTTTGCCACCATGTATCAACCACTGGGCAGCGGCTGTTCCCCATTTTCTTGTAGAACCATTCCCACGCTTCTGGGTTGATTGGCTCACCGACCGATCCCAAAATACGTAGAGAATCGCGCTGGGTACCTTCAATCGCTTTATCACCTTCCGCCATCAGTGCACGAATAGCAGTTGGTGCGGTATATAGGATATTGACTTGGTGCTTATCAACGACTTGAGCCATGCGGTTAACCGCTGGATAATTTGGCACACCTTCGAACATTAAGGTTTTTGCACCATTAGATAACGGTCCATAAAGCAGATAGCTATGACCCGTTACCCAGCCCACATCCGCCGTACACCAGTAGACTTCATTTTCATGATAATCAAAGGTGTATTTGAATGTCAGCGTTGCATAAACCAGATAACCGCCCGTGGTGTGGAGAACCCCTTTAGGTTTACCTGTGGAGCCGGAAGTGTAGAGAATAAACAGCGGATCTTCTGCATTAATCTCTTCCGGTGGGCAATCTGCGCTTACGCCTTGGATAACGTCGTGCCACCAAAGGTCACGACCTTCAACCCAGCTTGGTGCATTACCTGTACGGCGGTAAACAATCACATTCGCGACGGTAGTGACTTGTGGGTTTTGCAGTGCATCGTCCACGTTCTTTTTCAGTGGAATAGCGCGACCTGCACGCAAGCCTTCATCAGAGGTGATGATAAGCTTAGCTTTACAGTCAATAACGCGCCCAGAGACTGCCTCAGGGGAGAATCCCGCAAAGATGACGGTATGGATAGCACCGATACGCGCACATGCCAGCATCGCGACAGCGGCTTCAACCACCATTGGCATATAGATAGCGACGACATCCCCTTTGCGGATGCCTTGCTTCTTAAGAACGTTTGCGAACTGGCACACATCATGGTGCAGCTCACGGTAAGTGATATTTTTTGATTGGTTAGGGTCATCACCTTCCCAGATGATAGCGGTTTGGTCGCCACGAGTGGCTAGGTGACGGTCTAAACAGTTAGCGCTCAGGTTTAAGGTGCCATCTTCGAACCAGCGGATATTGACATGCCCTGGGTCGAATGAGGTGTTCTTAACGCGAGTGTAAGGTTTAATCCAATCAACGATTTTCCCTTTTTCGCCCCAAAATCCTTCGGGGTCTTGAATCGAGCGTTGGTACTCATCGTTATACTGTTGTTCGTTTATCAGGGCATTTTTAGCAATATTAGCAGGAACGGGATGTTTAGTTATTTGTGTCATATTATTATCTCCTTGCAGATGTTAATAGTATGTCAAAAAACAGTTAACTGAAGTATGGATGGTTACTTTGTTTTTCTTTTGAGCGGAAGATCACGTATTAATAGTAATGGGATTTGCAGTATGATCATTTGATGCTAAATCCATGATTGAAATAAAAATTCAAAAATATAACTAACATTAGAATTAAAGAAAAACAAAGGCGAATTATAGTGGTATTAGTTACTGAATAATCTATTGATGATAGTTGTTGGAAAAATCCACAGAATTCACATGGATATGATAATGATTTTCATTAACACTAAAATAACTATAATGGGTGCGTGGTTAAAAACACGCAGTTACTGAAATCCTAATTCAGTCTGTGAGGTAGAAAGATAAGTCACTGGAGACAAACAATATGAGTTATACATTACCTGCTTTACCTTATGCTTACGATGCGCTGGAACCTCATTTTGATAAACAAACCATGGAAATCCATCACACCAAGCACCACCAAACTTACGTGAATAACACCAATACCGCCTTAGAAAAACTGCCTGAATTGGCGGGTTTGGATATTGATGTGTTAATCCAAAAATTAGACCAAATCCCCGCAGATCAACGTACTTTTGTACGTAATAACGCGGGCGGCCACTCAAACCATAGCCTGTTCTGGAAAGGGTTAAAATTAGGTACTGACCTGCAAGGCGAACTGAAAGCCGCTATTGAGCGTGACTTTGGTAGCGTTGATGCCTTTAAAGATCTGTTCGAAAAAGCCGCAGCTTCCCGTTTTGGTTCTGGTTGGGCGTGGCTGGTATTAAAAGCCGATGGCAAACTGGCTGTGGTTTCTACTGCAAACCAAGACAGCCCATTAATGGGTGAAGCAATTTCCGGCGCTTCAGGTTACCCAATCCTTGGTTTAGATGTTTGGGAGCACGCTTACTACCTGAAATATCAAAACCGTCGCCCTGACTACATCAAAGCTTTCTGGTCAGTTGTGAACTGGGATGAAGCAGCAAAACGCTTCGTAGAAAAAACCAAGTAATTTTTTTACTAACTGATTTTTTTAATAAGCGCGGTTCTTAGGAGTCGCGTTTTTTGTTTTTACCGTCGGTATAACGTTGTTATCTCTATGGTCATTCTTTATGATGAAAACTCTTTCTGGCTGGGTTATCGGGAGCAAAACGGTGAAAATACATCCTCAAGTTTTTATTGGTACCATTCAAAGCACTGCCCATTGTGGAGTTAGCGCTATTCATAAGCGAGCAGTGGATGGGGTATTAACTTTAAACAGCTTAGGCATTGAAGGGGATGAACAAGCAGAAACGCGTTTTCACGGTGGGCCTGATAGAGCGTTATGTCATTACCCGCAAGAACATTATGAATTTTGGCGACAACGATACCCGCAATTAGAGGATTTATTCCTTCCTTCCGCTTTTGGTGAAAACCTGTCAACTCAAGGAATGACCGAAGAAAACGTTTTTATCGGTGATATTTATGCTTGGGGTGACGCACGTATTCAAGTCACTCAACCGCGTTCCCCTTGTTATAAACTCAATGGGTTAACGGGAGTGGAAAATTTTGCTCAAGTCATGCAGGACGAAGGTCGCTGTGGTTGGTTATATCGAGTCATTAAAGGCGGTAGTGTCGGTGTGGATACCCCACTTAAACTCTTGAGCCGTAATAGTGATGTCTCTATGCAAGAAGCGATTATGATAGCTTTCCATGCGCCGTATGATGAAGAGTTGTATCGTCGATTATTGTCTGCGGCGGGGCTATCGGCGAGTTGGAGCCTGACGATGCAAAATCGGTTAGAGCATCATAAAATTGAAGAGTTTAGCCACCGTTTATTTGGTCGACGCGGCTGATGGTTTATCACTGTCATTAGGATTGAGGAAAACAGCATGCAGTACGATTTAAATGATCTCTATTATTTCGTTAAAGTCGTTGAACATGGTGGTTTTTCTCAAGCAGGTGCGGCGCTTGGGATCCCAAAATCAAAACTCAGTCGTCGTATTGCCGACTTAGAGCAAAAACTAAATGTCTCACTGATTTATCGATCAACACGGCAATTTCATGTCACTGATATTGGACAAGTTTTTTATCAGCAATGTAAGAATGTCGTGGAAGAAGCGGATATCGCCCATGAACTGATTTGCTCAGTACAAACACATCCCAAAGGTACTATTAAGCTCTCTTGCCCCGTTACTTTATTACAAGTCTATTTGCAGGATTTACTGATTGATTTTATGGAAAAATACCCTGATATCGATGTGCAAATTCTGGCAGTTAACCGCCCCGTCGATGTGATCAGTGAAGGGTTGGATTTGGCATTACGCGTACGTTCATTACCCCTGGATGATTCTGGAATGATGATGAAAGTGTTGGGGTATTCTCGGCGGATATTAGTTGCAAATCCAAGCGTATTCCGTGAAAAAGGGGAACCATCAACCCCTGAACAGCTGGTGGATTACCCAGTTCTTGCCAATACGGAGCATTCACAGCGTTACACTCTATCTTTAAAAAACAGTGATGAGCTGAGTGTAACTGTGCATGTCACTCCCAAGCTAGCCACCACCGATATTTTAACGTTATACCGTGCTGCGGTAAGAGGGCTGGGGATCGCCCGTATACCCCGAGGTGTGGTTGAAAATGAGTTAAAAAGTGGTGAATTGGTGGAAGTGTTGCCAGATTGGCAATTTCCAGAAGATATCATTCATGCTGTGTACCCTTCCCGTAAAGGGTTGTTACCCGCAGTTCAGTTATTTCTAACTTATTTGGCTGAGAATATGGCGGCTGGGAAAAAATAAAGTCCCCTGAAAAAATTCAGAGGACTTTATGGTTATCTGGCATTCGGGATCCGACCAAATTTACCGCTATTAAAATCATTCACGGCTTCGTTGATTTCCTGGCTCGTATTCATCACAAATGGGCCATATCCCACCACTGGCTCATCGATAGGATCACCGCTAAGCAGCAGCACTAAAGCCTCATCGGTGGTGGCTTCTAACAGCACATTGCTATCAGTAGCATCGAGGATCATCAACTCACCTTCATTCAATGCAGTATGACCATCCACAAATAGGCTGCCTTTCAACATCACCAGTCCAACATTGCGACCAGTTTTGGTTGGCAATCCCACGACTTTCCCTTTATTCAGACGCAGATCCCAGACATCAAGGGCGGTAAATGTGCGTGCGGCGCCTGTGTTGCCTAGATAGTCGCCTGCAATGACCCGTAATGTGCCCGCCTCATTCGGTAAGTTAATGGTCGGGATAGCATCGCGAGTCAGCAATTGGTAACCCGGTGCAGCCAGCTTATCTTTAGCGGGTAAGTTGACCCACAACTGCACCATATCCAAAGTACCGCCATTTTTCATAAAGTTATCAGACTGATATTCTTGATGAAGTATTCCTGATGCCGCTGTCATCCACTGCACATCACCCGGTCCGATAACCCCACCTTCTCCCGTAGAGTCGTGGTGAGCCACTTCGCCGTCATACACGATGGTGACGGTTTCAAAGCCTTTATGTGGATGCTCGCCAACACCACGATTATCCCCTTCAGATGCTGGGAATGGGTGCGGACCCGCTCTGTCCAACAGTAAGAATGGGTTCAGGTATTTCCCGTGGTTGCTATAACTAAACATGGAGCGAACAGGGAAACCATCACCAACCCAGTGGCTACGTGGGGATTGATAAATACCAATAATCTTTTTCATGGTGAGACTCCAAACTGGTTTTATAAACTGATCAGTGTTATGAACTAATCATTTCGATGAACCAATAATAGAAGAGCCAAAGCAGGGTGAGTAGAGGCAAAAATAGGTTTGATTGTTCTATAAATAGAACAATGTAGTCATGGATGAGTGAGTTAAATGTCGGTTTCTAGTATGCTTCGGGTTAGCAAAAATCGGAGCGTTCCTCTTCATTTATTCATCTTAAACATGAACGATCAAGAATACTAAATAGGTATGATGTCTCCGAGTAAACCTGTGATTCCGATAAAAGGATTGTTATGAAAACAACTAATATCGCCATGGCATTTTCTGTTGCCTTCATGTTGTCTGGCTGCCTTTCTCAGCCAGCGCCTCAGTATGACAACAATGGTATACAGTTAGAAGAGTTTAAAGAGCTAGAAAGCTTGAGAATGCCAGAGCTGGATATTCCTGAAGGGGCGCCGGACGGGGACTATATTGAACGTTATGGAAATGGTGCCATTCAGTTTAAATCGTGGGTGAAAAACAACTGCTTAGATAAAAGCATTACGGTTTATTATAAAAATGGTCAGCCAAAAATGTTTATTCCTATAAAAAATTGCAAAGTGGATGGTGTCATTAAGTCTTACCATCCTAATGGAAATTTAGATACCGAGATGGGATATAGCAATGACCGACTCAACGGCGATTATAAATCCTATTACGACACGCCAAAGAATAATCTGCATCTTAAAACGAGTTTTGTTAATGGGGTTGCGGAAGGTGTTCTTGAAGAGCGCGGACAGGATGGCGAGCTATTAAAGCAGGGTCTGATTAAAGACGGTAAGTTATATACCGCGAAGTAAGTGGATTACAGATAAAATAAAAGCCAATTAACTGTGAGAAAGTTAATTGGCTTTTTGCTATTGAATAGCGATGTAAGATTAAAGCTGTGGGCGTTTTACAAAGCCGATTGCATCGTAAACCTTGTCTAAGGTTTCTTGAGCGCGAGCCGCTGCTTTGGTCGCGCCTTCATCCATAATTTGGTTTAGCAGCGCTTCATTATTGCGGAACTCATGGTAACGAGCTTGTAAGTTAGTCAGCATGTCGGAAACTGCTTCCGCGACCACACCTTTCAGATGACCGTACATTTTGCCTTCAAACTCGGCTTCCAGCATTTTCACGCTTTTGCCTGTCACGCCAGCAAGAATATCTAGCAGGTTAGAAACACCCGCTTTGTTTTCAACATCGTAGCAAATACGTGGTGGTTCTTCAGAGTCAGTCATGGCACGCTTGATTTTCTTCACAACGGATTTCGGATCTTCCAACAGCGCAATCACGTTATTGCGGTTGTCATCAGACTTAGACATTTTCTTGGTTGGCTCTTGTAATGCCATCACGCGAGCGCCGCCATCAGTTGGGATAAATGGCTCAGGTACGGTGAAAATATCTCCGTAAATGGCATTGAAGCGCTGAGCAATATCACGGCTCAGTTCAAGGTGCTGTTTCTGGTCAATTCCAACAGGAACTTGGTTAGTTTGGTAAACCAGAATATCGGCAGCCATCAGAACTGGGTAGTCAAACAGACCGGCGTTGATGTTTTCTGAGTGGCGAGCAGATTTGTCTTTGAACTGGGTCATGCGGCTCAGTTCACCGAAATAGGTGTAGCAGTTTAGTGCCCAGCTCAGTTGTGCATGTTGTGGCACATGTGACTGAACAAAAATGGTGCTTTTCTTAGGATCAATACCGCAAGCTAAGTAGAGCGCTAATGTATCAAGGGTTCTTTTACGCAGTTCAACAGGGTCTTGGCGAACGGTAATGGCGTGTTGGTCAACGATACAGTAGATGCAATCATAATCATCTTGCATTTTAACCCACTGACGTAACGCACCCATGTAGTTACCGATGGTTAATTCACCGGAAGGCTGTGCGCCGCTGAATACAATAGGTTTCTGGGTTTGTTTAGATTTCTCAGTGGGTGTGCTCATTTCTTTGTATGTCCTTGTAGTATTTTTATACCCTGTTAAGTTTCGAGCCACGCCGTTGGTGACTCGAATTATTGGGGATTTTATTTTGATAAATCAATAACGGAGAGTAGCTCAGAAAAGTGGCTTAACACGTAGTCGGGCTCGGTAATTGCGATTGATTCACCATAGTTGTAGCCGTAGGTTAACCCTACACTTGGGCAGCCTGCATTGTGGGCTGCGATAATATCATTACGGGAATCGCCGACAAAAAGCAATTCTTCTTTGCGTAAACCGAACTGACCCATTGTTAAATAGAGTGGCGCTGGGTGCGGTTTGGTTTTTACCACATCATCGCCACCAAGTACTAATGAAAAGTAGCTATCGATGCCCAGCTTTTCGAGTAATGGCGCCACAAATGGGGTTGGTTTGTTGGTTACAATCGCCATAGGCAAGTTGTGTTTCGCAATGGTTTCGAGGGTCTCTTTGACCTCAGGGAACAGCTGGCTACCGGTATTAACGGTCGTCGCATAATGTTCATCGAAGCGGATACGAGCTTGCTTTTTCAGCTCTGGCGTTACAGTCATTCCCGCCCATTCTAGCGCACGCTCTACGAGCATATCAGCGCCGTTACCTACCCAGATGGAGACACGCTCTTTGCCTGCTGGTGGTAAGTTAAGCTCTTCGAGGGTCTTGTCGATGGCGTCGGCTAAACCGCCGGCGCTGTCAACAAGGGTTCCATCCAAATCAAACGCAATCGCTTTAATACTCTCTAAAACCGCATATGTCATTGAGATACCTTTTTCAATTCTTGGCGCATTTCATCGATGACTTTTTTGTAATCTGGCTGATCAAAAATCGCGGAGCCAGCAACGAAGGTGTCTGCACCTGCTGCGGCAATTTCTGCAATGTTATTGACCTTCACGCCACCATCGACTTCTAAGCGAATATCATAACCACTTTCGTCAATCAATTTACGAACTTGGCGCAATTTGTTCAGGGTTTGTGGGATAAAAGATTGACCGCCGAATCCTGGGTTAACAGACATCAGTAGGATCATATCAACTTTATCCATCACATAATCGAGATAGCTAAGTGGGGTCGCTGGGTTAAATACCAGACCCGCAGTACAACCATTCTCTTTGATGAGTTGTAAGGTTCTATCGATGTGCTCGCTGGCTTCTGGGTGGAAACTGATGTGAGTCGCACCCGCTTTAGCGAAATCTGGAATAATGCGATCGACCGGTTTAACCATTAAGTGAACATCAATCGGGGCGGTGATACCGTAATTGCGCAGGGCTTTACAGATTGGTGCACCGAACGTGAGGTTCGGTACATAGTGGTTGTCCATCACGTCGAAATGGACAATGTCTGCGCCCGCAGCAAGAACTTTGGCGGTATCTTCGCCTAAACGTGCAAAGTCAGCAGATAAAATAGATGGGGCAATGAGAAAATCTTTCATAATTGTCTCCGATTATTCGTCGTTATCTGACAGCACCTATGATTTTTTAGATGCTCCCGCTCCCGCATATAAAGCCAAAAGCTCGTTGACTTTGGCACGGTTCAAAATATTTCTACTAATGGTGCGACGCACTTTTACGATATGTAACTGTGCTTGATAATACCACTCTCGAGTCACCGGGGTCTCATGATTTGAGATAAGAACTGGGATCTTGCGCTCAGATGACAACTTATGTGCCAAAAAAGCCAGATTCTGTTGTTCTTGCGCACTAAAGGCGTTGGTGTGATAGGCCGTAAAATTAGCGGTATCAGACAGCGGCGCATAAGGTGGATCGCAGTAGATGACTGAGCCATCCTGCGCATCGAGTAATGTTTTGCTGTAAGACTGCGTCACAAAGGTCGCTTTCTGAGCTTTTTCAGCAAACCACAGTAATTCGTCTTTCGGAAAATAGGGTTTTTTATAGCGCCCGAAAGGCACATTAAATTCACCACTTAAATTATAGCGGCATAGTCCGTTATAACAGTGGCGGTTAAGATACAAAAAGAGAATGCTACGTTTAGCAGGGTCATCTGATTGGTTAAATGCTTGGCGCATTAAATAATACTGTTCAGAGGTATTAAATTCAGGTGTGAACAGTTGCTGAGCTTCTTCGATAAAAGCATCAGAGCGATATTTAACCGTGTTGTAGAGGTTGATAAGATCGCTGTTAATATCTGCAAGTACGTACGAATCGTAGTTGGTATTTAAAAATACCGATCCTGCACCAACAAAAGGTTCTATTAAGCAATCTCCTTGTGGAAGATGTTTTTTGATCTCGTCCACAAGCGGGTATTTACCCCCAGCCCATTTTAAAAAAGCGCGTTTTTTTTTCATGCCGTCTTATTATTACAATCGTTTAAGAGCCGCCACTTGGCGGCTCTTTCAGGACAACATTATGCGCCCGGGGAAAAACGTTGTTATTTTTGATCCTGTTTAACTTGTTTCATATTACGCACCCACGGTTTTTTCGCTTGCACTGCGGCAGGTAAGGCTGCAATTGCATTTTTTGCTTCGCTCACTGAGCTGTAATTTCCGTGGATCAATACATACCAAGTTTGGCCATTACGAATGGTTTTATACACTTGATAGTTAGCAAGTTTATTCTCTTTTGCGAAAGCTTCCAGTGTATCTGAACGACTTGCGCTACTTAATTGCAATGTATAGCTTCCAGAGGGGGCTGCAACGGTACTACCACTTTGGCTTGTGCTAGTTGCTGGCTTAGTAGTTGTTTTTGGCTGAGCAGGTTGTTTTTGTTCAACAGGCTTAGTCGCTTTTGGTTGTGTTTTTTCTGGGGTGACAGGTTTAACTGTTGGCTGTTTTTCCACAGGTTTGACTTGTGGTGGTGTCAACGGTGTCACATTTTGTGGTGGCGTCGTGGTGCTTTCAGACGGCAGGTTTTGACCTTGGTTGAGAGCGTCGGCAACATCACCTGGAATTTCAATACGTTCACCAAGACCATTTTGTTGAGTCTGAGTGTCTGCTTGAGTTGGCATTGGGTTAATTTGCTGACCATTTAACTCTTGCGCTTGGCTTGTTTGCGGTTGCGTTGTGGATTGAGTATCTGAGTTGGTCAGTGATGAAGAACCTGATAAATCGATATTACGCTGATTAGCGCTATCATTTTGTAATTTCTCATGTTCTGTTGGTGCTTTTAATGCGGAACTGATTGCAATGATCAGCAGAAGCAGCACTAAAACGCCGACACCGATCATGATGTGTTGACGTGATAACGCAATTTTTGGCTTAGCTGCCGCAGCAGGACGCGCACGTCCGGTTGGTCTATCTGATGTATCAGGCCTTAAATCATTCTGTACTTGAGGCTGATTGTCTGGTTTAAATTCGTCCATTTTCCTCTCCCGAAATTAGTTCGCCTGTGTAGAGATGAAATGTCTCTTATCATTACGACCTGTTCACGACTAAGCAATTGCTTCTGCTCACTTTTAAAGAATAGATTGTTTAGCAATTTCATTCCAATTTCAATGAGATTGCGACCACCTTACTTCGTTACTCGTTATAGGTGCTAGGCGTGCGTATAATTTAACGGCTTTAGTTGATATCTGCCAGTAACATTTTAAAACCCCTGAAAATATTCAGGAGCCAATTAATGATTTTTACTTAGTTCAGTAATAATTTATGGCATACAAGCCGAAATAGCGGCAATTACTGTTGAGGCATCCACATCGGAACGCATTTCTGAACTACCGATAGTGGTTGGAAGGATAAGATGCAATTTGCCTCCCATGACTTTTTTATCTCGCATCATGTGAGGTAAATAGTCATCAGGTTGCATTTTTGCAGGACCAGTAACAGGTAGCTCGGCGCGTTTTAAAAGGGCGATGATGCGTTCTGTTTGTTCTGGGGTAAATTGGCCAATCAGCTCAGCGGTTTTAGCAGCCATGACCATACCAGTAGCAACAGCTTCTCCATGGAGCCATACACCGTAGCCCATTTCGGCTTCGATAGCATGACCAAAGGTATGCCCTAAATTTAATAGTGCACGTAGCCCGCTGGTTTCTTTTTCATCGGCGGCGACCACTTGTGCTTTCAGCTCGCAACAACGGCGAATACAGTAGGCCATGGCTTGGTTATCTAATGCCATTAAGGCATCGATATTTTTTTCCAACCAGCTAAAAAATTCACCATCAAGAATGATGCCGTATTTAATGACTTCAGCCAGACCAGAAGAGAGTTCGCGCTTAGGTAAGGTCTTTAAGCAATCGAGGTCAATCACGACGGAGGCCGGTTGATAAAATGCCCCAATCATATTTTTCCCCAATGGGTGGTTAACGGCGGTTTTTCCACCAACCGAAGAGTCCACTTGGGAGAGTAATGTAGTTGGAACCTGAATAAAGCGTACGCCACGTTGATAGCTAGCTGCTGCAAATCCAGTTAAGTCACCGATTACTCCCCCACCAAGGGCGATGAGGGTCGTGTCACGGTTATGGTGCTTTTCGAGTAATGCCGTAAAAACATCATTCATGATAAATAAAGATTTATACTGTTCGCCATCAGGTAAGACGATAGAATCGACTTTGACACCTGAGGCTTCAAGAACGGCTTGGATCTTATGTAGGTAAAGTGGAGCGAGAGTTTCGTTAGTCACTATCATTGCTCGCTGACCCGCAGTTAGTGGCCAAAATGCATCCTTGCCTTGGTACAAACCAGGTGCAATATTGATTGGATAACTGCGTTCATCCAGAGTAACAGTGACTTTTTCCATCTTGCTTTACCTTGAATTCATGACTTCTGATGTATAAAAATTAGTTTTTTTCTAACATTTCAATGATTTGATTGGCAACAACTTTTGCGCTTTGCTCATCAGTATGAATTGTTATATCCGCTATCTCTTCATACATAGGATTGCGTTCATCGGCTAATTTTTCTAAAACTTCGCGAGCGGGCTCATCCACTTGTAAAAGAGGACGTTTTTTATCGCGTTGTGTGCGGGATAATTGCTTCTCAATGGTGGTTTCGAGATACACGACAACCCCACGAGCGGACAAGCGGTTACGCGTCTCTTTGGATTTAACAGAGCCACCACCTGTCGCTAAGACAATGCCTTGCTTTTCAGTGAGTTCATTGATGACTTTCTCTTCGCGATCGCGAAAGCCTTCTTCACCTTCTAGGTCGAATACCCAACCTACATCTGCGCCAGTGCGTTTTTCAATCTCGTGATCGGAGTCAAAGAACTCCATATTAAGCTGTTGAGCTAACTGACGACCAATAGTGCTTTTTCCGGCTCCCATTGGTCCAACCAGAAAGATATTGCGTTTCTCTGCCATGTTTTTTGGTATTACTACGATTATTCGTTAATGATCACCCGCCCCGCCAATCAAATTAGCGGCGGGACCTAAACTGAAACCTCATAAGTGATGATGTGAGATCAGATAAGAAAATTATCTCAATACATCAACCTGAATTGCAACTATATAAATATGGCACTTAGAAAACAAAGTGCCATATTCTTCGTTGCGGGTTTCTATATATTTGAGCCGTCTACATTACATAATGCACTGTTTAGCGAGCTTATTAACAGGTTGTTTATTCCACTAAATGAATGGAACCTGTTAATTATAAAGCAAAATTTCTGTAGCTATTTTATAAGCGGCTGATAGTTTGTTCTTTCATCTACCGATAGTTAGAACACTCAATGGATAACCTTGTATGCTAAAACGACCTCAGCGTCAAATTTATCCGGTATGTTTATGGCACAAAAAGTAATAATTTCACGGTACTTTGATGAATTAAACATTCAACTAATTGAATGTATAGGCGTTATTTTTTACGCTAAATCTTAATAAGTTTTGGTGTAATAAATACCAGTAAAATACGCTTATCAACGTGTTGCGTCTTATTGATAAATAAACTTCCTAATAGTGGGATTTGTGAAAAAAATGGGATACCTGAATCCGTTTTTTCTTGCTTCTGTTGAAAAATGCCACCCAATATTAGGGTGTTATTATTTTTGATAGTCACTGACGTCGCAATTTCTTGTTTGTTGATGGCGAGATGTTGGTTTGGATTGACGGTGAGAGCGGTATCTGGGGAGTTATGGCTGATTTTTAATACCATTTCGACTCTGTCATCCCGAGCAATGGTTGGCGTAACTTCCATACCTAATACCGCATCTTTAAACTGAACGTGGCTTTTTTTATCAGAGGTGGTGACATAGGGAATTTCGCTGCCTTGTTGGATGCTGGCGGGCTGTTTATGGGATGCAACCAAACGTGGGCTCGCAATAATTGACAATAAATTTTCTTTTTCTAGGGCGTTAAGCTTCATTTCAAGTAGGCCTTCTCCGAGCCGTAATACATTTAATGCCATCTGTCCTGATTGGCTGCTGTAACGGTTATAGCGGCTATGGTGCCCATCAGTTGCTGACTCACCTAGCATTCCCCACTCTAAACCTAGCGCTTGTAAAGCGGTGCGTGAACTGCTGATGATGTGGGCTGTGATTTGTACTTGCTGCTGGGGAATATCTTTTTGGGCAAGCCATGTTTCAATTAATTCCAAGCGTTCTTTGGTGTCCGTAATGATCAAACTGTTGGTGGTGGCATCAAAGTGGGCTATGCCTTTATCGGATAGTAGGCGCATGTCAGGCTCCGTGATCTGTTGATGAACAGCTTGAGCGTCGATAGAGACTAATGGAAAAATTTTTTCGGTGAGAATTATCTCCGGTACTTTAGGTGGAACGATGGTGTCTAAGAGCTGAGTATCTTCTTCTGTTGGGAGTATGGGTTCAAAAGGGTCTCGGGGTGTTTCGGCATACACGAAGAAGGAGCTGCATAGCATTAACATTAATAAGGGGACAAAAAAATTAGTTTTACTCATTAGGTTGTTCATCCTTGATAAATAAGAGCGATAAATTGGCGGTCAGTTGCTGGTTTTTGGTAGTCAAAATGACATCAGAAAATTGCCAATATTGCTGAGGGAGCGTATGGGTGAGTGATTGCATAAATTCGAGGAGATCCTTAAATTTCCCTTGGATCTCAAGTTGGTAATGAGAATTCAACGGATCCGATGGCTGAAGCTGATTTAAGACAATATTGTTATTCGCAATAAGCTGCTGTAAGTGAAGAATAAAGAAATGAGGATCTAAGGTGATTTCCTCATTAGAAGGGAATGAAGCAAGTTCCTGTTCTAGCCAAACGCGAGTCGGATTTTGGGCGAAAAATTGACTACTGGCTTGGTTTTGTAGGTGCAAGACAGAGCTGTTTTGTTGTAAATCTGCCCATTGATTTCGCTTGTCTTGCCAAATGAAGGTATAGCCAGCGGCAATGCTCACCACCAAAATCAACGGTATTGTTAGATATTGCTGCCAAAGGGGTCGGTACCAAAAAGCGGCAAAGTGGTTATTCATCAATGACACCTCGATAATCGGCTGTTAGGTACAATTGATTAACGGTAGCAACCCGCCGTAACGTGCGCAGTTGCACGTTATCGACCTGAGGTGTTTGGCTAAATTGAGTTAACAGCAAATTCAGATCTTGAAAGCGATAACTGAGCGCTTTGATTTCTAAACGACCTTCACGTAGCTGAAAGGTGGATAGCCAGCTTTTAGGTGGCGTGAGATTGGATAGCGACCTTAATAGGTTGAGTAAGGCATGGTTATGTTGCGCATAGGATTGACGCTGATTTTGCTGAAACGTGAATTTTTCTAGCTGTTGTTGCTGCGCTTGTAATTGTGTTTTTAGTTGTTCAATGTGCTGTTGATGTTGCTGCTGAGTCGCAAGGTATAAGTAGGCTTGCGATATATCCTCTAGAAGCAAACTGATTAAATAACCAAAGATAATGATGACGGAAATACAGCTGCCCCACGTCACCATTAAAAAATAGCGTCGCTGGCGAGTGAGCTTATCGGTTCGCCAAGGTAGGAAGTTAACCTGATACATATTAAAGATCCCCATGACGCAGAGCCAGCCCCGCGGCAATCACAAAGTCCCCCAATTGACGGGGTAATTTGATGGGGTATTGATGAAAAGCTTGCAGTAAATCCCATCGATACTCTATGCCTTGAATATCGTGGTCACTAATGTAGTAAATCGGTAATTTTAAGGCTTCAGGATCGTCAGTTAATAAGGATTGAATCTGGTTAATGTGCACTGGTTGATTATCTTGAGTCGGATTATCGTTTTGAATATGACTATAACTTGCAGGTTGGCTGATAGGCCCTGACCAAAACCATTCGTTTTGGCGATAGTAAACAAGCCAACATTCGTTAGGCAGCTGAGCATGCCGAGCAAGGTAACGCAGCGCGATGGGGGCAATATCTACAGCCAGCAGGTGATAGCCGCTCTCCAGTAATAAATCTTGCCAGAAGGTAATATCAGATTGGCGTGCGGCATTGAAGTAAACTTGTTGCCCAATGATCCGATAATCTACAGCAAGCTCTTGGGCTTGCATGGGAAAAAGTTGGTCAACTTGCGCTTGTAAATACCAGCTTAGCTCGGGTTGCTGCAAGCTCATTTGGTTGGGAAGTGGGACCTGTTTTTGGAGAGACCTTAGTGAGGGTAATGCGATAGAAACAGAGCAGTTTTTAGGTAATTTCTGACGCCATTGTCGCAAAATATTGCGTAAAATTACGCGGTGTTCATCAAGGGTATGTGATGCGCTGTCAAAAGGTAGCGCTTGTTGCCAACATTCACATAACGACCAGAGTTTGCGATGTTTTTTTGCAGCAACTAACTGAATGTGGTGCTGAGATAGCTCAATCCCGATGTGCCATTTTGGTGAATACATACATAATATCCTTATCATTAACAATTAAATTACGTTTTCTATTGTGCTGTATAAGCTTTATACTATGCAGCAGTGATATCTAAACCCGCCTGTCAGTTGCATATGGGAATTCTTCGGTGAAGTTCGTAAAATATTTTTTAATTCTGATTTTCTGTTGCATTTTTTTGGGAAGCGCCTCGATTTATGGCATGTACAAATATGTCGAAGGTGAGCTGCCTGATGTCGCAACAATGAAAGACATTCGTCTGCAAACGCCAATGCAGGTATTCAGTGCAGATAATGAACTGATCGCCCAATATGGTGAAAAGCGCCGTATTCCATTGCCATTAACTGACATTCCTCCAATGTTAGTGCATGCCTTTATTGCAACAGAAGATAGCCGCTTCTATGAGCACCATGGTATTGATCCAATTGGTATTTTCCGTGCTGTGACTGTGATGGCTTCATCGGGTCATGCATCGCAAGGGGCGAGTACCATTACTCAGCAGCTGGCGAGAAACTTCTATTTAAGCCCAGAAAAAACCTTGATGCGTAAAGCAAAAGAGGCATTTTTGGCGATTCGTATCGAACAGTTATTTACCAAAGATGAAATTATGGAGCTGTACCTGAATAAAATTTATTTAGGTAACCGTGCTTATGGTGTGGGTGCAGCCGCTTATGTTTATTTTGGTAAAACAGTCAATGAGTTAACGCTAAGTGAAATGGCAATGATTGCCGGCTTACCGAAAGCGCCATCAACATTCAACCCGCTTTACTCTTATGACCGTGCGGTTAACCGCCGTAACGTCGTATTAATGCGGATGTTAGAAGAAAAATACATCACGCAAGATCAGTACGAGCAAGCGAAAAGTGAAAAAATTGTCGCTTCTTATCACGCACCAAAAGTGGATTTTTCTGCGCCTTATTTAGCGGAAATGGCACGCCAAACGATGTATGAAAAATACGGTGAAGATGCCTATACCGATGGTTATAAGGTGTACACCACGGTTGTGCGTAAAGACCAGTTAGCGGCGACCGAAGCCGTACGTAATAATTTGATAGATTACGATATTCGCCATGGTTATCGCGGTCCTGCAGAAGTGTTATGGAGCGGTAGCCAAGCCGCATGGGATAAAGAACAAATCGTTGAGAAACTGAAAAAATTACCAAACTATGGTTCATTGGTTCCAGCCGTTGTCACGTCTGCGAGCAGCAGCGATGCAAAAGTCATGCTGGCGGATGGATCGGACATCCAAATTACGATGGCGGGTGTGCGCTGGGCGCGTAAATTTATTTCAGATACTCAGCAAGGTGGTACGCCATCTGCCGTGAATAAAGTTGTGCAGCCTGGTGAGCAAATTTGGGTTCGTCAGGTTAAAGATAGCTGGTGGTTAGCACAAGTCCCTGATGTGAACGCAGCATTTGTTGCATTGAATCCGAATGATGGGGCGGTGATAGCCCTTGTGGGTGGTTTTGATTTTAATATGAGTGAATTTAACCGCGTGACGCAATCATTGCGCCAAGTGGGCTCAAATATTAAGCCATTCTTGTATACGGCTGCGATGGATAAAGGCTTAACGTTATCGTCATTACTCAATGATGTGCCGATTAGCCGTTGGGATGCGGGAGCTGGTTCAGACTGGCGTCCGAAGAACTCACCACCGCGCTATGATGGTCCTATCCGTTTACGTCAAGGTTTAGGTCAGTCGAAAAACGTGGTGATGGTGCGTGCGATGCGCGCCATGGGTGTGGATTATGCCGCAGATTATTTAACGCGTTTTGGTTTCCCGAAAGAGAATATTAACCGTACAGAAGCGTTGGCGCTGGGTGCTCCATCATTTACCCCAATGCAAATGGTGCGTGGTTACGCCGTGATGGTGAATGGGGGATACCTTGTTGATCCTTACTATATCTTGAAGATTGAGAATCACAGCGATGAAGTAATTTTCGAAGCGAAACCAAAAATTGCGTGTCCTGAGTGTACAAATATTCCGGTCATTTATGGGGATACGGCGCGTACGATTGCGCTGAGTGATTCTGAAGGCGAAGACGCAACAGAGGAAGTGACTCAATCGAATAATAATGTGGTGGAGCAAGAGCCAACGATGGCACTGTCTACGACCGCAGAACAGCAGAGCCCTGAAGACCAATATGCCCCGCATGTTATTAGCACACCGCTGGCGTTCTTAATTCGCGATGCGATGGTGACAAATATTTATGGTGAGCCAGGTTGGTCAGGTACCGGTTGGCGTGCGGGGCGTGATCTGGGCGGTCGTCGTGACATTGGCGGGAAAACAGGAACCACGAATAGCTCGAAAGATGCGTGGTTCTCCGGTTATGGTCCTGATATTGTTGCCTCAGCATGGATTGGCTTTGATGATAACAAGCGCACATTAGGTCGTACCGGAATAAGCGGTGGTGAAGCAGGTGCGAAGAGTGCTCAGCCGATTTGGGATGACTTTATGAAAGCCGCCCTTGACGGCGTTCCGGTGAAAACTATGCAACCACCAAAAGGAATTATTTCAGTCTCTATCGATACCCGTACAGGTAAACTCTCATCCGGTGGACCTTCTCGTAGTGAATACTTTATCGAAGGAACTGAGCCGAAAGAGCGCGCGGTACAAGAGGTTGGAACGACCATTTCAACGGAAAATGGAGCCAGCCAAGAGCTATTCTAATGAGCTGTTTTGAGTGTAAATAAACTGCACCCCATCGCCGTTTGGCATGGGGTGTACTTATTTAGGGTATTGGATAGATTGAATATCGAGTGGCGTTATTTCGCGTTATTTTTTAAGTAACGTTCCACATAAAACAACGCGCTAATATTGCGGGCTTCATTGAAGTCAGGGTGGTCGAGGAGCTCCATCATACGTGCAATCGGCCATTTGACTTGTTGGAGCGGTTCTGGCTCATCCCCCTCAAGTTTTTCGCTAAATAGGTCGTTAGCTATAAGTATGTTCATCTTGCTGGAAAAGTAAGATGGGGACATGGTGAGTTTTGCCAAAGGGGTAATTTGGCGAGCCCCATAACCGATTTCTTCTTTGAGTTCTCGCTGAGCTGCCTCAAGAGGGGCTTCTCCTGGGTCTACGGCTCCTTTAGGGAAGCCTAGCTCATAGTTTTCGATACCCACGGCGTATTCACGGATCAAAATCAGGTGATCATCAATGATGGGGACGATAAGAACTGCTTCACGCTTTGCGGGGCGCATTCTTTCATAAATACGTTTTTCGCCATTACTAAATTCGAGGTCAACAGATTGGATACTGAATAGTTTAGATTTAGCAACATCTTGAATATTCAGGATTTTTGGTTTTTTTAACTCTGTCATAACGATTTCCGAATCAGGTGAATGGGATCCATGAGGGCAAGCATACATTGTCTTTAACTATGACGCATATCAAAAAAAAATGATAGAGATTATAGGGTGGAGAAAATGCTGTTAGTATAATCTACTTATGAAAATCGCACTGATTAATAAGTAAAACATTTTATTTACAACATATTGTAAAATAAAACAAAAACTGAAAGAGAATAGGAATTGGCTTATATAGTGAATAGCATTACGTTGCTATGCTTTTTAAGTAGACAATTCTGTTGAGAAAAAAATGCTAAACACCGTCATTATACTGGCTCTGATAATAGCTAGCCTAATTATAATGGTTTCCGTTCTGTTCTTCCGGCGGGGACGGCGTTCTAGTGTCTATCAAATACCCTCTCTAGCAACACCCGCGTTTAAAAAAATGATTGAGTCTGATTTCCAGACTATCACCCAGTATCTTAATCACAGTGCATCTAAAAACCTTCATTCGCCTTCCCAAGCTGCATGGCAAATACGAAAAAATGCGACTGTTGCTACCATCTGTAATGCCATTACGCGATTTAATTTGCGTCAAGAGCAAGGGCAGGGTTGGCGTTATTTTATTGATACGATTGAAGTTCAGTTACCTTCTCAACTAGAACCGTTCTTACAACGACAAAATGCCATGGAAATTGTAGAAACGGATCATCTGCCTTTAATTGTGGCTCTCAATGGTCACTCATTGAAGGAATTTAGCTATGAATGGGAAGTCCCTTCAGAGGAGCCTAGGACTCAACCTGAGGCTGATATCCATGAAGGTGAACCGAATACCATTCAATTGCTGAAGATGCGTAAGGAAAGTAAAGAGGAGCATCGACTCCATAATTCTTCCGGGTGGTTAGGGGCGATTGTGGTGAGCCTCAGTTTTTTTATCGGCTATCTGACGATTGTTTCTATTCCCATTTTTCAAGGATGGGGGCTGACATTAGCTGCGGTGGTTTTTATCCTCGGAATGTTTTTATTATTCCGTTTACGTCTTTTTCCTAGACCCTATCAAGATGTGCAATGTATTTATGGGCAAGCCAAACGCTGGGAATTGTACGGAGAGTTAGATAAAAAATACTCATCCACCATTTCGATAGGGGGTGTAGATTTGCACTACCCCACCTATTGGCTCCCTTACCTAAAATATGAGCTAAACCATCCTACGAATATTGACCTCTATTCGACGGGAGAAGTGCTACGGTATGGTCGATATCTCTCAGTTCATGAAGAGGAACGCTATTACCCCTATAAACGATTTAAAAAGAATGTGCTGATGTTTTTCAGTGCATTGCTCGTTTTGGCGATGGTGTTTTCTTATCAATCGATTAGTTTGCCAGTAAAATTAGGTTTTGCGTGGATTGAAGGTGCGAAAAAAGTCAGTGTTGTTGACCCTTCAGATTTAACAGCGCGTAAAATTAGAGTTGGAGATACATTATCAGCGAAGGGAATGGGGATGTGTTATCGTCCTCCTAATTTGAATGATGCCAATCAAGCGTTGTTTGTGCCTTTTGATTGTTCGGGTGTGTATTGGAATAATATTAACCTGATTACTGAGCCGCAATCTGAGATTGTGAATCGAGCCATAGATTTATTGAATAGCGTAAAAAATCAATTACATCCAGATAAAGATGCCCCGGGAATTAACCCAAGATTGCAGCGTGAAATCATGAAATCGGGAATGAATATTATTTTCGATTTTTCAGAAATCGTATTAAAAACCAACGCGTTGTGTGATCAACAAGATCATTGCATTAAACTCAAAAGCGCATTGTCTAACTTGGGTGGAAGTGTGGATGATTGGCCGGGATTGGTAAATAAAGCGTCTTCAGGAAAATTAAGTGGTGCGCATGTTTTATTACGTGCAGGAAGTGCTGATGCCTTGGAAAACCTCGTTGAAGACACCACATATGATTTCATCAAGAAAGAACTTGAGAAGGAAGTTCGTAAACTCAATAGCCCACCACCAGGTGGGGTATTGTTGATCAGCGATGAAAACCGCCCGCTGGTAGATATAATGCCAGTAAGTTCACTGAGCGAAATGAACCAAGTTCAGCGATGGTATGAGTTAAAGCGCTTATCTAGCATTCTGATTAATACCCCATTTGATGTTGAAGGGGTTATCACGAACATTTCGACAGATGCCAATGGCACATTGCAAGTGGTGGTTCATGAACGCTTGGATGAAGATGTGTTATCAGAATATGTCTGCCGTTCAATGTTGGTTTTCTTCTTAATCATTTGTACCTTGATAAATGGAACATTAATTATTATTCGAGTTTTGAATAACAAACGGCGTTTGCGTAAAATCACTGAATATTACGATAAATGCTATGAGGCAGATAATCCTTCCGAGTCTAGATAGTATTATCCTTCCCTGACCATGGAGCCTCATTTTGGTTTGGCATTCAAACTAAGTGTGAGGAGGCACCATGAAGCCGTTATCGACAAATCAATCTTCAACAAAGCCATCATCCGCTGAACAAGTTCGCCTTGATAAATGGCTATGGGTTGCACGTTTTTATAAAACACGTTCCATTGCTCGTGAGATGATTGATGGCGGAAAAGTCCATTACAATGGGCAAAGAAGTAAGCCGGGCAAAATTGTTGAATTGGGTGCGATGATAAAAGTGCGTCAAGGAAATGATGAGCGGATTATCGAAGTGCTCGAGATCAGCAATCAACGTAAAGGCGCACCAGAAGCTCAGTTACTCTACCGTGAAACCGTAGAAAGCCTTGAACAACGTGAAAAGATGGCGATGGCACGTAAGATGAATGCACTCACGATGCCACATCCTGACAGACGTCCCGATAAAAAAGAGCGTCGGACTCTGCTAAAATTTAAACACACGAATTCCCATGAATCGTCTTAATAGACTGCCTGAGTAATAGAGAGAAATTATGGCTAAACAAGACCAACTCCACCGTTTCCTGTTCGAACAGCATGCGGTACGTGGAGAAATGATTACTGTCGATGAGACTTTTCATCATATTCTAGAAAATCATGATTACCCAGAAGCCGTCAAAATGCTGCTGGGAGAACTGCTGGTTGCGACCAGCTTACTGACTGCAACTTTAAAATTTGATGGTGACATTACCGTTCAAATCCAAGGTGATGGCCCTGTGAAGTTAGCCGTGATTAACGGTAATAACCTACAACAAATGCGCGGTGTTGCCCGTGTTGAGGGTCCTGTTGTCGCGGGAAGTACGTTGCAGCAAATGATTGGTAACGGGTTCATTGTCATCACAATTACACCAAAACAAGGTGAGCGTTATCAAGGGATTGTGGCGATTGAAGGCAATAGCATTGAAGAGAGTATTGATGCCTATTTCCGCCAATCTGAACAGTTACCAACCCGCCTGTTTATCCGTGTTAGTGAACAAGATGGCAAAGCGATTGCTGGCGGGATGTTGCTGCAAGTTTTACCAGCTGCAGGAGAGACTAGCCACGAGTTTTTTGATCACTTAGTGCAACTGACTGCGACTATCAAAGGCAAAGAGCTCAGCGAATTAGACGTGAAAGAGGTACTTCATCGTCTATATCATGAAGAAGATGTCACGCTGTATGACCCACAATCTGTTGAGTTCCGTTGCACTTGTTCACGTGAACGTTGTGAAGCGTCTTTAGCGACATTAACCCATGAAGATGTTATGGATATTTTGCACAAAGATGGGAAAATTGATATGGAGTGTGAATATTGTGGCTCACACTATGTATTTATTGAATCCGATATCATCGGGTTAAATAATGAGCGAAATCAGCAACTTCACTGATACGATTTAGCAACCTAATTATGTGACGAGGGTGCAATTTTGCACCCTTTTTTTATAATTTTAAAGGATTATAACGTGCTCTAAGTCTCATTATGAATTAAAAAAAATTATACATTTTCAATTCTTTGATAACTATCGCTGTTAATTAGTCGTAAAGATTTATGATCGTCGGCAGAATAGCTATGTTTACCAGGAGCAATATAATGAGCGCTAAAAGCATTACCCTGAAGGATCTCGAAAAGTACGGCATTCATGACGTCGCTGAAGTTGTTTATAACCCAAGTTATGAGCTGTTATTTCAGGAAGAAACCAAGCCAGGTCTTGAAGGTTATGAACGCGGTACCGTCACTACGTTAGGTGCTGTTGCTGTTGATACCGGTATTTTTACAGGACGTTCCCCAAAAGATAAATATATCGTTCGCGATGATGTAACCCGTGATACCGTTTGGTGGGCTGACCAAGGTAAAGGTAAAAACGATAACAAACCAATGAGCCAAGAGGTTTGGAGCAGCCTGAAACACTTAGTGACTGAGCAGCTATCAGGCAAACGTTTGTTTGTTGTGGATGCATTCTGTGGTGCGAACGCAGATACTCGTCTGAAAGTCCGTTTTATCACTGAGGTTGCATGGCAAGCTCACTTCGTGAAAAACATGTTTATTCGTCCATCTGATGAAGAGTTAGTTGGTTTTGAACCAGACTTTATCGTGATGAACGGTGCAAAATGCACTAACCCGAATTGGAAAGAGCAAGGTCTGAACTCAGAAAACTTTGTTGCTTTCAACTTAACTGAGCGTATGCAGTTAATCGGCGGTTCTTGGTACGGCGGCGAAATGAAGAAAGGTATGTTCTCTATGATGAACTACCTGCTGCCATTAAAAGGCATCGCATCAATGCACTGCTCTGCAAACGTTGGTGAAAAAGGCGACGTTGCAATTTTCTTCGGCCTGTCTGGTACAGGTAAAACCACATTGTCTACAGATCCAAAACGTAAGTTAATTGGTGATGATGAGCATGGTTGGGATGATGACGGTGTATTCAACTTCGAAGGCGGTTGCTACGCGAAGACTATCAACCTGTCTAAAGAAGCTGAGCCAGACATCTATGGCGCTATCAAACGTGATGCGTTATTAGAAAACGTTATGGTATTGGCTGACGGTTCAGTTGATTTCAATGACGGCTCTAAAACTGAGAACACGCGTGTTTCTTACCCTATCTATCACATCGAAAACATCGTAAAACCAGTTTCTAAAGCGGGTCATGCGACAAAAGTTATCTTCCTGACGGCAGATGCATTCGGTGTGTTACCACCAGTTTCTCGCTTAACGCCAGAACAAACTCAGTACCACTTCCTGTCTGGTTTCACGGCGAAGTTAGCCGGTACAGAGCGTGGTGTGACTGAACCAACTCCAACATTCTCTGCATGTTTCGGCGCAGCATTCTTATCTCTGCACCCAACTCAATACGCGGAAGTATTAGTGAAGCGTATGGAAGCCGCAGGCGCGAAAGCATACTTAGTCAATACTGGTTGGAACGGTACAGGCAAACGTATCTCTATTAAAGATACGCGTGCAATCATCGATGCAATCTTAAGTGGCGATATCGAAAAAGCGGATACCATCAAGCTGCCAGTGTTTGATTTAGAAGTCCCAACAGCATTACCGGGTGTGGATACCAATATCCTTGACCCACGTAATACTTACGCTGATAAATCTCAGTGGGATGAAAAATCTAAAGACTTAGCGGATCGCTTCGTGAAGAATTTCGATAAGTACACTGATACCCCTGCAGGTGCAGCACTGGTTAAAGCCGGTCCTAAACTGTAATTTCGGGTAGTACAGATAAAAGAAGGCTCTACAACGATTGAAGATAACATCATCGTGTAGAGCCTTTCCCATTGGTGTTAGCGTTTACTTACCTGAAAAATTATTCCGCAGCAGGCAAGTCAAAAACTAAAATTTCACTCTCTTCATCAGCTTTAATCGTTAGCTGATTTTCTTGCCAAATGGCTAAACCATCGCTAGTCGTTGCTTTCTGCCCATTAACTTCAATGTTGCCTTTAACGACTTGGATCCAAACAACACGTTTTTCTGCGATGTCGTAAGTGCTTTGCTCATTAGCTGGTAATGCCCAGCGCCATAAGGTCATGTCTTGGTTAACTTTTAGCGAGCCATCGCGTGCATCTGGTGATAACACCAATTGCTTACCACTTGTCGAATCAAAGCGTTTTTGCTCGTAACGTGGCTCGATGCCATTTTTATCTGGAATGATCCAGATTTGGTATAAACGCAGCTCTTTTTCATTACTTGGGTTGTATTCAGAGTGACGAACACCCGTTCCCGCGCTCATGATTTGGAATTCACCCACAGGGATCTGTTCCATATTGCCCATGCTGTCTTTGTGCTCAACGGCACCATCCAGCACGTAGGTCAATATTTCCATGTCTTTATGAGGGTGAGTACCAAACCCTTGTCCCGCAGCGATGTAGTCTTCATTGATGACTCTTAACGCTGAGAAACCCATAAATTTTTCATCGTAATAGTTAGCGAACGAGAAAGTGTGCCAGCTGTCCAGCCAACCGTGGTTTGCGTGTCCACGTTCATTTGCTTGGCGTAAATAGATCATTGAGTCATCTCCTTAAAAGCGGATATCCAATTTTCATTGGGCTCTTGCTTAACTTGTTGATGACAGTTTAGCCAAATTGTAGAAAGAGAAAAGTAGGCGACATTAACCATAGGATCCAAAAAATTTGAATAAGATTCTAGGATATCACCAAGATGATTTTCGGTATGAAATGGCAAGGTACAGATAAAAAAATAGCCAGCATATGCTGGCTAAAGTAAACACTGGAAGCAATGTGAGCAATGTCGTACCTCCTACAAGAGACTGACTAAGTTAAGTCGCCTGCGGAAGATGTGATAATGATAATAGTTATCACTATCGTTTGTAAAGAGTTATTTTTAACCAATTTTAGATTTATTTAAACTCAATGCTCAACTGCCTGATTTGGTTGAAATTAAATAATATCCATTATTTTTCAATGGATTAAATAATTTCATAAAAGCGTGCGCGATTAAGCTTGATGGAGCAAGTTTTCCGCACAAGCAGAAGCGGAACTCCACGCCCATTGGAAATTGTATCCCCCTAACCAACCCGTCACATCCATCACTTCGCCAATAAAATAAAGTCCGGGAGACTTGAGCGATTCCATGGTTTTGGATGAAATTTCATGGGTATCAACGCCACCAAGAGTCACTTCCGCAGTACGATAACCTTCTGTGCCGTTAGGTTGTACTTGCCAGTTATGCAACAAGTCATCAAGAGCATCAATCTGTGCGTGGGTGAGTTGTTTGAGTGGGCAATCTGGAATCTGTCCAAGTTGTTGTAAGACCTCAATTAAGCGTTTAGGTAACAGTGTCGCTAAGGTATTTTTGAGCGATTGATTAGGGCGCTGTTGTTTCTCATTGGTCAGAAATTCCCCCAATGAAATCTCTGGAAGTAAGTTAATACTCACATACTCGCCGGGTTGCCAGTAATTCGAAATTTGTAAAATTGCCGGACCTGATAGTCCCCTGTGAGTGAACAGGATATTTTCTTTAAATAGCACACCGCTGGCGGATGTGACGGTTGCCGCCACGGAAACCCCAGAAAGGGCTTGAAGTGCTTCAAGTAGAGGTTTGTGTAAGGTAAAAGGAACGAGTGCAGCACGGGTAGGGATGATGCTGTGCCCAAATTGCTCGGCAAGTCGATAACCAAACGGAGTTGCTCCTAAGCCTGGCATTGAAAGTCCGCCAGTTGCAACCACCAGTAAGCGAGTACTTACTTGATCTCCGTTCACCGTGACAACATAGCCGTCATCCGTTTTGTCGACTTGGGTGACTTCACTGCGTAGCTTGATAGTGACATTGGGCTGATCACACTCACTTTTCAGCATATCGACGATATCTTGCGCACTATTATCGCAAAATAGCTGTCCTAGGGTCTTTTCGTGATAAGGAATCTGATATTTGCCAACAAGCTCAATAAAATCCCATTGTGTATAGCGAGCAAGTGCTGACTTACAAAAATGAGGGTTAGTCGAGAGATAGTTATTGTGATCGGCGTACATATTGGTGAAATTACAGCGTCCACCGCCGGACATCAAAATTTTACGCCCTAATTTTTTACCGTTATCCAGTACAAGGGTATTTAAACCGCGCTTACCAGCGAGTGAAGCGCAAAATAATCCGGCCGCGCCTGCACCTAAAATAATAACGTCAATATTTCTCACAATCAGGGTTCTCTATATATATTTGATTTTTATCGTAATTACGAATATTTATGCCGCTATTTTACGCGATTTAACGTAGGTTGTAATGCAGCGGATCATCGAAGAATTAATGAAAAGTATGGTAGACGTATTATAATTAGGAAAAATCGCGAAAAAAGACTATTTCCCCCAGATTTTCACAAATTATCATAAAAAAAGTTTCAAAAATTCAGAATAACTTTAATTGTGGTAACTGGATGATATTAAAGGGATAGTTTGTATTTGATGATTTTTTGATTGGTATTTAAATCAAAAAAAGGTCAGATTTCGCTTCCACCGCTAGCGTTTGTCACTGATAATGCGCCGCGTTCATGTCCAACCAATAATGGCTTAACGTCTATGCTACATCTTTTTACAGGTTTAGAATTTTACACAGGTCTATTGTTAGTTCTAGCACTGTTATTTGTGCTGTTCTATGAGGCGATTAACGGATTCCATGATACTGCTAACGCGGTCGCAACGGTGATTTACACCCGAGCAATGCGCGCTCAGTTCGCGGTTGTCATGGCCGGGGTATTTAACTTTTTCGGTGTCTTGCTGGGAGGGCTGAGCGTGGCATATGCCATTGTTCATCTTTTACCAACAGACCTTCTCCTTAACGTGAGCTCTGCTCACGGCCTTGCAATGGTCTTTTCATTGCTACTGGCTGCTATCATCTGGAACCTTGGAACCTGGTATTTAGGTATTCCAGCATCAAGCTCTCACACGCTGATCGGTGCCATTATCGGTGTTGGTTTAACCAATGCGATAGTGACTGATACATCGGTGGTTGATGCGCTGAATATTCCTAAAATGATCAGTATTTTCATGTCCTTAATTCTTTCTCCGGCTATCGGTTTTGTGATTGCAGGGCTGATGATTTTCATGTTGCGCCGTTATTGGAGCGGAACGAAAAAACGTCGCCGTATTCACTTAACGCCAGCTGAGCGTGAGAAGAAAGATGGTAAACGCAAACCACCATTTTGGACGCGTACTGCATTGATCCTGTCTGCTGTCGGCGTGAGCTTCTCTCACGGCGCGAATGATGGGCAAAAAGGTATCGGTCTGATTATGCTGGTGTTAATTGGTGTTGCACCAGCAGGCTTCGTCGTTAACATGAATTCAAACGGTTATGATATCGCGAGAACACATGATGCGGTGGTTCATCTGCAACAATACTATGAAACACATAAACCAGCCTTAAACCACGCAATTGAAAATACGCCTATGATGGCGGAGAACAAGCCAGAAGAAGGCGAGTTCCATTGTGACAGTTCGCGTACGCCAATTATCTTAAATCAAGCTCAGAAGATGCTCAGCGGCATTCAGAGCTATGATGAGTTAACACCTGATCAGCGCAACCAAACTCGTCGCCTGTTAATGTGTATCTCCGATACTGCGAATGCTGTGGCGAAGTTACCAGAAACTAGCGCAAAAGATGCGAGCTTACTGAAAAAGCTGAGTAATGACCTGCTGTATACTGTTGAGTATGCACCGTTATGGATTATCGTTGCCGTTGCGTTAGCACTGGCACTGGGTACCATGTTCGGTTGGCAGCGTGTTGCGGTGACTATCGGTGAGAAAATCGGTAAGAAAGGTATGACTTACGCACAAGGCGTATCGGCTCAGGTCACTGCGGCGGTATCTATCGGTGTGGCAAGTTATACAGGTATGCCTGTTTCAACAACCCAAGTTCTCTCTTCTGCGGTAGCGGGTACGATGGTAGTTGATGGTGGTGGTGTTCAGAGTAAAACTATTAAGAGCATTGCGCTTGCATGGTTACTGACGCTTCCTGTTTCCATCATTCTGTCCGGTGTACTGTACTGGATTGCGCTGAAGATTATCTAATCAGCGGTAGGGAGCCCAGTTAGGGCTTCCTGCACACTCTAAGCATAAGCATTCTAAAATAGTGATGATCGGTTTCCGGTCATCACTATTTTTTTGCCTTGAATAAAGGGAATAACAAACGCGAGGTTAATTGGCTATCACCATATAGACCAAACTCACAACGACTAAAATGCTTAATCGGCTGATCAACATAAACTGCTTGCGAATACGTTCACAACGGAATATTACATCAGGATCGTAGTGCTCAAGGTACTGTTTGGTATTGATATAACGGACAAGGCGCAATTGCTTGTTAAGCTGACCGTGAGTCGTGAAAAAGCCATTACCATCAACGGATTGATAAAGTAGAGGATCCGAATCCCTCAGAATAGATAATAAAACGCGAATAGAAGAAAAATAGCGCATCATATTTAAGATGCACAAAATGCAGAGTGCCCAAAATAATGCAATTACACTGAACATAATCCCCTCCTTAGAACGAACCTAAATTGCCCCGTTGTCACTAAAGGAAATACCGCCAAAATATTGCACTAACATCATTTATTTTCATTGTAGGGCATGTCGTTACTTAAACACAATTCATTGCTTAAAAAAAGTGCAGATGGTTCAAATTTTGACTTCAAAAAAGTGGGAGTCATAAACTGTTAATTTACAGATTGTTGATTACACTTACTGGCATTGCGGTAATTCGAATTTTGAACTGATATATATTAATATTGAATGAATGATGTTATTGTTTTATCAAATGTTCTGTCTTTTAATCCTTAAAAATTAATCTGCTAGATGTGATCAAAACGACACTTAGTTATCGCGATTAGCAGGTATAGTATATTCATAAGATATTGGTGAACGTCGTTAACCACCAGTTAAATCAGCATTTGGAAGGAGTTTACTTATGGCTTATAAACATATTCTTGTCGCGGTTGATTTATCACCTGAAAGTAAAGTTTTACTGGATAAAGCAGTTTCTATGGCGAAACCGTACGGAGCCAAAGTCTCTATGATCCATGTTGATGTTAATTACTCGGATCTGTACACCGGCCTTATCGATGTGAATTTAGGTGATATGCAACAACGCATCACTGACGAAACTCGTAATTCACTAAGAGACCTTTCCGCAGGTGCGGGTTATGACATCCAAGAAACCCTTAGCGGTAGCGGTGACTTAGGTCAGGTGTTAGTGGATGCTATCAAAAAATACGACATGGACTTAGTTGTCTGCGGACATCACCAAGATTTCTGGAGCAAGCTGATGTCTTCGGCTCGCCAGCTAATCAATACTGTTCATGTGGATATGCTGATTGTTCCACTGAATGACGAAGAAGAATAATTCTTCATCGATAAATTGAAATATTATTCACTGAAAACGCCTGCTTATGCAGGCGTTTTTTTTGCGGCAAAATAATCGTCTGAAGGGAGTGATTGGCAGGTCAAGCAATTTTTTTTTCAAATGAGTAAAAAAAAACCTTGAATTGAGAATATAAACTAATGATATATTCAATAGGCAAACACAAATCGACCTCACATTTCCTAAAAAAAAAGATAAGAAATAGTGAGGCACCTCACAACAATATCCACATTGAAAAAGGAAGACAAAGATGGCTCAAACACTATCTTCATTCTTGGAGTCTGTCCAAAAAAGAGATCCTTCACAGCCTGAATTCCTACAAGCAGTGCGTGAAGTATTCACTTCTCTTTGGCCTTTCATTGAACAAAATTCAAAATATCGCGATCAAGCACTTCTCGAACGCTTCGTTGAGCCAGAAAGAGTGATCCAGTTCCGCGTATGTTGGATGGACGATCAAGGAAAGGTGCAAGTTAACCGCGCATGGCGTGTTCAATTCAGCTCTGCGATTGGTCCATTCAAAGGCGGCATGCGTTTCCACCCATCCGTTAACTTATCCATCCTGAAATTCTTAGGCTTCGAACAAACCCTCAAAAATGCACTCACAACCCTACCAATGGGCGGAGCAAAAGGCGGTTCTGACTTTGATCCTAAAGGAAAAAGCCATGGTGAAGTGATGCGTTTCTGCCAAGCATTAATGACAGAACTTTATCGCCACTTAGGGGCTGATACTGACGTTCCTGCTGGTGATATCGGTGTGGGCGGTCGTGAAGTTGGCTTTATGACTGGGATGATGAAAAAACTGTCTAATGACACCTCTTGCGTTTTCACCGGTAAAGGTCTGTCATTTGGTGGTAGCTTAATTCGTCCAGAAGCAACCGGTTACGGTCTTGTTTACTTCACTGACGCGATGCTCAAACGCCACGGTTTAGGTTTTGAAGGCATGCGAGTGGCTGTTTCAGGTTCGGGTAACGTTGCTCAATACACCATTGAAAAATGTATGGAATTAGGTGCAAAAGTCGTTACTGCATCCGACTCTAGCGGTACTGTCGTGGATGAAGCCGGTTTCACCCCTGAAAAACTTGCACGCTTAGAAGCTATTAAAAACAACTACGGTCGTGTTGAAGAATACGCGAAAGAGTTTGGTTTAACTTACTTAGCGGGTAAACAACCTTGGGGCGTTCCAGTGGATATCGCACTGCCATGTGCAACACAGAACGAACTGGATGTAGATGCGGCTAAAGTGCTGATCCAAAATGGCGTTAAAGCTGTCGCGGAAGGCGCAAACATGCCAACCACTATTCCTGCAACTGAGCTATTCCTTGAAGCAGGTGTTCTATTTGCTCCTGGTAAAGCAGCTAACGCTGGCGGTGTTGCAACTTCAGGTCTGGAAATGGCGCAGAACGCAGCACGCTTAAGCTGGAAAGCAGAAAAAGTGGATACGCGTTTACACCACATTATGTTGGACATTCACCACCACTGTGTTGAATTCGGTGGCGAAGCCAAACAAACCAACTACGTCCAAGGCGCGAACATTGCTGGCTTTGTTAAAGTCGCTGACGCTATGTTTGCACAAGGCGTTGTGTAAGGTTTAACTCAAAACGTAAGCGAAAGGGCGGTCGTACAAGTTTGTCGCTGTGATAAACCGTACAAACGCCCTTCGCCGTTACGTTTTAATCGCTGTGTTTAATACAGGGATAGATATCGAATCGATGGCTTTTGGTTGTGACTGCTGAAGGTGCTTTTTGCCCCGCAAGCGGTTCGGCGTAATCAGGTCGCTTAACCACAACACGGCGTTTTGCCAGCGCAATGGCTGGTGCCAGTAAAGAATCTGCATCATCATCAGCCCCGACCAATGACTGAAACACCCGCATCTCTTTCTTCACTAATGCACTTTTTTGCCGATGTGGGTACATCGGGTCGAGGTAAATTACGTCCGGCGCTTCAGTAATTTCGGCTAATGCGGTAATGCTCGATGCGTGGATCAGTGACATTCGTGATTGTAGCCATTCCCCGATTTCAGGGTCTTGATAACCACGTTGTAAACCATCATCAAGCAGTGCAGCTACCACTGGATGACGCTCTAACATCCGTACTTTACAGCCCAAAGCCGCCAGTACAAAAGCATCGCGCCCTAAACCGGCTGTCGCATCAATTACATCGGGCAGATACTCTTTTTTGATCCCCACCGCTTTAGCAACCGCCTCACCGCGTCCACCACCAAATTTACGGCGATGCGCCATCGCGCCTGAGACAAAATCCACAAAGATGCCGCCTAATTTTGGTTCATCCATTTTGCGTAATTGCAGGTTTTCGGGGGTTAACACCAATGCCATCAAGGCGTCAGGTGTATGTGTGAGTTGCCATTTTTCAGCAAGTTGATTGAGAGTGCCAATATCGGCACCCTCTTCACAGATTAATTGGATAGCAATATTTTCAGCCATGAATACCGTAGCTCTTCAACATCGCATCTAATTCTGGTTTACGACCACGGAAACGCTCGAACAGTACCATAGGCGCTTCAGAACCCCCGCGACTTAAAATATTGTCGAGGAAGGATTGACCAGTTTGGCGATTAAAAATGCCTTCTTCAGAGAAGCGAGAGAACGCATCAGCAGCCAACACATCCGCCCATAAATAGCTGTAATAACCCGCTGCGTAGCCGCCGGCAAAAATGTGGCTAAATGCGTGCGGGAAACGCCCCCATTTTGGTGATGGTACCACGGCAACTTTTTCTTTGATGGCATACAGCGTTGGCATCACTTGCGCGCCTTTTGCTGGGTCATATTCCGCGTGTAAGGTGAAATCAAACAGACCAAATTCAAGCTGGCGCAGTACAAACATCGCCGACTGGTAGTTTTTCGCGGCTAACATGCTTTGTAGCATATCGGCTGGCAAAGGTTCGCCAGTTTCATAGTGACCAGAGATAAACTCAAGGGCTTCAGGTTCCCAGCACCAGTTCTCCATAAATTGGCTTGGTAATTCAACGGCATCCCATGGAACCCCATTGATACCCGCCACATCGGCAACATCAATCTGGGTCAGCATATGGTGTAGACCATGACCAAATTCGTGGAACAGGGTGATGACTTCATCGTGGGTAAATAAAGCAGGCTTATCCCCTAGCGGCTTATTAAAGTTACAAGTTAAATAAGCCACAGGATTTTGCAGTGAACCATCTTTATGCACCATACGACCCACGCAATCATCCATCCATGCACCGCCGCGTTTGTGCTCGCGAGCATATAAATCGAGATAGAAGCTACCGCGTAGGGTATTGGTATCATCATACAGTTCGAAGAAACGGACATCATTGTGCCAAGTTTCAACATCCTGGCGCTCTTTAGCCGTTAAACCATAAATACGGTGAACGACTTCAAACAGCCCATTTAACACGCGCTGCTCTGGGAAATAAGGGCGCAATTGCTCATCATTAAGTGAGAATTTATGCTGTTTTTGTTTTTCGCTGTAATAGGCTAAATCCCAAGATTCGAGGGTTTCAACACCATAATTTTCTTTCGCGAATGCGGTCAGTTCCGCGAGTTCTTCTTTACCTTGCTGATGAGCGCGGTTTGCTAAATCATTCAGGAAACCTAAAACTTGCTCAGGGGATTCTGCCATTTTGGTGGCGAGGGATTTTTCGGCAAAGTTTTTAAAACCAAGCAGTTGAGCCAGCTCATGGCGTAACGCCATTAACTCATCGATAAGTTCGCTGTTATCCCATTTACCTGCGTTTGGACCTTGGTCGGAGGCGCGAGTGCTATAGGCATAGCTCATTTCGCGGCGTAGCTCTGCATTATCGGCGTAGGTCATGACAGGCAGGTAGCTTGGCATATCTAAAGTCAGTAAATAACCTTCTTCACCTTTAGATTCCGCCATGGCTTTTGCTGCGGCGATGGCGCTTTCTGGCATGCCTGCCAGCTCGCTTTCATCTTTAATGAGTTTTGACCAACCCATTGTGGAATCTAGGACGTTATTACCAAACTTAGAGGCGATCTCCGATAAACGTGCGACGATTTCACCATAACGTTGCTGTTTTTCAGCAGGTAAACCAATACCGGACAGTTCAAAATCACGCAGGGTATTTTCGATAGATTTACGTTGAGCTTGGCTTAATTGATTAAATCCAGCGTCTTCTTTGAGGGATTTATAAGCTTGATACAGTGGCTCATGTTGTCCCATCCATGTACTGAATTCGGACAGTAATGGGAGGCATTGCTCATAAGCTTCACGTAGCTCAGGGCTATTTTTAACAGAATGCAGATGGCTTACTGGGGACCAAACGCGGGAGAGTTTATCGCTCGCTTCTTCTAATGGTTGGCACAGGTTGTCCCAAGTATAGTGGCTGTTGGCTGCCAGAATATTTTCAACGGTTTGGCGATATTCGCCTAAAACATGTTCAACTGCCGGGAAAATATGTGCAGGTTCAATATGTTCAAAACGGGGTAATGCGGAATCGGCTAATAATGAGTTTGTCATAAAAAAACATCCTTGAATGCAGGCTTGCGCTCGGGAGCCAAGGCTTACTGTGCTGACAATGAAAGTGTTGGCGGGGTGACTATTTGTGAAATCAGCGCGCCGTATGTAGACATGAATAAGTATATGGGGGCAATTGTATAAACCTCAATATCACATTTGTGCTTTTTGTTATCAGTTTTTGAGAATGGCGTGGCATTATTGGCGTGTATCAATAATTTGAATGGTTGTTCTCACAATACCTTGGAAAATAAATAATTCAGTTTATAATCGAACACCTACCAAATAGAGGAAGATCGTCGTCTCCGGTGAGGCGGCTGGATTTCAAATCCAGTTGGGGCTGCCAGCAGTCCCGGGCAGGTTCGACTCCTGTGATCTTCCGCCACTTTTCTCCCTCTATCTTCGTATTAATACCATTTTTTGTAGTTTGTCTTAATCTATAAAGACTTGCTCAAAACTCAATCATCCTGAAGTTCCGGATAGTTCGATTAGAGGGAAATGGTCAGGTTTCCAGAGAGGTCGATTACTATAGTTTACTTGCCATTCTTATGGTCGGTTACCGCGTCCGTTCTGTTCGCAGCACACAATTTGTCAGAGAACTGCACGCTTTCCAATATAGAAACCGCGCATTTTTTAATCTAGGCAAAACACGATCTAAGACAAATTTTTCTTATTAAAAATCAGTCTTAGAAAAACCGGTCATAGCATCCAACTCCATTTCGCGACCTAATGCTGTCATTGGGTGGACAATAACGAGGCCTCGTACGGATTTCTTCAGTTTGCCCATATCCGCTTGCTCTTTCTTTGTGATAGGGCGCTTGAATGGCATATCCATCAATTTCTGTGCTTCTTTACTTAGCTTCTTGTTACGCATTTCTTTCAGACGAGCGATTTCAACTTCCAGCGTCGCTTTTTCTTTTTCGAGCTCGGCGTATTTTTCCGCTTGGGTCGACAGTTGCATACTTGCCATTTGGTGACGAATAAGGTCTAAGCGGTCGCTAAGCGTTTTAATCTGTGTTTTTTCAGTTTCTTTCATCATTAATTAACCGTGAATAAATTTCCTGCCGGCAAGTATACATCATTCCGCATAAGAGGGCGAAAGGGGATAGCACCTATTAAGGCTCATCATCAAAATACGGTTATTTGCGATTTATCTATCACTATTTCACTGCTTATTTTTACTCAAAAACCAATTCGAAGCATGGTGAGTTGAATTATCAGCGGACAATTATTTCTTTTTCATAATGATTTTGTTCACCGGAATCATCAATGAGGCTAAACAGTATCTTGTTATTAGTATTATCTTTTTTAATTTCAGTCTGTTGCTCCGAAAAGGGGGGCAATAACATGGTCGGTAGTTGTTCTTCTGTTTTACCCATTTGTAGTTTATTGAACGTAATATAAAAAGGGGTGGGGTTTTTGATAGTTAAGCGTTGGCTTCCTTTATCTAACGTAAATTGGATTTGATCGCTTATTTCACCAATGGTCGCGTTAAGGTTATCAGGTCGGTAAAAGACCTTAATTTGTAGCCTGACTGCGACATTGATAATACTGGCATTGCCTTTTTCATTGTCAGGGGTCGGTGTGATTTCATATAAATTTAGCCAATAAAGTGATTCTCTGTCTGTTGAAGATGGCATAAATTTATTAACTAACCGAATGTATTTTAATTCGTTTTCATTAAGGCGGAAAATAGTAGGAATAGCAATGACAGGAGAGTGACTTGCTTTTTCTGGTGTGCCATCGGGAGCCCCATCATCAACCCAGCTTTGGATAATAACTGGGTATTTACTGGTATTTTTAATGGGCAATGTTGCTTCTCTTTGAGAATGCTTGATGATAACCCGTGAGCCTTCAATCATCATTGCTGCCTGACTATAAGAAGAAAGCAAGATCATTAACGCGAATAAGGTAGATTTCATTGTCATTGAACCTGAATAATCACTTGAACAGTTGCATCAAACTTTCCGGGTTTGACGACTTTACCTGGGATCTTTTCAAGTGAGGCATTGACTGTTTTAGAATACGTCGTCACGCCATTGACTACACCAACAGAAATAGCATCGGTCAGAACAGGGTACCACCCATTAGCCGCTCCTTGACCGGTGTTTGATAAAGACGATAGGTAATTTAAAGCCGTGCCGTTCAGTTGATACAATCTAACCCCGACGCCTGTTGCAATGTTTGGCATGCCATACCCATTTGACAGTAAATGCGTGACTCCGGATCCCGAACTAACGGTTAAGTTTTCTTGAATGGCAGAGGTAATATTTGCTGGGTTAGGTAAAAAACCCATCGCAGTTTGTGTATTTGCGGTTCCGCTGACAAACCCTGAAAGTCCGCTATTTGCAGGGGAGCCGGATTGGCACTGAAATCGAATATTAATAGGCGCGGTGACTTTCACATTATTATCGATCTCATTCTTAGAGATTAATGGGAAAAATACATTTGGTGTCACGTTTTCAACCATACAAGTGGCGGCTCGTCTAACAACGATGTTTTGGTGCAAATTAATGGCTCCGGGCCAATATAGATACCAACCATTATAGTAGTATGCGGAATCTGCATTCTCCGTTACGTTTAAAGAGCATTGCTTACATTTAAACGCCGTATAGGTAGAAGGTTGAGTCCAAGAAACAGTCCCCGTTGTTACGCTTGGCACGGGAACTCCTGAACCATAGTCAATTTTAAATAACTCTATGCTTGAGTCGGAAAAGTTTTTGGCTTTAACCAGAATCCAACCTTGGCTATCTCTATCTAGATTTGTTAGTGGGCGAGATTTCCAATAGCGAGAAAAATACTCCCCTGTATTGACATTCTTAACTCTAATTCCGACACCATTAACGATGGTTGTATAGGTCTGATCGAGCCCTAAAGCAGGGTTAGCTTGATACATGCCAGCATATGCTGAATCACCATTGGTGGCATAGAATTCTTTTAAAAACCCATCTTCATCAGCGGTGCAACGAAATAAAATTTGTTCCGGTTCATAACGTGCAGAACCTGAATCTAAAAAAGAAACATATCCTGTAGCGATTAAAGACCCTAAAGGTTGAAAGTTATTATTATTAATATTAATAACTCTTGGCGTTGTACCCATTGTACCCGATGAATCCGTAGACCCTCCCCAAGCACCAGCCGTTCCCTTTCCAGGTTCGGTATAATATACGCTACCAGAGTTCGTATTTATTGATGTGATTCGATAGCATGTTGCGAATGTATAGGTAGTAAAAGAAGAAAGTAGCAGGGCTAGCAATATTTTTGCAAAAGAAGATGTTGTCATTTTAATCGCCTTTACTTACTCGCAAGTTTCATTTAATAAAATAAGACTCAATGCTTTTTTGTCATCAGGAATGTTGTACGTTACGTGGCAATCGCCTAATTGCTGGGCAACGGATAGAGTGCCATTCAATTGTTCAACTCGAGCGTATATCTGATTTCCTTGTCCTACTAATCCAACGACTTGTTTGTTGGCATCATAAACGTCTGCACCCAGAGGTAATGATATAGATTGAGGTATAGAAATAAGGATAGGATAACCTACGGATGTATTAAACTTCAGTTTTACGTTGGCACCTGCGTAAGGTGCAATTTTTTGGGAGTTTTCAGCTAATGCAACATGATTATCCTCAATTTCTTTACTGTCTAAGCCAACGTTATTGTATTGATAAGGGATGAGAGACGGGATAATTGCATATCCGAACCTATCAATTGAAGCGCCAGAACCATTAATCACTCTAGCCCCTTTAGCGCCTTGCGCTTCAACTAACGCAAATGTGTCGCTAACATACGGACCCATGGTGACTCCTCCACCATGAGCAACGATGGCTCCCCTAGCAGAAAGGCTGCCTTGAGTATAATTTTCACCTTTAGATACACTGCCGGAAATTGTCGCTTCAGGAAATTGTTTCGTTAAATGAATTCCTGAGCTTACATTTCTATTATTCGCATCATAGTCGGCATTCACGCTGTAACTGAGTGTTTGGTCTTCTCCCATAATTCCAGATAGGTTGGCTTGATAGCTGGAATTACTGTCGCTATTTGTACCACCGAGCATCAGCATAGGAGAGTCATAGCTCCCTCCCAGAGGGACTGAAACCGTGAACATCACGATTTTATCGGTTTTTGAATTATCACGTTGATCACTATACGTGTAATTGTCGTTAACATGTCCAACTTTTTGTTGGCTATAAACAATACTGTATCCAATATTTTTATATGTGTTTGAATACCCTAGTTGGAATTGAGTATCGCGTTCACGGTTACCATAATAATTATTGATTGAACCCGATGTAAAAACTTGTCCCCACTCCCCTAAAGATTGGTTGATGTGTAGCACCATTTGGCTTTCTTGTTTATAGGTATTGGAGTTCCAGACTTCATTTTCTGATTTCATTCCTCTCACACCTAAAACATCAGCTAATTCACGAAACCCTTCAGTTGAATATTTATAGCCAGCTAATGTAATAATCGTATTTGTTGTCGACAAAGTACGGCTGTAATTTATGCCAACTCGCGCGCCCTGATGAGTTTCACCATTGATATCAGCATTAGAAAAGGCGGATTGTAGCCCAAAAGCACCAAATTGAGTCGCAAGTACTGTTCCAACAGAAGCCGCATAGTATTTATCTGCTGCACGGATACCACTGCTTAGCGTTAGCATGTTTGTTAAACCATGCTGAAAAGATGCATCAACAAACCGATTATTTATTCGGTTGAAATTCTTCAATTCACCCATCGCGATAGCATAGCGAGTATATCCTGGGCGAACAGACTCAGGTACGGCAGAGAAAGGCACAACAAATGATGTTACCTTGTCATTTGCTTCTTGAACTTCAACAAGCAGGTCGCCTTCATAGCTGGTTGGGTATAAATCTGTGATTTCAAATTGGCCTGGAGATACCGTCGTTTGGTAGATTTCAACGCCATTTTGCTTTACTGAGACGCGAGCGGTTGTTGTGGCGACACCACGGATAACGGGCGCATATCCTTTTTGCGAGTCAGGCAGCATCCGATCATCTGAAATTAACTGAATGCCTCTAAATGAAAGGCTGCCAAAAATTGAACCAGCGGTAGATATTTCACCAACTAACAATTGCGATTTTAGTGAAACAATAGGACGTTGCAGATAAGTTCTTATCCAATTAAATTTCGTTTTTTTGCCATTATTATTTTCTGTCGATGTGTAATTCATTGATGCTTGTTGGCGAAACTGCCATAAACCTAAATTTATTCCCCCGTTGAAACTGGCAAACGCATAATCAGAGTTGTACCCTTTGGACTTATTTTTGTAATAGTTGGTATCATAATTAGCGAAAAGCATCGCTGTTCCAGCATTTAAGCTACTTTCCGGGACAAATCCTTTAGCATCTTGTTTGATATAAATCTGTGGAATGAGGAGATTTAATCTTAAATTAGAAGAGTCAAAACTCACTTTAGCGTCAGGGATAATGTCTTGAATAAACAAGCATTGGGCGGATTCTGTTTCTATGGAAGCATTGGCTTTTTTGAGCAAAATGCCCATAGACTCTAATTCTTCAGGTGAAAAACATGGAGAGGTGGTATCTGTCTTATCTAACTTGAACTCAACCTCTTTTTTTTCATAGAAGTTACTGTTAACAAAAAGATTGACTAAATATTGCCCTGTTGGGACATAGTTATTCTCACTAAATTTATTAATATCAATATTTTGCCCTCCACCTAGTAACATACTTTGGTCAAAGACAAATGATTGCTCATGATGTTGAGCATTAGCTTTAGAGATAAATAAAACAGCAATAAAGCAATAAGATGCAATCTTGTATTTAAACGATAGGTTTTCTCTCCTTAAATAGGAACAACGTCTGATTGTCATCTTATTTTTATCCACTAATTATATTTATACGTGTATTCGACATTACCACCCAAATCGTTGGTAAATGAGAATATGACTTTGTCTTGCTTGGAATTTATGGTTTTTTCATCTTTAAGCGGCAATTTTTTACTGGCAAATGGCGGGATCATTGTTGGTATTAATTCTATTTTTTCACCTGCTTGACCGAATACTTTTACAGAGTTCAATGATAAAAAATAAGGTGAGTTGTTCTTAACTTCGATACCTGAAGACGTTATGCCTGAAAATGAGATATGTTTCCCTATGTCATCGGCTCCTGAGGAGAGTGATGTTGGACGGTAGAAAATTTTAATACGATGGCGAATTAAAAAAGAAAGTTCATTCTCACTTGAAGCAGCATCGCGAGGAGGAATTTGCACTAAATTTAAATAAAATAGGGATTCCTTATCTTGAGGTAAACTTCCTCCGGTATAAATTAAGTTCGCGTCTCTACCTGTATTTGGCTCAATACGAAATACTGTCGGTTGAACAATGAAAGGGCCATCTGCATCGGCTGGTGTTGAATTCGGATTATCGATATCCGTCCAGATTTGCATGATATAGGGGGTATTGTCGTTATTCTTTAATTTTAATGTTTCTGACTTGGTATCTGACAGATAAACAACACGAGTTTTTAACATCGTGACAGATGCTGATGCGCTTGAAACAAAGGCAGAAATAAAAAGAATAAAAAAAATAAATTTTTTCATTATTTGGCTCTTTTTATAAAAACAATCTCTCTTCTTTTTGAGAAGAGAGATTAGGGGCTTAATTATAAGAAATAGAATATTGAACACTTCCTAACACAGTACCCGCTTCAGCCTGACCTTCAGCATAATAACGAACGGCATAGTCATGAGTTGCCGATTTTTCATTTTGTTTTAATACTAATCCAGCATTAGATTTAGTACCTGTTACATCAAGTGCGGCTTTACTACCAGTTGGTTCAATGAGTTCTAAAGAAACATTAGTTGCCGTACCAGTATTACCAACGCGGTTACTGGATGTAATATTGTTAGCAACAAAAATGGTGTTGATATTTGTATCTGTAGTTGTCGATCCTGTACAGCCACTCACTGCGATGGTAAATGGTGTTTCACCAGCAGTACTACCTGATGATGCTAGGTCTTTCTTTGATACTGTTGGCAATAAAACAACAGGTAACGCGGTGTTTCCATTAATTGTTACAGTACATGTTTCATCAGCAACTTCGCCTTGAAAACGTATTGTATTATTAGAAGCAGCTATTGCATTAGAAGAAACAATACAGGCTGCGATAACTAAATATTTATTCATGATTACATTCTCTCCATTCAAAAATATGTAATTTTTATTTGCTTACAAAAAAGTATTAAATTGATACAAGAAAAACTAATACATTATTTATTAAAGATGCTAAAAGCCATCTCATTAATAAGTTAATGAGAGATGTTTAAAGGAGATGTTTAATTTTTCTTTGTTAGGAAAATAAAGTTATAAGAATGAATTTCATTTCTTTATTATCGTTACCACATTTAAAAATGTATCCCTATAAATACAAGGAAATTTAAATCAAAAAAATATTAACATAACTAATACTCACTTAAAAGGTGTGAAAAACAAATTTAGGGATGTAAATACTTTCAATTTGAAACAATTAAACATATTTTGATACAAAATCTTAAAGCATAAAAATAATTAATGATAAATAAGTGATGCTTATTATTCTGAAAAATCAAAAGGCTAATTAAATAAATAAAAATGAATCACTCTAAGTTAACTTAGTTAGACTAATTTAAATTTAGGATAAGTAGAAAAACGTATGTAATAAATTTTTTAGTAAAAAATGTTTCCGCCTAAAAATTAAGATAATTCTTAATTCGTTATATAGAAAAGTAATAAAAAGCAATTTTTGATGGTGCATCTAATAAGGTGGCTCGCTTTCTATGTACCTTATATTTCTTTTTGAATGTATCTGAATGTTGAGATGAAAATAATTTAAATTGTTGGTGGTGTTATTGTATTTAGTTGTTTTTATTGGAATTATATTCGGTTTTTAATTTTTTATTGATTGGGTTTTCTTGGGGGAGGTAATGATTATTTTTAATATATTAAATACTCGTTTTATTGGTAAAAATATGTCTTAAACATGAAGTTTAATAAGACTTAATACTTTAGTTTTAAAAGTCAGTAAGAGAATTTTAATAGTGATACTGAAGGGTATTAATAGCATCTCATTTAATGTATGACCCTTGATTAAAATTCAATGCTAATATTTAGTATCAGCCAGTTATATTAAGGTAACTAAATTATATTGATTAAACCATTATCACATTAAAATTAACTAATTAATTTGGTAATGATAAAATAATATGCTAGTTTTGATTTTGTGAGGGTAATGTTTAAGTTTATTATTTAATGTTAATTTTATGATGTGATTTTGTTTCTTAATGCTTGAGGTTTTTTAAAATAACATTTTATGGTGAAGAGATACAAAGGACTTCCCAATGAAATATAAAATTATCTACAAAGACCAAATTATTGGGATGAGCGAACTTGAAAAAAGTGACCCGCCAATGGGATTTGTCTTTGGTGAATTAGTACCAACACCGTTTTATAAACCCAATATCAGTACCGTGAGCTGCAAACTGTATTGCAGTGATACCCATGAAGAGATCCTTTGTAAATCTATCATGATTGAAGATCATTCAGACAAGTTTGGTGAGCAATACATCGAGGTAACGGTTTTAGTCGAGTCAGCAGAAGAGTTCGAGAAATTTTTTAAGCATCATCTAGACGCTTATGAAGAACAATTTATCTCAGAAGAATAGTGGAGAATGGCTGTAACCATCTCTTTAGATACAATTTAAAGAGATGGTTAATTTTTAAAGGGAAGGAAAATAATTTAAATGATGATCAGCCGATTTAGTTATTATTTAGAATAATCACTGTTTGACCAGAAAACTTACCTAGGTTATTCCCAATCAATGGTGACAGTGGCGGTGGCAGAAGCGGCGCCAGATTTAAAGCCTTCTCCAAGCGCACAGAGGCTAAAACGGTAAGGGACTTGGTGTGAACCGACGGTAAGTCCACCTAAATCCACGACATTTCCTGGTTCAGGGTTTGTGCTGGGATCAAAATATATTCCGTCAGAGCTGCATGCTGATTTGATTGATTTAATTGACGCTCGTACGGTTGCAGGAGCAACTTCACCGGTGGCATCCATCGTCATTTTTAAGTCATTCGCATAACCTTGAGTGTTTCCCTTAAGTGTTAATTTAGCAGGAGTAACAGCGTTATTATCACCTGTGCAATTTATGGAAAAATTCCCATCAGCTACCCCTAAAACATCCTTACGATTCCCCCCTGGTGTACCGGAAGTATTGCCTTCCCAATCCCAAACATTGACCTTACCGAAATCAATCTTAGGCGGGGTGTTAATGGTACACATCATTGGTTTCTCAATAGTAATAGTGCTATTACTAATAGTAAAAATTTTCGAGGCAATAGAACCCGACTCTTTACGCCAATAATAGTCGGGGATCACATAAGTACCAGCTGACGCTGATGGTGAAATATACAAAGAGTAACGTACATTGACACTGCTTGCCCCTGTATATTGATTATCTGACGGTGGTACAACCCCTGATGAACATAATCCAGTACTAAGGATATTCAGAGTATTAGTCAAACTATATGGAACACCACCACTTCCATTAAAACTAATAGTAAAGTTTTTTGTTGCGTTTGAATTAGTCGTTGCCTTAGTGGTACCTGTAACAGCACCATCAATTATCAATAATATTCCCTCTGCAATTTTTAACCCACTATATCCATCAATCGTAGTAAATGTAGGATAGTTTTCCGGATACGAACAACTACCACTATTACTGATTGTTGATATAGATATTGCGGTAGGGTAAACGTAATTATAAGGCGACCAATTACCACCCCCTACTTCAAGATTTTCGCTTTGCAATCCGACATCAGGTATCAAAGTACTTTTGCCTGATATGGCGGACCAAGTTTCTGCTGCGATAGCTATATTATAGTGACTACTGAAAATATAAAAAATTGCTAATATGTAAGACCTTAATATCATTAACTTACTTTTCTCATACAACAATTTCCAAGCCGTGCCCAAATAAGTGTTATTACGAGAATACGATTCATTCTTATGCATAATAGTGCTCCTCCGCTGGTGTCTGTCGCCAGCATTTTTGATGATCTAATTGCATTATTTTTCTCCTACTGGTGACTATAACTAACGCGTTTCTGGTGTATTCGATACCATAGGCTGAGCTTGCGGTTGCCCACTGACACAGCGATAAGAGACTTGACGGATTGGCATATCCGCGGAGACATCAACATGGCGTAAATCGAATTTCACCTGACATTGCTGTGCGGCTGTCTCTCCCCACTTCACTAACAATTCCCCGGTTTCTGGTAATCCCGTCAGGTACACCTGCCCGGCATCCCCCACAATGCTGCTCATGTTGTCAGCGCTGTTATCGGAGGTTAAGGTTGCAATCGCCCCAAAGGGCACATATTTGGCCCCCTGTTTTAAGGTCATGAGCACTTGGTAGCCGATACGGGTACGGAAACTGGCTTTCACCACTGCGCCTTTGGTGGGGTAAACGTTGGTATTGGATTGCGGTAAATCGACGTTTTCAGGCAGCGTGCTTGGGTCTAAGCCAATGCTGTTTTTGTTATAGTCGGAAAGATAAGGCGCCACGGCGTAGCCGCGCCAATCGGTCACGGCGGTTCCGCCATTAACACTGACGCCTTCGGCACCCGGTGCACTAATCAGTGCGACAGAGTCCCCCATCGAACGACTTAACGTCAGCCCTTCTGAATGAAGCAAGGCGCCGCCGCTGGCATTCATATTGATTGACTGAGAATTATTGCTATAACTATAACCGGTACTGATACTGCCTTTATCGCCTTGGTAGCCCGCATTTAGGTTGGTGTTGGCGATTTGCCCTTTATTTCCCCAGCTTTGTGATGCGCCATAAGACAGCTTGCCATCCATAAAGCTGCCGCTCAGGCCGCTATTATTTTGCGTGCGTCCATTTTGGTCATGACTCATGGAGTAGGTGGCATAAATCGACTGCAAATTACGGTCTTGAGTAAATACACTGAACGGCACGCTTAAGTTGAAGGAGAGCTGGCGGTTTTCCGGCCAGTTATTACGGCTGTCTTTCACGCGGTCGATATTGTAGTTCACACCGTAACTGACCCCTTTAAAGCTGTTGCTGTAGCCCATGGATAAACCCGTTAAGGTTCGGCTGCTGCCCCAGTAATCATCGCGGTTAGCACGAAAATGCAGTGAGCCATACTGTTGCATCTGTTGGCTGAGCTGGGTTTGGAAGCTGCTGCGACGACGTTGCAACGTCCACGGGTTAAGACCCTCTTCAAGGCGATAACCTTGGCTGTTAAATTCGCTAAAATTATAGAAATGCTCGGTGGAGTAACGTAATGCGGTTAAATCCACCGACGTACCGGTTGCCATTAAGCTTTTTGAATAACGGATACGGTAAGATTGCCCCGTTTTTCGCTCGCTAGAGCTGGTAACTGGGTTGGAATAAGTAAATTTAGCCGATGAGTGCGTGACGTCCGTGGAGACAGCACCGAAGTCACCTAAAGAGACTCCTGTTCCTAAACTCAGAGATTGATAATCTTTTGCCAGCAAGGCGCCGCCATACACCGTGACATCGTTATGCAGCCCATAAACAGCAGTACCGAGAATAAAGTCAGAACGACGTGAGCTGGTGGTCAAGTTGCCATTGTAACGACCAGAGGCCACTTCGTATTTCCAGCCACCGGGGCGCAGCATCACGGGTAAAGATGAGTAGGGCACCACAAACTGGCGTTCAGCGCCATCGGCTTCGGTGACTGTGACGTCATAATCCCCGGATAAGCCCGCTTGCTGGATATCATTGATATAAAAGGGCCCTGGAGCCACATAGGCTTCATACACGATATTGCCATTTTGGCGAATAGTGACGCGAGCGTTGCTGTTGGCAACACCACTGATCGCCGGCGCATAGCCGCGTAATTGGCTTGGCAGCATTTGCTCGTTAGAGGTTAGCTGCACGCCCTTAAAGGGCACACCATCAAACACATCGCTGCCCGTGCTGCTTTCACCGACTAACAATGTCGAGCGCAATGCCCGAATATCCCGTGATAGGGTGGTATTGGAAAAGTAGGTTTGGGTGTTGGTCGTGGCCGATTGGTTCTCGCTCCCGCTGTATTCGAAACGGGAGTGGGTGAGGTTACTGCGCAGACGCCACGGCCCTGCATTGGCACCCAATCGTGCGGACGCAAAGACGTTGGTATTTTGATTTTTTTTGCCGTGGTCATAGCGGCTCGTGGTGCGACCGGCGCTGACGTTATAGTTCGCCATGAGTGCCGGAATGCCATCGTCCCATAATGACGGATCCGCATTACGGTTGACTTGAGATTGCATCGCCACTTGCGGCACGCTGATGTTTAATCGTAAGCGTGACAAATCTAATCGGGTTGTCGCTTGTGGGATCAGGGCGCCTAAATCTGAAATAAACTCGCCGTTAGGTAAGTCTTTCAGGACAGGAATTTGCGACACATTGACCCCAAATGTGTCGAGCTGCTCAGGGGTTAATTCCGGTGCGATTTCACCGTGGGTATTTTTGATAAAATTAAGCGTGAATTGCCCCACGTCCTGTTGGTTCACAAATACGGAAACGGTGTATTCCCCTTCGGCAACGCCACCGGCTTGTGAGAAGGCGGATAAATCCACGTCTGTGTTTTCACCTGCAACCCCTAAAAAACTGGGATCAAAGTAATCTTCGGCCTGTGTTGGCGCGACCGCCAATAGCAATACACACGCCAGCGGGTGATAACGGAAAAAAGGGATTTTTGGCTGATTTTCAGCAATTTTATGGGCTTTTTTCATGATCTTCCTTTATCTTGCGAATGCAAGAATCCCCCCTTGCCAATGCGCATCGGGTGAATGTGTTTTATCTGTCGGGTGTGGTTACATTGCTGAGAGTTGGCGTGTTCTCATTTTGTCGGCTCCGCCATCGTCTTCCATGAGCTGCCAATGAATGTCGCTTCCCATATGGCTGGCATCAAGGGGCCACTGCGCCTCCCCAAAGGGGGGGATCATGCGTGAGGAACTTAAATTCAGGGCGTTCTTCCCCACCGACAGTGACGCTAACGTGACATAAAAAGGCGTCGGGTTTTTCAGGGTTAGCGTGTTTTTTGTACGCTGAAATTGCAGCTGTTCGGCGATGTTGTCGAGATGATGTTCCGGTAATCCGCGCGGGGCGATAAACAGCTTCAGATTATTTTGTACGGCAAGGATCATTTGCGCGCCTTCCGCCGCCTCTTTTGATTGCGCGGGGATCGCCGTCAGTGACAACTGCGCAATCGACTCTTTATCTTGCGCGAGTAAATGATGTTTTTGAAGAATGCGCATGTGAGTGTTTTCACCCGGTTCGAAGCGCTGTAACGGCGGTAAAGCAATGAATGCCGTCAAATTTTCATCGGCGGCTTCGGTATTCTCGTTCGCCGTTTTGCTTGATGAATTCCTTCCCACGGCAAGAGGCGCGCCTGCAATAAATACGGTATCGCCGTATTATTGGTGTAGTGTACGTCACCCCGTTTTTGGCATCATGGGGGTAGATAATACGGGTTGAATGCAGTGTCAGCCCATTAATTTGGTCTTGGATGTTATTTGCCAACACAGGTTGGGTAAAAAGTGCTACCCATAGAGCGACACCGCTAACCAAACGAGATAACACAGGCTTTGTCACATTCAATAACTTAATGTTGTTCATCGCGAATATCTCCTGATTGAACCTTCCCCTGATACGCGGGGCTCATATCCCCATAATCCGTAATCACTCTCCACTCTGCACGTGTAGCACCGCCTTTGACGGGATAAGTGTGGGTGGAGAAGGGCGCAATCATAGGCCCCAGTCCTCGTACATCAATGGGATGCTGATCCACACTCAATTGTGCCAAGGTTATGTAATACGGCGTTGGGTTACTGACTTCGAGCTGTTGACCTTGCTGGCGAAACGTCAGTTGGCTTGAAGCGGTTTCGACACTCATGGGTAACCCTTTCGGGCGATAAAACAGTTTGATCACGTTGCGGATCCCCACCGAAACTTGCGCACTGGTCATCTCACCTTCGGGGGCATTCGCTTTTGTGGTGGAAGGGATCGCTAATAAGCTTAAATAAAACACGGATTCTCGGTCTGTCGGCAGCTCTGCGGTACCATTACGCACAATGAGCAGCGTATTTTGGCTCTCTTTTTCTAAGCGAGACATGGGTGGGGTCACAATAAACGGGGGCGCGGGTTTGTGGGCATTCCCCTCTGGCGTATTGAGGACGTCAGCTTTGATTAAGTAGACCTGCGGGCTGCTGTTTTTAATAGCAATTCTGGCATTTGGGTTTGCCGCATCGAACACGACACGCGTTTGAGCCAAGCGTAAACCGCCTTCAGTAGCGGAAGCCAAGGCTGAAAAAACACCCCATATCAATACAATAATAAGCGTGTGAGAGTAAGAAAAACGATTCGAAAACATACTGATTACCCAATTAGTCATATACGAAGCTAAACGTGACGGTTGCGATAAGTTCACCGTTTTGCAAATTGTCACTGGCCGTGCAGGTGCCGCAGGCAAGCACGGCAGTAAAATCAAGTGAGCTGTTTAATCTTGCGACATCGCTGGTTCCATCCGATGGCCATGTTTTGATGGTGATCACCTCATTGCCGGGTTTCGCAGTATTGTCATTGGCATTAAAAAGCGTATTTCCGGGGGTGGATAGCTTAATGCCATAGCCTTTTGCGGTGCTGGATGCATCGGCATACAGCGATTCATTGTTATCTGCGGTGAACGTGTTCCCTTTGACCGCAATTCTGGGTGTTAAAAAATAGCCCTGGCACCCTGAGAGGGTTAACGTGAATCCGCTACGTTGCGGATTTTTCAGAATTTCATCGTAGGGCAGTGGTGCGCCATTGTTATACGTGACGGTATTTGGCACCGTCACATCGCAGCTACCACCATAAAAAAAGGCGGAAAAGGAGAGGGTGGTTGAGGCACTGCCTGCCTGTAATTCACTGGCTGGTAATAGCAACCCTACAATCACGCTAAAGAAAGACAGTTTTCGTATCATTGTTATTAACGGCCTTCAAAATCAGTGATAGAAAAAATTAAATGTTAATGAGGCGGTTAACTCGCCGCCTTGTAAGTTATTGGCAGTACAGGTTCCACAACTGACGGTTGCCTTCAGTGGGATGGTTCCATTCAATGTGCTGGCAAAGGTTTTATTCCATTCTTTGGTGGTGAGAGCCGTGATTTTTTTATCCGTTGCCAGGTTGTCACTACCTTCGAAGTTAGTATTGCCAGCCGTCGACAATAAAATGCCATAGCCTGTACTGGTGCTGCCGGGACTCACAAACAGCGCTTCACCGGAGGCACTATCGGTGTCCCCTTCGAGGGTTATCGAGGGGGTTAACCCGTAACCTTTACAGCCAAGAATGGTGAGGTCAAAGGTTTCGCTGATATCACTGGTGGTGGTGATCTCTTCAGCAGGAATCAGATCCCCGTTACGAATCGAAACAGTTGAGGGCGCGGTAATTTGGCAGCCACCACCGACAATGCTGGCACTGATTTTAGTGGTGGCCGAGGTTGCCGCTATCGCGGATTGCCCCAGACTTGCCGCATACAATGCAGTGGGGATGAGCAGGGAATAGAGTGACTTTTGAGTCAGTGTCATGATGATTTCCTATTTTTAGGTCTTACTGAAAAATAAGGTTAAACGTCAATGAGGCTGAGAATTCACCAGGAATGGCTTCCCCATCCACGGGCCCCACTAAACCCACGAGAAAAGTCTCTTCGGTTTGGTGATGGTTCTCTTTGGTCAGTGGCGTTAAGGCAATCTGTTCACCGCGTTTAAAGGCTTTGCTTGTGTCATAAAAATCACTCAGGGAGAGCGGCGTGCCATCACTGAGGCGTAACATAAACCCTGTGCTATTTGGGGTACCATCCAAGAAAATCGTGCTTTCGTTATAGGGGGTATTTCCCTGTAACGTAATCTTGGGGGTGAGATTTCCCGTTTTATCCACACAGATAAATTGCGCTTTCAAGGGCTTAATTTGATGTGTGGTTATCGCGCCTTGAAAATCGGATGTGCGCATCGGGGTAAATTGCAATGAGTTGGGAATGCGAATTTCGCACCCAACATCATCGGTAATGAGCGCTCTAATCTCGGTTTTTTCGGCCAGTGCCATGTGCCATCCGTTAAGTAAAACGGCGAAAAAAAACATGCATAATTTATTGAATTTGCGCATGAAACTCGTCCTTTCCGCCATAGTCATTAATGGCTTTCCATTCAACCGAGCCTTGTCGTTGAACATGGGAATAGGTGATGCTGCTAAACGGCGCAATCATGTTATTTCCCTTTTTGGTACTCAGAGAAACGGGCTTATTGGCAATTTTTAAGCTGTCTAAGGTGATGTAGTACGGGGACGGATTGGACACTTGAACCCCATTATTTACACTCGAAAATTTCAGCGATTTCATGGCTTGTGGCTGGGTCATGCCTAACTGATTCGGGCGATAAAACAGCTTAATGATGTTTCCCGTCGACACTTGTACGGCACCATCAATATGATTTTGTGGGGCATTCAATCCTTTTTCGCTGGTCGGCATGGCGATGGTACGAAAATAAAAAACAGATTCTTTATCTTGCGGGAGCGCCACACTGTTTTTCATTATACGGACTTGATTGGTCGACCCTTTTTCTAAGCGGAATAAGGAGGGCGTCACCACAAAAGGGGTTTCTCCTTGATCGCCATAGGGGTCACGCAACATTTGTGCTTTGACTAAATAAGGCGTGAGTGACTGGCTTGAGCTGGTGATACCCACACTTTTTCCGGTGGTGTTATCACTTTCTGAAAAGATAATTCGAGTGGTGTCGATAGCGATCCCGGCTATCGATGAACCTGATAGCAATAGCAAGCCACCGCAGATCCCTTGCATTAGTCGGTTATTTCGCATTTGTCTATCCTCATAGTTTTCGTGGCAGAATATAGGTAAGACGGAGCCCGCCTTACCTCAATCGACTGAGTTAATTAAATCGAATTAGTCAACGATATAAGCCACTAAGATGGGTGCGCTGTAGGAACCTGCTTCAGGTGCATCTGTTGTTGTTGCCATACCAACTTTGAAGGTGTATTGCGCGTCAGTATTTTCTGCACCAATACCAAATGCGATTTTTTCGCCATTAGTGACAGTTTTATTCGCTTCGTTTTCAATCATAAAACCAACGGTTTTCGAATCGTCAGAAACAAAGAGGTTACGTTCGTTGTTACCTACGGAAGTAATCCCTTGAATGATCAAGTTGCCCTTTTCACCCTTGGTGCAACCGACTAAAGTCACTGGCATATCAACGGTTGTAGAGGACATTGCATTGACTGTGGTAAAGTCTGAACCTGCACCCACAGAGGTTTTTAAGACACCCACGTTTAAGACTGATTTACCGCCATTGATGGTGACATCACAGGTGGTGTTGGTTAGGATCCCTTGCAGAGTCACTTCTGCAGAAGGTGCTGCCATTGCATTTAAACTTACACAGGAAGCGCCAGCAAATAATGTTGTTAACGCTAATTTTTTAAAAGCCATATTGAAATTCCTTTATATATAAAAACGAAATAAAACATACTTCAAGAAATCTGTGAAAGTGGTGATATCTTTACCCACATTCACAGTAAAAACAGATGCGCTCATTAAACTAACAGCAAGCGCATCTACAATGATTTTTCACTGATTTAATTTCTTTAATAAAAAAACAATAAATAGCTTTAAATAAAGCTATTCTAGAAGTATTGATTAAAACAAATGGAAAATACCCATATGGAGTGGGTTTTTAAAATTGTTTTTTTATAGATTAAAAAACATTAATTTCAATTAATTATTTTTTTAATTGAGAATGAATGATAATAAGTTTTAATTTAAGTGATTTTAAATTAAACGCTAAATTTAGTGTTATTAATTCACTGTTATTTATTTTGAAATTAGAGCGCCATGTTGCTCAAATAATAAATTAAACTCATCGTAAAGCTCTGGTTCCTTGGCTTCTATGCGTTCAGAAACAAAGAAGAAGAACGATTCTAAAGATACACCCAAATAATGAAGTAAAAGACATAAGGTAGATAAAGTTATTTCACAGATACCATTTTCATAGCGTGAAATTTGTTGTTGGGAAACTCCAATGAGTGAGCCTAATTGTCTACCTGATAATAATTTTTTCCTTCTTAAGCTTGCAATTTCATCTGCGATAGCTTGAGAAAATGATTCTGTAATTCTCTCTATTTTTTTCAAACTCATCATAAACCTTAAATAAGAATCAATTTCAAAACATATTAAATAAAACAAATGCGTAAGCACATATCTGTTTTTATTTTTAAACAAATTAAGAGTAAAAAACAATAGGGTGAAATTTGACAATATTTCCAACCAAAGCATGATTTACACATTATCCTCAATGTGAGTTTGTTAAAATAAATAAATTACAAAAGGTTACGATATCCTTACTCGTAATATGGCTTAATGCGGCTTAATATGGTAGCGATAAATTCTATTATAATTCTTTTTTTGTAGGTAATTTTAGATTTATATGTCGTCAAAAATATATTTTCATAGTTACATTTTAAAAAATCAAAGAATATGAATGCATAACAATGAGGAATATAAAAATAACAATAAAATTCAGATGTATAGGCTATGCATTATTCAAGACATGCTTAGTAACAATTATGAATTCAAAAAATGAAATATACAAAATATGTCGAAATGTTATTTCGATTACATTTAATGACATTGAATTTGACTTAAGTTGTTGATGTTTGTGATTCAGATCACTTTAAGATGTATTGAAAATGACACATTCATTTAAGACGCGGGTTTTATTTATGGGGTTGAAACAAATTCAGATTATTGTTGGTCATACCGACATTTTTTGATGGGAATTGATGACATGATGTTTCCATCACTCATCAAGCAAGAATCGCAAAAGTAACCGAAAAGAAATCGAATTTGCAGGTATAATCTCTCCAATTTCATTCAACAGGCTTAGATACCCACATGGCAAAACTTACCTTACAAGAGCAAATGCTCCAAGCGGGACTCGTCACCAGTAAAAAAATGGCGAAAGTACAGCGCACAGCGAAGAAATCACGCGTGCAGGCTAGAGAAGCCAGAGAAGCGGTAGAAGAGAATAAAAAAGCGCAGCTTGAGCGCGATAAGCAACTGAGCGATCAACAAAAACAAGCGGCACTGACGAAAGAGTATAAAGCTCAGGTGAAGCAGCTGATTGAGATGAACAAAATTGACGTGGCGAAAGGCGATATCAGCTTTAACTTCACAGATAATAACCTCATCAAGCAAGTGACCGTCGATAAAACAACACAAAACCAACTTATTAGCGGCCGTCTCGCTATTGCGCGTTTAGCGACTGACAATCCAGAAATGAGCACTTACGCAATTATTCCTGCGAGTGTGGCGGATAAAATCGCTCAACGTGATGAAAGCAGCATCGTATTAAATAACGCCTTGAGTCAGGAAGAGCAGGATGAAGACGATCCGTACGCAGATTTTAAAATTCCTGACGATTTAATGTGGTAGTTGTTTAGAACGGGCTTTTGCTGTGTGCTTGAATGGATTTTCCAGTTATCGGATGAATAAAATTCAATTCACTGGCATGCAGCATCAGTCTCGGCGCAGGTTCAATATCTGCAAGCAGTAAGCCTCCATACAGATCGCATCCCAAAATAGGATGACCGAAAAGTTGGCTGTGAACGCGCAGCTGATGGGTTCGTCCTGTTTCTGGGATAAATTTCACCCTCGTCAGTGGCAACTTACGTCCATCGTCTAGCTCACGATAAAACCGCTCAATTACCTGATAATTGGAACGTGCCGGTTTACCGTGAGTCACGCAAATCGACATTCGGGGAAATAAAGCCGGATCTTTGGCTATCGGCGCATCTATCACACCATGATCATTTTCCACATGCCCACACAGTAACGCACTGTAGGCTTTCGTCACGGTTCGCTGGCTAAACTGTCGGCATAACTCTGCATTTATGGCTTTATTGCGAGCCACGACCATGACACCAGAAGTACCAAAATCAAGGCGGTGCACTAGGGTGCATTCAGGGAACAATTGAACGAGCCGGTAATGTACTGAATCGAGATTTTGTGGATTCTTTCCAGAGAGGCTCAGTATCCCTGAAGGTTTATTGATAATAATAAGGTGCTCATCCTGCTCAATGATTTCAATGTCATCATGGCAAGGGGGCGCAATAAAGGTATCAATAATCGTCGACATCAGGTTATCCAGATAAAAAGTGGCTATGGATAATACCCAATTTTGCGCTATCTGACGATAATGTTATTGGGTGTGTAAAACTAAAGGCGTAGTCTGGGCAGGCATTGTGTTTTATACTGCGCGCTGTGAAATTGAGTCAATATAGAAGGTGGTATGGCAATGAACGGAACAATCACAACGTGGTTTGAAGATAAAGGTTTTGGGTTTCTCAAAGATGAAAACGGGGATAACCGTTATTTTCATGTGATTAAAGTTGCCAACCCAGAACTGATTAAAAAAGGGGCGGCGGTTACGTTTGAGCCAACCACAAATAATAAAGGTTTATCCGCCTTTGCGGTTAAAGTGATCCCTGAAAGCAAATATATCTATATTGCTGGTGAGCGCATTAAGCTGACGGCTATCAAATCATTCCGTATCTATTATGAAGATGTTCCGGCAGATACACGTATTGATAAAGAAAATACCGTGTTATCGATTGGTGCATTAATGAACAGCATTAAACCTAAAACGAATATTAAGCCGGGGGCAACTCGAGCACTGAAAAAGCTAATTATTGAAACCCAGCATGGAACAACATTAACGTTCTCTGAAGATGAGATTGACGTGGATGAAACCATGAAACAGCTTAAAGGTGTTAAATAGCTTTCGACTGAACTAAAAAATCCTCCAACGCCATTGCCTCTCATTTAGAGGCAATGCTTTTCCAGCACTATTTGCGATACCCTTTCCTAAATTTGAATAAAAGATCAACAAATGATCTAAAAAGAGAATATTTTTAATAAGCAAACGCTACATATTAAGCAAGATGTATTAATATATGCGCGAACTGCATTCTGATACGTCCAATTTATAGCGCCTTTATGGCATACAATCTGGATTGTAAATATTATGATGCGAGTTGGTTGTTGTTAAGTTGGTAATCTAAATGAAAATTATTGCGGAATAACGAATTAAGCTGTAGAAATATATTTTTATATTGGTATATTACTCATCTCATGAGTTTTTTATTTTGCAAAAAACAATTTAGCTGTTTCAAATTGTAATTTGTTGTAATAAATGATGTATTTTATCTCGTTTTTATAGGGTTTTACTCCTCCCACGTAAATTTTATTTTAAAAAAATAAAAAATATATTAAATAAATTGAACAACGCTTTATTTAATATATATCAGTTAGTTAATTCTGCTTATCATATTAGGTGTACTCGCACTCGTTGTATCTTAATAAAGCCCGACGATCAATAAATTACTATTTGATAGGTGGTACCTATCAAAATAATCTTGTTCGATCGGTATAAACGTTTTTACTCTTATTTTAATGTATTTATTATTAATGGAAATTAAATAAATTGTTTCTTTATATTGGAGTGTGGTTAATGAAATCTAATATAATTAGTGGTCAGGTGGGAGCTTTTTTAAGAAAATCACGTAAAGAAAAGAACATGACGGGAAAGCAACTGGCGAAATTAATAGGAATCAGCCAGCAACAGATATCAAGATATGAAATGGGAATCACTGCGATTACTTTAGATCAGCTAGATGTTTTTTTAAATATTCTAGATAAACGATGGGTCGATGTCATTAAATATGTCGAAAAAGATACTGACTCTGAAAAAAGAATGGGTAATAAAGGAAGTGCGAGTAAATATATTTCCTGGGGAAATTACTCAACAAAAACCATCATAAATAACTGCTAATTTTTCCTCTTAAATTAGAAATAAAATAATCAGTTAATTCTGGTTATTTTATTAAGCATATTCTCTGGGAAATTCGATTGTTTTTTATAAAACACACAATGAATGTGTTTTTTATGCTATGCAATTAAATTTTTCTTCATGGATATTAAATAGAGAGAACAACATGTTAAATAAAAAAATGGCATCTGTTTTGCTATCAACAATTATTGCTGCTTCCTTTGCTACAGTTGCTAATGCTGACACTCGTACTGCTCAAGCGACAGCAACATGGCAAGCGACCGCAATTAAAGATACGACAAGTATGCTGGTTGTTACGCCATTAAAAAGCTTAACATTTAACTATGCAGAAGGTCAGAAAAGCTTTAACCAACAAAATGGCGCATTTGATATCGCTATTCAAGGTCAATCAGGTGCAACAGATTTTAAATTAGCATCAAAAATCATTTCTAACACTTTAGCGAGAACAACAGATGATTCTAAATTAACTGTTGGCGTTAAATGGAATGGTGAAGATCTGAATAAAACGACTGACACTGTGTTAATCGATACTTCAAAAGGCTTAACATCAGGTTTAGATAACTTAGCTGCAGATGGTATCTACAATGGTTCAGAGCGTGCAACTGACCGTGGTGAGTTCACCTTCGTTATCGCTAGCGCGGAAGCGGCTGGTGCAGCGACAGACTTCAAAGCACTGACCGACGGTTCATGGGATGGTGATGTTAAAGTTCAGTTCACTGCAACTTGGGATGGTACTTTCACACCAGCTCCTTAATTGATTATTTACGCTTAGTGAATAACTAATTTTCACGATAAAGATACTATAGGGAAATATTATCTTTATCGTTATCTTTTTTAAAATTAATAATTATGAAAAAAATAACACTAGCATTAGCTTTATTATCTATTCTCCCACTAAAAATGAGCTTGGCGGTTAATGTAGGTAATATTACTGAAATCATATCGTCAGATGAAGACTCATTAGCAAAAGAAATTGAAAATACAGTTAATACGGCAAGGCTCGTTAATTTAACTATCGAGAAAATAGATTCGCCACTTGAGAATGGAAAAGTCATTCCCGTTACGGATCCGAACGAAATATTATCAACCCCCGCTAATCTGATTTTGCCGGGGCAAGCAAAAGATGTTTTTAAAATTATTTATCAAGGTCCCAAAGACGATAAAGAACGTTATTACCGATTAAATTGGAAAGATGACCCTATTGGCGAAAGCGGTGTAACAAAAAGTGCAAAATCTGCCTCAGCGACAACGTCAGCGACCATTAGCACCATCTTGGTTGTTGCACCAAGGATTGAAAAATTTAATTACCAATATGCAAACTCTCAAGTTTCCAATATAGGGAATAGTTCATTTCGTGTGGTGGCATCAGGGCCATGTTTACCTGAAAAACAAAAATATAGCGTGGATGGTATTTGTCGTGAACGTTATTACCTCATGCCACATTTAGCTGTGAAACTACAGTTTGTCGATCTTAATAATAAAAAATCTAGCGTAGGTATTTGGCACAAAGGAGATTTCATTGTCGTCAAATAATTAATAACGGACTTTAATCATGCGTAAGAGTGTTATTGCTTTATCAATATTAAGCATTTTTTTTTCAAACACCATTCATGCTAGTGAGATGAAGAGTATTAAAATTGGTGGTTACATTATTCCTCCGGCATTTGTGAGTGCATTGGAAGAAGGAATGTCTGTGCCTGTTTTTCTACGATTAAGTGATGATGCTAAAAAAAACCAAAGCGAAGATAAAATCGCGGATGCAGTTATTGTCATTGACCAAGGTAAAATTAAGTTATCGAGTATTCACCTCATTGACAGTACGCAAGGTCCACAACTGAATAGTTTGTTAGTTGATAAAATTGAAAATAAACAAGATGCCATTTTTGATGATAACAATGGTATTGTTATCGACAATAATGCAGTGCTGAAATTAAATATTTCGTCATTCAATTTATCATTAGATGTTGATAAATCTGCATTTACACCGAAAACTCACGCAAGGCATTCTGTATTAGGTGATTCATCCGTTAATTCACTTTCAGCAGTGGCAAACTATGATTTAGGTGTATTCCAAAGTCAGGTAAAAAATGCAAAAAATAGCTCCAGTAGCTATTTCAATTTAGACGCGTTATTTGCCGCAGCAGAGCACCATTTTAATATTAATGCATCGGCTTATAGCATCGGTAAATCCAATGCAAGTGTTGAATTATACCGAGCGATGTATGAGCGTGACTTTAATGGGCTGCGTGTCGCATTGGGTTTAATGAGTACGTGGAATTTACAATCCATTGCGAGCTTAACTGCGTTGAGTAGCAGCAAAATTTATGCGGTCACTATCGGGAATAACTCCGCGAGTGTGGTCAATAATAAACAGCAGTCACTGACCCCTATTTATGCCTTCTTAAATAGCCCTGGCGAAGTTCGTATTTATCGTCAAGGTAAGCTTCTTAACATCCAAAACTTCCCAATGGGTAACTTTGAGGTAGACACCAGTACACTGCCTTTTGGTATTTATGACGTCACTATCGAAACGGTTGTTGATGGGAAAGTGGTCACCACTCAAAATCAAACCATCAATAAATCCTTAGGGGCAATCGGAGGAAACTTCGACAAACTGAATTGGGAAATGTACGGGGGCTATGTTGATTTCGATAAAAGGAATTATGTCCGTGGTGAAGATCGTCATAGCCAAGCTCCAGAGAAAAGTTATTTAGCGGGCGCGTCATTCGCCTATAACTTCCCCGTGCTGTCGGGGATACGCTTCCAGATGTCAAACTATGGTTTTGATAAATTCCTAGTTCAAGAAACGAGCATCAACGCGTCGATTAATAACTACATTTCGGTTTCTTGGCAGGGCATGCTGGAAAACCACGGCAGCCATCGCAACATTGGGACAATTTCTGTCAGTATTCCTGAAGGCTATGGTTCCTTTTGGGCATCACGAGAGCGAACGGTGGTCGAAGGGGATTTACCGCTTTACGATGCGGATAACTATTCCTATGGCGCAACAGTTAACTTCGACAAGATTATTGATAGGGCGGGTTCATTCACGATCAGTAATACCAAAGACCGTCGCGTAGGCAGTGATTCAATTAACTACGAATATGCGAATACGCTGTTTTCTGGACGCTATGGAACAGTTGGACTCAGAGCCGGTGTGCAGCGTTATCACTATGACAATCAAAACAGTACCAACGAAAAATATGTGAATCTGGACTTCTCATTACCGCTGTCTACGTGGTTAAGCACGGGCGTTTCTTCCACGAATGGCAACATGAAAGCCAATATTTATGCCAACAAGAGTTTTGAAAACTCGCCGATCACCAATGCGGGAATTTCAGTCTCTAAGTTAGTGCGTGACAAAGATAATGGCGAATCAGATTTTTCGACGCTGGCTTACGCCTCTTATGACATGAAATATAACTCGGGCACCGTTACGATTAACCGACCGGATGGTGACCGACTGAACGGTAACTTAACCTCTCGCGGGTCGGTGGCTTATAGCAACGGCATGATCACACCAAGCGGCAATCAAGGAAAATCAGGGGTAATTATTAATTCTGAGATTCAAGGCGCCGGTAGCATGGTGGCAAAAGTGAATGGGCAAAATTACCCAATTAGCGGAAAAAATACCTTTATTCCATTGTCACCGTATTCAGATTACGACATCCAGTTAATGAACGACGGGAAGTCAAAAGACAGTTTTGACATTGTCTCTGGACGCAATAAATCCGTCACGCTGTATCCCGGCAATATCGCGTTTTATCAACCTGAGGTTCGTCAGTTGGTCACGGTGTTTGGACGGCTTAAATCACCAGATGGTGAATACATAAAATATGCCTCGATTCGTAACCATATAGGGCGAACAAAAACCGATAAAAATGGGGAGTTCTCCATGGACGTTGATGTGCGCTATCCCGTAATTTCGTTATTGCAAGAAGATGAGAAAACGATCTGCGAAGCCGATTTAAACCTACAAGGCGCACGCGGTGCTTTATGGGTCGGTGAGGTGACTTGTGAGCCTCAAGAAGCATTAGCAAAACGCTAACTCTCAATTTTAAGGTTAATAAAACATGCGAGTATTATCGACATCAGCACTCTGTTTTTCACTGGCGGTACTCACGTCAAATGCATTGGCAGCGACAGCACCATTGCAGGAATACGTCATTGTTGAGAACCAGATTGATAACGAATTTTTTATCGTTGCCAACAGGGTTGACCCTCGCTTTTCTGGATCCAACGTTTTTACTAAATATCAACGAAATAGCCAATTAAGCTTAGGCTATATGGGGTATACCGGTACCCCTTTTAGCTCGACCTATAATATAGGGGATATTTGGCTAGAAAACTCCCCTGTAAACCAACCATTTGTGGGGAACCGTTGTATGACAAACAACCGAAATTGTCCTGCGACATCCTATTGGTCAGCTCAACAACTTCGGGATAATGGTGCATATAAAATTCAGCAAACAGGAACACCAGGAGAGTCCGGATACTCTAGACCCATTTTTTCTGAATCATTTTACCGTTGGATTGCAGAATTACCGCCGGGAACCGAATACACGTTTGATTTAAGAACTTGTACGAGTCGAGATGATTATGACCTGAGTAATTCGACCTGTATGACCAGCGGCGGGCGAACCTCGACTCAGCAGCATTATATTCCAACGAATAAAAAGGGAAATATTATCCTGAAGGGAACGGGGGCTTTGCAGGAAGTCTTCGTGGATAGTAACGGCAACCCAACGGTTGGGTTGGGCTCAAACTTCTGTACTACGGGAATTGTTGGAAACGTTTCTGGCGTTATTTGTCAGCTCGTTGAATTGGAAACGAAAGGTTCATCGATCAGTGGGTCATTTACCGTCCGTATGTATATCGATCACCAAAAATTGGGTCTGACGGCGGCGCCTAGAGCTGCATTAATCCAATATAAAGGGAGTAACAGTACCCGTTGGACTAACTGGTCATCAACCACCAATATGTCGGAAATATTTAATAACGGCTCGAATTTTATTGAAGTGTTCCTATCGAATACATATTTGAAATCCATTGTTGATGCGTCTCCTAACTCGAGCGTGACCTTGGCGGATAGTGTTTATACGTTTGCTTTTCAATCTCCACTGCCTCAATCAGGGTTCTATGAGTTTACTCCATCGAACTATCTGATTATTAAACCTCGAGATTATGGGATCAGTATTATCCCTGCCGACTTTAACCCGAATCAATCGAAAACCGGGAAAGTGGGTAATGAAGAGCCGCCAATTGAATTTAATTATATTGTGACGACCAGCGGACCAAGGCAGGCAGATTCAATCACCGCCAAAGTGGAAGGTCCAAGCACCACGCTAAAAGGGCAATCGTACTGCTTATTTAGCTCAAATGATGACAAATTCAAAGTGCCATTTTCAGCGTATTTGTCATTTAAAAATCACACGGGAAGCTTAGAGTCTTACCGAGCCAGTTGCGATAGCAATGAAATTTCCCTCAAAAATGCGCTATGGGAAGAGACGCCGTGGGCAAGACCAAATGAAGATTTAGGTTCCTTTTATCGAACCAATTTAGACCTGCTATTCCCAATGAATGAGGCGAATTCTTTCTTCACGTTAGATGGCATTGATTGGCTAGGGACAGTCTCAGCAAGCGGAACGGTGACAGTAAAAGCCATCTGGACAGGGCCCGATATTCAATAAATTAATCCATTTTTTAGGCGACTCATTCAGTATTCAGTCGCCTTATTCTTCAGCGCTAACAGGTTAATTATGAAACTCAATTCTTTGCTGAAATTCTTATTACTATGCACACTGTTTTCGTTTAATGCTAGCGTTCATGCGCTTTACATTAATTCGGATATCTCTTCGATGGAGTCCGATAAAGAATTTTTTTCTAAGCCCTATATTAACGATACGAAAAAGACCAATTTATATAATTTTAGCGCGTATCAAATTGATAAACCGGGCAGCCATGAACAAGGGCGAGCCATTCATAATGGGGAAATTATCTTTACCCCACTGAAGAAAATTTTATTACCAGGAGAGCAGGAATTCTTTAAAATTTTTTATCGCGGAACCGCGGATAACCAAGAGCGCTATTACAAAATCATCATTAGTGAAACGCCGCTTGAAATGCAAAATGATCATGAGGAACGTAAACAGCCGCTGTTTTACCCAACGGTCAGTTTAGAAACGTACTTCGTCGTGAGACCCAAACAGCCTGATTTTAAATATACGCTCGACCAAAATGCAGGCATTTTGAAAAACACGGGGAATACCTACTTTAGAGTGCTTTTGCATAACAATTGTGATGCAGAGGATGATACTGAGCCTTACGTCCTTTACTTGCTACCTAATCAAACGTATCAAGATGCACGTTTAACCAAGAAAAGTCGCAAGTACATTGTGATTTTTGATAAATATTACGCTGTAGGTAACTGTGAGTAATCGTTATTATTTGTAGAGCGCACTAATAATAACGCTGCTTTTCATGATACCTTTTTCGACACTTGGTGATTGAGCATATGGCTTGGCAAAAAAGCTAATATCAAATTGGTTATTACCATTAGCACTGAATCGTTGGTTTTTTCCAGATAAATCAATAGGACTCTTATCCATCCAAGATAAATAAATTCCAACACCAGATAAGTTGGTTTTCAACTCACCACCAACACCATTATTCAGAGCCCCTTGAGCACCAGGATAAACTTTAATATCTATGTTATTAGGCTTAAAGCCACTTTTATTGCAATCCACAATAAATTGCGTTTTTACAGCAGGTTGTTTTCCTGCAAGTAAATCGGTTTCATTGATCACATCGAAATCGACAATTTTATTGAAGCCTTTCCCATCATTAATATCGCAAGTGATATTGACGATATCTAGCGAGATGCTCAGAACCGTGTCGGGTAAAATTTCATCGGCAACGGTATGCAAAGGGTAGCCACTCATCAGCATGAAAAGAAAGCAGAAGGGAAGTGTTTTATTCATCAATTCGCTCACATTAAAGATATTTTATTTTGATTGTAATGTGGGTGCTCCCACTGCCTAGAGTCACACTATTGCTGCCAATGGGTAGTGCAATAGGTTTTACTTTCAGTTTCACTTTCATTAATGAAGCGGTGGGTTTTTTAAGTAAAAGCTCTTTTCCCATTGGCACACCTGCACCAATATTTCCAACTTGGCTATCTTCCCATGCGACTAAATAACCAAGAGTGTTGTTAACAGATCCAATATAGCCAGATGCCCCCATGGTTAAATGAGGGGTAGCGGGTTCAAATAAGAGTGAAACACGTTGTGGAACTATGGTTCCTGAGCAATCTAATGATAGCGTGGTATGTCCCTCTATTTCGCCAGATAAAACAGTTGCGCTATCTAATGCACCAAAAGCAATATTATCGATCGTTGCTGGCAGGCAAGTGGCAATTTTCACACTCATCCTAATTTGCGATGCCAGCTCTTGACCAACCATGGATGATTGTTTGGTGAGTGCTCCATAGCTATTGATATGCGTAAAAATCAATACGCTGATGAGCAAAATAGATTTGCGCATAGTCACCTCAACTAGTTGAATGTTAACTTAATATTTAATGCTGTACTGGCGGCTCCAGGTGAACCCGTCGTACCAAGTAAAACGGGTTTTACGTTAATAGGAATGGATACGTTAGGTGTTGTGGGTTTCGTGACAGGGGCTTTCGCAACGCCATCAACCAAAACAGGAGTATTGATGGCAGCCATTTCAGCGGTCTTCCATGTCAACTGATAACCTATAGTGGCATTTTGTTTGGTCTTCAAAATACTTTTTGTGGAATCAACGCCATCAGCCGAGGTTAATGCCATCGTATAAGATGCTAAAGTCGCATCACAAGTGATTGCAATCGTCATCGGTTTTTCAACCACTTTGCCATTTTTAATGTCACTGACAGATTGCTCGCCAAAGTCGATATCTGCAACTGAAGCGGCACAAGAAGCCTTGACCGTCATCTTAATATTGGAGGTGACTGTCCCGCCTGTTACGTTGGTCGCAAAGCTTGTTGCATTAGCATAAATAGAAAATAACGATGCAGTACAAAGGAAGAGAGATCTCTTGATCATAAAAAATCCTGTTAGTTTAGTTTTACATTAATGGTCAAGGCGGTATTAGCTGCCCCCACTGCCGTTTGAGTTGTTAACGGAACGGGTTTGACGGTAATTGGGATCGTGAAGTTTGCTGTTGTTGGCTTAGTGTTTGGTGCAATAGCGGCGCCATTGATAACGACGGCACTATTTACAGGTTTAAATGCACTATTGCCCCATGTGAATTGATAACCAACGGATGGATTACTTTTCACATTGATAATTCCATTCGCAGCATTGTTGACACCATCCTTTCCTGAAAAACTTAAGGTATAGGCGGGTAGTACCGCATTACAGGTAAACGCGACGTTGATGGTTTTACCGGCAACAGATTTTGCGTTAACTGAACTTGCAGTTTGGTTGCCAAAATCCACATCGTTGACTGAGACCGCACATGATGCGTTATTGACGAGGGTCATCGATGTTGGGGCACTGAACGCGACACTCTCTGTCATTAACGTACGGCTGTTATTACCAATTCGTGAATAGAATTTTCTGGTTAACATGTAAGTAGGGTTTACAACCGTTTTTCCAACAGGGGGTTTTTTCTGTAAGTAAACGGTACCAGAGTCTGTTCCTCCGCCAGCATTGGCTAAATTGGTATAGCCCGTTCCACTGGTTTTGTAGTCTAAAACCAGTATCCAAGCACTGTTACTACAGCTTCCTGTTGATCGAAATCTTAAAATGCCATCGGATGAGGTTTTATCGACGGTTCCACCATTTGGGCAATCATTTGGTGATGCGCCATATTTATCAACAATATAAATAAAGTTACCTGTCGTATTCCCCGCACCACTTGAAGCACGTAAGCATTGCCCTGCTAAAGTTAATGGGACACCAGGGGCGCCAAAAGTATAGAGTTGATCGCCAACTTTTTTGTTCGTCACGTCGATTTGTGCTGGAAATGAATATTTGATGGATATATTTCGGCATCTTGCCGCAGAGGCATCTAACGCGAAAAAAAGCATCAATATTCCAAGGTAAAACCCTTTTTTTGCCATGATGATGTCCTTATTGCAGTTCGATCACACGTCGAGCGCCGTAGTCATCAATGGCTTCAACAGTGACTTTACCGGATAACGGGCGCTGTAAATCCATCTCGCTGAAAGGCGGGAATAAGCTAATTGAGCGTTCAACATCCGCGGATAAAGACAGCGGTTTGTTGTTGACGGAAACTTGTGTGAGTGCAAAGTAGTAAGGTGTTGGGTTCTTCAGTGTTGAACCGCTATATGTGATATTTTTTTCTGCATCCTCTCGGCTTTCTGCAAGGATTTTAGGGCGATAAATGAGCTTAACTTGTGTATTTAATGCCACAGCAAGGACATTGCCCTCTTCCGCAGAGGCAACTGGTGGGATTTCTTGAACATTCAGCCAAAACAGTGATTCCCTGTCTTTTGGCAGTATGTCATTAATATAAATTAAGCGAACAAGCTGTTTTTCATTGGCTGCGACTTTAAATAAGTTGGGTGCAGGAACAAAGAAAACATCATCCCCTTTGAGGTTATCGATCCAGACCTGCCCACCGTAGGCTTTTTCGCTATTATTCTTAACTTCAACCGCAATATTTTTACGACCTTCATCATAGATAAATCGAGTGCCATTCAGCGTGAATGCGGAATAGGCATTAAAACAGGTTAACAAAAATGGCAAGATAGCGAGTTTGGATATGAGCTTAATCATTGCATTCGATCTCCATGATTTGGTTTTCATTGGGTTCTACCCCATTCATATTTAAGGTGCATACCTCATCATTTGAGGAGGTAATGAAAATGGCATTAGGCTGACTTAATAAATTCAACAGCAAAACACCGCCATTGGAGACAAATCCCACATAGTCGTTATTTTCTGTTCGTGCTGAGCTACCGGCAGACACAAACTCACCGTTTTTCTTTTTCAGTCTCAAAATGTATCGATGTATGGTTGAGTATTTGAACTCGCGATAAACAATGGCTTTATCTGTTGGAACAACGCGTTGTACAGAATCGAGTAACTCAACGTTGTTTGGAACTTCCTCAGTATTGATTTTTAAATTATTTTCAATATAAGGGGAGACACCAATTACGGTATTTCCATGTCTATCTGTAGGCGGTGAGTCATTAAAAACAATATTTCCGATATTCTTAATGTTGGCGATGGCGACAGTATCTTGTCGCACATTAGTTAAAAATAAGCCGGTTTGTTGCGTGGCAAGCAAGCTACCGGAGGCATTGATAGAGCCTGTGGTTTGATGCTGGTTTTGGGCAATAGCCACACCTGTATTCACCCAGTCTTGGTTAAATCCAAAGTAAGCAGAGTTTGACCAACTATCACGATCTTTGCTGGTATTCACGCTGTAGTTCACTTTTTCATTAATGTTCCCTGCGATACCAGAGTTAAAACTGGCTTTATTATCACGGTCATAGCTCACCGAGTTCGTCCAAAAATGGTTTTTATCAAACACACTAAACGGAATATTCACACCGACGGAGATGGCATAATTATCACGGTCATGGTCATTTAATTTTTGATAATCAGCAGATACCGAAAAGTCGATACCTTTGAAGGCCGTGTTATAAGTCACGTTAGCACCGATTTCATTGCGGATACGATTACGGTAGGTTTGTACCCATCCCGACAGGCTGATAAAGCTGTTATCAAAATTTTGAGAAATAATGGTTTCATAGCGCTCTTTACGATTACTTCTTTGGTACAGCGCATTTTGGTTAAACTCATTAAAATCAACGTACTCTTTACCTGTATAACGGTAAGTTAAAAGCTGTAAGTTAGTCGTATTCGACAGTGAATTGGCATACTTCAGCATATAACTTATCCCTGATTGCTTAGCATCAGGTGATGTGGGAGTCTGTTTTTGAAAGTGACTGTTGGCCGCGTTCACGTTAAAAGAGACCGCACCAAATTGACCAAACTCTTTACTCAGACCAATTCCAGCACTTTGATAATCACTGTGTAAAATTCCCGCCGTTTGCAACGTAAAATACGTAAATCCATAATCAAGAGCGCCCAAAAGGAATGGGTGGCTTTCACGCTTTCCAGCTAGCTCTCGCTCACCAATGACGAGGTTGTAATCCATCTCATTGGCTCGTAATAATGATGGGAGTGTGGCAACTGGCACATATCTCACGGTTTTGGTTCCATTATCTTCTTCAACAGTAATGGTCAAATCACCATTACTGACGGGTGAAATATCATTTAATTGATATGCTCCCGCAGGAACGACTTGAGAACTAAGAACGTATCCATTTTGTGAAATAGTAATTTTTGCATTCGAACTGACCACACCTGAAATGACAGGGGCGTAACCTCGCATTTCCCATGGGCGCATATTTTTTTCTGAACGTAACGCCATTCCGTAAAACACAAAGTTAGGTAACATCGTCATTGATGTTATTGTTTTACCGGCAATAAAACTTCCCTGTATAGACTTCATGGCAGTTGAAATGGTAGCTTCTGAAGTCTCGGTTCCTGAATCTTTAAGATAACTACTGCGGACGTAGCCTACCCATCGACCAAAATTAGAATATAAGTCGAAATCCCCATAAAGTTGGGTATTAGCGGATGTTGTTTTAGAGACATACCCGGAATAGTTAACTTTGATCCCTGGTATTCCATAATCCCATTCTTGTTGATTTTTTGAGTTATCTAAGGCGACTTGTGGAATATTAAAAGTCAAAACCTGTTTTGCATTATCAAAGTCAATTTTAACACCTGGATAATGACCTAAGTTGTAGCAGTTTCTTTCTGCATCGAATTCATTTTCAAATAATGATAAATTAATAGGCAATGAAAGCTCATTTATCCATGTTGTATTTAAACAAAGATTTTCTCTATCTTTGGTTAATATAATTAATTCTTTTTTTCCCATTGGGTGGCGATTAAAAATCACCTCTACAATATAGTGACCTTCAGGATATTTAACACTGTCATCAAAAATACTTGCTGCTTGAGATTGAACTCCTCCATGTAAGAAGTCCATATTCAAGTTTGCATATACACAAAATGGACTTACCAACAGGGATAATATAAAAGCATTGACTGGTTTTAAACGCATATATCCATCACTATTTGTAAGCGGTAATAAGGGTCAAAGACCCTTAATTTAAAAATATAAAACTAATTATTTATATGCCACTGCATAAGTTGCAGTAGAAATGATGGTACCTTCGGTAACAGTTTGACCTGTTGTTGCCAACATTCTTGCTTTGAAATTCATATTTCCAATAGCATCGGTTCCATTACCAAAATCAACTGTTTGGCTGTTATAAGTTACATCTTGATTTGGAGTGGTTGAGTTCATTGCGGTTAATTGAATAGAAACACCATTTGCTGTTCCTTTCATATTTGCAAGACCAGAATTAGTAAATCCAGCGCTTTGCCAACCTACTTGACCATTAGTTTTTTTCAAACATTCGTCAGTACGTGGAACTAAACTAAATTCAACGTAGTCACCATTGGTATCTGCTGTTGTCATTTTGCCTAAATCAATTGTAGATTTAACTAACCCACCGACTTCGGTATCAATATCACAAGTTGCAGAAGTTACCGCTCCAATAAATTGTACTTCCCCTGTATTTGCAAATGCAGCGCCACTAAGTAATACGCTGCTACAAATTAAAGGTAATAACATCTTTTTCATTTAATCATCCTCATAAGAGTATTTATATTTAATAATGTGTATTAAGAATCTCTGGATATGCATATCCAAAGATTCAAATTTAAATTTCACCATTTTTAATGTCAGGAACTGTGCAGGCGAAATGATAGATAATAAAAATCATTTACATCATTAAGAGATGAATGTTTTGGAGCCTGCTCGTTCTGTGATGCAGAATACTCTCACTCCTCAGCTGGATAAACTAAATAAACTACTTAAGTATTTTTATTTATATGGAATTCTAAAAATATTCATTATTAACAATAGGTTGTGGATTTGTGGTGCTAAAAAACTCAATAAAACCTTCAAATTTATTTTAGTTTTTTATGATTTATTTCAATTTTCGGTTCACTCGCATGGGTAGTATAGTGTGGCGATGTTTTACTATATTAATAAAGAATGAAATTATGAAATCGAGTATAAAATATATAATTAATGACAAGTTTGAGTTTGACTACACCAATAAGAAAATCACATACATACTTAATGGAGATAAACGTAAAGTCTTAACGCCAGCTGCGAATATTCTTTTATTTTTAATAAAAAACAAGGTGGATGGAGATAATGAAGTTATTTCACAAGATGAGCTATTTAGTGCAGGTTGGGGTGAAAAAAAGAAGTTTGTGACAATCAATACGTTTTATCAAAACATTTTATTGTTACGAAAGGCATTTAGCGAACTCGAACACAATTTTGAGATAATAAAGAATATTCCTAAAAGAGGCTATAGGCTTGTTGATGATATACATATTCTTAACTCATCGATAAATAATGTAAATAGTAGTAGGTTTAGAAATAAACACAAAATTGATAGGAAATATGATGGGAAAATAGAAAAAATCCATATCCCTAAAGTGGAAAAAGTAGAAAACCATAAAAATATCAGCATAAATACTCCTCCTAAATATCCCTCTGGGTATATTAAAAAAAAGAATGTGTGGCTCAGTTTCTCAAATCGTGAAGTGAAAAGAACAATCATTATGCTAGTTCTAATTGTGTTGATGACAACAATTTTTTTTAGCTATATCGATTTTCAAAAAAAAAGTAGTAGCTTATCGAACTACACCCATTGTGGAGAAATTAATAGTAAAATAATACTCTGTAATAAGCAGATGGATTTAAATGCGAAATTATCTAAATTTCTCTCAGATGAAATTATTTCAAAGTCATTTGATGATTATCAATATATGTATGTGATAAGACGGAATTTCACTAATAAATTATCAATCATTTATTGCATCAGAGAGTTAGATTCATTTTCGTTAAAAGATAATGAATGTGTTTCGTATTACATCATGGATTGGGCTGGATAATAAAAATGAAAAAAAGCATCTTGAAAGCTGTTGTTTATACATCAGCAATTATTCTTTCTTCTATTGCTGTATACCAGGTTAATGAGTCAGATGACATTATTTGTCGATCCTCATTTAGGACTATTTCTATTGAAAACAATGTAAAACTCTCTTTGAGTATTTCTTACACCTTAGGCGATCATGAAGGGTGGGTGAATTTAAAGGGCAAGTTTAGCCAAAATGGTATTGAGAGTGAGGTAGCAAGAAAGGTTTATATCGATATTATAAAGATTGGCGATAGTCTTAAAATTAAATCTAAGAAAAATATTTTATTGAATTCGGATAATACGGACTCTTCGGAGTTAGAAAAATATTTGTCTCAGTCTTATTTGGACCCCAACCTAGATATGGATATCTTTCTCTATCCTCAGAAAAGTGGTGGGTATGTCTTTTTCACCAATGATATGTATGCTTTTTATTGCAAATGATTAAATATGAGCGTGATAGATAATCTACCCAATAAAAAGATTATCTATCACTACCTCTTTAATCCTGTGTATGTAGTCGTTTAACGATCATGACAAGGTCGTTGAGGAAAGTCTCAATATCCATGTCAAGTTTGCTAATAATTAAAAATAATCTCGGTAATGTGATATTGCTGATCCCTACCTCATACCGTGAAAACTGTTGCTGACTGACACCGACACGGCTAGCGATTTGGCTTCCAGTCAAACCCAGTTCTTTTCTTTTTTTTCTTATATAGTGCCCGATTAAATTGTTTATTTGAGCTTCATTCTCTCCGGCAAAGTAAAAGCTAATATCTTGAATGGGTAATTTATAGGCTTGCGTGCTTTCAAAGGAAAGGTGTTCACTCATCATATGTCCTCTTGCGTGATGGAATCATAATTGTTGTATTTCCACCGAGGGGTGTAAACCAAATTAAAAATCAAATAGTTTTTAGTCTTTTAATCTAGGTTTTTTATGTAGTTAGGGAATTTCTTTATTAAAAAATTAAGTTTTCATATTTTCTTAATTAAAAGCAAAATGAGTATTTTGAAAGAGAAATCGTTTGAAATGATAATAGAAACCAATCTTATTAAGATTATTATTTATTATTAGTGGTATCACAATAATTTGCGCAATATGATGTTTTTTAATCAAGGGTTCTTTTCGCAGGAATATCGATAAAAATAATCAGAAAATAATAAAGCTTTAAGCGTGTTATTTTTGAATAATCATTTGAATATAGACAGTTATATATTATAAATCTCTTTTTTATATATTTAATTATATAGCGAATAGGTGAAATAAACCGCGAATGAAGCGGCATAAACATATTGATGATGTTGATTATCAATGTATTTATTGATGTAAGACAATCTCTCGAGTTCCCCGATTGATATTATTAACTCAATCAAAAACTCTAATTACCTCTAATTATGTGGCTGGCGGTTTTATCGCTAATGGCACACAAACTGCATTTTTTAATTCCATTGTTTTAACGAAAAAAATTTAGCGAAAAAACTTCTTATTATTTTAAGCAATTGCAATTTAAGTGAGCGAGTTATATATGGCCAATATAAAAGAGAAAGCTGCTATTTTTGCTCCTCTTAGCCGTCGCGGCTTTGTGAAAGCGGGCGCCGTGACAGGTTTAGCCGCCGCAGCGGGAGGATTTTCTCTTCCGTTTAGCGCTTCAGCGGAAACAGAGCAAAAAACATCGACACCATCAGGGAATGAAAAAGTTGTTTGGAGTGCATGTACAGTTAACTGCGGAAGCCGTTGCCCATTGCGCATGCATGTCGTAGATGGCGAGATCAAATACGTCGAAACCGATAATACGGGTAATGACGTGTATGAAGAGCTGCATCAAGTCCGTGCATGTTTACGTGGCCGCTCTATGCGCCGCCGCGTCTATAACCCTGACCGTCTGCGCTACCCAATGATGCGTGTAGGCAAACGCGGTGAAGGTAAATTTAAGCGAATCAGTTGGGAAGAAGCTTTCGACGCTATTGCCGATAACATGAAGCGTTTAATTAAAGATTATGGCAATGAGTCCATTTACCTGAACTACGGTACAGGTACTCTTGGCGGTACCATGACAAAATCATGGCCACCGGGCGCAACTTTGATTGCTCGCCTCATGAACTGCTGTGGTGGTTATTTAAATCATTATGGCGACTACAGTACCGCACAAATTGCGGCAGGTCTGAATTATACCTTTGGTGGCTGGGCAGACGGTAATAGCCCTTCAGACATCGAAAACTCTAAATTAGTGGTGATGTTTGGTAACAACCCTGGCGAAACGCGTATGAGCGGCGGCGGGGTGACTTACTATGTTGAACAAGCACGCGAAAAATCTAACGCGAAAATGATCATCATCGATCCTCGCTACACCGATACGGGTGCAGGGCGTGAAGATGAATGGATCCCAATTCGTCCGGGTACTGATGCGGCGCTCGTTAACGCCATTGCGTATGTGATGATCAAAGAAGACTTAGTGGATAAGCCATTCTTAGATAAATATTGCGTAGGCTACGATGAAACCACCATGCCAGCTGGCGCACCAAAAAATGCGCATTACAAAGCTTATATCCTGGGTGATGGTCCTGACGGTCAAGCGAAAACCCCTGAATGGGCGTCATCCATCACCGGTATTCCGGCAGATCGCATTGTAAAATTAGCCCGTGAAATTGGTACCGCAAAACCTGCGTATATTGTGCAAGGTTGGGGTCCTCAGCGTCGTTCGAATGGTGAGCTGACGTCTCGTGCTATCTCAATGCTGGCGATTTTAACCGGTAACATCGGTATTCATGGTGGTAACACGGGGGCTCGTGAAGGCTCTTACAGTATTCCATTCGTGCGTATGCCGACCTTAACTAACCCAGTGCAAACCAGCATTTCCATGTTTATGTGGACAGACGCTATCCTGCGTGGTCCTGAAATGACGGCTACCCGTGATGGTGTCCGTGGTAAAGATAAATTGGATGTGCCAATTAAAATGGTATGGAACTACGCAGGTAACTGCTTAGTTAACCAACATTCAGAAATCAACCGTACCCACGATATCCTGCAAGACGAATCGAAGTGCGAAATGATTGTGGTGATTGATAACCACATGACCGCCTCTGCAAAATATGCCGATATCTTACTGCCAGACTGCACTGCGTCTGAGCAAATGGATTTTTGTATGGATGCTTCCGCGGGGAATATGTCCTACGTTATTTTTGCTGACCAAGCTATCAAACCCCGTTTTGAAAGCCGAAATATCTATGAAATGACCAGCGAAATTGCCAAACGCATGGGTGTCGGTGAGCAGTTTACTGAAAATCGTACCCAAGAAGAGTGGTTACGTCATTTATACGAACAATCTCGCGCAGCATTACCTGAGCTGCCAACGTTCGAAGAGTTCCGTGAGCAAGGTATCTTCAAAAAACGTGATCCTAAAGGTCACCATGTGGCTTATCAAAGTTTCCGTGAAGACCCGATTGCGAATCCATTAACCACGCCATCAGGCAAGATCGAAATCTATTCCGCACAATTAGCGGAGCTGCAAAACTCATGGGAGCTGGAAGAGGGAGATGTTATCCATCCATTGCCAGTCTATTCCGTTGGGTTTGAGCAGTATGGCGACCCATTAATGGAGAAATTCCCATTACAGTTGACGGGCTTCCACTATAAATCACGTACCCACTCAACCTATGGCAACGTGGATGTATTGAAAGCGGCTTGTCCTCAAGAGTTATGGATCAACCCACAAGATGCGGCGAAACGCTCCCTGAAACATGGGGATTTAGTCCGCGTATACAATGACCGAGGCGAAGTGCGTGTCAAAGTCAAAGTTACCCCGCGTATTTTACCGGGTGTGGTTGGTTTAGGAGAGGGTGCATGGTATGACCCAGATGGTAACCGTATTGACCATGCGGGCAGCATTAACGTGCTGACCACGCAGCGTCCATCGCCACTGGCGAAAGGAAACCCATCACACTCTAATCTTGTTGAAGTTGTGAAAGCTTAAGGATGCCAGATATGTCAACGCAATATGGTTTTTATATCGATTCAAGTCGTTGCACTGGCTGCAAAACCTGTGAGTTAGCCTGCAAAGACTTTAAAAATTTATCTCCAGAAGTGAATTTCCGCCGTATTTATGAATACGCGGGCGGTGATTGGACTGAGCAAGATGGCGTTTATGGGCAGAATGTTTTCGCCTATTACCTGTCTATTTCGTGTAACCACTGCGATGATCCAGCGTGCGCTAAAGTATGTCCAAGTGGTGCGATGCACAAACGCGAAGACGGGTTTGTGGTGGTGGATGAAGAAGTCTGTATTGGTTGCCGCTATTGCAGTATGGCATGCCCTTACGGTGCGCCTCAGTTTGACCAAGTCAAAGGTCATATGACCAAGTGTGATGGTTGCTATGAGCGTGTTGCAGAAGGCAAAAAACCAATATGTGTGGAATCTTGCCCATTACGCGCATTGGATATGGCGCCGATTGAAGAGCTACGCGCTAAATATGGCGATTTAGCGGAAATCGCACCGTTACCATCGGCTGAGTATACTCATCCAAATATCGTTTTAAAATTGAATGCCAATAGCAAACCTGTCGGTGATACCACGGGTCATCTGGCTAACCCGGAGGAAGTTTAATATGGGCGCGGGAATTCATGAATGGCCATTGATGTTTTTCACCGTTATTGGTCAAAGTGTTGCGGGTGCATTTATTGTGATGGCAGCGGTTTTGTTAAGTGGAAAACTATCCCCTGAACTTAACCGTAAAGTGCATTACAGCATGTTTGGCTTGTGGGTGTTAATGGGGATTGGTTTCTTATTATCCACGATGCACATGGGCACACCACTGCGTGCATTTAATGCCTTCAATCGCTTAGGGGCTTCTTCACTGAGTAATGAAATTGCCAGTGGTGCAATCTTCTTTGCCTTTGGTGGCTTGTATTGGTTGTTGGCAGTGTTAAATAAAATGCCTGCTGCGCTAGGCAAACTGTGGTTAGTGGTGGTAGCTGTTCTTGCGGCTATCTTTGTGGTGGCGACTTCCCGTGTGTACCAAATCCCAACGGTACCAACATGGAATAACAGCTACACCATGATCAACTTTGTGCTAACGGCATTCTTGGGCGGACCTATCTTAGCCGCATTGCTATTGCGTGTTGCTGGGTTTGACCTGCAATGCATTCGTCGTCTCCCTGCATTGAGTGCGATAGCATTATTAGTGAGTGCAGCCGCCGCAATCTCTCAAGGATTTGACTTGGCGAGCATTGAAACCGCAGTACAAAAAGCAACGGATTTAGTGCCTGATTACGGTTTCTTAATGGATATTAAGATTGTTGCCGTAGCGATGGGGCTGGGCTGCTGGGTCATGCCGTTAATCGCAAAACGTAATCCATCCGTCATCAACTTGGGTATCGGTACTTTGTTAGTGTTGGCGGGTGAGATTGTTGGACGCGGTGTGTTCTATGGTCTGCACATGACCGTGGGCATGGCAGTTAACTAATCATCACCTCAAAGGCTTAGCAGATGGTTGCTAAGCCTAAGGTTGATGATAAAGAGGGATAAAAGCGTGGTTTTTCCCTCTTTGTGTTATCAGGAGAAAATCAATAAATTGATTTTCCTCGTTAATGTTACAACCCAAACGAGCCATTTCCAAACCTGATGGGTTTGGAAATGGTCTGAGGCTTAGCAGATGATTGCTAAGCCTTTCGTTCCCAAGAATTTTTATCAATAATAAGCAAAACAACAAATAACACATGAACAGTGGATTACACACCATGAACGAATTCGCTTTAAATGACGTTTCTGTGACAGCTCGGATCCTTGGTGCGGCATTCTATTATTCCCCTGACCAAGTGCCTGAGATTATCGAATTATTGGTATCCGGTGAATGGGTTGCAGATTGGCACTACGGCTCTGAAGAGCAAAAACAAGGGATTGCCGCAGAGATGGCGACAATGCAACGTGATGATGAAACCCTTGATGAAGCTTATCAACGCCTCTTTATTGGTCCTTACGCACTCCCTTCTCCACCATGGGGATCGGTCTGGCTTGATAAAGAAAATGTGCTGTTTGGTGAGTCTACCTTGCAACTTCGTGAGTGGATGCAAGCCAACCAAATTGATATTCATTTAACCCAAAATGAACCCGAAGACCATTTTGGTTTATTGATGATGATGGTGGCTTGGGTGGCGGAACATCAACCTGAAAATCTTTCTGAATTATTAGGGAAACATATTTTGCCGTGGGGCCTGCTGTATTTAGATAAAATGCAGGAAAAAGGCGATTCTCCCTTTTATGTGGGGCTGAGTAAGTTAGCGCATTTAACGCTGGTGGCTTGGCAGGATTCGATGAATATTGAAGTGGATAAAAAACTGATTTTTTATCGCTGATGAGTCGGTTGGCGATCTTGGGGATCGCCAATTTATCCTAAGGTTTGATCGGCTGTTTTTGTTGGCTCCAAACACGATAAGCAAAAGCAGCGCCCACTAACACTAAGTAAATCATTGGCTCAGGCGTTAGGGTTTTTAATGACAAAGCATAGTGGCAAAGTGCGAGTAATAGTGTTGGGTAAAGCAGCATGTGAATTCTTTTCCACCATACACCTAGGCTCATTCGTATGCGGTTGAACGAACTCACCGCCATCAAAAATAAGCATAGCCAAGCCATGGCGCCAATCACTAAGTAGACCCGCGAAAAAACCTCCTCAAAAAAGAGTGATAAATTATTGACGCCAATCTCCAATAATAAATAGCTACTCAAATGCAGTAGAGCCCAGAAAAAGCACCATAATCCCAGTAATTTTCGTGTCTGAAACAGCGTGGTAAATCGCAATAATTTAGCGATAACGGGGATCAGTGCGATAACGATGAGCAAACGCAAAGCGGCTATTCCCGTAAAATGTTGGATGTCTTTAGCGGGATCAGCGCCAAGTCGCTGAGTATCAATTAAAAAAATCAGCCATGCCAAAGGAAGCAGAGCAATAAGATGAAAGCCTCCTTTGGTTAATCTCACTAATAGCCTGTTTTCTTGGGGCATTAGAAGTATCTCCGCAAGTCCATTCCCTGATACAAGCTCGCGACTTGGTCTGCGTATCCATTAAAAAGTAACGTAGGCTGTCGGGTTACTTGACCTAAACCCCCCGCACCAATAAAACGCTCGGTCGCTTGCGACCAACGAGGATGATCAACTTGCGGGTTCACATTGGCAAAAAAACCATATTCACTGGGCGCGGATAGGTTCCATGTGGTATCTGGCATCTGTTCGGTTAGGCGAATTTTGACGATAGACTTAATTCCTTTAAAACCATATTTCCAAGGAACAACCAAGCGGATCGGTGCGCCATTTTGATTGGGTAATGTTTTTCCATATACGCCAGTGGCAAGTAAGGTTAGCGGATTCATGGCTTCATCTAAACGTAGCCCTTCAACATAGGGATAAGGTAAGCCACCGCCGATATAACGGCTTTTTTGTCCTGGCATTTGTTCGGGAGCATAACGAGTTTCAAAGGCGACATATTTGGCTTTGCTGGTGGGCTCCACCAATGCCAATAGTTTGGCTAACGGAAAGCCCACCCAAGGAATAACCATCGACCAAGCTTCGACGCAGCGCATGCGATAAATACGCTCCTCTAGGGGAAACTTGGCGTTGATATCATCTAAATTAAGGGTCAAAGGACGATTCACTTCCCCATCAATGGTTACTGTCCATTCGTCGGTAATGAGGGTATGCGCGTTTTCAGCTGGATCAGATTTTCCTAGCCCAAACTCATAAAAGTTATTATAGCCAGTCACTTTATCTTCAGGTGTCAGGGTTAACGATGACTGAAACTCTTCAGGTTGAATAAATGTCAGTGCTTTTCTTGGCGCTGAGGGCGTTGCTGGCGCATCGTCACTTAGCCAAGAAAATAAGCCCGCATTTGCTGTCGCTGCAACGGTTAAACCTGCTGCCCCCAGACCTAAGGCTTTGAGTAGCTGCCGGCGCTTCATAAAAAAAATGGATTCATCCGTGATTTGAGAGCCGGGGATTTTAGGTAACTTTTTCATTGTGCGCTCCATAGCAAAAAGAAGAATGAAATCAGTTATACCGAATGCGTGATAAAAGTGGCTGACAGTAAGATGACAAATTTGTCATCTTACTTAATTGTAGGAGATTTTAGATTGTAGGAAACGTTAGCGTAATGGTGCTGGTACCTGCTTCGTGTTTAAAACTAACCGAACCGCCATGCAGTTCAACAATCGCTTTGACAATCGCCAGCCCCAATCCAGTTCCCTCCGTGGTTCTGGCATTATCTCCGCGCCAAAAACGGGTGAAAATTTCCTCGCTATTTTGTAGGGAGTTCCCTTGGTTAGTGATGCGGATTTCTCTCTGCAGGGGAAGCTCAATGATCTGGGTGACCACGCGAGTATTTGGGTGAGAGTATTTAATCGCATTAGCGATAACATTCATGAATACACGGCTCAGTAATACCGGATCAGCATCAATCCTGAGAGTTGAAGGCTCACAATAAAGCGCAATCTGTTTCTCTTCTGCATAAGCCGAAAATAGTTCATAAACATCATTCACTAATTCTGATATTGAGAGATTTTCTCGATTTAACGTGATGTTTTTATTTTCAGCACGAGCAATAAATAACGTGCTTTGGATCATCTGTGCCAGCTTATCAAGCTCTTCAATATTGCTAATGATGACCTCTTCATATTCGCTCACATTACGGGAGCGTTGGAGTGTAATTTCATTTTGCACTCGAATGGCATTAATGGGCGTTCTTAGCTCATGGGCTAAGTCATCGGCGAACTGGGTTAGTTTAACAAAGTCATGTTTTAGCCGTTGGCGCATGGTATTCATTGATTCGCCCAGCTCTTTTAACTCTTGTGGAAGCTGATCAATATCGATCGGATCATTCAGCGCATGTACGTCCGTTTTGATCGTGATCTGGCTCAGTGATTGAATATCGGAGAGCCCTTTTTTCAGTAACCATAAACTCAGTAATCCCATCAACAATATTGAGAGGGCAGACACCAGCACGCTTTGGGTTAAATATTGGGTTAATACTCCGCTGCGGTCGACGGAGACTTTACCGAGTACCACATGGAGCTGCCCTAATGGTGAGTTCATGGCGAAATAGACCGCGGAGATGGGAATGTTTTGTGTGGTTTGCCAATGGTTGATGGCATGGATATTGAGCTGCTCAAGGTTTACTAGCCGCAGTGGTTGGGTATCCAGAAGTTCGCTGTTAGTCGCGACGAGTATATGCCCACTCGCATCAGAAATCTGGATCAAATCTTGGCGCATGTCCATCATGCTTTGGAAATACATCGGCAGCGTTTTGATATCGATGCCACCCGAAATTAATTTAGCGAGCTGCTCCGCACGGTTCACGAGCAAATTATTATCTTGTTCAGACAGCTCATTCTTCAGCGAGTGATATAAAACCCATGTCACGACGCCAGCATTAGCGACCATTAGAATGATAAACAGGGAAATAAGTTTAAAGCGTAGCGACTTTTTTTTCATTCTATTGGCCTATTTAAGCGGTATCCCATCCCTCGGATGGTTTCGATAAGCTTAACTTCAAACTCATCATCAATTTTCTTTCTCAATCGACGAATGGCGACATCGATGATATTGGTATCACTGTCAAAATCGATGCCCCAAACTTCACTGGCAATTAAGGTTCTAGGTAAAATTTCATCGCTATGCAGCACGAAAAATAGCAACAAAGAAAATTCTTGGCGGGTTAAGATGATTTTCTTTCCTCCGCGTTCAACATCATGGCGGGTCAGATCTATCTTTAAATCTGCAATCGTCATGGTTGTCGAGGTTGGCTGATTCACTTTGAGTTGGTTTTTAACGCGCGCTAATAATTCAGAAAACGAAAATGGTTTCACAAGGTAGTCATTGGCACCGAGCTCTAAGCCTTTAATGCGATCATCTACGGCATCCCGCGCCGTGAGACAAATAACGGGAATACTTTTCGCAGTGCGTAAGATTTTTAAAATATCCCAGCCACTCATACCCGGCAGCATGATATCGAGAATAACCAATTGATAATTGTTTTCTAAAGCAAAGTAGAGTCCATCACGGCCATCATTAGCGACATCCACCAGAAAACCCGCTTCTTCTAAGCCATTTTTAACCCAACCTTGGGTTTTAAGGTGATCTTCAATTAATAGTATTCTCATGGAAACCCAGCAATCGTTTTATTTGACTTAATTCATCTTAAAGAAACTTTTACTGTAAAGAAACAGTCTGGGGTTTAGCAATAAAAATGAGGTATATGAAGATATTTCAGGGGAAAAAAACACGGGGAACTCATTGATTGCAGGCTCAACAAGCCCCGTGTTGGGGTAATACTTAGTTTTCGCTATGTGGCTGATAACCGTAACGAATTGTCTCGATATCGTCGAGTTGAATTTGGGTCACGGTTGGCTGCGTAGTGGCAATGACGCGACCATCGCGGATGGAATAGCGTACTGGCACTTGGCGGCGTACAGCATCAAAACCGTTTTCAGCAGGCAGGATCAGTAAGCTTGCACGTTTCCCTTCATCAATACCGTAATTTTGCAAATTCAACGTTTTTGCACTGTGCTCAGTGATAAGCTTCAGACCATCATTAATCTGACCATAGCCCATCAATTGGCAAACATGCAGACCCATATGCAGCACTTGCAGCATATTTGCGGTACCCAGTGGATACCATGGATCGAACACATCGTCGTGACCGAAGCAGACATTAATATTGGCGGCGAGCATTTCCTTCACGCGGGTGATCCCTCGACGCTTTGGATAGGTATCGAAACGACCTTGTAAGTGAATGTTCACTAACGGGTTGGCGACAAAGTTAATCCCTGACATTTTCAGCAGACGGAATAAACGTGAAGCATATGCCCCGTTGTAAGAGTGCATCGCCGTTGTATGGCTGGCGGTAACGCGTGCGCCCATATTTTCACGGTGAGCAAGGGCGGCAACGGTTTCGACAAAACGTGATTGTTCATCATCAATTTCATCACAGTGAACATCGATTAAACGGTCATATTTTTGTGCCAGTGCAAAGGTTTTATGCAGGGATTCCACACCATATTCACGGGTGAATTCAAAATGCGGGATAGCCCCGACCACATCCGCCCCTAAACGTAGCGCTTCTTCTAATAGCTCTTCGCCGTTTGGATAGGACATGATCCCCTCTTGTGGGAAAGCAACGATTTGCATATCCACCCAAGGTGCCACTTCTTTTTTCACTTCCAGCATGGCTTTCAGTGCTGTTAAAGTGGCATCGGAAACGTCAACGTGGGTACGAACATGTTGGATACCGTTAGCAATCTGCCATTTTAGAGTTTGCCAAGCGCGCTGTTTAACATCGTCATGGGTTAGCATCGCTTTGCGTTCGGCCCAGCGTTCAATCCCTTCAAACAGGGTGCCAGACTGGTTCCAATTTGGCTGCCCAGCGGTTTGTGTTGTATCCAAATGAATATGTGGCTCAACAAATGGTGGAATGGCTAAGCCGCCTTCACCATCAAGGCTATTAGCGAGTACTTCACCTGCGGGCTGCGGAACGATAGCTTTAATTTGTTGATTTTCAATATCGATTCGCCACAGACCTTCACGCTCAGGTAAACGGACATTGTGGATATGTTGAATATGTTGATTAAGCACGGGTCATCTCCGAATTAGTGGCGCGTACGCGATTCAATAATGGATTCAGGATGGCGTAGCAGATAGCGCCGCCAAGCACTGCGTTAACAGGGACAATTCCCGGTAGCCAATGTCCTGCGGCAACACCCGCAGCCACGGCGATTAACGCACTGATATTCACATCGCGCATTTTGCTCATGTCAAAAGTGGCATAGCGATGACGATACATTAAGTAATCCGCAATGATAATGCCACCAATCGGCGGAATGGCTGCGGATAAGAAGGTCAGCCAGCTAACAAAGTTGTTGTACAGCCACAGTGCGCAGAGTGTGCCCACTAAGCCGTTGATAATGGATAACGTCTTGCTGGATAAGCCTGTAATGTTGGCGAACCCTAAGCCGGAAGCGTACAGCGCGTTGTCGTTGGTTGTCCAAATGTTCAAACCAAGAACGATAATTGCTGGTAAGAGTAATCCTTGCGCGATCATTACGTCGGAGATATCCGCCATACCTAAGGAAGCTGCGCCCGCCGCACCGAAGATAAACATCAGTGAGTTGCCCAAGAAGAACGCCACAATGGCCACCAGTACCGCGATTTTCGGCTTACGCCCGAAGCGTACGAAGTCAGCGGTTAAGGTTCCTGCGCTGACAAACGAGCCGACGACCATCGCCAGTGCAAGGTTGAAATCGATTGGTTGTTCCGGTTTTACCATTTGCAGAGCGCTTAAACCACCGGCATCAGTGACAGCAAGATATACGGAGTAGCTTCCTAAGATAGCAATGGCAGGAACGGCGACAATGGACAGCACGGTTAACGCGGAGATACCGAAGAACACTGTGACGGTCATCAAAATACCGGAAATACCAATCAGTAAGTTGATATCCCAGCCTGTTGCTTTACCAACGGGAATGGCGAACATGGCAACGCCGACACCGAACCAGCCGACCTGTGTACCGCCAAGTAAGAAAGAAGGGAGCCAAGAGCCGCGAATACCGAAAGAATAACGTGCAAGAAGGTGGGTTGTTAAGCCTGTTTTAGAACCGATAAAACCAAGGAAGGCGGTGTAGACACCAAGAATAAGATTACCAATGAGAACTGCGAGGAAGAAATCGTTGAAACTAAGACCGGTACCGAGAGCGCCTCCGGTCCACATGCTGGCGGAAAAGAACGTTAAACCCAGCATTACAAAGGTTAATGCGAGCCCGCCTTTTCTTGCGGATATGGGTACTGGCTCATGACTATAATTTTTATCACCGGACACAATTGCCTCCTGTAGCTTTCCTCTGGCCAAAAAAATCTGACGAATTCTATAGCCGTAAAAATAAAAAGCAAACGGTTTCGCACATGCTTAAAAAGAATTAATGAATTGTGTTTTTGCTCATTTTTTATTCTAGTCTGTAGCGTAACTGGAAAGGGCGTGAGGCGGTAAACAGCTCGATGGGGTGAGATAAAGTCACGATAAAAACCAGCGGTTAGAATAGCCAATGATACAAACAAAAAACGTAAAATTAAGATAAAAGACTTCCGAATGTGTGGGTATCAATGATTCGTTTTTTTTATTTATATTTATTCAATAAAATATAATGTTCAAACAAATTTTAATATTTTATTTATTATTACGCATTTAAATTGTTGATTGGAATTTATTACTCCTTTTTTTGAGTAAAATATGATTTTAATCTAAATGAGAATCGATATTTATAAATCTAATTATTTACGTAATTTAATATTTAATTATTTAATGAGTAAAGAGTAAAAAAAGAGTTTCAATATTACCAAAATGATAACAACGTTAATTTTATCGTCATTTTGACGGAATTTAATGTTTCTTTCTGGTTGATCATGATTATGTTTTTAAAGGATATTTTTTAATTTTGAATGATTTTTTTATAGTAAACATCGCGCTGATCACAAAATGAGGGTTAATTTCCAGATAGGGAATTAAAATTGATATCCCTCAATTAAATAAAACAATTAAAGTTCACAATGAATTACCAATTAAAAATTCATTCTTTTCTTTATTTGTTCTATCTATTTCTCCAGGGAATAAAAGAGGTCAGTCATGATAATACAAATTATCGCGGCATTAGTTATCGTTGCTACAATTTATCTTTTAATTAAAAAATATGAAACTCGGATGGTATTAATTGCTGCTGGGCTAGTACTCTGTATTATTAGCCTCGTGCCAATGGATGCCTTAAATGCATTTAGCGAGCGCATGGTTTCGGCTCCGCTGATCCAAGCCATTTGTTCCAGTATGGGTTTTGCCTATGTTATGAAATACACCAAGTGCGATAAACATTTAGTACTGGTGCTATCTCGTGTTCTGACTCGACTGGGTTTTTTCCTGATCCCCGCAGCAGTCGTACTGACTTTCTTTATTAATATTGCGATCCCTTCTGCGGCTGGATGTGCCGCCGCGGTTGGTGCGACATTGATTCCGTTACTGATTGCTGCACGTATTCACCCAGCTATTGCTGGTGGTGCTGTGCTGTGCGGTACGATAGGTTCTATGCTAAGCCCTGGGTTGTCACATAACCCATTTGTGGCGCAGATGTCGAACATGAGTATTGTTGACTTAATTGCTCGCCACGGACCATACAGCTTAGCAGTTGGAGGCATCGCTGCCGTTTCCTTAGCTATCGTTGCTTTAGTGAAAAAAGAGTACAACATGAAAGCGGTTGTCGAAGTGAATGGCACAGCGGGCACAGAACAAAATGCAGCGGCAGAACAGCCAAATTATCTTTACGCGACAGCGCCGTTTATTCCATTAATCCTATTAATTCTGCCATTTATGGATGCGCTGAAAGCGTATCAAATTAGTGTGCCAGCAGCGATGGTCATTGGGGCAATTTATGCGTTAGTTATCACGCGTACTAACCCTTCAACCATTACTAAAGAGTTCTTTAAAGGGATGGGGAATGCCTATGGGGATGTTCTTGGGATCATCATCGCTGCTGCAGTTTTCTCTGCGGGTCTCAAAGCATCTGGCTTAATTGATTCCTTTATTGGTTTTCTGATCCACTCTCCTGAATTTGCACGTTGGGGAGGGACATTGGGCCCATTCTTAATGGGAATTATCACGGGTTCAGGTGATGCGGCCGCGTTTGCTTTCAACGAAACGGTAACACCATTTGCCCAGCAATTTGGTTATGAAATTCCTGATTTGGGGATGGCTTCTGCAATTTCAGGCGCATTGGGTAGAACCATGTCACCGTTAGCAGGTGCGGCTATCGTCTGTGCAGGTTTAGCCAATGTGAACCCGATGGAAATTGTGAAGCGTACTGCGCCTGGCATGATTGTTGGGGTGATCTTCATTGCGCTCATCATGCTTTAATTTTAAGGAGATAACATGTCAAATATTACATTAGAACAACTGACTCAATGGCGTCGTGAATTCCATCAATACCCTGAAATTGGTTGGTCTGAGTTTTTAACCACAGCAAAAATCGTTGAAGAACTGCGTCGTTTAAACTTGGACGTCAAAGTGGGTCCGCAGGTGATCAATCCTGAATATGCCTTTGGACGTCAACAGAAAGTGGTTGATAAAGGTTTAGCGGTGGCGAGAAAGCACCAAGTTGATGAAAATCTGCTGGCTGAAATGCAGGAGCTGACAGGGTGTGTTGCCATTTTCGATAGTGGCAAAGCAGGACCGACAATCGCACTGCGTTTTGACATTGACTGTGTCGGTGTGACAGAAAGTACTGATGAAACCCATCGCCCAAAAAATGATAATTTTAGCTCTTGTCATCCTGGTGAAATGCATGCATGTGGTCATGATGGGCATATCGCGATTGGTTTAGCGGTCGCGCATTGGCTAGTAGCAAATAAAGAGAGCTTATCTGGCAAAGTAAAATTGTTATTCCAACCTGCGGAAGAAGGCGTTCGTGGTGCGAGAGCGATGGCTGAAAGTGGCATTGTGGATGATGTGGATTATTTCTTAGGGGCGCACTTAGGGTTCATTGCCAATAGCGGTGAAATTGTGATTAACCCAACCCATTTCCTCTGCACAACAAAACTGGATTTTCGCTTCAAAGGTGCACCATCCCACGCAGGAGCAGAGCCTGAATTGGGACGTAATGCGCTAGCCGGCGCTTGTCATGCTACAACGCAAATGTTGGGAATTTCAAGACACGGTAAAGGAATGTCGCGCATTAACGTTGGGGTACTGAATGCCGGTGAAGGGCGAAACGTGACGCCATCTTATGCTCAAATGCAGATAGAAGTCCGCGGCGAAAATGAAGAGATTAACCGCTTTATGAGCGAAAATGCGATTCGCATGGCAGAAGGCTCCGCACACAGCTTCCAGCTAGAAATGGAAAGTGAAGTGATGGGAGAAGCGGTTGATTTAACCAATGACCAAGAGTTGATTGACACCTTGGCTAGTGTGGTAGGGCAACATGGGGAATTAACTGCAGTAGCGACTCGACCGTTTGGTGGTAGCGAAGATGCCACTATTTTGGCAAAACGCGTCCAGCGTCACGGGGGTAAATCTCTGTATTTTGTTGTCGGTGCTGACAGAACCGCAGGGCATCACCAAGCTAATTTTGATTTTGATGAAAAACAGATGTTAACAGCCTATCAGCTGTATACCGGATGTTTGGTGTCATTAATGTAATTTTTTGGTGATAGGAAAAAGCCGCTGAGAGTAATCTCCCAGCGGCTTTTCTATTTCGCTAAGGCTTTATTTTGCTAATGAATACAGGGTATCTTTCAATAGATTAGCGGCAATAATGATGTCGTCGAAATCAGTGAATTCATCAGGGTGATGGCTAATTCCATTTTTTGATGGTGTGAAAATCATTGCGGTTGGGAATTTTTGGGCGAGATTCATAGAATCATGACCCGCACCGCTCAACATGGTCATATAACCGATGTTTTGTTCAAGGCAATGCTGTTCAATACACTGACAAATCTCGTTATCTAATTTCACTGGTGCTTCTGCTGAAATTTCACGAATTTGAATCGAAACATCGTTGTCTTGTTCAGATTTTCTAATGGAATTTTTCAAGTGAGTGGCAACGCGGGCAATACTTTCTGGTTCAATGCCGCGAATATCAACCAAGAAGTTCACTTCACCGGGAATAACGTTCATGGAATTTGGATATACATTGAGTTTCCCAATGGTACCGACGGTTCCCCATACAGATTCACGGCAAGCCGCTCGGTTCACATCGCTGATTATGGCGGCGCTGGCCACTAATGCATCGTGGCGTTGGTACATTGGGGTGGCGCCGGAGTGATCTGCATGCCCTGTAACCTGAACTTGGAAGCGGGTTGGAGCGGCAATTCCGTTCACAATTCCCACTGATTTTCCTTCAAGTTCAAGGCGCCGACCTTGTTCGATATGCATTTCGATAAAAGCTGAATAATGGTTATCAGCCAATTCGCACTGTTCAATTTCGTGGCTTGGATAACCAAGGCTATCGAGGACATCGAAAAAGCTGCGTCCATCATCATCTCGGTTGAGAGCCCATTTTTCACGATCAACTTTCCCAAGTAACACTTTGCTACCAATACAGGAAAAACCAAATCGGCTGGATTCTTCCGCCCTGAAAATGACGAGTTCAAGGGAGCGGGATAATTGCTGTGGCTTAAACTGCATCAGCGCATAAAATCCTGCCACGACACCAAGTGTACCATCATAAGCACCACCATTAGGAACCGTGTCCAAGTGAGAGCCAGTGCCAACAGCAGGCAAATCGGGATTTTTTCCCGGTAATCGGCAAAAAATATTCCCTATCGCATCTTGGCGAACAGTAAACCCAGCTTTTTGCATGGTTTCTATCATGTATTGGTGTGCCAATTGGTCTGTGGGTGTATAAGCCAAACGTGTCACACCTTTATTTTCAGGATAAACAGTAAAGGATGCTAATTTTTCAAATAATAATTTCATTTCATTAGTAGAAAATAATTCCCTAGTCATGAAAACCTCTTTCATAAATTGTAATCAGATATATTTAAATGTGTTGGAATAAATAGGATTGAAAATAAAAAGCAGAAAAGTATAAAAATTATTATGAGTACTACTATGCAAATAGAAATGGAGTAAGTCAAACAGAAGTATGAAAAAAAGAAGGTTGCATGATATTTATCAAATTACTGATATTAAACGAAAATATAACAAATTTTACGTTTGTAACAGATTGAGGTTATTAAGGGTTAATTTAAATATTTTTTAAATTAACCCTCGATTTTTTCATTATTTATTGATGATATTTTGGGGTTCTATAATTTAAGTAAGAGATTTATTTTTTTTAATCAATTTAGAACGGTAATTTATTTTATTGTTTTCAATCTCTCGCTGATTGTTATTTTTTATATTCAATTGTTAGTTTCTAAATAATGCAAGTAGAGATGAACATCATTATACAATTGACGTAATTCAGCACTGTTTTGTTGTCTACGTAATAGTGTTTTCAACAGGCGGTGAATTTTTTCAACATTAGGCTGTGGGTGCTGCAAACGTAAAACGAGTCCTTTTAGGGCTCGATTGTGTGATTCAGAGGTAGAAAACTGTTTATAAACTTGCATCAGATTGAGCCAAATAGCGTGGCGAACGGCAAAAAATTGTATTGTTCTATCAAATGGATAATCACTTTTACGCGCCAATATTAACCCGCTAAATAGGCGATGGCTCATCTGTGATGTTGATGGTTTTTGTCCGGTAATAATCTTATTAAGACCTAATTTAAATTGTTGTTCACTGAGTAAAATAAGGTTTTGGTAACGTTTCTTCGGATTTGTTGGGTAAATCCAATAAAAAGCCCCCATCGCGACTAACGGTCCACAAATAATGGCGATGGCATTACCGAGGCTTTCTGGAAAACTTAAGGTAAAAGGGTAGCTTGGTTGCAGTAAGATCAAAGAGACCATGATGTAATCAAAGGCAATTAAAATCAGTTTTTTGTGGGCAAAAACCAAAATTCCACTGATGATGACGGGCACAATGAATAAGGTCATTTGCCATGATGATGATGCAAATGGCCATAGACACCAAGTACAAATCAACGCGGCAAGTGCTCCGAAAGATTGTCCTGTGAAGATGTTTTTCATAAACCTAGCGGGGTAATCGAGGGATGCGAACAGAGCGATCATCACCGATAACCCGAGAGTTAAATATGCCAGTGCTTGCCACTGGGTCACTAGCCAGAGTAAGCCTACGGTGGCAATGGCAACGAACGAGCGCGCAAAAGCTTGCCAAGCAGCAATGCGATCATGGTGGAGCTTTAGCTTATCTACCCGGTATTTTGCCTTGATAGCTAACCCTTTTGACGCGTAAAACAGTGGGATAAGAAGATTTTTCAATACGCCATTCGGGCATAGGGATAGGATATGTTTCCATTGTAATTCAGTCGGTTGTGTTGCTGGGAATGGAAATGCAGCTATCCCTTTAAACGTATCAAGTTGTAGCAAAATCTGGCTTTGCGCGAGTAGTTGTTGGCGGGCTTTTACGACTTGTTTACGGTGATAACGCCATCCAATACGGTTGGCTTCTAACTGCTCATCATAGGCGGCCATTTGCTGCCATAAGATGTCAATGTCCTGTTGTTCAATAGACTCTTTTCTATATAAAGAACGGTGCAAAATCTGGTAAAACTGCTGATCAATTTGTTGTTTGAGCGCGATGATAGAGGCTTGTTCTCGTTTAGGGGTAAATAAAAAGTTAAACAAAACTGCGCATAATACGCCAACTAAAATAGTCCAAAATCGATCCCATGCAACGGCAAAAATATTATCGGTGGCATGAACGCTAAGCATGCTCACCATCACCGCTGAGTAACCTGCCAAAAAAGTACCGTAGGCTACAAAGCCTTTTTGTAGCTGTCCGATACCGCTACATGCACCTAACCACCCCGCTAAACTGATCACAAATAATAATGGGCTGATTAGGTGAATTTGAATGAGAGCAATGCCAGCAACGACACCAATAACAGTACCTGCAAAACGCCACCAACTTTTTTCTAATAAGTTTTCACGCCAAGGTTGCGCGGAAGCCCATACAGTCATTGCTGCCCATTGGGGGTGAGTAAGTCCTGCATATTCAGCAATAAATAGTGCAAGAATGGATGCGCAGGCGGTGATTATTGCAAAGCGTAAACGGTCAGAATCAAATCCGAATCGCTGTATTAATGTAGTTGGCTGTGACATGGTTTTTCGCAGATGGGTGAATAAAACTGCGTATAGGGTAGTGCTTGTGGTGATAAATCGCAAACAGAGGTGGAAAGCGCCAATATTGGAAAACAGAGCTCGAGGTAAAATAAAAAGTAAAAGCCTTAAAATAGGCTTTTACTTTTTATGCAAGAGCATCATATATGGACTTTTTTAAATCAAAAAATAGTTGAAGTTAATACGGAATACCGATTACGCATATTATGCGTAAGATTCAACTGATTCTTGGATTTTATTTTCGTATTTAGTATCTTGATTGTCTTGAAATACATCACAAAATATATCACTGATATTAACATCTAATATTTTTGTTACTCTAGCTAAGCAATCAATATCAATACGATTAACACCTCGTTCATAACGGAATAGTTGTTGTTCACTGATATTGCATTCTCGTGCTAATTGAAACACAGTATAACCTTGAGACTTTCTTAATGACTTGATTTTTTGTCCGACAGCATAAGCGACAGGAAATTTTCTATTCATAAATATTCTCTATTAAATTATATTGTTGAGATAACAATCAATGTGAATTTTCAGATTTTATAAAAGTGATTTAATATAATCTGCGCATTTTAATTTTGGGCTAAATATATAGTGACCCTCAAGTGCCACTCACTGAATGATATACTATCCTTATAATTGTTTTCAATTAGTCCCAAAATGACGTCTAAAATATCTACATGTTTACGATTATTAATTTTAAATATTTAATGAAAGAATTATTTTTTCATTTTCAATGGGTTAAATTTAAATTCCTGCAATGTTATAACAAATGTAAATTTTAGTGTATTGTTTTTGATCAATATAATTTATTGTCAATTTTGATTAATTCAATATATAAACCCAAAAAAACAGAAAATAAAACATTAACAATACAGGATTTCTATATTTAATCTTTGTGATTTAGCTTAATTGTTTTTGATTTTTGATTTATTTCATAAAGACATCAATCTAGGAAGATCGTTATTTGATCAATTTTTTTATGATTTTATGAAATATGTATATTCATGGCATCTTAATAAAGATCAAAATATTTTGATTTCTATTTTCTTTTTTTTGTTTCTAACGTGATAGTTATTTTAGTATCAAAGATTTGGTGAGCAAGTTGGAGGTTTGTATGATGATTAAAATTAAAACTTTGCATTAATCATTTTAAGTCAAATAGTACTAAATTGTCTGCCACTTTAGTAGTAAAGGATTTCCGATTTTAATCTTTGCAGTATAAATATTCGTTATACGGCTATCAATAAAGTAATAAATTTCAGATTATGATTTTCGCATATTTTAAAAACCTCCAAGATCTTACGTGTATTTACTTAGTGATTGTAATTTGTTGAACGAGGTAAAGCGGGAGGGTAATAAAAAAACAGGGTGCAAAGCACCCTGTGGAATAAGTTAATAACCACTCCAATAGAATGGGGTTTTGAGTTCAGACTGTAGACCTGCAAATTCTAATATTGTGGTGAGCTTTCCGCTACCATTATGATTCATATAACATTCATCTTTTATTGGCTGATTGCTAATCTGTGAGTAACTGTACTCGTATGTATCTAGACCATTAGTGGGTTTTGTCAGCGTTGGATACGTTATTCTATTTGAGCCAAATGATTCGTTCCCGCTATATTCAGACTTCAATATCTGATGGCTCACCTGAATATTCTCTAATAGCTGTTTTCCTGATAACCCAATCTGTACTTTAGGAAATATAATCGCTTTACGATGGTTGTTGAACCAAGAAATGCTAGTAATTGGGTTACAACGATTAGCGTTATCGACTACGTCGTCTCCAACAATGTAAGCGAAAGTCCTATAGCTAATAGATAAGTTTCCGATATCTTTGGGTTCAGTTATAACAATAGGAACATCAACAGCTTGGATTCGGTTTTCAATTTTATGTTGGGACTTACCTATTGCAATAATTTCAACTTTAACTTTTTGGTTCGTTTTCAAGTAGCTTTGCTTTGGCTCATAGGTATTTGAACGCGGACCGCTAGTCACTGATGATGTGGCGCTATCTGTCCCACCATCTGGTTTTGTTATAACGATTTTGACATCGGAAGGCATATCAAAATCACTTGTTCCTGCGACAGACCAGTTAACTGTTAGGTTATCGTCGGTATAAACAGGGGACCAATAAGCCGAATTAGTTTCTTGATTGCCATTATTGCCATAAGAGATTGAATTTATAGTAATTGCAGGCTTCGTGTACACCTTGACCTTATAATCACCGCTACTTTGCTCAAAGTAATCATTGGCTTTTACTGTCATGGTTAAATTGGCTTCGCCTTTGCCTAGGCTTTGAATCGAGCCATTTTTGGCAATATTAACGACATTATTGGCTCCTGAATTCCATTCAATATCTGCTTTAGGTGGGATAGCTACACTGGTTTGTTGTAGGTTAAAAAGATTACGCTGATCCGTGATTTCTTGTTCTTTCTGGTTAAAATTCACATTAAAACGTGCTTTTGCGAGGTTATAGGTAATATCTTGGCTTTCAGAAACAAACTGATCTGTCTCTTTGGAACGCACGGTCAGTTTTGCTACTCCAGGCTTGACCTGAGTAATTGCACCAGAAACAGAATCTATTTGAGCGATATTGGTATTTTGGCTGACATATTCGAGAGGAATGGTAGTGACATCCGTATTACCGAATGAGGTTTGAATATTGTGAGCTTGGTTATCTGACCAAATTGTGGAAATAGTGTCTGCACTGGTTAATGTCAAGTTTGGTTTGGCTTTTTCAACATCCACCTCATAGCTAGCCGCTGCGGATTTATATATACCATTTCCATCGATACGCGCCCAAATTTTGGTGCGTCCCGCTTTTTTCAGTTTAACTTTCCCTTGCTGGTCAACGGTAGCAATACTGGTGTTATCACTGGACCAAACAGGTTGAGCACCGTTTGGCAACCCTTTAACAACCTGACCATTATTTACGGCGGAAGAGTAAGTCAGACGCTGTTGCATGTTGTCAAAACGTAGTGTTGGGTTAATGGCATCGACTTTGATTTCAATCGGGTTAGCAATGGTTTGATTGCCCACTTTTGCCGTGACTTTAGCGGTGCCTTGCTTCGTCGCAGTGGCTGTTGCACTGTAGCTGCCATCTTGGTGATTGGTGACTGGACTGATAGTAAAATCCTGAGCAGGGACATTACTTGTAATATCAACCGTTTCATTCAGTAAGGCGTTGCCAAAATCATCTTGCAATTTAACCGTGAACAAGGTGCTTTCAAGCCCATCTGGACCAATATCAGTTTTAGTGGTCGTAAAGGTAGAGTTAGTGATGTTTACAGTACCGGCAAGGACGTTAACCACACTGGCTTTTTTATCTTCGCTTGCGGAAAGTGCTGCTGTCATCACTAATGCACCTACGGTATGGCTGGTGACCGAAATTTTAGTGTTACCGTTAATATCCGTTATTGATGAGTGTGGGAAAGGTTCTGCTTTACCCTGTAAGTGCCATGAAACATTCACCTGCGGCACTGGGTTATTGAACTTATCCACAATTTTGGCGGTATAAACTACGCCTTGGGCATTACCCGCCTGAATGTTATTGGTGCTGGTATCTAAGCTAGTGATTACGCTGGTGGCTTTGTCACTAGTCACATTCAACGTTAAGGTTTGCGATAATGCACTGCCGTTGAGATTGGCTGATAATATGGCAGCGCCTGTTTTATCACTGCTCACAACGGCGTGATACACCCCTGCCGATGGCATCGTTACTGGAGCAATTCTTACCTCATTGTTATTACTACTGATTTGAATAGCAGATATTTGATTGGTTAATAAATTACCAAACTGATCCTTTAATATCAGTTCAACCGTCGCAGGTTGACCCGCCACAATTGTGGTAGGGGTTATATTGAATACTGTTTTACTGGTATCAATCGTACCTTGTGTAAAGGAGATAGTTGGGGCGGTTTTAGTATTTTGCGATGTTAAGTTAACGGTAATATTTGCATAACCCACATCACTACGTTGAACGGTAACTTCGCTGCGTCCATTAGCATCGGTGGTTGTCTGGTTATCCGAAAGCTGGCTGCCATCGTTAGCCGTCCAGAATACGGGAATACCTGCGCCGAGCTGATTGCCGTTAGCATCTTCAAACTGGGCGCTGATAGTGACTTGATTACCGACGGTTTCAGTTGTTTTTGAAACCTTGATATCACCACGTACCTGTGCGCTTTGTGCGTCAGCAATCACAGTCAGAGGGGCTTTCTGGTTCAGAGTCACACCATCAACCAGGACGGTAATGTCTGTATTACCTGCTTTGGTACTGTGTAACTTCGCACGATAGGTTCCTACAGGTGTTACCTCTGTGAAAGTCGGTGAGTTTGCTAAGCCCAAATCAGTTGAGTAATCTAGCGTGATTTTATTCGCCAAGTTACCCAGTCGGTTACCAATATCATCTTTCAGCGTAACGGTAATTTCAGTTTCACCTGTTGCTGCTGTTAATGATGGCGTGCTCAGAGCAACAGTGGAGGCGCTGCTAGAAACGTTCCCCGCTAAGAACTCGATATTTTGAACGGTTTGCTTAGTATTTTGACCTAAAATGGCGGTTACGCTGCCTTTTCCAGCTTGTGTGCTAGTTAAAGTAATTTGGGCAATACCGTTATTATCTGTATGGCTAACGGGTTGTGATAGCTCACCAACATCACTACGCCAACCAATCGCAATACCCGCAGGTGCCAGATTATTGGTGGCATCTGTAATGGTTGCTTGTACGGTAATGCGGCTGATGCCATCAGCAGGAACCGTAGCCTGACTGGTGATGTTCATATCCTTGATGAGCGCAGTGGCGCTGTCCGCGATTAAACCGAGGCTTTTTTGTTTAGAAACAGCACCATTTTTAGCAGTAATATCAATGGTATCTGCAAGATTACCACTCACTTTAACTTGGTATTCACCTGTGTTAGCAAGCTCTTTTGAGTCCGTGAATGTAATGGCATTGTTGTTACTATCCCAATCAATTCTTTGCCCTGTAACTGGGTTATTCCATTGGTCACGTAAGGTCAACGTTGCTGTTGCTTGTTCACGGTTATTCGCCACAATAGTTTGTGGTTTAATTTCAAAGAAACTATTTAGTGAGTTTGCATCGCCTGCAATAAATTGAATTTTTTCCTGTGCTTCACGGCGGTTAAGCAGTTGTGCAGTGACCGTCGTTTCTCCTGCGATATAGCCCGATAGTTCAACGGTCACTTGCCCTCGATTATCAGTACGGGTTGTATTTACACTTAGCGTGTTGTTATCACTGAGCCAAGTTACTGGTGTTTCAACTAATGGGTTGTTCAGGTTATCGACGACGGTTGCTGTCAGTAATACTTTTTGGGCTTGTGGCCGAATTTGCACTTGGTTAGCTGATGATGCAATCGTCACTGTCGCGGTCGTATTATCAGCGACCGCTTTTACGGTGCTCGAAATCGGTTGTTGGTTACCGTTCGCTAATACTGCTGCAACCATAATATTGTTGGCAGCTTGGGAGGTAGACAGCGTGGCGCGAACCAATCCATGGCTATCTGTTTTAGAGAACGGTGTGATTACGGTGAGTTGGGCACCATTGTTCGTCTGTAATTGAACATCTACACCTTCAACAGGGTTGCCGTAGTTATCTTCCACGAAGACATAAACATCGGTTTTATCCACGCCATTAGCCACAATAGTTGATTTCTTGACGTTTAACGATGTGATTTGAGCTTGGGCTTTATCGGCAACAAAATGAATTTCTTTGGCCATTTTCCCATCGCCATTTGTTGATGCTGTCACGATCACCATTTCAGCTTTTGTGCTGGTAATGGTAGTGGTCGTTTCCCCTTGGGCATTGGTTTTGGTTTTTGCTTGGCTAAATTTCACTTCTGATGCACTTAAGTTAGATAGCCAGTCGGTATCAACATTAGAAATAGGGTTGTTATTCGCATCCACAATTTTTGCTGTATAAGTGACGGTCATTTTGCCATCAGCGAGATACTGATTTTTAACTTCTGGTATGACTGAACTGACTTTCGCCGTCTGTATATTTGCCGTAAATACAACGGTTTTATCAAACGATTTTCCACCGACAGTCACCGTAATTTTTGCATCTCCTGCTTGCTTGCTGGTGATGGTGGTTTTTGCCACACCTTGGTTATCTGTCATCACCTTTTGGTCAGCCAGAGAACCGTTATTGGTTGCAAATTGAACTTCAACATTTGGAACGACGTTGCCATTAGCATCCGTCACGGTGATCGCAATTGGATTGCCTGTTACACCATTCGCAACGGATGTCATTGAGCCAACAATGATATCTGTAGGTTTAATTGTTGCAGTGGTTGAATCCGGTAAAAACGTAAGGCTAATGTCTTGTGATGTTGCGTTAGGTGTTGCCGCCGTGATCAGGACATCACCTGAAACGGTACTGGTGACTTGAGTCGTAGCAAAACCATTGGCATCAGTGATACTGCTGATTTCAGAGAAGCTAACCTCATTGCCGTTCTTATTTGATGTCCAATTAACCACGGTATTTGGCAGCGGGTTATTATTGGCATCTACAATCTGTGTTTTGACTTCAAATGGCTTATTACCATTGGCAATTTGAGGAACGGTATTGGTTGTCGGTTTCACAACCTGTGGAGTGTTTTTATCTCCAACAAATGAGATAGTCTGTTTAACATCTTTGCCATCTACGGTAATCGTCACGGTAGCATCTCCAGCTTTATCGCTGGAAATAGCGGTTTGTGCGACTCCTTGGCTGTTTGTGGTCACTTTGCTATCAGCTAATGTTCCTTTATCTGTAGCGAATGCGACCTCAACATTTGGAACTGGGTTGCCTTTTGCATCCGTCACAGTAATAGAAATGGTATTTGCCGAGTTGCTGTTCGCGACAGTGCTTGTCTGGGATACATGAATATCATTCGATTGCACCGCAGCTGTTGTGGTATCAGGTAAGAAATCCACTTTTACTTCTTGTGGTGTAGCATTCGGTGCTGTGGCGGTAATGATGATGTCCCCGGTCACGGTACTGGTAATCGTGGTGGTTGCTAGACCATTAGCATCGGTTGTGGTGGTTTGTTGCGTAAACTGAACATCATTGGCGTTTTTATTTGAACTCCAGGTCACGACTGTATTTGGCAGCGGGTTATTATGGGCATCGACTAATTTCGTGGTGATTTCAATCGGTTTTTTACCATCGGCGATTTGCGTTATCTGGCTGACGGTTGGCTTTGCGATTTGTGGTGTTGATTTATCTCCCACAAATTGAACTTTATGTTGGATGTCTTTGCCATCCACAGTAATCGTCACATTCGCTTCACCCGCTTGCGTACTGGTTATTGCGGTTTGTGCAACTCCATTAGCATCCGTTTTTACGAGAGTATTGGCGAGAGTTCCTTTATCCGTTGCGAATTGTACATCGACATTTGGTAATGGGTTGCCAAATTGGTCGGTAATGGTGATAGATACCAGATTGGGTTTTTTCCCGTCAGCAATCGAACCATTTTGAGTAATGTTAATATTTTGCGGTTTCAGCACTGAAGTGGTGGCATCCGGTATAAATGTCAGCGTGACGTCTTGTGGAGAGCCATTTGTTGGTGTTGCCGTGATCGTGACTTCACCAGCTAGTGTGCTGGCGATTAGAGTGGTGGCATAGCCGTTGTTATCCGTTGTGCTGCTCACAGGGGTGAATATCACTTTTTGCGGATCTTTGTTGGAGCTCCAAGTCACCACACTATTAATGATAGGGTTACCATTCGCATCTTTAAGCAGTGTTTTAACTTCAATAGGTGAATTTCCGTTAGCTAACTGGGGCGTTTGCGTATTGGGCGTGGGCTTTGTAGCTTGAATTGTTGCCGTATCCGCAACAACGGTTACTTTAATTTCAGGGAAGACAGCATTACGGGCTTTGGGAACCAGTATAAAGCTTTCAGGCTTAGTGCCTGCGGTTAACGTCGCTTCATATTGTCCAGCTGCTAAGCGGGTAAATGGGCTTATGGCGGTGTACTTGGCTGGTGGAGCTGCTTTTAGCCCTTTAGCTGGCATCGCTCTCTTCACTTTTCGAGTTGTTGCTCGCTCAAGCGTAATTTCTTTAGCTGCGAGATCAATGACATTTCCAGCTTTATCTTTAATGGATAACGACAATTTTTGGCTGCTTTTACCGTTAGCGATTAAATCAATTCTGCTGGATGAAACGACACTTTTTAGGGTGTGAATAGCTGGTTGAGTAACAGAAACTCGGACAATAGCTTTGGAAGAGGTATTTCCTTTCTTGTCGATGGCAATGGCAGTAATGGCGTAATTGTTCGCATTTTTGATATTTTTATAAGAAGGCAACACAAGGCTGTATTGACCATTTTCATTGAGTATGTGTCCGCCTGCGGCAACCAGTGCTTGAGCATCCCATTTTATGTGACTTAACCCATATTTGCTGGTCACTGTGAAATGTAAAGGGATCTTTTCCCCTGCGTAGCCCGTGATAGAGTCCGTTATGTTTAGGTGGATGACGTCATTTTTTTTATAATCCAGAACGATATGGTTGTTACGACTGACGAAATCATAGCGATTGCCCATCAATGAACGAAATGCATTGACGGATTCCGGATCCAAATGTTGCTTCAAGCTTTTGCCAAATTGGTAGTTGAGTTGTAAACCAATTCGCGAATCTTTCTTGCTGGCTTTTCCTTGGCGATGTTCCGCATTGAATGTGATTAATGGAACCGGAGTATAGTTAAGACCTATATTGATGGAATATGGATCACGTTGTAAATTTTTGGTGCCGAATAGCGCAACATCATCACCATAATATTGTTCGTAAGTGAGCTTTCCACCAATATGTGGATAGGTAGGTAACCAACCCTCTGCGCGGAGATCCCATCCATTAGATGGTCTAGCTGAATGATCGGTTAATTCTCGGGCATTGCGCCAGCTGCTAAGACGATGGTAGCTGTTACCTGACAATTTTAAGAAGTCACGACGATATTCAACACCTAATCCTAAACGAGAATGACCACGTGAAATATCGTAGTCAAAGAAGGTATTTCCGCCAACCATTTGATTTTCACCATACCAACGTGCCCCAAAGCCGAGGTTGGTTTCAATGCGCTGTTCTTGACGATGAAAACTACCTTGAGTAAAGAATAAACTTTCTTCGTTTTCATAAATTGGCAGCAGCAAATCAATTTGCGAATTTTTTAATGAAAATTTCTTATCCGCAACCAGCTTTATTTGTGAGCTACCAAAATGATTAAACCAATCTTGTAGATAGCTGCTTGCTGTGGTTGTGATTATCTCTTGGGTAAATGCTTTGGTTTTGTGATGATTAGGCTGCTTTGTAAAAAATTGGCCCGCTTTGGAAACAAACTGCGCCAGTTTAATTTCTTCTTCACTCGATGCTTCTGGTGGAATATAAACAGGTTTTTCGTTTTCCCATTCTAAAGTTGGTAACGGCGACATAGGAATATCTAGCTCATCGCCGGCTTTTAGGGTCTCGAAACTTTGAGAAAATGTTCTAAATTGATTAAGCTTACGTAATTGCTCCAAACTTATATTATATTTTTTGGCAATACTCTGAGTTGTTTCTCCCACTTGTAGTGTATATGGCTGAGTTTCTCTTAAAGTAAGCGTATTTTTTTTGGGTAATAAAAACGTGCGTTGTTGATGGTTTTGCTCTGTAAATGCATTGGCTGCGACAGGTGCAAAAACTGATACTAAAGGAAAACTAATCTGCGTTGCAATATTTATCCACGCAATAAATGTAACATGATAAGGAATAAAATCCTTAGACTTGCGATTCATTAAGGAACTCCGAGAATATAGGGTTAATTAAATATCGTTGATGAGTATTTTAAAAATCCCTGATTTATAACAGTCCTTAAGATTTTCACAGTCATTAAAATAAGCTGCCAATACTCAACATCATTCGATTTATATTTGAATGAAGTATATTTACTTTTTTAAGATCTATTTTTTGAATAATTTGGAATTTTTCTTCAAAGAAAAGTAATTCCAATGAATTCTAGTGATGACTAATTCTTTGTTGTGTCGATTTATGCATTTAGCAATTTTTCATTAGGCATTAAAGTATTTAAGTGCTGCAGTTACTGATATTCTCTAACCTAATAAATCAAATAGAATTTACTTTTAAAGAAAATCTTTCAGATTTAGATTGATTTAATGGAGTAATTTGATTACTCATCATCAGTAATTCACCCTTTTTTTCAACTCTCACGCTTAATCCAAAATAGTGACCTTGGGTTAATAACGGTTCCGGTAAATTAATGGAAAAATTAACCGTTCTCGCTGATTTTCTGGTTGTCATAGTATAATCATAATGACTTTTTTCAGAGTAACTGTTTCCGTTTATTGGGGTGACCGAAACGGTAATTAGCGCATCACTAGGAATATCGATAGATTGGCTGTAAACATCACCTTGAATATTAAATGTATTTCGATTTTGATTTATTGGGTTATTACAAGCAAATAGAAATAAACAACACGCTAAAATAAAAATTGAATGTAAAATAAATTTTGATATAGCAATTCTTGGCATGATTTTTCTTCTTTTATATGAATAATTTATTGATATGAGCGATTAAATACTTTCTGAAAAAAACAGCGAACATACGCATACATGTTTTTTCGCTCATTAACTCTTGATAAAATTGGCATTTCTGATTTTTCGCCAGTATACAAGATACCAATTCTGGGCAGTGTCATGATAAGATTTTCATCTAACTCAACTTTCTTAAATGATTGTCGTAATTGTCTGACTAACTTGTAGTAACTGCTTTCAGTCACGATAGTTCCGCGCTTTTCCCAAATTTCATGCATCACCTCTCGCTTGCTATTCGTTTTTAATAACAACAGTTTTAAGAGGCAGGATTCATTTTCAGATAAATTCACGGTTCTTTTTCCGCGAGATAGCGTTCTCTTCAGAGGGTCATAAACGACTTGACCACATAAAAGCATCATTGGCTCTATTTTATTGTATTCCATGTTATTCATAATATTTCCCACAGATATAGTTCAATATAAAATTAATTATCGACATCGTAATCATCAGTAAAATTATGTTGAATATAAAAAAACAGTAGGGTAATGAGTTAATGAAAAATTAAGGCGTTTTTTTAAATTCGAACAATGTGTTTTGGTGATGTAAATTTAAACTACTATCTGTGAGTGTATATATCAATTTCAAATTTATTTTTTTTATGTTTTTTAAAAAGGAGGGAGTTAAAAAGCTTAGGTTATAAAAAATGTACTCTAAGCTTATAAATATTCGTCGGTGAGGCGTTAAGTAATGAACTAATCTAATAGTACAAGGTTATCTAATCATTATGGTTATATGATTGATGAATCTTCATCTTCATCGCCATCAAGATTGAAGCTAGTCATGTTTTTATTCAATTGTTCAGTAAATGGAGTATTCATTAAACTTATCGACATATAACGTTGAATAGCTTTAGTGAAATATTTATATAAAGCAGGGTCAGATTCAGATGAAGACTTTAATGTTTGAACGATTTGAGTAATGAATGATTCTTTATCATTACGGTTCAAATTCACCATGGTTTTAAACACCAATGCGAATCGTGTTTTATCACTATCTTGGTGTTTAAATTCACTAATAAAACTTTGTATTTTAGTGTTTTTATCCTCAGAAATGTGGGGGATATTTTTTTCCTGATAGTTCTGTATCTCTTTCATGTTGATATGGGAATTCCAAAGGGTACTCATTTTAGTGTGTAGGTCGGATAGACTCGATGGCGTATTGCCATGAGTACGCGAAGCTGACAAAGTATTCAGCAAATTAGAGTCAATTTTCATATTTTCCCCTCCTTGTTTCTTCTTGTTGGAGTGCACGTTCTTGTTGGATTAGCCGTTTTTGTTGAATTAATAGTGCATAAGCTTGTTTGTGTTGTTGCAAAATTAAACAACGGGTCGAAATCGGAAAAATATGCGGTAATATTTTTTCTGCCGCCAGTTTCGGCGAGAATTGTGTAATTTCGTTATTCACTTCTAACGTGATTGAATTATCGGGGCTAGTACATATTTTGGTGCCGTTAGCTCTAGTGCTTATCTTGGTTTGCAAGGATGCCGGTATGTGTAATTGAACCTGGCGAGCTTCGGATTGTAATTGAGCAAAGTGTTCTACCACAATTTCTTGTAGACGCGCGTCAGTAAACAAACCGATGAGTAATTGAGTTAATTGGCTTTCTGTTTGGCTCACCTGATTTTGGTATTGGGCTTCACTGTCATTGAGGGCACCAATAAAATCATTCAAAAGCTGTGTTAATCCATCTTGGTAGCCTTGTTGATAGGCAATAGTATGAATATTTTTCTCAGACTGTTGAGCTTGTTGAATATGTGCTTTGGCTTTTTGATGTGCCTGTTTAACAACCGACTGGGCATATCTATTGGTGTCTAAAACCGGATACTTAATCAGCACATTTTCAATTAAAGTCTGCTGGATATTAGGTTGTGTGTTCTCTGACATAGCGGCAAGTTTCTTCAATAATATTCCAAGGTAGCAGAGTGGAAGCCGTGTGAGGGATCATCTGCTGTGTGCGGTGGCTAAACATATATTTTGCGCGGGTAGCATAGCCGTGACTAAAGGTGTTTAAACACATCAAAAGCTGCTCAGCGCCTAATGCAAGTAAATGCTGAGGCGTATCGATTGTCTGTGTTATGTCTTGCCATGAAGGGTGGCTAAATTTCTGATGCAATTGTCTATATTGAGATAGCTCTCCCCACCAAGGCAGAGGGCCTGGGTACTGAATAACCCCCAAACCCCACGCCACAGAAGGTAATAATGACCAATTTTCGGCAAGTATCTCGGGTAATATCAACGTTTTTTCATCGGGTAAATCTAATTGATATTGCTCAATAAGCTGCAAGTTTTGCAGCTGTTGTAGCGGAACGGGTAGCTGATGATAATGCTCATCAACGAACTCCGAGTGAAAATAATCCCCCGGTGCTAAAAAAATATTTTTTTGGTCAATCAGCAGCTTACTCAATTGGGGCATGATTTGATTTCTCCACCTCTTCTTCATTTTCATCGCTTTGTTTATTGTTGCGATGGTATAGATACAATCCAAATGCAATTAGCATACCGATTAATGCAGTGATTAAAGCAGAGGCAATCACTGGATTAAATGCTGGGGTTGGACCATTTTGGGTTTGATACAGCAGCGGAGGGCGGTTGACTATCACAACAGAAACATTGTCATAGGTGGTTTCGGCAAAGCTATTATTGAGGAATAACTTAATCTTATTCATCATCACTTTTGGGTCTTCATTACCTGAGTAAGTCACGAGACTGGAAACTTTTTGCGCCTGTTTTACGGGACCATTACCTGAGATAGGGTAGCTCACATGGACTCTCGCATTGACCACATTAGGAATGGTTAGTAGAGATTGCTCAAGCCGTTGTTCAATCAAAGATAATAATCGTGTTCGTTCAGCTTGCGGTGAGGCAACCAACGAATCTCCAGGAAAGGCATCAATAATTTCCACTGGATTTTTGGATGGCAGGTTGTATTGACGTAAAAGATCCACCGCAATAACAAAATCGTCAGGTGCTACGCGAATCGAGTCTCCATTTTTAGAATCCTGTTTACGCTTAGCATCAACCCCGTGCTCTTGCAAAATCGCAAGCACTTCGTTGCTTTGGCGCTGGCTTAAATTGCTCAGTAATAGCTGGTTATCACAGCCGAGCAGTAAGCTAATAAACCCGATTAATAGGAATTTCTTTAATATATTCATGGTCTATTGTGCTTTTAATACCGTATCGATGGCAGAAACACTTTTATGTGTGAGTGTGCTGACCATATTCAAGGCGAGGCTGTAATTACCGACTTGGTTTTGTAATTCCAATAATTTAGCGGGGGCGCTTGGGTCAACGGTATTCATTTTCTCCAGAAGATCCGCTTTTTCTTGGCTCACAGAGGTCGTGTACTCAGCAAATAACTGTTTCACTTTATCTTCCAATGGGATAGCCGCTGGAGTAACAGGTGCCATTTCAGCGATATTTGATAAGACTGAAACAGGATTAATAGGTAACATAAGTATCTCCTATAAAAATAGAGCATCAGGATCAGTGATGCTCTGATGTAAATTAAACGTTGCGGGCTTACACGTTACGAATAATGGCTTGCGCCGCATCTTTAAAGGACTTCATTATGTTGCTTTGTAATTGACGTGCCATATTATAGTTACCGCTTAATGCTGTGATTTTACCCAGAGTCAGCGGGTTATCGACTTCCAGATTTGGGTTGTCGATCATAGACTTTAATTCATCAGCGATAGTTTTTGTTCTTTCGCTAATACCTGCGGAGCTGCGATACATCATGCCCCATTTATTATCTGTTGCTATGGTAGATGCTTGTTCTAATGCAGATGCATCCCAATTACCATTTGCATTACTAATGCCTGGAGTTGCCATATTTATTACCTCATTAATTAGGTTGATTTGAGTTAAATAACCAATGATTATTACCTAACAACGTAATACCATTAGAATTGGTGATAAACGATTTTCCAGCCAGTTCATTATTGGCAAGGGAGACGGAAAATTGAATTTGCTTGGTTCCCCACTTTTGACTAAATGAATTGGTGAAGCTAATTAAAGAGAGAGTCTGTTTATCATTTAAACTATCTCTTATAACAAAGATAATGTAGTTACCTTTGGTTATTCTTTGCCATTTCACATTACTTTCAGTCAATCCTAACTCTGCTCTCTTGATGAGTTCATCAAGAGGAATCTGTACAAGTTGGCTTTGGTTATAACAACTGAAGTAACTAGATAAAATGCGATTAATATTTTTATCATCATTATTCGGTAGTGGGTTTTTCACGACTCGAATGACGGGTTGACAAGGGTTGCTAATGTCAACCTTTAATAAATTGGGTACAGTATCTATTAACTTATCTTCAATTTCTTTTTCAAGAAGGTTTATTTTTTTGATGGTATATTTTTCTTGATAATCTGATTTTAGTAAAACTTGACGGCTCCAGTCTTCATCTCTTTGCGATTTGACGAGAATAAGTATTTCGCCATTTTTATTCTGCGTATAGATAATAGGGTAATAGCTTCCTTTTAATATATTATCTATATTTTTAATCTGTTTTGCAGCGTTATTTTTTGGATTAATTTGGAATTCAACGAATAATATAAAAATAACGACAAATGTTAATAATAAAACAAAAAGCCATTTCTTATTAAACTTTGGTTTCTGTTTTATGGCAGTGGATCTATTTTCTGTAAGCGATAGTGATTTAGATGACAATGGTTTTTGGTCTTTTTCGGGGTAATTCCATTCAGTATTCAATAGCTTAATTACGATTGGAAAGGTGTCAATGAGCAAGATTTCTTGTAGTGTGACAGTGAGGTGACGACTTTTTCCATCTTGTTTAAGATTAATTGCAAAATTATTACTATGTTCGTCATGAGAAACAATAGAAAACTCGCACTGGGTATGTTCGCTAGGAATATAATAGGTTGTGAAACCGTTTTCATCTATTTCAGTTTTGTATTTAGTATATTGCCCAACGATAATAAGATTTTTATCGATGTTAATCATTAGCTCTTGACTATTCATCGAACCACTAATGATTTTCATTATGCAGGTGTGGTATTTTGTTTCTATCATAAGATAATCTCAATTAATAAAAAATAGCGAATCATATTGACTTCAATGCTCAGCATTTAAATATAAGAACATAATATAGTCAGCTGAATTTATCTTATTCATTCACACCCTTTATTTTTATAGTTAATTCCAAACTATTCCAGAGTATTCATTTGTTTTTTTATATTTAATCAATGAACCTATATCAAGTAAAAATCAATGGATAAGGTCTATTTATAATGTCGAATGAAGATATTGCTAAATTATTGGCGAGTAGAAATAGTTGCTTTTCTTTACAAGACGTATTGGTCTTGTCAATACCAAAAGAAACTATAACCTCAATAGAAACTGTAACCACAGTAAAAGCGAAAGCGACGCTTTGTTATAAATCTCGGTATACAAATTTAAATATTAAAGTACAAGAACCCGCTATCTTTGTTTGCGGTTTGGATGAATTAACGATTGAAGATAAAGCCTTATGGGATATCTATACAATGGAATTATCTGAACTCGTTGAAACGCTGGCTATTATTGATACTGCAATGGGGCAATCCTTTCTTGCAAAAAAAGCCACCAGAGAGAGTGATGAAAACCAACTAGGTGAATTCATTCTATTTGACGATGAAATATCAGCACCTGTTTTAATTAAAAATATCGTAATTGATTTGATCATTAAAAAGCAGCCGTTATTTGATGATTGGTGTGATGTATTAAGACGCTATGAAGCGTATGGAATGATGCGCTTTTTAATTTCAGCCGCTCAGCAAGACAAAAACGCCAATATTAATCAACTGTGTGCCCGTTACGGCATTTCCGCTTCTTATTTTAGACAACTCTACCGAGAAAACTTTAATAAAACCGCTAAACGCAAAATTATGGGCGTACGTATGGGGGCGGCCATTTTGCAATTAATTGAAAGTGAAAGTTCTATTTTAGATGTTGGGTTAGAAGCAGGTTACTGCTCCGCCTCTCACTTCACGAATGATTTGAAAAAAGAATTGGGATTAACCCCATCAGAAATAAGGCACCTTGGAGCAACGTTATATGAACAGTAAAAAATTAATGGCGGTTTTTATCTCGCTGTTTTTACTGAGTGTAAATATCAATACCGCGCAATCAGAAATGATGATTGCAGAGCCGGTAACACAAGAAAGAAGTGCAGACACGTTTGTCGCGAATAATATCGCGGTAGGCAAAGTGTTTGATGCTGTAGCGGAACAAATTAACAAGCCGATTATTTTAAGTAAATTGGCATCCCAGAAAAAAGTGACGGGAAATTTTAACCTCGCGAATGCCGATGAAATGTTTAAAGCCTTAACGCGTCGTATCGCGTTAGTCTGGTATGACGATGGTGCAGGCATTTATGTCTATGATAATAGTGAAATGCGTAGTCTGATTATTCCAACTCATAAAGTCAGTAGCCAGCAAGTTCTCAGCTATATTCAACGTAATGGCATCTATGATGCGCGTTTTCCTGTTCGTTCCCAAGGTGGCGACACGATGTTATTTGTGTCGGGACCGCCGCTCTATGTTGAGTTGATTAAAGGTGCCGCGTTGTATCTTGGCGAGCAACGCAAACAAGAAGAAAAAACCAGTGGTAATGTTGCGGTACTCCCGCTGAAGCATGCCTCTGTAAGCGATCGAAGTTACTCATTACGTGGTCAATCGATCACGGTTCCCGGCATGTTATCGGTGATCAGTTCCCTGTTTAAAAATGGGGGCAGTAGCGTCGAAGAAACCCTCGAAATTTTACCTGCAAAGCTCAATACCGATGGGGATGAAATTGATGCCTTGATGGATGCACCCATTGGTGGCGCTCGTCCTGAAAATCGCCAAGTCACCGTCAAACGTGGTGGCGCATCAAATAGTAGCTTTTCTCTGGTTGCCCATCCTGACAGCAACAGCCTGATTGTGAAAGGTAGCCCTGAGCAGATCCGTTACGTCCGCGATTTGGTTAAAACATTAGATAACCGCCGCCGCCAAGTGGAGCTTTCTTTGTGGATCATCGATATCACGCGTTCTGAGTTAGATAACTTAGGGGTCAATTGGGAAGTCGGTTCTTTTAACGTAGGCGGTGGCTCTGTTTCTTTCAATCGAAGCACTTTACCCGATAGCAGCAAGTTTTTAGTACAAATTGATGCGCTAAGCAAAAATGGTAATAGCCAAATTGTCTCGCGTCCGGTGCTACTGACCCAAGAAAACGTTCCTGCGCTGTTTGATAACAACACCAGTTTCTACGCCAAGCTACAAGGTGAACGTACCGCAACTCTCGAATCTGTCACTTACGGCACGATGATCAGCGTCATGCCGCGCATTTCAGCCGGCCAAAGTGTTGAAATGGAAGTCAATATCGAAGACGGTGCAGAGAACCGTGATAGCAGCGGTAAAACGTCCAGCGTTGAAGGGCTTCCGACGGTTAACCGTACCAGCATTAATACCGTGGCACGTATCGCCAAAGATAGCAGTTTATTAATCGGTGGTTATACCCGCGACCAATATATTGAAAATGAAAGCAAAATTCCTCTTCTTGGTGATATTCCTTGGGTGGGTGGCTTATTCCGCCATAGTTCGACCAATCAACAAAAAATGGTGCGCATCTTTTTAATCCAGCCGCGTTTATTGGATGAAAACGAAGTGTGGGATGGGAGACAATTTTCCGAGAAAGCCCGTATTACACAAAAAGATAGCCAACTGCATGGAACTGTACAGTTTCTCCAGCAATACATGAGGGATTCATGGCAATAACCCCGCTGAGCTATAGCAATCGCACGCTACTGAACGCACAAGATAAGAGTCGTACAGCCACGAAAAGCAGTGATGACTCCGATGAAGCTGCGCGTGGTGCGGGGGTGATTGACAGTTCCAGCGAATACGCTTCGATGGCGATGTTGGCCGCGAGCCATGTTCGTCGAGGCGGTTCGAAAAAAGGGCAAGAAGAGGAGTGGATGCGCTTTGCTGAGCGCATCTTAGAAAACAATGCGGACGAAAAAGTGCTGAAGATTGAAGGAATACTCAATCGTCAGTTGATGACACCTCAGCAGCTACGCACCTTTTTATTGCAGTTTTTCTCTGATCCTAGCGATTTACTTATGGTGCTTGCCGCGCTTATCAACCGTAAAAAACTCAAGCAGGAGCAGATTGATCATTTACAAGAGTTAGAGCGGTTACTGCTAACGGAAGATACCAACCGTACGGCGCAGGCAGGGGCAAACATCGCGCTAATTGCCAAAGCGTTTGCCCAAACTCTGCGTGAAAGTGCTGGGAACTTACGCACCTTATACCGCGAATTTATCGGTTATGACGGTCCAGTGGTCTATTTATACGAACAGTGGGTAGAAGAAATGGAACTGATTCAACGGGAAAACATGATGCGTTATCTCGCAAGGGCCTTGGCGTGTGACTTACAAGCACTGCCGCTGGGAGACCTCAATATCAGTGAGTTTGGCAGCTTCTTTACACGAATTGGTCGTCTGCGTGAATTGCAGTCACTAGACCGCACATTTAGTCAGCAATTTCTCCAATCGGGTCTGTTTCGCCAGCAAGCGAGCTTGTCACAAAAACAGTTGTCACAAAACCTCTTGCCGCAGAGCCAATTGGAGAAGGTGCTAAGCCAATTATTTACCAGTGGGATCCGTAGCCAAGAAAGTTTCAATGACAAGCTGGTGAATTTTATTCAGGAACAATTAAGTGCCATGACCACGGACCTACGTGCTCGCTTTGTTCAGCTTCTGATTATTGCGTTTTCAATTATCCCAGTTGCCATTTTTTACTCATTGGAAGCGCGTGATGAATTACTCGACCAATTAAAAATACAGATGGATCAACTGTTGGCGCAAGAGCAGCGCTTACGTCGACAACCCTAATTTGACAGGAAATACACGATTTCATGAAAAACTTAACCGGATTTTTATTGCAGATCCGTAATCGCCCTGAGCTGATGGTGCTAGTCATCATGGTGATGGTTATTGCGATGCTGATTATTCCGTTACCTACCGTCTTGGTCGATTTATTGATTGCACTGAACATTATGATTTCGGTGCTGATCTTTATGAGCTCGTTTTATATTACGCGCGTTCTTAACTTCCAATCCTTCCCGTCTATTTTGCTGATTAGCACGCTGTTTAGATTGGCGCTCTCTATTAGTACCAGCCGACTTATTCTGCTTGAAGCAGATGCTGGCGACATTATCGATACCTTCGGTGAGTTCGTTATTCAGGACAACTTAGTGGTAGGAATGGTGGTATTCGCCATCGTGACGATCGTGCAATTTATTGTTATCACTAAAGGTTCAGAACGTATTGCTGAAGTGGCAGCTCGCTTCTCTTTGGATGCGATGCCCGGAAAACAGATGAGCATCGATGCGGATTTACGCGCTGGGGTTATCGATGAAGCGACCGTGAAAATTAAACGTGGCGAACTGGAAAAAGAGAGCCAATTATTCGGTTCTTTTGACGGTGCGATGAAGTTCATCAAAGGGGATGCCATTGCCGGTATCGTGATTATTTTCGTCAACTTAATCGGCGGAATATCCGTGGGTACGGCTCAGCAAGGCATGGATCTCTCCACGGCATTAAATACCTTCACGTTATTAACCATCGGTGATGGGTTGGTCGCACAAATTCCAGCGCTGCTTATCTCTATCAGTGCGGGCTTTATTGTGACCCGCGTGGGTGGCAATGATAAAAACTTGGGTGAAAACATTGTTTCTGAACTTTTTGACAATGATTTCACCATCCTGATCACCGCATTTATCGTGCTATTCATGGGGTTTTTACCCGGATTTCCAACCGCCATTTTCTTATTCCTTGCGGCATTGCTGATGGGGTTATTTGCCACTCGCTATTTTAAAAAGCGTAAAGCACAGCGAAAAGAGCAGCAATTGGGTGAGGAAAATCTGCAAACCGAAGCCACTGAAGGGGAAACTCAGCGCGCGAATGATGATTTCGACGATGAGTATATTCCTGAAACTTTACCCGTCATTATCTCGGTTAATCAGCAATATAAGCAGCATCTAGAAGATAATAATTTTCTATCTCGCATGAAAAAAGATGTGTTTATTCGTTATGGATATCGCATTCCAGATATTGCCATTAACTATTCGCCTATCGTGCCAGAAAACAAAATTGTGGTGCTAATAAACGAAGTAAAAGCGGGTGAATACGATGTCTATTTTCATGGTCAACGCTTACTAACAGCGAATGATGAGCTGGAATACCTTGGTATGGAACTCATCAAATATACCGATGAATATGGTTCAGTCAGCACCTGGTTTGACAACCAATACAGCGAAAACGTCGAGCAACTCGGTCTATTAGTGCGCGATGACGTAACGGAAATGATTGATTGCGTCAGTACGCTGCTTTTACGCCACATCAATGAATTCTTCGGGATCCAAGAAACTAAAAATTTACTGGATGATCTTGAAAGAAAGTACCCCGAATTACTGAAAGAATGCTATCGCCACGCCACCGTACAAAAAGTCACGGAAGTTTTTCAACGTTTATTAATGGAAAAAATTTCGGTGCGCAATATGAAGCTAATTATTGAAACCTTAGTGCAATGGGTGCCCAAAGAGAAAGACAGCATGATGCTGGTAGAGCACATTCGCAGCTCAATGGCGCGTTATATCTCATCCCGTTTCTCGGTGGAAGGGCGTTTGAATGTCTTAATGGTGAATGCCGAACTGGAAGACACCATTCGCCAAGGTATCCGTCAATCATCTGGTGGCGTTTATTTGCATTTAGAACCTGAAAAAAGCAATGAGCTTATTCAGGCTGCTGAATTGGCATTAGAAAACAGTTACTTATCTGTTAGAGATGTCAATGTACTGGTACCTGTGGATATCCGCCGGTTTGTGAAAAAAATCTTAGAAGGTCGTTTCCCTGAACTTGAGGTGCTCTCATTTAATGAGGTTTCCGAAATGGTGAAGGTCAACGTTATTAAAACGATATAAGGAATACGTAAATGAAATACCGTTTTGTCGAAAAATTGAATGAATTTTTAAATGCCATGGGGCGCAGTGATTTAGTGAATCCGCAGCTTGATTGCCATTCCAATATTCAACTCGAAATGAGTGATGTACCTGCGATTAATATTGATTTGTCATCGGATGATTTAATTATTTGGTGCAGCTTAATGGAATGTAATTACAGCCGGCTCGATGCATCCCACGCTTCATTATTAAAAAGCATTTTAGAATATGTACCACGTAATTTTTATCCAGGGCAACCTGCACTCAATATTATGGAAAATAACTTGGTGCTGTCCGCGGTATTAAAGGAGACTTCATTGGATGACATGCAATTATTTGCTGATTCTTTTGAAGAATTCTTTGAACGCGTTAACGAATTGCGTCTGCAATTATCGTAATTGATGATGAAACTTTTTGACGTTTGCGCACATCCTGTGCGCATTCATGGATGCCTGATTGAAGCTCCATTGAATGGCGTATTTATTGGCGAGATCTGCTTTATTGAGCAGTCATTGGCACAGCCAAAAGTTATCGCCAAAGCGCAAGTAATAGGCTTCAAAGAAGGGCTAACTGTTTTGAGCCTCATTGGCCGTGCTCAGGGCTTCACTCGTGAAGTGGTTATTCGCCCAAGTGGCTACCCATTTGTATTCCAAATGGGGGAGCATCTTGCTGGGAATATTTTTAATGCTGCTGGGGAATTAGAAGGCGCATTAAGTCAGAAAAATAGCGAAATCACCCAGTTAAAAACCAAGCTGCAACGCATTGATAATCCTCCAGTGAGTGTGAATAAACGCCGTCCGGTGAATGAACCGATGGTCACAGGAATTCGCGCTATCGATGGATTGCTCACGTGCGGGTTAGGTCAGCGTATCGGTATTTTTGCAGCCGCGGGTAGCGGTAAAACCTCCTTAATGAACATGCTGATTAATCACGCTCACGGGGATATTCATATCGTGGCACTGATTGGTGAGCGTGGGCGAGAAGTGATTGAGTTTATTGAAGAACTCAAGCAGTCCCCCCATGCGGATAAAACCATTTTAGTGTATGCCACCTCCGACAGCCCGCCGATTGAGCGTTGTAATGCCGCCTTATTGGCGACAGCGATGGCGGAATATTTCCGCGATTTAGGAAAACAGGTTTTATTGTATGTCGATTCGATGACCCGTTATGCAAGGGCGTTGCGCGATGTGGCTCTTGCGGCAGGAGAGCTTCCTGCACGTCGTGGTTATCCTGCCTCTGTTTTCGAGCAACTTCCGTTATTACTCGAACGTCCAGGGCGCGTAAAACAGGGTTCTATTACTGCGTTTTACACCGTGTTATTAGAAAGCGAGGAAGAAGCCGACCCTATCGGAGATGAAATTCGCTCTATTTTGGATGGACACATTTATCTCAGTCATAAACTTGCGGGGCGAGGACATTACCCTGCGATTGATATTTTGCACAGTATTAGCCGTGTTTTTCAGAAGGTAACAACGCCGGAACATCGCCAATTTGCTGTCGATATTCGTGAAAATTTATCTCGCTTAGAGCAGATCAAGCTGTACCTCGAATTAGGGGAATACCAGCGAGGTGAAAGCCAAGAAAATGACCGTGCTTTAGATAAACAGCAGGATATCAATCATTTCTTACAACAAAACATGGATGAGTCAGAGGGCTTTGAGGAAATGTTAGCCCAATTACACCATTTGGCATCCTGATGATTAATCAATTATTAGCGTTGACTGAAAAGCGTCTCGAAAGAGTGCAGTTAGAGCAAAGCAAGCTGAAAATCGCCATTTTGCAGTTGCAGCAACAGCGCCAAGATATCCACCAACGGATCGCCATATTAACTCTACAAGTTGGGGTGTATGAAAAATCTGAAGAATTAACCCAAATGGATTTTTGGGAACGTCAACGGCAAAAAGCCGTGGTTTTATCAGAAATCGCCCAATGTGAATTTCAGATAGAAAACATCAACGCTGAATTATCTAAGTACCATTTATTGAAGCAGCAAATGACTGAACGGACGTTCATTTTGCGTAATAAGTGCGAGAAATTCCGAAAATATCTCAAGCAACAACGTAGGGCGCGGTGGTTAAAATTAGAGCGTCAGCAACAAAATGAAATCGAGGAGCTGTTTGTTCATGTCGACAATAAAATCACTGCCCAGTGACAATACATTTAATTCCGTAATGGAAGCTAAAAGTTCATCACTTGGTTTTAATCATCAAAAATATAACCAGCAAAAACCGGGTTTCCAAAAGCAGGGTAGTCAGCAGCATTCAGTCAAAAAAGCGGCTCAGGATATTGTTCAAAAAAAACTGACTCAAGTGACCGGTAATAATAAAAAGCCTAAAAAACCAGTAGAGGAGTTGGCAGTACCCGTTCTGTTGAACTTACCGACTCAAATCCAGCATATGCACTCTGGCGTGAAAGTGGCATTTCTCTCTGCAGAATATGGCTCAGATAAAAACAACAGCGAAGCGAACCATTCACTAAGTGCACAACCTGATGACTTATTAGGGCAAGCGGTGAGTGAAGATGATATTCCTCAGATTACGTTTAACGCCAATGTTGAGGTGGTATCGATTGGTCAATTAACTAACGCGAAGACCGTTAAAACAAAAACTATAGAACAAAAAGCGGCTCGCTTTTTGTCAGATAACCCGACAAGTGTCAAGCAGACCCAATGGATGAGCATCCCATTAGCGCAGCAGACTGAAGTTGTGGATATCGCGGTATTGAAATCACCTTTGCGTGATGGTCAATCAAGTTTAGTGAGTGAAACTCACTCTGTGACTGAGCCTGTTATGCAAGCTCAGCATGATTTTGAGGGGCAGAATGCCTCTGCGAGTCACGAAAGCCGACCTGTGCCAAATGAGCGTCCTGTACCAAATGAGCGCCCGGCACCGCAACATTTTCCTGATATGAAAAGCTTCAATATTGAAAAATCAGAAGTGATTCAACCGGATGAAATGGATATTACCAAAAACATTTTAACGCAAGTGCGTGCAGAGATGGGAGATAAGCCACTGGCGGTGACGCCTCAAATTTCTACTTTTCAAACCTCGGCTTCTCAAACTTCAACACACACACAGCAAGCCTCTTCAATGGTAAGCAAAGTCGCTGAATTGATGGCAGCTTCCGAAGTTGAAAGTTTCAAAACGGTGCCTTCTCGCACACTGAGTTACACCTTTAGCCAATGGCAAAATGCACCAACGGTCTCTTTTGCTTTAGCGAGTACCAACAAAGATCAGGTGGTGGCATCAACGCAAAGCGATGAGGTTCAGCAGGCTTTGCAAGACAACCAGCATTTATGGACAGGTGAACAAAAAATGGTAATCCGGCGTGAAGAGCAGGAAGGTCAACAGCGTCAACGGCAGCAACAGCATCAGCAAGATGAGGAGTCCTAATGCTAAACATTCATCGAATTAGCCACCGAGAAAAGCAGGTGAGAGAGTGGCAGCAGCGTTTTCAATGGGACTTAGACATGCATATTCCCAAAGTTGGAGAGCGCTATTTTCAAGTCACTCTACACAGTAAAAAGCAGAAAACTCAAGTGCTGGTGAATGCTGAAGAGTGGTGCCGTCACCGCTGGCCTAAGTTGGCTCATTACGCATGGAATCTTTTAGATACCAAAAGCTTATGCAAAGTTTTTACTTATGAAAATACCGGAAAGGCGTTTTTCTCCGAGCAATTCCGTTGTCATGGCGTCGAGATTATTGATGATGAACAGCTCCTACAACCAAGGTTCACGGTGAAAGAAAAGAAACTTGGCATTGTGCTGTTAGCTGAGCCTATTGAAGGGCTAATCGAGCGTAAGGCGCAAAACGGGATAGCCGAGCAGCTTAAGCTGCAAGCCGACTGGATTTTAGGTTATAGCCATATCAGTCGCAAAATTTTGCAGTCTATCGCGCTTGGCGATGTGCTGCGTATTCAGCAATTACAATTAGATATGACCGTTGCAGGGCGTGTATTGGCCCATTTTCAAAAACAACAAGAAGGCATTTTTATGATTGAGCAGTTAATGACAGCAGATGACGAACAGATAGATTCTGCGGTGGAAGAGGAGTTTGTTGATGAAACTGTTCGTCCTTTTAATTTGCACGACCTCACGGTCAAACTGACCTTTGTATTGGGTCATTCAGACATCAGTGTAGAGGAATTGGATTCACTCCAGCCGGGAGCAATCTACTCAATTGGTGAAAATAAAGAACGTGAAGTGAAGGTGTATGCCAACAAGCAACTGATCGCAGAAGGCGAGCTGACCTATATTGGTGATAGTGACGAATTAGGCTTAGAAATTAAGCGATTGGTAAGCTTAGGCGATAAAAGGTTATAAGCATGCCAACGGTTCCGAATGAAATACCTTTATTAGTCCTTATCGCCTTTTCCACACTGCTACCTTTTATTATTGCAGCGGGAACTTGCTATCTAAAAATCTCGATTGTGCTGATTATGGTGCGCAATGCGATGGGCGTACAACAAGTCCCTTCGACGATGGCACTTAATGGTATCGCCTTATTACTGTCTATTTTTGTGATGATGCCTGTGCTGCAAGATGTGAACAATTACATGCGCCACGAAAGCGTGGATTTTAGCAATGTGGAATCCATCGACAACTTCGTTGATAACGGACTAGGGCGTTATAAAGATTACTTAGTGAAATATTCCGATCCTCAATTAGTGAATTTCTTCGAGTCTATTCAGCAGGGTAAAACGGAAGCCGAGGTACAAGAAGAGCAAGCGGCGCCAACGCTATTTTCATTACTGCCAGCCTACGCATTGAGTGAAATTAAATCCGCGTTTGAAATTGGTTTTTATATCTATTTACCGTTTGTGGTTATCGACTTGGTGATCTCAAGCATTCTGTTGGCACTCGGTATGATGATGATGAGTCCCGTGACTATCTCAGTGCCAGTGAAATTGATTTTGTTTGTGGCAATTGATGGATGGTCACTGATTTCGAAAGGGCTGGTGATGCAGTATTTCGAACTCGCACAGCATTGACGTAAGGGAATAGAAAATGGATTCAATCATTTATGTCAGTAATAAAGCGATGTTGTTGATCGTCATATTGTCAGCGATTCCTGTGATTGTGGCGACGGTCGTGGGGTTGTTAGTCGGGCTTTTACAAACCGTGACCCAACTTCAGGAACAGACATTACCTTTTGGTATCAAGCTATTAGCCGTATTTGGTTCCTTGTTTATGATTTCAGGTTGGCTGGCGGATAAAGTGATGAATTACGCTATTGAAGTCATGACCACCGCTCTGCCTGCGATAGGGTTATTTGGATGAACCAGGAGATGCTCTCATTAGCGTCGTCCTTGTATTTTAATTTCCAACAAGGGCTAGTGAAGATTGCGTTTGCATGGTTGCGCATTGCCCCTGTGATGTTCTTCCTGCCTTTTTTGAGTAATAAATTACTCAATGGTGGGATCATTAAAAACTGTGTCGTTGCGTATTTGGCGTTAGGAATGTGGCCTTATCTTACCGCTCGCGAAATAAATTGGGATGAAATCAGCCTCAGTGAGGTTTTCATTTACGAAATCAGTATTGGCATTGTATTGGCGCTAATTTTAGGGCTGCCATTTATGATTGCCAATGTTATCGGCGAGTTGATAGATACCCAGCGGGGAGAAACCATTAGTAGTATTGTAGACCCTGCGAGTGGTACAGAAGCCTCTGAATTAGCAGTATTTATCAGTTATATCGTGTGTATGGTGTTTTTGGCGCAAGGGGGCATGTACCAACTCGCCAACGTATTTGCGCAAAGCTACCAATTATTGCCCTTTGCTCATGGGTTTACGTCATTCAATAGTTTACCGTTAGGGGAATGGATAAATAAGGCAGTAGTGAACGGAGTGATATTAACGGCACCGATTATTGTGACACTCTTTATTTCGGAAGTAGCGCTCGGGTTATATTCCCGTTTTTGTCCGCAATTAAACGCATTTTCATTGTCTTTGGCAATTAAGTCGATTATTGCTTTTATTGTATTTTTACTTTATTTCCAAAATGAAGTTCCAGATATTTTGGTCAATATGATTTCGATATCGCCATTAAAAACTATTTTTTATTCACCTTAATGATTATTGATACGGAATTATGAGGCTGTGCTATGGCTGAAAAAACAGAAAAGCCTACCGACAAAAAAATAAAAGACTCTGCCAAAAAAGGACAAAGTTATAAAAGTAAGGACACCATAGCAGCAATTGTTTTAGTCACTGGTGCATTTGTTATTGGCGGAATGTCCAGTTTATATGAACTGGGTGGGTTAATGAAAAAATTATTATTAAACCCACATGATATTCATATCGATAATTTACTTTGGCAATTCTCAAAAATATTTTTGAGCATAGTGGTACCTATTTTGATTGCCTGTTTTTTTTCAGGCACCATTATTTCATTATTGCAGAGTCGGTTTAGATTAGCGACCGAGGCAATCAAACTCGATTTTACAAAATTAAACCCAATTGCCGGATTTAAAAAAATATTCTCTTTAAATTCGCTTAAAGAGCTGATTAAAGCCATTTTGTACTTATTGGTCTTTAGTGTTTCCGCTGCCACTTTTTTTGTGGTGTGGCGGCACGAAATTTTCATGTTATATCGAACCACGATAAATGGCATGACTACACAGTGGGTAACTCTTTGTATTATCTTTGTATTTGTCTTTCTTGCAGTGGCGCTCATTATTGTTTTGGTGGATGCAATTGCAGAGTTTTTCTTATTTATTAAAAACCTAAAAATGGAAAAACAGGAAGTCAAAAAAGAGTACAAAGATAATGAAGGTGATCCCCACATTAAAAGCGCACGTAAAGAGCTACACCAAGAAATATTATCAGAGGAAGTGAAGTCAAATATTAAAAACTCGACATTCGTTATGGCAAACCCGACACACATTGCCATGTTAATTTACTATGACTCGAATGTCGCACCACTGCCTTTCTTAATGTTAAAAACTCGCGGGGTACAAGCGAAAGCCGTTATTAAATATGCAGAGCAACAGAATGTACCTGTAGTACGAGATATTATTTTGGCTCGTCAAATATGGCGAAATTATAAAAAGAACAGCTTTATTGATGAAAATGGATTACAGGATGTTATGCAAATAATTACTTGGCTGATCCGCGTGGAATTAGAGAAATTAGGAATAGATGTTGATGAAGCATTGGAAAAGTTAATTTCATCATAAATTTATGACGCTATGAATTAATTATTCATACATTGAATCGTTTTTTATAAGAAATGAGAAATTTGATTAATTATGATGCAACAGAGCAGTTTGCATCATATATCACGTATTAATAACGAGGTGACTATATGAACCACACAGAAACAAGCAGTACCCAAACTAACAGCACTCAAATCGAAATGGAAGCATTACTCGACGGAATTACCACGGCACTCATGGATGGGGCAACGTATAAAGATATTCATGGTATTCCACAAACCACGATGGATGGCATTTATGCCTACGCTTATGAATTTTATCAGCAAGGCAAGTTAGAAGAAGCAGAAACCTTTTTCCGCTTTTTAAGTATTTACGATTTTTATAACACTGACTATGTCATGGGGTTAGCGGCTGTTTATCAATTAACAAAACGTTATGAGAAAGCAACGGAATTATACGCACTCGCCTTTGTTTTGGCGAAAAATGATTACCGACCATTATTCCATGCAGGGCAGTGCAATTTGATGCTGAAGAAGAGCAGTGCGGCAATCCACTGTTTTGAAAGCGTAATTGAAAACAGTCTTGATGCAGATTTACAGAAAAAATCAGAAGCTTATTTGAGTGCTTTGAAGGCAAACATCGAAAAGGCAGAGTCATCAGAGTCATCGAACTCTAATACCTAGAGAAGGAAACACCATGAGTCAAGTCACCATGCCAGGCGTAAGTCACGCTTCAGGTAATGAACGAATTAATAATATTCACACCTTCTTGCAAGGGAATAATCCTTTGGAGCTAGGTGAGGCGACTGCAAAAGCGGTATTAGCCTTAGAAGAGGCATGTGGTGAACTGATGTCTTCAGAGCAAATGAAACGTCAGCGTTCAGAGCATCTTCCAAAGCTAGTAAAGCCTAAAATGTCGGCAATGAAAATGTCACCAGAAGCTCAGCAAGCTAAAGGATTCAATGCCAATGCGGTACTGATTGAAACATTCTCAACCATCCGCCAGTTATTGCATGAAGGTAATATTAGTGAGTTAAATAACCGATTGCAGTTATTAAATATTGAGTCGGCTGCATTACGCCAAAAAGGTGCGGAGTTATTGGACTCATTTGCTGGTTCCACTGACCAGCTGAAAGACACCCATGACAAAATTGCTGAAAAAAAGGCTCAGTTAAAGCCGCTGAATCTTAAATCTAATGACCTTGTTAACCAGCGCTCGAAAAATGAGTCTTTATTCACAAGTAATGAGCAAAAGCTGGCCGAGCTAAGCACCAAGTTAGCCGAAAACCAAACAGCATTAGCCCAATTAGATTCACTCCCGAAACCTTATACCGAAGAAGTGTATCAGCGAGAGGTGATGTTGGAAGCGAACATTGCGCAATTTTCGAGTGAAATTGAGCAAGTTACCCAACAGCAAAAAACGTTAGATTCAAACATTACAGCCTTCGATAGCGAGCTCAGCGTACTCAAAAATGAGATTGACCAGCTAAATTCATCATTAGATTCATTGCTGCGCGATTCCACAAAGCTAGCGGAAATTGCGGATAAAGATCGTCAAAAATTAAATCAATTTATAGAGACTGCACCACTGCAAACGAATGTTGATGGTGAAAAATGGGAAAACACCATTGCGCTGTTAACCATGCTCACCGCGCAGCTCAAAAAAGCGATGAATGAAGATTCAATCCGCAACATGAAAGAGCAAGAAGAGGTGATGATGAAAATCAATGAAGCCTCTCGTAAAGACTCTGATAAAAAAGCCAAAGAAGCTGCCGAAGCTGAACGTAAAGCGGCAGACGCTAATAAAGCGGCATCTTGCGCCAGTAAGATTTTCAGTTATGTGATGCTCGCAGTTTCTGTGATTGCTACGGTTGCTACATTTGGTGCAGCCGCGCCTTTAACGTTGGCGGTTGCTGCGATTGGTATTGCGATGTCTGTTGCGGATATTGTCTTGGAAGAAACGGGACAAGGGAGCTTGATGCAAATGTTGGCGACGGAAATTTCCAGTGTCGTCACGGATATGCTGATCACTTTTGGCGTGCCAGAAGAGGAAGCCAAAAAGATTGGCAGCATCGTGGGAATGGTTCTGGCCGCAGTAGCATTCTTGGCAATCTCACTACTTTCTATGTCTTCATTCGTTAAAAACATCGCAAATACCGTAACCAACGTCACCAAAATGTTGGCGAAGAACGTGGGAACTTTACTGAAAAGTGCCGTGAAAGCGATGCCGAAAAGTTTTACCAATGCACTGGGCAATATGGCAACGAAAGGCGCCAAAATGGGACAGGCCGTTGCAGATAATACGGATGAAATGGTGAAACTGACAAAATTCACCAAGCTAGCCGATAAATTCGATGATGTTCAAAGCTTTGCTAAGGCGACGGATCAATCTTCGGACTATGTTTCCCTTGGTGGGCAAATGGTGAAAGTGAGTGATACAACAAAACTTGCGAAAGCCGCTGATAAGCTTGATGACGTAAAAGATATTGGTAAAACAGTAGAAAAAGTCTCTTCTTCAGGAAAAACGCAAAGCGTCAATATGGCGCGTTTGGAAGTGGGTATGAAAGGAACCGGCGCAGGTCTTTCTGTTGCTAATGCGGCAACTTCAGGCGGGTTACGTCTAGAAGCAGCTGCTCAGATGCGTGATATGAAAGAGATGCTCGCAGGCATGATGCTCAATAATGAAAGTATCCAAATGCTGACGGAGCTCATTAATTCATTAATCAAATCTATGTCTAAAAGCCATGAGCAATTTGAGGAAATGTTCAGCGGCATGATGACCACTCTTCACCAATCAAATAACAATAAAGTCGATATGCTAAAAACGGCTCGCTTCGCTTAAATTTTGGAGAATTTTTATATGACAACTATCGCTCAATCATTAAATTTACCTGCACAGATCCAACAAAATGGCATTGGATTTTCACTGATGCCTAAAACTCAACTTTCAACAGTAAATAATGCACGCCAAGATATTCAGCTAAATGATATTTCGAGTGATTTTGCGGATAGCGCCATTGATAGACCTGCACTATCTGTACCTGCATCAATGATGACAGCAACACAAATGCAAGTGGCATTATCTGAGCTAAGCGGAGTAGAGAAAAATGCGTTATTGAATGATTTATATGGCTTTATTCGCGTCACACCAGAGCAAACGCAACAAGCAGTAGAAAAAGTCTTCGCCGCAGAAAGTAAAACACTTAATCAGGTATTGGCTAATAACCAGCAGCTGGATGAAACTGATTACAAACAAATTGCCCTTGCCATTCAAGTGATGATTGGCAGCAGTTTCTTCGATGGGTCATCGAAAAATTCGGACGTGATTGAGTTGGATAAGAAATCCACCAAGTCACTAGAAGGTGCAAAAGCTCAGCAATTTGTTGGCATCATTAGTAGCGACATCATGTTGGAACTGATTAAGCTAGTTCGTAAAGTGGTTGCAGAGCTGAATATTTCGGACCGTAGAATTAGTGCCGAATTTTTAATGCTTAACGCGAAAATGGTTGAAGCGGCAGCAGAGTCAACCATCAAAGAAGGTAAAGAGATGTTCACGGGTGCATTGACGGGGTTCTTTACTGCCTTGGCAATTAGTACAGCAGGCGCAGCTTTCCAAGCAAAATCTCTCCATCAACAGAATCAATCAATTAAAAATAACTTGGTTAAGGCGAACCAAAATGGCTCAGCAGCAGACCGCTTGAATGAGCTGAATGCAAATTCTCTGTCTTCGTCTTCAAAAAACAGTTCACTGACACTGAAAAATAAAGAGGGTGTGAGTGTGGAACTCGTTGATCAAGCAACGCCAGCACAGCAGGCACTGGCTAACCAGCGTGGTGCAGAGGCTGCACAACGTACTAATAAATTGGGGCTGTCTGAGCGCGATGAACATGAGCGTATTATGAACAAAACCCGTACAAAGATGGGGATTGCTGAGCAAGGTGGGCGCTTATCTGACAACGCAGGTCAAATGGCAACATCAGCGAATCAGGTTAATGTCAAAGCGGAAGAAGCGAATAAAATGACGCAGCAATCTGTTGCGGATGTGGCACGGAGCGTCTCTGCGGATAAAGATAAGCAAATTGATAAAAGCATGGACTTGGTTAAACAGATGAATGAGCACCTGCGCGAGATCCGTGAAGGTCAATTGCGTACCTTCCAAAGCGTGGTAAGGGGTTAAGCACGATGGAAATCATCACACAGAGACATTTAAACCCGCAATCACCAGTCAATGGATCAGCGACCAAGCATCTAGATGCTCAGGACTCTTCCCTTGTTATAGGGGAAGGGTTAGTACTAGACCCCTCTTTAGATGTCTACCAACAAGGTCTTCAATTTGCCGCACAATTGGGCTCAGAAGTGATTGAAACGCAATTTCGTGAGAGTGCTGTTTCGGGCAACCTTGATAAAGTCAAAGATCAATATCGCTCAATGATGATGGCGATGAAACATTCATCTGATCAGTTTCAACGTGCCTCTCAATTAGTTGAGGATGGTCGTAGCCATATTTCTGCAACTTTTAATTTAATTGAAGAAATTCACGGAGACTACCAGAAAAAATACGGTGAAATCGTTAAAGCATCGACGGAGTATATGCAGGATGTTAATACGGCTGTGGGCCTAATGAGTTCTTGTGTCCAGGCAGGGAAAGACGGCAAAATTAATTTTAAACCTCTCGATTTTTTACACAAATTAGAAGGTTCGGTTTCAAAATATACGGACGATAAACCCACTACTCCTAAAGATCTGGCTATGCGAGTATCTGAACCAAGTACATATTATAAATCCTGGTCTAGTAAAGACTCTCAAACAAAGCCATTTGTTACGTTTGACTACACGGAGGCAGAATTTAAATTCTGGGAAAAAAAACTCAGTGGTCAAGGATTTATTGTTAGGAAACAGGGTGAAAAAATTGAAATCTGCCCTGATTTAAAGCCTATACGTGAAATATTTAAGTCTGTTGTTGAATCATCAGCTGAGTGGGGGGGAAGTGACATCATGGCTCAGGAATTGCAGAGCCTACAAACAGCCATTGATGCCCAAAAAAATTCGGTTAATAGCAGTACTTCCCGTTTATTAGAGACTTTTCGTCAAGATAATAGTCATTTTGAAACACTAGTTCAGTTATTAATTCAATTAATTAAAGACTTAAATCAAAATAATAATAGTCTGATCAATATGTAATTTAAGTCATTTATCCTATTTAATTTTAATCATAAGTAATTATGAGGAGTTTTTATGCCTATTATTGGAAGCGCTAATTCTGAAATAAGACGTTCGTCAGATATATCATTAAATACTACATCGCTAGCGGGTAATAATCCTATCAGCTCACAAATTTCGGCTGTTAATTCGGTAGGGGATCAAAATAGTTTCCCTGGGCGTTCTATAACAAATGACCAAGTTGCGATTACCGGAGATCGTAATGAATTACACCGAGCTAATCATAATAAACAAGCTACGATTATTCATCAGATGTTAAGTGAGGCATTTCCAACAATTTCAAAGGAAATGATCTTATCGGCACTCTGTGCAGGTGCGAGTGGTAATCTGATTCAACAAGAGATTAATTATCGCCCAGAGAATAATTTAATTCTATTAACGTTATTAAAACCGGAAGAATTAAAAGCTGAAAGAGGTCTTATAGAGAGCGCCGCAAACCTAATTAAAAAACTGCATGTGATGGGTGAAAAAAACTCGCAGGCAAAACATGTACTGGGGAATGAAGAAAAAACATTCGATAAAAAAATCGAATCGGTAATCTCTGGATTGGGTCAAGATAAACTGCAAATATTAGCCCAGCGTTTTCAGCAACAGTATGTTGACCCTGCAATCAAAGAAACCCTCCTGACTTATTTCAATCAAGAGGAAATTGATAGTCGCCCGATCAACGATTTCTTAGTGAGTTCTCTGAATCATGGTTGTGAGCAACGAGCAGCGGGTGCGATTAATGAGTATCAGCAACATAAAAGCCAAGCATTTGTGGATAAAGCCTGCCAAATTCATAATCTATTTTTGGCGTTGGAGGAAAAAATTGAAACCATTCGCCCTTTAAAAGTGATTATGGATTTAGGTCAGTCTTCAGCTCAGACACAATCTCCAACCGAAGAATTACCTTTAAGGGCAAATCGCATGGGGGATGATGAAATTGACGCTGGAAGACCGCATTTCAGAGCCTCTCCATCAACGCCTTTAACACCGTCAACACCGTTATTGCCAAGCAGCACTAGCCATAATGAAAATATGTATAATACTTATACTACGTATAATACGACAAATAATAACTATGCCTTTCCTCATGAAACGACGAGCATCAATTCTGTTCCATCCAATGATGAAGGAAATGAAAAACCATTATTACCGACGTCATTTAAATCTGTTTTGAATATAGAATTAGCTTCACCTGTCGTTCAAACATTGGGAAGTGTGAAAACCACACTTGAAATCCCAAACATTAAGCAATACCAACCACAAGTTGCTGAAAAGTCATTTTTAGAAAGTAAGCTATTAGTAAGTGAGAAAACGGTTAAGAAAGAAACTAAGCCAGTAATTGAGCAAGAAACTCAGCCAGGCATTGAGTTAGAAACCACCGAGCAAGTTAAAGAACCTCTAAAATATGTTGCGGATATTCAATGGCTATTGTCGAAAAATTCAGGTTTCCAGAATCGCTATATTCAAACGAAATCAGGCTGGAAATTGAGTAATGGATCAGAAAATGCGGCAAAACCCGTTGTCACGACAGTAGGAGGGTTAAACCGCAGCCAAGCAGATAAAGAGATTTATCAAGGGTTGCGTACAGCACCACAAACGGTACCTGCTGAGCAAATGTTTGCAGATTCTATCGCAAAAGCTGGTGGGCTTTTCACAGGTACGGAGCATGGCGCTTTAAGACCAAACCAAGCGGAAGTCGAGCGGTATAACGATAACGCCAAATGTTTTCCATAAGGTAATGACATGACCACACAACAAGATATTGCGCAGCAATGGCTAGAACGCCATCTTCAGCAAATTCGTGAGTATTCAGGTATCAACAAAACCTATTCCATGGATGCAGAGCTGATTGCCGATGTGCATATCGATTCTTTAGAGCTGTTGGAATTGATTACAGCGATAGAGGAATATACTGAACAGCCATTAAAGGATGAGGTGTGGATGAAGTGGCGACGATTACAAGATATTGTGGATTACCTCGTTAGCGCCACCATAGACAGTTAAGTTGTCTTGCCAGTTTTCATCAATAACAACTCGGTTTCGTGCTTTTGGGCAGGAAACCGAGTTTTTTATGGCTCGGATGTGGCGATTTCCAACGCTTTCTTGATGGCATCAGGAATGACGCCACCATGAGTTTTGCCCGAAAATAAGGTGAAATCACAAACCCGTTGAGGGCTGTTTATGGCTTCACACACTTCACGCGGAGAAATCCAGCTTTTGCGCGTTTGATAATTCTGCTTCTGCTCATCGGTTAAACGGCTTAAATCTGGCGTCTCTTCTAACTCACCGAGAGTGATATCTAGCGGTGATGCCTTCGATGGGCGCGTTAACTTATCTAAATTCACCATTTTCCCTTCTCCCCACCACAATGATGGGCTTGCCGCGACAAAATGCTGGAAATCCGCAGGGTGGTCTTGGTATGCCATCAGGGTAAATAACCCCCCAAATGAGTGCCCAAATAAGGTTTCACGCTGGGTATCTATCGGGAACTGCTGCTCAGCCCATGGGCGAATGGTGAAGGTGAGAAACTGGTACAGAGATTCCGCACCGCCCCCGTGTTGGAATGCATCGCCAGCAACTTTCGGCGTGTAGTCGTATGTGCGTTCTTTCTTGGGAAAAGCCTCAGGGCTGGGATAGCCGATACCAATAATAATCGGTAATCTTTCGGGAGAAAATTGTTGAGCAGCCTGATTGACCGCGAGTGGGTACAGACCGTTCCCATCTAGCATGAACAGCACGGGACGTTTTCCTGAAATATGCCGTGGAACGGCGCTGTAGATACGCAGCTCGCGCTGACCATTGCGCATGTCATGATGCTGCACCGTGTATACGTCCGCCACGCGCGCATCGAATTCAGGAATATTCGGGTTGGGACGCGCCCACGTATTACTTGTGATACAGATGCTTGCGATACACATCAATAGGCTCGCTATAAACCGTTTTTTTATCATTGGGATTGTCATCGAACTAAAAAGAATCAGCGGGTAATCAGCGATAAGCATCATACCCGCAATCAGGGATTAGAATGTCACGTTGACATTCGCCCAGTAACGGCGACCATCTTCAACATCCCAGTTACCGTATTTTTTTTCAATGCTAGACGCTTTCTCATTACCAATATTCAATACTGCAAGGTTTAATTTGGTGTTCTTGAATAGTTGATAGGTTGCTCCTACGTCCATGGTGGTATAGGCGCTACGGTAACGAGGATATTTTGACCCATTACGTTGGGCTGCCCACACTTGCTCGCCTTCATAATGCGCTCGGGTGTATAAGCTGAGATCTGGGCTATATTGCCAATCTAACTTCGCATTCGCTAAGTGCTTCGGCGTTTTATCCAGTGGATAGCCTTTGAGGGAAGTTCCGTTCCCTAATTTTTCGTCATTACTTTTACGTTCTGAATCGGTATAGGTGTAGTTTAAGCTGAGTTTCCAGTCTTGAGCGATAGGGATACCCGTTGCCACTTCTACCCCTTTAATGTTGGCTTCACCGACGTTGTCATAAGTATAAAGCGTGAGATTAGAATGAGCAGGATCGGACTTATTAAGTGAATAGCTAGTAAGCTTGTTTTTAAAGTCGGTATTGAAAAGTGTTAGGCTAGCGTTGAACCCTGATTCATGGTCATAAGCTATCCCAATTTCTTCACTAAGGCTTTTCTCTGGTTTGAGGTCAGGGTTGCCATAGATAATACCATTTCCTCCTTCAGTCGATGTACCATAGCCTTTACTAACTTCACGCAATGTTGGTGCGCGGAATGCTTGTGATACCCCGCCTTTAATAGTGATTTCATCGGTTAGATGGTAAATCGCATAGCCCCGAGGGTTCCAGTGGTTACCATAAGTTTCATGGTGATCCAGTCGTAGCCCACCAGTTAGAATCAAATTCTCTGTTGCTGTGAATTCATCTTCAATAAAGAGCGCAGATTGATCAACGCTCATCTGTGTTTTCACCATCGTATCTTTTGCTACAAGAGAACTATCCTTTAATTTTGAGTGCTGGAATTGTCCACCAACAGTAAGGATATTATCAGGTAGAAACGCAACTACCTTTCCATCAACGACAGTGTTTGTAATTTCTGGAGTCCGAGCTTCGTAATGATATTCATTAAGCTTTGTTGTTGGGTTCTTGATTTCTGTTTTAGTTTTTCTTTTTGTACTTTCTTGATACACACTTAATTCAGTATGGAATAAGTCCCACTCACCTTTATAAGTCAGTGCGGCATGGTTTCGGTTATTATAAATTTCAGTTTTTTTATTGAATTGTTTAGATGACCCACGCATTTCATATTCAGCGAGAGATTTACCTGGGTTTTCTTCTCTCTTTTGTGTTGTTCTACCTGCTTCAAGTAAGAAAGTTTGATTTTCCATCGGCGTAAAAGTTAATTTAGCGGTTAAGCTTTTATTATCTTTTTTATGATGGCCATCTGTAATTTCATCTTCTTTACGGTAATCCCCGCCGCCATACAGTTGTAAACCAAGTTTATCTTTGATCAGCGGACCAGACAGGTAGAAGTTACCGTCCATGGAATCGCCGCTTTCGCTATTTTCTTGAATAATTGCGCCCGTAGTGACACTACCATGCCATTCATTGGTCACTTTTTTGGTGATGATGTTAATGACGCCGCCCATAGCATCAGAGCCATACAGGGAGGACATAGGACCACGGATCACCTCGATACGCTCGATAGCTTCAACAGGCGGCATAAAGCCCGCTTCAAAGCCGCCGCTACCATTTGGGCGAGATTCACGGCTATTTTGACGACGACCATCCACCAAAATCAGGGTGTATTCGCCGGATAACCCGCGAATATTAATATCTTGTTTATTGGCGCTTCCGACGACGCTGACACCTTCAACATCTTTGACTGCATCGGCTAAGTCGCGCACAGGTTTGTTTTGTAGCTGCTCGGCGGTAATAACGGTAACACTGGCAGGAGCATCGCGTAATTGCTGGGAATAACCCGATGCCGTAACGATCATTTTGTCTGAATTTTCTTCTGCTGTGGCGCTAAATGAAGCCAACGCTGCGCAAACACCCGCAGCGATTAAAGAGTAGTGATAGTGCGTTCTCATGTTTTTCCCTAGTAAAACTAAATGATAATGATAATCATAATGTTTGCGAATATTAACACCGATGCAGATAGAAAATAAATAATTAGCGAGCTATTTTTTGGGCAAAGTTTGATCACGGTTAACATTTTTTGCGAGGGAACTAGAGAGAGTAAAAAGCCGTACACATGGTAGAAAATGGACTAAAAAACGAGAGAATGACTTTTCTGGAGTGAAAGAAATAAATACCAATTATTATTTAACGATTCGCAATTATCTTATTTAGAATGTTTTTTATTATCTTTAAATAATTTCATCTTTTTTTGATTGCATTTGATTTTTCTAATTTAAAAACAAGATTGAAGATTGATTTAAAACAGAAAATAAAAATTAAAATGGATATTTAGTTAATATAAAACAGTTGGCTATTGCATTATCACGGTGAGTTCGTAAAGATAGGTTTATTGCTTAAATAAAGTCTATTTCCCTTGAGAGTTATTATGGAACAACCGACAAATTCAATTGAAGAACATCAAAAAACGAAACAAGAAAATAAAAGAACACTGTGGATGATCATCGCCACGGTTATTTTTGTTTTGCTGTTTGTCGCCTATGGCGTGTATTGGTTTTTGGTTCTGCGTTTTCAAGAATATACCGATGATGCCTATGTGTCGGGTTTGCAGATCCCTATCGTTGCGCAAACTACCGGAAATGTCACTCAAGTGAACTTTGAGAATACCGACTTGGTGAAAGCAGGTGATGTGCTGGTGGTATTAGATAAAACCAATGCGCAACTGGCTTATGAACAGGCCAAACATGATTTAGCGTCTACGGTGCGCAAAACTAAAGAGTTGTATATCAATGGAGATCAGTACCAAGCCCAAATCCAACAAAATCGAGTTTCGCTTGCACAAGCGCAAAAAGATTATCAGCGCCGTGCCGCATTAGGTCGCAGTGGGACGATTTCAAAAGAGGACTTACAGCACTCTCAAGAAGCTGTTCAACTGGCGCAAGCGGCGCTGGATATTTCGATTCAACAATATAATGCCAACCGCGCGTTGTTGCGTAATACGGCACTGAAAAACCAGCCAGCGGTGCAACAAGCGGCTGATAGTGTGCGCAGTGCGTGGATCAATCTACAGCGGACAGAAATCAAAAGCCCGATGACGGGGTATGTTTCTCGCCGTAATGTGCAAGTGGGTTCCCAAGTTAGCCCGCAAAGCTCGTTAATGGCGATTGTGCCGGTTCAGCCTGTTTGGGTCGATGCTAACTTTAAAGAGACGCAACTTGAAAATGTGCGTATCGGTCAGCCAGTCACGATTAACAGTGACTTTTATGGTAGCAATGTAAGTTACAAAGGCACCGTAGTGGGGCTGGATATGGGGACGGGAAGTGCGTTCTCATTGCTACCTGCGCAAAATGCCACGGGGAACTGGATCAAAGTGGTGCAGCGCCTACCTGTCCGTGTGGAGTTAGACCCTGAGCAAGTGGCGAAATACCCGCTGCGCATCGGTTTATCCATGAATGTGACCATCGATATTAAAGACCAAAATGGCCCTGTGTTGTCAGAAGTTCAACGCACTACCCCTGCGTTTGAAAGTGATGTTTTGGTGCTGAAGTTAGACGATGTGGATCAGGTGATCGACACCATTATCAGCGATAACGCGGATTAGTCCCATGGCTGATATTCAACCGCTAAAAGGGGCTAAACTCGTCTGGGCGACTATCGCTCTGTCTCTGGCGACATTTATGCAGGTGTTGGACTCCACGATTGCTAACGTGGCTATCCCGACAATTGCGGGAAATCTTGGGGTGTCTGTCTCTCAGGGGACGTGGGTGATCACCTCGTTTGGGGTATCGAACGCCATCTCTATCGCGATTTCCGGTTTTCTAGCCAAACGGTTTGGGGAAATAAGAGTCTTCCTGTGGGCAACGGCACTGTTTACGCTATTTTCATTACTGTGTGGATTTTCTGATAGCCTTGGCATGCTGATTTTATTCCGTGTGCTACAAGGGGCGGTTGCTGGGCCTGTTATTCCGCTCTCGCAAAGTCTCATCATGCGGTGTTATCCGCCTAAAATGCAGAATATGGCATTGGCATTTTGGTCGATGACCATTATTTTAGCCCCTGTTTTTGGACCTATTTTTGGCGGCTATATTAGCGATAACTTCCATTGGAGCTGGATCTTCTTTATGAATATCCCTCTTGGGATCTTCGTGATCATTGTTGGCTCGATCATCCTCAAGGGAATGGAATCGACAGTGGTTAAAGTGCCATTCAATGTGATCGGTTTAGCGTTGTTATCTGTCGGTGTGGGCTGCTTGCAGGTATTGCTGGATAAAGGGAAAGAGCTCGGTTGGTTAGCGTCCAATGAGATTGTGATTCTTGCCGTGATTTCCACGATTGCGCTGGTGTTTATGGTTATTTGGGAACTGACCTCCAAAAACCCAATTGTCGAATTATCACTGTTTAAATCCCGCAATTTTACCATCGGGACGATTTCGGTCAGTTTGGCGTATATGGCGTATTTTGGGGCGATCGTACTTTTGCCGCAGCTGCTGCAAGAAGTGTACGGCTATACCGCAACATGGGCGGGGTTAGCACTCGCGCCAATCGGTCTTTTGCCAGTCTTGTTCTCAGCACCTGTCGCAAAACTCTCTGACTTTTTAGATATTCGCTGGATAGTCACCTTTAGCTTCGTGTTTTATGCCATTTGCTTCTTCTGGCGCGCCTATACTTTTGAGCCATCCATGGGGTTCGATGCCGTTGTCTGGCCGCAGTTGGTGCAGGGGATGGCGGTAGCCTGTTTCTTTATGCCGTTGACCACCTTGACGCTGTCGGGGCTGCCTCCTGAAAAATTAGCCTCAGCTTCCAGCTTGGCGAACTTTTTCCGTACGTTGGCGGGCTCAATTGGGACATCGATCACCACCACACTGTGGAGTGATAGGGAGGCAGTGCATCATAGCCAGCTCACTGAATTTATTACGGATTACAACCCAGAATCCCTCGATATGTACCAAGGGATGGCGGCGCATGGCATGACCACGGAGCAAACCTCCGGCTTTATTGCTCAGCAGATCACTAGCCAAGGGCTGATTATCGCGGCGAATGAGATTTTCTGGTTATGTGGCTGGGTGTTTATCGCGTTGATTGTGACGGTGTGGTTTGCGAAGCCGCCGTTTGGCAGCAAAGCTAATAAATCATAAATACGGCGAGTCATTGATGGAAATAAGGGCGCGTGAGTGATTGGCACGCGCTTTTTTATGGCAGGTTTTTACACAATAGTTTTTACAGAATGGTTTTTTACAGTCTGGACTTTGGAACAACATCGTCAAAGGCCAGTTTCGGGCGGTTAGGCTCTTCCTCCGTCAGCGGCGTCACTTCTTGGAACGTATTGAGGCAGCGGGTCACTAAGGTTTGGTAATCCAGTGTCCCCTTGCTTTTCCATTCAATTTCTTGCTCTGACAGGCTACGCAGTACTTTAGCGGGTGTTCCAACAATCAAACTGTTATCGGGGAATTGTGCATCCGCTTTGATAAATGCACAGGCGCCAACAATAGAATTTTCGCCCACTACCGCGCCATCCATCACCACGCTGTTCATGCCTATCAGTGCATTACGTTTAATATGGCAGCCATGCAAAATAGCCCCATGACCGATATGTCCATCTTCTTCAATGATAGTATCGAATTGCGGAAAACCGTGCATCACGCAGTTATCCTGCACATTCGCCCCATCTTTAATAATCAGTCGCCCAAAGTCCCCACGTAAACTGGCGTTAGGTCCAATATAAACACGTTTTCCAATCACGACATCGCCAATGATCACGGCGGTAGGGTGAACAAAACTTTCAGGGCTGACTACAGGGGTAATACCGTCAATTTGATAAAATGGCATAAAGGTTCCTTTAGCATAATGATTATGCGGCTGCTAGCTCCCGAAGAATACCGCCAAAACGTCGATAATAGGCGCTGGAGGGTTGTGGAAGTTCCCCAACGGTGGTTTCACACAAGCCAGTGACGTACTGGGTGGCACCTTGGTCGATACGCTGGTAAATATTGGTGCACAAATGGCGCGCAATGTGTCCTTCCCACTGTGCTGGAAGCAGCTCATCGGGCAGCAACGGGTCTTTTAATATCACGCGGCGATAAAAATGGATCAGTAATAGGCGTAGCTGGAAGCATAATTCAGGGGAAATCGCCTGTTCTCCATGCTCTTTCAGTAATAATGCGACTGGGCGGAATAAGCTGATAAATTGATGATAATGCTCTGAAATTTCAGGGAGAGACCAGGCATCAAACACTAACTCTTTTAATTTTTTCTCGGAGCGGTTGAAGGGATAATCGGCACGGAAGTAAATGACTTGATCAGCCGCGTTTAACTCCCCCAGTAAGGCGGGAATGTCGCTTTGTGTCCGGCTTGGCGCTGCCATCAAGCCGCTATTAAATTGCCCAAACCCGAGCCAACCAAACTCTTTTTTAAGGCGAATCTTTTCATCTTTATCTGCGCTTTCCAGCAGCAATAAATCCCATGTTCCATCCCATTCAGGTTGTTTGCTGAGGTAAATCTTGCTTTCCGCTCGACGAAAGCGATTTTGCCCACGCTCTGAAATACGGTAATAGCTACGGCGTCCTATTTTCTCGACATCCAGCCAGTTTTCTTTTTGTAGACGAAATACGGAAGTACGCACAAAGCGGTCGGAAAAACCCATAGGCTCAAGCAATTTGGTCAGGCTACCTAGCCAAACCTCGCCCCCACGGTGGTGCAGGGCATCCCCATATAGGGAGCTGATAAGCGATGTTCCGCTGATAGGTTGGCTCTCGATGGCGTAGTGTATAAATTGGCTGAGTTTGGTTTCCATTATGCTTTTATCCCTAAAATTAATGTATCAGGTACTTGGCAAATCTTAGACAAAAACCAGAAGGTTGTCTTGTTTTCATACCAAAGAGTGTGAGCATTGTGAGGAAACCTGCCGAGAGGTGTATTCATTATGAATACACCTCATTCTCGGAGATTAAATGGCAATTCGTGTATCAATCACTCGTTGGGCTTTGCCTTGTGAGCGGGGGATATCCCCACAGTTGACTATGCTTACGCGGGTGCTGATCCCCACCATGGATTTAATACGGTGTTTGAGGTTGTGGCAGATATTACAGCGTTCATCAAAGGTCAGTTGTTCAGGGTGTTTGAGCTCAACACGAACAGAGAGGTTATCCATGTTGCCTTGGCGACCGATTTCCAGCTGGTAGTGTGGAGATAACTCTTTGAATTGCATAATTTGCTCTTCAATTTGAGACGGGAAAACGTTCACGCCACGGATAATCATCATGTCATCGGAGCGCCCCGTGATTTTTCCGATACTGCGCATCTGGCGGTTTCCACCGGATTTTAGGTGAGTAAGGTCGCGGGTTCGATAGCGGATCACTGGCATGGCTTCTTTTGTAAGGGTAGTGAACACTAACTCACCATGCTCCCCATGACCGAGGGTTTTTAGGCTATTTGGGCAGATAATTTCAGGGTAAAAGTGGTCTTCCCAGATAGTTGGACCGCTTTCGTCGGAGTCTGCACACTCCATGGCAACGCCAGGTCCCATCACTTCAGATAAGCCATAAATATCTAAGGCTTTGATCCCCAAGCGAGTTTCAATTTCAGTTCTGAGGGATTCTGTCCACGGTTCTGCTCCAAAGACGCCAATTCTTAGTGAGCACTTACTAGCGTCTCCGCCCATGATTTTCTCAAGTTCGTCGATAATACTAAGGCAGTAAGATGGCGTTACCATGATGATATCGGGCTTAAAATCGACAATCAGCTGCGCTTGTTTCTCGGTTTGACCGCCGGACATGGGAATAACTGCCGCGCCAAGACGCTCAGCACCATAGTGTGCTCCGAGTCCGCCAGTAAATAGCCCGTAACCGTAAGCAACGTGGACTTTATCCCCGCGAGTGGCACCCGCAGAGCGCAGGCTACGAGCGATTAAATCTGCCCAATTATCAATATCTTGTTGGGTATAACCGACAACCGTCGGGCGCCCTGTGGTACCGGAAGAGGCGTGAATACGGATAATTTGATCCATTGGTACGGCAAAAGTATCGAATGGGTAGTTTTCACGTAAATCCTGCTTTGTGGTATAGGGAAATTTTTCGATGTCGCTAAGCTGTTTAAAATCGTCAGGGTGTACGCCTGCGGCATCGAATTTTTTGCGGTACATTGGCACATTTTCGTATGCGTGAGTGAGTGTCCACTTCATTCGTGAGAACTGCAACGCCTCGATCTCATCGCGGGAAGCAAACTCGATCGGGTCGATATTATCGTGTTGTGTCATGCTCATAATTGCCAATCCTTATTATTATTGATACTTGCCTGAACAGGTGTAGGGGAGTCAGGCAGTTTTGTTATTCAGACGCGTTCAATAATCATTGCAATACCTTGACCCACACCGATGCACATGGTGCATAACCCGTAGCGACCTTGCTTGCGGTGCAGTTCATTCATGGCGGAAATCACCAAGCGAGACCCGCTCATACCCAGCGGATGCCCTAAGGAGATAGCCCCACCATTGGGGTTAACCTGTGGGGCGTCATCTGGCAGACCTAAGCCCCGTAATACAGCCAGTGCTTGAGCGGCAAAGGCTTCGTTAAGTTCAATCACATCCATTTGTTCGATAGTCAGCCCTGCCATTTTCAACACTTTTTGAGTGGCAGGCAGAGGGCCGATACCCATTAAACGCGGTTCGACGCCACAGGTGGCAGTGGCAATCACTCGCGCTCGTGGGGTTAATCCTTGCTGCTTGGCAACCGCTTCGGAGGCGATGATTAAGGCTGCGGCGCCATCATTGACTCCAGAAGCATTGCCTGCGGTGACGCTGCCATTTTCACGAAACGGTGTTTTTAGTTTTTGCAGCTGTTCGTGTGTGGTTTCAGGGCGTGGGTGCTCATCTTCAGTGACTTGCTTCTGTGCTTTGCGCAATGTCACGGTGACGGGAACAATCTCTTCGGCAAAGATACCTTTAAGGCGAGCCGCTTCGGTGCGCTGTTGGCTGCGCAGGGCAAAGGCATCTTGGTCTTCGCGGCTGATATTGTAGGTGTGCGCCACGTTTTCCGCGGTTTCTGGCATGGAGTCGGTGGAGAATTGCTGCTCCATTAATGGGTTGATAAACCGCCAGCCAATAGTGGTATCAAAAATTTGCGCTTGGCGAGAAAAGGCAGAATCTTGTTTTCCCATCACGAACGGCGCGCGGCTCATGGATTCTACACCACCGGCAATCATCAATCCCGATTCCCCTGCTTTGATACTGCGAGCGGCAAGAGCTATGGCATCTAAGCCAGAGCCACACAGGCGATTGATGGTGGTGCCGGAAACTGAAATTGGTAAGCCAGACAGTAGCCCCGCCATTCGCGCGACGTTGCGGTTATCTTCCCCCGCTTGGTTGGCGCAACCGAGGATAATGTCATCGGTCAGTGTCCAGTCCAGTTGTGGGTTACGTGCCATCAATGCTTTAAGAGTGACGGCAGAAAGGTCATCGGGACGCAGTGAGGATAATGCGCCGCCATAGCGACCAATCGGGGTGCGAATACCATCGCAAATATAGGCGTCATTCATGAGGCTTCTCCAACTAAACGGTGACCTAAACGGTGGGAACGGCCTTGAAACAGCGCCAGTGGCTTGCCATCTTGGTTGATGATCTCTACTTCATACAGCCCGCTGCGCTTACCTTGGTGCTGCATTTTTGCGGTGGCAGTCAGTACATCCCCTTCAAAACCGGGGCGCAAAAAATCGATAGAGCACATAGAGGCGACGGCGGCATAACCTTGGCTGTTGCAGGCATACGCAAACGCGGTATCTGCCAGACTAAACAACTGCCCGCCGTGGCAGGTTTTATGCCCGTTAAGCATATTGGGCATAACCACCATGGTGAGTTGCGCATAGCCTTCAGCAACATCTTCAATCACCATGCCCATGGCTTTAGCGCAAGTATCATCGCGATACATGGCATGTGCCGCTTGCTGAGCGAGGGTGATGTTGGGCAGTGAATTCATGACAACGCCTCCAATGAGAGTGATTGAAAACCGGCAGCAAGCTGGCGTAGTAATGGGTTGGGGCGATAGCGCGTGTCCCCATAGAAATCAGTTAACTGTTCAAGGGTGTGCAAAATATGTGACCAACCGATTTGCGCGCCCCATGCTAATGGCCCTTTCGGGTAATTCACGCCGAAACGCATCGCCAGATCAGTATCTTGGGCGCTTGAGACCCCTTTATTCACCACATCCAAAGCCTCATTGCACAACATGGCAACGGTACGCAGGGTTAACAGTGCAGGGTAGTCCGGCAGCACAATCACTTGCTTACCGAGGGACTGAAAAAAGGCAATCGCATCTTGGTTTTGCTGGTGGCTATTTTGTACTGCGCAACTGATAGCGATAGTGGTTGCCGCAACGTAGTTGGCGGATAAATCAAATTGCACTACGGGCTTATCAAGTTTTTGCGCAAGGGTGGATGTCATTTCACCATTTGTTAACATAATAATAACTCCGTTAACAACCAGTGAGGGTGACGGGCGCGTTTTTTGTTCAACTTCTTCGAGGCAGATCCCGTTTTGCTGTAAGAGTTGCTTAAGTTCAGGAAATATTTGCCAATTTCCATAGGCTTTGATGTCGAGCTGGCGAGGCTGTGTCACGGCAGGCGCAATATCGACCCGAGATGCGGATTTATTATGATCATCATGATTATCGGCGGTGTAATCATAAAATCCGCGACCTGATTTACGTCCTAGGTGCCCTGCTTGTACTAATGCCAATTGCGCAAAGGCGGTTTGGAAACGCGGGTCATAGCCAAATGCTTGGAACATGGATTCTGTCACGGCGTAATTAACATCATGTCCGATTAAATCGGTGAGCTGCAAAGGACCCATGGAAAAGCCTCCAGCATCACGCATGACACTGTCTAATGTGGCGGGGTTGCCCACTTGCTCTTCTAATGCGCGTAAGGCTTCTGCATAAAAAGGTCTTGCTACACGATTAACAATAAAGCCTGGCGTGGAGTGGCAAATCACCGGAATTTTATTGAATGACAGTGTCAGGGTTTTTAGGATTTCAATCACGTTCTCCGCGGTTTCGAGTCCGCGGATCACTTCTACCAGTTTCATCACGGGGGCAGGGTTAAAAAAGTGCAATCCAGCCATACGCTCAGGGTGTTTGAGTACGCTGGCAATTGCCGTGATAGATAATGACGAGGTGTTGCTGGAAAAAATAGTATTTTCGCGGCAAATGTCTTCAAGTTCACTGAAAATAGCCTGCTTAATGGCAAGTTTCTCTGCGACTGCTTCAATCACTAAATCGGCGTCAGCAAGGGCGGCAAGACTGTCGACAACATGGAGGCGATCAAGGGTTTCTTCCGTGCATTTGGCGTCGGCTTTTCCTTGCTCAACGCGTTTGCGTAAACGAGTGGTGAGTGCTGTTAAAGATTGCTGCAACACTTGGGCGTTCACGTCAAAAATGTGCACTTGTAGACCTACACTCGCAGCGACTTGCGCAATTCCAATCCCCATAGTACCTGCACCAATCACAGCGACATTTTGTATTGATGAGCTTAGTGAAGTCTTCATGGTTATTTCCCTTGGAACGTCGGTTCACGTTTATTTAAAAACGCATCGACGCCTTCGCGATAATCTTGGCTGCGCCCGCCTAAGCGCTGTAAATCTCGCTCTAAATTGAGCTGCTCATCAAGGGTATTGGTGGCGGCACTGTGAATCGCTTTTTTGATCAGCCCCAACCCATAGGTCGGTTGAGTTGCAAGGTGCTTCGCGAGGTTGTTGACGGTGGTGGCGAGTTGGTCATTTTCCGTGACTTGCCAAATCATACCCCACTGCAATGCTTGTTCCGCGCTAATTTTATCCCCTAGCATCGCCATACCCATGGCACGAGCACGACCGACTAATTGCGGTAAAAACCAGCTTCCCCCGGAGTCAGGCACCAGCCCAAGGCGGCAAAATGATTGAATAAAGCTGGCACTTTTCGCCGCGATAACAAGATCTCCCGCAAGAGCAATCGCCGCACCCGCGCCTGCGGCAACGCCGTTCACGGCACAAATAATCGGTTTGGGTAATGCGACTAAACGGCGGATCAGCGGGTTGTAGTAGGTTTCGACGGAAAAGCCCAGATCAGGGGCTTTGGATCCGACGGAGACATTACGATCGTTAAGATCTTGCCCCGCACAGAATCCACGGCCCGCTCCGGTGATCACTAAGCAACGGACGGTTTCGTCTTGTTCGGCGATTTTAATGGCTGCGCTCAGCTGGCGATGCATCTCATCGTTAAAGCTGTTTAGGCGGTCAGGGCGGTTTAAGGTAATCGTGAGCACCCCATTTTCCAGCGTTGTAAGGATCATCTCGTCGGTGATCACAGTGTCATTTATCATGATTAGCGTCCTGTAAATTGGGGGGATCGTTTTTCGAAAAAGGCGGCGATCCCCTCTTGGCGATCGTCAGTACCCGCAAGGCTGACAAAGTATTGGCGCTCCAGTTTTAAGCCTTCGGTCAGGTGAGTTTCTTGGGCGCTCACTAGCGCAGCTTTGGCGGCGTTTACGGCTAAAGGCGCATGACCTGCAATGCGTTTGGCAATGGCTTGAGCGCGTTCAAGGGTGAGTGCGTCCACACACACTTCACTGACCAATCCGGCTTGTTGGGCTTGCTCAGCGCTGATGGTTTCTCCGGTAAGTACCATCTGCATTGCAAGGGATTTACCCACGGCACGAATAAGTCGCTGAGTACCGCCCGCTCCGGGGATCAGTCCAAGGGTAATTTCCGGTAGACCAAAGCGAGCGGATTCCCCTGCAATAATGATGTCGCTGGCGAGCAATAACTCGAACCCCGCGCCTAACGCATAGCCATTAGCGGCACAAATAATCGGCTTGCTGATTTGCGCAAAGCGGCGCCAAACTTGCGGACGTTTATCTGTTATAGCGCTGGCAACGGTTTGCTGCTGAAGCTCTTTAAGATCAGCCCCTGCGGCAAAGAAACGCGGATTACCCGTGATGACGATAGCGCCGATATTGTCGTCGGTTTGCGCATGTTCAAGATGCTTAACCAGTAATTCAAGGCACGGTGTACTCAGTGCGTTGCGCACATCGGGGCGATTAAGCGTCAGCGTCAGAACGCGGTGATGTTGTTGAGATAAAATCCAATTATTTTCCATTGCTCATCCCTACACATCAAAGTCCAATACCACACCATCCCCTTTTGGCCATGCTTGGCAACTGAGGATATAACCGGCGGCAATTTGGTCAGGTTCGAGACTGTAGTTCACGCCCATTTCAACTTCTCCTGAGCGCAACTTACATTTGCAAGTGGCGCAAACACCGCCTTTACAGGCATAAGGCAGGTCAGCGCCTTGGCGCAGTGCGGCATCGAGGATGCTGTCATCTTGCCCATCCATATTGATATTTAAGGTGCGCCCATCTAATTGAAGGGTGACTTGGCGGTTTTCGCTGGTGGCAAGGGTCGGTTTGAATTTCGCGCCAGAGGTATTAAAGCGCTCAGTGTGTACGCGCTCTTGTGCCATGCCGTGATGAATTAAGGTTTCTTGAACCTCATCCATCATGGACTCTGGACCACAAATAAAGGCGCGGTTGAATTGGCTAAAATTGAGAAGGGATTTTCCTAAGGCACTAAGTTGTTGCGCATCAATGCGCCCGCTGAGCAACGCGCTTTCTTGAGGCTCTTGGCTAAACAGATACAGCACTTGAAAACGGGTGGCAAAGCGGTTTTTTAAGTCAGCGATGGCTTCTTTGAACATCACTGAGCGGCTATTGCGATTACCGTAAATCAGCACAAAGCGGCTATTTGGCTCGGTTTGCAGCGTAGCTTTGATGATGGATAACAGCGGGGTAATACCGGAGCCTGCCGCCACGGCTAAATAGTGTCCTTGTTGCTGGCTATCGGGTTGGTAGCCAAATTGCCCTTGAGGGATCATCACTTCTAAGCTATCTCCAACATTCAGTTGTTGGTTGATAAAGTTAGAAAATCGCCCTTCGTAGATAGCTTTAACGCCAATTTTGAGCCCGTTTTCATCGGGGGCGCTACAAATGGAGTAGCAGCGACGAAGATTTTCGCCATTAATCGCGGCTTTTAGCGTCAAATGTTGACCTGGGCGGTAACGATACTGCGCTTGCAGCGATTCAGGAATATGAAAGGTGACCGCCACAGCATCGGGTGTGTCACGATCAATAGCGGCAATACTTAAACGGTGAAAGACAGTCATGAGTGTGCCCTTAAATACATTTAAAGTAATCAAACGGTTCTAAGCATTCGTTGCAGCGATATAGCGCTTTGCAGGCGGTAGAGCCAAACTCGCTAATTTTTTCCGTCTGTTCGCTGTCACAACGTGGGCAACAAATTGCCCCAGTATGTTCAGGATGCTCACAGGCAACGCCTTGTGGGGGCGCAATGCCAAATTCACGTAAGCGCCTTTTGGCATCTTGGTTCATCCAGTCAGTGGTCCATGCGGGGGTTAATACTACTTCCACATCCACAGGCGAGAAGCCCGCGCTATCGAGAACCGTTTTGATTTCATTGATTAAAAATTCGGTGGCGGGGCAGCCTGAATAAGTTGGGGTAAACCCAATTTTCCAGCCTTGTTCGGTTGGCTTCACATGGCGCACCATACCAAGATCAGTAATAGACAGAGCCGGCAATTCAGGGTCTGGGATCTGCTGAAGTTGCTGCCAGATCTGATGAATATCGGGGGATTGAAGTTGCATTCTCTGTTCCATCACTATCACCATTGGCTGTTGGGGTAAGCGCGTTGCACAAATTGCAGCTGCGTGAGAATTAAACCGAGGTGCTCAGTATGGCTGCCTTGTTTACCGCCTAATCGGTAAGCTGCTTGTTCAGGCAGGCTGAGAGTGGCTTCTTCAAAGGTTTCATTCACAGTTTGCAGCCAAATATCGCGTAGCGTACGCGGGTCAACGGCAATGCCTGCCTCGCTTAATGCCATTTCAATGGCATCGGCATGGAACAATTCACCGGTAAAGCGCCATAAGCGGTTGATAGATTGCTGCAATTTCTGCTGGCTCAGTGGGGTGCCATCCCCTAAACGGATCATCCAGCCACGACTAAAACGTAGATGGTACAAGGCTTCTTTAAGGGATTTTGCGGCAATGGCGGCCAGCTGCGGGTCGCGGCTTTGGGTCAGTGCGCTGTAAAGAGGCACATGGTAGGCATCGATAAAAAACTGGCGAACGAGGGTGTCGTTGAAGCCGTCATTTGGCTGCTCAACAAGCAGTAAATTGCTAAATTCACGCTCATCACGCAAGTAAGCCAGCTTATCTTCGTTGTAACCTGCGCCTTTGAGTTCAGCGGCGTAGCTAAGAAAGTTGCGCGCTTGCCCCAGTAAATCTAAGCCGATGTTAGATAGCGCTAGGTCAATTTCGATTTCAGGGGCGTGACCACACCACTCACACAGGCGTTGTGCCAGAATCAGTGGGGTATCTCCGAGGCGTAACACATAATGTTGGAGCTGCTGTTTTTCGGTCATTTCAAGCTCCTTACATGTTTTTGATGCCATCAGGGATGGTGTAAAAGGTTGGATGGCGGTAAACCTTGCTGTCCGCGGGGTCAAAAAATTGATCTTTTTCATCAGGTTGAGATGCGACCAAATGGGCGGCTTTGACGACCCAAATGGAGCAACCTTCACTACGGCGAGTGTAAGCATCGCGAGCATTTTCCAGTGCCATTTGGTCATCGGCGGCGTGCAAACTTCCCACATGGCGATGGGCTAAACCTTGTTTACTGCGAACAAACACTTCGTACAGTGGCCAATCTTGATTGTTCATGGTCTTTTCCTTCTTGGTGGTTAAGCTGCAGATTTAATGGCTTTTTGTTTTTGGCTGTGAGCCATTGCGCCTTCACGCACCCAAGCTCCGTCTTCCCAACCTTTGCGTTTCGCATCAAGGCGTTCTTGGTTGCAGATCCCTTGCCCTTTAATCACTTGGTAGAACTCTTCCCAATCAATCTCACCAAAACGGTAGTGACCTAGCGCGTCATCCCAGTGCAGATCAGGATCGGGGATGGTCATGCCAAGGGCTTCCACCTGCGGCACGGTGTTATCCACAAATTTCTGGCGCAGCTCGTCATTACTGAAGCGCTTGATTTTCCACGCCATACTTTGAGCGCTATGAGGGGAGTCAGAATCATTCGGACCAAACATCATTAATACTGGCCACCAAAAGCGGTTGATAGAGTCTTGCAACATGGCTTTTTGCTCATCAGTCCCTTCAGCCAGTGCCATGACGGCTTCATAACCTTGGCGTTGGTGAAAACTCTCCTCTTTGCAGATTTTTACCATCGCACGGGCGTAAGGTCCGTAAGAAGCGCGGCACAGTGCCACTTGGTTAACTATCGCTGCACCATCAACCAGCCAGCCAATCACGCCCACGTCCGCCCAATTGAGCGTCGGATAGTTGAAAATGGAGGAGTATTTCATCTTTTCGTCGAGCATTTTTTGGTAGATATCTTGGCGAGTACATCCCAACGTTTCTGCGGCGCTATAGAGGTACAAACCGTGTCCTGCTTCATCTTGAATTTTTGCCAGCAGAACAGCCTTACGGCGTAGGGTTGGGGCGCGAGTGAGCCAGTTAGCTTCCGGCAGCATGCCAATCACTTCTGAATGGGCGTGTTGCCCAATCTGGCGAATGAGGTTTTGTCTGTAAGCATCGGGCATCCAATCTTTTGGCTCGATGGCGATGTCGGCTTCGATTTTGGCATCGAAGTGGATTTGGTTTTGCTCGCTCATTGTTATTTTCCATTAAAGTGATTCATAAAAATTAAGTTAATGTAAAAATATGGAACACATTTATTTAACATTAATGCTAGGAATAGTTAACAATAAGATCAATGCTGTTTGTGGGGTTTTTGCGATTCACCTCACAAGTAATTAAATTATATTCATATAAATCAATGCAATGAAATCATCATTTTTTGTTTGGTTCTTGCCGTAAACATTCAAATCAACCCTATTTGTATTTTATTTGTTAAATTTCGATTGGCATCTATGATTGTTTATATGATACATATTTAATATCTAAATCTAGTTTATTGTCGTTTTTCTGGAGATGGAACATGCAACATTTAACAAGTTACATTATGGGGAAGTGGGCAACGGGAGCAGGGGAAGGTCGTCCGATTTTTCATGCGCTGACCAATGAAGCACTCTATGCCGTGACCTCTGAAGGACTACCGTTAGCGCAAAGCTTACAGTACGGGCGTGATGTCGGTGGCGAGGCGCTAGGGAAATTAACGTTTCAACAGCGTGGAGAGATGCTTAAAGCAGTTGCTCGACATTTACTTGCCCATAAAGAGGCGTTATATGTCATTTCTGCCCAGACTGGCGCCACTAAATCAGACAGTTGGGTGGATATCGAAGGGGGGATCGGCACCCTATTTTCCTATGCGGGACTGGCAAGCCGTGAGCTGCCGGATGATACCGTGTGGTCAGAAGACGAGATGATCCCGCTATCAAAACAGGGGCAGTTTGTTGCCCGCCATATTTTAACATCGCGCCGTGGCGTGGCTTTGCACATCAATGCGTTCAACTTTCCGTGCTGGGGTATGCTAGAAAAACTAGCGCCAACGTGGTTAGCGGGGATGCCTGCTATTATCAAACCTGCCACCGCATCCGCCCAACTGACTCACGCAATGGTGAAACTGATGATGGAGAGCGGGTTAGTTCCCGAAGGGGCGATTCAATTAATTTGTGGCGGCGTTGGGGATATGTTCGACCACTTGGATTTTGAAGATGTGGTGACCTTTACAGGCTCAGCTGGCACTGGACAAAAACTCAAATCTCACCCGCGCATCAATCAAAAATCTGTGCCTTTTACCATGGAAGCGGACTCATTAAACTGCGCCATTTTAGGTTCAGATGTTCAGCCTGAGCAACCTGAATTTGCACTGTTTATCAAAGAAGTGGTTAATGAAATGACGACGAAGGCAGGGCAAAAATGTACTGCAATTCGCCGCATTATCGTCCCTAAAACTCAGTTGGAAAATGTGAAAAATGCCCTCCTAAAACGCATCTCGAATGTCGTGGTGGGTGACCCTGCTGCCGAAGGGGTTCGAATGGGCGCATTGATTAACCTTGAACAGCGCCAAGATGTGCAGGACAAAGTGAATTATCTGCTAGCCAATGGCTGCGAACGCTTATGTGGTGGTAGCTTTGTCAATATGCAGGTGGTGGGTGGCGATAGCGAGAAAGGGGCATTTTTCCCACCGACATTGCTGTACTGTGCCGAGCCATTTGTGCATCAAGCGGTACACGAAACCGAGGCGTTTGGTCCCGTGGCGACATTAATGAGTTATGACGGGTTAGATCAAGCGGTGCAATTGGCGGCGCTAGGAGGCGGAAGCTTAGTCGGTTCGCTGGTGACTGCCGATAGCCAAGTAGCGCAGACGGTGATCCGCGCAACGGCACGGGCGCATGGGCGGATGTTTATTCTGGATGAAGCGGCATCAAAAGAATCCACGGGGCACGGCTCACCTTTGCCAATGTTGGTACATGGTGGACCGGGGCGTGCTGGGGGCGGTGAAGAGCTGGGCGGCTTACGAGCCGTAAAACATTATATGCAGCGCACGGCACTTCAAGGCAGCCCATCCATGTTGACTGCGATTAGTAAGCAGTGGATGCGCGGCGCTGAGGCTATTGCTGATGTGGTGCATCCGTTCCGTAAATATTTCGAAGAGTTAGTGATTGGCGATACGTTACTGACCGCGAGACGCACGGTAACTGAAGCGGATATTGTGAATTTTGCCTGTCTCAGCGGGGATAATTTCTATGTGCATGTGGATAAACTTGGCGCCGAGCAATCCATGTTTGGTGAGCGCATCGCCCACGGTTATTTTGTGGTATCGGCAGCAGCAGGGCTGTTTGTGGATGCGGGAGTCGGGCCTGTTATCGCGAACTATGGGATGGAAAACTTGCGTTTTATCGAGCCAGTCAAAATTGGCGATACTATCCAAGTGCGCTTAACGTGCAAGAAAAAGATCAAAAAAGCCCAGAAAAAAGCCGAAGATAAGCCTAATGGAGTTATCGAGTGGGATGTCCAAGTGTTTAATCAGCACAATGACATTGTGGCGCTGTACAGTATTTTAACGCTGGTGGAGCGTCGCCACGGGGATTTTTGAGGGCGAAGTTATCAGAGAGGGCAAAATGCCCTCTCTTTCGCTGGCTGGAAGCAACAGAAATTCATTGCTATAGTTGTATGACTGAGTAATACAATTCGATGGTGGGTGAGTTTATGGCGAGAGTAACAAGTGTGACATTGGGGGAGCATTTCAACCGTTTTATTGGCGATATGATCCAGTCTGGCCGCTATGGTAATACATCAGAAGTGATAAGGGACGCATTGCGTATGATGGAAGAGAGAGAACAACGCCTTGAGTATGTGAGAAAGATGGTATTGGATGGACTGAATTCACCGGAAAGTGAAAGCAGCATGGATGACATTTTTGCCAGAGCGGAAAAGGATTTAAATGTATAAAATTTCTCAAGTTGCGGAAGAGGATATTTATCAAATTGCTCGTTACACAATACGGCAGTTCGGTGTCAATCAAGCGAAAAAATACCATAATGAATTAAAAAAAACGTTTGAGTTACTGGCTAGTTCGCCATGGATAGGTAAAGAATGTCATTGGGTATGTGAAGGGATGAGGCGATTTGAGTTTAAAAAACATTCCATTTATTACATGCCCCAAACCCCATTTATTTTTATCTCCCGCGTTATTCATCAATCTGTGGATGTCGATGAATTGGATTTTACTGAGTAAATTTTAACGGGATAAGAGAAGGCAAAATGCCCTCTCCATTAAAACTATTTTTGAATAAATTGTGCTTGGTTAAGCTGGCTGAGTGCGGTATTCACACTAAAAATTTGCCCGCTCACTTCAGGTACACCAAAGGATTTGAGTCGCGCACTGTGCATTTCGAGATACGCTTGCGCATCGGCTTGGTTAGCAAATAAGTAAATGCCACCCGCCCGTTGGGTCTGTTGGTTTTCAGTCCAAATCTTCCAAATAAACCCCGGCTCTTGGTTAATGGATTGCGCTAATCCTTCCATTGCCGCCGCCATCTCTTCACCCCACGGACCTTGGTATGGGAAATCAACCTGTAAAATCACCTGCATTATTGCCTCCTATTGTTGTTGTTTGATTATCATAACCAGTAATTTCTATTTAGGATTGATCAAATTGGGGATTGGGGGGAAAAAGTGTAGGGAGTACGGATATTTACTATTTTTTCATAGGTTATTACATATTCAGCATGGTGTGTTTCGGTGTTAGTACGGAAAATATTGGTGATGGAGCTGAATGAGCGGTGGATACAGAAAGAATTTAATCATCGATTTAGCTATACGGTATGCAATATAATTTAATAAAGAACAAAAGGTTATAATATGTACTAACCAAATAAGAATAATGGTGAATTGCTACTTAATTTATGTTGGAAATGGAAATGGGTTATTCTATTAATTTTCACTTATATTTTAATTTCTTTATGAACAATTCAGGCAAACTTAAATATATTGAATCCGCTTCTGCGGGGTAGTTATACACCAAAATGGAGTAACTATTGTATTATAAGAATAATAAAAATCATTTACTTATTTTATTGATAATCTGTAATTTATTAACATGAATTATTTTTGATGATTTCAATGTCAGTTATAAAAATAATTTTTAGATTTTTTTATAATTTGTCTGGAAAGTGAAATAAATAAAAGATATGTAAAAATAAGTATTTTTATTATTACATTAACAAAAAATAATTCTTTACTCATTTTTAAATCATTATCTGACGGCTATATTTAGATGTTTTTTAATAAGGATTTAAATTAGGTATATACATGATAGCTATAGCACTCTAAAAATGTAACTAAAATGTTATATATTAGATTATAAAATGAGTTTTTTTGGATTTAATGTCGATATTATAATTTAAAGTAGGTGTTTTATCTTATTTGTCTCGTTTAATTTTATTGATTCAGGTGTTAATTCTGCCCGTGTGTTGTTTTGTAACATTTTGTTTAAATTGATTTTATTTTTGTGAGAATTGTATGGCTAGAACAAGTAATTGCTTAATTTCAATTTACTCTTTAATGAGTGAGGTTATTTGTCTTTAAACTTTAAGTGGGTAATATGTTTGCTATGAACCAGTCTGAATCAAGTCATGAATAATTAATTCAGAGGTACCCTCATGGAAATGGAAAGATATAAATACTCATTGGAAATTGGTCAAAGAATTAAATCACTCAGATTACAAAATGGTTGGAGTGGTGAAGTGTTAGGAAAGATAACAGGAATAAGCCAACAGCAAATCTCGCGTTTCGAACGAGGAATAAATAGACTTGATGTTGAATCATTAGTTAAATTTGCCAATGCATTTAATGTGAGCATCGCAGTTTTATTATCAGATTATGATAAGGCAATTTATGAAAAAAACATATTCATTGCAAATTCTATAGTTATTTAGTTTTCGGAAGTTGTACTAAAGGGATTTAGCTAAAATCTATTTATCAATATAGGTTATTAATTATCCTTATTACTATTAATAAAGGATAGCATTCGTTTTATTCTACAAAGGTCAAATATGAAAAAATCTCTTTTAGTTTTGTTAGTTACATCTTCAATTTCGGCATCAGTTATGGCTGAAAATGGTGTTATTACTTTTAATGGTGAAATTACTGCAACAACTTGCGATATCTCTTCAAGTGAGGGCAGCAAAGATTTCACTGTTACCTTACCTAAAGTCTCAACAACGGCGTTAGCAAATGCTGGGGATATTGCCGGTGTAACACAGTTTGATTTGCTATTATCAAATTGTACTTCAAACGTCGCTGTAGCAGCCAACTTTGAAAATACAACAAATACGGATACTAGCAATGGAAATTTAAATCCAACACAAGGTCCTGCGGGTGTCCAAATTCGTTTAGCTGATGCTGCAGGTACGCAGGCTGTAGTTAATGGCGGTGTAGCAGGACAGACAACTATTGTTAGCGGTAGTGCAACATTACCATTCCAAGCTTACTATTTTGCTAAAACCCCGGTTACTAACGCAGGTGTTGTTGTAGCACAAGTGAACTATTCAATTACATACCCATAAGTGTAGTAATGTCAGAGAAAATACCCTCATGATATAGATAATCAGCAAAGTGGAAATATATTTCCCACTTTGCTGTATTAAAAAATTAATAATGATTTTTAATTAATATAATGATTATTAATTTCAGTACCTCAGGAAAATATTTTTAATAAAGTAGATGATTTCAAGGTTAGGTCATTATGATAACTCAAGCATCAATCAGAAATAAAATTATTTTATTTTTCTCATTATTTGCTATATCAACATCGATTTATGCTAGTGTGATTATAAATGGCACTCGCGTGGTTTATAATGAAAACTCTAAAAGTAAAATTGTACAACTCGTTAATGAAAATAAATGGCCAGCACTTGTTCAAGTGTGGTTGGATAATGGTAACCCCGATGAGCCGCCTGAAAATATTAAAACACCATTTGCTATTACTCCACCTATTTTTAAAATGGGATCAAACTCAGGACAAAATTTACGCATAACCTATCTTGGTGAACCATTACCTAAAAATAAAGAATCCATCTATTATTTAAATATATTAGAAGTTCCACCAGAAAATGAAGATGCGATTGAAAAACAACAAAATACCATGCAAATTGCGATTAGGACGAGAATAAAATTATTTTTTAGACCCGAAGGGATTGGTATGCCTGCGTTAATAAATGAAAAGCTCAAATTTTCATTTGAGAAATCAGAGAAAGGTAATAGGGTTTTAGTAAAAAATGATTCACCATGGTATGTTACTTTACAGGATATTACCATTTCGAATAATTCAAAAAAATTAAAATTAGAAAATAATATGGTGGCGCCATTCTCAACCATTTCACTTGGTAATGAAAATGGTAATTCGATACCGAATGAATTTCTTAACTCTAAAAAAATGAACTACAGCGTAATTAATGATTACGGTGGTGTAGATTCATATGAGTCGAATATATAACAATACGGTATTGATATGAAAATTAAATTAATATTTGCACTTGTATCCTTGAGTTTAGGAATGAGTAGTTTTTCTTTTGCTATTGAACAAATTCAGAATGAAAAAAAATACTCATATAATGAAGGCTTTTTAGTTGGTAATGCAAAGTCTATTTCTATTGACAAAATTTCAGAAGATCAAATTTCTCCTGGAGATTGGTCGGTTGATATTTATCTAAATAATGAATTTATTTATAACAAAAATATTTTATTTTATGAGAATGATAAAGGTCGAGTTATTCCTTGCTTAACTCTAAATGAGATCAATAGCTTTAATATAAAGCCGGAATTTTTGTCGTTAGTGAAATCAAATGGTCAATGTGAAGATCTTTCCGCGCTTTCAAACGATGTAAAAATTAATTTGAAACAAGATGTTTTACGGTTGGATATATTGATTCCTCAAGCAATGATGGAAGAATATGCTCGTGGCTATGTACCCATTAACTCTCTCAATGAAGGAGTCCCTGCACTATTTATGAACTATAACGTCAATGCTTATAGTAGTCGTAGTCATGGTGAGAATGAGCATTCTGCCTATGGAAATATTAATGCAGGACTAAATTTAGGATTATATCGAGTCCGTCATCAATCAAATATTCAATACAACCAAAATGATAAATTTCATCATGAAAGTATTAGAACTTATATTCAACGCGCATTCCCTCAAATTGAGAGTGAATTAACCGTAGGGCAATCATTTACTAGTGGTAGTCTTTTTGACAGTTTTTCCTATACAGGTGCAGAGTTAGCTACCGATAATCGCATGCGACCACAATCTTTACAAGGATTTGCCCCAACAGTTAGAGGAATTGCCAATAGTAATGCGCGAGTAAAAATTATTCAAAATGGTTATACGATCTATGAAACGAACGTATCGCCAGGCGAGTTTGTGATTAATGACCTTTATGCCACGGGTTATGGTGGTGATTTAACCGTAGAAGTAACCGAGGCAAATGGTAGTATCTCAACATATATTGTTCCATTTGCCACAGTTCCTGGTTTATTGAGACCTGGACAGGTTGATTACAGTATTGTGAGTGGTGAATTGCGAGGGCCAAACACATCTTCAAATGTATTTGTGCAATCAACCGTGCAATACGGTTTAAATAATATTTTAACTCCATTTGTAGGTATGCAATACACCAATAAATATCAATCAGGAATGCTAGGTTTAGCGGTTAATACTCAAATTGGTGCTTTTAGTTTTGATATGGCTAGCTCAAAGTCTCAATTAAATAACAATGAAACATATAAAGGCACACGAGCTAGGATGACTTGGAATAAAGATATCCAATCTACAAGCACTAACATTGCGTTAGCAGGCTACCGTTATGAATCACAAAATTATTTAAGTTTATATGAGGCAGATACATATCGTGATAGCTATTTATATAACGGTGAATCAATTAACCCAAGGAAAGCTCAATATGTTTTAACCGTCAATCAGAGTCTGGCTTATTACGGTTCCATATATGTGAGTGGGGCACTACAAACTTGGCGTGATAACTTACCAGATAGTAAGCAATTACAAGCTGGCTACATGAATAATTTTAAAGGTATCGGCTATAGTCTTACTTATATGAAATTATATCGTAATGGTGAGCAAGGTAGTGATAACAACTACATGTTGAGTGTCACAATACCGTTTTCTCTTTGGTATCCTGAACAAAATACGGTTTTAAGTAGCTCTGTGACACGTTCTGATTCTAGTGATCGTTGGTCAAATAATACCAGTGTGAGTAGTTCTTTTGGTGAGGACAATTCTATTTCATGGAATGCGACAGCAAGTGATGTTGGTCATTCAAATAGTAATTTTTCAACGAGTATTCAAAAAGAGTTGTCATCAGCTTCGGTGAATGCTGGGTATTCGCAAGGGCGTGATTATAGTTCACTCTCGGCAGGTGCAAATGGCGCATTTGTTATTTACGAGGGGGGGGCTATCCCTTCACGTTATTTAGGTGATACGTTTGCGATTGTTGAGGCAGAAGGTGGTGAAGGTGCATCTATATCTTCATGGAGTAATATTGTTTTGAATAAGCATGGGCAAGCTGTTGTTCCATCGCTAATGCCATACCAATATAATACTTTATACCTTGATTCTCAAAATATGAGCTCAGATGTTGAGATTGATAATAATATGGCAAAAGTTGCGCCTTACGCTGGAACTGCTGTATTAGTTAAATTTAATACCCAAAAAGGCATTAATATTTCTTATCGAATTTTATTACAAGATAAATCAGCTATACCATTTGGCTCTGATGTCTATGATAGTTCCAATAATAAAATTGGTTTAGTTGGTCAGGGTGGGTTAGTTCATTTTATTTCTCAATCTGATAGTGGCACTATTTTTATTAAATGGGGCGATAAAGAAAACCAACGTTGTAAATTAGATTACAGCATTTCTAATAAAAATACTGTCTCTGATTCTATTTGTTATTTTTATTGAGGTAAACATGTTGATTAATGAAAAAGTGAAATTAATTATGTGTGCAAGCCTAATGTTTACATCTTTCTTGGCTAATGCAATTTGCAGTATAGTAACACCTTTAAATACAGGTGGATTTATTCAAATAGGAACGTCAAACCCAATTACGATTTCTGGATTGCAGTTTCAACCAGCAGGAACGCAATTAAGTCAGGACTATATTTCTGGCGCACAAATGGCAGAAGTATATGGAATCACCGCAGAGACGGTAATATTTCGCTGTGCATTATCAGATGCATCTCAAATTTTTGAAGGTTATTATGTCTTTAGAGCATATGATGAACATTTAACGCCTGCTCAAACCATAGGTGGGATACCGTACTGGGCAATGTGGATTACTGGTGCCAATAACACCCCTATTTCAGGTGTTAACTTTGAATTTTTTTTAGGGAATGGAGTTAGTGCAGGCACTGCATTTAACAATCAGCCGAATAGGACAAAAAGAATTGGGTACGATATTGATCCAAAAAACTCAAATTATATTTTGATAAAAGGGAAGCATTTTTCTGGAGTGACTAACAGACAGGTTCGTTCTAATGTAGCTGTAACGGCCAGCGGTTTTAATCCGGTAATTCCCCCGTATGTAAGAGGGTTTGTTTATTTTAAAGGTCCTGGCATTAACGAGCAAATAGCAGGGAATCTTGGATTTGGTGCCCCTGAAGTATTTTCATTCTTCACAGTAGGATTGCGCGGGACGAGTACAACCGCAGTAAATTCATGCTACATAGAAAAAAATGATACAAATGTACAACTGGGCTCTCATTCTGCTAACGCTTTACCGTCAACGCCAGTTAATTTTTCTGTTACGGTAAAATGCGATGCTGGTTCAACAGGTATATATTATGGTTTTGCACCTGGAATAGAGAATATAAGCAAAAACGTAACGGATGTATTGCTACTTGACTCTAATATGGGGTCTACAGCAAAAGGGGTTGCTATTGAAATTCTTAATTCAAATAACACTAAAATACCACTTTTGAATCTCGCGGCTACAGGAGGTGTTATTTCAAATACAAATAACTGGCAATCATTATCAATACCATCATCAGGAGCAGCGTCCTCAGTCAATGTTGCATTTTCTGCTCGAATTGTTCGATATGGCAGCGAAGCTGTTGTGCCTGGTATTGTACGTAGTAAAGCAACCTTTATGCTAAACAAACACTAATATTTTTAATGCTCTGAATAATTTGAGATTTAGCTAGGTGATAAACTCGTCTAGCTAGCAACTTTGCGACTTAATATATAATAAATACATCCATATAAAATATCATATAAGTATATGGATTAATCCTATAAAATAGATGATTCGGGATATTAAATAAACATCCCGAACATAAATGAATAGTTAATTATAATTTATATTTAAAGTTGGTTTATTGTTGAACTGGCTATATTTCATTTTTAAGAGATTAGAGCTAAGTGTTTTCGCATTTTTCAACGAACTTGTTTTAGCTAAATTCTGACCATTTCGGTAACATATAAGATCAATCTTTTCGCTATTGCTAATTCTCACGTTACATAGAGGTTCATAGATAGCGCCAGTTATAGTGATAGTGCCACCGCTAGCGGAATTAGCTGCATTAGAAATAGCATAAGCAAACGAAAAACTAGAGATTAGTACCGTAATAACGGTTGCAATTAAGGATAAGTATTTCATGACGGATCTCCTAACTGAGCTAGTTTTATACTTGCCAACTTTCAAGCTGCAGCGACATTTATCACGTAATAGAGGCAATATTTATTTATGCAATTAGCAGTGCTTTGATATCCAGTATGGTTTATTCGCTTGTCGTACTTTGGTATCTCGAGTATTGAGAGTTAATTCAAATACAAGCAAGTTGGCTGTATTGGCTTTCACTTTTAAGTTTAGTCTAAATACGAGTAATTAATATAATCTAAGCTGAAAAATATTTATTATCGCCGTGGTTATAGTAACTAGACGTTACTTTTGGGATGGGTGATATAAAATTTTTATTGTCAAAATTATTTATATCGGTAATGGCGTCGGGTTATAGACGGGTTTTGCAAGAATTCAACGATAAGGGATTGGTTTAAGTTAAATCAATAAAATTTATTCTATTTTTATGCTGTCCCGCTTCCCCGCCTCAAACGCTTCTAACGTCATCAACCTTGCCTGCTTATGGTCAACAATCGGGGTTGGGTAGCTCAGAGAAACTTGGTGAGATTCAGCCCATGTATGGGGTTCGTGAATAAACTTCTCGGGAACATCGCGAAGTTCGGGGAGCCACTCGCGGATAAACGTCCCTTGTGGGTCGAATTTTTTCCCCTGAGTGGTTGGGTTAAAAATACGGAACCACGGTGAGGCATCAACACCCGTTGACGCTGACCATTGCCAGCCGCCATTATTCGCCGCCAAAGTGCCATCAATTAACTGGCTCATAAAGTAGTGTTCCCCTTTGCGCCAATCGACCAGCAAATCCTTGACTAAAAAACTCGCTACAATCATCCGTAGTCGGTTATGCATCCAGCCCGTTTGATTGAGTTGGCGCATGGCGGCATCTACTATCGGGTAGCCTGTTTGCCCGTTTTTCCATGCCGAAAATACAGCATCATCGGGGTTCCATTGAATATGCTGCGTCCATTCAATAAACGGTTGGTGACGACAAAGGCGCGGAAAAGCGACCAATAGATGACTATAAAATTCTCGCCAAATTAATTCATTTAGCCAGCTAAAACCGCCACTTTCTTGGGAGTCAAAAACCTGCGGGTTCTCTGCCAATAAGCGATTCACACATTGGCGAGGCGAAAGCACTCCAAGGGCTAAATAGGGGGATAATTGGCTAGTACCATCAATGGCGGGAATATCTCGGTTGCGTTGGTAATCTTGTACGCGCTCGCTGCAAAACTGCCGTAACTTTGCTAATGCAGCTTGTTCTCCGGCAATAAATTGCGGTGAAATTTCAACGGATTGGTGAGCAAAAAGTGGAAGTGTATTTTCAACGGCTAATGCCGCTTCCCGTGGTTTGGGGGCGGGAAACGAGCGAAAATCACTCATCATCAATTGGCTCAAAAAGGCGCGGCGAAACGGGGTATAGACTTGGTACATATCCCCTTTTTGCGTCGTCACTAAACCTGGCGTAAGTAATAGCGCATCATCATAGGTGAAAATATTCAGATGTTGCGCCTGCTGGCGTAACTGTTCATCTCGCAAGCGTTCATTTAACTCGTACTGGTGATTGAAATATAACCCTGTGGCATTTTGCTGTTGGGCAAAATCCAGCAACCATTTCACGGAATCCGCAAAGGTCGCAGTGGTATGGCAAATCAGGGGAATACCTCGTTTCGCTAAAGCGTGTTGTAGCTCCACCAGGTTTTGATGCAAAAAGGCAATTTGCCTTGGTGATACGTTGTGAGTTGCCCACTGTTCTGGCGTCGCAATATAGACGCCAATCACAGTGGCAGTAGGATCCTCACAAGCAAAGGTAAGCGCTTTATTATCGGTGACTCGTAGATCGTTGCGAAACCAAACTAAGTGACAAGCCGACATCGCTTTCCTCGCTATTTTTTAAGGGTTAATCTAATTTTGGGTGCTGGTTGATTAGCGATTGGCGCTGTTTTTCCAGCTCAGCAATTTGTTGTTCGATATCTTCAACTTTCTGTTCGATATTGTCAAAATGCTCACTCAAAATTTCTTTTGCTTCCGCTTTATCTGAGGCTGCAGGCGTTGCACCACGTAGTGGTTTATTAGCTGTTTCTGGCATTCTAATACCGGTATACAGACCAATCAATGCAATGACTATCAGATAATATGCAGGCATATACAAGTCATTAGTCGCTTCAACTAACCATGCCGCCGCTGTTGGTGTTGCACCCGCAATTAATACCGAAATATTAAAAGCGATGGCTAATGCGCTATAACGAATATGGGTAGGGAAAATAGCCGGTAAAATCGATGCCATCACCCCGGTAAAGCAGTTGAGTAATACCGCAAGAATCAACAATCCGACAAAAATTAAGCCAACAGAACCGCTATTAATCATCATAAATGCGGGGTAAGCCAACACAATTAACCCCACGCTGCCCATGATAACGAAAGGTCGGCGACCAATTTTGTCACTGGCTAAACCAATGATTGGCTGTACAAACAGCATACCAATCATAATGGCGATAATAATCAACACACCGTGGTCGGTTGAGTAGTTCAAATTATGGGATAAATAGCTCGGCATATAGGTCAGCAGCATATAGTACGTCACGTTAGTGGCGATAACTAAGCCGACACAAATCATCAAGCTTTTCCAATATTTAGATGCAACTTCACGGAAAGAGACTTTCGGTGGATTCTGGATATTGGCTTTGTCTTGCTGCTCTAAACTTTCAATATGTTGCTGGAATGCAGGGGTTTCTTCCAATGAATGACGTAAATAGAGACCGATAATACCTAGCGGTAAGGCTAAGAAGAACGGAATTCTCCATCCCCAATCGTGGAAGTTAGCTTCACCGACAAGGCTTGAAATCAGCACGACGACACCTGCACCCATCACAAAACCTGCGATAGAACCGAAGTCTAACCAGCTGCCCATAAAGCCACGTTTACGGTCTGGGGAATACTCAGCAACAAAGATAGCAGCACCAGAGTATTCACCACCCACGGAGAAACCTTGAGCCAGTTTAGCGAGCAGTAATAAGATAGGCGCCCAAATACCAATTCTCTCATATGATGGGATCAGACCGATACAGAAGGTACTGATTGCCATAATAATAATGGTCATGGACAACACTTTTTGTCGGCCGTATTTATCCCCGAGAATACCGAAGACAACGCCCCCAAGGGGTCTAACCAAGAAAGGCACGGAGAAAGTGGCTAACGCCGCAATCATCTGAACGCTCGGTGATGCGTCCGGAAAGAAGACTTGACCCAGTACATAGGCTAAGAAGCCGTAAACACCGAAGTCGAACCATTCCATCGCATTACCCAGCGAAGCCGCTGTGATTGCTTTTTTCAATTTTCCATCATCAATAATTGTAATATCGTTGATATTTAATGGTTTTTCTTTTTTCTTTCTGAGCTTCATGGAACCATCCTCTTATTTGAATTTTAAGATGTGGGTTTCCCGATCCGATTTGCTCGGACAATCTGCAAATAATGAAAATTAGTATGGATAATTAAATGCAGTATCTAAACTAATTGAATGGAAATTTATTGATTAATAAGCTTGTTGAATAAGCTATATCAAGTTTTTATAACGAAGTGTATTGATAGGGAAATACTGATTTATTGTGTTTTTAAAATAAAGCAAAAATGTCACCTTTAGATAGTCAAATATGATCCAATAATACAATAATATCGACAAAATGTAAAATGCGGTGGTTTGTGTCGATTGTTTTTTATTAATTGGTGGGTTATACCTTGTGGGTAAACTAATACAGATAAGGGAAATGCAATGAATGAGGCAATAAAAATTTCATCTATTCATATCTACCATCCTGAAAATATTAGGAATAACCAATATTATTTTGATAAGTATCCAAATGTCAAAAATTTACCGGAATTATTGAATGATTTTGGGCAGAAGCAGCGATATATCACGATCCAGCCTGATGAAAATGCGTTGACGATGTCGATTAATGCATTGGCCCCAATTAGTGATAAAGATATCGATGTTTTGATATTTGCCTCAACGACGATGGAATATTTGTCACCACTTAATGCCCTATATTTACATCATCATTTAGCCTTAAAAAATGAGTGTGTATGTATTGATATTAACGGTAATTGCCTCGGAATGTTAATGGCGTTAGAGCAGGCTGCGATCATACTAAAGATGAAAAAAACAGCTAAAAAAGCCCTTATTGTTGCCTCGGACCATCTTTCAAATCTATGTAATCAAAATGAGCTATTCCCATCAGTTCTCTTTGGGGATGCAGCAGTTGCTATGACATTAGAAAAAGTACAAAACGGGACAAGCTCTGGTTTGATGGATAGCTTTTATTATACGGATTCGAGTTTTTGCCGGGAGACTCGTTTTCCTAAGCATGGTTTTTCACAGAGCCAAAATATGCAAGATGAGAAAATTTACTGGGGTAAATTTACAACAAAAGAGTGTTTGCCTCATGCTATTTATCACATTGACAAATTATTAAAAAATAATGGGTTAACTATTGATGATATAAGTTGTTTTTTCTTTTCTCAGGTAATGAAAAGCAATATTTCAGAATTGGCAGAAGCATTAAATATTCCTAATAAAAAAATAGAATATATTGCGGATGAATATGGTTATACAGGGGCAACCAGCCCATTTATTGCTTATTATTGCCACCAGAAAAAGAATTTACTCCGTGATGAAGATATTGTCTTATTTTGGACGTTAGGTGCAGGTTATCAATTTGGAATCGTTCTTTGGAAAATATAAAGATATTTATGACTTTCGATGCGCGCAAAATAAACGCGATTTTGCTGGGTTGTTCATAACTGAAACTAACCCTCTTTTTACGACCTTAAATTTGTCCTGTTATCTCATTCTTCTTTCGATATTCGCGGATGAATATCTTGTTCTGTTTTTGAATGTACTGCATTGGTAGGAATGGGGAATCGATTTAGTTAGAATCAAATACATATTATTAAGCGTATTTGAAAATTAGCACCTCTTGTTAAATATGTCATTGTTAACAAGAATACATTGAATTTAATCCGACTTAAAAAGAGTGCCATTATGAAAAAACAGAGTATTGCATCCTATATTGCGAAAGTACTGGATAACGCAGGTGTTAAGCGCATCTGGGGAGTCACTGGGGACTCATTAAACGGTTTAACGGATAGTTTACGTAAGCAAGGGGCTATTGAGTGGTTAGGCACCCGTCATGAAGAAGTGGCTGCATTTGCCGCGGGCGCAGAAGCGCAACTAACGGGTGAGCTAGCGGTGTGCGCGGGGTCTTGTGGACCCGGTAACATGCACTTAATCAACGGGTTGTATGATTGCCATCGTAACCGTGTACCTGTATTAGCCATTGCTGCACATATCCCATCGAGTGAAATCGGTAGTAATTACTTCCAAGAAACCCACCCAACAGAACTGTTCCGTGAATGTAGCCACTATTGTGAAATGGTAACTAACCCTGAGCAAATTCAACAAGTTCTGGGTATTGCGATGCGTAAAGCGATCCTGAATAAAGGCGTTTCCGTTGTCGTTATACCGGGTGATATCGCCCTGAAAGATGCACCAGAATCGGCGAAAGAAGAGTGGTATCAGCCACAAGCACCTTTGATCATGCCTCAGCGCCCTGAAATTGAAAAACTAGCAGAAGCATTGAATCAGTCAGAAAATATCACATTGTTCTGCGGTAATGGTTGTGCTGGCGCTCATGATGAAGTGGTGAAACTAGCAGAAACCTTGAATGCACCAGTGGTACATGCGCTGCGTGGTAAAGAGCATATTGAGTGGGATAACCCAAATAGCGTGGGCATGACGGGGTTAATCGGTTTCTCATCTGGCTACCACGCGATGATGAATGCGGATACCGTTGTATTGCTAGGCACCCAATTCCCGTATCGTCCGTTCTACCCAACTGATGCGAAAATTATTCAGATTGACCTGAATGCCGGAAGCTTAGGCTCCCATTGTCATATTGATATGGGGCTAATCGGGGATATTAAGGCGACATTGACTGCCTTACAGCCACATTTAACGGCGAAACAGAACCGCAAACATTTGGATGGCGCACTGAAGCACTATGCCGAGGCGCGTAAAGGGTTGGATGATTTGGCTAAGCCGGGTCATGAAGGGTTGATCCATCCACAATATTTAGCTACCAAATTGAGCGAGTTGGCGAACGACGACACTATCTTTACCTGCGATGTGGGCACACCAACGGTGTGGGCTGCGCGTTACTTAAAAATGAATGGTAAACGTCGTCTGATCGGTTCGTTTAACCACGGCTCGATGGCCAACGCAATGCCGCAAGCGATTGGTGCGCAAGCTGTTGATAAAAATCGCCAAGTGGTTGCGATGTGTGGTGATGGCGGTTTCAGTATGTTGATGGGTGACTTTATTTCACTGTCGCAGATGAAATTACCAGTAAAAATCATCATTCATAACAACGGTGTGTTGGGCTTTGTGGCGATGGAAATGAAGGTTGCAGGCTTTATGACTGCGGGCACCGATTTACAGAATCCAAACTTTGCTGCGATTGCCAATGCGGCAGGTATCAAAGGCATTCGCGTTGAGAAAAGTGAAGATCTGGACGGTGCGCTGAAAGAAGCTTTTGCCCATGATGGTCCAGTTGTTGTGGATGTATTGACGGCGAAGCAAGAGCTTTCAATGCCTCCGGAAATTGAAGCGCAAGAAGCCAAAGGCTTTAGCTTATATATGTTGAAGGCGATTATGAGCGGTCGTGGTGATGAGGTGGTGCAATTGGTGAAAACCAACTGGTTGCGTTAATTGTTATCTAATCGAGTAGCACCCTAAAATTAGTATCATAAATAAATCCCCAATTCGGTGTACTGGATTGGGGATTTTTGTTTAATAACCCGCAGCAGATTGGCTGCGCCAAAGGTGGGCTGCAACCAGTGCTCGCCACGGTGCAAATTGGGCTAGCCATTGCTGGGTTTCTTTCGCGGATGGTTGCGCATCTTGAACTAATAAAGTTTGTAGATTGCGCCGCACGGCAACATCCCCATGCAGGGAGCCATCTAGGTAATTAAATCCCCGCAGGAGACCATAGCTGACAGTCCAAGGCCCAATGCCTTTGATGGCTAGCAATTTTTCGGTGACATCATGGACATTTTCGGGGGTAACGGCGTTGTCTAAGTCTAATTCACCCGCTTGAATAGCGTTACAAAGCCCGCGTAAGGCGATGATTTTTCCAAGAGAAAACCCCGCTTGTCGTAAAATTTCATCGTCCACATTGATGACTGAGGTAACGGTAGGAAAGCACCAAATTCCTGATGAGTGCTGTTGCCCAACAGCTTGAATAAAACGTCGGCGGATGGCGATGGCGGCAAGAACACTAATTTGTTGACCGATAATGGCCCATACGAGCGCTTCAAACGTGGTGGCGGATTGATATACTCGCACACCTCGCTGTGGCGCAATCAGTTTACCGAGTATTGGGTGGGTAAGGTATTTTTCTTCAAATTGCTCAACGGGTTGATTCAATCCGAGTAAATGAATCGCAAGTGTGTGTAGCTCATTTAAGGAAGGCGAGGTTTCTGCATTATCAACATCAAGCTGCAATATTGCTTGTTTATTGTCAGTGGCTTGGTCGTTAATGGATAGGCGAATTTGCGCAGCACGTTCCTGCCAGATAATCCCTTTGCGCAAGGTGTTTTTTTCAACAATCTCAGCGATATTTTGCGGATCTCGCAAGTGAAAAGCAAAAAAATCATCAATACGATAATAAGGTGGCAGTGATATAGAAACAGATTGTGTTGATGCCATAGTTCGTCTTCTTCTGATTTATGCTCATTTTTGGTTAAATTTTGACAAAAAACGTCAAACGCTACATTTTTAGCCGTTAGAGTATGTTAGCTTAGCAAAAAGGTGACTCAGATAATCATGTGCTAATTTAGCTTGCTCATATCTATTCAGCAAATTCTTGCGCAAATCGATGAGCAGATTAACTGCATAAATTAAATCAAGGATGTGAAGGTGAACGCAGTAAATAATGAAATGCCTCCTGTACCAAAACCTAAGCCTGAATTAAATGGTATCGGTGGATGGTTGATTCTCCCATTACTTGGGGTGATTTTTTCGGCACTATTTATGCCGTTTAGACTTTGGCATCATAATCAAGAAGTGATTGAATATTGGAGTGAATTGACGTCACCGGGTTCAGACTATTTCATTCCGCTATTCAAAGAAGTGATATATTTTGAAATGGTTGGTAACGCGATTATTTACGGTACAGTCTTGTATCTTTGTTATCTCTTTTTCACTAAGAAAAAATTAATTATTAAGGTGTATGCCTTTTTTCAAATTTTTTCATTGGCTGTGATGGTTTTTGATTTGGTGCTTGCCAATCAATTGTTAGACCTCGAAATAGATTCCAATGATATTCGTGAATTGATACGAGGATTATTTGGTTGTTTCGTTTGGGTGCCTTACTTTTTTGTCTCTGTGCGTGTTCGCAATACTTTTATTAATTAGTGAACCCCAATGACCGTGGAGCCTGCTAATGATTTACTGTAAACGAGTCTATGACCCTTGTAGTCCTCAGGATGGCTATCGCATCTTGGTGGATAGGCTGTGGCCTCGAGGGATCAAAAAGGTGGATTTGCAGTGTGATGAATGGAACAAAGCGGTTGCGCCCTCCAATGAATTGCGCAAATGGTTTCATCAACATACTGACCAGTTTGAGCAGTTTGTGACGAAATATCAGCAAGAACTTCAGCAAAATGATGAATGGTGTGCTGTATTTACGAAGGCGCAACAAGGAGATATCACGTTGTTATATAGCGCGAAAGATACGCAACATAATCAGGCGTTGGTTCTGAAAGCATTTATCGAAGAAAAACTCAAAGAGCGTAAAGAATAAAAAGGTTATTACTATGGATGTGAATTTATCATCTAATCCCGAATCATTGCCCGCGGCTCAAATACCTGCGCAGAGTCATACTAAACCTCAAAAATTCTTCCAAGGGATTGGAGGCTGGCTGATTTTACCTCTGTTAGGTCAACTGTATATGCTGGGTAATTTGGTCAAAATGATGGTGAATGATATTTCTGAGGTTCAAGGTGCTTGGTCGTTGGCAACGAATCCAGCATCGGACTTTTATATGTCAGGGTTTGCCTCTGGTTTTTATGCTGTACAGTTCAGCCTTGGGGTAATTATCGCATTAATGGTGGGGTCGTTAATTGCGGTGGTTAAAAAGAAAGCTATGGTTAAGTGGTTGTTTATCATTACGATGATGCTCTATGTCGTGGTAATTGGCGCCTCGCGCATCGCTTTTCCCGTCGCGTTTCACCTCGAAATCGACTATAGCTACATTACTAGCTTTTTTAATGGCAGTTTTTATTGCTTGATTTGGGTTCCTTATTTTCTGGTTTCTGCCCGCGTTAAAAATACCTTTGTGAATTAAAGAAAGGGCTGCGAAGCACAGCCCGCACAGTTAACTATCTAACCTTTATTAACCACCTAGTTGTAAATCATGGGTAATATTGCACTGTTCCACGAATGCTTCATCGTGAGAAACCAATAATAGTATCCCTTGGTAATCCCGTAATAGCCCTTCCAATAGCTGTTTTGAATCTAAATCTAAGTGATTGTCTGGCTCATCGAGCAGTAAAACAGCGGGAGGATAAGGGCTATGCGTCAGAGCTAGGAGCGTCGCTTTGAGCTGCTCACCACCACTAAGCTGGCACAATGGTAGTAACGATTTATCTCCTCGAATACGCAACATACCCAATTGAGTTCTCCAGTGCTCTACGGAAATTGCTGGTTGATATTGATAGAGAGCTTCGGCAACTGGTAATGATTTATCCAAAAGATTCAGATGTTGGTCTAAATAGCAAAAAGCACCGCTAATGCGGGATTCCCCAGAAAGTGCCTGCAACTTATTTGCCAACACTTTCAATAAGGTGGATTTCCCCGAGCCATTGCGTCCTTGAATATGCCAATGCTCACCGCTATAGGCAGTGAACGAGAGTGGCGCAATTTGCCCATAAGGTAGCTTTAATTGGGATACAAAAATGCGCATTTTCCCACCTTCGCTTTGGTAATTGAGTACCATTTTTTGAGGTTGAATATGGCTGACTTTGTCTTGATTTTGCTGATGTTGATGTTGTAATTCGCCTAATACTCGCTGGTGACGCTCTGCCACATTGGATTGTCTTTTTTCGGCTCTGTTTTTCTGCATATCGAGCAACAGTAAGGATTGAGAACCGCCATAGCGAATATTTTCGCCTTGCTTACGTCGTTGAGCGGCTTTTTGTAGGTTGGCTTGCTGCTGTTTTTTCTCTTGGCGAATTTGTTTTTCGAGTTGTTCGCCTTCCGCTTCAATAGCGTTGATAGCAAAGGTTTTCTGCTCATCATACAGGGTGTAATTTCCGCCGTATTCCACTAAGCCTTTATCGGTTAATTCAAAAATTGCGTCCATCTCTTCGAGAAGGTGCCGGTTATGGCTGATGACTAAACAGCCGGCTTTGTGCTGACTGAGTTTTTCACTTAGCCATTGGCGTCCTTGTTGGTCAAGATGGTTGTCGGGTTCGTCGAGCAAAAGAAAGTGGTCAGGATGTAAAAATGCACGACATAGCGCTAAGCGAGTGCGTTCACCGCCGCTCAGTTGTTCAATAGCGGCATCCATTGATGCCGTTAGCTGCGCAGACGCTAACAGCGTTTCCCATGTTGCGGGTAGATGCCAATTATCTTCCGTTAGCTCGAAATCGGTCATGGTGCCGCGACCTTGTTCAATGCGCGAAAAAGCTTGCCAAAGTGCATCAATGCCTAGCGCTTGAGCAAGGGTGTCGCCCGTTAAGCGGTTGAGTTGATCCACATGAATTATCGGTAAATGCCAATCAACTTTGCCGTGAGTTGGAGTGAGTTGTCGGGCAAGTAATCGCATTAATACGGATTTTCCACGACCATTGTGACCAATCAGCGCATTTTTTTGGCTAAATAAGCTACCACTCAATGGCGGAAAGAGTGTGGACTGATCGAACTCGATGGTTAATTGTGAAAAATGGCACGCGAGAGCTGGGTTAGCTATTGTCATAGAGACCTCCAAATAGAGGGGCAGACAACGTTACGCTATCTTTCGCACGATCATTTTTCGAAGCATTTTCTTTTAAAAAGCATATTTCGAAAAAGAAGCGATGAAAACTGTGTCTGCCAAGAACAGAAAAATAATGACCTTAAACAAGGCATTGTGGATATTTTCTGGCAGTACTTAGTTCATCGTCGGAAAGGCTCACTTTAAAAGGGGCAAAATTGCGGGTGAATTATAAACAGGATTGCGAGGTGGAAGCAAGCATGGGTTGTATGAAAAGTAAACTTGCAGTAATCGACTTCTAAATCCATAATATTGTGTGTTATTGGTAATATTTTAACTTAAGGCGCAATATGTTGGATTTAAGCTTGAGTAAACCGAGTGAAATTGTCAAAAAACTCTGTGAAAGATTACGTTTAGAGCGACTGACATTAAAAATGACGCAGGCAGATGTCGCGGAACGTGCGGGTGTGAGTGCGAATACAGTTTCAAACCTAGAGGCCGGGAGAAATGTTAGTTTTGAGAACATGATCCGTATTGCGATGGTGCTTGGGCGCAGTAAAGAGCTTGAAGGATTGTTTATGCCAAATTTAAACAGCATTGATGATATTGTTCGTTACGATGAAAGCAAAAACCGTCAGCGCGTGAAAAAGGATAAGTGAAATGCTGAAGCAAGTTGATGTTTATTATAATGGCTGGGGGGAGCATTGGTTATGGGGGTCTTTGATTTCTAGTACCGCAATTACAGGTCGCCCACTGATTGCATTTGAATACTCCGATGCTGCTAAGCGCAGAGGACTTGAACTTTCACCTCTGCTCCTGCCACTGAAAGAGACTCAACTTCGCACTGATTTTCCTGCTCATCAATTAGGTTTACCTGGACCTGTCTATGATTCATTACCTGATGGCTGGGGAATGTTGTTGATGGACAGATTATTTCGACGAAGAGGCCTGAATGTGGCTCGTATCGGTGCATTAGAACGCTTAGTGTATGTTGGGCATAATGCAATTGGGGCAATGTCATTTGAGCCTGTTGCCACGGAGCTTCTTGATGAGCAAATTAATATTCCTCTCGACCAATTAGCGGAAGAAGTACAAGATGTTTTAAATGGTGAAGGCGAGCAGTTTTTACAGCAACTATTGCAAATTGGGGGTTCACCTCAAGGTGCTAGACCAAAAGCGCTTGTTTACCGAGACCCAAAATCGAATATTTTTACCACCGTTGCTGCGCCAAATCTTGAGGCTTGGCTAGTTAAATTCCCTGCAAAACATGAGCATCCTGAAGTTTGCGCTATTGAAATGGTCTATTCGGAATGTTTACGACGTTGCGGTATCCCAACCCCAAACACATTGCTGTTTAATTTAAAAAATGGGCTAGCTGCATTTGCATCTGAACGTTTTGATAGGCAGGGCGGCTTCAAAATTCCTGTTCAAAGTTTAGCGGCTTTGACTGGAGCAGATTATGCAATTCCAGGCAGCATTGATTATCTTAGTTTTCTTCGTGCAACACATAAATGCACGAATGATATTAGAGAGAAAAAATCTGCATTTGAACGTGTGGCCTTTAATGTCATCTTTAATAATCGTGATGACCACCCAAAGAATTTCGCTTACACCCTGTCTCAGTCGGGTCAATGGGCTTTGGCGCCTGCCTATGATGTGACGTTCTGTGAAGGGCCTGGAGGGTATCATCAAATGGATGTGATGGGTGAAGCGCTAAAAATTGGAAAGAGGCATTTGCTAGCATTGGCTGATGATGCGGATATCACTGCGCAAGAAGCTAATGAGACGATATCACGCCTATGCCATGTTGCTCGCAAATTTAGCGATATCGCAAATGAACATTATCCTAATAGAATTACGTCCACGACATTGAAACAGATCCAATCCAGAATTGATGACAACATCAAATTCTTAGAAAGATAATAAAGTAAAAGCGCCAGTCTGTGGGCACAGATAGGCGCTTTTGGTACAACAACGAGTTTTTTACGATTCTATCTTTACTGCGTATCTCTTGCGAGATTATGCTGTCACAGCCACTTTAGTGTGCTCTGCAAGCCATTGTGCAATGTGCTGTTTCTCAGCGTCGTTCAGCCACATGCCCAATTTGGTACGACGCCAAATTGCATCGTCTAATTCTACAACCCACTCATTTTCGACTAAGTAGCGTAATTCAGCTTCATAGACGTTTGCGGCAAATGCTTCACCTAAATCAGACAGTGAGTTTGCACCTGCTAAAATCAACTTACTGTTGCTGCCGTAAGTTCTTGCATAACGCAGTGCTAAGCCTTCTGGGAGCCATGGGTAATGCTGGGTTAATACACGTGCGTAACCATCGCGGTCACAACCTTCGATATCGCCACCCGGTAACTGACCATTTTTAGTCCATGGACCGCTAGCGTTAGGGTAGTACGTCGCTAATTTACCCACAGCTGCTTCAGCCAGTTTACGGTAAGTCGTTAATTTACCACCGAAGACTGACAGTAATGGCGCTTTACCCTCTTCATCGTGAATATCTAAAGTGTAGTCACGAGTGATAGCTTGTGGAGAGTCTGACTCGTCATCACACAGAGGGCGAACACCAGAGTAATCCCACACAATATCTTGTTTAGTCAGCTGTTTTTTGAAGTGGTCGTTATACACTTTCAGCAGATAATTAACTTCGTTTTCGTCAATTTTCACATCTTTTGGATCCCCTTTGTACTCAACATCGGTGGTACCAATAATTGAGAATTCATCCATCCAAGGGATCACAAAGACAATTCGGTTATCTTCGTTTTGCAGGATATATGCTTGTGGTTCATCGTGAGCGCGTGGAACCACGATATGGCTGCCTTTGATCAGACGAATACCATAAGGGGATTTCAGTTTTAAGCCGTCATCGAAGAACTCTTTAACCCAAGGTCCTGTTGCATTGACCAGACCTTTAGCTTTCCAAGTATGAGTTTCGCCAGTACGTAAGTCTTGAGCTTCAACCACCCAAAGACCACCTTCACGGTATGCGCGAGTCACTTTTGTACGAGTGCGCACTTCACCGTTCTTGCGTACTACTTCTTGAGCGTTCAATACTACTAAACGCGCATCATCAACCCAACAATCTGAGTATTCGAAACCTTTGGTTAGTTCAGGTTTTAACACAGAATTCTGGTTGAATTTTAAGCTCTTGCTGCTTGGCAGACTAACGCGTTTACCTAAATGGTCGTACAGGAACAGGCCGATACGGATCATCCAAGCTGGGCGTAAGTGAGGCTGATGAGGTAGACGGAAGCGCATTGGAAATGCGATATGCGGAGCCAGTCGCAATAAGACTTCACGCTCTGCAAGTGCTTCACTCACCAGTCTAAATTCATAATGTTCGAGGTAGCGTAAACCACCGTGGATTAGTTTCGAACTTGCAGATGAAGTTGCACTCGCTAAGTCTTGAGATTCAAGCAGCAGTACAGATAATCCACGCCCAGCAGCATCAGCCGCAATACCAGCGCCGTTGATTCCGCCGCCAATTACAATCAAGTCTTTCGTTTCCATGCATCCCCCTGAGATGTTCGAACCATTTTCTATAATGTTCGTTTTCGCTCATTTGATTGTAATCAAATTTTGTACGTCTGCCAACCTGTAATCCATAAAAATAACAAGCGCGTGATGCTAATAACATTTTGTGTATAAATTTAATCTGTTTAATAAGTTGGCAATATGACAAAGGGATGACAACAGAATGAAAAGAAAGGAAAAAATAAGAATTGATGGTAGGCAAGCTACCATCATTGGGAGGTTAAAGCTAGGGGGTTAGCAGAGCTCTAATTGAACGTTATGCTGTTCGATAACCTTTAGGATACTGGCTGGAGGCGCTTGGGTGGTAAACAAGGTATTGATTAGGTTCATATTGCCTAAATTTACCATCGCATTTCGACCAAATTTGGAGTGGTCGGTAACCAACATGACATGACGAGAATTTTCGATAATCGCGCGCTTGGTGCGCACTTCATGATAATCAAACTCAAGCAATGAGCCGTCCATATCAATCCCGCTGATCCCCAGGATGCCGTAATCCAGCCTAAACTGAGAGATAAAGTCGAGGGTAGCTTCACCGACAATTCCGCCATCGCGAGAACGAACTTCACCGCCTGCAAGGATCAAACGAAAATCCTCTTTTGCCATGAGCAATGTTGCGACGTTCAAGTTGTTGGTCACTACTCGCAGGTTTTTATGATTAACCAATGCGTGAGCAACAGCCTCAGGGGTTGTGCCAATATCAATAAATAGGGTCGCGCCGTCAGGAATTTGGCTTGCCACACGTTGAGCAATACGCGCCTTTTCTTCAGACCACATAGTTTTGCGGTCATTATAGGCGGTATTGACGGAACTCGAAGGCAAGGCTGCGCCACCATGGTGTCGTAGGATTTTATTTTGTTCAGCAAGATCATTGAGGTCTCGGCGAATGGTCTGAGGGCTAACCTCAAACTGTTCGACAAGTTCTTCAGTACTGACATATCCCTGAAGACGCACAAGTTCAACAATTGCATCATGTCTCTGGGTTTGTTTCACAGCATTAGCCTCTAATTATAAAATGTTCTATTTGGAACCTTGGTGTTTAAAACTGAGCCTATTATCCCATATTCCCATCAATAATCCGATAATTAACCCTGAAGTATGTGCGGCATTAGCAATGTCCATACCAAGCAAGTCAAAGTAACCGAAAAATAACCAGATAATTGAGAATACCATGAGCCCGCGAGGGATGCCGATACCAATTTCTGGGCGACGTTCGCCAGTGAGCCAAACATAGCTAACCAGTGCATAAACGACACCCGATAAGCCGCCGAAGTTATTTTCACTGAATAGGGATTGACCCCAGTTACTGAATAATGCGGAGACTAATAAAATGGTGAACAGTTTTCCTGTGCCCATTTTTTTCTCAACTTGCCCGGCAAGAAACCACCAGAGCGCAAGGTTGAAACCGATGTGCGAAATAGAAAAGTGAACGAACGCTGGGCTTATCCAACGCCACAATTCACTTTGCTGATCACCAATAGGCCAACCTAGATAGTATAGAACGACACGGGGATCTGTCAGGGTGACCCAAAGATAGACCGCGATAGACAGCAAAATAACGGCGATAGTTAATGGGCCTGATTGCTGTTTTAAATAACTGAATGTCAGATAGTTTCGATACTGAAATTGGGCATCTGTGCGACCCGTTTGCCAGCTGGCTTCGAGGTAACGAGGATCATTAGGGTTACGCAAAAAGGTTTCTAACTCTTGGCGTACTTGCTCAGTATGCTGCTCATCGGCGAGCCAAAGTTCATAATGTTGTTGGTCGTTGGAAGGATGGAGTTGTAGTTGGATATTTTGTCCAGCCATATAATCGACAAACGCTTGAGCCATCCGTGGGTTTTCAAAAGAGATAATGTGGATCATAAATACGTTGTCTCGTTTAGAGCGCCGTTATGGCTTGTGGGTATTCCCGTGACCATGCCTCAAATCCGCCATTAATGCTATATACAGATTCAAAACCAATATTAATTAAGTATTGCGCCGCACCTTGGCTGCTGTGACCGTGGTAGCACATCACCATAATCGTTTGTTCGTAATCTGTTTTTTCGACAAACGGGTGAAGTGATTCATTGGTTAAGTGGTAAGCGCCTGTCGCGTGACCAGCACGAAAACTTTGGGGATCGCGAACATCGACAAGGATAGCAGTGCCATCTAGCCAGTGCTGATAAGCTTGTTCAGGTGTTAGTGTCTCAAAATGGTCCATAAAATACCGGAAAATTAGGGGAAATGTCATGAAAGAGCATCCACAGGAGTGCTGAGGATGCTCTAATACTCAGTAGAAAATGCGGGTGAGCAGAATCTATTAGTAGAAAGAGTGCTCGCCGCGTTGGTGCTCAGTCAGGTCTTTAACACCTTTTAATTCACCTTCGAACATTTTCAGTAATTCTTTTTCGATACCTTCTTTCAGCGTCACATCGACCATGGAGCAACCATTACAGCCGCCGCCGAATTGCAGGATAGCAAAACCATCTTCGGTGATTTCCATTAAGGAAACACGACCGCCATGGCTCGCTAATTGTGGATTAATTTGTGATTGTAAAACGTATTCAACACGCTCAATTAATGGCGCATCTTCAGACACTTTACGCATTTTCGCGTTCGGTGCTTTTAAGGTTAACTGAGAGCCTAATTGGTCTGTGACGAAATCAATCTCAGCATCTTCTAAGAATGGAGCGCTAATTTCATCAACATAAGCAGAGAGTTTTTCAAACTTCAGCTCTTTATCGGTGGCTTCTACGGCACCAGGAGGGCAATAAGAAACACCACACTCAGCGGTTGGTGTGCCTGGGTTAATGACAAATACTCGAATTTGGGTTCCTGACTCTTGGCTTTCCAATAACTTGGAGAAGTGAGTCTGTGCTGCTTCTGTAATATTAATCATAATCTCTTGCTCAATAATAGTTGACTGCTTTAGTTGGTTATAATACGCCCATTTACACCCATCCTACAAGGTGCGACAGAGTGACCACGCGTCAACAGTATGCGCTCCCGCACAAATCAACAATTGAGCGGCGGCATGCATGGTTGAGCCAGTTGTAATCACATCATCAATAATAGCTATGTGTAGACCTGAAACCGAAGTTTCAAGGGTAAATGCCTCTTTTAGGTTATTGCGGCGCTGCTTACGTGTTAATGAAACTTGCGCCAGTGTATCACGAGAGCGCAATAATGAATTTTGCGAATAGGCAATATTTAACCATGTGGTTAAATTACCACCAATTAATGCCATGTGATCAAATCCTCGACGCCAACATCGTCGAGGGTGGGGAGGTATGGTTATCAATAAGTCGGGTTTTTTCCATTGCTGTTGGCGATATCCATTCAGCCAATAAAGTAAAAATATCCGCGTCAGGGGGATAGCTAACTGGGGTTGATAACGAAATTTATATTGATGGATAAGCTGGCGTAATGGCGCTTGATATGGCGTTACGGTAATCAACCTTTGCCAAGGCGGTGGCTGTACAAGGCAGCGCCCGCAAGGAAATTGATGATATTCACAAGGAAGAGCGCATTGTGGACAAACCTTCGGCATTGGCGGTAAGTTTTTGATACAAAAGCTGCATATTCCTTGCTGGGGAATTTTTAATAACTGCCGGCATAGCCAACAGACCCCTTCCATTGCTAGCATAGGCGAGTCCTAGATTGAAAAATCAGAATGAAAATAACATTGAAGAGAGTGTAACCATGGCGACGTTATATTGGCAGACAGTGGGTGACGGAAAACAAGATATTGTGTTACTGCACGGATGGGGACTGAATGCCGAAGTCTGGCAAACAATTATTCCTCGACTGGCTTCGCAATTTCGCATCCATTTAGTTGATTTACCGGGTTATGGGCGTAGTCACGATTTCACTCCGATGACCATTCAATCAATGGCTAATGTTGTGTGGGAACAAGCACCTAAAAATGCGATTTGGCTGGGGTGGTCTTTAGGTGGGTTAGTAGCAAGCCGTATCGCGCTTGATCACCCTAATGAGGTAAAAGCCTTAATCACCGTGGCATCTTCCCCTTGCTTTGGGGCTCATGATGAGTGGCAAGGTATCAAGCCCGAAGTCTTACTTAATTTTGAGCAGATGCTGGCTGAAAATTTCCAGCGTACCGTTGAGCGTTTTCTGGCACTGCAAACATTGGGAACTGAAAGCGCCCGTGAGGATGCGCGTACATTGAAATCTGTGGTATTGGCGTTGCCAATGCCATCGGTTGAAGCCTTGAATATGGGGCTGGAATCTTTACGTACTGAAGATTTACGAGAGGAACTCACCCATTTACAGGTGCCTTTCTTACGCGTTTATGGTTATTTAGATGGCTTGGTCCCGCGTAAAATCGCAGGGAAATTAGATGAGTTGTATCCCAATTCATTATCCGTTGTGATGCGTAATAGCGCTCATGCGCCGTTTATTTCTCATCCCGATGAGTTTTGTGAAACATTGGTTCAGTTTGCGAAATCATTGAACTAAATCAGTGTATTAGAAGCTGATTCGCTGAGATGAAAACAACTATTTAATCTTATAGACAAAATGTGAGCAATCGTGACTCTCGGGGCATCCTTTACAACTGGTACCCGTAAGGCACGCGCTCACATCGATTTTTTCAATTTTCCCCATACTGACCAGCTTTTCAGCCATGGCATTGACCAGTGCAGCAGGGGCGTTTAGTTGAGAACTCAGAAGCGCAATGTCAGCTTGCCCATATAATGCAATTAAATCTCGGACTTGCAGCAAGCTGACCATCGTATTTTCCTTAGTGGCAACTGTTGTTAGAACAACCTGAACATTGTTGCGCTGTTTTGGATTTAATATTAAACGTCACACGGCTGCGCATACGGCGTAGAGCGGTGATCAGTACAATATTAAACAGTAGCACCGCGCCAATGGTGATCAAGCTGCTTTGTGGATGTTCGCTAAATGTAGCTGTTTGATAGAACAGTGCTGCGAGGCTATAAGCCACGTTTAATCCCCACAGAATAGAGAATGTCATCCAGCTTTTGTTGGTTTCACGGGCGATTGCTCCCATTACTGACACACAAGGCACATACAGCAGCACAAAGATTAGGTAACTATAAGCGGCGATATCTGAACCAAATTTCGCTGCCATGGTACCCATGGAGCCTGTTGCCATCTCGGCATCACCCATACTCGCTTCGATTGGGTTGGATAATGCACTGATGGAGAATGTCTCTTTTAAGCTATCCCACGTATCCGTGACTGCCGCACCTAACTCATCGAGCAGGTCAAACGATTCTGCATCGAAAGGTTCACTGGTAATCGCTTCGGCGGTGTACAGGGTATTTAAGGTCCCAACCACCACTTCTTTAGCCATTGCACCGGTGATCAAACCGACAGTCGCTTGCCAGTTATCATTGTGTACGCCGATAGGCTGTAATACTGGGGTGATCACTTTACTGACGGAAGCCAGCGCAGAGTCATTAATGTTGTCCACAGGCTTGCCGGATAACGAAAAGCTATTTAGCGCACCGATAAAAATACTCGCTACCACAATGACTTTACCTGCACGGATCACAAAGCCTTTTAAACGCTGCCAAGTTTGGATAAGCAATGTTTTTGCATGAGGTACATGGTAGACCGGCAGTTCCATCACAAACGGGGACGCTTCACCGCGCATCAAAGTATGTTTCAGTAGCAGGCCTGTTAGGATTGCCACGACAATACCGAGAATGTAGAGGGAGAACACGACGCTTGCGCCGTTTTTACCAAAGAATGCCGCTGCAAATACTGCGAAGATAGCTAAGCGAGCACCGCAGGACATAAACGGTGCCATAAGCACGGTGATCAAGCGTTCACGAGGTGCATCTAAGGTTCTTGCTCCCATGATAGAAGGTACGTTACAACCGAAGCCAACAATTAATGGAACAAAAGATTTACCCGGTAAACCAAGAGATTGCATCAGTCTATCCATAACGAAAGCTGCTCGAGCCATATAGCCTGAGTCTTCCAAGATAGATAAGAACAGATACATCATACCGATTTGTGGCACCAGAGGCAGAACGGTATTGATACCACCGCCAACACCTTGAGCAAGGAAAACGGTCAACCAATCAGGGAAGTTTGCTGTTGCTCCAATCCATTGAATACCATGAATAAAGATAGCTTCAGAGGCCCCTTCAAAGAACGGTTGTAAAGCACCACCGATATTGATCGCAAGGACGAACATTAGATACATCACGAACAAGAAAATTGGCACGCCAAGCCAGCGGTTCAAGATAAATTTATCCAGCGCTTGAGTGAGTTTATTCGGCTCAGCGGCACTGTTATTAATCGCGGCGTCACAAATTGAGGCAATGGATTGATAGCGAGCGTCCGCAATGAGCAACTCGGGTTCTTCTTGCAAGGTATCTTTAAGTCTAAGGCGAGTTTCAGCAAATACTTGCTCAGAGATATCAGCTCGTTGGCGGCTATAAATATCGCCTTCTAAAATCTGGAGAGCTAACCAACGGCGCTGCTGCTGACTAAATTGCTGAGCAGAAATTTGCTCTGAAAGCATATCCACGGTTTGTAACAGTTGTGGCGGATATTGCACTAGGGCTTGTTGGCTATTTTGAGGATGGCTATCAATCGCTTGTTTGAGCTGTTCAAGGCCAGTTGCACGGGTAGAGACCATTGGGATAACAGGGCAACCGAGCTGTTTTTCGAGCTGTTTAACATCAATATCGATATGTTGGCTTTTGGCAATATCCAGCATGTTCAGTGCGGCGATGCAGGGAACACCTAGTTCAACAAGCTGTAATGTCAGATATAAATTGCGCTCGAGGTTTGAGGCATCCACCACGTTGATCAACATGTCGGCTTCGCCACTTAAAATAAAGTAGCAGGCGATTTGCTCATCGAGGGAGGTTTGCTCTGAGATAGTTGTAAGGGAATAAGTACCTGGTAAATCAACGAGTTCAATCTTGTGTTCAGGTGTGTGGAAGCGTCCAACTTTACGTTCGACGGTCACTCCTGCCCAGTTACCGACGCGCTGACGTGACCCTGTTAACTGGTTAAACAAGGTTGTTTTACCTGCGTTAGGGTTGCCAATAAGGCCGATAGTTAATGGTTTCATAGTGTATGCCAGTCGTGAAAATGAAAATCTTTATTGGAATTAATCCAAAAATAATTAGTTCGCTTGAGCTTCATCTAAGTTAATCAGAGCTAAATCTTTTTTGCGTAATACTAAGCTGACGCGATGAGTTTCAATTTGCACGGGATCACCAAACGGCGCTACGCGCACAACTTTGAACACTGAGCCTGGAAGCAGACCGAGGGAAAGTAATTTTTGGCGATAGGCCGGACTTATCTCTGGTGAAAAGCCAAGTATTTTATAACTGCATTGAGGAAGTATGGACATAGTACCTTCCAATTACGGTTTATTCTGTTGATTTAACATGAAAACTGCGATGTTAAATTACAGAGAGTGTTATTAAGAATAATATTGATAATTATTATTATAAAAGTGGTTATCTTTAAAAGAAATAGAATGGAAGATAAAATTAAATCTAATTAACAATGAGAATCATAATCATCTACCATGATTATATTTAGCCTCTTTTTCGGGCAATATTAAATGATGTGGATCAAAAAGGGATTTAGTTGGCGGAGTTTTTTAAAACGAAAAGGCAGATGTTAGTATTGTTAATTAATATAATTAAATAAGACAAAATGCAGATAATAAATTGAATTAGTTATTTAATTTATTTCTATAAGAAAAATGGAATATGTTTAAATTAAGTACGGAGAGATGATTGAATACATTTTAATAAATGCCCTTACCGATGAAACAGCAAGGGCATCATATCTTAGCGCTTTTTACCAAAAGCAGCAGCCAGTGCATCACTCATCGCACTGTTGCTAGACGCAGAGCTAGATGATGAATTTCCTCGCGCATTCCCTCGTGAAGCAGGGGCTTTGCGGGTATTTCTATCTTGCGCTGGAGCCGCACTGCGAGGTGCGCTGTTACCTTCACCCGCTTGTTCATCTAAGCGCATAGTGAGCGCAATACGCTTACGAGCAATATCCACATCCAGCACTTTGACTTTCACAATGTCACCCGTTTTGACGACTTTGTGAGGATCTTCAACATAGCTGTTTGAAAGGGAAGAAATATGCACTAGGCCATCTTGATGAACACCAATATCCACAAATGCCCCGAAATTAGTGACGTTAGTCACTGCACCTTCTAAGATCATTCCCGGTGTTAAGTCATTCATCGTTTCGACGCCGTCAGCAAAGGTTGCCGTTTTAAACTCAGGGCGTGGGTCACGGCCCGGTTTTTCCAGCTCTTTGATGATGTCTGTGACGGTAGGAACCCCAAACTGTTCGGTGGTAAATTCACGTGGGCTTAAGCCATTTAATACCTGTGAATTGCCCATGATCTCTTTGAGTGGCTGACGTACAGCTTCAAGGATTTTTTCAACGATTGGGTAGGCTTCCGGGTGAACCGTTGAGGCGTCCAGTGGGTTATCCCCATTGGTGATACGCAAGAAACCCGCACACTGTTCAAAGGCTTTCGGACCTAAGCGAGCGACCTTGAGTAACTGTTTTCTGTCATTGAATTGACCATTCGCATCACGCCAATCAACAACATTTTGCGCGATCATTTTGCTCAAGCCAGCAACACGGGTAAGTAGTGCCACGGAAGCGGTATTTAAATCGACGCCGACGGAGTTTACGCAGTCTTCAACGACTGCATCTAACTTACGGGCTAGCTGAGTTTGGCTGACATCATGCTGATATTGGCCGACACCAATAGATTTCGGGTCGATTTTCACCAGTTCAGCCAGCGGGTCTTGTAAGCGACGAGCAATAGAAACCGCGCCACGCAGAGATACGTCTAAATCAGGGAATTCTAATGCTGCCAGCTCAGAAGCGGAATAAACAGAGGCGCCTGCTTCACTGACAATGACTTTTTGCGCCGTGACGTCAGGGAACTGTTTTTGCACTTCAGCAAAGAAGCGTTCGGTTTCTCGTGATGCAGTTCCGTTACCAATCGCGACCAGCTCAACGTGGTATTTCTGGCATAATGCGGCAACGATAGCAGCCGCTTTGGCAGCTTGGCCTGTGTGCGGGTAAATGGTATCTGTCGCCATGACTTTACCCGTCGCATCAACGACCGCGACTTTGACACCTGTACGTAAACCCGGATCGAGACCCATCGTGGCACGCATACCCGCAGGAGCTGCCATCAATAAGTCACTGAGGTTACGGGCGAATACGTTAATTGCTTCTTCTTCCGCTTTCTCGCGCAGGGTGCTCATGATTTCGGTTTCTAGGTGCAGTAACACTTTGACTCGCCACGTCCAACTGATGACAGCTTTACGCCATTGGTCAGCGGGGGCATTGTTCAAACGAACATCTAAATGGCGAGTAATAATTTCTTCGCAATAACTCTCTTTTGGCGGCTCTTCAAACTGAGGGTCGCAGTTGAGGGATAACTGCAAAACACCTTCATTGCGACCACGGAACATGGCCAAAGCGCGGTGTGAAGGAACTTGAGCAACGGGTTCATGGTGATCAAAATAGTCGCTAAATTTTACACCCTCAGTCTGTTTGCCATCAGCAACAACAGAAACAATGTGCGCATTCTTCCAAATATAGTCGCGAACTTTCGCTAATAAGGTAGCATCTTCGGCGAAACGCTCCATTAAAATGTAGCGAGCACCATCTAAAGCGGCTTTGGGATCCGCAACGCCTTTATCTGCGTCAACATAGCTTTGTGCAAGTGTATCCGGTGACTGGCTTGGATCGTTCCACAGCGTATCCGCTAAGGGTTCTAAGCCCGCTTCGATAGCAATTTGCCCACGAGTACGGCGCTTTGGTTTGTAAGGGAGGTAAAGATCTTCGAGTTCGGTTTTATTCAGCGTTGTATTGATAGCAGAAGCGAGTTCTGGAGTAAGCTTACCTTGTTCATCAATGGATTTTAGAATGGTTTGCTTACGGTCGTTTAACTCTCTCAAATACCCTAAACGGCTCTCTAGCTGACGTAGCTGAGTGTCATCCAATCCCCCCGTAACCTCTTTACGGTAGCGGGCGATAAATGGGACGGTATTGCCTTCATCCAATAATGTAATGGCTGAAAACACCTGTTTTGGTTGGGCTTGTAGTTCGGCCGCAATAATTTGGCTTAGAGTTTCATTCATGTCGTGTTTAAATACCTACTCAAAGAACAGTGAAAATAGACTGCACAGTTATACTTGCTGGTAGACAGAATTGCCAGACAGAATTTTTGTCTAGTGGTAGGCAAGTCGCAGATTATATTTTATAAAATATTATAATTATCCGATTTATATACCTTTAATGAGATGAATAAGAGCCTTTTAATTACCCGTGAAGGATGGGACGCTTTAGACAAAGAACTTAAGTATCTTTGGAAAGAAGAGCGCCCTCGAGTGACGCAGTCTGTCTCTGAAGCCGCAGCCCAGGGGGATCGTTCCGAAAACGCAGAATATATCTACGGTAAAAAACGGTTGCGGGAAATAGACCGCCGTATTCGTTTTCTATCCAAAAGGTTGGATCAGCTTAGAATTGTTGAACCCGATCCTCGACAAGAGGGGCGTGTGTTTTTTGGCGCATGGGTTAAGCTTGAAGATGATAATGAAAATATCAGAATTTTCCGGTTAGTGGGGGCGGATGAATTTGATCCTGCTAAGCAGTGGATTTCTATCGATTCACCAGTCGCTCGCGCATTAATTGGCAAGCAGGTTGATGATGAAGTGGTCGTCACAACGCCGGGCGGAAAAGTCACCTATTTTGTGCTAGAGATTAGCTATAAACCATTAATCAGTTAACGAGTAAAATGATTCATTAAAGTTAGTGTTAATGGTAAATTAATGGCATGAATATTATTTTTGTTACTTTCATCAGCAGAATAATTCTAAAATTCCACACTTTGGGGGCTATAAATGCAGGAAAGTTATAAAGTTCTCGTCGTCGATGATGATATGCGTTTACGTGCTCTGCTTGAACGTTACCTCACCGAGCAGGGTTTTCAGGTAAGAAGTGCAGCGAATGCTGAACAGATGGACAGGATCCTAACACGGGAATCTATTCATTTAATCGTATTGGACTTGATGCTTCCTGGGGAAGATGGCTTATCTATTTGCCGTCGTTTACGTAGTCAAAATAACCCAATTCCAATCATTATGGTTACCGCGAAAGGCGAAGAAGTTGACCGTATTGTGGGCTTAGAAATTGGTGCGGATGACTATATCCCTAAACCGTTTAACCCTCGTGAACTGTTAGCGCGTATTCGTGCGGTGCTGCGTCGCCAAGCGAATGAGCTACCAGGTGCGCCATCGCAAGATGATGCCGTCATCACTTTTGGTAAATTCAAACTGAACCTCGGAACCCGTGAAATGTTCCAAGGCGAAGAGAATATGCCATTAACCAGTGGTGAGTTTGCGGTGTTGAAAGTATTAGTTTCTTATCCACGCGAACCATTATCTCGTGACAAGCTGATGAGTTTGGCTCGAGGTCGTGAATACAGTGCGATGGAGCGTTCTATCGACGTTCAAATTTCACGTTTACGCCGTATGATTGAAGAAGATCCTGCGCACCCACGTTACATTCAAACCGTTTGGGGCTTAGGATACGTATTTGTTCCAGATGGAAGTAAAGCATGAAGCGACTGAGGTTCTCACGACGTAGTACATTTTCTCGCTCGTTATTTTTGTTTGTCGCACTCCTGTTCGCAAGCCTTGTGACCAGCTATATGGTTGTATTGAATTTTGTTGTGATGCCAAGCTTACAGCAGTTCAATAAAGTGCTTGCCTATGAAGTACGTACATTGATGACAGAGAAAATGGTTCTACAAGATGGAACCTCAGTGCGAGTTTCACCCGCATTACGTAAAAAAATCTACAATGAGCTCGGTATTACCTTTTACGCCCATTCAGCGGCGATGGAAGAGGGATTAAACTGGGCAAAAGAGTATGATTTTCTAAGTGAAAACATGTCGGAATACTTGGGTGGCAAGGCCAGTGTGCATCTGGAACTTGGGCGTGAGTATCCGATATTGTGGTTAACATCCTACCTAGCACCAGATATTTGGGTGCGCGTTCCGCTCACCGAAATCGGCCAAAATCAGTTTTCTCAAGTTTTCCGCTATACACTCACGGTCTTCCTCACGATTTTTGCGGGGGTTTGGCTCTATATTCGCTATCAAAACAAGCCATTATTAGAGCTGGAATATCACGCGGGTGAGGTCGGTAAGGGGCATGTTATGCCGCCGATGCAAGAGAAAGGTGCCACAGAGGTTCGCGCGGCTATTCGCTCGTTCAACCATATGGCGGCAGGGATAAAATCCCTCGAAAATGACCGCACTGTATTAATGGCAGGGGTCAGCCATGACCTTCGAACGCCACTAACCCGCATTCGTCTCGCAACGGAAATGATGGGACCAGAAGATGGCTATCTCGCTGAATCTATCAACAAAGATATTGAAGAGTGCGACGCAATCATCGGTCAATTCATGTCTTACCTGAAAACAGGGCAAGAAATGGATATGGAGTTTTGCGACCTTAACGCTATTCTCAACGAAGCTGTTGTTGCTGAAACCAACGTCGTGGGAGAGATTGAAACCAATTTAGTCCCAGGACCAGTGATGTTCAACGGTAACCATCTTGCCATCAAACGCGCAATTACCAACATGATAGTCAACGCTTATCGCTACGGAAATGGCTGGATCAAAGTCAGCAGTGGTAAAAATGAAGATTATGTTTGGTTCCAAGTTGAAGATGATGGCGCAGGGATCAAAGAAGAAGACATTCAACGCCTATTCCAGCCGTTCGTACAGGGTGAAAAAGCCCGTAGCAACAAAGGTACAGGGCTGGGACTCGCGATAATTCGCAGGATTATAGATGCTCACGAAGGGAATATTGAGATCCATAAAAGTGAGCGCGGCGGGTTTGCTATTCGGGCCTTGCTCCCTCTCAAAGAGCGCGAAGACTAAATATTCTTCATATTTTGTGTCGCAGCGTTGTTGGCTGCGCTCGTTAACCCTAGTCACATACTTGTGTATGCTCCTAGGGCTTAACTCGTTTGCCGCCTAGCTGCAACGCAAACTATTTTGAATATTGCATGCTAAGGCGATAGAAGGCGGACTGCATAGAGATATGCTCTGTAGAAAGATAGAAAGATAGAAAGATAGAAAGATAGAAAGAGAAATAAATTTTTTCATTTATGACAATATGTCATATTCCAAACGCTAAGCTGTCACATTCGCTGTTCTTATTTAGTTTGTTGAAAAATAAGTAAATAATCATTTTTGTACCATTCTGCTACACTTAATCATGTCGATAAAATCCGCAAATGTCATAAAACTGTCATAAAGCTGACATATTGCCGTAACTCAATTGTCCTATTTTCCCTACCGTGACATACACCCAATAATTTAATACTTGATTATTTCTTACATCCCCGGAGGGATTATGAAAATGATGCGTACCACACTAGCAAGCGTAATGGCAGCAACCTTATCTCTGACTGCAATGTCTTCTTTTGCTGCTACCAGCCTGACCGGAGCTGGCGCGACATTCCCTGCTCCTGTTTATGCGAAGTGGGCAGATACTTATCAGAAAGAAACAGGTAATAAAATTAACTATCAGGGGATCGGTTCTTCTGGTGGTGTAAAACAAATTAATGCAAAAACAGTTGATTTCGGTGCGTCTGATGCGCCATTGACTGATGAAAAACTCAAAGAAGACGGCTTATTCCAATTCCCAACCGTGATTGGTGGCGTGGTTTTAGCGGTAAACGTTAAAGGCATCGAATCTAATCAACTGGTTCTTGATGGTAAAACTCTGGGCGACATCTACTTAGGCAAAATTGCAAAATGGAATGACCCAGCCATCGCAAAACTGAATCCAAACGTAAAATTACCTGACCAAAACATCGCTGTAGTTCGCCGCTCTGATGGTTCTGGTACCACATTCGTCTTCACAAGCTACTTAGCAAAAGTTAGCTCAAACTGGAAAGATGAAGTGGGTGCAGGTTCAACGGTTAACTGGCCGAAAAACAGCGTAGGCGGTAAAGGTAACGACGGCGTTGCAGCCTTTGTTCAACGTCTGCCAGGCTCTATCGGTTATGTAGAATATGCTTACGCAAAACAGAATAATCTTGCGTATACTAAGCTGGTTTCTGCAGATGGTCAGCCAGTTTCACCAACAGGTGAAAGCTTCAGCGCAGCAGCGAAAAAAGTGGATTGGTCTAAATCATTTGCACAAGACCTGACTAACCGTGAAGGCGCTAACGCATGGCCAATTACCTCAACCACATTCATCTTAGTTCACAAGCAACAAGCGGATGCGGAGAAAGGTAAAGCGGTTCTTGATTTCTTCAACTGGGCTTACGACAAAGGCGGTAAACAAGCAGAAGCATTAGATTACGCTGTGTTACCTCAAGAAGTTGTGACCGCAGTACGTGCAGCATGGAAAACAGAAGTAAAAGATAGCCAAGGTAAAGCACTGTTCTAAGTGCCCCTCGGGTTGGAAAAGGGTAAGCGGGGGCTGAGGAATAGCTCCCGCTTATTCACCGTAGTAACGTAAGTCCTACTGAAAAGTAGGCATGGAATGAGAACAAAGCGCATGGCCGAAAAAATAACGGCATTCAAAGCCCCTAGTAAATCGGGCGACGTGATTTTTAGTGCATTAGTCAAAATAGCAGCGCTAATCACTCTCCTCATGCTTGGTGGCATTATTATTTCCCTGATTTTCGCATCTTGGCCAAGTATGCAGAAATTCGGGTTTTCGTTTTTGTGGAATAAAGAGTGGGATGCGCCAGCAGAGCAGTTTGGTGCATTAGTGCCTATCTACGGCACCATCGTCACATCATTAATCGCTCTGATTATCGCCGTACCCGTGAGTTTTGGTATCGCATTATTCTTAACAGAGCTAGCGCCTAACTGGTTAAAACGCCCATTAGGTATTGCGATTGAGCTTCTCGCTGCAATCCCAAGTATTGTTTATGGTATGTGGGGACTGTTTGTCTTCGCTCCGTTATTTGCAGAATACTTCCAAGAACCAGTTGGTAATGTCATGTCGAGCATTCCAATTGTTGGCGAACTGTTCACTGGTCCTGCGTTTGGTATTGGTATTCTTGCGGCGGGTATTATCCTTGCCATTATGATCATTCCTTACATCGCCTCTGTAATGCGCGATGTATTTGAACAAACTCCTGTGATGATGAAAGAGTCAGCCTATGGAATTGGCTGTACTACATGGGAAGTGATTTGGAATATCGTTCTGCCTTATACCCGTAATGGGGTGATTGGTGGTGTGATGCTGGGGCTAGGTCGTGCATTGGGAGAAACCATGGCGGTCACCTTCGTCATCGGTAACACTTACCAGCTCGATAGCCCTTCACTGTTTATGCCGGGTAATAGTATTACCTCTGCGCTGGCGAACGAATTTGCTGAAGCGGAAAGTGGTTTACACACGGCGGCATTGATGGAACTTGGTTTAATTCTGTTTGTGATTACCTTCATCGTTCTGGCGATTTCCAAGCTGATGGTAATGCGCCTTGCTAAGAATGAGGGACGCTAATATGTCGATTTCTGAACCTGTTGTAGTGAATCAAAAAGAGCGTGCACGCCGCCAAGCATGGCGCCGTCAAGTCAACAGAATGGCATTATTAGTCTCCATGCTGACGATGGCATTTGGTCTGTTCTGGTTAGTGTGGATTTTATTCTCCACGGTAACCAAAGGGATTGATGGTATGTCCCTCAATCTGTTTACTGAAATGACACCGCCGCCAAATACAGAAGGTGGTGGTTTGGCGAACGCCATTGTGGGAAGTGGATTGCTTATCTTGTGGGCGACCGTTATCGGAACACCATTAGGGATTTTAGCGGGTATCTACTTAGCGGAATATGGTCGCAAATCGTGGTTAGCTTCGGTGACGCGTTTTATTAACGACATTCTGTTATCTGCGCCTTCAATTGTGGTTGGTCTGTTTGTTTACACCATTGTGGTGGCTCAAATGCAGCATTTCTCGGGTTGGGCGGGGGTAATTGCACTTGCATTACTGCAAATCCCAATTGTTATTCGTACCACTGAGAACATGTTGAAGCTCGTGCCTGATAGCCTGCGTGAAGCGGCATATGCACTGGGCACACCAAAATGGAAAATGATTTTATCCATTACATTAAAAGCATCTGTATCTGGGATTATTACCGGTATTTTGCTGGCTATCGCGCGTATTGCGGGGGAAACCGCACCGCTGCTGTTTACGTCACTCTCGAACCAATTCTGGAGCACCGACATGAATGAGCCAATTGCTAACTTACCAGTGACTATCTTCAAATTTGCAATGAGTCCGTTCTCTGAATGGCAGCAATTAGCATGGGCAGGGGTTCTCCTAATCACCTTATGTGTCCTGTTAATCAATATCATTGCCCGTGTTGTGTTTGCACAGAAAAAACACTAATCCCAGACGAATAAAAGAATTGATAGAGAGAAGTAGCCATGATTAATGCAAACGATATTGCAAACAGTAAAATTAAAGTTCGTGACCTTAACTTCTACTATGGAAAGTTTCACGCGCTGAAGAATATCTCTTTAGACATTGAAAAGAACAAAGTGACTGCGTTTATCGGCCCATCAGGTTGTGGTAAATCCACGCTGCTGCGTACCTTCAACAAAATGTACGAACTGTATGGTGAGCAACGCGCAGAAGGCGAAATTTTACTGGATGGTCAAAACATCCTGACTGATAAACAAGACATCGCGTTATTACGTGCAAAAGTCGGTATGGTATTCCAAAAACCAACGCCATTCCCGATGTCTATCTATGACAATATCGCGTTCGGTGTGCGTTTGTTTGAAAAGCTGTCCCGCGTCGAAATGGACGAGCGTGTGCAGTGGGCGCTAACAAAAGCGGCACTGTGGAATGAAACCAAAGATAAACTTCACCAAAGCGGCTATAGCCTCTCTGGTGGTCAGCAACAGCGTCTGTGTATTGCGCGTGGTATCGCCATTCGCCCAGAAGTTCTGTTACTCGATGAGCCATGTTCTGCTCTGGACCCAATTTCAACGGGGCGTATTGAAGAGTTGATCAGCGAATTGAAATCAGAATATACCGTGGTGATCGTTACTCACAACATGCAACAAGCGGCGCGCTGCTCTGATTACACGGCATTTATGTACTTGGGTGAGTTGGTGGAATTTAATAACACTGACAAGATGTTTACCACCCCAGAAATGAAACAAACTGAAGATTATATTACTGGCCGCTACGGTTGATATGGAGCCGACGATGGATACGCTGAACCACAACAAACATATATCAGGGCAGTTCAACGCTGAACTGGAACATATCCATACTGAGTTGATGACCATGGGAGGGCTAGTTGAAGAGCAGCTCACCAAGGCTATCACTGCGATGCATAATCAGGATGAAGCCCTAGCGCGAGAAGTGATTGCCAATGACCATAAAGTCAACATGATGGAAGTGGCAATCGATGAAGAGTGCGTCAAAATCATCGCCAAGCGCCAGCCAACCGCGAGCGACTTGCGTTTGATTATGGCAATCTCAAAAACCATCGCTGAGCTGGAAAGAATCGGTGACGTCGCGGATAAAATCTGCCAAACCGCACTGGAAAAATTCTCTCAGCAGCACCAGCCATTGTTGGTGAGCTTGGAGTCATTAGGTCGCCATACCGTGCAAATGCTGCATGACGTGCTAGATGCTTTTGCGCGCATGGACTTGGAAGAAGCTATCCGTATTTATCGTGAAGATGAAAAGGTAGACCAAGAATACGAGGGGATTGTCCGTCAGTTAATGACGTATATGATGGAAGACCCGCGTACCATTCCAAGTGTTTTAACTGCGCTGTTCTGTGCTCGCTCCATTGAGCGTATCGGTGACCGTTGCCAGAACATTTGTGAATTTATTTTCTACTATGTTAAAGGGCAAGATTTCCGCCATGTAGGTGGAGACAGCCTTGAAAAAATGCTGACTAGCTCGAAAGACAGCAACAAAGAGTAACTGTTAAACCACTGGGGTGCTGGCCACCTCAGTGTTCATCTTCTTCATTTTCTTCTTGCTCGATAAGAGTCTTAATCTGCAACATTTTAGGGGTCGCTCCGATGAATTTTCGCCCCTTTTTTTATGTCTATCCATATTCCAAATTGATATAAATATATTATTTAATATTATTTCAGGTGCTAAGAAATAGTTGATAGCTTGTGATGGTCGATTTACACAAATTTACCGTTAGGGGTATTCAATGAAAGCTCGTTTTCTTACTTCCGCACTTTTAGTTGCAGGTCTGGCGCTGACAGCGAATGTCGCTAGCGCAGATAAATTAGATGATATTAAACAAGCGGGAGTGATCCGCATTTCTGTTTTTGACAGTAATCCCCCATTCGGATTTATTGATCCTAAAACCAAGAAACTTGCTGGCTATGATATCGATATCGCCCAAGCGATTGCTGATGATCTTGGCGTGAAATTAGAGCTGCGTCCAACCAACCCAGCTAACCGCATTCCACTGTTAACATCCGGCAAAGTTGACCTGATTGGTGCCAACTTCACAATTACAGATGAACGTGCAAAACAGGTGGATTTCTCCATTCCTGACTTTGCAACAGGGCAAAAATTTATCGCGCGTAAAGGCGTACTGAAAACCCCTGAAGATATCGCTCCACTGCGTATTGGTGCAGACAAAGGAACTGTTCAGGAAGTGACTCTGCGCGAACGTTTCCCGAATACCAAAGTTATCTCTTACGACGATACCCCGCAAGCTTTCGCAGCGCTACGTAACGGTAACGTACAAGCGATCACCCAAGATGATGCGAAGCTGGTGGGCTTGCTTGGTAACTTGCCAGAAAAAGTGAAAGCAGACTTTGAAATTTCACCATTTAGCTTAACCAAAGAGTACCAAGCGCTAGGCGCGAGCAAAGGAGAAACGCGTTTAATTGAAAACGTGAATGCTACCTTGCTGAAACTGGAGAAAGAAGGCAAAGCGAACGAGATTTATAACCGTTGGTTTGGTCCAGACACCAAAGCGGCACAACCACGTGGTGAATTCAAATTTGCCCCATTGAGCGAGCAGCCTAAATCTTAAGTTAGTCATGCAGTTTAGTGAGAGTAAACGCCCCTGCCATGTTGCAGGGGTTGTCAGTTATAGCGAGGCGAAATATGTTCGACAAATTTTTCAGCGGTGACTTCTGGTCTGCGCATCTACTAGCACCACAATACCTTGAGTGGTTTGGCTATGGCTTTTTGCTTACAGTCTGGATCTCGATTTGTACGATCATCGCTGCCACGCTATTAGGTTTTATTGCCGCCTCGGCAAGAGACAGCCAAATCGCGCCGCTACGCTGGTTTGTGACCGTTTATATTTCGATTTTCCGTAATACGCCACTACTGGTGCAACTGTTTTTCTGGTATTTCGCCTCGGGAGAAATTCTCCCTGAATCAGCGATGGAATGGCTGAATACTCCCCATGAAATTGAAATTTTAGGGATAACATTGGGTTGGCCATCCTTTGAATTTTTAGCCGGATTTGTCGGCTTAACGCTATACACCGTACCTTTCATTGCGGAAGAAGTGCGCTCTGGTATCCGAGGAGTGCGTCAAGGACAGAAACAAGCAGCTCTCGCTTTAGGGCTGACATCATGGCAGTCCATGCGTTTAGTGATTTTACCGCAAGCCGTAAAAATCGCGTTACCGCCGCTGTTAGGGCAATACATGAACGTCGTCAAAAACTCGTCATTAACGATGGCGATCGGGGTGGCTGAGCTTTCTTATGTATCACGCCAGGTAGATAGCCAATCATTACAAACATTTGCTGCATTTGGTTTAGCTACAGTACTGTACATTGCAATCATTGCCTTTATGGAAGGCTGGGGTCAGTGGCGACAACAGCGTCAATTGGCCCAGGGGGTATAAGATGGATTTTTCAGTCATTACGGATAACTGGCAATATCTGTTATTTGGGGCTTATCCTGATGGTCCCTTGGAAGGGGCAGCACTGACGCTGATTATGAGCGTATTGGCTGGCGCTGCGTCTATTGTCCTCGGCACATTGGGTGGTATTGCGCTGGCGATGCTACGTGGCTTCTGGATGAATTTATTTGCCGCCGTTTTAGGTTTTTTCCGCGCCATTCCCGTCATCATGTTGATTTTCTGGACTTACTTCCTACTGCCTATTGTCTTCGGAACGGAAATTCCGGGCGTGACGGCGGTGGTGTGCGCATTAGCGCTGATCACTTCAGCCTATTTAGCGCACGGCGTGAAAGCGGGAATTTTAGCTATCGGTCAAGGGCAATGGAACGCTGGGCTTTCTCTCGGGTTTAACCGCTGGCAAGTTCTGTGGAATGTGGTGTTACCTCAGGCATTACGAATGATGGTGCCTTCCTTTATTAACCAATGGGTTGCGTTAATTAAAGATACCTCTCTGGCGTATATTGTGGGGGTTGCAGAACTGTCATTCTTAGCAACACAGGTGAATAACCGTGAAATGATCTATCCGCTGGAAGTGTTTTTGTTTGTGGCATTTATCTACTTTGTGATGTGCCTGTCAGTAGAAATTATTGCCAATCAAGTGGCGAAAAAGCTCAGTGATAAAAGTGCAGCGCGCAGCCGTTCAGCAAAACGCGGTTGGCTGTTTTGGCGACGTCAAAAGCTGATTGCGCTTTCTTAATCGCACAAAGGCGGCTTAATCCCTCAATGGCGGTATGACAACCGCCATATCTCCCTCGATATTCATTTACAGTATCAGTCAGTTAGGAAATACGACTTATTTAAAATGACGCAATCGTTTTCTTTTGCATCGTTTAGTTGTACCATGAGCCGAAAAAAACTTTTTTTCGTGCCCACCACGCATCCATTGGCAATCTAGGGCATGACATTTCGACAAGGCGCATTTTAATGACTAATCAATCATCTGGCTCCTCGCAATCGCAGGGTCTGTTTCAGCGTGTGTTTAAATTACAAGAACACGGCACCACCGCAAGAACAGAGGTCGTTGCAGGGTTCACCACCTTCCTGACGATGGTATATATCGTTTTCGTTAACCCACAAATTTTGTCCGTCGCTGGCATGGATATCAAAGCGGTATTCGTGACCACCTGCTTAATCGCAGCCATCGGCAGTATTTTAATGGGCTTACTGGCTAACTTACCTATTGCTGTTGCACCCGCGATGGGGCTAAATGCCTTCTTTGCCTTTGTGGTCGTTGGGGCGATGGGCTATTCATGGCAAGTCGCTATGGGGGCGGTATTCTGGGGCGCAGTTGGCTTATTTATTCTAACGTTATTCCGTATTCGTTACTGGATTATCGCTAATATTCCCCTGAGTTTACGTGTGGGGATCACCAGCGGTATCGGTCTGTTTATCGCCATGATGGGACTGAAAAACTCCGGTATTATCGTCGCAAACCCAGATACCTTAGTGTCAATTGGTAACCTAACTCACCATAATGTGTGGTTAGGGGCATTAGGCTTTTTCATTATTGCCATTTTAGCGGCGCGTAATATTCATGCGGCAGTATTGGTATCTATCGCCGTGACGACGCTGATTGGTTTAGCGCTGGGTGATGTGAAATATACGGGTATTTTCTCAATGCCACCAAGCATTACCAGTGTTGTTGGACAAGTGGACTTTGCAGGCTCACTGGATCTGGCACTTTCTGGGGTTATCTTTGCCTTTATGTTGGTAAACCTGTTTGACTCCTCGGGCACCATGATTGGGGTAACAGACAAAGCCGGTATTACCAACGAGCGCGGGACTTTCCCTCGCATGAAGCAAGCACTGTATGTGGATAGCTTAAGTTCTGTGGCAGGTTCTGCAATGGGGACTTCATCCGTAACGGCGTACATCGAAAGCTCTTCAGGGGTATCGGTGGGCGGTCGTACAGGTTTAACCGCGATTGTCGTCGGTGTGTTATTCCTATTGACGATGTTTATCTCTCCGCTGGCAGGCATGGTTCCCGCTTATGCAACCGCAGGCGCGCTGATCTATGTTGGCGTTCTGATGACTTCAAGCTTAACGCGCGTGAAATGGGATGACTTAACGGAATCCGTTCCAGCGTTTATTACTGCGGTCATGATGCCATTTAGCTTCTCGATTACAGAAGGTATTGCGCTAGGGTTTATTGCGTACTGTGCGATGAAGATTGGTACAGGGCGCTGGCGTGATCTGGGTCTGTGTGTGATCCTTGTCGCGGCGATGTTTCTACTAAAAATGATCCTCGTTGACGCCTAATATGCTCGTCATATTTTGCGCTGTAGCGGCGTTGGCTTCGGTTGCTAACCCTAGTCACATACTTATGTATGCTCCTAGGGATTAGCAACTCTTGCCGCCTTGCTACAGCACAAACTATTTAGAGCATTGCTCAAGGTGACTCTCTATTTTTTGCCCTCTGGCGATACAGCTATTGAGAGCATTGGAATGCTTAGGCAACTTGAATTATTTAGAATATTGCTCAGGATATCTTTCTATTTTCTGGCGTACAGCTAGTTAGGCTCTCCCTTTTTGTTGCTTGCATGCAACTCAAATTATTTAAGGTATAATCATTAAAGTACTGTTGCGAATGCAAAGTGAGATAAAATTCACCTAAATTGCAAAGTAGTGCTTTCGCTGCTTAAGGGATCCTGCTAGATTCCGCCGCAGAAACTGATTTTATCAAGGTAGCAAACCATGAATTCACCGAAAAAACCGACCGCAAAACTGAAGAAAAAATACCGTAAGACGAAAGAAGAGCTCAACGCAGAAGGTCGTGAGCGTAAACGCGAGAAAAAACATCGCGGGCATAAGTCTGGTAGCCGTAACCAAGACGGTGCTTCGAATGGTCAAAAAAATGGGCAAAATGTTCAGGCTGACCCACGTATTGGCAGTAAAAAACCAATTCCACTGGTGGTTGAAAGTAACCAGCCAGTTGCGCGTCCTGTCGTGAAAGAAAAGCCAGTTGCTAAAGAAAAACTGACGCCAGAAAAAGAACTGGAAATGCTGGAAAGCAACGATCGCTTAGATGAGATTCTGGCACGACTGGAAGATGGCGAAACCATTACTGCTCAAGAGCAGCAATATGTTGATACCTGCTTAGATCGCATCGATGAACTGATGAATATCCTCGGTATCGAATATGCGGACGAAGACGGTGATGAAGAGGAAGAAGAGAAATTTGATGACATTATGCGCATCTTAAAAAGTAAATAATTTCCTATCTATTCGTTCCTCCCGTAGTAAGCGGGAGGAATTCTGCTTAATTTCTCGCCTATCTTCCTTTTCTTTGATGTTGCATCGGATCTGTATTTTCTAACATCGCTATAATCTTTGCGGTATAGACTCTTTACATAAATAGCTAAAAAATAATCTAAAGAGATATAATTAACAGTGATGCTTTCGAGCTTGTGGTCAATTAAGGAATATCAATGTCAGAGCAAAATATCGTTTGGGATCTCTCTCTCATCCAGAAATATAACTATTCAGGTCCGCGTTATACCTCTTATCCAACAGCCTTAGAGTTCAATCAAGACTACAACGAACAGGCTTTTGTTGAGGCAACCCAGCGTTATCCTGACCGTCCTTTGTCTCTGTATGTGCATATCCCGTTTTGCCACAAACTGTGCTATTTCTGCGGCTGTAATAAGCTAGTCACTCGCCAAAAACATAAAGCGGATGAGTATCTACAAGTCATTGAAAAAGAAATTATCCAGCGTGCTGCGTTACTTAAAAACCGCACAGTGACTCAAATGCACTGGGGCGGCGGTACACCAACGTATCTAGATAAGGCACAAGTGAGCCATTTAGTTGGCTTGCTGAAAAAACATTTTCATTTTGCGCCTGATGCCGAGATGTCCATCGAAGTGGATCCCCGCGAAATCGAACTCGACATGATTGACCATCTGCGCAGTGAAGGCTTTAACCGCCTAAGCATGGGTGTTCAAGATTTTAATAAAGAAGTGCAAGTTCTGGTTAACCGCGAGCAAGATGAAGAGTTTATTTTTGCACTCATTAAACGTGCCAAAGAGACTGGCTTCACTTCAACCAGTATCGACCTAATTTATGGTTTACCAAAACAAACCCCTGAAAGCTTCGCGTTTACATTGAAAAAAGTGGCGGAGCTCGCTCCCGATCGTTTAAGCGTTTTCAACTATGCGCATTTACCGAATTTATTTGCAGCGCAGCGTAAAATTAAAGATGAAGACCTGCCAACGGCGGAGCAAAAACTGGATATTCTGCAAGATACTATCGCAACGCTGACATCCGACGGTTATCAATTTATTGGGATGGATCACTTTGCGCGCCCAGAAGATGAACTGGCGGTCGCACAGCGAGAAGGAATTTTACATCGTAATTTCCAAGGGTATACCACCCAAGGAGATTGCGATTTATTAGGATTAGGGGTATCAGCGATCAGCATGCTCGGCGATAACTACGCCCAAAATCAGAAAGATTTAAAAACTTACTACGCGCAAGTGGAAGAAAAGGGGCATGCCCTATGGCGTGGATTAGTGCTAACTGACGACGACTGCCTGCGCCGTGACGTGATTAAAACATTGATTTGCAACTTCCAATTGAGTTTTGCGCAAATAGAAGCGCTCTACCCAATTGACTTCAAAACCTACTTCAAAGAAGACCTAGAACTGCTGAAACCGATGGCAGAAGATGGGCTGGTGGAAGTCAGTGAAACGGGGATTAAAGTCACGCCACGTGGGCGTTTGCTGATTCGTAATGTGTGTATGTGTTTTGATGTTTATCTTAGAAGCCAAATGCGTGTTCGCCAATTCTCCCGTGTCATTTAAATGTTCGTCATATTTCGTGCTGTAGCGTTGTTGGCTACGTTCGCTAACCCTAGTCACATACTTTTGTATGCTCCTAGGGCTTAGCTTCTCTTGCCGCCTAGCTACAACACGAACTATTTAGAACATTGGATGTTTGCTAGGATAGTTATCTAAAACATTCCAGATTCCAAATTCTTCATATTTCACTGGGCTAGTGCTTCACTTTTTCGATCAGCTGGTAAGCGGTGTTGATGCGCTCAGGAATTGGGTACCATTGGTTGGAAAGCAGCACCACGGCGATTTTTTCCTCGGGAATAAATACCGCGTAGGTGGCGAATCCGCCGGTAGAGCCAGTTTTGTTATACAGTGAGCGAGATTCTGGTGGCATCGGTGGCTGAATGGCATCCACTTTTTGCGGTTTCAGTGCCATATCATCACGGTTACCTTGTTGTAACTGGGCGAGTGAAACTGGCCACGGATAACTTTCCCACATCAAATCTTGCACAAAAGAATCCGTCATATACACGCCTGTATGCGTATCTTCTACTGCTTCCTGCCACGGTTTTGCCACGTCGGCGACTTGCATATTAATATCTAAAAAGTGGATCAAATCCTTCGCGTTGGATTTCAAGCCGTAGGCTTCATTATCTAAAATTTGTGGAGTTACACGCACCGGTTGATGCTGCTTGTTATACCCTTGAGCATAATTTTTTTGCTGATTTTGCGGTACCTGTAAATAAGTATGCTTCATGCCCAAAGCTGGTAACATCATCTTTTCTATTGCATCAGGGAATGACTGATTAAGTTGCTTAGCAGTCACCATGCCTAATAAACCCACACCAAGATTGGAGTATGAACGGTATTCACCAATAGGTTTTACAGGGAACCACTGCTGATAATAATGGATTAGCTCCGCGCGGTTAGTCACTGCATCCGGAACAAATAGCGATAAGCCTGAAGTGTGGGTGGCTAGATTCATCACTGTTACTTTATCAAATGCGCTATTTTTTAATTCGGGTAAATAATGGCTGACGGTTTGTGCAAAATCTAACTTACCTTGTCCTTGAGCATAGGCGGCAAGCGTGGCGGTAAAGGTCTTTGATAAAGAACCGATTTCATACAACGTATTGTTGCTCACAGGCACCTGAGTCTGTTTAGACTGCACGCCATAGTGATAAATAAAATGCTCACCATCCACGGAAATCGCAACAGACATTCCCGGAATTTGCTGCTGTTTCATCAACGGTTTAATAATGCTGTCCACATCGGATTGCGTTAATGCCACGCTAGATAGTGAGGTAAATGCCAAACTTAGGGCGACAAGCAGCCGTCCGCGACGAAAAAGATTTTTCATACAGATATCCATTTAAATAAAAGTTTTAGTTATGATGAGTGACAAACAAGAGGCGGTCACATACCAAAGGAAGAGTGATTCTGGTGTTGGAGTATGCGGCTTTTTTGGCATTAGTTAAAACGATATAAAATTCGATGAGGTAAAAGAAAATCTTATGGCTGAAAATGCTCGCTACCGTTTACCCCTCAATGCACTCAGAGCCTTTGAGGCATCTGCGCGCCATCTAAGCTTTACTCGAGCAGGTATGGAGTTAAATGTCACTCAGGCAGCGGTAAGCCAGCAAGTTCGTGCGCTGGAAGAACAACTAGGCTTAGAGCTATTTATTCGTTTGCCTAGAGGGCTAGCACTGACCGATGAGGGGTTGGCATTATTGCCTGTCGTTAGCCGATCTTTCGACCAAATCGAATCATTATTGCAGCAATTCGAAGATGGTCATTATCATGAAGTCCTGAATGTCTCTGTGGTAGGCACCTTTGCGGCGGGCTGGCTATTACCGCGTTTATCGCATTTTTCCGATCTTTACCCTTATATTGATTTGCGCATTATGACCCACAATAACGTGGTGAATTTAGCTGGAGAAGGGGCTGATTTTGCGATCCGTTTTGGGGAAGGGCTTTGGCCATTAGTGGAAAATACGCCGTTATTTTCTGCGCCGCATACGGTGCTTTGTGCCGAAAAGGTCGCTCATAAACTTAAGCATCCCATTGATTTACAAAATTTTCCGTTGATGCGATCTTATCGTAAAGATGAATGGGAAAAATGGTTTTTAGCGGCGAATGTGGAACCGTGGCGTGTGAAAGGACCTGTTTTTGATTCTTCCCGTTTAATGGTGGAAGCGGCTTTATTGATGGACGGTGTTGCCATCGCACCAAGCTGTATGTTTGAGCGGGAGCTAAGTGCAGGGGATTTGGTTCAGCCATTTGATATTTCCGTGACTCTCGGGGGCTACTGGCTGAGTCGATTAAAATCCAAACCGATGACACCAGCTATGACGATTTTCCAGCAATGGTTACTTGAAGAATCCAAAAAGAAGGATCATTTATAGGGTGATAAATCGGTGCTTAAATTTTAAAGCACCGATTGTGAAATTAGCTAGGGTGTGGCGAGTATGAATTCAGAAACGTTCGTTCAGAAAACGACCGACTCGGCAGCGTAGTAACTTTTTTTATGGTCTTGCTCCTCGCGGCTGCTAGTTATTTCATTAAATTCTGCAAAGAAATAGGCAGGGTCGACCGAGAAAATAAGAGAGAAATGGTAGAGCGTGTCCACATGAATATTCACATCGCCATTTTCGTAGCGAGATAAATGTTGCTGACTGATCCCCAATTGTTCGCTCAGTTGTTTTCCACTGATTCCGTGGCTATCTCTTAGCGCTCTTATTTTTAGACCGACAGATTTTGATACGATTTTCTCCATATCGTTAACTCCTAGGTATATTTATTATGAGAGTTAATTAGATTTTTTATATAAATAGAATATATCGAAATACTTATTTTTCATTGATATCTAGAAGGTCTCTTATACCAATTTCAAAATAATCCGCATATTGCCATAATCTATCTAAATTAATTCTATTAACTCCTCTTTCATAACGTGACTGCTGCTGCTCGCTAACACCAATGGTATCCGCAAGCTCCCGTAATGTGATTCCATTCATTTTTCGATAATAAATAATTTTACTACCGACCATTTTAGATATGAGATAATCTTTAGACATATTGAGCCTCTCTGTGAATAAGTGAATACATGGAAATAAATCAATCTTAATTAGATGATTTATTAAGCCTAATAAGCTCAATATGATTATTAACCTAGCATTAATTCTCAGGTTAAACTATAGATCTAGGTCAATAAATGAAAATTTCTCTTGTTGTCTTTTATTTGATAATTATCGATATTAGATTATCTATTAAAATGTATTTTTATATTTTTAGTTTCATGTTCACTCAGGTTAAAAAAATCTAATAAATCAACATTGAATATTTCCGCATACTGGCTAAGTCTATCCAAATTAATACGATTAATACCTCGTTCATAGCGAGATTGTTGCTGTTCGCTAACATGAATCATTTTGGCAATATCGTAAAGAGATAAGCCATTCATTTTTCGATAATAGGTTATTTTATTGCCAATAATTCGGGACACAGGGTAATATTCAGGCATCATCAACTCCTCTTTAATCATCTAATTCGATTATTATTCAATAAAATTTCTAATTAACGAAAATAGATAATCTATTTCTTACCTACTCATAGCGAATATTAACAGTTGCATTAGCATTTGCGGTTCCTGGTGTTACTATTGCTGCGGTTTTGATATAGCGTGCTTTCCAACCAAAAATATAGTCATTTGCAGGAACGGAATTTTGTTGCACTAATTTAGTATTTAACTGAATTGGGGTTCCAGCGTTATTCAGTAATTGCACAGCAATGCCTGTGGCTTTATTTGCTCCACTTAACCCAAGCCGCCCATTTACTGCATTATCAACAGTATCTGAAGTTACTGTGTATTTTATATTGGTACCTGTTTGGCAACTTAATGTTATCGGAATATTAACCGTTCCTTGGAAATCACCAATATTTTTAAATTGGGTGTCATACCAGTCACCTAAATTAATATCATAGGTATTTTTACTGTTTTTTAGTGAACAACTAACGACGTTGATTCGATAGTTTGTTGGAAGACTTAATCTATTTCCTATAAATCGGGTTCCTGTTGTCGAATTACCTTGAGTTATATAGGCGATTTCTCCACTTCTTAATGTTCCTGAGGATGTAATAGTACCTGTTTTTACAATTTGAATATTCCAACCAGAGGGTGGCATAGTCCAACTAGAGCCACTTCCTGCATTTGCTGATGTTATAGGAATATAGCTACCTGAACCAAAAGTATTGTAATTGATTCTAATACCTATACCAGCGATACCGGTTGCTGCTATTTTACTGGCGTTAGCTGCCCACCCATTCACATAATAAAGATCTTGATATCCACCGCATGCAATTTTACCAGTTGCAACATCTGCAAAATTATAATTACTCGAAAATGCTTGCACATATTGTGTATCAAGAACGGTTCCGACTGCTGAAATATTATCGTACTGCACAGTAATTGTTTTTCCTGAAGCTGTACTTCTTAAGTTATTTTGCGGATTTTGAGCACATTCAGCCAAAGAGTAATGGGAATATAAAAATAAAGTCCCAATAACTAATATGGTGCGATAAATACGATTTTTCATTTTGTATACCTTATTAAAGATTTATCACAAGAGTGCTGTTAAATATTATTAAGCTATTACAGTACGTTTTTAAGATTATGTTTTACTGATATGTCAGCGAAAACTCTAAATGGCTTTTAAAATCCCCAGGGGTAAACATGGGTTGAAGGCTAATCATTCTTGCGGATAGCGGAATTTCGGCACTTTTGGTGGTGCTATTAATGGCCAGATCTACTGCACTGCCATTTTTAATGGTGGCTTTATTACTTTTTTGCGCCAGATGCAGCAAGCTGTTTGTAGAGCTACCTGTATTCACAAAATAGTTATTATCGGTGGCATCGGCAGTGCCATTAACACTGAATTTGGCATTTTTTGTTGAAACAGGGCAATCAACCAATTTGATAGAAAAATCCACCCATGGGCTTTGCGCAGGGTTGCGATAATTCCAACGGTTTATCTTACCTAATTCCACGTTATAACTGGTATTTTCAACTTTGCAGGGCATAACCACGACATTACCATGCACATAGATATTGACGTTTTCTGCCATCACTGGCAGGGCGCACAATCCAAGTAAACTGAATAATATTCTTTTCATGATCAGCCTCTTATAAATAGGTAATAGTGGCGGTAATATTGGCGGATAAACTGCCTGCGGTACCATTGCCGAGTGAGGAAAATGCCCGTGTGCGTAGGGGAATACTGACCAAAGGCTGCCCGTTGGTGGGAACCGTTAATATCTTGGTATTGCCTAGCGGTGTAGCCCCATCGCCACTTTGCAATTGAATGGCAATATTGGTAGCGGTGCCGCTATTTTTATACAAGCTGGCGATATCGGCACTATCTGCGGTTCCTGTGAACGTTAATCTCACGCTATTAATAAACGAGGAGCAATCTTTTAATTCAATAGTAAAAGGTTTCCAATCTGAGGCTTTCGTTCCACTATAAAAAGTATCTAAAGGAATGGTGGTCAGATCCACATCCACATTATTACCGGTAGATAAATTGCACGTTGCAGCTTTTATATTTCCGGTGAATTTCAAATAGACAGTATCCGCCGCATCAGCCGTTATCGAAATATTTAAGAATAGTAGGGTGAGCAGTAATTTTTTCATTTTAAACCTCTATTCATAGCGAATATTGACAGTGGCATTGGCATTTGCCGTACCTGGTGTAATTGTGGCGGCCGTTTTAATATAACGGGCTTTCCAGCCAAATATATAATCCCCTTGGGAAACATTATTTTGTTGAGTAAATTTTTGATTTAATACAATAGGTGTTCCGGCATTATTTAATAATTGCACTGCAATACCTGTCGCTTTATCTGCACCGGTTAAACCCAGTCGACCATTCGCTGCATTATCAATTGTATCTGATGTTACCGTGACTTTAATATTGGTGCCAGCAAGACAACTTAGTGCAATTGGAATATCAACTGTACCTTGTGTATCATTAATATTTTTAAATTGGGTGTCATACCAGTCGCCCATATTAATATTATAGGTGCTTTGGCTGTTTTTTAATGAACAGCTTAATACGATTATTTTCATTGTATTTGCTGGAAGTATTGCTGTAGTTAAATTCCAAGCCCAACGTGTATTTACACCATTTTCATTACCAAGCCCTTGTAGTGTTCCTATAGTTCTAGCATTCACAGTTCCACCAGTCCGAACATAGCCTGTTTTTTGTACTTTAATTTCCCATAAAGGGCTATTAATATTGAGTAATGTACCACTATCTTGCCAAACACTAATTGGTTGACTTACTTTTAATGCCGCAGTTTCAGCAGTGAAAGTGATGCCTGGAATTGAAGTAGATATAGTTGTATTTGTTATTGGCGGGCTGTTGAGTAATTGTAGCCCAATATTGTAGCAACCACTCGGATTCGCAGTTACAGATAAAGGTGCAGTTCCATAAGTTAATTTGATGGTATCTAAAACTTTGGTGCTACTATCGTCATATTGAATAGTATATGTTCTAGCAGGAATATATTCAGTTCGATTATTTAAATTAGGATTCTTAGCACATGCAGCAGAATAGCCATAACCAGAATATAAAAATAAGCATCCAATGGTACATGTAAATTGAATAATGAGTTTTTTCATTTTATGTTCCCTTATTGGCAAACCGCAGTGGTTTTATATAAGCCAATATAATTCGGTAACCCTGCTAAGTTATAAGAAACTTGGCACTGCTGTTTATCGTTATATTGAATGGTAAATGAACCGCTTTCTGGCATTCCCGACAAATAAATTTCACCGTCATTACCCACCATGGCATTGAGCTGATTATTATTAGGGAAAATCGCCTGTGCCCCGAATGGCACCGGTTTACCATCTTTAAAATTCAAAATCATGATAGCGCGATAGCCCACATTGGCATTAAAGCTGGCTTTGGCAATTGCCCCACGGCTTGGCGCCACGTTTTGGGTGGTTAACTCCATTTCGGTATCACTTGGTAATTTGCTGGTATCAATTTGAATCCCATTACTGCGATACGCGGTGACATACGGCACTAAGGCATAGCCTTGCCCGTTAGTTTGAATACCGGTTTGGTTCAGAATCGGGACATTAGGCGCATCGGGAATTTCCACCAAGGCTGCCGTTTCACCCAGTTGCTGACCAAGAACTGCCCCTCCGGAATGAGCGACCACACTGCCGCTGGCACCGTAATACAGGTTGTAATTGTTGGTGCTGTATCCCGTCCCCCCAGTGATTTCCCCATACTGCCCGCGGTAGCTGGCATTTAAGTTACCGGAAGCCCCTGAATCACGGGTTGGGAAGTTTTGCTGAGCACTCCAATTTAAGCGATTGTTCAGCTGGGTTGCTGAAATCCCCATGCTCCCTGACGAGCCATTGGCGCTGCTACTGGTACTGTTAAAGTTGTAATAGAAGGTGTCTTCAAACACGCTAAACGGCACGCTCACTGTAAAAGCAAATTGGTGATCATCATCTTTCGTGCGTCCACCACTATTCATGTTCGGGTTAGTATTTTTGTTATAGCTGTAATTCAATCCGTAACTGATATTATTCCAGCTATTGTTATAGCCAATAGTAGTGGATTGGGTTTTACGATCACTGTTCCAGTAATCTTCGCTAACAAAACCGACAGACAGTGAACCCCAGTTATCCCCTAAGCTTTGGCTAAGGGTGATTTCCCCGCGGTTACGGCGGCGTTCATACAGTGGGCTAAATCCACTTTTACGATAGCCATCAAACACTTCCGCCAAACTGTAGAAGCCTTGCGTAGAGTAGCGATACCCTGCGAGGGCAATGTTGGTACCAATATCATTTAGGTTTTTGTTATAGCGAAAACGGTAAGATTGCCCGCTTTCCGTGGTGCCATTATTTAAAGTGGAGTTGGCGTGGGTGACATCCACAGATAATGCCCCAAAGCGCCCTAAGTTTTGCCCCGCACCCACAGAATAGGCTTGGTATTTATCACTCAGTTGGCTACCCCCAAAGGCGGTGAGCCCCCACGGTAAGCCGTAGATCAATGTGAACTGGGCGAACGGTTTTTTATCTACGCTGCTGTCATAGCTGCGATATTGCCCACCCGTCACGCTATAGGAAACATAGCCTTCACGTTGTAAAACTGGCAAAGAGGCATACGGGATAATTTGATATTGCTCGCTACCATTGGCCTCTTTGATGGTGACGTGCAGATCTCCGCTACCGCCAGTGGGGTAGAGGTCGTTAATTTCAAACGGACCTGCTGCCACATCGGTTTGGTAAATGGTGTAACCGTTTTGGCGAATGGTGATCTGCGCATTACTGCGCGCAATACCGCGTACCACGGGTGCATACCCACGTAAGCTTTCTGGGTTCATATCATCATCGGTCGCCAACTGCGCCCCACGAAACGGCACGCTGTCAAAAATATCCGATGGTGATGTGCTATCCCCGAGAATCAGCTGGCTTTTTATCGCATTGATATTCCGGCTTAAATAGGTATATACCGTGTCCCATTTATTGCGCTGCCCGTCACTGCTTTGCCATGTGGTGTAGTTACGCAGACGCCACGGGCCGATATTCAGCCCCGGACGTAAGTTCACATAGTTGGAATTGCTGCTATTTTTGTCGTTTTTGCGATCGGTATTGCGTGATCCGTTATAACTGTAATTGAGTAACAGGGCGTTGATCCCATCATCAATCGCCGCCAGATCCACATAGCCGCGCGGGTTCATATTCAACGCAATCTGCGGAATACTTAAATAGAGACGTTGAGAGCCAAATTCAAACTCACTTTTGGCATCGGGGATCGCGGATAGATTCACGCACGAATTCCCTGCGGTTTGTAGATTAGGATAATCTGTAACTTTCACACCCACATCTTTTAAATCGCTGAGCGTCAGGCATGGCTCCAGCTCTTTCTTGGCATTATTGGAAAAACTGACACTCTTTGAACCTATCAGGCTCTTATTAATGTAGATATCCACATAATATTGACCTGGTAATTGTTCATTACGTTCGAATTGCCCTAAGTCCACCGATTCTTTATTTGGTAGCTCAAGAAATTCAGGATCAAAATAGGTGTCTGGCTCTGCTGAGGACGTCGCAATATAGCCTAAGGCGATAAATAGGCTAAGGCATATTTTATTTATTTTCATAGATAAACCTAATTGCCATTAAGGCTATATTTTTATTTCCGCCGGATTATTGGCTGAGCCATAATCGTTGATCACTTCCCATTTAATGGTGCCGTGCAGTTCAGGGCTAATTAGTGAGAAAGACTTGCTGGAAAATGGTGCCACGTAAGAGACATCATTCACTTTTTTTCCATTAAAACTGATACTTTGGAAATTCATATAATAGGGGGTTGGGTTTTTGACGGTGATCGATTGACCGTCTTTTAACCAGGTTAATTTCTTCTGCTCTTCCAAAAAATCGACTTTACTAATGGCACTCGGGCGATAAATTAATTTCATCTGAGTTTTAAACGCGATTTTTAATGAGTTTTCTGTTTTCTTTTCAGTGGCTGGAATAGTTTTAATATTTAGCCAGAATAATGATTCTCTATCATTGGGTAGTGTATTTTGGGTTAAGAAAATACGTAATGTGTTGGTTTTTTCTTGGTTTAAACGAAAAAGTGGTGGCGTAATGGTAAAGTCCGTTTGCTTGCCTTCATTGGCATTTTCAATCCATGATTGAATTAAATAGGGCACTTTATCCGGATTTTCGACGCTAATACTGACATCCTTATTCCCTTCTGGATAAATTACGCGGGTTCCCCCAATAATCACACCGGCATAGGCCGACTGACTGAGCGCAAATAACATGATACAGACAGAGATAATTGTTTTCATATTGCCACCACTGGGTAAAAATAATTAAGGTTTATGTCCGTATAAACCTTAATTAATCATTAGTTATAGTTAATTGTGAAGGTTGCTGTTGAATTTGCTAAACCGACGGTCACTGTGTCAGACATCGCAATATAACGCGCTGTAAAATCTAAGTTGTTCACAACGGTTTCTTGTAATGTGTATGGGCTAGAAGCGGTATACAGTGGGACAGTTAAGCCTTTAACGTCTTGAATTTGGATACCAACACCGGTTGCAACACCAGAGGTATTTGGATTAGTTAATTGAAGTACGCTGTTGTTGCCTTCATAGGAAACACCATCAAATTTTACTGTTGCGGTGGTCACTGCTGCAGGGCAGTTTTCCAATTGGATAGTAAATTTAGTGGCAGCGGCGGTGCTACCTGTGCTTGGCAATGCCGTTCTAGAAACTTTTCCTAAATTTACTTGGATAGCATCTGAGCCCGCTGCAAGTTGACATGCGTTATCCGTAATTTCACCTGTGAAATTAATATCACCATCTTTAGCAAAGCCATTGGCAGAAATTAATAAGGTGCTCGTTGCAATTAAAGATGCAATGACGTGTTTTTTCATTTTTTACTCTCCGAAACTTAATTCGATATTCAATTTAATTGGGGGGAATATATAAATTTGCTTATCTACTCAAAGCACGAGTATTTTGTGACTATTTTTATAAATAAACAAGATAGGGGTATTTTGAATTTTAATAACAATATTTTTAATTTGTTATTACTAATTTTTATATAAACACATTATGCGCTAGCATTTGGTATCATTATTTAAATAAGGTATTTTTATTGAGCTTCATTTATTTAAACTAAAGTAAAATAACAATATAAAACTAAAAATAATTATTTTATGATTTTAAACTATAAACTATCTCGCATATGGAGATTATTTAAACGTAAAATTTGAGGGGAGAATACGGTTTTGTTATTAGTGACAAATATGTATTATCTAAAAATGAAAAATAAAACTTAACATTCTCAATAAGAATATCGAAATTAGTCTTAGGATGAGTATCTATACCGAAATAGCGTAAATGATTATAAATTTTAGTCTGTCATTAATGGGGGTTATTTTTGCTAATATTGGTCAGAGAGAAACTTTAAAAGGATACCTGCCAGTATCAATGATAAAAAAGATACCGGTAGGTGGCTTGAGTATTATTTAAACAGTGAAAAATCTTGTTCTGGTGAAATCAAAGATTCAGCCTGATAGCGACGACTGCGATCAGCCTTACAGACATAATTAAAACCATCTTCTTGTTCAGTGCCGTCACAGATTAATTCTATAATATCGATGTCTAAAATTTCAGCAATTGAATATAAGGTATCAACGTGAATACGCATATCACCCAGTTCATGGCGGGAATGGTGTTGTTGGCTAATGCCCAGTAATTTGCTTAACTGTTGAATGCTCATATTTCGCTCTTTTCTGAATGAGCGAATGCGAGCGCCAACAATTTTGGAGGTGTTCTTTTTCATTATAATGACCAATATTGATTAAGTAAAAATACTATATATTTGGAGATCTTTTAAGACTCTGCTTTATTTTTTCCCTTTCACTTTCATTAAATAAAAAGAAGTCATTAATACTCGTATTGAAATAAATAGCATATTGTTTGAGCCGATCAATCGATATTCGATTATTTCCACGCTCATAACGAAGTTGCTGCTGTTCACTAATTCCAATCGATTGAGCTACAGTGAGTAGAGATAACCCTTTTTCTTTACGTAATTTTCGTATTTTATATCCAATAACAGCGGAGACTGGATAGCTATTTTCCATTAATTCACCTCTTTTTATTATTTGCGATATGTTAAATAAACTAACAGATGGCAAATGAATATTATTACCTCAAAGATATGTTTATCAGGTATTTAACTTGATATCTTGACTTAAATCACATCAATTAAAGTTATCCATTTTATATGGAGGTTAATAATTAAAATTTCAATTAGAGAATGCTATTTTCATCCTATTAATAATGTTTTTCATAATAAGAGCATTATATTAAGATTATCTTTAACGGATAACCATATGAATATCATATTCCTTTATTAAGGATATATAACTGAAAACTCTAAATGGCTTTTAAAATCTCCAGCAGTAAACATAGGCTGTAAACTTACCATTCTTGCAGATAGTGGAATTTCGGCACTTTTAGTGGCGCTATTGATTGTGACATCTACCATATTGCCATTTTTAATGGTCGTTTTATTATTTGTTTGCGCGAGATGCAGTAAGCTACCTGTGGAACTGCCTGTATTCACAAAATAGTTATTGTCGATGGTATCGGGTGTTCCGTTAATGCTGAATTTGGCATTTTTTGTTGTCACAGGGCAATCAACCAATTTAATAGAAAAATCCACCCATGGGCTTTGTGCCGGGTTACGGTAATTCCAGCGATTTATTTTACCTAATTCTATGTTATAACTGGTATTTTCGATTTTGCAGGGCATGGCAATCACATTACCATGCACCTTAATATTGACGGTTTCTGCTATTGCAGGTAGCGCTAATAACCCCAATACACTGAAGAAAAATATTTTCATTATTCGCTCCTATAGATAGGTAATGGTGGCAGTAATATTGGCAGATAAGGTGCCCGCGGTACCATTACCGAGTGAAGAAAATGCCCGTGTACGCAGCGGTACACTCACCAAAGATTGCCCATTGGTGGGAACCGTTAATACCTTGGTATTGCCTAGCGGCGTTGCGCCATCGCCACTTTGCAGTTGAATGGCGATATTGGTGGCGGTGCCGCTATTTTTATACAGGCTGTTGATATCCGCATTGTCAGCAATTCCTGCAAAAGAGAGCTTCACGCTATTAATAAACGAAGAGCAATCTTTTAATTCAATGGTAAACGGTTTCCAATCCGAGGCTTTCGTTCCACTATAAAAAGTATCTAAAGGAATGGTGGTCAGATCCACATCTACATTATTAGCGGTAGATAAATTACAGGTCGCTGCTTTGATATTTCCGGTAAATTTTAAGTAGACCGTATCGGCCGCGTAAGAGATTATCGAAATATTTAAGAATAGTAAGGTAATTAATAAATTTTTCATTTTAAACCTCTATTCATAGCGAATATTGACAGTGGCATTGGCATTTGCCGTACCCGGTGTAACTGTTGCGGCCGTTTTAATATAACGGGCTTTCCAGCCAAAAATATAATCGGTTTGAGTTACACCATTTTGCTGAATAAATTGTTGATTTAATACAATAGGTGTTCCTGCATTGTTTAATAATTGAACTGCAATGCCTGTCGCTTTATCTGCACCGGTTAAACCTAGTCGACCGTTGGCCGCATTATCGATATTATCTGAAGTCACTGTGACCTTAATATTGGTACCAGTAAGACAACTTAATGCAATCGGAATGGCGGTGGTACCTTGTGTGTCATTAATATTTTTAAATTGTGTGTCATACCAGTCGCCCATATTAATGTTGTAGGTATTTTGATTGTTTTTTAATGAGCAATTTACAACATTTATTCTGATTCCATTTGCGGGAATATAAAGAGTTGATACATTGAACCGAGAACTATTAACATAATTAAATTGGTAAATTTCCGCGAGGGCACCACTGTTGATGGTTGTACTTTGTGTTACGTTGCCTTGCTTTATAATATCGACCTGCCAATTAAATGACGGGTCCATGATATATGATGTAGTAGCTATAGGGCTACTTACGGGTACCCAGCCTGCACCCCTAGCGTAGACTTTTAAGTAAATACCGGGAATGTTGGTCGACACTCTATCTACAGAGAAACGCCCAGACCAAGGCGATAAATAATATGCACGCATTTGACCTCGACATTCAACATCATTGGGCAATCTTGCTAGGCTAGTTTTAGTACTAACGTAGCTACTCGTTTTTAATGTATCAATGGTGTATGAATTAGTATTATCAAACTGTATTGTATACGTGGCACTCGGTAATGTTCTATTGACACCACTGAAATTAGGGTTCTTGATGCAGGATGCATTAACCGTGCTAGAATAAAAAACAATAATACTACTGACGAGCATAGCGAATTTTTTTAAATTCTTTTTCATATATCCTCCAGTTACTGGCATACCGCCTCCGTTTTATATAAGCCAATATAATTCGGTAATCCCGCCAAGCTATAATTCACCTGACACTGTTGCTTATCGTTATATTGAATCGTAAATGAGCCACTCTCTGGCATTCCTGACAGATAAATTTCCCCATCATTACCGACCATGGCATTGAGCTGATTATTGCTTGGGAAAATTGCCTGCGCCCCGAATGGCACGGGTTTGCCATCTTTAAAATGTAAGGTCATGATGGCGCGATAGCCCACATTGGCATTAAAGCTGGCTTTGGCAATTGCCCCTCGGCTTGGTGCCACATTCTGGGTGGTTAACTCCATTTCGGTATCATCTGGCAATTTACTGGTATCAATTTGGATGCCATTGCTGCGATATGCAGTGACATACGGCACTAACGCATAGCCTTGCCCGTTAGTTTGAATACCAGTTTGGTTCAGAATAGGGACATTAGCCGCATCGGGAATTTCCACCAATGCAGCCGTTTCACCCAGTTGCTGACCGAGAACTACCCCTCCGGAATGGGCGACCACGCTGCCACTGGCACCGTAATACAGGTTGTAATTGTCGGTGCTGTAACCCGTACCACCAGAAACTTCCCCATATTGCCCTCGGTAGCTGGCGTTTAAGTTACCGGAAGCCCCAGAATCGCGGGTTGGGAAGTTTTGTTGAGCACTCCAGTTCAAGCGATTATCCAGTTGCGTTGCCGAAACCCCCATGCTGCCTGAGGAGCCATTGCTACTACTGTTTGTGCCGTTAAAGTTGTAATAGAAAGTGCTATCAAACAGGCTAAATGGCACACTCACCGTAAAGGCAAACTGGTGATCATCGTCTTTATTGCGTCCATCGTAGTTATTTGGGTTGGTGTTTTTGTTATAGCTATAATTCACGCCATAACTAATGTCGTTCCAGCTATTGTTATAGCCAATAGTTGTAGACTGAGTTTTGCGATCGCTATTCCAGTAATCTTCACTCACAAAACCTACCGATAAGGAACCCCAACCATCCCCTAAGCTTTGGCTAAGGGTAATTTCTCCACGGTTACGGCGGCGCTCATGCAATGCGGTAAATGCTTCTTTTCGATAGCCATCAAACACTTCCGACAAGCTATAAAACCCTTTAGTGGAATAACGATAGCCCGCTAAAGCGATGTTGGTGCCAATATCATTCAGGTTTTTGTTATAGCGAAAACGGTAGGATTGTCCGCTCTCTTTTTCACCATTACTGAGGGTCGAACTGGCGTGGGTGACATCGATAGATAACGCACCAAAGCGTCCTAAGTTTTGCCCTGAACCGATGGAGTAAGCCTGATATTTGTCACTGACTTGGCTTCCGCCAAACAGAGTTACTCCCCATGGTAGACCGTAAGTTAGTGCAAATTGCGCAAAGGTTTTTTTATCTACGCTACTGTCATAACTGCGGTATTGCCCGCCTGTCACGCTATAGGAGAGATAGCCTTCACGTTGTAAAACCGGTAAAGAGGCAAACGGAATAATTTGGTACTGTTCGCTACCGTTGGCTTCTTTAATCGTAACGTGTAAATCCCCACTACCCCCTGTAGGGTAGAGATCGTTAATTTCAAACGGACCCGCTGCCACATCGGTTTGGTAAATGGTGTAACCGTTTTGACGAATGGTGATCTGCGCATTACTGCGCGCAATACCCCGTACCACTGGCGCATACCCACGTAGACTTTCCGGGTTCATATCATCGTCAGTGGAAAGCTGTACCCCACGAAACGGCACACTGTCGAAAATATCGGACGGTGATGAGCTGTCTCCGAGGATCAGCTGACTTTTTATCGCATTGATATTACGGCTTAAATAGGTATATACCGTGTCCCACTTATTACGTTGCCCATCACTACTTTGCCACGTCGTGTAGTTGCGCAGACGCCACGGGCCAATATTCAGTCCTGGGCGCAAGTTCACATAGTTGGAATTGCTGCTGTTATTATCATTTTTACGATCGGTATTGCGCGAGCCGTTATAGCTGTAATTGAGTAATAGGGCAGTGATCCCATCGTCGATCGCTGCGAGATCCACATAACCGCGCGGGTTCATGTTCAATGCAATTTGCGGAATGCTTAAATAAAGGCGCTGAGAACCAAATTCAAACTCACTTTTGGCATCGGGGATAGCAGATAAATTAATGCATTGGTTACCCGTGACTTGCAGCTCAGGGTATTCCCCGACTTTAACCCCAACATCTTTCAGGTCAGAGAGGGTTAAGCAAGGTTCTAGTTCATTATTTTTATTGGTGGAAAAGCTAACACTTTTTGAGCCAATCAAGCTCTTATTAATATAGATATCCACATAATATTGACCCGGTAATTGTTCATTACGCTCAAACTGTTCTAAGTCCACGGATTCTTTATTCGGTAGCTCAAGAAATTCAGGATCAAAATAGGTGTCCGTTTCTGCCGAAGACGTCGCAATATAGCCTAGAGATAAAAATAGGCTAAGGCATATTTTATTTATTTTCATAGATAAACCTAACTATCCTTAAGGCTATATTTTTATTTCTGCTGGAATATTGGCGGAGCCATAATCATTAATTACTTCCCATTTAATAGTTCCATGTAATTCAGGATTGCTAATATTAAAACTTTTCTCTGAAAATGGTGCGACATAAGAAATGTTTTCTGCGCTCTTTCCATTAAATTTAATACTCTGGAAGTTCATATAATAAGGTGTTGGGTTATTAACAGTAATGGCTTTACTGTTTTTCGACCACTTAAGTTTTTTTTGCTCTTCATTAAAATCGACATTCGTTAATGAATCAGGGCGATAAATTAATTTCATCTGAGTTTTGAATGCGATCTTTAGTGAGTTTTCTGATTTTTTCTCTGTTGCAGGAATTGTTTTTACATTTAACCAGAATAAAGATTCTCTATCTTTTGGTAGAGAGTCTTGGGTTAGAAATATCCGTAAAGCATTTGTCTTTTCTTGATTTAAACGAAAAAGTGGTGGCGTAATAGTAAAGTCCGTTTGCTTGCCTTCATTGGCGTTTTCAATCCATGATTGAATTAAATAAGGCATTTTATCTGGATTTTCCACGCTAATGCTCACGTCTTTTTTCCCTTCAGGATAAATGACGCGGGTACCACCAATAATGACACCGGCATTGGCTGTACTGATAAGTGTGAAAAGAAAGATAAAAATAGTAATTATTGATTTCATATAGCCACCACTGAGTTATAACAAAACAAAAAATAAATCACTAAGGCTTATATCCCTATAAACCTTAAATTGAAATTAGTTATAATTAATTGTGAATGTTGCCGTTGAGTTTGCTAAACCTGCACTAACAGCATCAGACATCGCAATATAACGCGCGGTAAAATCTAAATTATTTACAACCGTTTCTTTTAGGGCATATTCACTGGATGCTGTATATAAAGGTACGGTGATCCCTTTAACGTCTTGGATCTGAATACCAACATCTTTAGCAATTCCAGATGTTCCTGCATTGGTTAACTGCAGAACGCTGTTATCACCTTCATAAGAAACGCCATCAAATTTTACCGTTGCAGTTGTTACTGCGGCAGGGCAGTTTTCTAATTGAATGGTAAACTTAGTGGCAGCGGCAGTACTACCAGTACCCGCCAGCGATGTTTTAGAGACTTTACCTAAGTTCACTTGAATAGCATCAGAACCGGATGCTAACTGACATGCGTTATCGGTAATTTCGCCCGTGAAATTAATATCACCATCTTTGGCAAAGCCATTAGCAGAAATTAATAAAGTTCCTGTTGCAATTAACGATGCAATAATCTGTTTTTTCATTTTAACTCTCCGAACTGAGTTCGATATAAAATATAATTTCGTGAATGTTTTTCGCTTGTGAATTAAAGCTTAAGTATTTTGTGTTTGTTTTTATAAATAAACAAGTTTGTGTTTTTTTAGATTTTAAATTTCATCTTAAGTTACGGTTATTTATTTTTGTTTTAAATTCACTATACGGGTGGGGTTTTTATTTAGGTTAATTTGGAAAATTGAAATATTAATAATTTCAATTTCAATGTGAATTGAAAATAAAAATTAAATGTCAGGATTTATTTTAGAGTGCGAGATTGTACAAAAACACGCTTTATGGGTTGGGAGAGTGAGATTTTATCGTAAATGTAAAATATTGATGGCAGGTTTTGACATAAAACAATATTCTTATTTATATATTGATTTATTTTTTATGAAGTTAAATCATCCTATTTCAATCATGAAATAAGATTGGTCTATTTGCGTATATCTTATAGTGATTACTTTTTATTAAGATAATGTACGATAAATTTCTTCTCCGCTTCACTAAATATAAAAAAGCTTAATAAACTAATCTCAAAATAATCGGCGTATTGTTTTAGTTTATCGACGGGAATTCGTGCCTTTCCTTTTTCATATTTCAGCTGTTGAAATTCGCAAACACCAATTTCATCAGCTAGTTCTTTTAATGACAAATGATGATATTCACGGATTAGTGTTATTTTATGTCCAATAATTTCGGATATTGTATGGTTTTCGCTCATAGGAAACCCTCAATGACGGTATATTGACAGATGATGGTTATCGAGCATCGATATTCAATTAGTGCGGCTTTTTGATGATATTTTATTGATAATCAATATTAACCAATGAAAAGTTAACACGTTTTTTCGCGTGTTAACCTAATTAAATCATAGCTGCTAGATGGTGAGCTTTCTAGAAATTAATCTTCGATACCGAGCTCTTTTAATTTTCGCGTTAGGGTATTTCGACCCCAGCCTAATAAGCGAGCTGCTTCTTGCTTATGTCCGTGGGTATATTTGAGGGCGCAATTGAGCATGGTTTTCTCTAATAACGGCATGGCGTCATTAAATAAATTTTGCTGGCCGGCGTTCAGTGCGGAATCAGTCCATTTTTCTAATAGATCAAACCATGTGAGGTTAGGATCTTGAGAATGGATGGCGGATGAAGCAGGTTCTTTCGCTGACTTGTTGGATTCTTGCTTATTAAATAGATCGCTTGGTAAATCTTGCGGAAGCACTTCTTGGCTAGCTGCCATCACGGTTAACCAACGACAGACGTTCTCCAATTGGCGCACATTTCCCGACCAAGAATAGCGTTGAAGAATTTTAATGCTGTCAGGGTGCAGAACTTTGCTTTCTACCCCTAACTCCTTGGCGGTATTTTGCAAAAAGTAATGGGCCAGACGAGGAATATCTTCAACGCGTTCCCGTAATGGCGGAAGCTGTACGCGGATCACGTTCAGTCGATGGAACAAGTCTTCGCGGAATAATCCTTCTTCCACGCGCTTTTCTAAGTTTTGGTGCGTTGCGGCGATAATTCGCACATCGACCTTAACAGGGGTATAGCCACCAATTCGATAAAATTGCCCTTCAGCCAGTACCCGCAATAAGCGCGTTTGCACATCCAGAGGCATGTCACCGATTTCATCGAGGAATAGTGAACCTCGATTGGCTTGTTCAAAGCGCCCTTGGCGAACTTGGGATGCGCCTGTAAAAGCCCCTTTTTCATGCCCAAAGAGTTCGGATTCAATTAAATCTTTTGGAATAGCCGCCATATTTAAGGCGATAAAAGGTTCGTTGGCGCGTGGGCTGTGTTGATGCAATGCGTGGGCAACGAGCTCTTTACCTGTACCTGATTCCCCGTTGATAAGCACACTAATTGAGGAGCGGGAAAGGCGCCCAATGATCCGATACACCTCCTGCATAGCAGGGGCTTCGCCGATCATCGTTGACGAAATCACCGCGGCTTGCGGTTTATCGCTAGCAGCATTGTTTTGTTCACGGCTGTGGTTTAGTGCGCGCTCTACTAAGGCGACGGTTTCATCGATATCAAAAGGCTTAGGGAGATAGTCAAAAGCGCCAGATTGATAAGCGTTAACGGCGGCATCTAAATCGGAATGCGCGGTCATGATAATAATCGGCAGTAATGGATGGGACTGTTTTAGCTGGCTGAGTAAGGCAAGCCCATCCATGCCCGGCATACGAATATCGGAGAGCAATACGTCAGGGACGTCATTGTTGAGGGCGGCAAGCACCGCATCGGCGCTGTCAAAACAGGTGCAATTAAGTTCGGCACTGTTGAGCGCTCGCTCTAGTACCCAGCGGATTGAACTGTCATCGTCAACAACCCAGATTTTTCCCTTCTGCATGGCTATCTCCTATTTTTTGATGGGTAGATAAATAGAAAACTCGGTGTGACCCGGCCAACTGTTAAACTCAATTTTCCCCGCATGTTGATCCACTAGACTGCGCGCGATAGATAAGCCTAAGCCAGTGCCATCAGGGCGACCGCTGACCATCGGGTAAAACAGCGTATCTTGGATAGCGAGTGGAATACCGGGACCGTTATCTTCAATATCAATCCGCGCAGCCAGCTTATAGCGCTCCCCTTGCAGCATCACTTGGAATGCGGTGCGCGTGCGCAAAGTGATGGTGCCACCCGTATCGCCAAGTGCTTGCAAGGCGTTACGCGTGATATTGAGCAGCACTTGCTCTACTTGGTCTGGGTAGTATTCCAGATCGGGAAGGCTTGGGTCGTAATCGCGAACCAGCGTGATATTGTCTGGTTTTTCTAACCCGACTAAGCGCATCACATTTTCCACACTATGATGGATACTTTGCTCGGTTTTCGGTCCCGGATATTGAGGTCCTAATAACCTATCGACTAAGGCACGTAGGCGATCGGCTTGCTCAATAATCACTTGGGTATATTCATTTAGCTGCGGGTCGGGCAGCGCCTTAGACAATAATTGCGCCGCACCACGTAATCCACCCAATGGGTTTTTGATTTCATGGGCAAGCCCACGGATCAATTCACGGGCAGCAAGCTGCTGGGCATTTTGCGCTAACTCTTGGCTAAGGCGTCGCTGGCTATCCAATTGGGACAGCTCGACAAGAATAAATTGGTCGGATAAAGGCTGAGCACTTAAAGACATCATGTGAGAGTGGTTATTAAGCACCAGAGTCACTTCGTTTTCGGTAAAACTGTGGCCGGTTTTGAGGCTATTGAGCATCTGTTCATCATTTAATGAACAATAGTTGAATAGTAACGGGAGCGGGGTGCCATAGAGCTTACGGGGGCTTTGTGCCAAAATTTGTAAGGCGGCATGGTTGGCATAATGAATGACTAAATCGTAATCCAGCACTAATACGCTGTTAATTAAGGAATCGAGGAGATGTTCGGGGACAGGTAAATGCTCGGCTTTCATGTAATATTGCTCCTGCACTATTTTGGTGCATTATACGTTATTTACTGATTAACCGATACGTCGAAGCCAATATTTGCTGTTTATCACTCGGTGCAGAGAAAAGGCCCCATCCAAAGATGGGGCAAGTGCTTCACGGCAACAAAGACTATCAGTGGAACGGCGTGTTACGCACTGTAGTACATTTCAAATTCGAGTGGGTGTGGTGCCATACGAACGCGTTGGATATCAGCACGCAGTAATTCGATGTAAGCGTCGATAGCATCGTCAGTAAATACACCACCACGAGTTAAGAACTCACGGTTTTTATCCAGTTCAGCCAGTGCTTCTTCTAAAGAACCCGCCACTGTTGGGATCTCTTTGGCTTCTTCTGGCGGTAAGTCATACAGGTTTTTGTCCATCGCATCGCCTGGGTGGATCTTGTTGATGATGCCATCAAGACCTGCCATTAACTGAGCAGCAAACGCTAAGTATGGGTTAGCCGCTGGGTCTGGGAAGCGAACTTCGATACGACGTGCTTTCGTGCTTGCAACCACTGGGATACGGATAGAAGCAGAGCGGTTACGTGCAGAGTAAGCCAGCATTACTGGTGCTTCAAAACCTGGGACTAAACGTTTGTAGGAGTTAGTCGTTGGGTTAGTGAATGCGTTCAGTGCGCGAGCGTGTTTGATGATACCGCCGATGTAGTACAGCGCCATCTCAGATAATCCGCCGTATTTATCGCCTGCAAATAGGTTCACACCACCTTTAGATAAAGACATGTGGCAGTGCATACCGGAACCGTTATCACCAACTAATGGTTTTGGCATAAAGGTCGCAGTTTTGCCGTATGCGTGTGCAACGTTATGGACAACGTATTTGTAAATTTGAGTCTCATCCGCTTTTTTGGTCATGGTATTAAAGCGAGTTGCGATTTCGTTTTGACCTGCAGTTGCCACTTCATGGTGGTGAGCTTCAACCACTAAGCCCATCTCTTCCATCGTGGTACACATAGCCGAACGTAAATCTTGTGATGAGTCTACTGGTGGTACTGGGAAGTAACCGCCTTTCACTGCTGGACGGTGACCTTTGTTACCGCCTTCGTATTTAGTGCCAGTGTTCCATGCGGCTTCGATATCATCGATGTGATAGTAGCTGCTGTGCATGCTGTTGCCGAAGCGAATGTCATCGAACACGAAAAATTCTGGTTCAGGTCCAAATAACACCATATCCGCAATGCCGCTAGAACGCAGGTAATCTTCAGCACGTTTAGAGATAGAGCGGGGGTCGCGATCATAACCTTGCATAGTGCCTGGCTCTAAAATGTCGCAACGAATGATTAAGGTATTATCGGCGTAGAATGGGTCTAACATTGCGGTAGATGCATCAGGCATTAATACCATGTCAGACTCGTTGATGCCTTTCCAGCCACCGATGGATGAGCCATCAAACATTTGACCTTCTTCAAAGAAGTCTTCGTCAACTTGATGAGCAGGGATAGTGATGTGTTGCTCTTTACCTTTTGTATCAGTAAAACGCAGATCAATAAATCTAACATTGTGCTCTTCGATTAACGATAAAACATGTTTAGCGGACATTCTCGGCTCTCCTGGTCGGGTCTAATCAACTCACGCAGCAATTAAGGTGCGCATGGGTTGGTTTATCTGGCTTCGCAAGATTAATGATTATTTCATTAACAATATTGCAAGCTCTCTAGGGTTATATAAGCGAAAAGCGTGCCAACTTTTAAAATCATCGTAAATGGGGATGATGACAAGAAGATGGCAATGATTAGGCTAAAAAACAGTCTATCATTGCGCTGTATTGGTGCAAGGAAAAGATTTGCTGCACCAATATGGTGCAATTAATGAAAAGCGGAAACAAAAACGGTGTAGTGCCATTGATTGGCGCGACACCGTTGGTATTTTTAGAGATATAAAAAGGTTTATTCGTCATTACTGTCAGTTAATAACGTGTTTACTTCTTCAATTTGTTTGACGGCATCATTGATGATCGCTGCAATTTGATGAGTTTGTTCTTCATTTAATTGCTTGAGCACCATTTTGTGGCGGAGCAGGGCTTTAAAACGGCTCACTGCCATTTCGATATCTTCTGATAAGTTGGTGCCTTGCTGTAGTTCACGGGCTTTGGCTAATTTACGGCTGATAACGGCTTCAGTTTCTTTATTCTGCGCGAGGTGTTCAGCCCCTTCTGGAGTAATAGAGAAACTTTTGCGATTACGCTCGACAATTTGGGATTCCAAAAAGCCTTGTTCTTCTAATAGGGTTAAGGTTGGGTAGATGACCCCAGGGCTTGGTACATATAAGCCATTAGATGCTTCTTGGATGTCTTTGATGATTTCATAACCATAGCTTGGTTTTTTTGCTACTAAAGAGAGCACCATAATGTGCAGATCTCCATGGTCAAATAGGCGACGTAAGCCTTTGCCGCGTCCGCGACCATGACGACCCTCGCCGTGGCAGCCTTCATCACGTCCACGACCGTGACGACCCTCGCCGTGGCAGCCTTCATCACGTCCACGACCGTGACGACCCTCGCCGTGGCAGCCTTCACCGCGTCCGCGACCGTGACGACCCTCGCCGTGACAACATTCCCCGTGGTCATGACCATGGCGATGTTCTTGGTGCTCGCTATTGTGGCAGCAGCCACCGTGTCCTCGTTGATGTTCGTCATGATGTGAGGCATAAACATGACGGCATTGATGTATTCTCATAGGAACCTCTGTTATTATTTCGATATATCTAAATTGCGTTGATGAGTTCACTTTATTCCGATATATCTAAATTGTCAAATTAGATATATCTAAACAATAAAAAATACATTGAAATGAGTGATAGACGAAGAAAGTTTATTTTTTATTCTTTTTTTCGGCTGCTAATATTTCCTTTTTAGCGTATTATCCTGCCACTTTGTGATTTCCTAGTGCTGATAATTGCTATTTTTTTGAGCATCTTTGCACGACGACGCAACTGAATGTTTTTTAGCTAAAAACTTTTTTAATAGTGATGGCTTTCACATTTATTCCACTTGTGTGGAAAAACGTGTAAAATAACAGCAAATTAACGTAGAAAGTATGCTTTGGGCATTACAACAACTCATAAAGCATATTCCTTTCCTGTCAATTAAACGGTAAAAATCCTTGTCAATTCAAAACTTAAGAAACATCGCCATCATCGCTCACGTTGACCATGGCAAGACAACACTGGTTGGTAAATTACTGCAACAGTCCGGCACTTTCGGTGAACGTGAAACTGTTGATGAGCGTGTTATGGACTCCAATGACTTGGAGAAAGAGCGTGGTATTACAATCCTTGCTAAAAACACCGCTATCCAATGGAATGGTTATCACATCAATATCGTAGACACCCCAGGTCACGCCGACTTTGGTGGTGAAGTTGAACGTGTTATGTCCATGGTTGACTGCGTTCTGCTGGTTGTTGATGCGATGGACGGCCCAATGCCACAAACTCGCTTCGTAACGCAAAAAGCGTTCGACCACGGTTTACGTCCAATTGTTGTTATCAACAAAGTTGACCGCCCAGGCGCGCGTCCTGATTGGGTTGTTGACCAAGTATTCGACTTATTCGTGAACTTAGGTGCTACGGATGAGCAATTAGATTTCCCTATCGTTTATGCATCCGCATTAAACGGTATCGCTGGTCTTGACCATACTGACATGGCTGAAGACATGACTCCACTGTACGAAGCTATCGTGGAACACGTTGAGCCACCAGCAGTTGATCTGGAAGGTCCATTCCAGATGCAAGTTTCTCAGTTAGATTACAACAGCTACTTAGGCGTTATCGGTATCGGTCGCATCAAGCGTGGTACTGTTAAACCTAACCAACAAGTGACTGTTATCGATAGCGAAGGTAAGACTCGCAACGGTAAAATCGGTAAAGTTCTGACTCATTTAGGTTTAGAGCGTATTGATTCACAACAAGCTGAAGCTGGCGACATTGTTGCACTGACTGGTTTAGGTGAGCTGAATATTTCTGACACTATCTGCCAAGTGGGTAACGTTGAAGCATTGCCTGCACTGGCGGTTGATGAGCCTACAGTTAGCATGTTCTACTGTGTTAACACCTCACCATTCTGTGGTAAAGAAGGTAAGTTCGTTACTTCACGTCAAATCCTTGATCGTCTGAATAAAGAACTGGTTCACAACGTTGCACTGCGTGTTGAAGAAACTCAAGATCCAGATGCATTCCGCGTTTCTGGTCGTGGTGAGCTGCACTTATCTGTTCTGATCGAAAACATGCGTCGTGAAGGCTTCGAATTAGCCGTTTCTCGTCCAAAAGTTATCGTTCGTGAAATCGATGGTCGTAAACAAGAGCCATTCGAACAAGTGACTTTGGATGTTGAAGAACAAAACCAAGGCGACGTGATGAAAGCGTTAGGTGAGCGTAAAGGTGACCTGCGTGACATGATGCCAGATGGTAAAGGTCGTGTACGTTTAGACTATATCATTCCTAGCCGTGGCCTGATTGGCTTCCGTACTGAGTTCATGACTATGACTTCAGGTACTGGTTTACTGTACTCTACATTCAGCCATTACGATGATGTTCGCCCAGGCGAAATCGGTGGCCGTCAAAACGGTGTTCTGATCTCTAACGGTCAAGGTAAAGCAGTTGCATACGCACTGTACAGCCTGCAAGATCGCGGTAAGTTATTCTTAGGTCACGGTGCTGAGGTGTATGAAGGCCAAATCATCGGTATTCACTCACGTTCTAACGACCTGACTGTTAACTGCTTAACCGGTAAAAAACTGACTAACATGCGTGCATCAGGTACTGATGAAGCGACAACGCTGTCACCACCTATCAAAATGACTCTGGAACAAGCTCTTGAGTTTATCGATGATGATGAATTAGTTGAAGTAACTCCACTGTCAATTCGTCTGCGTAAGCGTCACTTGACAGAGAACGATCGCCGTCGTGCTGGCCGTTCTAAAGAAGATTAATCGTTAGTCTTTGAATTAAAATTGAAGGTGCCAAATATGGCACCTTTTTTTATGCACAAAAATCGAACGATAAATGAATTTAGTTATATCGGAGGAGAAAATTTGTTTATCCAGACACAAACGTCATTCCTCTAGCCAATTTGCTTAATCGATAAATTGAAAAAATAACCTTAATAATCCTCAATTAGGACTGTTCAGTTGCCTCAATAATGATTAAAGTAAATTTAATGAATAACTAAGAGGACAATTTATGCTGTATATCTTCGATATGGGTAATGTGATTATTGATATCGACTTCAATCGTGTATTTGATAAGTGGTCTGAACTAAGTGGTACCCCAAGTTCAGAAATCAAAAAGCGATTCACTTTTGGCAATATCTTCCAACTCCACGAGTGTGGCAAAATTTCAGATATCGAATTTGCTGAACTGCTCTGTGAAGAATTGGGTATCACCCTAAGCTTTGAAGATTTTGCAGAAGGCTGGCACTCAATTTTCATCTCACTAAGACCAGAAGTCATTGATATTATGGAACGTCTGCGTGAGCAAGGTCATCGCGTTGTCGTGTTATCTAACACTAATCGCCTGCATCTTGATTATTGGCCAGAACACTACCCTGAAATTGCAGCGTCCTCTGACTTCCTGTATCTATCCCAAGATTTAGGAATGCGTAAGCCAGACCCAGAAATTTTCAAATATGTTCTGGAATCTGAAGAATTTGAAGCAGCTGATGCGGTATTCTTTGATGATGTAGAAGAAAACGTAAAAGCGGCTGAAGCACTTGGTATCAAAGGTGTTCATGTCTTGAATAAAGACACCGTTCCTGAATATTTTCGTACTTACGACTTTAGCGCCGAAGTCGAATAATCCAGTTCTTAATAAGGAGTAACGGCGACGTTACTCCTTTTTTTATCGAGTACCCATGATTGCATTAATCCAAAGAGTCACTCACGCGAGTGTGGTTGTTGATGAAAAAACAGTAGGGCAAATTGGTCCTGGTCTTTTAGTTTTGCTCGGTGTTGAAAAAGACGATGATGAGCAGAAAGCAAAACGCCTTTGTGAGAAAGTCCTTGGCTATCGTATTTTTAGCGATGACCAAGGCAAAATGAACCTTAACGTTCAACAAGCTGGTGGAAGTTTATTAGTGGTTTCACAGTTCACGTTAGCCGCAGATACCAAGAAAGGGATGCGCCCAAGTTTCTCCGGCGGAGCGGAGCCAGCGAAAGCGGATCAGCTGTATCAATATTTTGTTGAGCAAAGCCGTGCACAAGGCATCGTGACAGAAACTGGTGAATTTGCAGCGGACATGCAAGTTAGCTTGACCAATGATGGTCCCGTGACTTTTTGGCTGCAAGTGTAGAAAAATCGCTTAAGGGAGGGGGGAGAGATGTATCACCTACGGACACCAAAAGATGAACTTGAATTCGCTGCATACTACCAATTTCGCTGGTCAATGCTGCGAGAACCGTTCAAACAACCCCTTGGCTCTGAAAAAGACGGTTATGATTTAACCGCTCACCATCAAATGGTGGTTGATGAAAAAAATCGTATTTTGGCCATTGGGCGTCTATATATTAATGCCGATAATGAAGGAGCTATTCGCTTTCTCGCAGTTAATCCTGTCATGCAAGGCAAGGGGTTAGGCAAACTGATTATTATGGCGCTTGAAACCATTGCAAGGCGAGAAGGTGTTAAACGTATCGTGTCCAGTGTTCGAGAAGAAGCCGTACCATTCTTCGCCAAAATGGGTTTTGAACGTCGTGGCGAGGTCACTGGAGAGTTGAAAACCCCTGTTCGACACTATTTGATGATCAAACCAATTGAAACCCTTGACCAAATTCTCCATCGTCCGGATTGGTGCGGTGAGCTTCAGCAAGCTTGGCACAAGCATATTCCATTAAGTGAAAAAATGGGTGTACGTATTGAACAGTACACAGGAAAGCGCTTTGTGACGACAATGCCAGAAGCTGGCAACCAAAATCCTCATAATACTATTTTTGCTGGAAGCCAGTTTTCTCTCGCCACGTTAACTGGCTGGGGAATGATTTGGCTACTGCTGCAAGAGCATCAATTAGGCGGAGAAATCGTTCTGGTAGATGCCAATATTCGCTACGCAAAACCCGTTAGTGGACGCCCAACCGCAGTGGCCGATCTCTCACATCTTAGTGGGGATTTAGATCGCCTCGCCCGAGGAAGTAAAGCGCGGGTAAAACTAGAAGTGCATGTGAGCAATGCAGAAAACCAAGTGGGTGCGGTATTTAGCGGCATATACATGGTGCTGCCAGAAACGAAAAAAGAGAAAAGCGAATAATGTTTTTAGGTGGCTGACTGTTTTTGGTGAAGAATCGAAAAAGCAGGCAATCCGAAGGGATGAGCCTGCTTTTTTATTGCTTACTAACTCACTGCTTTATTGAGTAACCATATCAGGAACATGCCTATCAACAGGGTAGGTATTTTCTGCTGGTACAGTGTGTGATTCTAGCTTGGGTTGGGATTCTGCTGATGGCTCTACGGGGGCGACGCCAGACGCCACATGGCCATCAACCACAGTACGCAGTTGAGCGCTTCCTTGAAGTGGCTTAGCGGTTAATTTTCCGTTGAGGCTTGATACTAGAGGTGATGCGAGTAAATCCCCTTGTAATGAAGCCTCGAAATCTCCCCACATTTGTGGTGAAAAGCCTGACCAACCCCATTGGTTTAAATCACTTAAATCAATGTTGGTCCCTGATGCACGTAATTCAAAAGGTACTTTATTTGGCTCTTGCTGTGCCAGTAAACCAATTTTTGCGATACCACGGTCAACGCTGCCACTGAGGCTTGCGGCGGCACGCCCATTACTTCCTGCAATTTCTAAAAGTGGACGACGGATCATCACCTGGTTGATGGTACCTGTATCGGCATTGAAAGTAGCTTGCCCCTTCCAGATTCCCCACTGTTTCTGTTTGATCAGGTCAACATAGCGAATGTTGCCGCTTAACGCGGTAAATTCGAAAGGAAATTCAGGTTGAATATTCATCAGCAAAGATTGCGTGACGGTAAAATTATCAATGGCGAATGTGGATAACCACGCTGGTGTGGGTTGAGCAAAGAACGACAGCCAATTATCTGGCAAGGTATACAGAACCCCAGCGAGCGTACCGTCAGTGATGGTCAGTGATTTATCATTACGTTGCCAAACCGCACTGAGGTTAAAAATACCTTTATTGTAGTAGCCGGAGAGCTTATCAACATTGAAGTTATCACCGTCAATGTTCAGCTCACCGATGAGCGTATCAATTTGCTGGTCTTGGATAACCAATTGATCGACATTGAAATTAATATGGCTTTTTGGGCTGCTCCAACTCCCTCTCACCAAGGCAATTTGATCGACTTCGCTGCTCAGACCCGACAGTGCCCAATCGCGCCCTTGAATATCTACATTGGTTAGTTGTAATTGGTTGATTTGCAATGTTCGGTCACTGTTTATTGCATCAAACAGCGCATCAAAGGTTAAGTCATTCTGCCAGCCCACTTTATTCATCGACAGGTTATCAATGGTGATAGAACCGTCAGCAAACCATTTTCCTTTACCCGTGATCGCCCCATTATTGAGGTAGCCGCTGATTTGGCTAAAATCTGTTACCTTTTCTTGTAATTTCCCCGTGACCGCGACATTTCTAAAAGGGAGAGAATTCAAGGTTAATTGATTGGTAGTAAAGCGAAAATCACCATAACCAAATGGATTTTCAGTTGTTGGTTTCCATGGGGTTATACCCCCTGTAAATCCTGCGACTTGAACGGTGTTTTTGTCTTGAGTTAATTGAATCTGGCTATTTTCAAATTGTAGGACTTTTGCAGAAAGCGGTAGCGGCGATGTGTTCTCGGTAAAGTTTGCAGATAAGTCTCCTTGAGTGATGGTTAAGCGTTGAATAGCTTCACCACTGAAAATATGCCGCCAATTGACATCCACCACAATTTGCCGAGCATCTAATTCTAGCTGCTTGTTGCTTGATTCAATCTTAATGTCTTGGAAAATAAATTTACCCGGATCGGAGAATTGATGTCCCATAATGCCGACGTTAATGTCATAAGGCGTAAATTTGCTCAGAAGTTGGCTGGCGTAACCTGCTCCCCATCGAGTTTGTAAGGCAATATAGCAGGCTAGAAATACAATCAAAAGAAGCAGAAAAATATAGCCGAAAAACCTCAGTAACCCTTTCACGTTTGTCTGCTCCCTTATTAATCAGATAAAAATATAAATTGCCGATATGTTTAATATATCGGCAACTCAAGGATAGCATACAGAAGAACCGCCGGCGTGTTCAACTCTTGCGGCGGTATAGGGAATTATTTTTCGTGAGGGAAAATCAAGTTCAGTACAATCGCAGTTAAACCACCTGCTGCAATACCGGATGAAAACAGGGTTTTCAGCCAGTCAGGCGCAAATTGTAGGATTAACGGTTGCTGAGAAACCCCCATTCCTACGGCTAGAGACAATGCAATGATCATAATTGCGCGGCGATTGAGTGGCTCGCGAGAAACGATACGCACACCGGACGCAGCAATTGTGCCGAACATCACAATGGTAGCACCACCTAGAACAGGTTCAGGAATTTGTTGCACAAAACCTGCCACTGCTGGGAACAGACCCAGTAGCACTAGCATCAACGCCACTAAGTAACCCACATAGCGGCTAGCAACACCTGTTAATTGGATAACGCCATTATTCTGACCAAAGCAGGAGTTAGGAAAGGTATTAAACACCGCTGACACCATAGAATTTAGTCCATTGGCTAATACACCGCCTTTAATACGTTTCATATAGAGAGGTCCGTGTACTGGCTGCTCGGAGACATCTGACGTTGCTGTGATATCACCAATGGTTTCTAGCGACGTCACCATAAAAATTAGAATTAGTGGAATGAGTAAATTCCAGTCAAAAGAGAGACCATAATAAAAAGGTTCAGGGATCGTAATCAGAGATTGATTGGCATCACTGGCTTGCGTAGTTGGCAGCATATTCATCCACCAAGCAGCAAGGTAGCCTACTGCCATTGCAATCACTAATGATGCAACGCGTAAGTACGGGTTCTTCTGGCGAGTTAACAGGATAATGACGGCTAACACAATGCCTGCAAGAATGAGGTTATCAGGGGAACCGAATGTGTTATCGCTCAGTGCACTGTAACCCCCACCAATTGAGGTTAAACCGACTTGAATCAGTGATAAACCAATGATCATGACCACAACACCAGAAACCAGCGGCGTGATAACTCGGCGAGCTAAATGTAAGAAACGCGATAAGATAACTTCGGTCAGTGCTGCGACCATTAATGTGCCGAATAATGCCGCCATCATGGAAGGGATATCGGCTCCGCCTTGCTTGAGTGCAACTCCCCCCATAATCAACGGTGCAACAAAGTTGAAACTGGTGCCTTGAATGGAAAGTAATCCTGAGCCGACAGGACCCCACGCGCGGATCTGAATCAGAGAGGCGATTCCTGAAGCAAACAATGACATGCTGATGATTCGCTGGGTGTCATGAGCGGGTAGCCCAAGTGCTTGGCAGATAAGCATTGCGGGGGTAATCACCGCGACAAACATCGCTAATAGATGCTGTCCAGCAGCAAACAGCGCCTGAGGTAAAGGTGGCCTATCTTCAAGGCGATAGATCAGTTCGCTTTGGTTTTGTACTGTTTTTTCAACATTTTGTTCTTCAGATGCCGTTGCGTTCATTATTCCAATTCCACTAGCAAAAAGCGCATTTTAAAGAGAATAATTCAAAAAGCAATCGGTTGCGCAAAAAAATTAAGGTGGATATTAAACTAAGAGCGTCACATTTTTATATGTTTTAACTTGTATTTATCGCGATTTTTTTTTCTAATCCATGCACCTGCTTTTGGCGTTTTAAGGAAAAAAATAACGTCTAATTAGTTTTAAATAATATTAACAACAGACGAGGTACATAAATGTATCATCTCGATGTCTACGGCACTCTGGTCGCTGCTACACTCGTGCTATTACTCGGACGTAAACTGGTAAAGTCAGTTTCATTTCTTGAAAAATACACTATCCCTGAACCCGTTGCAGGGGGATTATTAGTCGCTTTTACCCTGTTAGTGGTTAAGCAAGTATTTGATTGGAGCCTCTCCTTCGACTTATCACTGCAAGAACCGATGATGCTCGCATTCTTTGCGACCATTGGTTTGAATGCTAACTTAGCGAGCTTAAAAGCTGGCGGTAAAGCATTGTTAATTTTCATTTTTGTCGTTGTCGGTTTATTGCTAGTTCAAAACACAGTCGGTATCGCACTTGCGAAATTATTAGGTTTAGACCCTCTTATGGGGCTATTAGCCGGCTCAATCACTTTATCCGGTGGACATGGTACTGGCGCCGCTTGGGGTAAAATCTTTACTGAAGATTATGGCTTCAAGAGTGCAACTGAAGTTGCAATGGCTTGTGCAACCTTTGGTTTAGTACTTGGAGGGCTTATTGGTGGCCCTGTTGCACGTTTCTTAATTCGCAATATCCCAACACCTGGTACCGCGGATGAGGACAAAGATGTTCCTACCGCATTTGAAAAGCCACAATCCAACCGCATGATCAACTCGATGGTGTTGATTGAAACTATTGCGTTGATCGCTATCTGTTTGCTAGCAGGAAGCTGGATTGCAGGGCTACTATCAGGCACCGCATTTGCACTGCCTAAATTTGTTTGCGTATTGTTCGTCGGTGTTATCTTAAGTAACAGCCTATCTTTACTTGGTTTTTATCGAGTATTTGACCGCGCGGTTTCTGTGATGGGTAACGTCAGTCTATCCTTATTCTTAGCCATGGCATTAATGAGTTTAAAACTGTGGGAACTGGCGTCTTTAGCAATCCCAATGTTAGTCATTCTCGGCGTTCAAGCTTGCGTTATGGCAGGATATGCGATTTTTGTTACCTTCCGTGTGATGGGTAAAAACTATGATGCTGCTATTTTAGCGGCGGGTCATTGTGGTTTCGGTTTAGGGGCAACACCAACCGCTATCGCTAACATGCAAGCGGTAACCGATAAATTTGGTCCATCTCACCTAGCATTCTTAGTCGTGCCGATGGTAGGGGCATTCTTTATCGATATTGTGAATGCGTTAGTGATTAAGTTCTACTTATGGTTGCCAGTTTTCCCAACGATTGGCGGCTAGTACAGAACAAGTACTGAAGTAAATACAAACATATATAACTAAATGTATAAATAAAGCAGGTATTGCCGTGGACATGGATGTGTTCACGGCAATTTTCATTTTAGGGAAGGAAAAAGCTTAAGCGTGGCTATATTGCTCGCGCTCAGGGAGCCAGCGTTCAATAATCTTTTGAGCATGCTCGGGGTAGTTTTGCTGGATGTGTCTAGCTAGCCGTTGCACTTCTGGCAACATATATTGATCTCGTAGCAAGTCTGCCACTTTAAAGTCCGCATTCCCTGTCTGCCTGGTACCTAGCAGCTCTCCGGGGCCTCGAATTTCTAAGTCTTTTTGGGCAATCACAAAGCCATCATTACTGTCTCGTAAAACTTGTAAGCGCTGCTTGGCGGTATGAGTGAGTGGCGTTTTATAAAGTAGCACACAGTGAGATGCGACAGAGCCACGACCAACCCGCCCCCGTAGTTGGTGCAATTGTGCTAATCCAAGCCGTTCGGGGTTATCAATAATCATCAGGCTTGCGTTCGGAACATCCACCCCGACTTCGATAACGGTGGTAGCAACAAGTAACTGTATTTCGTTATTCTTAAATGCCGCCATAATGCTTTGCTTTTCGGCGGGTTTCATTCGACCATGGACTAGTCCAACTTTGAGTTCAGGTAGGGCCAACGCGAGTTCTTCGCTGGTAACTTGGGCAGCTTGCGCTTCAAGTACCTCTGAGTCATCAATCAATGTGCACACCCAATAAGCTTGCCGTCCTTCCTCTAAACAGGCTTGGCGAACGCGCTCGACAATATCACTACGTCGGGTGTCTGGAATCGCCACAGTAGTGACCGGAGTTCTTCCTGGTGGAAGCTCGTCAATCACTGAGGTATCGAGATCGGCGTAAGCAGTCATTGCCAGCGTGCGTGGGATTGGCGTAGCGGTCATGATTAATTGATGTGGGTGGAATCCTTGCTGTTCACCTTTCTCGCGCAAAGCGAGCCGCTGGTGAACGCCAAAGCGGTGTTGTTCATCAATGATGACTAACCCTAAAGAGTGAAAGCTCACTTGCTCTTGGAAGATGGCATGGGTACCGACTACCATCGAGACTTCACCACTCGCAATGGCATCTTGTTGTTGCTGGCGGGCTTTACCTTTTTGTTTACCTGCTAACCAGCCTACTTTGATACCTAGAGGTTCAAACCATTGCTTAAAGGTATTTGCGTGCTGCTCTGCAAGAATTTCAGTCGGTGCCATTAAGGCAACTTGTTTACCATTTTCAATGGCACACAGTGCGGCTAATGCAGCCACAAGTGTTTTACCGGAACCGACATCACCTTGGATCAAACGCATCATTGGGGCATTTTTTCGTAAATCAGTTTCGATTTCTGCTACGACGCGTTTTTGCGCGTTAGTTGGTGAGAACGGCAAATTTGCCAGTAAAGGCGTTTTAAACTTTCCAGATGAAACCAATGGTTCAGCATAGAGCCGTTCATTGCCAGCCCGAATGGCAAGCATACTTAAATGGTGAGCCAGTAACTCTTCGAGGATCAAACGCTTTTGGGCTGGGTGATGCCCTTTTTCTAACTCTTCTAACGAAACATCCGGTGGTGGAGTGTGTAACAGTCGGATGGCATCGGGGAGGCTAATTAGGCTACGGCTGAACTCTTCGGGCAGTAACTCTTGAATATTGCCACTTTCTAACATGGTGAGCGCTTGCTCCATCACTTTACGCAGTGTGGCTTGGCGGACACCTTCGGTTGTCGGATAAACCGGAGTTAGGTTCTCTTGAAGGGCGATATTATCCGTTTCTTGAGAGACTTTATATTCAGGGTGAATAATTTCAGGTCCTGTATTACCACGACGCACTTCTCCGTAGGCAGTCACTTGGCGACCTTCGGCTAAACTGTTTTTCATTGCAGCAGAGAAGTTGAAAAAACGCAGCGTTAGGTTGCCTGTACCATCGCTGATCAGGCAGGTCATCATTCTTTTACGTCCAAAAACGACTTTGGTTTGTAGAACGTGACCAGTGATAGTGGCCGTTGTGCCGGGTATCAAGTCTTTAATCTGATAAAGACGCGTATGATCTTCATAACGCAGTGGAAAATGCAGAAGCAAGTCCTGAACTGTGTTCAACCCGATTTTACTCATTTTTTCTGACTGGCTGGCACCAATGCCATGAAGTGAAGTCAGTGAAATGGTATTAAGCAGACCACGGTTCATGTCGATTCCTTAACTGAGTTGTTTTCTCTTCATTTTTTCAGAAAGCTGCATTTGTGCCCACCAAGCATCATCAGCCTCTATCTGACCTTGCTGATTGATAAATGGGCGAGGAAGCCCTTTGCGTTTAGCCACTTCAGCCAATACAGGATAGCCGCCTTCAAATAGCCACTCTTGTTGTTCTTGCTCAGATAATAGACTATTTTCTCGGTCATACATGCCTGCGAGTTGGCGCTGACGTTGGGCTTCATACAAAATAAGTGCAGAGGCGACAGAGACATTGAGTGACTGCACCATACCAACCATTGGGATGATAATATGTTGATCTGCAAGGGCTAATGCCTTATCCGAGATACCCGTTTTCTCTTGTCCCACCATAATACAGGTTGGGCGGGTATAATCAATTTCTCGAAAATCGACAGCCGTATCTGACAGATTCGTGACTAAAATCTGCATACCTTGGGATTTTATCTGAGTAATGGCGCTTTCGGTGGATTGGTGCGAGATGACTTTTACCCAACTATTACTTCCCGCTGCAGAGGAGACGGAGAGTTTAACCTGTTGGTCTGGCCAAATGGCATGAATTTTATGGATCCCGACTGCATCAGCACTGCGCACAATTGCAGAAACATTATGAGGCTTATGAATTTCTTCAAGACAAAGTGTTAGGTCGGGCTGCCGCATCGCCATCATTTGGCAAATGCGGCGATAGCGGCGTTCATTCATAGTGAGAGTTCGTATTTTTAATGATATCGACTAATTACGGTTACGGCTGACGCGTAGAACATCTGGCATGATACGAATTTTACGCATCACGTTAGCCAATTGAATACGGTTTTTAATCGACAAGCGAATAAAGGCGCAGTAAACACGACCATCTTTTTCTTCAGTGTTCATGCTTTGAATACTTGAGTTCGCATCATTGATAGCGGCGGTCAAGTTAGCAAGGGCACCTTGATGGTTTATCATATCAACTTTAATTTCAGCGATAAAATCCGTGTCTGTCTCGGTATCCCACTCAACAGCCATAAATTTATCCGGTTCTTTCTGATAACCACGGATATTACGGCAAGATTCATGGTGAATAACCAATCCTTTACCTGGGCTAATATGCGCAATAATTGGGTCGCCCGGGATAGGACGGCAGCATTTAGCAAAGGTAATTAAGACTCCATCAGCCCCTTTGATGGACAGCTTATTACGGTTTTCCGTAATCACTGGTTCTTCAACGGCACTTGACTGAGCACTCTGAGGGTTACTTTGCAAGTTACGAGCTACTACAACACTCATGGCATTACCTAAACCAATTTCGGCAAGTAAATCGTCAATAGAGTGGAGCTTCATGCGAGCTAATTCGGCATCAATACTTTCACGAGGTATATCCGTGATTTTGGTGCCTGTACCTAGCGCATGATTGAGTAGGCGACGACCTAAATTAACGGAGTCTTCGCGTTTTAAATTCTTCAGTAACTGACGGATTTTTGCACGTGCTTTTGAACTTACCACAAAGTTCAACCATGCCGCATTTGGTCGAGCGCCTGGAGCCGTAATAATTTCTACCGTTTGACCGCTAGAAAGTGACTGGGAGAGTGGGTAAGGTTGGCGATCAACTCGTGCACCCACACAAGCATGCCCAATGTCAGTATGCACGGCATACGCGAAGTCCACCGGTGTTGCGCCTGTCGGTAATTCGACAATACGACCTTCGGGGGTGAAAACGTAAATTTCATCAGGAAAGAGGTCTGATTTTACGCTTTCAATAAATTCAAATGAGCTTCCCGCACTCTGTTGGAGTTCGAGCAAGCTTTGCATCCAACGCTGGGCTTTCACCTGCGCAGTGGTTCCCAATTCGCCTTGTTCTTTATATGCCCAGTGAGCAGCAACACCCATTTCGGCCATTTGGTCCATATCTTCAGTACGAATTTGTACTTCGACAGGTACCCCATGAGGTCCAATTAATGAGGTGTGGAGGGATTGGTATCCGTTAGCTTTAGGAATAGCAATATAGTCTTTGATTCGCCCCGGACGAGGTTTATAAAGACTGTGCATTTGCCCTAAAACACGGTAGCAGGTATCAACGTCTTCAACGATGACCCTAAAAGCATAGATATCCATAATGGAATGGAATCGCTGCTCTTTTTGATGCATTTTCCGATAGATAGAATACAGATGTTTTTCGCGACCACTGACTGTACAGGGTACACCTGCTTCCGTTAATCGACCGTCAATTTCAGAAAGGATTTTTTGGATCATTTCTTTACGGTTACCACGAGCGGATTTCACCACTTCCTTGATAACACGATAACGGTTTGGATACAGCGCTTCGAAACCTAACTCTTCGAGTTCGGTTTTAATATGGTGGATACCTAAGCGATGCGCGAGAGGACTGTAAATTTCCAGTGTTTCACGCGCTATGCGGCGACGCTTATCGGGTCGTAATGACCCAAGCGTGCGCATATTGTGAGTACGGTCTGCCAGTTTGATCAAAATGACACGGATATCTTTCACCATTGCCATGATCATTTTACGGAAGTTTTCTGCTTGAGCTTCTTTCTTGTCGCGGAAATTCAGCTTATCCAGTTTGGAAACCCCTTCGACTAAGCCGGCGACGGTAGTTCCAAACAGCTGCTCTATGTCTTGAAATGTCGCTGGAGTATCTTCAATCACATCATGAAGTAGCGCAGCCATCAGTGTTTCATGATCCAAACGCATTTCAGCCAGAATACAAGCAACAGCAACAGGGTGAGTAATATAAGGCTCACCACTGGAACGGGTCTGCCCTTCATGAGCATCCCGTGCGACAACATAGGCTTTTTTCAGTAATTCAACTTGCTCTTTTGGGAGATATTGCTGAATTATTAGATTTAGGCTTTCAAACAGATACAAGGCAGACCCACCTTAGTAATTAGCGACGACCTTCAGCGATCGCAGAAACTGCCTGCATTTCAGCGGCTTCTTGCTCTTGCTGTTCTTGGCGTTCACGCACATCCAAAATGTGACCGTTAATTAAACCTTCTTCTACTTCACGTAGCGCGATAACAGTGTGCTTATCGTTTTCTTCTGGAACTAAAGGATCTTTACCACCAGTTTGTAACTGACGAGCTCTACGTGCTGCGACCAGTACGAGGTCAAAACGGTTACCAATTTTTTCTACTGCGTCTTGAACAGTTACGCGTGCCATAAGTGTGCTACTCCAAAGAAATAAAAAAATGACCTGATATGATACTGAAACTATTCTCAGTCTGCTAGTAATTTGCTGATTAAAGCATCATGTCGCTGGACTTGGCGACCTAATCTCAAGCGCTCAGCACGCATGATAGATTGTAAATCGCTCAGTGCGGTGTTGAAATCGTCGTTTACAATGACGTAATCGTATTCATTGTAATGCTCAATTTCGCCAACTGCTTGTGACATGCGCTTTTCAATGACTTCATCACTATCTTGACCACGACCACGCAGACGGCGATATAGCTCATCTTTTGATGGCGGTAGAATAAAAATACTACGTGCCTCTGGCATTTTTGCGCGAATTTGCTGAGCACCTTGCCAGTCAATATCGAGAAACACATCCACGCCACTATTTAAGACTTCCTCAATAATGGGTTTTGAGGTGCCGTAGTAGTTACCGAAAACACAGGCATGCTCTAAAAAGTCATTGTTCTCAACCATCTGAAGAAATTCAGCTTCAGAAACAAAGAAGTAATGCTCGCCATGAATTTCGCCTGGGCGTGCAGCTCGAGTTGTATGAGAAACAGAAACTTGAGTGTCATACAACGGTTGTGTCTTCAGTAATGCTTGGATAAGACTGGACTTACCTGCGCCACTAGGAGCAGAGAGAATATATAACGTGCCTTGTATCATGATGATTTCTTGAATATTTGTGGGTTAGACATAAAAGATAGTGATAAACCCTACATAGTATACACGTACTTAAGACAACATGCAGCGATATCCATTAACCATGAAATAAGAGTAAAAAAGTTTTGGTTATTGGAAAATTGTGAACGCCTTCCAGAAAATAAATTTAACTTAATGAAAATACCATCTGTTTTGCGAAGCGCTATGCAATTAACGGCATTGCCTGCTGCTACCCTTGATTTATTGACTCAGAATGCAATGCAACACATAGCGGTTCGGAACATGGTTTAAACTTAAATATAATAGGGACATTATGCATTATTTTTCAGTCAGGAAACTCTGGAAATTTGGTTGGTTCTGCCTATTACTTCAATCTGTTATTTCAATAGGCTATGGTGCGGAAACCGTAGATTCTCAAAAAGCATGCCGCTCATTAGATAATGAATTAACAAGAATGGAACAGCGGCGGCTGGGAGAGCAGCTACAAGAGTGGGACAGGCAATATCAGATTGGCGGTGTGAGCGGTGTGAGTGACGAGGTTTATGACCAACTTTTGGCGAAGTGGCAGCAGGGGCAGCGCTGTCAAAATTTACCTGACACTCTAGTACAACCGTTACAGTCTAAAACTGAACGATTAATAAAGCATCCCATACCCCATACGGGATTGAAAAAATTAAAATCAGAAGAAATAGCAGCATGGATAAAGGCTCGTAATGAAGTTTGGTTGCAACCTAAAGTCGATGGTGTTGCGGTGACGCTGCACTATGAAAATGGACGTTTAGTGTCAATGATTAGCCGGGGCAATGGGAATGAAGGGCTTAATTGGCGAGATAAAGCCGACTTTATTCAAGCTATCCCCAAAACTATTTCAGCGAAGCAACCTCTTGTTTTACAGGGTGAATTATTTTGGAGACTCAATGGACATGTACAAAATGTGGATGGTGGAAAAAATGCACGGAGTAAAATTGCGGGTTGGCTGATGCGCAAGGAGCTACCTACACAAGTCACGGATGATATCGGCATTTTTATCTGGGCATGGTCTGATAACTCTGTCGCTATGGATCGTCAATTGAGTGAATTAAAGAGGCTAGGATTTGATTGGGTACAACAATATAGCCATCCAATCTCTGACTATCAATCAGCAGCCAAGTGGCGTGACCATTATTATTCAGCGCCGATGCCATTTGCAACCGATGGTATCGTTTTGAAAAGCTTTCCACCACCGCCGTCATCGGTTTGGCGAGCAAACCAAAACAGTTGGAGTGTAGCATGGAAATACCCGCTAAAAAGTGTGGTCTCAGAGGTTATTAATTTAACTTTTCGGGTAGGGAAATCAGGGGCTGTGAATGTGATTGCTAACATTGAACCCGTCACAATCGATGATAAAAAAGTGAGTAAAATCCGCATTGGTTCGCTCAATTCCTGGAAACAAAAAGATGTGTTAGTTGGGGATAAAATCCAGTTAACGTTATCAGGACATGGGACGCCATTTATGGAAAAAGTCATTTGGCGGCGAGAGCCTAGGTTGCATCCGAACACATCCTCTCTCGAAAACTTTCATTCATTGAGCTGTTTAGCATACACACCAGATTGTGCTCCCCAATTTGTTGCTCGCCTAGCTTGGCTAGGTAAACAATTAAAGATTCGCGGGGTGGGCGAAAAGACATGGAAGATATGGGTAGAGCAATATGGACTCTCAACGTTGCTTGGTTGGCTTTCTCCTCATTGGCAAGATTCATTACCTAAGAATAAGAAAACGGCAAATGCGCTTAGCCAGTTACAAAAGACATCTATGCAGCCAATAACAAATTGGTTGAAAGGGTTCGGAATTCCTTTAGAAATTAAACATCTAAACAAGATATCCACGATAGAAGAATTGAGTGAACAAGAGACTGTGGAGTCGCTAGGTTTATCTGAAAAGCGGAAGCAGGCATTAAAGTACTGGTTGGCAGAGCCTGAAATTCAGAAGGCGCTATACACTTTGCAGGAACTGTATACTTTGCAGAAGCTAGATCTCAGCCATTAGCGGTTAAACGAATGGCTGATAGGAAAATCAGTTTTGGTTAATCTTGGCTTTCGTAATTAAAAATAGGTAATCCCAAACGGTAGCGGATGGCAAGCAGCCTGGCACTTAAACCTGCGACCAACGTGATAATAACCACGATATCTTTAGGGAGTGGTGTATACAGCAAGCCGATATATAACCATGCGGCAGCAAAAGAGACGCCCGCGTAGACTTCTTTTTGGAAAACCAGAGGGATGGTGTTACACAGCATGTCACGAAGTACACCGCCAAATACACCGGTCACTACAGCAGCAATGGCGGCAATAATAGGGCTATAATTCATATCGAGGGCTATTTGGGCACCAAGAATAGAGAAGACGATTAAGCCAATCGCATCAAGTATTAAGAAGAGCCGGCGAAGGTGTTTCATCATCGGGGCTATCCAGATGGTGACAATGGCGGCACCTGCTACGGTCATGATGTACTCGGGGTGGGCAACCCAACCTAGAGGGTAGTGACCGAGTAGAATATCACGGACAGAGCCACCGCCGATGGCGGTTGCAGAAGCAATAATAATGACGCCAAAGACATCCATTTTACGGCGTCCAGCAGCTAAAGCGCCTGTCATGGCTTCGGCAGTAATACCAATAATATAGAGAACACTTAATAACATGATGGTTTTATTCAATACTATAGTGATTGTCTAAGGGTAATATTACTTGTGAAACTTCTCGACTGAGATTTTTTATTCTCTTAAAGAATTGATTAGTTAAAGTAATCCGATAGCCTATGTTAAATGATGTCAAAGGATAACAGATTGAGCAATAAAATGCCTTATAAAGAAATGTGTATTACTGATGATTCGCGAAGTCATCAGCTTACAAATATTAATGTTTGGACACCAGATAGCCAGTGGTTAGCTTATGATGTTCGACCAATTGGCAGTTCATTTACCGGGCAAACCATAGAAAAAATTCATGTTATTACCCATCAAAAAGTAGAAATTTATCGAGGATTGCATGGTGCCCATGTTGGCGTAGTCACTGTAAGCGCTGAAAATCCGCCTCGTTATGCTTTTATTCAGGGTCCAGAATATCCCGATGAGTCTTGGCAGTATGATTTCCATCATCGCCGAGGTGTTTACGTTGATGACTGCCAACTCGGTATTGCGCATCCGATTGATGCAATGTGCATTACGCCACCTTATATGGCGGGTGCGCTCAGAGGTGGAACACATGTTCATGTTTTTAGCCCTGATGGGAAGTGGTTGAGCTTTACCTATAATGACCATGTTTTGCATGAGATCGATCTTCAATTAGACCAACGCAATGTGGCTGTTGCCGTACCTGCAGGCGCAGTGACCATTGAACCTATTGGTCATGAAAGAGAATATAGCGGCGATTTTTTCTGTAGTGTTGTGACGAAGACAACTTTGATGCCAACTCCGAATAGCGACGAGATTAGCCGAGCCTATGAAGAGGGATGGGTTGGTCAACGTGGTTATATGAATCAACAAGGCCAGTGGCAACGACGTGCATTAGCGTTTATTGGAGATACGCATCATCAAAATGGTGACGTGGTCCCTGAAGTTTACTTAGTTGATTTACCTGAAGATCCAAATGAATTCAAAATCCAAGGCGATGAACCTCTGCAAGGTACCGAAAAAACCATGCCAGCGCCGCCTAAGGGTGTGAAACAAAGGCGTTTAACGTATACACATCATCGGAAGTTTCCAGGGCTAGCGAAACAGCCAAGACACTGGTTGCGTACTTCACCAAATGGCGAATTAATCGCCTGTTTGATGCATGATGATCATGGCATTGTGCAATTATGGTTGGTGGCAACGGCAACAGGAGTACTCACTCAGGTGACATTTGGCAAGTTTTCAATTCAGTCTGCATTTAGTTGGAATAAAACTGGTGAGTATCTCTGCTTTGTGTATGACAATAGCGTTGTACGTTGCCATGTGGCGACTAGAGATTTAGAACGGTTAACTCAGAGAACAGAAATAGCCCCTGTCGCAGATGCTGTTGTCTTTTCTCCAAATGATAAATTTGTAGCATTTATGCGAGATATTAATGGGTTTAGACAGATTTATATTGTTGAAACAGGGTTGTCTAATTAAAGTTTATCTGGAATAACACTCATGAAGAATAAAAAGGTGGGTATTCATCTTTTTATTCTTCAAAAAAAGAGGGCTTAAGTAATCATTAAATTAAATGCTCAATATTTGATTCATGTATATTGATTTAAAATTAATAAGCGGTGGGTTAATAGAATAGATTAAAAAAGATGGAAATTTGGTCAGTAAGATAAAGGATTTATTAACCTAAATTAAGTTAATAATATTAATTATATTTTAAGTATTATATTCTTGATTAGAGCATCAATAAGCTACTTTTATATAGGAAAATTATTGAGGGTTCTTTGGCTGTTGTTTATCAAATTGCAGCTTATCAGGTGACTGTTTATCAAGTCGCTGTTTATCAAGTTGTTCTACACGTTTTTTTGGTGAATCTGCCTCTTGTGAGCCGTTTGAATGCATATAATCCATCGGAATTAATAATGTATCCATGAGTGCAGTAAATGGTAAATCAATAACCAGCAACGGCTTAACTACCCAGCCGGTATCTTCATGCTGCAGCATATCAACGCTATTTTTTGTCCCAGGATAATAGCTATCAGTAGGGCCAGCATGAGTCATAATACTGGAGCACCCACTTAATGTAAGAGTTAATAAGGTGGAAAATGCTAACGACCTAAAAAAAATCAAGCTTGGCATATATATGTTGACCTGCATTTAAATGAATTTTGCCTAATCAGAGATCATAATAACTAAAAACTAAAAATTCACAATCGAGCAACTCTATTATTATTTAAGATACCCTCAGAATAATAGCTCTTTTTTGTATTATTTTATGTCGGTGATGTTAATAATTAGCAATTAAATTGTTTTTAACTAAAGTATGAAAATGCATAATTGAATTGCTGTGAACTGTGCTCTATCACACAACTTCCTCTGTGTTTATTTGGCACAATCGATTCAGTTGCAAATGTAATAACTCCGTATGTCCCGTATTTTGGTTCATTGTCGTCAAAAGGATAGCGGTCTATGAGTGAATTAGCGCTTACAGTCAGTTTATTAGCATTAGCTGCCGCACTAGGCTTATGGATAGGTAATTGGAAAATCCGCAACGTGGGCTTAGGGATTGGCGGGGTTCTTTTTGGTGGAATTATTGTTGGGCATTTTGCGCGAAGTTATGGCTTGTCTCTCAATAATGACATGCTGCATTTTATTCAAGAATTTGGTTTGATTCTCTTCGTTTATACCATCGGGATACAAGTTGGACCCGGTTTTTTCTCTTCTTTGCGTGTTTCTGGTTTAAAACTCAATGGATTTGCCTTGATGGTGGTTATTTTAGGGGCTGTCGTTACCGCTATTATCTATAAAATAGCGGACATTCCTCTACCAATTATTTTGGGCATTTTCTCGGGCGCAGTCACGAATACACCATCGTTAGGGGCTGGGCAGCAAATTCTATCTGATTTAGGGTCTGATCCGAGTTTGGTCGGACAAATGGGAATGGGGTATGCGATGGCTTACCCAATGGGAATTTGCGGTATTTTGCTGGTGATGTGGCTCGTTCGTATTATCTTTCGTATCTCGGTAGATAAAGAAGCTGCGGAGTTTAATAGTGCGAACGTTCAGCATCGTGACTCACTGCAAACGATGAACATCGCGGTGCGCAATACCAATCTTGATGGCTTGATGATGCAAGACATTCCCATGCTTGGCAGTGAAGACATTGTTTGCTCGCGGCTAAAACGCGGGGAAATGCTGGTGGTGCCTCAGCCGACGACAGAAATACATCTTGGAGATCTACTGCATGTTGTTGGGCAAAGAGAAGACTTAAATAAAGTTCGCCTAATCCTTGGTGAGGAGGTTGAAGCTTCATTATCAACTTCAAGTTCTGTATTGCACTCTGTCCGAGTGGTCGTGACTAATGACGCTGTACTAAGTAAACGTTTAAAAGAACTGAATCTCAAGCAGAAGTATGATGTGGTGGTAACTCGTTTGAACCGGACTGGGATTGACCTGATGGCAAACAACAATTCTGTACTGCAATTTGGTGATATCCTCAATATTGTTGGGCGTCCTGAATCAATTGAAGCGGTCACAGCAATACTTGGAAACGCGAAACAAAAATTACAGCAAGTCCAGATGCTGCCTGTATTTATTGGAATAGGTTTGGGGGTTGTTTTAGGCTCGTTACCGATATTTGTACCGGGCTTTCCTGCTGCATTGAAGCTAGGTTTAGCGGGCGGACCATTAGTTGTTGCCTTGATCCTTGGACGAATAGGTACCATTGGACGACTGTATTGGTTTATGCCACCAAGTGCCAACTTAGCGTTGAGAGAGCTTGGAATTGTGATGTTCTTGGCAGTTGTCGGGCTGAATTCGGGAGGGAGTTTTATTGAAACTCTTATTCAAGGTGATGGACTCACATGGATTGGCTATGGGCTATTAATTACCTTTATTCCTCTGTTTATCACCGGCTTAGTTGCACGCATTTTCGGAAAAATGAATTATTTAAGCCTATGTGGTGTATTGGCAGGCTCTATGACAGATCCACCAGCATTAGCTTTTGCAAATAATATCCATCCAACCAGCGGAGCACCGGCACTTTCTTATGCCACGGTATATCCTTTAGCGATGTTTTTACGCATTATTTCGCCGCAGTTATTAGCTATCTTATTTTGGGCATTATGATTGTGAATAAAGGAAGGAATAAGATATGGAGAAAAAGTATCCGTCTATATAAGGGCGTAATTGGTCTTTGTTCTAGCCATAACTGATATTGAAAAAGTGGTTTAATAACCGCGAATAAGATTTGTCGTGTACAAATATATTCGATTTCAATTATGGAGTTCTCGCTAATTTTGGCCCTTTCCTCAATGGAAAGGGCTTTTTTTAACCCTACTGCTAGATTTAGCGTTCAGATTCTTGATAGGCTTTTTCTAATTCTTGAGCAAGGATTTGAATCCCTTGCTCAATCTTTTCCGGCTCAGGAACATAGTTCATACGCATACATTCATGGGCATGTTGCCAATCTTCTTCAAGTCCTGGGAAAAAGTAATGTCCCGGAACCATCAATACACCACGTGCTTTTAAGCGGCGATAAAGTTCTAAACAGCTAATTGGCAGGTCTTTAAACCACAACCACAAGAAAATGGCGCCCTCAGGTTTATGAATAAGGCATTTATCTTCAGGGATATAGCGGCGAATGATCTTAATGACTTCTTCAACGCGCTGTTTATAGAATGGTCCTATAACATTTTGAGATAATTCAAATAAATCGTCACGCTGTAGCATTTCAAGTGCGATGCTTGGACCGATACCACCCGGAGCAAGACTAATAATGCCATTCATATTACTGATGGCACCAATCAACTCTTCATTACCAATAATAATACCGCAGCGAGTTCCCGGTAGACCGAGTTTTGATAAGCTCATACACAGGATGACATTGTCATTCCAAAATGGTGTGGCTTCGCTAAATATAATGCCGGGGAAGGGAACACCATACGCATTATCAATCAATAATGGAATATTATGTTGCTTAGCTAATTGGTCAAGATGCAGCACTTCCTCATCGGTGATCACGTTTCCTGTTGGATTCGTTGGGCGAGATACGCAAATTACACCAATATCTTCAGTAATTTCAAGGGTGTTGAAATCAACGTGATATTTAAACTGACCATCAGGCAAAAATTCAATTTGCGGCTTATTTGCCACAAAAAGATCATCATCAAGTCCAGAGTCTGCATAACCCACATATTCAGGGGCAATTGGGAAAAGCACTTTACGAGAGATACCATCTTCAAAGCGACCAGCAAGTAGGTTAAATAGATAGAAAAACGCACTTTGGCTGCCGTTTGTTAGCGCAATATTTTTCGCGCTGATATCCCAGCCTAGTTTCGCTTTTAGAGTTGCTGCTAGCGCTTTCAACATGGCATCTTTGCCTTGAGGACCATCATAGTTACACAAGGTATCGGTCAATTGCCCATTGGCACACATTTCAGCGAGGAGATCTTGGAAATATTTATCCATCTCAGGAATATGAGCAGGGTTCCCACCACCAAGCATAATAGCACCGGGGGTTCTGAGACCTTCATTCAAGTCTTTCATTAATTCTGAAATGCCTGAATTCTTAGCAAATTTATTACCAAATTTAGAGAAATTCATTGTATTTATTCACATTTGTTTATTAGGTTGTTAATGGAATTTCCAACATACCGCGCCCCCACCTAGAGTTCAATAGCTTAATTACAGTTCTTTTTCATATAAAATGTCAAACATAGGTAATAAATTAGTTTTTTGGGTTATCTTATTGACCAAGCTTAGTTTATTTGTGTTGTTATATATTCAGGTTCCATCGATAAATTTTGATTTATCGATACTGGCAACAATTTACAAGGTGGTCATTGACCATCCCAGTGGCTTGCATAAAGGCGTAGCAAGTAACAGAACCTACAAATTTGAAGCCATGTTTTTTCAGTGCGTTAGACAAGTTTTTAGAAAGTTCTGTTTCCGCAGGGACTTGGGCAGATTCCGTCCATTTATTCACAATAGATTGGTGGTCCACAAAGTCCCAAATGAAAGTAGAAAAATCTATTCCTTCGCTTTTCATCGCTAAATAAGCTTTGGCGTTAGCAATAATCGCGTTGATTTTTAATCTGTTACGAATAATTCTTGAGTCTTGCATAAGCCGCTCTATATCTTTTTCATCCATCAAGGCAATCTTTTCAGGATCAAATTGATGGAATAGGTCTCGGTACCCTTGGCGCTTTTTCAAAATAGTGTACCAAGAGAGCCCTGCTTGCTGGCCTTCGAGGCAGATCATTTCGAATAATTCTTGATTATCCTTGGTGGGTTTTCCCCATTCATTATCGTGATAGGCAATATATTCGGGATCTTGGTTGACCCAATGACAGCGAGTGAGTGAGGTTTCCATTTTCATCCTTTTTCTAATTATGTTCAGCTTGTGAGCAAGAATAGAATCTTTATACTGTATAAAAATACAGTTTTAAAGGGGTGAAATTAATTTTTTTTCTTTTTAGAATGGTTACAGACGTATTCATTGCTGTATATCTGGCGGTCAAAGGGTATACTGGTCACTTTCTTAAATTTCACGTATCGCGTGCGGATCTAACATGCAAAAGTTTGATACCAAAACCTTTCAAGGTCTTATCCTGACATTACAGGATTACTGGGCGCGCCAAGGCTGTACCATTGTTCAACCACTGGACATGGAAGTCGGCGCAGGTACTTCACACCCAATGACGTGTTTGCGCGCTTTAGGTCCAGAGCCTATCGCAGCAGCTTATGTTCAGCCATCTCGCCGACCAACTGATGGTCGCTATGGTGAAAACCCGAACCGTCTACAGCACTATTACCAATTTCAGGTGATCATTAAGCCTTCGCCTGACAATATCCAAGAGTTGTACTTAGGTTCATTAAAAGAACTTGGTATTGACCCAACTGTCCATGACATTCGCTTCGTTGAAGATAACTGGGAAAACCCAACACTGGGTGCTTGGGGTCTGGGTTGGGAAGTTTGGTTAAATGGCATGGAAGTGACTCAGTTTACTTACTTCCAGCAAGTGGGTGGTCTGGAGTGTAAACCTGTAACCGGTGAAATCACTTATGGTCTTGAGCGTCTTGCTATGTATATTCAAGGCGTTGATAGCGTGTACGATCTGGTTTGGTGCGATGGCCCACTGGGTAAAACCACGTATGGCGATATTTATCACCAAAACGAAGTTGAGCAATCCACGTATAACTTTGAACATGCCAATGTTGAATTCTTATTCAAATGCTTTGAAGAGTATGAAAAAGAAGCTCAATATCTGCTTGCTTTAGAAACGCCTCTGCCACTTCCGGCTTATGAGCGTATTTTAAAAGCTGCTCATACCTTTAACTTACTGGATGCCCGTAAGGCAATTTCAGTCACAGAACGCCAGCGCTATATTTTACGCATCCGTACCCTGACTAAAGGGGTGGCAGAAGCTTATTATGCTTCTCGTGAAGCGCTGGGTTTCCCTATGTGTCATAAGAACTAAGAGGCTGTCATGACTCAACAGACTTTCCTAGTGGAAATCGGTACAGAAGAGTTACCGCCGAAGGCTCTTCGTTCTCTTGCAGAATCATTCGCCGCTAACTTTACTGCGGAATTGGATGGTGCAGATATCGCTCATGGAGCAGTGAACTGGTTTGCTGCACCTCGTCGTTTAGCGCTGAAAGTGGAAAACTTATCCGGGGCTCAGCCAGATCGCGAAGTTGAAAAACGTGGCCCTGCAATTTCCCAAGCATTTGATGCTGAAGGTAAACCCACAAAAGCAGCCGAAGGTTGGGCGCGTGGCTGTGGGATCACCGTTGATCAAGCAGAACGCTTAACCACAGATAAAGGCGAATGGTTACTGTATCGCGCACAAATGAAAGGGCAGCCAGTCAGCGAATTATTGATTGATATGGTTAGCCGTTCACTAGCGAAATTACCGATCCCTAAATTAATGCGCTGGGCAGATAAAGAAACTCAGTTTGTACGTCCAGTACATACTGTGACATTACTGCTGGGTAGCGATGTTGTTAAGGGTGAAATTCTTGGTATTAAGAGCGACCGTATTATCCGTGGTCACCGTTTTATGGGTGAAGCTGAATTCACAATTGATAACGCGGAACAATATCCAGAAATTTTACGCACTCGCGGTAAAGTCATTGCAGATTATGCTGAGCGTAAAGCGACAATTATTGCCGATGCAGAAAAAGCTGCTCAAGCGTTGGGCGGTAAAGCAGATTTAACCGACAGCTTAGTTGAAGAAGTGGCTTCTTTGGTTGAATGGCCAGTAGTATTAACAGCAAAATTCGAAGAGAAATTCTTAGAAGTTCCTGCTGAAGCACTGGTATACACCATGAAAGGCGACCAAAAATATTTCCCTGTTTATGATAATGCTGGCAAGTTAATGCCGAACTTTATCTTTGTGGCAAATATTGAGTCTTCAGATCCTCAGCAAATTATCTCCGGTAACGAAAAAGTCGTTCGCCCGCGTTTAGCAGATGCGGAATTCTTCTTCAAAACTGACCGTAAGCAGCGCTTAGAAGATAACTTACCACGTTTAGAAACTGTTCTGTTCCAGCAACAGCTAGGTACTCTGCGTGATAAAACCGATCGCTTAGAAGCGTTAGCAGGTTGGATTGCGAGTAAGATTGGTGCGGATGTAAATCACGCAACCCGTGCAGGCTTACTGGCTAAATGTGACTTGATGACCAACATGGTCTTTGAATTCACAGACACTCAAGGTGTTATGGGGATGCACTATGCTCGCCATGACGGTGAGTCAGAAGATGTTGCACTTGCACTAAAAGAACAGTATCAACCGCGTTTTGCGGGTGATGAATTGCCATCTACTGATGTTTCTGCGGCATTAGCGTTAGCTGAAAAAATGGATACTCTCGCAGGTATTTTCGGTATCGGTCAGCATCCGAAAGGGGATAAAGACCCATTCGCTCTGCGCCGTGCGGCATTAGGTGTGTTACGTATTATCGTTGAAAAAGGCTATCAGCTTGATCTTGTGGAAATGACCCAAGAGGCTGTACGTCTATATGGCGATAAACTGACTAACAAAAATGTCGTGGAAGATGTGGTTGAGTTCATGCTAGGTCGCTTCCGTTCTTGGTACCAAGAACTGGGCTACAGCATCGACACTATCCAAGCCGTATTAGCACGTCGCCCAACTCAGCCAGCTGACTTCGATGCGCGCGTTAAAGCAGTAACTCACTTCCGTTCTTTAGAAGAAGCACAAGCGCTGGCAGCTGCCAACAAACGTGTTTCTAACATTCTGAGTAAGTCAGAAGAGAAACTCGCTGATAGCGTGTTAGCGTCTGTACTGAAAACGCCAGAAGAAGTGAAATTAGCCACTCACGTTGTGGTACTGCAAGACAAGCTTGCGCCAATGTTTGCTGAACGTAACTACCAAGAAGCACTCGTAGAGTTAGCCTCTTTACGTGACGTCGTTGATGAATTCTTTGCTAATGTCATGGTGATGGATGAAGATCCTGCTGTGCGGAATAACCGTTTAACACTGTTAAGCCAGCTTCGCGAGTTATTCTTAAAAGTTGCAGATATTTCACTGCTTCAATAGGTTGATTTTTAATCAGTTATTTTCTGTTTAGAAAATAATTGCATAAATATGACCTTCCCAGTGATTGGAATAAATAAGCGCTAAAATATTTTTAGCGCTTATTTTTTATCCAAAAATAGACGTAAAAATAAGAAACCATACCATTTTGATGGTTTTATCAGCATACGAACGGTTTTAGCGAAAAATAGGGTTGACGATCCCCATTCTTGGCAGTATTATTCACACCGTTTTCGGCGAGTAGCGCAGCTTGGTAGCGCAACTGGTTTGGGACCAGTGGGTCGGAGGTTCGAATCCTCTCTCGCCGACCAAATTCTAAAACCCACCTCATTGAGGTGGGTTTTTTCGTTTCTATCTCCCTTATTTTTCCAACGCCTTTTAGTTACCACTATTACGCAATTACGCATCATTTAATGCACATTACGTATTAATAAGCTTTTCATTGCTTTTAAGCTAAGCGCTCAGAACAAAACAAGTCTAGCTATCAAAACCAGCCTTCATAATGTGATTGGTATTTTCCCCCGCGATTCCCTGAAAATGGTAAGAGGATATATAAATCCGCTAATAATTCTTTTTAGTATAAAAAACATGCAAAACAATCAGCTAACAAATAGTTTCATGTGAATTCTATTTAGCGTTTTATGTTGCAGTTTTTTGTATTGCCCACTATTTCCGCTCAGTAATTCAGCACTTAATCACAAATATACAAATAATTAACGTCCTTATAAAAATCTATTCAGTAATGTTTCTGTGGTTATAACCGCTAGGAAATAAACATTTTAGTAACATATAAGGCTATATTTGAACAGAAATAATCCAATAAATGTTATTTAAGCGAAATTGTTACAGTGAATAATGCTATTGACGAAATGTATTCCAGTTGATTAATTGCACAGTGAATAACAAAAAATACAGATACGGCATCTGTCTTATTCAAGATGGATTTCAGTATTCGATAAAACAACATACACCACAGGAGCATTACCAATGACGCTCTCGATGAAAAAGACAGGTTTATTGACGGTAGGCTTAACATTAGCTGCTTTAGCAGTATCTGCCTCAGTACAGGCTAAAACACTGGTTTATTGTTCTGAAGGTTCACCTGAAGGGTTTAACCCGCAGTTGTTCACCTCTGGAACAACTTATGATGCGAGTTCAATCCCTCTGTATAACCGTTTGGTTGAATTTAAGCTGGGTACGACTGAAATTGAGCCGGGCTTAGCAGAAAGCTGGGAAGTCAGTGACGATGGTAAAGTGTATACATTCCACCTGCGTAAAGGTGTGAAATGGCACTCCAATAAAGATTTCAAACCAAGCCGTGACTTAAATGCGGATGACGTGATTTATACGTTCATGCGCCAAAAAGATCCAAACCACCCATATCACAAAGTTTCTGGCGGTAGCTATGAATACTTTATGGGAATGGACATGGACAAAATCATCGACAAAGTTGAAAAAGTCGATGACAACACTGTTCGTATCACATTAACACGCCCAGAAGCGCCATTCTTAGCGGATATGGCAATGGACTTCGCATCAATTTTATCAGCGGAATATGCTGACCAAATGATGAAAGCGAAAACTCCAGAGAAAGTTGACCTGAACCCAATTGGAACAGGGCCTTTTGAACTGCAACAGTATCAGAAAGACTCTCGCATTCTGTACAAAGCAAACAAAGATTACTGGGGCGCGGTACCGAAGATTGACCGTTTAGTTTTCTCTATCACTCCTGACGCGTCAGTACGCTATGCAAAATTGCAGAAAAATGAGTGCCAAGTGATGCCGTATCCAAATCCGGCTGACTTAGAGCGCATGAGAGCAGATAAAGAAATTACGTTAATGGAGCAGCCAGGTCTGAACGTAGGCTACCTGTCTTACAACGTTGAAAAGAAACCACTGGATAACCAAAAGGTTCGCCAAGCGCTGTCAATGGCCGTGAACAAAGACGCCATTATCCAAGCGGTTTATCAAGGTGCGGGTCAAAAAGCGAAAAACTTAATTCCACCAACTATGTGGGGTTACAACGACGCGATTAAAGATACCGAATATAATCCAGAAAAAGCCAAGAAATTGCTGGCGGAAGCGGGCTTCCCAGAAGGTTTTGAAATTGACCTGTGGGCAATGCCAGTTCAACGCCCATATAACCCGAATGCACGCCGAATGGCGGAAATGATCCAAGCTGACTGGGCGAAGATCGGGGTTAAATCGAAAGTGGTTAGCTACGAATGGGGTGAATACCTGAAACGTGCTAAGAGCGGCGAGCCTCAAACCGTAATGATGGGTTGGACTGGTGACAATGGTGACCCTGATAACTTCTTCGCGACCTTATTCAGCTGTGCTGCGAAAAAACAGGGTTCTAACTACTCTAAATGGTGTAATCAAAGCTTTGAAGACGTGATCCAGCCTGCACGTATGACATCTGATCACAACAAACGTGTAGAACTGTACAAACAAGCTCAAGTGATCATGAACGAACAAGCGCCAGCGCTGATCATCGCTCACTCCACCGTATTTGAGCCTGTGCGTAAAGAAGTAAAAGGCTACGTGGTTGATCCATTAGGTAAACACCACTTCGAAAACGTAGACATTGATAAGTAATTGTTTTTAATCTGTAAATGCCCTTCGCTGCCTCTTTGCAGCGGAGGGCGTTTTCTCCTCTGACGTTCAGAAGATGCAGATAAATTTAGTTATTTGTGAGCAGATGAAAACGTTGTTTTTCTGACCAGCCAAGCGGACTAAGAGCCGTCGACGGCATTATTAAAGAGACTCAGGATATGCTGCAATTTATCCTCCGACGATTCGGGCTCGTGATCCCCACCTTTATCGGTATCACGCTACTTACTTTTGCTTTCGTTCACATGATCCCAGGCGACCCAGTCATGATTATGGCGGGTGAACGCGGATTATCTCCAGAAAGACACGCATACTTAATGGCTGAATTAGGACTTGACCAGCCACTTTGGAAACAATACCTCCATTACCTGAACGGCATAATGCATGGTGATTTAGGGATCTCCTTAAAAAGCCGCATTGGCGTTTGGGAAGAATTTTTACCTCGCTTTTTAGCCACCGTAGAACTAGCCACTTGCGCCATGATTTTTGCGGTTTCTGTTGGGATCCCTGTCGGGGTTTTAGCGGCAGTTAAACGTGGTTCGATTTTCGATCACACTGCGATCGGGGTTTCATTAACAGGCTACTCTATGCCGATCTTCTGGTGGGGGATCATGTTGATCATGCTGGTCTCTGTTCAGTGGGATCTCACTCCCGTTGCGGGAAGGGTAAGCGACACTGTTTTCCTTGATGACTCGAATCCGCTCACGGGTTTTATGCTGATTGATACCCTAATTTGGGGGGAAGCGGGAGACTTCAAAGATGCAGTGGAGCACTTAATTTTGCCATCCATTGTACTCGGAACCATTCCACTGGCTGTGATTGTGCGTATGACTCGCTCGGCGATGCTGGAAGTATTAGGGGAAGACTATATTCGTACGGCGAGAGCCAAAGGTGTTAGCCGTGCTCGCGTGATTTTAATTCACGCCCTGCGTAACGCATTACTGCCGGTTGTCACGGTCATTGGTTTGCAGGTCGGTGTGATGCTCGCCGGTGCAATTTTGACGGAAACTATTTTTTCATGGCCGGGATTAGGTCGTTGGTTAATTGAAGGATTACAACGTCGAGATTACCCAGTGGTTCAAGGTGGCGTCTTACTTGTCGCAACGTTGATTATCTTCGTTAACTTAGTGGTTGATGTGCTGTATGGCATTGTTAACCCACGTATTCGTCATAAGAAATAAGGAGCGCAAACATGTCTCAAACAACTGAGTCGAAAGCTGTCAGCGCCCCGAAGCCGATGACACCCTTACAAGAATTCTGGCATTACTTTAAGCGCAACAAAGGCGCTGTTGTTGGTATGTTCTACATCATCTTGATGGTATTAATTGCTATCCTTGCGGGTGTATTAGCGCCTCATGCTCCTGATGAGCAATTCCGTCAGGCGTTACTGACGCCGCCAGTCTGGGAAGAAGGTGGCTCATGGGAGTTTATTCTTGGTACGGATGATGTCGGGCGCGATTTATTATCTCGCCTAATGTACGGAGCAAGGCTTTCGTTATTAGTGGGCTGTCTCGTGGTGGTGTTATCCCTAATTATGGGGGTCACTATTGGGGTGATTGCGGGCTATTTTGGCGGCGTAGTGGATGCGCTGATTATGCGTATCGTCGACATTATGTTGGCTCTGCCAAGTTTATTACTCGCATTGGTCTTGGTGGCAATTTTCGGACCTTCGATTGTCAATGCCTCGATAGCGTTAACCTTTGTGGCATTACCGCACTATATTCGTTTGACGCGAGCCGCGGTTCTCGTGGAAGTGAATCGTGACTATGTGACTGCCTCGAGAGTGGCGGGAGCAGGGGCGTTGCGTCAAATGTTCGTCAATATTTTACCTAACTGTCTGGCACCATTGATTGTACAGGCATCTTTAGGCTTCTCGAACGCCATCTTAGATATGGCTGCACTGGGTTTTCTGGGAATGGGGGCACAGCCACCAACACCAGAATGGGGAACTATGTTGTCTGATGTGTTGCAGTTTGCACAAAGCGCATGGTGGGTCGTAACGTTCCCAGGATTAGCAATTTTATTAACGGTATTAGCGTTTAACCTGATGGGTGATGGTTTACGTGACGCCTTTGATCCAAAACTCAAGCAGTGATGAGGTAATCTAATGGCATTGTTAAATGTAGAAGAACTCTCCGTTCACTTTGGTGACGAAGGGACACCGTTTCGCGCCGTTGACCGCATCAGCTACCAAGTTGAGAAAGGGCAAGTGGTGGGGATCGTAGGCGAATCAGGTTCCGGTAAATCAGTTAGTTCACTGGCGATTATGGGGTTAATTGATTACCCCGGCAAAGTGATGGCGAAATCGTTGCAGTTTGATGGACGCGATTTATTGTCGATTCCTGAAAAAGAGCGTCGCCAAATTGTCGGCGCAGATGTGGCAATGATTTTCCAAGATCCGATGACCAGTTTGAACCCATGCTTTACGGTCGGTTATCAGATCATGGAAGCGTTAAAAGTACACCAAGGGGGCAATAGAAGCACCCGTAAACAGCGGGCCATTGACCTGCTAAACATGGTGGGAATTCCTGATCCGCAGTCACGCCTTGATGTATATCCTCACCAGTTATCTGGCGGGATGAGTCAGCGAATTATGATTGCGATGGCGATTGCTTGTCGTCCAAAGTTGTTGATCGCCGATGAACCCACTACGGCGCTTGATGTGACCATTCAAGCACAAATCATTGAATTATTGTTGGAATTACAACAACAAGAAAATATGGCGCTAGTACTGATTACCCATGACTTAGCGTTAGTGTCAGAAGCCGCACACCATATTATCGTGATGTATGCAGGGCAAGTGGTCGAGTCTGCGAAAGCGAAGGATATTTTTAAACATCCGAGACACCCATATACCCAAGCATTGCTGCGCGCATTGCCTGAGTTTGCTAGCAACAAATCGCGTTTAGCTTCTTTGCCGGGTGTTGTACCCGGTAAATATGACCGCCCTGAAGGATGCTTACTCAACCCGCGTTGCCCGTATGCAACGGATCGTTGTCGCCAAGAGGAGCCTGCGTTACAAACCATTGGTGACCGTCAGGTGAAATGTCACATGCCACTGGATGATATGGGGAGACCAACGCTATGAGTGAGCAACAAGCTAAAGGAATGCCGTTATTAAAAGCGGTGGACTTGAAAAAATACTATTCCGTGAAAGGCGGGGTCTTCTCGAAGGAGAAAACACTCAAAGCGCTTGATGGTGTCTCTTTTGAGTTAGAAAAAGGGAAAACATTGGCGGTGGTTGGGGAGTCAGGTTGTGGAAAATCCACACTTGGGCGCTTATTAACAATGATTGAGCAACCATCGGACGGTGAGCTGTATTATCGTGACCAAAACTTACTGATTGCTGATAAAGCAGCAGAGAAACTACGTCGCCAAAAAATCCAAATTGTCTTCCAAAACCCATATGGTTCGCTGAACCCGCGTAAAAAAGTCGGGCAAATTTTGGAAGAGCCTTTATTGATTAACACTTCGCTATCGAAAGAGCAGCGTAAAGAAAAAGTGTTATCCATGATGGCAAAAGTGGGTTTGAAAACAGAGCATTATAGCCGTTATCCGCACATGTTTTCTGGTGGGCAACGTCAACGTATCGCTATCGCTCGTGGGTTGATGTTAGACCCTGATGTGGTTGTGGCGGATGAGCCAGTATCGGCGTTGGATGTGTCCGTACGTGCTCAGGTATTGAACCTGATGATGGATTTACAGCAAGAATTGGGGCTTTCCTATGTGTTCATCTCCCACGATTTATCGGTGGTAGAGCATATCGCGGATGAAGTGATGGTGATGTATTTGGGGCGTTGTGTGGAAAAGGGGACTAAAGAGCAGATTTTTAACAATCCTCAGCATCCATACACTCAAGCGCTACTTTCTGCGACGCCACGTTTGAACCCTGACCAACGCCGTGAGCGCATCAAATTAACGGGAGAATTACCGAGCCCAATGAATCCGCCTCCGGGGTGTGCGTTTGCAGCACGTTGTCGACGCGCTTTTGGTCCTTGCACGCAATCTCAGCCTGCATTGAAAAATTACCGTGAGCAGTTAGTCGCTTGTTTTGCCGTTGATGAAGACGAAAAGCAGGTAATAGTCGCAAATTAATTACTTTAAACGGCAGAAAAGCAAACTTTCTGCCGTTTCTTTATGCTGTATCTACTCACTTTAGCGGTTAATTTGGAGCTTATCTTAAATAAGTGATCTTTCTTTTTTAAAGCTGCACCTTTATACAGAAAATCAAGTATACTGTTTGTCCGATTTTTTTCTTTAAAAAGCAGCTTGATTAGGAAGGTTGTGGGAAATGAACACTCGTGTCCAACGTTCACTCACGTTTAAGAGCATGGTCGTATTCTTTGTGATTACGTTGCTTTTTCTTGCACTTTTTTTGTCCATTCAATTTACTTACCTCTTAGAACAGCGCAAACAAGATTATTTAAATCAACTGAGCAATGCCGTAGTTCAAGTCCAAAAACCATTGACGGACTCACTACTTAGCTCTGATTTAAACGAAGCCAAAAGGCTACTTGTGAGCCTGAAAACCTCGGGGATTATGGGAAAAGCCATTGTTACGGTGGATAATGCGACGGTAATGAATTTAAGCTTTGCCACGCCGAAACCGATCCCAGAATGGTCTTTACCGCTTATTGGTATTCCGGTTGAGATGACTGTTCCATTGTATGCCTATGGTACGGTAGCGCCACAAGCGAAACCTCAAGGTTATTTGACGTTACAAGTGGATTCTAACCGGGTTTACCGTTTTGCACTCAACACCTTTGCGTTGCTAACGACAACGTATTTGCTGCTAGCGCTGATTATCTCCATTGCGATGACGTGGTGTGTGAGCCGCATGATTGTACGCCCACTGCGTAAAATGGCGGGGGAGTTGCAAGCAAATCAGTACGTCGACCATTTGGAAGTTTCTCAATATCATCAAGATGATGAGATAGGGTTATTGGCGAAAGGTTATAATCGTCAAATAAAACAACAAAATTCAGATTAAGCCATGAACATGTTATAAGGTTTGTGGTCTAATATCATTACACATACCTATCATATTGTTAGCAGCAAGATTCGGGCGACTTACTCACTATCTGTCGTATCCAAAATGCGAAATATCAGCAAATAAATGGTGATGTTTAACATGCATTTTAGTGATCAACTTAGCGACTTAGCGTATTGAGCGCCGCCCAATTATCTCAATAACATGCAGCGATGTTTTTTTCGGGTATAGTGATAATCAAATTTTTGATGAAGCCAAACTATATCGCTTAACCGAGTCAATTAGCGTTTTTCGTTAATTTTTCTGTTGCTGTTTACGGTTAAATACAAGGATATAAAGAACATAGGGGTCTACATGCAGGGTTTGAAAGTGCGATATATCATCGGCGTGGTACTTTTATCAGTCACTGGTTTTGCTAGTGCTGAACCTTTACAACCCGATCCAGCATGGCAGCAAGGAAAGCTCGAGAATGGCTTTAATTGGCAGTTATTACAAACACCACAGCGTCCAAATGATCGGATCCAACTTCGGTTAGCCATTAAAACAGGTTCGTTATCTGAAAAAGCCAGTGAAAAAGGGTACAGTTATCTGATCCCTCGAATGGCGCTATTCCATCAATCTGAAGCTTTTCCTGCTGCTACATTGCAAAATTTTTGGCGTCAGGCAACCGACCCTGATATGCCGTTACCTCCAGCCGTCGTTTCTTACGACTACACAATTTATAGTTTAAGTCTGCCTAACAACCGCCCTGATTTGGTGAAACAAGCATTAAGTTGGTTGGCAACGTCTGTGGCTGGGGCGCAATATACTGAGAGTTCATTACAGAGTGGGTTAACTGTTCCCAATATTCCAGTGGCTACCTTACCAGTCAATGCCAACGACCCTGTTTGGCGTGCTCGTCTCAATGGGTCGGCGATGCTAGGTTATGATCCAGGGCAGAAGCCAAACGGTAAAGTCGATTTAGCCAGTGTGAATTCGTTCTATCAAAAATGGTACACACCTGATGTCATGACATTATATGTCGCGGGGCATGTGGATTCTCGCATGTTATCTGACAGTATCACTCAAGCGTTTTCATCGTTAGAAGGTAAGCGTTCTGAGCCTGTTTCAGTTGCTGTTTTATCGTCAGTGAAGCCTCAGGCAATTGATATCCTTCAAGACAAATCAACGCAAGATACCCTCTCGCTAATTTGGGATATCGATTGGTTGCCAATCAAAGATTCCAACGTGTTGCTGCGTTATTGGGGAAGTGACCTCGCTCGAGAAGCCATTTACCGCTCATTACAGAAGTCCTTTAAACAAAAGTTTGCGGAAGAGGGTGTGACGCCGGGCTTAGATTGTCGTGTTCAGTATCAAAAAGCGAGCTGTACGTTAGCGATTTCTGCACCACCAGAAAAAATGGCAGCAGTGGCAGACGTGGCGTTGAATGAGCTGGCGGCAATCAAACAAAATGGTATTGACCCAGAGCTGTTCAATGACATGATGAAAGAGAAGCAAGTTCAATTATCACAACTGTTTGCGGCATATGCGCGTACCAGTACCGATGTGTTAATTAGCCAGCGTTTGATTTCACAACAAAATGGCGTCGTGGATATCGCACCTGAGCAGTATCAATTACTCAGACAAGCGTTCTTAGGAACTCAAAATCTTGAACAAGTAAATATGGAAGCGCGTCGTTTACTGTCTCAAGAAGCGGCGATTGTCTTAGCACAGCCGAAAGAAAAACAGACCATGGATGCAGAGCAAATTCGCCAGAAATTCACGCAAGTGTTATGGCCTAAATTACCTGCGGTTGTGGAGCCGGCGCCAGAATCTCCAGCAGTCGCAGAGCCTCAAGAGGGCGGGCCTGCACCAGCGTTACCGATTCCAGCACCATTGACTCGTTAGTGATCAACTGAATAAAAATAGCCCTCACTGATGAGGGTTATTTTTTTGTGTTGATGGCGCTTTATTTAGACGTCAACAATGCTTCAATCGCGTTAATCAGTTCGTTCCGTGAATCTCGATTATCCACAAACCCCGCAGCACTGGTTTGAGTTGCCGGTGAGTAGTACGCAACGGAACCCCAAAAGCCTAAATGGGAATAGAGTGTCATACCGTTGACCTCATTGACCATGATCCCTTGCCGATAGCCTTGCGCCCCTTCATGGGAGCCTGCACTTAACATGGTGTCTAGGGTTTCCGATTTGGTAAAAATCTTACCGCTAAATAGCGCTTCAAAGAACTGTGCCATTTGTTTCGAGGACATCACTAAGCCACCACCGCCATACACATCCATTGAAGGATCCATGTCGGAGCAATCGAGTTTTCCGAGGTACTGTTTTGCACGAGGTTCCGTTGTAGCAGGGAGTTCAAATGTTTCCCAGTAGGCGGTCTGCAAGCCAATTTCATTAAACTTCAAGAGTTCTCGGACAGCTTCTCCCAGTGCTTGTCCCGTCATTCGCTCAATAATATTCCCAAGCAGAATATAGCCCGTATCAGAATAGATAAAAGCTTCGGAGGGGCGGAAAAAGGGGTGATCTTGCTGAATATATAACTCAATTTGCTCTGAACGTGTCCATTGATAATCAGGACGTTTTAAAACGTCTTTGAGGTATTCCTCGTTGGCATGATCCAATAGCCCACTACTGTGGTTGAGTAGGTGACGGATCGTAATCGCATCGGTGTCGTATTTTGGTGAGAGTAATTGATTGTATTTTGGTGAAATATAATGAGAAATACTGTCATCTACAAACAGCTTGCCCATCTCAGCCAAGCGTAAAATCGCCGCTGCAGTAAAGGGTTTAGTGTTACTCGCAATGCGCAAAGGCGTATCGACAGTTAATCGTTTCCCCGCAAGATCGCTACCTCGCGCACAGAATGTGCCAACGCAGTTTTGTGGCTGATTATGGTAATAAACGACGACACCACAAGATAGATTTTCCAATTGAGAGATTAGCATTGTCGGCTTCCTTAAGCGTGGGCTCACTGTATCTTCGGCTGTTTGTCGCTATAACATACACGCTTAAAATGCGTTTAGTTTGCTAATTTTATGATAGTAATGAGAAATGCGGCTGTTATCACATTCCGAAAAACAGTTAGGTTCATTGAGTAAATATTGGGATAGAATGATAAAGATACATATTATATGCAATTTATTAACATGCCATTCATCTATCGCATAAGCATAAAAAGGTAAGGAAAGTATGAGCCATTCCAATGTATTACTGCATCGCCTAAACCTACGTTATCCTATTATTCAAGCGCCTATGGCGGTAGTTTCAACACCTGCGTTGGTCGCCGCCGTTTGTGAGGCGGGCGGATTGGGCTCCTTAGCACTGGGCGCCAGCTCGGTAGATCAAGCTAGGTCAATGATTGCAGCCACTCAAGCACTAACAAACAAACCATTTAATGTGAATGTGTTTTGCCATACGACACCACAACGCAATAGCCAGAACGAACAGGCTTGGTTGGCACATTTACAGCCTAAATTTCAGCAGTTTAACCATCAAGCCCCAGAGCAATTGGATGAAATTTATCTCTCATTTTTAGATAACCCAGCCATGTTGGAACTATTTTTAGAAATGAAACCCGCAGTCGTGAGTTTCCACTTCAATGTGCCGTCTTGTGAAGTTATCAATGCTTTGAAAGAAAAAGGTATTTTTACGATGGCGACGGCGACAAACTTACATGAAGCCCAATTAATTGAACAAGCAGGCATTGATGCAATTGTGGCTCAAGGAATAGAAGCTGGTGGCCATCGTGGCATGTTTGATGTGCAATTAAAAGATGAAGAACTGACAACAAATCAGCTGGTTGCGCTACTTGCTAAACACACGCAATTACCGATTATTGCGACAGGGGGGATCATGGATGGTGCGGATATCAAGCAAGCTCTTGCTCATGGTGCTTCTGCCGCACAATTAGGAACCGCCTTTCTGTTATGCCCAGAATCTGCGGCAAATGAAGGATATCGTCGTAAACTGAAAAGCCAAACTACGGATAATACTTATTTAACTGCGGCTATCTCAGGGCGGCCTGCCCGAGGTATTTTCAACCAGTTTATGCAAGCGGGGCAGCAGTATGATGAAAGTAAATTGCCAGATTATCCCATCGCTTATGATGTGGGTAAGCAGCTGAATGCCGCGGCAACTCATTCCGGCAGTGATGAATTTGCCGCCCATTGGGCGGGACAAAATGTGGCAAAAGTCCGTGAAATGAGCACAAAAGATTTAATGGCGACGCTCATTAAAGAGATGGAATAAATGAGTGAGGGGAATGATAAACCTACCATTCCCCTATGATTGATATTAGGAAGTGAGAACGTCTTGTGCACCCCCCTTCGGCTCATCCGTGGCAATCCACGCAGCGCAAAAGAGTGTGAGTCGGGCAAAGAAATAGAAAAATGCCATTAACCCCAATACTGAACCAAAAGCTGCTCCCGATGGTGAAGAGGCTAAGGTTGGTAAAATCCATGTCATGATAGATTTGATGATTTCAAATCCAATCGCGGCGAGCAAGGTGCCTTTCAGCAGTGAGCGGCGACGGTGCTGCATGCGTGGTAAAATCCAGAAAATCCACAAAAATAATAAGAAGTTGGCGGTAATGGAAATTGCTAAGCCAATCAGTGTCCAAACGGGCTTAAGCCACTCAATGCTGTCTAGGCCAAGCGTACTGACAATGGTTGCTTGAGCAGAGCCAGCTACGGAGGTCAGTGTAATAGTGACAATTAACGCGATTAGCAAACCTATTAGCGCGAAAAAGTCCCGAACATAGCGAAAAATGATATTTTCTTGTTCTGATTCGTTTCGTTCCCAAATGGTGCGAGATTGCGCTAAAATCGCTAAGCGCAAGTTATTTACCCAGTTAACGCCAGAATAGACCGCTAGTGCTAAACCAGTTAACCCCACGGTGGTACGCTGGCGGATAGCCGTATCAATGGTTTGTTCAAGGGTATTTGCGAGTGTGGGATCAGTAATGTTGGCAGAAATGCCACGAATGAGCTTCTCAAGTAATTCAGGATTGCTGGCTAACACGAAACCCGCCGCAGCGAAGCTAAACATCAGTACAGGGATCAGGGATAAAAACGAGAAATAGGTAATTGCGGCGCCAAACTGGTTACCCATTCTATCGGTAAAACGTTGGGCAGTGCGGATTAAATGCGCAATAAATGGAATTGCACAAACAAAATCGACCACTCTCATTGAGAACGTTAAGGCTTTTTTACTACCGTCTAGGCTTTTGTTTAGAGTGGATTTTAATTTGTTGGTCTCTTTTTGTTGCTCATCTTGCATGTCTGACATGCGTTCCCCTTTTCACTGCTTAATCAAAATATTCTTATAATTCACCATTCTATATTCTTTTATACTATAGCCTAAGTTTGTTGATAATTTCACCCTATGCCTTTATTTATCCAAAATTAGGCATAGGGTGAGATAAAGAATAGAAATTAACTATTTGATTAAAATTGAATTTTTATTAAAGGGTATCTTTGTAGATGTCGGAGAGGTCTTGAGCTTCTTTAAGTTCAGCCTTTGCTTCGGCGACCTTACGCTTATGTTTAGCGATTTTTTCAGGGTCACCTTTTTGAACAGATTCTTGCAATTCAGCTTCACGCTCAGCGACTTTTTTCTGTTTTTCAGCAATTTTCTGCTGGCTATCGCGATACAGAGAATCAGAGGTACAGTAGCGATTAACGTTCTCGAGCGCTCGCTCTAAGCCATTTACGCGGTAAGTATTGCCGTGTGCTTTGGCATATTTGAGCTGAGTTTCAATTTTTTGTTTTTTGATTTCACATCCTTGGGATGAATTACCTGCCATTGCAGAATTATTCACTAAAAATAACGCTAAAATGGAAGGTATTATAAATACTCGTTTCATTGGTTTCCCCTGTTGTGGTTTTTAATTTTGCTTAGGATAACTTTTTGCTAAGGAAAGGTCATGTGCAATTTTGTCATGTTTTGTCACTATGACAATCCCATCAAATTTTAGCTATAATGGCGCGAAAGAAATTATTTGGTCTATTTTTCATTCAACAGACCTTCTGTACAGATTCTATTAACAGCATTCACAAAAGTGACTGCTGAATTCCTCAGGAAATAAACGCGACATGTTAAGTTATCGTCATAGCTTTCACGCAGGCAACCATGCGGATGTTCTCAAACATACGGTACAAAGCCTGATCATTGAATCTCTTAAAGAAAAAGAGAAACCATTTCTGTATCTGGATACCCATTCCGGCGCGGGTCGTTATCAATTAACCAGCGAACATTCAGAAAAGACAGGGGAGTATCTCGAAGGGATTGCACGAGTTTGGGAGCAACCGGACTTACCTGAGGAACTACTGCCCTATATGCAAGTTGTGCGCCGTTTAAATGAAAATGGTCGCTTACGTTATTACCCGGGATCACCACTATTAGCGAAACATTTACTGCGTGAGCACGATAAACTGATTTTAACCGAGTTACATCCAAGTGATTATCCATTATTGCGTACTGAATTTTCTCGCGATGAGCGTGCACAAGTTGCCCGCGAAGATGGTTATCAGCAGTTAAAATCGAAATTACCTCCGCAAAGCCGCCGTGGTTTTATGCTGATGGATCCACCTTATGAGATGAAATCAGACTATGAAGCGGTCGTAAAAGGCGTTGTTGAAGGTTATAAACGTTTCGCAACAGGCACTTATGCGATTTGGTATCCAGTGGTTCTACGCCAACAAATCAAACGTATGGTGAACCAGCTAGAAGCTACGGGTATCCGTAAAATTCTGCAAATTGAATTAGCGGTACGCCCTGACAGCGACCAACGCGGCATGACCGCATCCGGTATGATTGTCATTAACCCGCCTTGGAAACTTGAGCAGCAGATGAAAAATGTCCTGCCATGGTTACATAAAACACTGGTGCCAGAAGGCACTGGGCATACATTAGTTGAGTGGATTGTACCTGAGTAAATTGTACTTGAGTAATAATAGACTCTAGCTATTGCAGTAACAGGCAATAGCTATCTTAAATGTTTATGTTTACATAGCATAATAAGAGAATATTAACGTATTCGTAATTCAACAAATGGGAATCACCAAGTTATGAGCAAACATTACGACTATATTGCAATTGGCGGCGGTAGCGGCGGTATTGCGTCAATGAACCGTGCGGCAATGTACGGACAAAAGTGTGCCCTGATTGAAGCTAAAGAGTTAGGCGGCACTTGTGTTAACGTCGGTTGTGTACCGAAAAAAGTGATGTGGCATGCAGCGCAAATTTCTGAAGCTATTCGCGCCTATGGTCCAGACTATGGTTTCGATACCACTATCAATGATTTCAACTGGAAGAAATTAATTGAGAGCCGTACTGCTTATATCGACCGTATCCACCAATCTTACGATCGCGTACTTGGCAATAACAAAGTCGATGTGATCAAAGGTTTTGCTCGTTTTGTTGATGCACATACCGTTGAAGTGAATGGCGAGATTTACACCGCGGATCATATTTTGATCGCAACGGGTGGTCGCCCGGTGATCCCAGCTATCCCAGGTGCGGAATATGGCATGACTTCTGACGGTTTCTTTGAACTGGAAGCACTGCCTAAGCGTGTTGCTGTTGTCGGTGCGGGTTACATTGCCGTTGAACTGGCTGGCGTACTGAATGGTTTAGGTAGTGAAGCACACCTATTTGTGCGTAAACATGCTCCACTGCGTGCGTTTGACCCGCTTATTATTGAAACGTTAGTGGAAGTGATGAATGCAGAAGGTCCAACGCTGCACACAGAATCTATTCCGAAAGAAGTGGTCAAAAATGCAGACGGTTCACTGACACTGAAATTAGAAAATGGTCACGAGCAAACTGTTGATGCGCTGATTTGGGCAATCGGTCGTGAGCCAATGACGGATAACCTGAATATTGAAGCGGCAGGCGTTGAGCTAAATGCGAAAGGCTATATTAAAGTCGATAAATATCAGAATACCAATGTGGCTGGCGTTTACGCGGTGGGCGATAACACCGGCGCGGTAGAATTAACGCCAGTCGCCGTTGCTGCGGGTCGCCGTCTATCTGAGCGCTTGTTTAACAACAAACCTGACGAACATTTAGATTACACCAACGTGCCAACGGTTGTATTCAGCCATCCGCCAATTGGTACAGTGGGTTTAACTGAGCCAGAAGCCATTGAAAAATATGGTGCAGATGCAGTGAAATGCTATAAATCTTCATTTACCGCGATGTATACCGCAGTCACTTCTCATCGCCAACCATGCCGCATGAAGCTGGTGTGTGTGGGTAAAGAAGAGAAAATTGTCGGCATCCACGGTATCGGTTTTGGTATGGATGAAATGCTGCAAGGCTTCGCGGTCGCTCTCAAAATGGGCGCAACCAAGAAAGATTTCGACAACACTGTTGCAATCCACCCAACTGCTGCGGAAGAGTTTGTGACAATGCGTTAAGCATCGTTTAACTCTCTTTAGCGAGAAATTAAAAAGGCGCAGGTTAATTCTGCGCCTTTTTGCATTTCACGGTGATGATAATAGGTACTACATCGCTAGCAGCGTAGCAATCTCTGGGTGTGTTGCTAGGCTATCCATATAGGTTTGCATCGGCGGTGTTGCGGTATATCCACAATATTTGATTAAAAACATCACAAAGCAGCCCACATACACATCCACTGCGGTTAATGTTTCACCGCAAATATACGGTTTGGCACTGGCGAGGCAGACATCTAGCGTCGCTAAAGTGCGTTCAACGCTACCAAAGCCTGACGATTTTTGCTGTTCTTCTGTTAATTCCACACCTAAATCAAGGACGGTAAACGCAGATTCAATCGGACCTGCCGTGAATAAAAACCAGCGGTAATAAGCACCACGCTCAGGGCTATTAAGTGCGGGGGCAAAACCCTTTTCAATAAACTTATCGGCTAAATAAAGACAAATCGCCGCGCACTCAGTAACAACCACATCACCATCAACTAAAGCCGGCACTTTTGCCATCGGATTAATGGCAAGATATTCCTTGGTGTGCATCTCTGCACCATAAGCTAATTCAATGCGCTTATAGGGAACGTCCATCATTTTTAATAGTAAATCAACGGTATTGCCGCGGGACATTGCATTGGTAAATAGAACTAGCTCGCTCATAGTGGTTTTTCCTTAAATTAAGTAGAGCACTGACTATAAGCGAAGGCGGTGTCAGAAATTGTCAGGAGTGACACACAAAACTTCTTTCTGCCAACGGCTGAGTAAATAGCCTTTCGGGTAGGGCAGCGACTCACTCAAGACGGTGTAAGCTTGGATTCTATCTAAGCGGAAATGGCGATAGCTTTGGCGCAATTCGCACCACGCCGCTAACACTTGGGTATCTTTCATATAACCCACCGCAATCGGCCAAATAATTCGTTCACTGGATTGTCCTTTAATATCCACATACGCGATTTTGGCTTTGCGCTCTTCCCGTAAACTCAGGCGTAAATTTTTAGCCACATGCTCGTCAATTTCATTAAGTTGGGTCGTTGGGGCAAATAGCGTATTACTGTTTAGGATGATCTGTGCCTCTTTACCCACCACAGCATTAATTTTATTGAGTGTGCGCAGGGCAGAGTTTTTGAGTTCTTCATCGGCATTACTTTGTACCCAGCGTAAACCTAAAATTAGCGCTTCTAGTTCATTCTCATCGAACATCAATGGTGGCAGTAACAATCCGCTTTTTAACTGATAACCAATGCCCGCTTCACCTGTAATTTCAGCTCCTTGGTCGCGTAGCGATTCGATATCCCGATAAATGGAACGAACACTCACCTCTAACTGACAGGCGAGGGCATCTGCGGTGACCGGATAGCGATTCTCTTTCAGGATCTGAATCAATGTGAGTAAGCGTTGGGTGCGAGTCATTCGGCTCTCAGTTAGGATGTTATGCAAAGAATTGCCCATCATACTAAAGAAAGCCATCATTGAATTCCAATCGTCTTTGCCATTATGAATAAAACCTTCACTTCACCTTCATCTAACTGTCATCTTCCAGCCGTAGCCTGCCATGGCAATTTGAACGCGCGTGCAAAAACGACTCAACCGAAAATTCATACAAAGAACAAGAGACATCCACTAGGAGAAGCAAATGATTAAGCGCACATTATTGGCATCCGCTCTGATAGCCTCAACACTTGGCGCTAGCGCCTCTGAATTAATTATTGCTGGACGAGATAGCAGTTACGGTGATGCGATGCAGTTTGTTGTCGACGAATATAAAAAAAATAATCCTAAGGCACAAATCACGTTAGTTAAGCGTCCGAGTAAAGGGCTATATGAAAGCGTCGTGCTCTCCATGCGCGAGAAAACCGGTAACTATGACGTGATTTTAATGGATGACACGTGGGCACCTGAATTCCTCGCCAACAAGTGGCTATCTCCACTTCCTGACTCACTCCAAGATAAAGACTTTATTCAATCCACCGTGGATATCGGTCGCCAAGATGGCAAAGGTGCGAGCTATGCATTGCCAATGGTGGGTAACGTGGCAATGTTCGCGTGGAATAAAGACCTGTTCGATCAGTACAAACTTCAACAGCCGAAAACATGGACGGATGTGTTGAACTCAGCGAAAACCATTAGCCAAGATGGCAAAGCCAATGGCGTGGTGTACCGCGGAGTAAAAGGCAACCCGATCGTGACGGGATTTTTACCCATTCTGTGGGGATATGGTGGCGACGTTGTCGATAGTAACGGAAAACCGACCTTGAATACCCCGCAGGCCAAACAAGCGTTAGAAACCTTCTTAGCCATGAAGCAATATGCGCCGAAAGGGGTGGATGTGTTTAACGCAGATGAAGTTCGCGATGCATTACAAAAAGGTACCGCAGCAATGGCAATCGAAGTATGGCCAGCTTGGGTGCCGGATCTTGATAATGCCAAAGTCTCGAATGTGGTCGGCAAAATGGAAATGATGGCTCCACCAGCAGAAATAGGACAGCCATCACCGATGCTGGGTATCTGGCAGCTTGCGATTCCGGCGGATGCGAAAAACAAAGTGGAAGCGGAGCAATTCCTTGCATTTGCTAGCAGTGCCGAAATGCAAAAAGCGTTAGCACTAAACTTTGGTACACCGCCAACGCGCCATAGCGTCTACGCAGACCCGCAAGTTGTTAGTCAATACCGTTGGTATCCGCAACAAGCAGCCGCATTAGAAGCGGGTAAAGCACGCCCACGCATTCAAAACTGGGCAGAAGTGGAAAGTATTCTTGGGGACTTTTTACAAATGGCGATGATGGGGCAAATGACCGGAGATCAAGCTTTGGAACAAGCGCAAAAACGCATTGAACGTAGCACCAAAAAATAGCACCCAAAAAAATAGTGATGTTTTTCATGGCGCTAGTTTCTAGCGCCTTTATGGAATGCTGAGTATGTTATTTGAAAACCGTAAACAGTTGTTTTGGTTACTCCTCCCAGTGTTGATTATGCTGGGGTTATTGACGTTGTATCCCATCGTATCCGTGCTGTATCACGCATTTGGGCAAGTGGATTATATCGATGACAGCTATCACTTTATTGGCTGGTCGAATTTCTCGGAATTGTTCGATGACTTTTTCTTTCTGGCTGCGATTAAAAATACTTTCGTGTTTACCCTCGTGGCGTCCATTGCCCAAGTTCTTTTAGGGCTGTGGCTAGCACTGCTGTTTAACCGTCAATTTGCTGGGCGAAAATTTGCGTTGCCCATCATTATCTACCCGATGATGCTCTCCACGCTGGTGTGCTCCTCGATTTGGCGCTCTTGGTACAACTATGATTTTGGATTCTTAAATAGCCTGCTGGTGGCGGTGGGTTTACCCGCCCAAGAGTGGTTGTTCAATCCGGATTTAGCCTTATATTCCATAGCGTTAGTGGATACCTGGCAATGGACGCCAATGGCATTTCTGATCATTTTGGCGGGCTTGCAATCCATTCCTAAAGATATTGGCGAAGCGGCGATGGTGGATGGTGCAAAAGGCTGGAAATCCTTTGTCTACATCACGCTTCCGCTGATCAAAAAGCAACTGATGCTGGCATTTTTATTGCGCTCTATCGATACCTTTAAGTTATTCGACAAAGTGTATGTGATGACGGGGGGCGGTCCAGGAAATTCAACCGAGACATTATCTATGTTTGTCTATAAATACGGTTTCCGCTTCTTTGACTTAGGCATGGCGAGTGCGGCGGCGTTAGTGATGTTGGCGATTTCCTTGCTGATGACATTGATTTATGCCCGAAACGTAATGAAAGGACGCTGATCATGAAAGCCAAAATACATACATTGTTGGTTTGGTTGGCAGTGTTGATCATGACGCTGCCGATTATTTGGATGTTCGGCACGGCGTTTAAATCCCCGTCTGAAATTATGCAATCGGGGGCGCAATTACTACCAAGCCAACCGAGCTTATCGTCGTTTGAAAAGCTATTTGAAGGGGACTTGCTGCGCTTAGTGGGCAACACGGTTTTAGTCTCGGTGGGGGCAACGGCGGTTTCGGTGGTACTGGCGTTCTTTTGTGCTTACGCCTTAGTGCGTTATCGCTTCCCTGCTAAGCTCGATAACGTGTTTTTGCTCGGTGTATTGATTATTAAAATGATGCCGCCGATTGTGATTGCCATTCCGCTCTATTCCTTGATGAACCAAGTTGGGTTACTGAATACGCGCATTGGGCTGATTTTGTCTTATCAGGTGTATACCTTGCCGTTTTGTATCTGGATGCTGCTCGGTTTTATTCGCGATATTCCATTAGAGATTGAAGAGGCAGGGGCGATGGATGGGGCGAACTTACTGCGCCGTTTAGCCTATATCGTCTTTCCGCTTTGTGCGCCGGGGTTAGTCGCGACGGCGATTTTCTCCATGATCCTCGGTTGGAATGAGTTTTTATTCTCGCTGTTATTTATTCATACGCCAGACAAATTCACTATCCCATTATTTATCTCTAACTTTATGACTGAAGACGGTACTGCATGGGGAGAAATGATGGCGATAGGGATTGTTTCTTCGCTGCCGATGCTGGCGCTGGCGGGCTATATGCAGCGCTATTTATTACGTGGTTTCTCGATGGGATTGAAATAGTAGGCACTTATCATGAAAAAACTTGAACTGATTAATATTGGTAAAAGCTACGAAGGGCATTGCGTGATCCCACAGGTGGATTTAACCATCGATAATGGCGAATTCGTGGTGTTTGTTGGACCTTCTGGCTGCGGGAAATCCACGTTGCTACGTATGATTGCAGGGCTAGAATCCATCACTGAGGGGGAATTGAGACTCAATGGTCAACCGTTGAATGATGTGCATCCCTCACTGCGACAAGTGGCGATGGTGTTCCAATCCTATGCCCTATATCCCCACATGAGCGTGGAAAAGAATATGGGATTTCCGCTGAAGATGGCGGGAATGAGTGCGCGAGAAATTACCCAAAAAGTACGGGAAACCGCCGAGAATTTACAATTAACTCATTTGCTTGACAGACTACCATCGGCTCTGTCTGGTGGGCAGCGTCAACGGGTGGCGATTGGGCGTGCGATTGTGCGTGACCCTGAGTTATTTTTGTTTGATGAACCGCTGTCAAACCTTGATGCGAAGCTACGTGGCGAAATGCGCATTTACTTGAAGCAACTTCATCAAAACTTGAAAGCCACCATGATTTACGTGACTCACGACCAAGTTGAAGCGATGACTTTGGCTGACCGCATTGTGGTCTTAAATCAAGGACGCATTGAGCAAGTAGGTACGCCTGAAACGTTATACCAGAAGCCAGCCAATAAATTTGTAGCGTCATTTATTGGGTCACCGGTGATGAATTTTCTCCCACCGCAAATGTTCGATTCAATCGATATTTCGCTACCTGCTGGAACGGAGTGTATAGGCGTTCGTCCTAATCAAGTGGTGGTGGATAGCCAAAACCCGGATGCCTTTATGCCAATCACGGTGGTGGAGCCTCTAGGGCATTCACGGCTCTACTATGGCCTATTACAAGACAAGGGTTCTCTACAAGGCTTCGGTTCACTACAAGGGCTGCATTTTGTGGTGGAGAGTGACCAGATTTATGGATTGGGGGACAGGTTACCCATAAGCTTATCGGGTTCGACGTTGCACCTTTTTGATGAGCAAGAACAACGGATTGAAATGGCTAAAACAAGGAAAAACCATGCAGCCTAGTTTTCAAATTACGGTAGTGGGAACGGGGGATGCTTATGATAGCGAACGCATCAATGCTAGCATTCTGGTGGAAGAGTCAGGCTACCAATTGCTGGTGGATTGTGGTCCGACGGTGCCTCAAGCGCTGTTTGGACAAATGCATGTGGAAGAATTGGATGCTATCTATTTAACCCATACCCATCCTGACCACTGTTTGGGGCTAACCTCCTTGCTTAACTGGATGGATTCGTACCGACGAAAGCGCCCACTGACGATTATTGCTCAGCGGGAACAATGGGCGCTATTGACGCCGCTTCTTGCTTTTTCATATTGGCCTAAAGCGCAATTAGGTTTTGAGATCATCCAACAAAATAGTGAAGAGATTCAATTTATTGGTGATTGGAAAGTGACAACGGCGTTAACTCAACATTCGGTCAGTAACCGCAGTTTGCACCTGACGGCGAATTCGGGGCGTAGTCTGTTTTATTCAGGGGATGGTGAGATTTCACCCCAAGGGGAACAATTGGCGTTGCAAAGTGATTGGGTATTTTTGGAGTGTGAAACCCTCGATATTCATCCCAGTCATGGCTCTTGGGCATCACTACACCAGCGGTTGCAAAAGTTATCTCCCAAATCTAATAGCCAATGGCGGCTTTATCATATTGAGCCGCGTTACCGAGATAGCCTGCGTGAACATATTGCCGAATATCCGTTTCTTCAGTTGGCTCAGCAGGGGGAATGCTTATCATGATGCAAAATCGCAAAGTGACGGCATCGGATGTGGCGGAAGTGGCAGGCGTTTCCCGTTCGTCGGTATCACGGGCATTTACCGAAGGTGCGAGTATTCACCCGAAGAAACAGCAAAAGATTTTAGACGCTGCGAAGCAATTGGGCTATCAACCTAATTTTTTTGCTCGCACACTGAGTACGCCTAACCAGAAAAAACGTTCCAATATCGTGGCGATCCTTGTCAGTGACTTATCGAACCCGTATGAATCCTATTTGTTTGAAGCCTTATCCAGCGCATTACAAGGGCATGGGAAACAGCCAATGCTATTGAATGTGAAAAAGGCGGGCGACCTTGATGCGGCGATTTTGCAATTATCGGGATATCAAATTGATGGGGTGGTTGCTGTCGTGGGGTCACTGTCAGTCGAGCATTTTCATCAATGTTTAAAACTCTCTTTACCGCTAATTACGCTGGGACGCAGTGATGCTGCGGGATTGGTTCCATCAGTACAAACAGATAACCAATTAGCCGGAGAAATGGCGGCAAAATATCTATTAAGTTTAGGCTTAACTCGGTTGGGGTTTCTGGCTGGGCGTGGAGATGGGCAAGCATCAAATGAACGCTATCAAGGTTTTAAAAACTATTTAATGGCAGCGGGTTATCCTGAGCCAATGTGCTTATCTGCGGGGAGCTATCGTTATCAAGCGGGTTTTGAAGCGGCGTTGCAGCATCAGCAGCAACTACAATCGTTGGATGGCTTATTTTGTGCCGCAGATTCTTTGGCGCTCGGGGTAATGGATTGTTGCCGGCAAAAGTTGAATATCACGGTTTCTGAACAACTCAGGATCGTGGGGTGTGATGATATTCCGATGGCGGGGTGGGAAGGGTATCAACTCACCACATTGGCGCAGCCTGTAAATCGTATTGCCCAGCAAGTGATTACCTTGCTTGAAGGCATTTGGGCGCAGTCAGAGAATCAACCGAATCTTATCAAGCTTGAACCTGAACTGGTTGTACGCAAAAGCGCATAAAAAATGCCTCGAATGAGGCATTTAGAGAGCCAATTTACTGGCTTTTCTGCCACCAGGAAACAATATAATCCGCCACCTGTTCGGGGTTATTGATATCCAATTGTGGCACGTCGGTATCAATAATTTCGTCGCTGGCAACCGCCACGACATACTCGTCAATTAAGCCGTTTAGCGGCTTACCTACATCGGATCGAAATAGCGCGATTTTATCGATGGGCTCACTTTTGAATCCTTCCACTAAGATCAGATCTAGCGAAGCAGGATCAAAGCGGCTAGCCAGATAGCTCAGATTCATTTCATTGCATTCAGGGGTTTCGGTCATTAATGCCCAGCGCTGATTGCTGGCTACTAACGTTTGGGCTGCACCTGCTTTGCGTAATTCATAACTGTCTTTGCCCGGCGTATCAATTTCCATATCGTGATGCGTGTGTTTGATTAAGCCCACACGAACATGACGTAGTCTCAGTAAAGGGATAACTTTCTTGAGCAAAGTAGTTTTCCCGGTGCCACTGTAGGCGGTGATCCCGAGTAGAGGTAACGTGTTCTGGTTCATGATTTTTTTTGTTGTAACTCCCAGTTACGGCTATCTTCCGGCGTATTTAAATTAGCAAATGTGCCGGTTTCAGAGGTAAACATGACGCCTTTTGCATCGATTTCACGCATAAATAGCATCAGTTTGCGATCTCCTCTTGCGAGGTAATCATTCAACGGTTTCTGGAGAGACCGATGGAGTAGGGTAAATGTCGGGTGCTCTCGTTCGTTATCGCAGGCGTAGCAGGCAAGGTGCTCGCCTTTTTCGCGAAACATTTTTTCGGCTAAATCAGTTGGGAATTCGGGAACATCGCAAGGGACAAATAGCAGCCAATCGGTGGTGACCTGATGGAGTGCAGCTTGCATCCCTGCTAAGGGACCCGAAAAATCTGCGGTTAAATCCGTGAAAACGGGCAGCTGGCTTTGTGCATATTCTGCGTGGTGGCGATTAGCGTTGATCATCAATTGACCGACTTGCGGCTGCAAACGCTCAATAATATGGCGGTATAGCGGCTTACCCAATAAAGGAATTAAACCCTTATCTTGGCCACCCATGCGGGTGCCTTTGCCCCCGGCGAGGATCACGCCTGTAATCGACTGACGAAATGACATGTTCAATATCTCTGAAAATCTTAGCGAAAATGTTTTAACGAACTTAAGTAGTTTTTTGAGTATAGTAACAGCTAAAATCTATTCTATTTTCCTATAAAATCAATGAATATTAATACAAGAAACGGTTAAACTTTACTTAGATTGACAACTGTTCCCTTTTTCTCTTGTAGGATTATTGGTAACTTGTATCGAATATTCGTGATAAGGAATAAACATGAAATGCCATCGTTTAAATGAAGTCATCGAACTTCTGCATCCAGTATGGAAGGACAATTCAGATTTAAATTTAGTGCAATTACTGCAAAAACTGGCAGATGAAGCGGGTTTTAAAGGCAGTTTATCTGAACTGACAGACGACGTATTAATTTATCATCTAAAAATGCGTGGCACTGACAGCAATGCGGTGATCCCCGGTATTCAAAAAGATTACGAAGATGATTTTAAAACGGCCATTCTACGTGCTCGTGGCATCATAAAAGATTAAATGAACATGGATTTAACAGAACAATCGAGCTTCCATTTTAGTGGGATCTCCCCTGATTTGATCCTTGATGCGCTGATGGAAGCGGGGATTTACCCAGAATCAGGGCTGACAGAGCTTAACAGCTACGAAAATCGCGTTTACCAATTTCAGGATGAAAATCGCCAACGCTATGTGGTGAAATTTTATCGTCCTGAGCGCTGGAACCGTTCTCAAATTCAAGAAGAGCATGATTTTACCCTTGAGCTACAAGATGAAGGCTTATCGGTGGCTGCGCCTTTAGAATTTGCCGGACAAACGGTATTAGAGTTTGGTGGGTTTATGTTTGCACTCTTTCCGAGTATCGGAGGGTGCCAATATGAAACGGATAATTTATTCCAGCTTGAGGGTGTCGGTCATTTATTAGGACGAGTGCATCAAATCGGTAAACAGCGAAACTTTGCATTTCGTCCGACTCTTGGTGTGGATGAGTATCTTGACCAACCGAGAAATATTATCGCCGCCAGTTCATTAATTACTGAACGTGATAAAGCACCATTGATAGATTCATTGGATAAGTTGATTGCCCAAGTTAAAGCCCTGTGGCCTGCTCAACAATCTTTTATTCGCCTGCAAGGGGATTGCCATCCTGGCAATATTTTGTGGCGTGATGAAGCGTGGCTGGTGGATTTTGACGATGCACGCAATGGTCCTGCGGTGCAAGATTTATGGATGTTGCTTAATGGTTCACGCCAAGAGCAGATTATCCAACTGGATACGTTATTAGAAGCGTATAACGAGTTTTGTGATTTTGATGTACGTGAGTTAAAGCTGATTGAACCGCTACGTGCGATGCGAATGGTGCATTATTTAGGATGGATCCTTCGTCGCTGGCAAGATCCCGCTTTCCCGAAAGCATTTTCTTGGATCCAATCTGCTGATTTTTGGCAAAAGCAATCTATCGAGTTTGCACAGCAAACTGAACGGTTGTTAGATGCTCCTTTGCAATTGAACCCGCAATTTTAATATTTAAGACTATGTTTTTGGAGAAAGTTTTCTATGAAAAAAATCATGTTGGCTTTGATTGGTATTGCCATGTCTTTTGGTGCTGCGGCAGCAAATTATTCAGAAGGTAAAGAGTACACGGATGTTAAGCCTCCGGTACAAGACTTACCGCAAGTTCTGGAGTTTTTCTCATTCTACTGCCCACACTGCTATCAGTTTGAAAGCATCTACAAAGTGCCACAAACGGTAGAGAAAAACCTGCCAGAAGGTGTCACTAAAGCGCGTTATCACGTTGATTTCTTAGGCCCTCTAGGTGCTCAAATGACTCAAGCGTGGGCTGTGGCGATGGTGCTGAAAGTTGAAGATAAAGTGACGCCAATTCTGTTTGAAGGCATTCAGAAAACCCAAACGATCAATACCCCTGCGGATATCCGTAATGCGTTTATTAAAGCGGGTGTAACAGGTGAAGAATACGATGCAGCACTGAATAGCTTCGTCGTGAAATCGTTAGTTGCTAAGCAACAAAATGCCGCACAAGATTTAAAACTGCGTGGCGTGCCAGCGTTATTCGTCGATGGTAAATATCAAATCCGTAATAACGGAATTTCTGTCGATAACGCAGAGGATTATGCTAAAGAATACTCAAAAGTTGTGAACTTCTTAGTCAGCAAAAAATAATCAATGAAGATAGCGGCAACTTGCCGCTATCTTTTTATTTACTGATTGTCCGTTATCAATATCCACAATTCGACCATCCCCCCTGATTTGCGATAAATCAAAGCCTCATTAGCTAACTTATTGATTTTATTTTATTGTTTTCTTCTTGCAATTCTCTTACTCATTGAATCTTTTAGATAACTAAATTTTACTCACAAAGTTATCCACAGGAAGTTATCGCATAAGAAATGGGATAACTCAGCGGGAAATTGAATCTCAAGGTGTATCTGAAGCCACAATGTGGCATCCTATCCCCCATTCATTCCCGATAAAAAAGATGATGACAGATTATGGCTCAGATTGCTGAAAATCCCCTTATTTTGGTAGATGGCTCTTCCTACCTGTACCGTGCTTATCATGCATTCCCTCCATTGACCAACAGCGCTGGTGAACCTACCGGAGCGATGTATGGCGTGTTGAATATGCTGCGTAGCCTAATCATGCAATATACCCCGAGTCATGTGGCGGTTGTCTTTGATGCTAAGGGAAAAACGTTCCGTGATGAACTGTTTGAAAGCTACAAATCCCATCGCCCGCCAATGCCGGATGATTTACGTGCTCAAATTGCACCATTGCATGAAATGGTGGAAGCCATGGGGCTGCCGCTGCTAGTGGTGCCTGGTGTGGAGGCTGATGACGTCATCGGTACGTTGGCGCGTGAAGCCAGCAGTAAAGGGATGCCAGTGCTGATCAGTACGGGCGATAAAGATATGGCGCAGTTGGTTGAACCGAATATCACTCTGATCAACACAATGACCAACACCATCTTAGGTCCTGAAGAAGTGGAAGCGAAGTATGGGGTTCCACCAAGCCTAATTATCGACTTTTTAGCCTTAATGGGGGACTCATCCGATAATATTCCGGGTGTACCGGGTGTCGGTGAAAAAACCGCATTAGCATTATTGCAAGGTATTGGTAGCTTAGACGACATCTATAAAAACTTAGATGCGATTGCTCCACTCGGTTTCCGTGGCTCTAAAACCCTCGCACCAAAAATGGAAGAGAACCGCGAACTCGCACTGTTATCTTACCAACTGGCGACGATTAAAACGGATGTTGAGCTAGAAAAACCGTGTGAAGAACTCAAAGTGACGGAACTGGATGCGGATAAACTTCATTCACTGTTTAGCCGTTATGAATTTAAACGCTGGTTGGCCGATGTTGAAAATGGTAGCTGGATGGACGGCAAAGGGGGGAAACCAACTAAAGCCGCAGAAAGTTACCGTGCACCAGCAAGCCAGCCTGCGGCAAAATCTAAGCCTGCCGTCCCAACACTATGTGCTGAAAATTACCAAACAATTCTCGATAAAGAACAGTTAGATAGTTGGGTGAAAAAACTCAGCGAAGCGACGCTGTTTGCCTTTGATACAGAAACTGACAGCCTTGATACCCAAGAAGCTCGTTTAGTGGGTATGTCTTTTGCTATCGAAGCTGGTCATGCCGCGTATTTACCTGTCGGGCATGACTATCTTGATGCGCCAGATCAGTTGCCTTTAAAAGACGTTTTGGCAGCGATGAAGCCTATCTTAGAAAATGAGAAAATCGGCAAAATCGGTCAAAATCTAAAATACGATGCGGAAGTGTTATTAAATTACGATATTTCGCTAAAAGGCATCGCGTTTGACACTATGTTGGAATCTTATGTATTGAACAGTGTGGCAGGCATGGGACGTCATGATATGGACAGCCTTGCAGATCGCCATCTCAACCATAAGACCGTGAGTTTTGAAGAGATAGCGGGTAAAGGCAAAAAGCAGTTAACCTTTAACCAAATTCCATTGGAACAAGCGGCAAACTATGCGGCGGAAGATGCGGATGTGACATTGTTACTGCATCAAGCGCTGTATCCACAACTGGAAGCAGAGCCAAAATTAGCCCACGTTTTCCAAAATATCGAAATGCCGTTGGTGCCTGTGTTAGTGCGTATGGAACGTAAAGGTGTGCTGATTGACGCGGCGGCATTAGGGGCGCAGTCTCAGGTGATCACCGCGCGTTTAGCGGAGTTGGAAAAACAGGCGTTTGAGTTAGCGGGTGAAGAGTTCAATCTGGCATCTCCGAAACAGTTGCAGACGATTTTATTCGAAAAGCTGCAATTGCCAGTTATCAAGAAAACACCAAGTGGCGCTGCTTCAACCAACGAAGAAGTGTTGGAAGAGCTGGCATTAAACCATGCACTACCAAAATTACTGTTAGAGCATCGTAGCTTAGCGAAGCTAAAATCCACCTATACGGATAAGCTGCCGCTGATGATTAATCCAAAAACTCATCGCGTGCATACCTCTTATCACCAAGCAGTAACAGCGACGGGACGTTTATCTTCCCGTGACCCGAACTTGCAAAATATTCCAGTGCGTACCGAAGAAGGTCGACGTATCCGCCAAGCGTTTGTGGCGCGTGATGGCTACAAAGTGATGGCAGCGGACTATTCACAAATTGAATTGCGTATTATGGCGCACCTTTCCCAAGATAAAGGCTTATTGAAGGCGTTTGCGGAAGGGAAAGATATCCATAGAGCCACCGCAGCCGAGGTATTTGGTGTTCCGTTAGAGGAAGTCACCAGCGACCAACGCCGTAGTGCAAAAGCGATTAACTTCGGTTTGATTTATGGCATGAGTGCATTTGGTTTGGCTCGCCAGTTAGGCATCCCACGTGGAGAAGCACAACGTTATATGGATCTCTACTTTGAGCGTTATCCAGGTGTGCTGCGTTATATGGAAAATACCCGCCTGCAAGCGTCTGAACAAGGTTATGTTGAGACATTAGAAGGGCGTAGATTGTATCTTGCCGATATTAAATCTAGCAATGGTATGCGCCGTAAAGCAGCAGAACGCGAAGCGATCAATGCTCCAATGCAAGGTACAGCAGCTGATATCATCAAAAAAGCGATGATAGCAGTAGATAATTGGCTCGAAACCGAAAAACCAGATGCAGATATGCTCATGCAGGTGCACGATGAACTGGTGTTTGAAGTCAAAGAGTCCGAGTTAGAGAAGGTACAAGCGAAGGTTCAGGCGCTGATGGAGCAGAGTATGACGCTGGATGTTCCTCTCAAAGTGGAGGTGGGTGTCGGCTCGAACTGGGACGAAGCGCACTAATACTCGTCATATTTCACGCTGTGGCTGTGTTGGTTTCACTCAGCCACTTGGGTCACATACTTGTGTATGCTCCCCAAGCTGTCTTCGCTCACCGCCTTGCCACAACATGAACTATTTAGAGTATTGGTTGGTAAAACGATCTTAGAAGTAAAAACTAAAAGCAAAAGCAAAAGCAAAAGCAAAAGCAAAAGCAAAAGCTAAGAGTTAAGTAGAAGATAATGTAAGGCACCCCAAAGGTTGGAGACAATTTTTGGGGTGTTTTTTTATGCTTAGAATATTTTTTATAGTGGTATTTACGCAGAAATTTGGAGGCGTTTTATTCCCTTTAAATTGCACATAATTCATGGGTAAAACACTGAATTTTAAATATATCGTTGGGATAGCTAAGGTTGTTATTATGCGACTTAGATCTCATAAATATGTAGTAAAAATACGTTTTTAGCGAATTATTAGGCAATTTGCAGGGCTGAATCGTAGTAAGCTTTGAAAAAAAACTACAAAAAGCCTTTTTTTCGAGCGGAAAATAAAGTACATTATCAGGCGTAGGGTACAGAGGTAAGATGTTCTATCTTTCAGACCTTTTACTTCACGTAATCGGATTTAGCTGAATATTAGCTGCTCCAGTCAAGTTTTTGACTGGAGCATTTTTTTTGCATAAATTTTGATGCGCTAACGGCATAGACCGTTGTACGCCGAATGGGCGTACAAGGAATGAAAAGATTATTCTGCGGCGTTACTGTACCAACTGTCGAGTTTGATACGTAATTTATCGATACCCATTTTTTTCAGTGCAGAAAAATATTCCACTTCAATATCGCCTTCCACTGATAACGGCGCTAATGCTTGGCGAACTTCCATTAACTGTTTCTTTCTTGCGCCTGAAGCGAGCTTATCCGCTTTGGTGAGTAGAACAAGAACAGGAATGCTCATGGCGACTGACCATTCGATCATCTGCATATCGAGGTCTTTTAATGGATGACGGATATCCATCAAAATCACTAACCCTTTGATACATTCTCTTTTCTGTAAATATTCACCGAGAGCTTGCTGCCATTTGCGCTTCATCTCTTCAGGTACTTCGGCATAACCGTAGCCCGGAAGGTCAACTAGGCGAATGCCCTCTTCAACTTCAAACAGGTTGATAAGCTGAGTTCTTCCCGGTGTTTTACTGGTTCGCGCTAAGCTTTTTTGCTGTGTTAATGCATTTAATGCACTGGATTTGCCCGCGTTAGATCGGCCAGCAAACGCCACCTCAATGCCCGTATCTTTTGGTAGATGACGGATATCGGGGGCACTGATGACAAATTTTGTCATGTGGTAGTTGTGGTTTTTAATTGCCATTGGTGGTTCTCCCTGAGTAGCCTCAAAAGGCTGGGGGATTATAGCGACTGAATAGCATACAAACAACAAAAGGGGGATATTTGGTGCGATATCTATTTGAGAATGACATTAAGCGAAGGTTTTTTCATTAAATGGCTCTACAATTAATTTAATTCAGCAAAATTTAACTATTTGGCGTAAATATAGGTAAATCTTTAGCAATTACTCCCGCTTCGCTCTAGAATTGGGCATTAATATGTTTTTGGGTATTAACAAAAGGGATCTTGAATGTTGAAACGAATTTTTGTGCCATTATTGGCAATCTGTGCAATGAGCACAACTTCTCTTGCATTAGCCGCGGGTGAAACTTACGTTAAATTAGTCACCTCCGCAGGTAATATTGAATTAGAACTCAATAGTAAAAAAGCCCCTGTTAGTACTGAAAACTTCCTGCAATATGTTAATGAAGGCTATTACAACGGTACAACCTTCCACCGTGTTATTCCTGGATTTATGATCCAAGGCGGCGGTTTTAATAAAGAATTGCAGCAAAAACAAGCCCGTGCACCAATCGCTAACGAAGCTGATAATGGATTACGTAATTTACGTGGCACTATTTCAATGGCTCGTAGCGCAAATAAAGACAGTGCAACCAGCCAATTCTTTATTAATGTTGCTGATAATGCGTTTTTAGATCATGGGCAACGTGATTTCGGCTATGCGGTATTTGGTAAAGTCGTTAAAGGAATGGATGTTGCAGACAAAATTTCTAAAGTGAAAACAGAGAACGTAGGCCCATATCAAAATGTTCCTGTTGAACCTATTACGATTATTTCCGCGGAAGTGATTAAAAAGCCTTAATATCATTTCTAATAAAGAGGGTGGTTTATTGCAATCATCCTCTTATCTACAAAGCCTTTCTTTGCATTTTTTCTTACACTCTTTCCATTATAAGTCATCCCAACTCACTTCTATTTCATCATCATCCATGCGTGCGATTGCTTTTTCTAATAGGAGTTGATCGCCAAGTTTTTCTACCATTAGCTCGAATAAATCAGTAGGTACGCAGTAGAAGATCGCTTTGTTGTGGCTCAAAATGGCAACAGGCTCTCCATTTGATTCATTCATTGCGGCGGAGGGATTTTTTTAAATTCGCTAATTGATGATGTTTTTTTAGCAAGAAGCGTTTTGGTATACATATACATAGCAACCTCTAAAATTAGCACTAAATATGGAGCTTATTTTAGAGTGAAAAAAAATATTGTACATGAAATACACAACATGAAGGGCAATCTAATTTAGTCTGGCTGCTGCTATTTTATTCCATTGTATTTAAAGCAATTATTATCAAATTTTGAATGTTGTTATATTCTTGTGAATATAATCCCATGATTTTTATATGGAAATTTTGTACTGAAAGTGGGTTACTTGACGTAAATAGGCTATTTTCCTGTCTTGGCTGTGCTATGATAGCCGCCCTTTGTGATAATTTATGGTTTTTGGGACGCGTTCTAATTGCTAACCGCCACGAATTATGCATAAACAAAAAAACTTATAATGATAAAAATCAGTCGGATAGGCTACTATGCTTTTACTTATTGATAATTACGATTCATTTACATACAACTTATACCAATATTTCTGCGAACTAGGGGCGGAAGTGCTGGTGAAACGTAATGACGAAATTACCATTGAAGAAATTGAACAATTGGCTCCAACCCATTTGGTCATTTCACCGGGTCCTTGCACGCCTGATGAGGCAGGGATTTCTCTGGAAGCGATAAAACATTTTGCCGGAAAAGTGCCCATTTTGGGAATCTGCTTAGGTCATCAAGCCATTGGGCAGGCGTTTGGTGCCTCTGTCGTGAAAGCGAGAGAAGTGATGCACGGCAAAACGTCATCTATCCACCATAATCATCAAGGGGTATTTAAAGGACTTAATCGGCCTTTAACGGTGACTCGCTATCACTCTTTAGTGATTGCGGCAGAAACACTACCAGCCTCTTTTGATGTCTCCGCATGGTCACTGAATAACGGGGATATCGATGAAATTATGGGGATCCGCCATAAAACCCTGCCAATTGAAGGGGTTCAATTCCATCCTGAAAGTATTCTCAGCGAACAAGGTCATGAGTTGTTGAGTAATTTTCTCAAATATTAGTAGTTGATTTTCGCGAATAGCAAAATTAATTATGCATATTTTACCCTTGCCTATTGCTCTTTATTGATTTTTTATTCATATTTGATGCTTATATTTTCACTTAGGCATTCGATAAAGAGCAGGTGAGGGGTATGTCAGAACAACACGAAGTCAATCGGCAAACTTTTGATCAGGTTATGTTACCTATTTTTTCGCCAGCTGAATTTATTCCAGTTAAAGGCGAAGGTAGTCGCGTTTGGGATCAGCAAGGTAAAGAATATATTGATTTTGCAGGTGGGATCGCGGTTTTAGCGCTTGGTCATTGCCATCCAAGTTTAGTCGCTGCTGTTCGTGAACAAAGCGAAAAACTGTGGCATGTGAGCAATGTTTTTACCAATGAGCAGGCGTTAAAGCTGGCTCAAAAATTAACCAAAGCAACATTTGCAGACCGTGCATTTTTTGTGAACTCTGGCTCTGAAGCGAATGAAGCCGCATTCAAGTTAGCGCGTCGTTATGCCATCACCAAATATAGCCCATATAAAACGAAGATCATTGCATTCAAGCAAGCGTTTCACGGCAGAACATTATTTACTGTCTCAGTTGGCGGACAAGCGAAATATGCCGATGGATTCGGTCCAAAACCTGCGGATATTATTCATGTGCCTTTTAATGACCTTGATGCCGTTAAAGCCGTGATCGATGAAAATACCTGTGCAGTGGTTTTGGAGCCAGTTCAAGGGGAAGGCGGGGTAACCCCAGCAACATCAGAATTTCTGCAAGGAGTTCGTAAGCTTTGCGATGAAAATAATACATTACTTATTTTTGACGAAGTGCAAAGTGGAATGGGGCGTACGGGGAAATTATTCTCTTATATGCACTATGATGTCGTTCCCGATATTTTAACCACAGCAAAAGCCCTCGGCGGCGGCTTCCCGATTAGTGCGATGATTACAACCGCTGAAATTGCTAAGACTATGGAAGTGGGCTCACACGGAACCACTTATGGTGGTAATCCGCTGGCGTGTGCGGTGGGTAATGCCGCTTTTGATATTATCAATACCGATGAAGTACTTGATGGGGTTGCTAAGCGCCGTGAGTTATTTGTCGCCCATTTAAACAAGCTTAATGACCAATATGGCATTTTTGCTGAAATTCGTGGAATGGGCTTATTAATTGGTGCAGAACTAAATGGCAAATTACTGAATCGCTCAAAAGATATTCTACAAGCTTGCGCGGCTGAAGGGCTGATGATGCTGAATGCGGGTACAAATGTATTGCGCTTTACACCATCACTGATTATTTCTGAAGATGAAATTAATAGCGGTATGGCGAAGTTAGAAACGGCAATTAGTAAGCTGCTGGCTTAATTGTATTTTTATAGTGACAGAGACGAATTTGCCTCTGTCACTGAGCATTTTATCAAGCTGTTACTCGCTATTTAAGCTTAGCTAGTTCCGTTTTAAGCATCGCAGAGTGAGCTTTTTCATTGACTATTTGTTCGCCTAGAACATTTATATCATGTAAGGTTTTTTGGATTTTTTCAAAACTTGTATCTAATTCTTTAGTATTTAGTTTCCCATCGTTTAATATTTTTTTTTGTGGATTTTCATTTAAATTAAACGTTTTGCTAATATGCTTGTCTCGTAATATAGTTGCTCTATTGATATATATTTTTCCATTAGATTGATATGTTTTTTTCTTTGAATTCACGACAGAATGTGTTTTTTTCTGAGGTGCCTCTGTATTTTCTGCTTTTTTGTTTTTTAACTCATTATTTTTTTGAGTGGTAATATGATCGTTTTCTATATGCATCTTTGTTATTTCTTCTGAACTATATTCTGATTCCTCCGTTATTTCTGAAAAATAGCTGGATGAATTGGAGCTTAAGCTACCATTACTCTTATAAATGTTGTTTTCAACGGTGATATTTATGCTTGAATTTTGATTTCCTTTAAAATTGTCACGTTCATTTTTTAATTCATTAACAACTCTGTTCATCGTTTCAATAGTGGCGTCGAATTTTTTATCTCTTTGATCACTCGGTGATAGAATGCATTGGTCAATTAAGTATTTGAAAGATTTTGTATAATTAAATTCACTTTGTAAGTTGCCTATATTTTCGGGATTAGTTTTTTTTATTTTGAGTATGTCCTTTTCTAGGGTGTGAATTACACTCTGTAGATCTTTAATTTTATTAAATTTATCTTTTTCCTTGCCTGTAAATGATATTGGTGGGTTTTTTACGTCGTTTAGCATTACTACATTTTCTTTGTGAGTTTTTTGTATTTCAACCGTTCCTTCTTTATTATAAAACTTAACGTTGTATAAATCTTTTTCTCTGGGAATTATTTTGTTCACAATGACTAAAGCTTGAATTTTCCCTGTTGATTTTACTTTCTCAATAGATTCATAGAAAAAATGCTTTAACTTATTGATGCCAAAATCTTTAATTAAAAAATGGCTATTTTTTATATTCACTGTTTGTTTGCTTGAATTGCTGATTTCCATTGGTGTGTTATCCCATTTAATGTCTTTTGGTGAAGTATTGTTTTTGTCTAAATTAATAATAGAGAGTGGTGCTGAGTGATTTCTATTATCTTCATAAGGTGGGAGTGTATATATATCTGTTAGAATAGCTTTTTCCTGATTAACTGGGAATTTAATAAACTGACTAGGAAGTAAATATTCAATATTCATACCACTTTTAATTACATTGGAGATTTCATTTGCTTTTGCTAATAAGTCAGGAGATATAAAAGGTGTTTTTGTACGAGGCTCTATTAGAGAAGATTTATTTTTCGTAACAAGGTTTTCTTCTGAACTACTTTTCTTATTGATTGTGTTAAGTGGTGTTGATTTTGTAGAATTCTGGGAAATATGTGGCATAACTAATAATCTCCAAATAATGATTAACTCTCACTATCTTAGTTCGATAATTAGCTAGAAGAATATAAAGAAACGACACTCGTTACTGAGACGATATAAACTGAGCTATAAGTAAAAAAATAGCTTTGTACGTGAAGTATAAAGCTATTTCAATACGAAGCCTCACCAAGAAAGGTGAGGCTGACAGGTAAATTAGCGAGTGCCGTAAACAACAATCGTTTTGCCGTGTGCGGAGATTAAGTTTTGATCTTCCAGCATCTTTAAAATACGACCGACAGTTTCGCGAGAACAACCTACGATTTGACCGATTTCCTGACGAGTAATTTTGATTTGCATACCGTCTGGGTGAGTCATCGCATCAGGCTGTTTAGCTAAATTCAACAATGTTTGAGCAATACGACCAGTAACATCTAAGAATGCAAGGTTACCCACTTTTTCGGATGTGGTTTGCAAACGACTTGCCATTTGCGCAGAAAGGCGCATCAGGATATCTGGATTGACTTGAATCAGCTGACGGAATTTCTTGTAAGAAATTTCCGCGACTTCGCAAGCAACTTTCGCGCGAACCCACGCAGTACGTTCTTGCCCTTCTTCAAATAACCCAAGTTCGCCAATGAAATCTCCCTGATTGAGGTAAGAGAGAATCATTTCCTTGCCTTCTTCATCTTTGATTAAAACAGCCACTGAACCTTTAACAATGTAGTAAAGGGTTTCTGCTTTTTCACCCTGATGGATCAGAGTGCTCTTGGATGGATACTTATGAATATGGCAGTGTGACAAAAACCATTCAAGAGTAGGGTCTGTTTGTGGCTTGCCGAGAACCATTAGCGTTATCCTCTGTATGTTATTGCAACCTTTCGAAAAGTAGGGAAAGGCTGACTTTAAAGTGTCTAGCTTAGCATACTAAGTCACATTGATGCCTATTATTAATGCTGCTCTAGGCTAACGTAAATTAATATCAATTGTATAATATAATCAATTAAATCGTTGAGTTTTGATCTTAATCCTATCAACTGACCATTGTTTGTATCATATCCAATGCCGAAAGTCTTCCCTGTATCGCTTCAGCCTAATAATGCTGATATAACATTGTCTAGATATATGGAACAATGTGACGATAAATATCACTATTTTCGAGAGGAATAAAAATGGAAGCACGCGTAAAGTGGGTTGAAGGGCTCTCTTTTCTAGGTGAGTCGGCATCAGGTCATCAAATCATGATGGATGGTAATGCGGGCGATAAAGCACCGAGTCCGATGGAAATGGTTTTAATGGCGGCAGGCGGATGCAGTGCGATTGATGTGGTTTCTATTCTGCAAAAAGGTCGTCAGGATATTGTTGATTGTGAAGTGAAATTAACTTCACAGCGTCGTGAAGAAGCCCCTCGTTATTTTACGGATATCAACCTGCACTTTATTGTGACGGGACGTGAATTAACGGACAAAGTGGTGGAGCGTGCGGTTCAACTTTCGGCTGAAAAATATTGTTCCGTTGCTATCATGCTAGAAAAAACGGTTAACGTGACTCATAGTTTCGAAATTAAAGCGCCGTAATTGTTTTCTTGATATTAAGATGCTTATCGATAATTAAGATAAGCATCTTGTTATTTATCTCTTTAATGAGAGTGTCAAACTACCCATTTCGCTGTTTCATTAGCTTTTCCACTAATGGCATCATAATAAGCTCCATTGCGAGTCCTAATTTCCCACCGGGTACTACAATGGTATTCATCGCTGAAATAAATGAGCCATTTAACATGGATAATAAATAAGGAAAATCGATCTGCTCTAATCCTCTAAAGCGAATAACGATAAAACTTTCGTCTTGTGAAGGTATTGCTTTAGCAGAGAAAGGGTTAGAGGTGTCAACGGTAGGAACCCGTTGGAAGTTAATATGAGTACGAGAAAACTGTGGTGTAATATAGTTAATATAATCCCCCATCGAACGGACTACAGAATCCATTACGGCTTCACGAGAATGCCCTCGCTCGGTGGTATCGCGGATCAATTTCTGGATCCATTCAAGGTTAACAATCGGTACTACACCGACAAGTAAATCAACATGCTGAGCAACATCATGCTCCGGGGTGACTACGCCACCATGTAATCCTTCATAAAACAGCACATCGGTATTAGCGGGTAATGGCTCCCATGGCGTAAATGTGCCGGGTTGTAGACCATAAGGCACGGCTTCATCGTAAGTGTGTAAATATTTCCGAGATTGACCGCCACCCGTTTGGGCATAATCAATGAGGGTTTGTTCCAGTAGAGAAAAATCATTGGCTTCTGGGCCGAAATAACTGATATGGCGCCCTTGCTCGCGAGCTTTACGAATAGCCATATCCATTTCAGGACGGGTATAACGATGAAAACTATCCCCCTCAAGGGTGGCAGGGCGGATATTTAATTGATGGAAAATTTTACGAAAAGCTTGGCTCGTTGAGGTTGTTCCTGCGCCACTCGAACCCGTCACTGCAATAATCGGATGCTTCTTCGACATAGTGGACTCCCTGTTTTACGCCATGACCACTATTTTTGAGAAACAGCGCTACGGGCGAAACTGGTTATTAGGCATGAAATTTACCGATTCATGTAACTCAGACCAGACTAGCACAATTTCGCCGGAAACTAACTGCCGTTTCACATCATCCACTTTGTCCTGTAAGCTTTTTTCGTGAACGCCATAATCAGTTCCTTCGCGTAAAACGTAACTCTCGATAAGATTTTCGAGGGTTTCAGGGGCGAGATCTTTCCACGGAATAATCATGATTTTTGCTCATTCAAATACGCAGTTAGCCACAGAGGGATGCGAGTTTCTAACCACATTTGTGGTTTTCTAAAACTACCGCCGACAAAGCCGACGTGCCCACCATGCTCCGTCATTTGGTATTCAATATTTTCGGGTAAATGGCTTAAATCAGGCACGACTTCGGGCGCCATAAACGGGTCGTCTTTCGCGTGAATAATCAGGGTTGGCTTAGTAATTTGAGATAACTTAGGTAGCGCACTGCATTTTTGGTAATAATCAGCAGCGTCATCAAAACCATGAATACGCGCGGTGATCACATCATCGAATTCACGAATGCGTTTTAACTGTTTAAGCTGCAACAAATTAAGAGGAAGTGAACCCGGATAACGCACCAGTTTGCGGGTGGCGTTACGTTTCAATCCATTTAATAGGTAACGTTGATAGAGCTGAGAAATTCCTTTCTCCATTTTCATGGAGCAGGCTTCAAGCATTAATGGCGCCGAGACAACGACGCCAGCATCTAATTCAGCATTCTCACCGTTTTCAGCTAAATAACAGGCGAGCATATTACCGCCAAGGGAATAGCCTACCGCGGCGGTGGGGGCATCACCCCATGTCTGTTTTAGCCAATGTAAAAAATAGCGTGCATCACTGGTTTCACCGGAATGGTAAATACGTTTTTGGCGATTAGGTTCACCACTGCATCCTCTAAAATGCATGATCACGCCGAGCCACCCTTGTTTCTGGGCGCTTTCTAACATCCCGTGGGCATAGGGGCTTTTAAAATTTCCTTCCAACCCATGAAAAATCACTAAACGAGGCTTTTCGCTCGCTTGTTCTGGGTTTTCACTCCAAGCAAGATCGATAAAATCACCGTCAGGCAATTCTAATCGCTGCCATGTTGGGATAATTTTCGGGGTACGGCGAAAGATCCTTGGCAATAAGGTTTGGAGATGTGGGTTCTTTGCCCAACTCATAGGGCGGAAATTTTCTGACATGGCCTTATTTTTTATTTAGTGGAACGCTTGTGAGTGACATAACATACTGTTATTTTTCTGTGATGCAAGTAAACAAATCTAGAAACAAATTTAGGTTGAGGAACATAGTGTAAATGACTCTGGGGCTAATTTTTTCGCTTTTTACGTTTTTATTCATTGCAGCAGTCACACCCGGCCCTAACAACATGTTGTTGACCTCTTGTGCAGCTAACTACGGTTTTCGTCGCAGTATCGGATTATTATTAGGAATAATGCTGGGCATGCAGTCAATTTTATATTTGTCTGCCTTCGGTGTTGCCGCGCTATTACTATTATATCCTGCAATTCATATTGTGCTGAAAATCATTGGTAGCGTTTATTTATTATGGCTAGCGTGGAAAACAGCCACTGCCAGTTACGAGCCACTCAAAACAGACAGCAAAGCCTCTAAAAGCGTTACTTGGTTTCAAGGCGGACTGTTGCAGTTCTTAAACCCGAAAGCATGGATGATGGGGCTAGGCGCAGTAGGGAGTTTTAGTCTTCCAGGCGAGTTATTTACTCAGTCTATTATCGTGATGAGCATCGCGTTTGTGATTGTGAATTTCGTCGCGGGCTTGATTTGGATGGGCTTTGGTTCCTTGATCGGAGTTTTCTTACGTAGCCGCCGCGCATGGTTTATTTTTAACCTAGTGATGGGGATACTGACCGCAGCGTGTGTACCGTTAATTTGGCTGGAGTAAGTTTTTCTACGAGAAAAAAGGCACGTTAGGTGCCTTTTTGCTTTTCAATCCACACTATTCTCTAGTCCAAATCGACATTTTTACTGCCAAATAGATAAGTGAAAATAAACCCGCATAGATAAGAGACTAAGACACCGCCTGCATACACTGCCATTGCAGGAAGCACGCCTTGATCTGACGTCATCAACGGAATAGCGATTAGCCCTGAAGGACCGAATACAGTATTTAACCCAACAGGTAAACCCATCCACGCGACCGCTCCGATAAAGAAACCACCAGCAGCGCCCCCTAAACAAGCGGTGACAAACGGTTTCACGCGCGGTAACGTCACCCCGTAAATTAATGGTTCACCAATGCCTAAGAAGCCGGGGAATAGGGCACCACCAATTTGACTACGGGTAACAGAGCCTTTTTTGGCTTTCACGTACAGCGCTAATGCGGCGCCTACTTGACCCGCACCCGCCATCGCTAAGATTGGGAATAACGAGTTAAACCCTTGAGCTTCAACTAACGCGACATACACCGGAATAAAGCCTTGGTGGACACCGAACATTACCGCAATTAAGAACAGACCCGCTAAGACGGCTGTGCCGATAGGGTTTCCGTTTAAATGCATGAATAGCCAAGACATTCCTTCGAATAACCACACACCGATAGGCATAATGAAAACAAAGGTCGCAGCACCGACGATTAACAGCGTAATCGTTGAGGTTAGAATAATATCCAAGCTGGCTGGAATAATTTTGCGTACTTGTTTTTCAACCCAAGCACCAAAAATACAGGCAATTAGGATCCCGATAATGTTGCCTCTCGGGTCGATATACCAACCAAAGAAGTCTGTCATGCCGGAATAGAAGCCTTTAGTGGCCGCCGGGTCGTAACCTAAAATAAACAGCGCAGCGATAATGGCACCGTTAACACCGCTTCCTCCAAACGCTTTTTGGGCATTATAACCAATCAACAATCCCATAAAGGTGAATAACCCTTTACCGAATACACTCATATACGCAATTAAGCTTTTGAGATGGGCAAGTTGGGTTGAATCCGCAGGAAATAAGTTTTGGTTCGCCGATAATAATGTGAGCAATGACGCCAAGCCCATTAATAGACCTGCGCCAATAAAGCCCGGAATTAATGGCGTAAAAATAGTCGCAAATTTAGATAGAAAGCGGTGAACGGCGCTGGTTTGTTTCTTTTTCATCTGCTGTTTATTGGCAGAAGCAATCTCTTTCAGATCTTGGGTCGCGTTAGCGTCATGAGCTTCATCCGCTTCGCCATTTTCTAACATTTGCTTCATTAAATCCGCGGCTGTTTGGGCTTTTCCTGGACCCAAAACAATTTGCAGCTGGTCGTCACTTTCAATCACGCCCAGTACGCCGGGGATTTTTTTGATTTCGGTTTTATCGATAAACTGATCATCATGTAAGGTGAGCCGTAAACGCGTCATGCAGTTACCGCACTGCTTGATATTACGACCGCCCCCCACGTGTTGCAGGATCTGCTGTATCATTTCATTTGTTATTTTAGCCATACTGTTTCTCTCATAGAGATCCGCTGATTAGACGGATTTTGCGATGTTGAGGGCAGTGCGAATAAAGCCATGATTTTTAGCGAGCAATTGACGAGCTTCATCGGCATTTAAGCCAGATAAAATCATCAAAATCGCTGTCTTACAGTGTCTATCACATTGTTGTAATGCAGATTCTGCGCTTTGGCGGTCACATTCAGTTGCTTCCATCACAATCTTAGTCTGGCGTTCAATGAGCTTGGCGTTAGTTGCCTCCACATCTACCATTAAATTGCCAAAGACTTTACCGATGCGGATCATCGCCCCTGTGGTGATCATATTTAAAATCAGTTTTTGTGCGGTTCCCGCTTTCATGCGCGAAGAGCCAGTGACAACTTCAGCACCCACAATCGGGGTGATGGCAATGTCAGCAGCTTGGGAAACAGGGCTATCAGGGTTGCAGCTAATTGAGGCAACGGTTGCACCTAAGGAGCGAGCATATTTCATGGCTCCCAGAACATAAGGCGTGCGACCACTAGCGGCGATGCCAACTAGAATATCTTTTTGATTAAAATCGATATTCTTTAAGTCTTGCTCTCCTAACTCGGGTTTATCTTCCGCATTTTCAACTGCACGGAAGATGGCTTGGTGACCACCAGCAATCAGCCCAATAACTTGTTCATGAGGGGTTCCATAGGTCGGTGGACACTCACTGGCATCGAGGATCCCTAAACGTCCCGAAGTACCTGCACCGGAATAAATCAGACGACCACCTTGCTGGAAAGCTGCCGCAACTTTATCGACCAATTCTGCAATTTGCGGTAAGGTTTTTTCGACAGCCAAAGGGACTTTTTTATCTTCATTGTTGATTACTTGAAGCATTTCAATGGTAGATAATTGGTCAATGTGGGTACTGGCTTCGTTACGGCTTTCCGTGACCATCTTGCTTAAATCAATCGACATAGTAATAACTCCTTAAACGTATCATGGGGGTATGCTATGGAATTATTTATTCCTTTGATGTGATGGTTATCACGGTACTATCTATTCTCTGTTGCCAATATAAGCGAATAAATTTGGTCGCTTATTGCTCGATAAAATAATATTTATTTGAATTTAAATGATTAAATGACAAGCATTGAGTTTTTATTGAAGGAATAATTTATTTGTAAATTTATTCTGTTGATGAGGCTTTATCTTTTTGAGGGTTACTATGACACTACTCGATACCATCACGTACCTCTTGCCGCGATTAGCGGAAAATCAACGCAAAATTGCACAATTTATCTTAGAAAGTCCGGAAAATGTGCTGAAACTGTCGTCTTCGCAGTTAGCGGAGCAGTTGGGGATCAGTCAATCCGCTATTGTGAAGTTTAGTCAAAAATTAGGTGTAAAGGGGTATCCCGCGCTGAAATTGGCGTTGAGTGAAATTATTGGCCGCCAACAGCAAGAGTTGGGGGAGCCTCACAGTGCGTTGCATAACCGTATTACTCAAACGGATAGCTTGATGGTGGTCGCGCAGAAGCTGGCATTAGAGAAAAATTATTCCATCACAGAAACAACGAAACGCCTTGATTTTAAACAGTTTGAAAAAATTATTGAACGTATAGACAGTGCGCAACGTGTGCAGATTGTTGGGATTGGTGGCTCTGGGCTCACTGCGAAAGATTTAAGCTATAAACTTCAGAAAATCGGTATTACCACTCTCGTGGAGCCGGATCATCACGTTCAAATTGCTGCCGCCTTAACCTTGACGCCGAAAGATGTGCAAATTGTTATTTCCTTCTCTGGAAAGCGTAAAGATATGCTCACTGCCGCGAATATTGGGCATCAAAATGGTGCTTGTGTTATCGCTATCACGCGCTCCAAAGATTCACCCCTCGCTCAAATGTCAGACTATATGTTGGAAAGTGTGGCGGAAGAGAACGAATGGCGGAGCTCATCAATTTCGTCAAGAACGGCACAAAATACCCTTACCGATTTGCTGTTTATGGCGTTGTTACAAAAACGGGAAGATAAAGCGAAAGCATTGGTGATGAATGCCAAAGTGATGATTAATAAACTTGACGAATAGCTATTAATGTCTCGATAACTTTGCAAAATAATCTTATCTGCGTTAAGACTAAAGGAGGCATTATTTAGCTTAAAATAATTCATTGAGGGAGAGTCCATGAGGGCATTGATCGTTTATACCGAGCTTACAGACGAAGATTCTGTGATAAGCCATGCGGTTGCGCGGCTGGCAAGCGAACTGAATGACGAACACGTCGAAACGGTCATTATCCGTGATTTTGAAGACGGTCTCGCCTATCTTCGCTCAAACACCAGCATTGACTGCTTACTTTACGGACGAGATATGTCCGATAAGGAAGAACAGGCTCAAGCTCACCGGCTGATCACCCAACTACATCGTCGCCAAGAAGATGTGCCCGTTTTTCTGTTGAGTGATCGTGAAGAAGCCTTAGTGGCATTTGATAGAAAAATGATGGAGCAAGTGGATGAATTTGCATGGATTTTAGAGGACTCCGCGGACTTTATTGCCGGACGTGTTCTTGCTGCTATCATCCGTTACCGTGCGCAATTGCTCCCACCATTAATGAAAAGTTTGATTAAATACAGTGATGTACACGAACACTCATGGGCAGCACCGGGACATCAAGGCGGAGTGGGTTTCACTAAAACGCCAGCAGGGCGTATTTATCACGATTTTTTTGGCGAAAATTTATTCCGCACAGATATCGGCATCGAGCGAGTTGCCGTTGGTTCATTGCTCGATCACACTGGGGCATTTGGCGAGTGTGAGAAAAACGCAGCACGGATTTTTGGTGCAGATCAATCCTATTCTGTAGTGGTCGGGACTTCGGGCTCGAACCGTACCATTATGCAAGCTTGCATGACGGATGACGATGTGGTGGTCATTGACCGAAACTGCCATAAATCCATCGAACAAGGCTTGATTTTAACGGGAGCAAAGCCTGTTTATATGGTCCCGAGTCGTAACCGTTATGGAATTATTGGACCGATTTACCCCACAGAAATGTCTCCTGAAGCCATTCAGAAAAAGATTGCTGATAATCCATTTACTGCCGATAAAATCGGTAAAAAACCGGCGTATAGCGTGGTCACAAACTGTACTTATGATGGTGTTTGCTACAACGCGCGCAAAGTGCAAAATTTATTGGATAAATCCCTCGATAGAATTCATTTCGATGAGGCATGGTATGGCTACGCGCGATTCAATCCGATTTATCGTGACCATTTTGCGATGCGTGATGAAGAGCGCAAAGACGATGACCCTACCATTTTCGCTACTCACTCAACGCACAAATTATTGAATGCGCTGTCGCAAGCTTCGTTCATTCATGTTCGTAATGGACGTAATGCCATTGATTTTAATCGCTTTAATCAAGCCTATCACATGCATGCAACCACATCGCCGTTGTATGCCATTTGCGCATCGAACGATATTGCGGCAGATATGATGGATGGAAATAGTGGGCGCTCATTAACCGATGAAGTGATCCGCGAAGCCATCGACTTTCGTCAATCACTCGGCTATCTGTACAAAGAGTTCCAAAATGATGGTGAGTGGTTTTTCAAACCGTGGAATCAGGAAACGGTGAAGGATCCTGCAACTGGTGAGCGTTATGATTTTGAGTTTGCCCCTGTTGAATTGTTGATGAAAGAGCAAAGCTGCTGGGTAATGAACCCTGAAGATACGTGGCATGGTTTCAAAAATATTCCTGCAGATTGGGCGATGTTAGACCCTATCAAAGTGAGTATTTTGGCACCAGGAATGGGGGACGATGGCAAGCTACTTGATTCCGGTGTTCCTGCGGCGCTCGTCACCGCATGGCTAAATCACTATGGTATTGTGCCGACCCGCACTACCGATTTCCAAATTATGTTCCTGTTTTCTATGGGGATCACCAAAGGAAAATGGGGCACATTAGTCAATGCATTGCTCTCCTTTAAACGCCACTATGATACCAACACTCAACTGAAAAAAGTGTTACCTGAAGTGGTGGAAGTGGCGCCTGAAATTTATGGTGAGATGGGGCTGAGGGACTTGGGGGATAAGATGTTTGCTTATTTGCAGCGTAATAATCCGGGAAGTCAGCTAAATCAAGCCTATTCAGAGTTACCCAATGTCATGATGAGCCCACGTGATGCCTATCAACAGATTGTTGCGAATCGCGTTGAAGCTGTGCCGTTAGATAAGCTGGCTGGGCGTATTGCAGCGAACTCGATTATTCCTTATCCACCGGGGATCCCAATGTTGTTATCCGGCGAAAGCTTTGGAGAAACTAACAGCCCGCATATTGGCTATTTGCGTAGTTTACAAGCATGGGATAGTGAGTTCCCGGGTTTTGAACATGAAACGGAAGGCACGGAAAAAATTGATGGCGAATACCATGTTATGTGCGTGAAGGTGTGAAACGACACCCTATAACAATTGCATGAAATGCGTCTAATATTTTTTATTCTTGTACTGCCTAGCCAAATTGATTTAGCCTGTTTTTGCCATACATTTCAACGCTGCCTTCGCTATTTTTTATAGCGTTTGGCAGGTTTTTTTCATTATTATCGGCGTATTATTTGAGAAAATTGGTTATCGACCAATTGGATTAATGGGATTTGTTGTTTGTTAAAATAATCTTTATCTTCAATAAAGCCTAATTGATGGCAATATTGTGAAGCGTAGCCACTGACTAACAGTTTCCAGTTAAATTTAAAATCAGGGTAGGTTTTTTTGGCGATTTTATAAATGCTGGTTGTGCAGTTATTCCACATGGAATGGTATTTTTCGTTGGTCTCTTTGAGCTGATTAAGTTTGCTCATATAATTGAGAAACAGTTCTGTAATAAGTGGCTTATCTAAATTTAAGGGATAAATATAGACTTGCTCATTGCGTAAATTAACGCGAGTACCAATTAAATCCTGCTCATCAGCAACTACATAGATAATATCGTAGTTATAGAAAAATCCCTTCCAAACTGAAAATTGTTGATGTGCTTTTCGCCTTGTCTCGATAGAAAAAGAGACATAATCCCCATTGGAAAAACCGAAGCTCAGAAAAACATGGGCGATCATTTTGCCAGACCAGTGGGATTGTACTAAATCTACACTTTGCAAGTTAGACAGATTGTAATGCTTAGTATCCCAAGTATATTCATTTTTGTCGGCAAACTGAAAAGAGCGAAAATTATGGATGGAGATGTCTGAAGTTTCGTTATTAAAATCCATATGGGATTTATAGCGATACTCCGTTCTCCACTCATTCTGAGGTAATAGATTGCTCATCTGCACGCTACATTTTTAATAAAACGGACATGGCGCGGGAATAATCTAAAACAATGCCCGGTGTCCACGTCATAATACTTGCATGTTTTCTGAGTTGGGACATAACCCAAAGCTCAGGGCTAAAGAGCAATTTAAGCAGTAGCATGAAACCGCCTTTTTTCTCAGTAAAATATCCCTCGGTACTTTTTATCAGCGCCAAAGAAACGACGGTTGAACAATTACGACTAGTTAAATTGTAGGTCGTGTCTTTACTGTATTCTTGCCAGAATGCGTCTAGCTTTTCTTTGCTGATCCCTTCAATGGTTAATTTGAAGTTTGATGGTGGCGCAATTTTCATTTCATCAAGATAACTGATTTGAAAAACGCCTGTGTCATTGTTTTCTTCGGTGGATTTTAATATCTGCAAGAATTGCGCGGTATCGCGGTCGATATCTTTTTCTGGATAGTGGCTGATATAAATTTCATCCAGTTCAAAAGCAACATGCCCTGTACTAATCACGCCCAATGAATTACGGGAAACAATATAGCGTTGGATAATTTTAAAAAATAGTGGAAGTTGCCCAGTCGTTGTCCATACATGTAATGTGCCGCGCTCTCTATTTGAAGCGTCATTATTGCGCGTAAATACCATATGATTGGCATTGGGAATTTGGCTGCTCACAACAAAGTAGTAAACAAAGAATGAGTCGAGGGAGAAGATCATAATCAGCGTGCCGACATCCCAATAAACTTGGCGAGATGAATAGTCAAAAGACCAAGGAATGAAATTCCATAAACCTAATGAGAATTCAATAATGGAGACAGTGAGCATCAACTTCCAGCGTTTAAATTTCAAAACCACGCTATTGGACATTTTCCAGATAGCACTGACCATGAGATATAAGCCAGTAATAAATCCAGAGAGAACGGTTTCCCACGCATGTATTTTAGAAAACAAGACAATGTAGACCATTAAAAGTAGCACTAATCCGCGACTGATCCTCAGTCCTCGGGTAGCACCTTGGCAATACATTGCGCAGACAAACGAGCGAATGGCTTCCAATAAAATTGGAATACAGAGGAAGATCATAAACTCATGGGGATCAGCAAAAAAAGGTAATAGAAAAAAGCAGGCACCAATCAGTACACCAAATAATGTGAGTGCCAGAATAAACCAGAAATATTTTTTTGCTGTGTCTCTGCCATAGAGCATCGTAATGATATAAATCATGCTGCACCAACCATAGAATCTTGATAAGTGCTAATGCCTTATCTTTATAGGTTTTTATTTTTAGTTTGTAGAATTGGCTTCATTATAATGGGGATATTTAAGCGACAAAATAGATGGCAATTAGTGCGTTTTATGGTGATTTTAATTCATTGAAGAATAAGTGTTATTTCTTGTGTTACACTTTGATTATGTGGCTATAACTGCTTCAGGTTAACGATATGTTAATATTTAATTCTATTAATAATACGTCAACGCTTCGGATTATGTTTTAAAGAAACCTTAAATAAGATTTTTATGTGTAATTAAATTTTCAAATGCAAGAAATCCAATTATGATTATCTTTTTTGGTTGTTTATTGAAATAACCCCTTATTAATTTGATTTTAATAAAGGGTTATTATTGAAAGGCTATTACGAATTAGCCAGCTTCAAACTCATTGGTCATAGTTTCTAACTGCTCTTGCAGATCCATCCATTCCATTTCAACGTCTTCAAGGGCTGATTTATGCTCAGTTTGCTTTTTCAAACAGTCAGTTAGCTCCGCTTTTTTATCTTGCTCATAAATGGCAGCATCGGATAACTTCGCCTCTAACTCAGCTAATGATGCAGAGTGTTTTTCCATTTTCTTTTCCAACTCCGTGATTTTTTTACGGATAGGTTGGGTCAGCTGACGGAATTCGGCTTCGCGGCGTTTTTGGTCTTTTCTATCTTGCGCCGTCACGGTTGATGTGCTGGCTGGTTTTTCTTTATCAAGCAGATCACGAGCTTGCTGTAGCTCCATTTTGTTCTGCTCGGCTAACCATTGTTGGTAATCCTCAAGATCGCCATCAAATTGCTCGACTTTTCCGCCATGAACCAGATACAGCTCATCGGTGGTGGTGCGCAGTAAGTGCCTATCATGGGAAACCACAACCAATGCGCCTTCGAAAGCCATTAACGCTTCGGTCAGTGCTTGGCGCATATCCAAATCTAAGTGGTTGGTTGGCTCATCGAGTAACAGTAAGTTAGGGCGCTGCCAGACAATTAGAGCTAATACTAAGCGGGCTTTTTCTCCACCGGAGAAACGTCCGCTAGGATCCGTCACTTGGTCACCTTTAAAACCAAAGCCGCCAAGGTAATCACGTAATTGCTGCTCGGTTTGCTCTGGCGCAAGGCGAGCAAGATGCTGTAATGGGGACTCATCCGCATGCAAATATTCTAATTGATGCTGGGCGAAATACCCCAGTTTGATCCCTTTAGCGAGTGAGATTTCACCGTGTAATGGTGGCAAGTCGCCTGCTAGCATTTTGATTAATGTGGATTTACCGGCACCGTTACGGCCGAGTAACCCAATGCGAGAACCCGGAACTAAATTTAATTTTATGGATTCTAATACCACTTTTTCGCCGTAACCTGCACTGACTTTTTCCATTTTTAATAATGGATTAGGCAGGCTTTCCGGTTGACGGAATGAAAAATGGAATGGGTTATCCACGTGCGCAGGGGCGACCATCTCCATACGTTCAAGCATTTTAATTCGGCTTTGTGCCTGTTTAGCTTTGGTGGCCTGCACTCTAAAGCGGTCAATATAGCTTTGTAAGTGGGCGGCTTTAGCTTGTTGGCTTTCATACAAGGCTTGTTGCTGCGCCAGCTTAGTGGCACGTTGGCGTTCGAATGAAGAGTAGTTGCCTGTGTATTCGAACATGGTTTCTTGTTCGATATGCAGCACTTTGTCGATGATTGGGTCGAGGAAGTCCCTATCATGGGAAATCAAAATTAAGGTGCCAGAATAGCTCTTAAGCCATTTTTCCAGCCAAATCACCGCATCTAAATCTAAGTGGTTCGTCGGTTCATCGAGAAGTAATAAATCGGAGCGGCACAGTAAGGCTTGTGCAAGGTTCAGGCGCATACGCCACCCACCGGAGAATGATTTTACCGGAGACTGTAGCTGTGCTTGGCTAAAGCCAAGACCATGTAGCAAACTCGCTGCACGGGATTGAATTGTCCACGCATCAATGGCATCTAATTGCCCATGAATAACGGCGATAGCGTGACCGTCATTTTTTTCGTTCGCCTGTTGGAGTTTATGTTCTAAGGCACGAAATTCACGATCGCCATCAATCACATACTCAATACAAGGTACATCAAGGGCTGGGGTTTCTTGGTTCACCCATGCCATAGACCAATTGCTTGGAAAGGTTGCTGATCCTGCTTCCGCTTGCAATTCACCCTTTAACAGTGCCAGCAATGTGGATTTTCCGCAGCCGTTTTTACCCACTAACCCGACTTTTTGCCCCGGATTGATAGTCGCAGTTGCATTGTCCAGCAGAACACGTACACCTCGGCGAATTTGTAATGAAGAGAAAACAATCATAGAAACCGTCTATTGAAAATATGTTAAATTATTGAGTTAGATATATTCGAATAATAAAGTTATTACTGAAATATATTAAGCTTAAAGTACATTTAGCAGGCTGCATGGTAACGGAAAATTATCCGCCTGACACGCCTTTGAGGAGGGAAAGATGTCAAATACGCCAAAAGTGCTCGTGGTCTATGCTCACCCAGACCCCCATGAATCTGTTGCTAATCGTCTGTTGTTAAATGCAGTGCGCGGTTTTGACAATGTCACTATCCACGATTTATACGCAACATATCCCGATTATTTTATTGATGTCACCGCAGAACAAAAGCTGCTTTGCCAGCATGATGTCATCGTATTTCAGCACCCGCTGTATACTTATAGTTGTCCCGCGCTATTAAAAGAGTGGTTTGACCAAGTTCTGACTCGCCGATTTGCCACAGACCAAGGATACCAAAAATTGAAAGGCAAATATTGGCGCTCGATTATTACTACTGGAGAGCCAGAAGAAGCTTACCAATATGGTGGCTATAATCGTTATCCATTATCTGAAATCCTTCGTCCATTTGAGTTGACCTCATTGATGTGTGATATGCACTGGATGGAACCGAACATTATCTATTCTGCCCGCCGACAGAGCCCACAACAGTTACAGCAAATGGTTGAAGAGTATAAGCAATGGATGAGACAACCCCTCAATACGGGAGACATTTCAAATGGATGAATTAAATCTATTTGAATCGGTGATCATATTTTTATGCGCCGGTGTGGTGATGGTGCCGATTGCCCAAAAAATCCGTTTGGGAGCGGTGTTAGGCTATTTATTAGCGGGGATTGCGATTGGTCCATTTGTATTGGGCTTTATTCGCAATGTGGATGACATCCTGCATTTCTCGGAACTGGGTGTTGTCTTCTTAATGTTTTTAATTGGGTTGGAACTGAAGCCCTCGAAATTGTGGGAGCTGCGCCGATCGATTTTTGGTGTCGGCACCATTCAAGTGGTTGTGACTGCCGCTTTGATGGCTGGGATCCTGATTCTTGCTCAGTTTTCTTGGCAGGCAGCGGTCGTTGGTGGGCTGGGAATGGCGATGTCCTCCACGGCAATGGCGCTGCAATTAATGAATGAAAAAGGGATGTCCAACCAAGAAAGTGGGCAGCTTGGCTTTTCTGTTTTACTGTTCCAAGATATGGCTGTGATCCCGATTATGGCGCTGATTCCGCTGTTGGCAGGTGATACGGGAAGCAGCGATTGGTACAAAATTGGATTGAAAGTGGTGGCGTTTGCAGGGTTATGGATTGTCGGACGTTATTTACTACGTCCATTATTTAGGCTTGCAGCGAAATCGGGCGTGCATGAAATTTTTACCGCAGCGGCGTTGTTAGTCGTACTGGGTTCCGCATTGATAATGGAAAGCCTTGGCTTTTCAATGGCCTTGGGGACGTTTATGGCTGGGGTGATGCTCGCTGAGACGGAATTTCGTCATGAACTTGAAATCAATATCGAGCCGTTTAAAGGTTTGCTGCTGGGGCTGTTTTTCATTTCCGTCGGTATGTCATTAAATTTACAAGTCTTGTGGGCTTATCTCCCTCAAGTTTTATTGGCAGTTTTGGTGCTGGTCGCTGTGAAAGCGCTTGTCTTATATGTGCTGGGATTTGTGGCACGTTTACGTACAGGCGCCCGAGCGCAATTCTCAGGGGTGCTTAGCCAAGGTGGTGAGTTCGCCTTTGTGATTTATGCCACGGCATTCGGAGCTAGCGTGATTGATGAAAGGCAAATGGATTTATTGTTGGTGGTGGTGACGTTATCGATGATGACAACGCCACTTGTGATGCAGCTGATAGATGCGTATCTCAACCGCCGTTATAATCAGCAGCCAACCTCTACCGAAAAACCGTTTGTGGAAGACACCAATCCTCACGTGATTTTAGTGGGATTTGGACGAATGGGGCAGGTGGTTGGTCGTCTATTGATGGCGAACAAAGTGAATATTACGGTGCTTGAACAAGATGTTACCGCGATTAGTACCATGCGCCGCTACGGTTACACCGTTTATTATGGGGATGCGCGAGAACTACAACTTCTACGCTCAGCGGGAGCGGATAAAGCCAAAGCCATTGTGATCACCAGCAACGTTCCTGAAGAAGTGATGGAAATTGTGCGTATTTGCCAAGAAAACTTCCCGAACTTGCATATTATTGCCCGTGCAAAAGGGCGTTTAGAGGCTCACGAATTACTGCATAGTGGCGTGACGGATTTTAGCCGTGAAACCTTCTCAAGCGCATTAGAAATGGGAAGTAAGGCACTGATTAGTACAGGTATGCATCCTCATAAAGCTTATCGTGCAAAACAGCATTTTCGCCGGCTTGATATGCGTATGTTAAGGGATATCATTCCTGAAAATGAGAATAGCGATAGCGGGCAAATTTCGCGTATTAAAGAGGCGCGGCGTGAACTCAACGAACTTTTCGAAAAAGAGATGCAAAGAGAAAATCGCCAACCGCACAGCTGGAATAATGAACAGTAAGGTAGAAAAATGGCAGCAACACGTAAGCGTTTTATTGCTGGGGCAACCTGCCCTAAATGCAAGTCTCAAGACACCTTAATGATGTGGCGAGAAGATAAAATTGATGTGGTTGAATGTGTCAATTGCGGGGATCAACAACGTCAAGCTGAAGGCGATGCGACTGAGCATGTGAGAAAGCAAGAACAAGTTATTGGAATTTTTACCCCAGAATAAGAGAATTTTGTCAATTCTCAATACAGCACAATTGTTTTCCGGTACAATTGGCAAAAATTTTTCCCTTACGGGTCGTAGGAGATGTCATGAAAGTAGCAAAAGACTTGGTTGTAAGCTTAGCTTACCAAGTAAGAACAGAAGACGGTGTTTTAGTTGATGAGTCCCCGGCAAATGCGCCAATGGACTATCTGCATGGCCGTGGTTCTTTAATTTCTGGTCTGGAAAAAGCATTAGAAGGTCGTGAAGTTGGTGAACATTTCGATGTTGAAGTCGCTTCAGACGATGCATATGGTCAATATGATGACAACTTAGTTCAACGCGTACCGAAAGATGTATTCATGGGCGTTGATGAGCTGGAAGTGGGTATGCGTTTCTTAGCGGATACTGACATGGGTCCAGTTCCAGTTGAAATCACTGGCATCGAAGGCGATGAAGTTATCGTTGACGGTAACCATATGTTAGCAGGTCAAAACCTGAAATTTAATGTTGAAGTCATGGCTATCCGTGAAGCAACTGAAGAAGAAATCGCTCATGGCCACGTCCATGGTGCTGATGGTCACGACCACGACCATGACCACGAAGGTGGTTGCTGTGGCGGTGGCGGTCATAGCCACGGTTCAGAAGGAGGTTGCTGTGGTGGTGGCGAAGGTCACGGTCACAAGCATGGCGGTTGTGGTTGCCACTAATCTCTAAAAGAGAGATTCAATAAAAAGCGAACTCGTTTTTTATTTCGAAAGTAGGCTCAACATTTTTATGTTGGGCTTTTTTTTGCTCAAAATTCGGTCTCAAGCATTCCCCGTCATTAAATTTAGTAATCACTAAAATTTATTATAAATCAATTGGTTAATTTTCTGTCTTATAATTCCCATGATGTTTATCGAGATTAATTTCTTTGTTTATCTCGCGTCATAGTCTCAATCATCTAGGAAAATTATTATGGGAACTCCCTCTATTTACCCTACAAAAACAACAATTTATAGACCAGATAAAGCATGGAATGGTTATACATTATTCTCAGCGGCGAATAAGGGCGCTGTGCTTATTGATATGAATGGCAATGAAGTTCATGTTTGGCAGGACAGTGATGGCGTGCCTTGCAAAATGTTACCTCAAGGCAATCTGCTGAGCTATGAAAAGCCAAAAGAGGGTAATAAATATCGCGAATATACCAGGTTGGTTCAGCGGGATTGGGATAATAACGAAGTTTGGTCATTCGATCGTGTAGAGTCATTGACGGATGATGTCGGAAAACAATATTGGTCTGCAAGGGCGCATCATGATTTTCAACGAGAAGGAAATCCCGTCGGGTATTATACGCCTGGCTTGATATCCCCTGTTCATAATGGAAAAACATTATTACTTTGCCATCGAAATATTCAAAATCCTCAAATATCAGATAAGCCATTACTGGATGACGTCTTTGTTGAGATTGATTGGCAGGGAAATATTGTATGGGCATGGGCGTTCAGTGATTATTTTTCGGAGCTCGGTTTTTCTGAAACTGCTAAAAATGTCTTTTATCGTAATCCTAATCTGATCGTTGGTGATGTAGGGGATTATTTACATATCAATAGCCTATCTTGGCTTGGTCCCAACAAACACTATGATAATGGCAATGCTGATTTTCATCCTGAGAATATAATATGGAGCTCTCGGGAAGCGAATATTATTGGAATTACCAGCCGTGAAACAAGAAAGATTGTATGGCAAATTGGGCCTGATTATACCCATGATAATGTTAAACATTTAGGGGGGATTATTGGTCAACATCATGCCCATCTTATTCCTCAAGGGTTACCGGGGGCGGGGAATATTTTACTGTTTGATAATGGCTGGCAAGCAGGCTATGGGCAAGCAACGCCAACCTCGCTTTATGGATTAAAAAATGCGGGTCGTGATTATTCTCGAGTCTTGGAGATAGACCCGATCAGTTTAGATATTGTTTGGCAGCATTCTGCAAATGAGCAGGGATTTAAAATACCGACGAATCGTTTTCGATTTTATAGTCCGCATGTTAGCAGTGCGCAACGATTACTTAATGGTAATACTCTGATTACAGAGGGCGCGGATGGACGAATTATTGAAGTTACCAAGGAAAATAAAATTGTTTGGGAATATATTTCCCCTTATACCGACGAGCAATACGTATGGAATAACATGATTTATCGGGCTTATAGAGTCCCCTATGAATGGGTTCCTCAATTGAATAAGCCCGAAGAAGTGGCATTGCCTGATATTGATATCTCCCAATTTCATATCAAGGCGAATAGCTGAGAGATTAATAATGTGGAGGGGGAGTCTCTTCTTCAGGGCGGGCAAGATGAGATGATTGCGACGCTTTCAACCTCTCCGCAACGATGCGTAAATGTTCTTGCATTTTTGACAGCTGCATTTGTTGTTCTGTAATCACTTGGTTAAGCTGCTCAATGGTCAATTCTTGGAAAGCAACTTTGCTTTCTAAAAGTTCTAAACGCTGTTCAAAATTGTCTGATGAATCCATTTTAGACTCTCCTTATGGGTTCTCACCATGAAAAAAACATCATAATAACCGAACATTACAAATCAACAGATAAGTTTTATTTAAAGGTGTAGGCGTTGAAACCTCTTTTTGTTAATGTGGTCTAAGATATTCTTATATTTTTTGTGTTAACTGACAGCTTGTTTTTTAAGATAAGGAACAGCTATCAATAAAAATGAGCCGTATGGCTCGAATAATAGCTATCGGAGATTAGGATGAAATCACTGTTTAAGGCAAGTCTATTAGCAACAACATTAGCATTCGCTTTTACTGCCCCACAAGTTATGGCAGAAGAAGCAAAAACACAAGCGAGCGCTTTCAAAAATGCTGAAGAGCGTAACGCATACGCATTAGGTGCCTCTTTAGGTCGCTATATGCAGAATTCTTTAGAAGAGCAAAAATCGATCGGTATTAATCTGGACAAAGCTCAATTACTGGCTGGTGTTCAAGATGCATTCAACGGCAAAAGCAAAATGACTGATGCTCAAGTTGAAGAAACATTACGTCAATTCGAAGGACAAGTGAAAAAAGCAGCTGAAGATAAAATCAAGGCTGAATCAGTAGCTAACGTGAAGAAAGGTGACGAATATCGCGAGAAATTTGCAAAAGAAAAGGGCGTAGTGAAAACTAAGTCTGGCCTACTGTACAAAATTGAGAAAGATGGCACTGGCGCAAAACCTAAAGAAGACGAAACCGTTGTTGTTCACTATAAAGGCTCTTTAGTCGATGGCACAGAATTCGATAGCTCTTATTCTCGTAACGAGCCACTGACTATTCCATTAAATTCAGTGATCAAAGGCTGGACTGAAGGTTTATCTAACCTGAAGAAAGGTGGCAAGATGACATTAGTTATCCCACCAGAATTAGCTTACGGTGAAAATGGCGTTCCAGGTATCCCTGCAAACTCAACGCTTGTCTTCGATGTTGAGTTATTAGACATCAAACCTGCTGCAAAATAAGATTTCACATCGTTAAAAATAAAAAAGCTCAGATTCGTTCTGGGCTTTTTTCATTGAGTTACGCAATCCAATGCTAAAAAAGCAGAGTTGTGTCATTCTCGATTAAAAATTTGCATTTAAAAATCTTATATTCTTTAAAACTTGTGATAAAACATACTCTCTTGCATTCATTCGCTTGACGGCAACGCCTCGGAGTTTTAACTTCAATAGATTCGTTTTTATTTTTAATCATCACATCCGTTGACTATGTACGATAAAATGAAGGCAAATGAGTCGAATAATGAATGCCTCATTGGTTGACGTGATGAATTTTATACACTTTAGAAGGATGACGTTGAAATGTCTGATGCATTACAATCCCAAGACCTCAGTGATATTAATATTCTTGATAACCAGCCGTTTACTGAGACTGACCACGAAATTTTAAAATCATATGAAGCTGCGGTTGACGGGCTCGCTATGCTAATTGGTGAGCATTGTGAAATTGTTCTTCACTCTTTAGAAGACCTCAAATGTTCAGCAGTGAGAATAGCGAATGGCCAGCATACAGGGCGTAAGATTGGCTCCCCTATCACTGACTTAGCATTAAGAATGCTTCATGATATGGCGGATGCGGAATCCAATGTCTCTAAAGCCTATTTTACGAAAGCAAAAAGTGGCGACTTAATGAAGTCTGTGACGATTGCGATTCGTAACCGTAAGCAACGTGTTATCGGCTTACTGTGTATTAACATGAACTTGGATGTGCCATTCTCTGAAATCATTAAGTCTTTTGTGCCAGAAGAAAAGCAAGAAGTGACTTCGGATGTCAACTTCGCGTCTTCAGTCGATGACTTGGTTGCACAAACATTAGAATACACCATCGAAGAAGTTAGCAATGACCGTAATGTTTCTAACAACGCGAAAAATAAACAAGTGGTTCTGAACTTGTACGAAAAAGGTATCTTTGATATCAAAGATGCTATCAACCAAGTGGCTGACCGCCTGAATATTTCTAAGCACACCGTCTATTTATATATCCGCCAATTTAAGAGTGGTGAATGAGTAAAACAACCCCGCTAACCTATTGTTTGTTAGTGACTGGCCCCGCATACGGCACTTCACAATCAGCAAGTGCCTATCAATTTGCCAAGGCCCTTCTTAAAGAGGGGCATTTATTGAAGACAGTGTTTTTCTATCAAGATGGCGTTCTTAATGGTAATGCTTTAACTTCCCCTGCAAATGATGAATTTGACCTGGTCAAAGCATGGCGCCAACTGGCACAAGAATCGGGCTGTGAAATGAATGTCTGTGTTGCCGCAGGGTTACGTCGTGGTATTACAGATAAAGAACAAGCTAACGCGCTATCGCTATCTGCTCATAACTTATCTGAAAGTTTTACCATGAGCGGTTTAGGCAGTCTTGCTGAATCCATGTTAACCGCTGACCGCACCATCCAGTTTTAAACCTGAACATCATGAACGACGTCACTCTATAAGATAAGGTCTCTTGTGAAGAAAATAGCCTTTGTTTTTACGACTATGCCACATGGTAGTGCCAGTGGGCGCGAAGGACTGGATGCATTATTAGCAACCTCGGCACTGACAGAAGAAATTAGCGTATTCTTCCTTTCTGATGGTGTATGCCAATTACTCGCTCATCAGCAGCCTAAAGAAATTTTAGCTCGGGACTATATTTCGACGTTCAAGATCTTACCTCTCTATGACATTGAAAATATTTACCTATGTTTAGAGTCATTAAAGGAAAGAGGTCTTAGCCAGCAAAATGAGTGGGTTGTGACACCTGAATTCTTAACACCCCAGCAGATCCAAGAGAGGCTATCCGCCTGTGATGTTGTGCTCAAATTTTGAGATTGTGTTCAAAATTTGATCTTGTGTTCGGATTTTGATCTATAGTAGGATCCTACCTATGCTATACACTCTAGCCACTTCTCCATTTAAATGTGATTTCTCAGCGCTATTGCGTTTAATCACCAATGAAGACGCTATATTGCTTTTCCAAGATGGTGTGATTGCCGCTGTTTCACAATCCAAATATCTTGCGGAACTACAAAATAGCGGTGCCCAAATCTATGCCTTGGATGCAGATATTCATGCCCGAGGGCTACAAGATCAGGTAGCTGATGACGTTTCTATCATCTCATATCAAGGTTTTGTAAAGCTAACTGAAGCTCATAAGCAACATTTTGCCTTATAAAGTCACTAAAAGTTGTATATTTCTTGACACCTGAGCCAGTCGGCAATAAAATTTCGCGTCCTCGTGTATCGTCATGTTGGCGAACGAGGTCAAAATCCGTGTTTACGAAGCAAAAAAACCAGGAGCTTTTTTAATAATGGCAACTATTAATCAGCTGGTACGCAAATCTCGTAGCTCGAAAGTTGTGAAAAGCAACGTTCCAGCACTGGAAGCTTGCCCGCAAAAACGTGGCGTATGTACTCGTGTATATACTACCACTCCTAAAAAACCAAACTCAGCATTACGTAAAGTATGCCGTGTTCGTTTAACTAACGGTTTCGAAGTATCTTCCTACATCGGTGGTGAAGGCCACAACTTGCAGGAACACTCCGTAATCCTGATCCGTGGCGGTCGTGTTAAAGACTTGCCAGGTGTGCGTTATCACACCGTTCGCGGCGCACTGGACTGTTCTGGTGTTAAAGACCGTAAGCAAGCTCGTTCTAAATACGGCGCGAAGAAACCTAAGGCTTAATGGATTTCCGTTAAGTAAGGCCAAACATTTTTAATCTTAATGTCAAAATACTCTCGTAGAGTTTTGGACAAACCTGAATTAACAACGGAGTCATATCCATGCCACGTCGTCGCGTAATTGGTCAACGTAAAATTCTTCCAGATCCTAAGTTCGGATCAGAATTACTGGCCAAATTTGTAAATATCCTGATGGTAGACGGGAAAAAATCTACTGCTGAAGCAATCGTATATAACGCACTTGAGCTCCTTGCTCAGCGTTCTGGTAAAACTGAACTTGACGCATTCGAATTAGCACTTGATAACGTGCGTCCGACTGTGGAAGTTAAATCCCGCCGTGTTGGTGGTTCAACTTACCAAGTTCCAGTTGAAGTTCGCCCGGTTCGTCGTAATGCCCTGGCAATGCGTTGGATCGTTGATGCTGCTCGTAAACGCGGTGATAAATCTATGGCACTTCGCCTGGCAAACGAATTATCAGACGCTGCTGAGAACAAAGGTTCATCTGTTAAGAAACGTGAAGACGTTCACCGTATGGCAGAAGCTAACAAGGCGTTCGCACACTACCGTTGGTAATCTCTTACCAATCTTAGTGATGTATCTCAGGGTAGCTTTCAGCTGCCCTTTATATGAAGAATTGAACGCCCACGAGAGAGGAAAAAATGGCTCGTCAAACGCCCATAGCACGCTATCGTAACATCGGTATCAGTGCACACATCGACGCCGGTAAAACCACAACTTCTGAACGTATTCTGTTCTATACTGGTGTAAACCATAAGATCGGTGAAACCCACGAAGGTTCTGCAACAATGGACTGGATGGAGCAGGAGCAAGAGCGTGGTATTACTATCACTTCAGCTGCGACTACTGCATTCTGGTCTGGTATGGCTAAGCAGTATGAACCACACCGTATCAACATCATCGACACCCCGGGACACGTTGACTTCACAATCGAAGTAGAACGTTCTATGCGTGTTCTTGATGGCGCGGTAATGGTTTACTGTGCGGTTGGTGGTGTTCAGCCACAGTCTGAAACTGTATGGCGTCAGGCTAACAAATATAAAGTTCCACGTATCGCGTTCGTTAACAAAATGGACCGTATGGGTGCGAACTTCTTACGTGTTGTTGAGCAGTTAAAAACTCGTTTAGCAGCTACTGCAGTTCCACTGCAATTACCAGTTGGCGCAGAAGAGTCGTTCACTGGTGTTGTTGACTTGCTGAAAATGAAAGCAATCAAATGGAACGATGAAGACCAAGGCGTTACCTTCGAATACGAAGATATCCCTGCGGACATGCAAGAGCTGGCTGAAGAGTGGCACAACAACCTGATCGAATCCGCTGCAGAAGCATCAGAAGAACTGATGGAAAAATATCTGGGCGGTGAAGAACTGACTGAAGCAGAAATCAAAGGTGCTTTACGTCAACGTGTTCTTGCTAGCGAAATTATCCTGGTTACCTGTGGTTCTGCATTTAAGAACAAAGGTGTTCAGGCGATGCTGGATGCGGTCGTGGATTACTTACCAGCTCCTACAGATGTACCGGCAATTAACGGTGTTCTGGACGATGGTAAAGATACTCCAGCTGAACGTCATGCAAGTGACGAAGAGCCGTTCTCATCTTTAGCATTTAAAATTGCAACTGACCCATTCGTTGGTAACCTGACATTCTTCCGTGTTTACTCCGGTGTTGTTAACTCAGGTGATACCGTTCTGAACGCTGTTAAAGCGAAGAAAGAGCGTTTTGGTCGTATCGTTCAGATGCACGCTAACAAGCGTGAAGAGATTAAAGAAGTTCGCGCTGGTGACATCGCGGCTGCTATCGGTCTGAAAGACGTAACTACAGGTGATACTTTATGTGCAGTTGATGCACCAATCATCCTGGAGCGTATGGAATTCCCAGAGCCAGTAATCTCTGTTGCAATCGAACCAAAAACTAAAGCTGACCAAGAAAAAATGGGTATCGCATTAGGCCGCCTGGCTCAAGAAGACCCATCATTCCGCGTATCAAGTGATGAAGAGACTAATCAGACTATCATCGCTGGTATGGGTGAATTGCACTTGGACGTTCTGGTTGACCGTATGCGTCGTGAATTCAAAGTTGAAGCGAACGTTGGTAAACCACAAGTAGCTTACCGCGAAGCAATCACTGCTAAAGTGACTGATATCGAAGGTAAACACGCGAAACAGTCTGGTGGTCGTGGTCAGTACGGTCATGTCGTTATCGATATGTACCCACTGGACAAGAAAGACAAAGATGGTCTGCCAATGGACTACGAATTTGTCAACGAAATCAAAGGTGGTGTAATCCCTACGGAATACATTCCTGCGGTTGACAAAGGTCTGCAAGAGCAGCTGAAGTCTGGTCCATTAGCTGGTTATCCAGTAGTTAACATGGGTGTTCGTCTGCATTTCGGTTCTTACCATGATGTTGACTCCTCTGAATTGGCGTTTAAATTGGCAGCATCGCTGGCATTTAAAGACGGCTTCAAAAAAGCGAAACCAGTTCTGCTTGAGCCAATCATGAAAGTTGAAGTGGAAACTCCAGAAGACTACATGGGCGATGTAATTGGTGACCTGAACCGTCGTCGTGGTATGATTGAAGGTATGGATGACTTACCTACTGGTAAAGTTGTTCGTGCACAAGTACCATTGTCCGAAATGTTCGGTTATGCTACTGACCTGCGTTCTCAGACTCAAGGTCGTGCTTCATACTCTATGGAGTTCCTGAAGTACAATGAAGCGCCAAACAACGTTGCACAAGCTGTAATCGAAGCTCGTAACGCTAGATAATCGATTTTTATCGATTTAACTACTTTAATTTAAGTTCCTTCTTTATCGTGAAGAGGGAACTCCATAAGGAATAGAGTCGTGTCTAAAGAAAAATTTGAACGTTCAAAACCGCACGTTAACGTTGGTACAATCGGCCACGTTGACCATGGTAAAACTACCCTGACAGCAGCAATCACTACTGTTCTGGCGAAAACTTACGGCGGTAACGCTCGTGCATTCGACCAAATCGATAACGCACCAGAAGAAAAAGCGCGTGGTATCACCATTTCTACTTCTCACGTAGAATACGATACTCCAACTCGCCACTACGCACACGTAGACTGCCCAGGTCACGCCGACTATGTTAAAAACATGATCACTGGTGCTGCGCAGATGGACGGTGCAATTCTGGTTGTTGCTGCGACTGATGGCCCAATGCCACAAACTCGTGAGCACATCCTGTTAGGTCGCCAAGTAGGTGTTCCTTACATCATCGTTTTCCTGAACAAATGTGACATGGTAGACGACGAAGAACTGTTAGAATTAGTTGAAATGGAAGTTCGTGAACTTCTGTCTCAATACGATTTCCCAGGCGATGACACTCCAGTTGTTCGCGGTTCAGCACTGAAAGCGCTGGAAGGCAACCCAGAGTGGGAAGCGAAAATTGTTGAATTAGCAGGCTACCTGGATTCTTACATCCCAGAACCAGAGCGTGCAATTGACAAGCCATTCCTGCTGCCAATCGAAGACGTATTCTCAATCTCTGGTCGTGGTACAGTAGTAACAGGCCGTGTTGAGCGTGGTATCATCAAAGTTGGTGAAGAAGTTGAAATCGTTGGTATCCAAGCAACGGCTAAGACGACTTGTACTGGCGTTGAAATGTTCCGTAAACTGCTGGACGAAGGTCGTGCGGGTGAGAACGTTGGTGTTCTGCTGCGTGGTACTAAGCGTGAAGAAATTCAACGTGGTCAAGTACTGGCTAAACCAGGTTCAATCAAGCCACACACTCAATTCGAATCAGAAGTTTATATTCTGAGCAAAGATGAAGGTGGTCGTCATACTCCATTCTTCAAAGGCTACCGTCCACAGTTCTACTTCCGTACAACTGACGTAACCGGTACTATCGAACTGCCAGAAGGCGTAGAGATGGTAATGCCAGGCGATAACATCAACATGATCGTGACTCTGATTCACCCAATCGCGATGGATGATGGTTTACGTTTCGCAATCCGTGAAGGTGGTCGTACTGTAGGTGCGGGTGTTGTTGCAAAAATCATTGCATAATACCGCTCTTTCTGAATAAGAAAGAACCACTTTAGTAAAAAGGGCATCGACTGATGCCCTTTTTATACTCAAGTTTTTAAAATGTTAGCGTTTAAACCTAAGAACCTATCTCATCAATCGTTTTCATAATTATTGGTGAGATAGGCTCTGAAACAACGATTTACTAACTGTATTGAGAGCCCGATGCAGTTATATGAGATTTATTAAGGTTTTGCTCAGAAGTTATGGTATATTTTACCGCTGCCACGAAAAGAAATTTATTTTCGAAATAGGGTGGTGATTAAATTTACTGGGTATGCTGGCATATTCTATTGGTGTGCTCTGATTGCCATACTGCAAAGGTAAGGCAAGCGAGCTTTATACATACTTCATGGTAACAGGTTGAATTATGAGTGCGAATAGCGAAGCTCAAGGAAGTGGACGCAGTGCAGACATCTTCAAATGGGTAGTTGTCTGTGCCTTATTATTAGTTGCTATCGTAGGCAACTATTACTTCCGTCAATATAATCTCGCACTGCGTGCTTTTGCAGTTGTGGCTGTAGTAGCTATTGCTGGTGCTGTTGCTTTGTGGACCACAAAAGGTAAAGCAACTCTGGCGTTTGCGCGCGAAGCTCGCATCGAGGTGAAGAAAGTCATTTGGCCTACTCGCCAGGAAGCATTACAAACGACTTTGATTGTTGCTGCTGTAACGGCTGTAATGTCACTAATCCTGTGGGGATTAGATGGTATCCTAGTGCGTTTAGTTTCATTTATTACAAGCCTGAGGTTATTCTAAATGTCAGATTTACCTAAAAAACGCTGGTATGTCATTCAGGCATTCTCTGGTTTTGAAGGTCGCGTAGCACAGTCTCTGCGTGAACATATCAAATTACATAATATGGAAGAGTTGTTTGGCGATGTTATGGTTCCAACTGAAGAAGTTGTTGAGATCCGTAGCGGCCAGCGCCGTAAAAGTGAGCGCAAATTCTTCCCTGGTTACGTATTAGTTCAAATGGTCATGAATGATGACTCTTGGCACTTAGTACGCAGTGTTCCGCGTGTAATGGGCTTTATCGGTGGGACTTCAGATCGTCCAGCACCAATTAGTGATAAAGAAGTTGATGCGATTATGAATCGCTTACAACAAGTGGGTGATAAGCCACGTCCTAAAACGCTATTTGAACCAGGTGAAATGGTTCGTGTTAGTGAAGGTCCATTCGCTGACTTCAACGGTGTTGTTGAAGAAATCGACTATGAAAAGAGCCGCTTAAAAGTCTCTGTTTCTATTTTTGGTCGTGCAACCCCAGTTGAGTTAGACTTCGGACAGGTAGAAAAAGCCTAACAATTCCGAATAGCAGACTTGCAAAAGGCGCGAAATTTTCATACAATTTCGCGCCTTTTGTTTTTTATGCTTGGCATCATACTGTGCAAACGGTGTTTTGCGGGGCGTTAATGTAACGGGGAGCCTTAATCCATTAAGGCGTTATTACCCAATTTGAGGAAATATTCATGGCTAAGAAAGTACAAGCCTACGTTAAGCTGCAAGTAGCAGCTGGTATGGCAAACCCAAGTCCACCGGTTGGTCCAGCACTGGGTCAGCAAGGTGTGAACATCATGGAATTCTGTAAAGCGTTCAACGCAAAAACAGACAGCCTGGAAAAAGGTTTACCAATTCCTGTTGTTATTACTGTTTATGCAGACCGTTCATTCACTTTCGTAACTAAAACTCCACCGGCAGCAGTTCTGCTGAAAAAAGCGGCTGGCGTTAAGTCTGGTTCTGGTAAGCCGAACAAAGACAAAGTTGGTAAAGTGACTTCTGCACAGGTTCGCGAAATCGCAGAAACTAAAGCTGCGGATATGACTGGTGCTGACGTTGACGCGATGATGCGTTCAATCGCTGGTACTGCTCGTTCCATGGGCCTGGTAGTGGAGGACTAATAGAATGGCTAAACTGACTAAGCGCATGCGCAATATCCGTGAGAAAGTTGATGTAACTAAACAGTATGACATCAATGAAGCCGTTGCTCTGCTGAAAGAATTAGCGACTGCTAAATTCGTTGAAAGCGTTGACGTAGCTATCAATCTTGGTATCGATGCTCGTAAATCTGACCAGAACGTTCGCGGTGCAACTGTACTGCCACACGGTACTGGCCGTTCAGTTCGCGTTGCTGTGTTCGCACAAGGCGCAAACGCTGAAGCTGCTAAAGCTGCTGGCGCTGAACTGGTTGGTATGGAAGATCTGGCTGATAAAATCAAAGCTGGTGAAATGAACTTTGACGTTGTTATTGCTTCTCCAGATGCAATGCGCGTTGTTGGCCAATTAGGTCAAGTTCTGGGCCCACGTGGTCTGATGCCAAACCCGAAAGTTGGTACTGTAACTCCTAACGTTGCTGAAGCAGTTAATAACGCTAAAGCTGGTCAGGTTCGTTACCGTAACGACAAAAACGGAATCATCCATACCACTATCGGTAAAGCTGATTTCGACGCTGACAAACTGAAAGAAAACTTAGAAGCACTGCTGATCGCGCTGAAAAAAGCAAAACCAGCTTCTGCTAAAGGTGTTTTCATCAAGAAAATCAGCCTGTCCACTACCATGGGCGCAGGTGTTGCTATCGACCAATCTGGTCTGTCAGCAGCAGTTTAATTCCGTTAGCATTTGCTAATCGGCAATTAGGCTTTACCTTTGCGTCAAATTTGTATAAAATTTGACGCCTCGAGTTTGTTGGGTATAGAAATATGCTCAACAAACCACAAATTTCGGTATGGAGTCTGGCCTTTCCAGACCCCGTCCAAGACCGCAGGTGTAGTTTATTAGTTACTAGTAGCTACTTAATTTACCTGCGTAGACGGTGACAGAGATACCTAGAATTTAATTCTGGATTTCTATTCTGCTCACCGTGTTTTAGCGCTCTTACATAATGTTGTGTTTGAGTGATGTGAGTCCCGGGTTTTCCCGGTTAATCCAGGAGCAAGAAGCTAATGGCACTAAATCTTCAAGACAAACAAGCGATTGTTGCTGAAGTCAGCGAAGTAGCCAAAGGCGCGCTTTCTGCAGTTGTTGCTGATTCACGCGGCGTAACTGTAGCAAAAATGACTGAACTGCGTAAAGCAGGTCGCGAAGCTGGCGTTTATATCCGTGTTGTTCGTAACACACTGATTCGCCGTGCTGTTGAAGGTACAGCTTATGATGTACTGAAAGACGCGTTTGTTGGTCCAACCTTAATTGCTTTCTCTAACGAACATCCGGGCGCTGGCGCTCGTCTGTTCAAAGAGTTCGCGAAAGCGAATCCAGCATTTGAGATTAAAGCTGCGGCCTTTGAAGGTGAGTTAATCCAAGCGAAAGATATCGATCGTCTGGCAACTCTCCCAACTTACGATGAAGCAATCGCACGCCTGATGGCAACCATGAAAGAAGCCGCTGCCGGCAAATTGGTTCGTACTCTGGCTGCTCTGCGCGATCAGAAAGAAGCTGCATAAGCCCTTTCCTTCGTTGCTTTTTAACGTATAAACTATTTCTGAATTTTAGGAACACTTGTTATGTCTATCACTAAAGACCAAATCCTTGATGCAGTTGCAGAAATGTCTGTAATGGACGTTGTTGAACTGATTACTATGATGGAAGAAAAATTCGGCGTTTCTGCTGCTGCAGCTGTTGCTGTTGCTGCGGGTCCAGCTGAAGCTGCTGAAGAAAAAACTGAATTCGACGTTGTTCTGGCATCTGTTGGTGCAAACAAAGTTGCAGTTATCAAAGCAGTTCGTGGCGCAACCGGTCTTGGCCTGAAAGAAGCTAAAGACATGGTAGAATCAGCTCCAGCAGTTATCAAAGAAGCTGCAAGCAAAGACGAAGCTGAAACTCTGAAAAAATCTCTTGAAGAAGCAGGCGCTTCTGTTGAACTTAAATAAGTTCAATTTCAAGAACGCAGCTTAAGTAATTAGGCTGATGGCTGGTGATTTTTTAATCACCAGCCTTTTTGCGCTGTAAAGCGTGATGGGTGTTAACAGCTTTTCACGCAGTTTTAATGTTAACAAACAACCCTCCAATACTTCTTTCTATTTGACGACTTAATATACTGTGTTCTGCGCTACGACCCGCTCGGGTAGCTCGGTAGCAACTGCAACGCAATGAAATGATTTAAGAGTAATAGAAATGGGTATTCAGGAAAGTATTCATTTTCCATTTCTTCAAAAAACGCGTTCCTGTTCTGCCCTTAATCTAAAGGCGAACGATTTGGGTCACTGATCAACGAGCTGAGGAAACCTATGGTTTACTCCTATACCGAGAAAAAACGTATTCGTAAGGATTTTGGTAAACGTCCACAAGTTTTGGATATACCTTATCTCCTTTCCATCCAACTTGACTCGTTCCAGAAGTTTATCGAGCAAGATCCTGATGGCCAGAATGGTCTGGAAGCTGCTTTCCGTTCCGTATTCCCAATTCAGAGCTACAGCGGTAATGCTGAGCTGCAATATGTCAGCTATCGTTTAGGTGAGCCTGTTTTTGACGTTAAAGAATGTCAAATTCGCGGCGTGACCTATTCTGCACCACTGCGTGTAAAACTGCGCCTGATCGTGTATGAGCGAGAAGCTCCTGAAGGCACCGTTAAAGACATCAAAGAACAAGAAGTCTACATGGGTGAAATTCCACTCATGACTGAAAACGGAACTTTTGTTATCAACGGTACTGAGCGTGTTATCGTTTCTCAGTTACACCGTAGTCCTGGTGTATTCTTCGATAGCGATAAAGGTAAAACTCACTCTTCAGGTAAAGTGCTGTATAACGCACGTATTATTCCTTACCGTGGTTCATGGCTTGATTTCGAATTCGATCCGAAAGATAACCTGTTTGTACGTATTGACCGTCGCCGTAAATTACCTGCGACCATTATTCTGCGTGCAATGGATTACAACACCGAAGAAATCTTAAATCTGTTCTTCGACAAAACTGTATTCCAAATCCGCGATAACAAACTGATGATGACGCTGGTTCCTGAGCGTCTGCGTGGTGAAACTGCTTCTTTCGATATCGAAGCAAACGGCAAAGTGTATGTTGAAAAAGGCCGTCGTATCACTGCTCGTCATATTCGTCAGTTAGAAAAAGAAGAAGTTAGCAACATCGAAGTTCCTGTTGAATACATCGCAGGTAAAGTTGTTGCAAGAGATTACATCGATGAGAGCACCGGTGAGCTGATTTGTGCAGCGAACATGGAACTGTCATTAGATATGTTGGCACGTCTGAGCCAGTCTGGTCACAAAACAATCGAAACATTGTTCACCAACGACTTAGACCACGGTGCTTATATCTCTGAAACCGTTCGCGTCGACCCAACGAACGATCGCTTAAGTGCACTGGTAGAAATCTACCGTATGATGCGCCCTGGTGAGCCGCCAACACGCGAAGCTGCAGAAAACCTGTTCGATAACTTGTTCTTCTCTGAAGACCGTTACGACTTGTCTGCTGTAGGTCGTATGAAGTTCAACCGTTCACTGAACCGCGATGAAATCGAAGGTTCTGGTATCCTGAGTGAAGAAGACATCATTGATGTTATGCGTAAACTCATCGATATCCGTAACGGTAAAGGCGAAGTCGATGATATTGACCACTTAGGTAACCGTCGTATTCGTTCCGTTGGCGAAATGGCTGAGAACCAATTCCGTGTAGGTCTGGTTCGTGTTGAGCGTGCAGTGAAAGAGCGTCTTTCTCTGGGTGACCTCGATGCATTAATGCCACAGGATATGATCAACGCTAAGCCAATTTCAGCAGCAGTTAAAGAGTTCTTTGGTTCCAGCCAGCTGTCTCAATTTATGGACCAGAACAACCCACTGTCTGAAATTACGCATAAACGTCGTATCTCTGCATTAGGCCCAGGTGGTCTGACTCGTGAACGCGCAGGCTTCGAAGTACGTGACGTACACCCAACTCACTATGGTCGTGTTTGTCCAATCGAAACCCCTGAAGGTCCGAACATCGGTCTGATCAACTCATTATCTGTTTATGCACAGACCAATGAGTACGGTTTCTTAGAAACTCCATACCGTTTAGTCCGTGATGGCATCGTAACTGATGAAATCCATTACCTGTCTGCAATCGAAGAAGGTAACTTCATCATTGCTCAGGCTAACACCGTATTAAGCGACGATGGCCGTTTCATCGAAGAATTAGTTACTTGCCGTAACAAAGGCGAGTCAAGCTTATTCAGCCGTGAACAAGTTGAATATATGGACGTTTCGACTCAACAGGTTGTTTCTGTTGGTGCGTCACTGATCCCATTCCTTGAACACGATGACGCCAACCGTGCATTGATGGGTGCGAACATGCAACGTCAAGCGGTTCCTACTTTACGTGCTGACAAACCATTAGTTGGTACAGGTATGGAACGTGCAGTAGCGGTTGACTCCGGTGTTACTGCTGTTGCAAGACGTGGTGGTTTAGTTCAATACGTTGATGCTTCTCGTATCGTTATCAAAGTTAACGAAGATGAGATGTATCCGGGCGAAGCTGGAATCGATATCTATAACCTGACTAAATATACTCGTTCTAACCAGAACACCTGTATTAACCAGATGCCTTGCGTATCTTTAGGTGAACCAGTTGAACGTGGTGATGTGTTAGCGGATGGTCCTTCAACAGACCTCGGCGAATTAGCACTGGGTCAAAACATGCGCGTGGCATTCATGCCATGGAATGGTTATAACTTCGAAGACTCCATCTTAGTTTCTGAGCGTGTTGTTCAAGAAGACCGTTTCACAACTATTCACATTCAGGAACTCTCTTGTGTGTCTCGTGACACCAAATTAGGGCCTGAAGAGATCACTGCGGATATTCCAAACGTTGGTGAAGCAGCACTGTCTAAACTTGATGAATCCGGTATCGTTTATATCGGTGCAGAAGTGAAAGGCGGAGACATTCTGGTTGGTAAAGTCACTCCTAAAGGTGAAACCCAATTAACGCCAGAAGAAAAACTGCTGCGTGCTATCTTCGGTGAAAAAGCTTCAGACGTTAAAGACTCTTCTTTACGTATTCCTAACGGTGTATCAGGTACGGTTATCGACGTACAAGTATTTACCCGTGATGGCGTAGAGAAAGACAAACGTGCTCTGGAAATCGAAGAAACTCAGTTACGTGATGCGAAGAAAGACTTAACAGAAGAGCTGCGTATTTTTGAATCCGCACTGTTCTCTCGTATCCGTTCTGTACTGATCAGCGGTGGTATTGAAGCTGATAAACTGGACAAACTGCCTCGTGACCGTTGGTTAGAATTAGCATTAGCTGATGAAGAGAAACAGAACCAGTTAGAGCAATTAGCTGAACAGTACGACGAACTGAAATCTGAGTTCGCTAAGAAACTGGAAGCAAAACGTCGCAAGATCACTCAAGGTGATGACCTTGCACCGGGCGTACTGAAAATTGTTAAGGTTTATCTGGCAGTTAAACGTCAGATCCAACCGGGTGATAAAATGGCGGGTCGCCATGGTAACAAAGGTGTTATCTCAAAAATCAACCCAGTTGAAGACATGCCTTACGATGAAAACGGTAACCCAGTTGACATCGTTCTGAACCCGCTGGGCGTACCATCACGTATGAACATCGGTCAGATTCTGGAAACTCACTTAGGTATGGCTGCTAAAGGTATTGGTGAAAAAATCAATGCTATGCTTAAACAGCAGCAAGAAGTTGCCAAACTGCGTGAATTCATCCAGAAAGCTTACGATTTAGGTGATGATCCGCGTCAGAAAGTTGACTTAAATACTTTCTCTGATGAAGAAGTTATGCGTTTGGCAGAGAACCTGAGAAAAGGTATGCCAATTGCAACACCAGTGTTTGATGGTGCAAAAGAGAAAGAAATTAAAGAACTGCTGAAACTGGGCGGTCTGCCAACTTCAGGTCAGATTACATTGTTCGACGGTCGTACTGGCGAGAAATTTGAGCGTCAAGTAACCGTAGGTTACATGTACATGCTGAAACTGAACCACTTGGTTGACGATAAGATGCACGCCCGTTCAACTGGTTCTTACAGCTTGGTTACTCAGCAGCCGCTGGGTGGTAAAGCGCAGTTCGGTGGTCAGCGTTTCGGGGAGATGGAAGTGTGGGCACTGGAAGCATACGGTGCAGCCTATACTCTTCAAGAAATGCTTACAGTTAAATCGGATGACGTTAACGGCCGTACGAAGATGTATAAAAACATCGTCGATGGCAGCCATCAGATGGAACCTGGTATGCCGGAATCTTTCAACGTATTGCTGAAAGAAATTCGCTCACTGGGTATCAACATCGAGCTGGAAGACGAGTAATTCGTTCTGTGCCGGAAGGTTCGCCTTCCGGCCCGTGTAAGCACTGGGATTTGGGGAGAGTGGCTTCGAGCACTCACCTGACAGGTCTAACTCCGACAGGAGCCATTTTGTGAAAGACTTAATTAAGTTTCTGAAAGCGCAAACCAAGACCGAAGAGTTTGATGCGATCAAGATTGCTCTGGCATCACCTGACATGATCCGTTCATGGTCATTCGGTGAAGTTAAAAAGCCAGAAACCATTAACTACCGTACGTTCAAACCTGAGCGTGACGGTCTTTTCTGTGCGCGTATTTTCGGGCCAGTAAAAGACTACGAATGCCTGTGCGGTAAGTACAAGCGTTTAAAACACCGTGGTGTGATTTGTGAGAAGTGTGGCGTTGAAGTTACACAAACTAAAGTGCGTCGTGAGCGTATGGGTCATATTGAACTCGCGTCTCCAACTGCGCATATTTGGTTCTTAAAATCACTGCCATCCCGTATTGGTTTGCTGCTCGATATGCCACTGCGCGATATCGAACGCGTTCTGTATTTTGAATCTTATGTTGTTGTTGAAGGCGGAATGACCAGCCTTGAGCGCGCACAGATTCTGACAGAAGAGCAATACTTAGATGCGTTGGAAGAGTTCGGTGACGAATTTGACGCGAAAATGGGTGCGGAAGCAATCCAAGGTCTGCTGAAAAACCTCGATCTTGAGAACGAGTGTGAAACGCTGCGTGAAGAGTTAAACGAAACTAACTCAGAAACCAAGCGTAAAAAGCTGACTAAGCGTATCAAACTGTTAGAAGCGTTTATTCAATCTGGTAACAAACCAGAGTGGATGATCCTGAACGTTCTGCCAGTTCTGCCACCTGATCTGCGTCCATTAGTACCACTGGATGGTGGTCGTTTCGCTACATCGGATCTGAACGATCTGTATCGTCGCGTAATCAACCGTAACAACCGTCTGAAACGTCTTCTGGATCTGGCTGCGCCAGACATCATCGTACGTAACGAAAAACGTATGCTGCAAGAAGCGGTTGATGCACTGTTAGATAACGGTCGTCGTGGTCGCGCAATCACTGGTTCTAACAAACGTCCTCTGAAATCTTTGGCAGATATGATCAAAGGTAAACAAGGTCGTTTCCGTCAGAACTTACTTGGTAAGCGTGTTGACTACTCAGGTCGTTCTGTAATCACCGTAGGTCCATACCTGCGTCTGCATCAGTGCGGTCTGCCTAAGAAAATGGCACTTGAGTTATTCAAACCATTTATCTACGGCAAATTAGAATTACGTGGTCTGGCAACAACCATTAAAGCTGCGAAGAAAATGGTTGAGCGCGAAGAAGCGGTTGTTTGGGATATCTTGGATGAAGTTATCCGCGAACACCCAGTGATGCTGAACCGTGCACCAACACTTCACCGTCTGGGTATCCAAGCGTTCGAACCAATTCTGATCGAAGGTAAAGCTATCCAATTGCACCCACTCGTTTGTGCGGCATATAACGCCGACTTCGATGGTGACCAAATGGCGGTACACGTTCCTCTGACTCTGGAAGCTCAGTTAGAAGCGCGTGCGTTGATGATGTCAACCAACAACATCCTGTCTCCGGCAAGTGGTGAGCCTATCATCGTTCCTTCTCAGGACGTTGTATTAGGTATCTACTACATGACGCGCGACTGCGTAAACGCGAAAGGCGAGGGCATGGTTTTAGCCGGTCCTAAAGAAGCTGAGCGTGTTTACCGTTCTGGCCATGCTTCACTGCATGCCCGCGTTAAAGTTCGTATCACTGAAGAAGTGAAAGACAGCGAAGGTAACATTACGATTAACACTGGTTTAGTTGATACCACTGTTGGCCGTGCAATTTTATGGATGATCGTACCGAAAGGTCTGCCTTACTCGCTGGTTAACCAAGCGTTAGGTAAGAAAGCTATCTCCAAAATGCTGAACACCTGTTACCGCGTACTGGGTCTGAAACCAACGGTTATTTTTGCTGACCAAATCATGTATACCGGTTTTGCCTATGCGGCACGTTCTGGTGCATCGGTTGGTATCGACGATATGGTTATTCCAGAGAAAAAAGCTGGGATCATCGCCGAAGCAGAAGCAGAAGTTGCAGAAATTCAGGAACAGTTCCAGTCTGGTCTGGTTACAGCAGGCGAACGTTACAACAAAGTTATCGATATCTGGGCAGCGGCAAACGAACGTGTTGCTAAAGCGATGATGGAAAACTTGTCTACTGAAGCAGTCATTAACCGTGACGGTGAAGAAGAACAACAAGTTTCTTTCAACAGTATCTTTATGATGGCCGACTCCGGTGCTCGTGGTTCTGCAGCGCAGATTCGTCAGCTGGCCGGTATGCGTGGTCTGATGGCTAAGCCAGATGGCTCAATCATCGAAACGCCAATCACGGCGAACTTCCGTGAAGGTCTGAACGTTCTCCAGTACTTTATTTCTACCCACGGTGCTCGTAAAGGTCTTGCGGATACCGCATTGAAAACTGCGAACTCCGGTTATCTGACTCGTCGTTTAGTTGACGTTGCTCAGGACTTGGTTGTCACTGAAGATGACTGTGGTACTCACGAAGGTATCCTGATGACTCCGGTTATCGAGGGTGGCGACGTTAAAGAACCACTGCGTGAACGTGTACTTGGACGTGTAACTGCAGAAGATATCCTGATCCCAGGTACTGCAGATATTCTGGTTCCACGTAATACACTGTTACACGAAAAACTGTGTGACCTGTTAGAAGCTAACTCTGTTGACAGCGTGAAAGTACGTTCCGTAGTAAGTTGTGAAACTGACTTCGGTGTGTGTGCTCACTGTTATGGTCGTGACCTTGCTCGTGGTCATATCATCAACAAAGGTGAAGCTATCGGTGTTATCGCGGCACAGTCAATCGGTGAGCCGGGTACACAGCTGACGATGCGTACGTTCCACATCGGTGGTGCGGCATCTCGTGCGGCAGCAGAATCAAGCATCCAAGTTCGTAACACAGGTACGTTGAAACTGTTCAACGCGAAATATGTTACTAACTCAGAAGGCAAGCTGGTAATTACTTCTCGTAATACAGAACTGCGTCTGATCGACGAATTCGGTCGTACTAAAGAGAGCTATAAAGTTCCTTACGGTGCGCACTTAACGAAGGGTGATGGTGCAGCAGTGATCGGCGGTGAAACCGTTGCAAACTGGGATCCACACACCATGCCAGTTGTCAGTGAAGTATCGGGTATCATCAGCTTCTCCGACATGCTTGAAGGTCTGTCAATGACTCGTCAAACTGATGAGTTAACTGGTTTATCTTCAATCGTTGTTATGGATACCGCTGAGCGTACCAGTGCTGGTAAAGACTTACGTCCTGCACTGCGTGTAGTCGATGCGAACGGTAAAGATGTTCTGATCCCTAACACAGACATGCCTGCTCAGTATTTCTTACCGGGTAACGCAATTGTTCAGTTAGATGATGGCATTGCAATCAACGTCGGTGATACTTTAGCGCGTATTCCACAAGAATCCGTAGGTACTAAAGATATCACGGGTGGTCTGCCACGCGTTGCTGACCTGTTCGAAGCTCGTCGTCCGAAAGAGCCTGCGATCCTGGCTGAAATCAGCGGTATTATCTCGTTTGGTAAAGAAACCAAAGGGAAACGCCGTCTGGTTATCACTCCATTAGATGGAAGTGAGCCATACGAAGAGATGATCCCTAAATGGCGTCAGCTTAACGTATTCGAAGGTGAAATCGTTGAACGCGGTGACGTAGTTTCTGATGGTCCAGAGTCTCCACATGATATCCTGCGTCTGCGTGGTGTTCATGCTGTGACTCGTTACATCACGAACGAAGTTCAGGAAGTTTACCGCTTACAAGGCGTTAAGATTAACGATAAACACATCGAAGTTATCGTTCGTCAGATGCTGCGTAAAGTCACCATCGCGGATGCAGGAAGCTCTGAATTCCTCGAAGGTGAGCAAGTTGAGTACTCACGAGTTAAAGTTTCTAACCGTAAACTGGAAACTGAAGGTAAGATTCCAGCTAACTTTGAACGTGATCTGTTGGGTATTACTAAGGCATCTCTGGCAACAGAATCCTTCATCTCAGCGGCATCGTTCCAAGAAACAACTCGCGTACTGACAGAAGCAGCGGTAGCAGGTAAGCGTGATGAACTGCGCGGTCTGAAAGAGAACGTTATTGTTGGACGTCTGATCCCAGCAGGTACCGGTTTCGCGTACCACCAGGATCGTATCCGTCGTCGTCATCTGAGCGAAGCTGTGGAAGCTCCACAAGTTAGCGCAGATGAAGCAACAGCGAACTTAGCTGAACTGTTAAATGCAGGCTTCACCAGCGACAATCAGAACTAATTTCTGATTTACAAAATCGCTTAATAGAAACCGGTGTCGAAAGATGCCGGTTTTTTTTACCTACCCATTGCCAGCTATTCATCATTAAGGTAGCTCAGCGGCACAGGAATGCGGCGACTTTCTTGATTAGCCAGCCAATGTTCCATATCAAACAACCACCACTGATCAATAATAAGTTCATAAAAGCGTGAATGGCCGCCTTTTTGAAGTTGCTCAAGGGCAATAGAGGGCAACGTATTTTGAGCTTCATCGAAAAGTGAATGTTGATGAAATTCCCTATAAGCTTCTGCAGACTCATCAACCGATAATTCCCGTGCTGTTCCTATGAACTGAGCGCCGTCAAAACTGGCAGAATCAAACTCAGGTAAATGATAATTAAACAGCGTTCCACTTACTTGGGCGTGATGGCGAATATTTTGGGAATGCTGGCTTTGATGTGCGGAATACCAAAGAAATCGTAGAGGATTGAACAGAATTTTCGGCTCGACGGTGGTTGCCCACGGAATATTTTCGGGGCTGAGTGTAGCAAAAGTAACAAAACGGGTGGCGTGCAAAAGAATTAAACTGCGCTGCTTTAAACTCATGGGGTCTCCATTGTATGTATATAAGAAGAAAGCCCACTGTAGGGACTTTCGTGATTGGGTATCATGTTTTGAACTAATTTAAGGAATTGTTTTTGTTGCAGTGATAATGACAGTATGAGGACACTGAATATAATGAAACAGAGATGGGTCTTTTTCTAAAGATGAAGTTGAATGACAAAGCGTCGAGACATGGATGAACCCAGCATGTAAAAACGTATTCTCTAATGTTTGCATCGCATAATAGTAGGCGGTCAGTGTATAACGCTTTTGCCCTGTATAAAGTATCAAATCGACGCAGCTTCCATCATGCCGAGGTTTCGACTCAATTAATTGAAAACCATAAGGAAGATAATAATCGGGGTCGGCCGAAAAATCAGGAGATAGGGTTATTGCAATAATCTTACCTTGAGGGGTTAAGGTACGGTACATGCTTTTAAGTAGTGAGAGTAGATGTGTTTCATTGGTTGCATACGGAAGAACATAGATAGCGACCACAATATCAAATTGGTGATGAGTGAGGTCGTCTAATTCACTGAAATACTCAATATTTAATGGTTCTTTTATTTCATGCATTTGGGCGCTATTAATCATGCCAATTGAACTATCATACCCTACAACTTGCTGACATCTTTGGTTTGCTAACCAACGCGAAATCCCTCCTGCGCCACAACCATAATCCAGTATTTTTAGTGAACGAGTGTCACCTAACCAATTTTTTATCGTGGGTAATTCGAGTTCTTTTCGATATGGCCATTCCAAACTTTCATTATAGAGTTCGGCTAAATTATCAAATTTTTTCATTTTTTAGATAGTGTTCTAATTCGGTGTTAGTAAATGATTTACGTCATTATTAGAATAATTTTTGTATAACGAGATGCTTTTAATTGACTGTTTTCATGGTGATTAAGTATGTCAGTTAAAATTTTGAAGTAATATAGGTGAACAGTAACGCGATGAATATTACCTCATTTATTAGGGGGTAATAATAATTGAAACGCTCCTATGGAGAATTTATTGTTTTATTTTAAATCAATGTATTGTCTTCTTATCTTGCCTGGTGAAACATGAACAATAAAAATATTTAATTAATTTTATTTGTTAATATATTGATTTTTAATTGGATACTTTAATAAGTGTTAACGCATTGACATTTATTATTATGTCAATGCAAATACGAATAAATTAATAATACCGCCCTCGATTGAATCAATTAAGGGGTGATTAAATACGTTATAAAAGTATTATATAAATATATTATTCGAATATGAAAATCCAATAAATTAAATACTATGAAATTAACAGGAATATAAATATGGGTAAAAATACAGAAAGTAATGACATTGAAAATGATAATAAAATAACGTCTAACAGCATGATGCAAAATATGACTACGTTTGGGGCACCAAGTATTATGGTTAACCAAACTTCACAGCTGGTTACAGGAACGGGGGATATTGCCTTAGATTTGGTCGTGGTGATTGATACCAGCGGTTCCATGTCTGATGAATCTGCGGATCTTAGCCAACAAATTGACGCTGCTATTGAAAAAGCAGCAGCAAATTGTCCATCACATTTACGCGCCACATTCTTGGGGATACAAGGTGTTTGGACGGGAACTAAATTCGATCAATCGGTGAGTGATTATTTAATCTTAAAAGGAGTTAACGAAAGTAGCCTACAAGCACGTCCTCCATTTAAAGAAGCGGATGGTATTGACCATGCGGGGAACAAAGAAGATCTCTGCCGAGCCGTCATTGATGTAAGTCGATACTTTGACTGGCGTGATGGTGCTAGACGAGCCATTTTTGTCTTAGGTGATGAAGGCATGGAGGGCGGTGGTGGTCGACTTACCAGTGCGGCAATAGCCAAAAACAATGAAGCGATTGAAATTGCTCAACATGCTCATGTCAAAGTGTACACCTATCAAGGGACACCGGATGATGCGCCAACCAATCTTGACCGTTTCCCAAGCCTAGCTGATAGAGACAGAGTAACACAAGAATATGCCCGTTTAGCTGAGCAAACAGGTGGACGTTCTTATATCTACACCACGGGCATCGCCAATTTTGCTTTAGTCTTGCAAGAAATTCTTTGTGACAGCCTGATCCCGCCGACTATCCCAAATCCAGAGCGTTCGGACTGTGCGAATGTCTGTGACCAACTGCCGACTATCTTAGGAACAGTGAATACGCTAGCTGAAATTATCAATAAGGCGATAGATGCTTGCTGTGGTAACGAAAGTCATCATGGTCACCACTCGCATCATCATTCAGCTTGCCAGTGTCAAAAATAATAACAAACAGGCCTGCAATTGCAGGCCTAATACTATGAGAGTCAAACGAATATTTGTGAGAAAGCCTTTATAAATCGGGATTACTTGCTGGTATCTATGATAAAAAATGAATAAAGTACCTTGCTAATATGCCACTTACAACGTTAACCACAGCGTAGCAAAGGATAATATTTTGGCGCCTATCACCGAAGAAAAGCATGATGGACAAATTCTACTCGTCAGTAGCTCACGGCTAAATGATGAAACATCTATTATGTTTTATCGAATCGGAACAGATAAACCTGAATATGAAATTGAAATATATAGCCATGCTAGTCGTTCCAGCTCAGAAGATATTTTATGGTTAGATTATGATGCAGAGTATGGCTGTGGTGATGTCCACTCAGACACTTTTCTCAAAATAAATGATGGGGAAGAAGAGGGATTACCTTGTCACTGTTATTACAGCGGAGATAGCATTATTCTGCATGCACAGCTCCCGATTAGCACCCTTCACCTTATCCAGACATCGAATAGATTGCAATTAAGACTATCAATTTCAGGATTGACCACCAATCACGGTAATCACACAATATTGCTGTCCGACAAGATAAGAAATGAGTGGAAACAGATTATTGTTCTTCAATAGAATAAGACCCTCAATGGATTCCATTGGGGTCTTATTTGTGGTGTGCAGATTAAACTCTATGGATATATCCCAGAGTACGATTTAATAGAAAATTCCAATAATTGCACAGTGCGCGACAAACCCAACCATCAACGGTATGGCGGTTCGTTTCACCACATCGAATGGTTGAAGTTTGGCACCACTGGATACGGCGATTATCACCCCCGAAACCGGAGACATACCACGCCCCATATGCGAAGCTTGCTGCATTGGTAGGATCATCGCAATCGGGTTAACCCCCATACTGTGTGCAATTTGTGGGATTAACTCCACGAATGCTAAGAATGGTGCGTTACCAGAACCCATAATAATAGCGGCGGCTAACGTGACTAATGCAAACACAATCGCCATCGCAAATGGTGGTAAACCGACGGATTCTGCGCCAAGGATTAATTGGTCGATGGCACCACTGACTTTGATCCCGTGAGCAAACACACCCGCAGCAACTAACAGTCCGACTACGTTACTAAACGCATGCCCCATCCCATTTAAGAAGGTTTGGAAACCATTACACACTTGCTTGAAGTTACGTACTCGCACGGTTTCTAGTACCATACAAATCGCCATAGCAATCAGTACGATGGTCACAACGTCGAGGTGAATTCCCTCAAAAAACAGGTTGGAAGAGCCGACTGCCATAATGATTGGTAGCATCGGTAAAATGGCATAGTAGCCGGGCACCGATTTGGCTGTTGCTTCTTTGTCATGGGACTGCACCGCTTTACCAATTTCAGGGACGAAACCTTGTTTACGGTCACAATGACGTTGCCAGAAAATATGGGTAATACCGACCACCAGCACCGTGGCTAATGCCGCAGGCCCTTGGTAGTAAAGTACATATTCAACGACTGACATATCAACGGCTTTCGCACCACGGATAGCATCAATCGCGGTTGGTGTATAAGCAACCCCAAGGGATGTTGCGATAACCCCAGCGGCAGATGCAGGGGAGAGTCCCAAACCAATCATAATTGGGAACATGGTCCCCATTAACAGTACAGCTAAGCCTGTCGCTGACGGAATCGCTAACTGCAAAATACTCGCTAACAAGAATGAGAAAAATAGTAGCACATAAGGCGAACGCATATTTTTCAGTGGTTTAGTTGCTACGCGTACTACCGCTTCGTTGGCACCGATGTGATCCATATAGTGAGCAAAACCCATTAGTGCCATGATCATCAAACCAAGATCAGCAGCACGGCTACTAAATAGGTCACGCATTACTTCAAACGGATCGAGCCAAGTAATGCCCGTGGTTGCGACGCTTTTCGGTAGGATAGGACCCCAGCCTAAGGCTAGGGTGAAAATCATCAACACTAAACCGGCAATTAACAGCACCGGTTCAGCTTTGTATCCCTTCAGAATAAAGCGTGCAACCAAAACAACGATAATTAGAACCGTTAGAATTGGGATCATGCTTTAGCTCCTGGCTTGAAACGTTCTGCTGTAATTTGTACCACTTGTTTTAAAACATCACTGGCGGCATACAGAGATTTCACTGGTAGATATTCATAAATCGAGTGGAAGTTATGAGCGCCAGTGAAAATGTTCGGGCAAGGAAGACCATTCTGTGAAAGTGCTGCACCATCATAGCCTCCACGCATAGGGATAACTTTTGGCGTGATCCCGCAAGCTTCATATGCTGCGTGAGCAATATCGATTGGATAACGGTTTTCACCTTGTAAGCTGTTGTACACGTTTGAGTAACGGTCAGCTAAGGTACAGGTTACGCTTTCTGGTCCCCACAGGTCTTCACAATGATCCGCCAATTTTTTCAGGAATGCCATACGAGCGCGGTAGCCCTCTTCGGTAAAGTCACGCACATCCATTTTCAGAACAGTGCGAGCGCTGTTACCTGACATCTGCTTAACCCAGTAATAACCTTCACGGTTTTCAGTATATTCAGGCGCTTCGCCACCGGGCAGCATTGCGATAAATTTCTGCGCCATTAGCAGGGAATTCACCAGTTTGCCTTTAGCGGACATTGGGTGAGCTGACTTACCTGTAAAGACGATTTCAACATCCCCCGCATTCCAGTTTTCATACACCAGCTCGCCAATACCACAGCAGTCTAGGGTGTAGGCAAAATCTGCACCAAACTCTTTTACATCAAACACTTTCGCGCCGCGTAGACCTTGTTCTTCATCAGGAACGAAGCCCACTTTGATATCCCCGTGTTTGATGTCTGGGTTTTGTTTAAAGTACTGCAACATATCCATAATCGAGGCGATAGCAGCTTTATCATCGGCACCTAATAGGCTGGTACCGTCGGTGACAATGATGTCATCACCAAGGTAATTTTCTAATTCTGGGAACTCACTTTTACGCAGGTAAATATTGAGTTCTTTATTCATGCAAATATCTTCGCCGTTATAAGGCAAAATTTGTGCTTTGGTGTCGTTAGTCTGCTCTGCGCTCGTATCTAAGTGACCAAAGAATGCCACCGTTGGCACTTTATAATCCAGGTTGGAAGGCAGTGTTGCGGTAACGATAGCTGTATCACGCAGTTTGATATCCTGTAAGCCTAAGCCTTCTAACTCTTGAACTAGCTGTTTGGCAAGAACGCGCTGGCCTTCAGAGGATGGCATGATGCCTGCGGCGCCTTTTTCCCTATTCGTGGTGGTGTTAATTTTTGTATAAGAAATAAAACGGTCAACAATATTCATTATTCTCATTCTCCAGCATCATCGTGATGCATTATTTTTATACTTTCATTATTGCAATGAAGATAAACATACTTCGTTGCAATATTCTTTTATCATGAATAATGCCAAAATAAATATCTGACCAGTTATTTTTTTGACTAAAGACACAGAGTGATTAAAAAAGAAGAATAGAAGTGGCAATATTTAATTATTAAATTAGAATGTGCATCACAAAATACCTGGTGGGAGATTTATTTATTTAATTGATATAAATGAGATATTTTTGGTTGCCTACCGCTGGTTATATTTAATACTAGATATTCATCTTTCCTAACTTAAATTGTTATTTAACGAAGATAATAACAATTTAAAATTCAGTTATACTATTATCATAAATTCATCGTAGTTTAAAAAACTATTAAAATATTTTTTAAATATTATTAATATTTTAATTCAGACTGATTGATGACGTATTCTTTTAGTTTTTGTGATCAGATTAATATTATTATTTAAAAATTAAACGTCGTATATTCTTAGTTCCATTTAATGGGAAATATTCTCTTCAATATTTCCCATTAAAAATGGAGCCATTAACGTCCTAAGTAGCCATCCCAATCTTTCCAAACAGGTTGTAGACCGGCTTGTACTAAGGCATGTGCGACTTGTGCTGCACTGCGGTTATCGTGGGGCGAGAACTGCTCTAACTCGGTTTTCGAATCCGCATAGCCTCCTGGTTGGGTTTTAGAGCCAGCACTGACGCTGTTAATCGCCAGTGGTACCACATGATCCCGAAAATAAGGGGATTCTCGGGTGGATAGCGACAATTCTACCGTTGGGGCAAGCAAGCGAAATGCACAGATTAACTGAACCAGCTCAGCATCCCCCATCAGCGAGGCGGGTTCGATTCCTCCCGCGCAAGGGCGCAAGCGTGGAAATGAAATAGAATAGCGGCTTTGCCAATAGTGTTGCTGCATATACAGAAGATGCTCTGCCACCATGTAACAATCCGTTCGCCAGCTACTGGAAAGCCCGATTAATGCCCCCAATCCAATTTTATCAACACCCGCTTGACCAAGGCGCTCTGGCGTTGCTAATCGCCAATGAAAATCCTGTTTTTTGCCTTTTAAATGATGAAGTTGATAAGTCGGCTCATGGTAGGTTTCTTGGTATACCATCACACCATCTAATCCTAAGGTTTTCAGCTCACGATACTCTTCGGTTGATAAGGGCTGAACCTCCATCATAAGGGAACTGAAATAGGAGCGGATCACCGGGATATGGCGACGAAAATAGTCCATTCCGACTTTGGTTTGATGTTCACCTGTTACCAAGAGCAAACTGTCAAAACCGATTTGGCGGATGGTTTCGCATTCACGGACAATTTCGGCATCGTCGAGGGTTTTGCGCTTAATGCGGTTGCTCATCGAAAACCCGCAATAGGTACAGTCATTGGCACATAAGTTGGAAAGGTACAAAGGAACATAAAATCCAACGGTATGGCCGAAGCGTTGACGCGTTAGGCGCTGCGCCTTTTGTGCCATCGGCTCGATGTAATGCCGCGCCGCAGGGGAAAGCAACGCCATAAAATCATCGAGAGTCAATGTATCACTCTGCAACGCTTGCTCTACATCCGAGGCGGTTTTGCTATTGATCTGTAATGTAAGGTTGTCCCAATCTAACTGTTCCCAACGCTCCCGAAAGCTTTCAATCATTGCAGCGCCTCCAAAAATTGAGTCAGAGGACTAGATGCCTCCGCTCTCTGTTTGGGTGCCGCAAGTCCACTTTGGCGAGCGAGTTGTGCAGCTTCGACCGCCATTTTAAAGGCTTGTGCCATTAATATGGGCTGTTTAGCCACGGCAATGGCGGTATTGACTAGCACCGCATCGGCGCCCATCTCAATAGCTTCGGCGGCATGGCTAGGTGCGCCAATTCCTGCATCCACCACTACTGGTACATTAGCCTGTTCGATGATGATTTGCAGCATCTCCTTAGTCACTAAGCCTTTATTGGTACCAATCGGCGCGCCCAGAGGCATCACGGCAGCGCAGCCCACTTCTTCCAGTCGCTTACATAGCACGGGATCCGCGCTGCAATAAGGCAACACCACAAATCCTTCTTTAACCAGTTGCTCTGCTGCGAGTAACGTTTCGATAGGGTCTGGCAATAAGTAACGGACATCGGGATGGATTTCGAGTTTTACCCAATGAGTGCCGAGGGCTTCACGAGCGAGACGCGCAGCAAAAATCGCTTCTTGGGCATTCTTGGCGCCGGAAGTATTGGGAAGCAATTTAACTCCTAACTCTTGAAGTGGCTGTAAAATACCATCATCTTGCCCACGTAAATTAACGCGTTTCATCGCCATGGTCACCAGCTGGCTGCTCGATGCTTGGATGGCTTGCTGCATTAATGTTGGATTGGCAAACTTGCCTGTTCCGGTAAATAAACGTGACTGAAAAGTGACATCAGCAATTTTTAACATCATTAACCCCCTGCGATAGCTTGAAACAGCAGAATGTTGTCTTGTTCATTCAAAAAATGACTTTCCCACTGGCTTTTAGGAATGATGACTTGGTTGATAGCCAGTGCTGAGCCGGATGTACTTTGCCCGAGTTGCGTTAATAGCTGGTGGACGGTAATGGGCGATTCAACCTCCATCGGCTGGTCATTGATTATGATATGCATGTGACCTCTCGGCAGACAGGGCAATGTTTTGAACGGGTCAGCTGCAAGGTATTCCATTGCTGCTGCTTTCCATCAAACAGGCGTAGTTTTCCACTTAACGGGGACGGTAATCCCACCAGCAATTTGATGGCTTCTAATGCTTGTAACGTCCCAATCACTCCTACCACCGGACCTAAAACCCCCGCCGTGCGGCAATTACGTTGTGGTTCTTCTTGGTCGGGATACAAACAGGCGTAGCAGCCAGATTGAAAAGGAGGCTCAAGAACCATCAATTGCCCACCAAAGCCAACGGCACTGCCGCTGACGAGCGGGGTATTGCTAATGACGCACGCGGCATTGACCGCATGGCGAGTGGCCATGTTGTCACAGCAATCCAGCACCAAATCCACCTGTTCCACTAAGGGATGTAAGCTGTCCGCATCAAGCTTTTGTTGGAAAATGCGCGTCTTAGTATGGGGGTTAAGCTGCTTTAAACGCGCTGCGGCCAGCTGCGCTTTCGACTGGTTAATATCCTGCGTGTCATACAGCACTTGGCGCTGCAAGTTAGACACATGCAGGTCATCATGATCCGCTATCCATAATTCACCGACACCCGCTCCCGCGAGATACAAACTTGCAGGGGAGCCTAGTCCACCTAAACCGACAATCAGTACCTTGCTTTGTTTGAGTTTTTGTTGCCCTTCAGGGCTGACATCCTCAAGCAGTAATTGGCGGCTATAACGCATAAATTCGAGATCATTGAGCATGGTCGTTTTCCTTTAAGCGAGAGGTCGATTCAACCAGATCCAGCAATGTTCGCGTTGCACTTTGCCAGTCATCGGCTTGTGTGATGGCACTGACAACCGCTACACTGCCAACGCCAGTGGCGAGCACGGCAGGCACGCGTTCAATGGATATCCCGCCTATTGCCACTGTCGGATAGTCTGGCGTCTCCTCAACCATCTGTTTTAACGCTTCTAAACCTTGCGGCGAGGAAGGCATCTGCTTGGTTTGGGTTGGAAAGATATGCCCCAGTGCGATATAAGACGGACGCACCGTTTTGGCTATCGCGACTTCATCAGGATCGTGGGTGGAGATCCCCAGCCGTAGCTCCGCTTGGTGAATCGCTACTAGATCGGTAGTTTCCAGATCTTCTTGCCCTAAGTGTACGCCATAGGCTCCCAGCTCTATGGCTAAACGCCAATAGTCATTAATAAATAATCGGGCATTATGCTGCTTGCCAAGGGCTATTGCTTGCTGGATCTGTTCACGTACTTGGTGGTCTTGCTTGTCTTTGATGCGCAATTGCAAGGTGGAAACACCTGCATTTAGCAGGCGTTCAATCCATTCAACAGAATCCACAACCGGGTACAGACCGAGGCAGTGTTCGGTCGGTGGAAATGGGCTATTTGGGAGATTAAGCGTTTTGTTCATCACTCACGACCTCAGCAATCTCAGCCCCATGATAGAGTTCGCTACCGTGAGCGCGGAAAGCTTCCGACATCTGCTCCATGCCCGCCTCTTTTTGTGCAGCATAGTCACGAACTTCTTGGGAAATCTTCATGGAGCAGAATTTTGGTCCACACATAGAGCAGAAGTGGGCGATTTTCCCTGACGCTTGCGGTAAGGTTTCATCGTGATATTTACGCGCGGTTTCAGGGTCTAGGGCGAGGTTAAACTGGTCTTCCCAACGGAACTCAAAACGCGCTTTGGACATGGCATTATCACGAATTTGCGCACCCGGATGACCTTTCGCGAGATCAGCGGCGTGGGCAGCAATCTTGTAGGTAATCAGCCCCTGTTTGACGTCTTCTTTGTTCGGTAAACCAAGGTGCTCTTTTGGCGTCACGTAGCACAGCATCGCACAACCAAACCAGCCGATCATTGCTGCGCCAATACCGGAAGTGAAGTGGTCATAGCCCGGTGCGATATCGGTGGTTAGGGGGCCTAACGTATAGAATGGGGCTTCGTGGCAGTGCTCTAGCTCTTCGGTCATATTGCGGCGGATCATCTGCATCGGCACATGCCCCGGTCCTTCAATCATCACCTGCACATCGTATTCCCATGCAATTTTGGTCAGCTCGCCTAAGGTATGCAACTCTGAGAATTGGGCTTCATCGTTGGCATCTTGCACAGAACCCGGACGTAACCCATCACCAAGAGACAGGGAAACATCATAAGCGGCACAAATTTCGCAAATTTCACGGAAATGCTCATACAGGAAGTTTTCTTGGTGGTGGGATAAACACCATTTCGCCATGATAGAGCCGCCACGGGAGACTATGCCGGTCAGGCGCTTCGCCGTCATTGGTACGTAGCGCAGTAAAACGCCGGCATGGATAGTGAAGTAATCTACTCCTTGTTCGGCTTGCTCTAGCAGAGTATCGCGGAACATTTCCCACGTGAGGTTTTCAGCAACACCGTTCACTTTTTCGAGCGCTTGGTAGATAGGTACGGTACCAATTGGCACTGGGCTATTACGTAAAATCCATTCGCGGGTTTCGTGAATATAACGACCTGTGGATAAATCCATCACCGTATCTGCACCCCAGCGAGTAGACCAAATCAGTTTTTCCACCTCTTCTTCGATGGATGAAGTCACGGAGGAGTTACCGATATTGGCATTCACTTTCACTAAGAAATTGCGCCCGATAATCATCGGCTCAGATTCTGGATGGTTAATATTGGCAGGGATGATAGCGCGACCTGCCGCCACTTCTTGGCGTACAAATTCCGGCGTAATATTTTCTGGCAAAATAGCACCAAAGCTTTGCCCCGGATGTTGCTGCCTTAACACTTCACTGCGAATGCGTTCACGACCCATATTTTCACGGATGGCGATAAATTCCATTTCAGGGGTCACAATACCTTGACGAGCATAATGCAACTGAGTGACGCATTTGTCTGTTTGCGCTTTCAGTGGTGCAGGGCGGTGATTAAAACGTAAGTGATCTAAGCCCGCATCGGCTAAGCGCTGCTGGGTAAAGTCGGAGCTGAGATTTTCGACAGCAACAGTATCCGCGCGTTCACTGATCCACGGCGCACGGATTTTTTTCAATCCTTTGTGAACATTGAGTTCAGCGGCCGGGTCGCCGTAAGGACCTGAGGTGTCATAAACAGGGACGGCCTCGTTATCTTCAAATTTGGGATTATCTTTGTCTCCGCCGATAAGCGTTGGGGAGAGCTGGATTTCGCGCATGGGAACTTGGATGTCATCCCGCGAGCCTTGCAGGTAGATACGTTCAGAGTTTGGGAATGAAACACCGGAAATGGTATTGATAAAGTCTTCTGCGGCATCACGCTGCTCTTTTCGAGAGCGTGCTGGTGCAGCTTTAGGGGAAATATCGGTACTCGGTATAACTGCATTATTAGCATTATTGGACATAGCAATTTCCTGACATCGTCACAGGCTATACGGCGTAAAGCGCCAATAGCGGGTTTATCGAAAGAAAGTTGCTTGTCTGGAGTTCGGAGGAGTAATGGTAAGGCGTTGCGGCTAGTTTTTCGCCAAATAAATAAGCGAAAATTGCGCTGAATGATTACTCTTGTTCCCTTCGCGGGTATTAACCCGATCAGGTTCCGCGGATCCCGAATTAACGGTCTCAGCCTGATGTTTGCACATGCTAGGCACTCCGACAAGAATTAATCAGTATAAAGTTTCCCCGTCATTCTTCAAGCGATAAGTGCGTTGGCTTCTCTCGGCTACCCTAGTCACATACTTGTGTATGCTCCTAGGGATATCCTCGCTTGCCGCCTTCTTCTCACTCGAATAATTTAGGGAAATCAGTGTATTGGGTAAAAATCCAAAACCTAGAAATTAAAAGTTAAAACTAGGTTGGCTAAATATGGGTTTTACAAACTCCACGAATACTGCGGCCAGTGATTTTCGTTGGCGGCTTGGAGAAGGCGCGGGTCGCCGTTGACGATAAATGTCTCATCGGCGAAATGACACATTGGTAGGTCATTGGCGGAATCGGTGTAGAAATAAATATACGCATCGGTGATTGGCTGGTGGGAAATCCACTGAGTTAAACGCTTAACTTTACCCTCTTTAAAGGTCGGGATACCGTCAACTTCGGTGGTGTAGCAGCCATTTGAACGCTTAATATCAATGCCCATCGTGACATCGGCGCCAAGGTGATCCGCGATCTTCTTCACGATAAAGGTAACCGTTGCAGAGATCACAATGATCGGGATCCCTTGAGATCGATATGAGGCGATAGTGCTTAATGCGCTAGGGTAAATGCGCGGAATGATAATGGTATCCACAAAATCATCTAACCACTCATCGACTTGCTCTGTCTTGATGCCAGCAAGGGTCTGCAAACTAAACTTTAAGTAAGTCACCATATCCAAATTGCCCGCGTTGTATTGCGCCATCATCTCTTTATCGGCTTCGACAAAACGTGGGTCGGTAATGATTTTCTTATCCCACAAATATTGCGTCCAAAGTACGCTACTATCGCCACGGATCAGGGTGTCATCGAGATCAAAAATCGCTAATTTGGTTTGTGTAGACGGGTTTTGCATGAGGTTCCTTTCGTTGACTAGCTCGTCGTTGATTAACTTAAAGCACGAATTTCATTTTTATTAAACATTAACTCAAGGCGTGTGCCTGGCTCAAATAAACGCTCGGATGAGCGGTTGAGCAAGTCTACGGTCATATCCCCCGCAGGCGTGTTCACGCTATAGCGAATAATATTCCCTAAAAGCTGGTGGTCAAGGATCACGGCATCTACAGGGGCGGAAATATGGCTGCCATATTGGCGTCCGACTTCGCGAACATAAATGGACTCAGGGCGAATGGCGAGGGTGCCTTGTAAATTGACGCCCAACATCCCATTGGCTTTTTCTGCTTCCACCAGATTGTAATGCCCCATAAATCGAGCCACAAATTCAGTGGCAGGCTGAGTATAGATATTTTCCGCGGTATCGCTTTGGATAATCGAGCCTTTGTTCATTAAGAAGATGCGGTCAGACATAATCATTGCTTCGTCTTGGTCGTGGGTGACGAAAATGGTAGTGAGCTTCAGCTCTCGCTGGATTTCACGAATTTGCTGGCGTAAGTGCTTACGAATACGTGCATCAAGGGCGGATAACGGCTCATCGAGGAGTAAAATTTGCGGCTTCATCACCAATGCACGGGCGAGGGCGACACGTTGGCGCTGACCACCCGAAAGCTGGTGCGGATATTGGTTCTCTTTTCCTTGTAATTCCACCATATCAATGACTTCTGCCACGGCTTTATCGCGCTCAGTGGCGGGCATCTTGCGCATTTTCAACCCAAATGCGATGTTTTCAGCCACGGTCATATTTGGGAATAGAGCGTAGCTTTGAAACACCATGCCCACGCCGCGCTGTTGAGCTGGCTGCTGAGTGATATTCTGGCGGTTGATATACAGCTCCCCGCTGTCAGGCTGTTCAAGTCCCGCAATACAGCGCAGTAACGTGGATTTCCCACAGCCACTTGGCCCCAATAGCGTAATAAATTCCCCTTGTTCAATCGTAAACTGGATATCAGAGAATACTTGGTTCTGACCAAAGGATTTAGTTAGGTTTTCGGCAATGACGTAGCTCATCGTTCATCTCCCGCACGATTCAAGCGCGTTGCTAACCAAGTCAGCAGCAACGTAAATAAGAAGTAAGACATCACTAGCGCAGAGGTAAAGTGTCCGCTAGTTTGGCGCATATTAAACAGATAGATCTGCAAGGTTTCGAAACGGGTTCCCACTAAGATATTGGCGAATACGAACTCCCCCATTAAGAATGAGAAGGAAATCAGTAAAGAAACCAATAACCCTTTACGGATATTTGGCAGCACTATCATTAAAAAGGCCTTAAAGGTGCTGGCACCGAGTAAGTGAGCGGCGTCCATTAAGTCATGCAGATTGATTCCTTGAAAGCTATTCGCCAGTGCGCGGTACATAAATGGCAATGTAATGGTGAAGTAGGTGCCAATTAAGATCCACGGGGTACCGACCAACATGAATGGCTCATCCGCAAAGATTTGCAGTAAACCGACTGAAGAGACCACGGGTGGGATCGCAAAAGGGAGAATAATCAGTAAATCCATCAACCCTTTGAGGTTTGGAAAGCGGTAAAAAACGGCAAAAGTCATGGGTAAAATCACGAGCACGCTGATCAGCAATGTGCCAAAGCAGATCAAGAGTGATCGTCCAAATGCCATTAGAAATCGTGGATCTTGCCATAGTTGTAGATACCATTTGATGGATAGGGCATCAGGCATAATCGTCGCACCCCATGAGCTCGAAATGGAGTAAATAAAGGTGGCGATAATCGGCAGCGCAAGAATGGCGGCAACGGTACCAAGAACCATTTTATGAAACAGTAAACTCGGTGCTTTTGGGCTACGAATATTAGGATTTAGCATGGTAGCTCCGCTTTAATAACCAGTGGTGAATGGCGGTGATAAACCCGAGGATCGCAATCAGAACAACGGATAGCGCGGCTGCCATATTTGGCTCTAAGAACAGGTCGCCAGAGACAAGGCTGGCAATGCGGATAGTCACTAGGTTGTAGTTACCACTGGTGAGTGCGTAAGTACTGGCATAAGCGCCAACGGCATTGGCAACCAAGATAATAAATGTGCCTAACAGTGCAGGAGAAATGACCGGAATACCCACTTTCAGCCAATAGGTTAACTTGCTGGCTCCCATAGTTTTTGCGGCATCTTCCCACTCAGGTTTGAGTGCATCGAATGCAGGGTAAAGCAGTAAAATACCGAGTGGGATTTGGAAGTAGATATACAGCAGCATCAAGCCGCTGGCGCTGTAGATATTAAAATCATCAATCCATCCCCACGCTTTAAGTTGCAGGGTAATGGCTCCGTTAAAACCTAAGATAATAATAAACGCGAAGGCTAACGGTACGCCGCTGAAGTTGCTCGCCATGGTGGTAAACGAAATCATGAAATTGCGCACTTTGCCTTGCATCTTATAGATAGAAAATGCCGTTACACAAGCGATAAGCAAACCAACAACGCTACAAATCAGCGATAGCCACAAAGTGTTTTGAAATGCTTGTAGATAGAAATCGTTGGTGAAGATCTCTACGTAATTCTCAAAAGACCATGCTTCTTCGTAGACAAAACTGTTGAAGAGTACCCAAATCATCGGGGCGATTTGAAACAGGCAAAACAGCACAATAAATGGCACGATTAACAGTGCGGCGTGCCAGTGAAAACGCACATTGGGCTTGTTAAACATGGTTAAGCCTCCCTCTTGTTGACGGGACTGGTCGTTGGCAGGGATATCCGCCATTAGCGACCTCCTGCCAGTAAATCATCACAGACAGTTTTGTTTGAGAATGGCACACCCAGTAGTTGGCAAACGGTGCCACAAATCGCTGTTTGTTCCATCGGAACGTCTGGGCGATGAGAGAATGCGCTGCCAATAGTCAACAGCGGAACCGTACACTCTTCCGGTAAAATACCACCGTGGCTACGGTCGTTATTCATCCCGTGGTCGCTGGTGATGATGATTTGGTAGCCTTGCTCTATCCACATCGGTAAGTAATGGGATAAATAAATGTCTGCTTTGCGAGCCGCATTGCGATATTGGGACGAATCAAAACCAAACTTGTGCCCCGCATCATCGATATTCATTGGGTGGATCAGCAAAAAATCGGGGTCGTGTTGGGTACGCAGGTATTCCGCATCCATAAACAGGTGGTCATCAGGGTAGTGGTCTGCTTGGTAGAAGCAACCATGCTGAATAGGCAGCTGCTTATCATGTGTAAATCGGTCACGATTCGCCTCAAATGGCGCGCGATTATACAGCTCACTGACCCAATAATAGGCTGCTGCCGCTGTCGTTTTTCCGGCTTGGTGAGCCAATGAAAAGATGCTATCGAAGTGAGAAAGTCGTACCACATCGTTGTTGACGATGCCACTTTGAACCGGAGGAATGCCCGTCAAAATGCATTCGTACAGCGGGCGAGACATGGATGGGAGCTCACACTCCATTTTATAAAGTGTTGCTCTATCGGCTTTGATAAGACCATTGAGATAGCCCATACATTGATGGGCTACTGAATAACTTAAACCGTCGAGAACAACAAGTATGACTTTTTCAGACATCAGACTGTTGATTCCTAATTGCGATTATTGCTGGTGAATTAATACTTGCTGCTGCCACATTTTCGGTAAGTTGCGTGATGACTTTTCCCAGCCTTGCGCATCTTTAATCGGGTGAACATTTTTGTATTGCTCATCTGGCAGTAATTTGGCTTGGATATCCGCAGGCAGTGTCAGGTATTGAGCACGAATTGGGCGCGCATAACCTTCTGCAAGGTTGATTTGCCCTTTATCACTGAAGATAAATTCGCGGGCTAATTTCGCGGCATTTGGGTTTTTAGCAAACTTATTGATGATAGTGGTATAGCCGGAGATAACGCTGCCATCGGATGGGATCACTACGATAAAGCGGTCGCGGTTTATTTGGTCACGGTAGTTCAGTGCGTTGAAGTCCCATAAAATGCCCACTTCCACTTCGCCTTTTTCGATGTTGGCAACGGTTGGGTCATTGACGGATAAACGTTTCTGTTTCGCTAATTCGCCAAAGAATTCAATGGCAGGCTTCAGGTTATTTTCATCACCACCACGTGCAAAAGCGGCTGCTAATACGGCGTTGTTGGCTTGTGCGGCAATGCCCACATCCCCAACGGTGACTTTATATTTTCCTTTAAGTAAATCATCCCAGCTTTTTGGTGCGTCTTTAACTAAGTCTTTATTGATCATAAACGCGATCGTGCCAGTGTAAGCTAATGCCCAGTGGCCGTCTTTGTCTTTTGCCCAATCAGGCACTTGTGACCAAGTGGTCGGTTTGTACGGCTGAGTGACCCCTTTTTGTACTGCAACCGGACCAAATGACGCGCCGACATCACCGATATCTGCGGTAGCGTTATTTTTCTCAGCGGCAAATTTTGCAATTTCCTGCGCAGAGCTCATGTCCGTATCTTGATGCTTTAAACCGTATTCTGTCGATAAATCCTGCCATGTGCCTTTCCAGTTTGCCCATGTATCAGGCATCCCGACGCTATAAACTTGGCCTTCTTTCTTTGCAGCTTCGATAAGTTGTGTTAAATCGCTGTCAGCCGCAAATGCCATTTGAGAAGTGCTGAGTGACAGTAAAATTGCAGGTACGATAGCTTTCATCTTGTTTCTCTCTATAAGAGTCGCCGTATTGGTTAGTTGGCATGCTAATTATTCGAGATGACAATGAATTGACAGTTGTGTGACACTTTTTAGATGCTGTGACGTTTAAATGTCTAAAAAGTGTCAAAATAATGAAAGGGTAGTGACGAATCAAACGGTTGTATGACAATCTATAAAACAAGCGTATCTTTAACCGCAACTCAGCGTGCTGACATAGAGAAACAGAATGAATAAACACACATTAGCAGGAACCGAAAGCGGCTGGTGGTTTGTCTGCTTTGCGGGGCGGTTGTGGCTGCCCCAAGGTGATGTACCTAAAGGTGCTGCACAGCAATTTGGATTAACGGGGAAACTAGCCACTCCCATAGGTGAGTGGCAAGGGGAAATTGTCTGGCTGATTGCTGAAAAAATGCCATCAGATATGGCTTCCCCTCGCGTGGTCGCTTCCCAAGATGAAGGGCTATTTCGTTTAGCTGGACGGGGTGTACAACTCGCGGAATTTTATCGTTCTCATCGTTACTGTGGTTATTGCGGAACGGCGATGCGCCATAGTTCAACGGAATGGGCGTGTTTGTGCGACCACTGCCATGAACGTTATTATCCACAAATTGCCCCATGTATTATCGTTGGTATTCGCCGCGATGATCATATTTTGCTGGCACAACATCGTCGCCATTCACAAAATCCGCTGTTCACGGTGTTAGCAGGGTTTGTGGAAGTGGGGGAAACCTTAGAAGAGGCGGTGGCTCGCGAAGTGATGGAGGAGAGCCATATAAAAGTGCGCAATATTCGTTATGTCTCTTCCCAGCCTTGGCCATTCCCACACTCACTGATGATGGGCTTTTTAGCTGATTATGATAGTGGGGACATTCAAGTGGATCCTAAAGAGTTAGTGAGCGCTAACTGGTATCACTATAATGATCTGCCGCTGATCCCACCGGGAGATACGATTGCTCGGCGATTAATTGAAGATAGTGTGGTGTTATGTCGTCAATTTGATGAAGATAACCACTAATTGCGCTGGCGCTGATATTGTTTCCCTTTGCTGGTATAATATGGCGCCTTAGCCATTTGCGGCGGCCACAATAATAATGGAGTAAATAATGACTGAGTTGAAAAATGACCGCTATCTACGTGCGTTGCTACGTCAGCCTGTAGATGTGACCCCAGTATGGATGATGCGTCAAGCCGGGCGTTACCTACCAGAATACAAAGCGACCCGCGCAGAAGCTGGTGATTTTATTGCTTTATGCAAAAATACTGAGTTAGCGTGCGAAGTCACGTTACAGCCACTTCGTCGTTTTCCATTAGACGCCGCAATTTTATTCTCAGATATTCTGACCATCCCCGATGCAATGGGGCTGGGTCTTTATTTTGAAACGGGAGAAGGTCCTCGTTTTGAAAGACCAGTAGCAAGCGCTGCCGATGTTAAAAATATCTCAATTCCCGATCCAGAAATGGAACTGGGCTACGTGATGGACGCAGTTCGTGCCATCCGTAAAGCCTTAAATGGTGATGTACCACTGATTGGTTTCTCGGGTAGCCCGTGGACATTAGCGACCTATATGGTTGAAGGTGGTAGCAGCAAAGCGTTCACTAAAATCAAAAAAATGATGTATGAAGATCCAAATACGCTGCATTTACTGCTGGATAAGCTGGCAGATAGCGTGATTTTGTATCTGAATGCTCAAGTGCGCGCAGGCGCTCAATCCCTGATGATTTTCGATACGTGGGGCGGCGTGCTGACTAAGCGTGATTATCTGGAATTCTCCTTGCGCTACATGCACAAAATTGTTGATGGCTTAATTCGTGAAAATGACGGTCGTCGTGTGCCTGTGACCCTGTTTACCAAAGGTGGCGGGCAGTGGTTAGAAGAGATGGCGGCAACAGGCTGTGATGCGCTAGGTTTGGATTGGACGACCGAAATTGCGGATGCTCGTCGTCGCGTTGGTGACAAAGTTGCGCTGCAAGGCAATATGGATCCTTCAATGTTATATGCACCACCTGCGCGTATTGAACAAGAAGTGCAGCACATTTTAGCAGGTTTTGGTCAAGGTGAAGGGCATGTCTTCAATTTAGGTCATGGTATTCATCAAGATGTGGCGCCTGAACATGCGGGTGCGTTTGTGGACGCGGTTCACCGTTTCTCTCGTCAATATCATCAGTAGCCGCCAAGGCATAATCGAGGTAGAACGTGGTGTTTTATCTCGATTTGAACCTCTCAATGTGTGGTGTATTTACAGGATCTTGTAAGTACATCATTATCATCTATGATTAATCCTTATTAATAATGGTTCCGTGATGGCAATTGATACTCAGCAGTTGCGACAACAGCAGGTAGAGCTAGCTCAACAAGTCATTCTGAATGATGAATTTGTCCCGCCGCGTTTTATTGGTGGTGCGGATGTCGGTTTTGAGCAAGACGGTACCGTCACTCGCGCGGTGATTGTGGTGCTTTCATGGCCTGAGCTGCAATTGGTGGAGTATCAAATAGCACGGATCCCAACTCAGTTACCCTATATACCCGGGTTGCTCTCGTTTCGTGAAGTCCCAGGGTTAATGGCTGCGTGGGAAAAAATCCAACAAAAGCCCGACTTAGTGCTGGTTGACGGTCAAGGTATTGCTCATCCGCGGCGTTTTGGTGTGGCTTGCCATTTCGGATTGTTGGCCGATGTCGCAACGATAGGGGTAGCAAAAAGCCGTTTATGTGGTGATGATGTTGAACTCAATGTTGAACCTGAAAGCGTCGAAATGTTGAAAGTGGCTCAAGAGCAATTAGGATGGGTTTATCGCAGTAAGAAACGCTGTAATCCTTTATATCTTTCTCCGGGTCACAAAGTCAGTTTTATTTCCTCGCTAGAGTGGGTAAAACGGTGTATTCAGGGGTATAGATTGCCAGAACCGACCCGTTTTGCTGATGGAATCGCTTCGAATCGCACATTTTTTAAGCGAATGAATGAGAAAATTGGCTAATTATCAGCAAAATATGTGGCATTGGCAGATTTTCAGGTAAACTGCGAAGTATTGAGATTGATGAGTCAGAAATTATGTTAAGAAATCCTATTCATTTGAGGTTAGAGAAACTAGAAAGCTGGCAGCATATGACCTTCATGGCATCCCTGTGCGAGAGAATGTATCCTAATTATCAAATGTTTTGCCAGCAAACTGAATTTGCTGATGCGAAGGTTTATCGTGCCATCCTTGATTTAGTTTGGGAAACCTTGGTTATCAAAGATAGCAAAGTCAATTTCGACAATCAGTTAGAGAAGTTAGAAGAAATTATTCCAGTCGCCGATGACTTCGATATGTACGGTGTTTATCCCGCTATCGACGCTTGTATTGCTTTAGGTGAACTCATTCATGCAAAACTGAGTGGTGAAACCCTTGAGCACGCAATCTTAGTCAGTGAAGCATCGATTCGTACTGTTGCTATGCTTGAAATGACCCAAGCAGGGCGTGAAATGACCGATGAAGAGCTAAAAGTGGTGCCTGCTGTGGAAGAAGAGTGGGACATTCAATGGGATATTTTCCGCTTATTAGCCGCTTGCGAAGAACGAGACTTAGAGTTAATTAAAGGATTAAAATCTGACCTCCGCGAAGCGGGTGTCAGCAATATCGGCATTACTGTCGCGTAAATTTTGCACTTTTAAGTGCGAAAACGTGACTTAAAGCAGTAATGCTGTGTACTAAGACTTCACATTTACCCCTACTCTGTTCTACATTTAGGGGCGAGAAGAAGTGGCTATCGGGGGCGTGTATCAGGGGCTGTCTATCTGGCATATCCGACGCACTCGATGCTTTGCAAACGATAAACACACTGTGTAAGGATAATTTATGAACAAGACTGAATTAGTTGATGCTATCGCAGAATCAGCAGATCTGACTAAAACTCAAGCTAAAGCAGCTTTAGAAGCAACTCTGAGCGCAATTTCAGATTCTCTGAAAAGCGGCGAAGCAGTACAACTGGTCGGTTTCGGTACTTTTAAAGTTAGCCACCGTGCAGCTCGTACCGGTCGTAACCCACAAACTAAAGCAGAAATCCAAATTCCTGCAACAACTGTACCAGCATTCTCTGCCGGTAAAGCACTGAAAGACGCTGTAAAATAAGTACATTGTCTACGAGAATTATCAGAGGGGGTATGAAGTTACCCCTTTTGTTTATTCGCCAAAGGTTGCTGGTGTTGGGAGCAGTCTCAATACTAAGCGCCTGTTCTTCTAATTCGCCTCGACTCCCTGAGTTTAGTGCCAGCGGATTTATTGCCGATGAAGGCGTAATCCGAATGTGGAGACTGAATGATGCGAAGAGTCAGCCGTTGGTCTTAATGGTGGTGTATAGCCCCTATAAAAGAACCGACACCTCCGTCAATTTCTTCGAATATCGTGATGGTAAATTGTGGCAGATCCGCAGCCAAGTCCTCAATCAAGGGGATAACAACATCACTGAACAACTGCGCTTTAGTAAAGATAATGAAATTGTGTTTATGCAGCGCGCGCAAAATAATATCAAAACCCCGCTTTCCTCTGATGAAATTAACCGCTGGCGTTTTGAAGCTGACCGTATCCTGAATATCAATACCGCGTTGATAGTGGGTGGTGTAGAACTACATCAAGGGTATTGGAAGCAAGGTAAAATCACCACTTGTGATGGTGAAAAGCGCGATGTTACTTTCGAACCGTATGCACAGAAATGGCTAGATGATAGAGCCAAAGTCTGGACGAAAGAGCTGAATTTGGCGTGGTTGGAGTCGCCAGAGGGCACTCAGCTTTTGATGGTGGCGGATACCAACTTCTGCAATTGGCAACCTAGTAAAGATTCTTTGTAGGTCACCGCTCGTCGTCTTTCGAACCACAGCTGTATTGCTACGTTCGTTCACCCTAGTCACATACTTATGTATGCTCCTAGAGATTCTCTCTCTTGCAGCTTTGCTGTGATTCGAAATACTTAGAGCCATTGGCGGTGTGAAGGTCAAAGGCAAAACAAGTTCAAAAAATAAAAAGATAGAAAGATAGAAAGATAGAAAGATAGAAAGATAGGCAATAAAAAAGCTGATAAAAGTTTCCTCTTATCAGCTTTGGGATTATTTGTTTCTATTACTTAATGCGGGCGATAGCGCGGTAGCCGATATCGTTGCGATAGAAGCTGTCGGACCAATTGATGGTTTTGGCAACTTCGTATGCTTTAGCTTGAGCTTTTGCGATGTCGTTACCTAATGCAGTGACACACAGAACGCGACCACCGGCAGTGACGACTTCGCCTGCTTGGTTGAGCTTGGTACCTGCGTGGAACACTTTGCTATCAGCGGCTTCTGACGTTGGTAGACCCGAAATTACATCGCCATTGCGATAATCACCTGGATATCCCCCTGCCGCAATCACGACGCCGAGCGCTGGACGTTCATCCCAAAGAGAATCTTTACCTGCGAGTTCGCCTTTAGCACCCGCTAAACACAGAGCGACTAAATCAGATTGTAAGCGCATCATAATTGGCTGAGTTTCTGGATCGCCAAAACGGCAGTTAAATTCGATGACTTTCGGGTTACCCGCTTTATCAATCATCAAACCTGCATATAAGAAACCTTGATAACGGTTCCCTTCTTGATCCATCCCTTTAACGGTTGGATAAATGACTTGCTCCATGACACGTTGATGAACCGTATCTGTCACCACTGGCGCAGGTGAATATGCACCCATACCGCCAGTGTTTAACCCAGTATCACCATCGCCAACACGTTTATGATCTTGGCTAGTTGCCATCGGAATGACATTCTCACCATCCACCATGACGATGAAACTCGCTTCTTCGCCATCAAGGAACTCTTCGATAACGATACGATGACCGGCATCACCGAATGCATTGCCAGCCAGCATATCATGGACGGCATCTTTGGCTTCTTGCAGCGTCATTGCCACAATCACGCCTTTACCAGCAGCCAAACCATCAGCCTTGATAACGATAGGTGCGCCAACTTTATCTAAATAAGCCAAAGCAGGCTCAATTTCAGTAAAGTTTTCATAAGCTGCGGTCGGAATCTTGTGACGCGCTAAGAAATCTTTGGTGAACGCTTTCGAGCCTTCTAACTGCGCAGCACCTTGAGTTGGTCCAAAAATGGTTAAACCAGCTTGTTTGAATGCATCGACCACACCGATAACTAATGGTGCTTCTGGACCTACGATGGTTAGACCGATTTGTTTGTCTTTGGCAAATTGCAGTAAGCCATCAATGTCAGTTGCTGAGATATCGACATTTTCCAGTGCAGGTTCCAGTGCAGTACCCGCGTTACCCGGCGCAACATACACTTTATCTGCTAATGGAGATTGTGCGGCTTTCCATGCTAAAGCGTGCTCGCGACCGCCACCACCAATAATCAGTATATTCATAGAAACCCCTAGCAATTAGTGACGGAAGTGACGCATGTTAGTAAAGATCATTGCGATGCCATGTTCATTGGCAGCGGCAATCACTTCATCATCACGAATAGATCCACCTGGTTGAATAACGCAAGTAACACCTACAGAAGCAGCAGCATCGATGCCATCACGGAATGGGAAGAATGCATCGGATGCCATTGCACAACCAGCAACTTCTAAACCTTCATCAGCAGCTTTGATCCCCGCAATCTTAGCAGAGTACACGCGGCTCATTTGTCCTGCACCAATACCGATGGTCATGTCGTTCTTCGAATAAACAATCGCATTTGATTTCACGAATTTCGCCACTTTCCAGCAGAACAGCGCATCTTTTAACTCACGTTCCGTAGGTTGGCGTGTGGTTACGACGCGTAAATCTTCCGCTTCGACCATACCTAAGTCACGATCTTGAACCAGTAAACCTCCATTCACGCGTTTGAAATCTAAACCTGCAACAGGTTTGCTCCACTCACCACATACTAGAACACGCACGTTTTGCTTGGTAGATAAGGAAGGTAACGCGTCTTCAGCAATAGAAGGGGCAATGATCACTTCAACAAATTGGCGTTCAATGATGGCTTCTGCGGTGGCTTTATCTAATTGACGGTTAAAAGCAATGATGCCGCCGAATGCAGAGGTTGGGTCAGTCTTGAATGCTTTATCATAAGCGGCATGGATATTGTCACCAATGGCAACACCACAAGGGTTAGCATGCTTAACAATAACACAAGCTGGCTCATCAAAGGATTTTACACATTCCAGAGCTGCATCGGTGTCTGCGATATTATTATAAGAAAGCGCTTTACCTTGAATTTGGTTCGCAGTGGCAATCGACGCTTCTTTTGGACTTTCTTCTATATAGAAAGCCGCATCTTGATGGCTGTTTTCGCCATAGCGCATATCTTGCTTCTTAATGAAGTTTAAATTCAGGGTACGAGGAAAACGACCTGATGGCTGAGTAGTATCACCATGATATGGGGCAACCAGTTCGCCAAAGTAGTTGGCAATCATGCTGTCATAAGCTGCTGTGTGCTCGAACGCTTTGATAGCTAAGTCAAAGCGTGTTGACCAATTCAGCGAATTTTCGTGGTTATCCATCTCTTCGATGATTTTGTCATAGTCATTACTGTTAACCACGATAGCCACGTCTTTATGGTTCTTCGCTGCGGAGCGAACCATGGTTGGACCGCCAATATCAATATTCTCAACGGCGTCTTCTAATGTGCAATTTGGTTTTGCGACGGTTTGAGCAAATGGATAAAGGTTCACAACCACCATATCAATAGGTGCAATGTCATGCTGCTGCATGATGGCATCATCTTTACCGCGACGACCTAAGATCCCACCGTGAACTTTCGGGTGCAGAGTCTTAACGCGACCATCCATCATTTCAGGAAAACCTGTGTAATCTGAAACTTCAGTGACCTTAAGGCCTTGCTCTGCTAGTAATTTAGCGGTTCCACCGGTAGAAAGCAGTTCAACACCACGGTGAGAAAGCGCCTTAGCGAATTCAACAACCCCTGTTTTATCAGACACACTAAGCAGGGCACGGCGAATAGGACGAAGCTGTTGCATGAGATAGATCCCTTGGATTTGGATAAAGAAGCAATATCTATATATAAGTCACTAACAATTTCAGAGCATCAAAATAAAATCAATGCCGAATTTTCGCGCTAATTGTAGCGCAAACGTTTGCGTAATGCGCGAACTATTTTCACTATTTTTTCAGTCTGTGGATAAATCTGTGTGTAAGTGGGTATAAATAGGGGTTTTGCTGTGGAATGCAGCAGTTGAACTAAAAACCGTAAAAAATCTTAAAAAAAGGGTTGCAGGATTTCTGCGACTCCCTATAATGCGCATCCACTGACCGGGAACAAGCCAACGCAAAGCGCGATGGACACTGAATCGGCAGCGAGAGAATCTGAAAAGATTAAGTAAAAAAATACTTGACTCTCAATGAGGAAAGCGTAATATACGCCACCTCGCGACAACGACCTAAGTTGATAAAAACTGAGTCGAATTTCTCAAGAAATGTCGCACCGCTCTTTAACAATTTATCAGACAATCTGTGTGGGCACTCACAGGACACTATCAAAAAATATTTGATTTTAAGTCTTGAAGAGTGACTAACACGTTAATTCATATATATGAACTAATAGGTAATTTGGTTTCTTCGGAAATCAAACGACAGTAACATTCTTTGAGCATCAAGCTTTTTAATTGAAGAGTTTGATCATGGCTCAGATTGAACGCTGGCGGCAGGCCTAACACATGCAAGTCGAGCGGTAACAGGGGAAGCTTGCTTCTCGCTGACGAGCGGCGGACGGGTGAGTAATGTATGGGGATCTGCCCGATAGAGGGGGATAACTACTGGAAACGGTAGCTAATACCGCATAATCTCTTAGGAGCAAAGCAGGGGAACTTCGGTCCTTGCGCTATCGGATGAACCCATATGGGATTAGCTAGTTGGTGAGGTAATGGCTCACCAAGGCGACGATCCCTAGCTGGTCTGAGAGGATGATCAGCCACACTGGGACTGAGACACGGCCCAGACTCCTACGGGAGGCAGCAGTGGGGAATATTGCACAATGGGCGCAAGACTGATGCAGCCATGCCGCGTGTATGAAGAAGGCCTTAGGGTTGTAAAGTACTTTCAGTTGGGAGGAAGGCGCTGATGCTAATATCATCAGCGATTGACGTTACCAACAGAAGAAGCACCGGCTAACTCCGTGCCAGCAGCCGCGGTAATACGGAGGGTGCAAGCGTTAATCGGAATTACTGGGCGTAAAGCGCACGCAGGCGGTTGATTAAGTTAGATGTGAAATCCCCGGGCTTAACCTGGGAATGGCATCTAAGACTGGTCAGCTAGAGTCTTGTAGAGGGGGGTAGAATTCCATGTGTAGCGGTGAAATGCGTAGAGATGTGGAGGAATACCGGTGGCGAAGGCGGCCCCCTGGACAAAGACTGACGCTCAGGTGCGAAAGCGTGGGGAGCAAACAGGATTAGATACCCTGGTAGTCCACGCTGTAAACGATGTCGATTTGGAGGTTGTTCCCTTGAGGAGTGGCTTCCGGAGCTAACGCGTTAAATCGACCGCCTGGGGAGTACGGCCGCAAGGTTAAAACTCAAATGAATTGACGGGGGCCCGCACAAGCGGTGGAGCATGTGGTTTAATTCGATGCAACGCGAAGAACCTTACCTACTCTTGACATCCAGAGAACTTAGCAGAGATGCTTTGGTGCCTTCGGGAACTCTGAGACAGGTGCTGCATGGCTGTCGTCAGCTCGTGTTGTGAAATGTTGGGTTAAGTCCCGCAACGAGCGCAACCCTTATCCTTTGTTGCCAGCGATTCGGTCGGGAACTCAAAGGAGACTGCCGGTGATAAACCGGAGGAAGGTGGGGATGACGTCAAGTCATCATGGCCCTTACGAGTAGGGCTACACACGTGCTACAATGGCGTATACAAAGAGAAGCGACCTCGCGAGAGCAAGCGGAACTCATAAAGTACGTCGTAGTCCGGATTGGAGTCTGCAACTCGACTCCATGAAGTCGGAATCGCTAGTAATCGTAGATCAGAATGCTACGGTGAATACGTTCCCGGGCCTTGTACACACCGCCCGTCACACCATGGGAGTGGGTTGCAAAAGAAGTAGGTAGCTTAACCTTCGGGAGGGCGCTTACCACTTTGTGATTCATGACTGGGGTGAAGTCGTAACAAGGTAACCGTAGGGGAACCTGCGGTTGGATCACCTCCTTACCATTGAAGTGTTTTTGTGAAGTGCTCACACAGATTGTCTGATAGAAAGTAGAGCAAAAAGCGCGTCTGCGAAGCTGACTGTAGTGTCCCCTTCGTCTAGAGGCCTAGGACACCGCCCTTTCACGGCGGTAACAGGGGTTCGAATCCCCTAGGGGACGCCAATTGCGCGGAGAATGAGTGAAAGACGTTCCCCAAAAATAATGATTAAGCCAATTACGTTGTAGTTGGTTTAACAATTATGCTCTTTAACAATCTGGAACAAGCTGAAAATTGAAAACAACGCACATTGTTTATCGCTTAAACAATGTGAGAGTCTCTCAAAAATCTCAACGTGAATGTGTTCAATTGACCGTCGGGTCAGTTGGTAAAGACACCTTCGGGTTGTGAGGTTAAGCGACTAAGCGTACACGGTGGATGCCTAGGCAATCAGAGGCGATGAAGGACGTGCTAATCTGCGATAAGCGTCGGTAAGGTGATATGAACCGTTATAACCGACGATTTCCGAATGGGGAAACCCAGTGCAATTCGTTGCACTATCGTTTGATGAATACATAGTCAAACGAAGCGAACCGAGGGAACTGAAACATCTCAGTACCTCGAGGAAAAGAAATCAACCGAGATTCCCCTAGTAGCGGCGAGCGAACGGGGAGCAGCCCAGAGTCTTAATCAGCATTAGCATCAGGAGAACGGTCTGGAAAGGCCGGCAGTAAAGGGTGATAGCCCCGTATCCGAAGGTGTTAGTGTTGTGAACTCGACGAGTAGGGCGGGACACGTGTTATCCTGTCTGAATATGGGGGGACCATCCTCCAAGGCTAAATACTCCTGATTGACCGATAGTGAACCAGTACCGTGAGGGAAAGGCGAAAAGAACCCCGGCGAGGGGAGTGAAATAGAACCTGAAACCGTGTACGTACAAGCAGTGGGAGCACCTTTATGGTGTGACTGCGTACCTTTTGTATAATGGGTCAGCGACTTATATTCTGTAGCAAGGTTAACCGTATAGGGGAGCCGTAGGGAAACCGAGTCTTAACTGGGCGAATGAGTTGCAGGGTATAGACCCGAAACCCGGTGATCTAGCCATGGGCAGGTTGAAGGTTGGGTAACACTAACTGGAGGACCGAACCGACTAATGTTGAAAAATTAGCGGATGACTTGTGGCTGGGGGTGAAAGGCCAATCAAACCGGGAGATAGCTGGTTCTCCCCGAAAGCTATTTAGGTAGCGCCTCGTGAACTCATCTTCGGGGGTAGAGCACTGTTTCGACTAGGGGGTCATCCCGACTTACCAACTCGATGCAAACTACGAATACCGAAGAATGTTATCACGGGAGACACACGGCGGGTGCTAACGTTCGTCGTGAAGAGGGAAACAACCCAGACCGCCAGCTAAGGTCCCAAAGTCATAGTTAAGTGGGAAACGAAGTGGGAAGGCTCAGACAGCCAGGATGTTGGCTTAGAAGCAGCCATCATTTAAAGAAAGCGTAATAGCTCACTGGTCGAGTCGGCCTGCGCGGAAGATGTAACGGGGCTAAACTATGCACCGAAGCTGCGGCAGCGATATGTAAATATTGTTGGGTAGGGGAGCGTTCTGTAAGCCTGTGAAGGTGTACTGTGAGGTATGCTGGAGGTATCAGAAGTGCGAATGCTGACATAAGTAACGATAATGCGGGTGAAAAACCCGCACGCCGGAAGACCAAGGGTTCCTGTCCAACGTTAATCGGGGCAGGGTGAGTCGACCCCTAAGGCGAGGCAGAAATGCGTAGTCGATGGGAAACGGGTTAATATTCCCGTACTGGTGATAATTGCGATGGGGGGACGGAGAAGGTTAGGCTGGCCGGGCGACGGTTGTCCCGGTTTAAGGATGTAGGCAGGTGAATTAGGCAAATCCGGTTCACTATATGCTGAGGTCTGATGACGAGTCACTACGGTGGCGAAGTAGCTCATACCCCGCTTCCAGGAAAAGCCTCTAAGCTCTAGATTATCATTAATCGTACCCCAAACCGACACAGGTGGTCAGGTAGAGAATACTCAGGCGCTTGAGAGAACTCGGGTGAAGGAACTAGGCAAAATGGTGCCGTAACTTCGGGAGAAGGCACGCTGGCATTAGGTGAAGTGATTTACTCATGGAGCTGAAGCCAGTCGCAGATACCAGCTGGCTGCAACTGTTTATTAAAAACACAGCACTGTGCAAACACGAAAGTGGACGTATACGGTGTGACGCCTGCCCGGTGCTGGAAGGTTAATTGATGGGGTTATCCGTAAGGAGAAGCTCTTGATCGAAGCCCCAGTAAACGGCGGCCGTAACTATAACGGTCCTAAGGTAGCGAAATTCCTTGTCGGGTAAGTTCCGACCTGCACGAATGGCGTAATGATGGCCAGGCTGTCTCCACCCGAGACTCAGTGAAATTGAACTCGCTGTGAAGATGCAGTGTACCCGCGGCAAGACGGAAAGACCCCGTGAACCTTTACTATAGCTTGACACTGAACATTGAGCCTTGATGTGTAGGATAGGTGGGAGGCTTTGAAGCGTGGACGCCAGTCTGCGTGGAGCCAACCTTGAAATACCACCCTTTAATGTTTGATGTTCTAACGTAGCCCCGTAATCCGGGGTGCGGACAGTGTCTGGTGGGTAGTTTGACTGGGGCGGTCTCCTCCCAAAGAGTAACGGAGGAGCACGAAGGTTGGCTAAGCATGGTCGGACATCATGCGGTTAGTGCAAAGGCATAAGCCAGCTTGACTGCGAGAGTGACGGCTCGAGCAGGTACGAAAGTAGGTCTTAGTGATCCGGTGGTTCTGTATGGAAGGGCCATCGCTCAACGGATAAAAGGTACTCCGGGGATAACAGGCTGATACCGCCCAAGAGTTCATATCGACGGCGGTGTTTGGCACCTCGATGTCGGCTCATCACATCCTGGGGCTGAAGTAGGTCCCAAGGGTACGGCTGTTCGCCGTTTAAAGTGGTACGCGAGCTGGGTTTAGAACGTCGTGAGACAGTTCGGTCCCTATCTGCCGTGGGCGTTGGAAGATTGAAAGGGGCTGCTCCTAGTACGAGAGGACCGGAGTGGACGCACCACTGGTGTTCGGGTTGTCATGCCAATGGCATTGCCCGGTAGCTAAGTGCGGAAGAGATAACCGCTGAAAGCATCTAAGCGGGAAACTTGCCTTGAGATGAGTCTTCCCTGACCCTTTAAGGGTCCTAAAGGAACGTTTAAGACTAAGACGTTGATAGGTTGGGTGTGTAAGCGTAGCGATACGTTGAGCTAACCAATACTAATGAACCGTGAGGCTTAACCTGACAACACCGAAGGTGTTTTCGAGATGAGAGATTAAGTTGATTTTCAAAGAAAGTGAGAAGCCGGAAGGTGGACACACAGCTTGTTCAGGATTGATATTCTGGTTTAAGAGAAAACTTAGACGGGAATAAACAGAATTTGTCTGGCGGCAATAGCGCGGTGGTCCCACCTGACCCCATGCCGAACTCAGTAGTGAAACGCCGTAGCGCCGATGGTAGTGTGGGGTCTCCCCATGTGAGAGTAGGGAACTGCCAGACATTAAATTAGCCGAGAAGCCACCCATTGGGTGGCTTTTTTGCGTTTTGGGGCCTAAAAAATAGGTGATAAAAGGCAAGATAGTCATCCTTTGAAGCGTGATTATCGAAACAGCCCCCTTCAGATCTCACTAATTTCGTTGTTCTTACTCTCTGGATGCCTGTATTTAAAGGCCACTATGCAAAAACTACCACCCAAAAATCATGATTCAAGAAATCATAAGTCTTAAAATCCTCTCTACTTCAGATCAAAAAAGTCTAAGCCATTTTAGCTATTAAGTTGTAATAAAAAGTCTGAATATCATTAAGTTACTAGTTTGCTAGACTTTTAATATTCCTAATACACCAACCATCGCTTGAAATTATTTCAACTTGCTTTGAAACGCTCGACAAGTAGAGTCACATTAGTTAGATTGTTTAGCATTCTAGAAGTCTAAACGTACAAAGTATATTTAAGGGGATGAACCATGCCAATTCGCCTGCCTGATGAGCTACCAGCAGTTAATTTCTTGCGTGAAGAAAATGTTTTTGTCATGACCACGACAAGAGCCAGCCTTCAGGAGATCCGTCCCTTGAAAGTACTGATACTGAACCTAATGCCGAAAAAAATTGAAACTGAAAACCAATTTTTACGGTTACTATCAAACACGCCATTGCAAGTCGATATCCAGCTTCTACGCATTGATCAGCGAGAATCTAAGAATACGCCAACTGAACACTTGAACAATTTTTACTGTGATTTTGAAGATATTAAACACCAAAATTTTGATGGATTAATTGTAACAGGTGCTCCGCTCGGCTTAGTTGAATTTGCTGACGTGTGTTATTGGGAACAAATAGAGCGGGTCATTGTATGGGCAAAAGAGCATGTGACTTCAACATTATTTGTTTGCTGGGCGGTTCAAGCTGCACTTAACGTATTGTATGATTTACCTAAATTAACCCGCAAAGAGAAACTCTCTGGCGTATATTCACACGAAACATTAGAGCCTTATGCGTTATTAACTCGCGGATTTGATGCTTCTTTTTATGCGCCGCATTCCCGTTATGCCGATTTCCCTGAAGACTATATTCGTCAGAACACAGACCTTGATATTTTAGCCAGCTCACCGGAAGCGGGAGCGTACTTATTTGCATCAAAAGATAAGCGTTTGGCCTTTGTCACGGGGCATCCTGAGTATGATGCGGAAACATTATCTCAAGAATATTGGCGTGATGTGGATGCCGGGATCACACCTGAATTACCGTGTAATTATTTCAAAAATGATGATCCGAATAATTCGCCGGAAGTTCGTTGGCGTAGTCATGGTCACTTGTTATTCTCCAATTGGCTGAATTATTATGTGTATCAGATCACACCATTCGATCTTACTCATATGGAACCAACATTAGATTAAAAAAACTCACTTAATGCCAGCTAACTGGTCATATCTCAGAATATAAGGCTGAGTAATCAAAATTATTTAGCCTTTAAATCAAAATTCCTCCCATTTTTTAGATGAATAAAAAATCAATTTTTGTCTGCTTACTCATTTTCTTTGTTCAAAAGAAAATTTCGACTTATACATAACTTCATGATTTAACTTATATTTAACATTTTATTTTTAGAGATAGAAATTAAGAACAAAATAATAAATTCATCTAATTACTTTATAATCAATATGATATGTTGATTATAAATTAAAATGGAAACCGTTTTTGATTTATTTGTTTTTTAAGTTTACTCTTAATTCATAGCCAGCCATGAATGAGGAAAAAACAATGGATCAGCAGTTATCTATTTCAGATTTAACCTTCAAGAAAGCATTTTCTCAGCAAGCAAAACAAATATTAAGTTCTGATTCTATTGGCTTTCTTTCTTATCTTGTCGAAGGTTTCTTGCCAAGAAGAGAGCAGCTACTCAAAGACAGAGTTCATCGTCAAAAAGAGATTGATGCAGGTGATTTACCTGATTTCATTATGGAATCTAATTCCATTAAAAATTCGGACTGGAAAATTCAAAATATTCCTGATGATTTACAAGATCGTCGCATAGAAATTACTGGGCCAGTTGATCGGAAAATGGTGATCAATGCATTGAATGCTAACGTAAAAGTATTTATGGCTGACTTTGAAGACTCTCTATCGCCATCATGGGAAAGATTGATCGACGGGCAAATTAACCTACGAGATGCGATCACTGGCGAAATCTCCTATACCAATGAAAATGGCAAAGTTTATCAGCTGAAATCTAACCCAGCCGTATTGATAGCTCGAGTGCGTGGACTGCATTTAGATGAAAAACATGTGCTTGTCGATAATCAACCGATCCCCGGTGGGCTATTTGATTTTGCTCTCTACTTTTTCAATAACTATCAGGCATTACTGGCGAAGGGTAGCGGTCCTTATTTCTATATTCCGAAACTGGAATCTTGGCAGGAGGCTCAGTGGTGGAGCGATGTATTTAGCGCTGCAGAAGATTATGTGGGCTTACCACGCGGCACTATCAAAGCCACGGTATTAATTGAAACACTCCCTGCGGTTTTCCAGATGGATGAAATTTTGTACCACATGCGTCATCACATTGTTGGGCTTAACTGTGGACGCTGGGACTACATTTTCAGCTATATCAAAACATTGAAAGAGCACGCTGACCGCGTTTTACCTGATAGGCAGTCGGTGACAATGACGCAGGAATTTCTAAGCGCCTATTCACGTTTGCTGATCAAAACCTGTCATCGTCGCGGAGCATTTGCGATGGGGGGAATGTCCGCCTTTATTCCAAGCAAAGATACGCAGGAAAATCAAGCCATTCTCGCCAAAGTTAAAGCGGACAAAGAGCTGGAGGCGCGCAATGGTCATGATGGTTCATGGATTGCACACCCAGGTTTGGCAGACACCGTCATGGCGGTTTTCAACGAAGCATTAGGTGAGCGAAAAAACCAGCTGAATATCCGACGTGAAAATGATGATGAAATTACAGCGCAGCAGCTACTAAAACCTTGTGAAGGCGAAAGAACCGAAGCGGGTATGCGTGCCAATATTCGAGTGGCGGTGCAATACATTGAAGCATGGATTTCAGGAAATGGCTGTGTGCCTATCTACGGTTTGATGGAGGATGCGGCGACGGCTGAAATTTCGCGGACATCAATTTGGCAGTGGATCCGTCATAGCAAATCACTATCGAACGGCATGAAAGTCACTAAAGAGTTATTTGAAGAGATGCTGGATGAAGAGTTGCAAGTCATCCAGAAAGAGCTTGGCGACCATCGTTTTCAAAGTGGGCGATTCAAAGAAGCTAGTGAGTTGATGCGCCGAATCACAACCCAAGATGAATTGATCGAGTTCTTAACTATACCGGGCTACCAATTGCTTGATTAGCCAACTTGAAGAATAGAGATAGCACTCAATTACCCTACAAAGACAGATAACAAGAAAGGATGTAAATCATGACAACATCGCGCTTAGAACAGATTGCTCAATTGGAAAATGAGTGGAAAAAACCACGCTGGAAAGGCATCACGCGCCCATATACGGCGGAAGAAGTGATCAAATTACGTGGCTCGGTCAACCCTGAGCATACATTAGCTCGTAAAGGTGCTGAACGCTTTTGGGCACAGCTGAATGGCGGCGCGAAGAAAGGCTATGTAAATGCATTAGGTGCATTAACTGGCGGGCAAGCATTGCAACAAGCAAAAGCGGGGATTGAAGCTGTTTATCTCTCTGGCTGGCAGGTTGCGGCAGATGCGAACTCGGCATCCAGCATGTACCCTGACCAATCACTCTATCCTGTAGACTCAGTGCCTAACGTGGTTCAGCGGATCAACAACACATTCCGTCGTGCGGATCAAATTCAGTGGGCGAATGGCATTGGTCCCGATAATAAAGAATATATTGATTTCTTTTTACCTATCGTCGCGGATGCAGAGGCTGGCTTTGGTGGGGTTCTGAATGCGTTTGAATTGATGAAGCATATGATTGAAGCGGGCGCAGCGGCGGTGCACTTTGAGGATCAATTGGCGGCAGTGAAAAAATGTGGCCATATGGGCGGGAAAGTCTTAGTTCCAACCCAAGAAGCAATTCAAAAATTAGTTGCAGCACGCTTAGCGGCGGATGTTTCAGGTGTTCCTACTATCTTGGTTGCTAGAACGGATGCGGACGCTGCTGATTTACTAACATCAGATTGTGACCCTTATGATGAGCCATTTATCACTGGTGAGCGTACGACCGAAGGCTTCTTCCGTACCACGGCAGGGATAGAGCAAGCGATTAGCCGAGGCTTAGCTTATGCCCCTTATGCTGATTTAGTTTGGTGTGAAACCTCCAAGCCAGATCTGGAAGCTGCGCGCCAATTTGCTGAGGCAATTCACGCTAAATTTCCAGGAAAATTACTGGCTTATAATTGTTCACCTTCATTTAATTGGAAGAAAAATTTGGACGACAGCACCATTGCTCGTTTCCAACAAGAGTTGTCAGATATGGGCTATCGCTTCCAGTTTATTACCTTGGCGGGGATTCACAGCATGTGGTTCAACATGTTTGACCTTGCCCACGCCTATGCGCAAGGCGAGGGAATGAAACACTATGTTGATAAAGTACAGGAATGTGAATTCGCCGCTATCAATAAAGGCTATACCTTCTCTTCTCATCAGCAAGAAGTGGGAACTGGCTATTTTGATAAGGTGACAACGGTGATTCAAGGGGGGAGCTCTTCAGTCACGGCATTAACAGGTTCGACTGAAGAAGAGCAATTCTAATCGGGGAGAAATATACGGTTCCTATTGCTCGGTGTATGTGTGTTGACATAAGTGTATCTTTTGAGTTTTCAGGCACGCAAGTGCCTGTTTTTTATTGGGAGAGTGAAGATGACCCTCGAAACTGAACAGATCATCGCTCAAACCATTTTGCAGGGCTTTGATGCGCAATATGGGCGATTTCTTGAAATCACATCGGGTGCTCAAGAACGCTTTGAACGCGGGGATTGGCATGCCGTTCAACACGCGATGAAACAAAGGATAAAGCTGTATGACCATCATGTGGGGCTTGTCGTTGCTCAGCTGCAATGTATGGGGCTAGTGCAATCGCTCAGTCCCTACAATTTGGCGAGGATCAAACAGGTCTATGCGACATTGCTACCGGATTACCCACGTTTTGAAATTGCTGAAAGTTTTTTTAATTCAGTGTATTGCCGACTGTTTCAACATCGAGAGTTAACCCAAGAAAATCTGTTTATCTTTACTTCACAACCTGCTCGGCGCTTTTGCACCTTACCGAGGCCATTAGCTCGCGAATATAAGCTTAATGGGAACATGGAAACGGTATTTAATGGGATCTTAAGCGGGTTGCCGATTCGCTTGGTGTGGCGAGATTTAGCCTTTGATATTGAATGTATTGTGGAAACACTAAGGCAGCGCTTCCCTGAGATTGTAGAGCAAAGTGCCCAATTACATGTGGCGAATGAGTTGTTTTACCGAAATAAAGCTGCATGGTTAGTTGGGAAGCTATATATCAATCATCAAGTTTACCCATTCTTATTGCCTATTCACCATAATGAAGACGGCAAAATGTATGTAGATGCGTGTTTAACTGGCTTTGATGACGCAAGTATCGTGTTTGGCTTCGCTCGTTCCTACTTTATGGTGTACGCCCCGTTTCCCGCAGGGTTAGTTTTCTGGTTACGTGAAATTTTACCCAGTAAATCAATCGCTGAATTGTATATGGCGATTGGTTGTCAAAAGCATGGTAAAACAGAATATTACCGAGAATATTTGGCGTATTTAAACTTTTCACGAGAACAATTTACCCTTGCCCCCGGTGTGAAAGGGATGGTGATGTTGGTGTTTACGGCGCCATCATTTGATCGAGTATTTAAGATTATTAAAGATAAATTTGCGCCACAAAAAGAGGTGACTAAAGCTCGAGTGCTTGAGTGTTATCAAATGGTCAAAGAGCACGACCGAGTGGGGCGCATGGCAGATACTCAAGAGTTTGAAAACTTTATTATTGAAAAGCGTTTTGTCAGTGATGAGCTAATGACCGAGTTACTGGCGGAGGCGCCGTCTCAGGTTGAAGATTTGGGGGATAAAATATTAATTCGTCATCTCTATATGGAACGTAAGATGATCCCGCTGAATATTTTCATGGATGAAGCATCGGATGAGCAGCTTTATCACGCGATAGAAGAATATGGTTGCGCCATCAAGCAGCTGGCTGCCGCCAATATTTTCCCGGGGGATATGCTATTTAAAAACTTTGGGGTAACACGCCATGGTCGGGTGGTATTTTATGATTATGATGAAATTTGCTATATGACCGAGGTGAATTTCCGCCATATCCCTGAGCCGCTCTACCCTGAACAAGAGCTCTCAGGCGAACCTTGGTACAGTGTGCGAGAGCAAGATGTTTTCCCCGAAGAGTTTGCGCAATTCTTATGCCAAGATCCGAAAGTCAGGGACTATTTGCAGATGCATCATCAAGATTTATTTAGCGCGGATTATTGGCAAAAACTGCAAAAACGCATTTTGGATGGGTATGTCGAAGATGTGTTTGCTTACTCGGAAGATCAGCGCTTTTGTCGTCGATTTTTTCGCACTATCTCTACGGTTTAGTTGATTAAAAGTGGGTCAATGACCCACTTCATGACTTAACAATTACAGAGCACCTTGCACTGCTTGTTGTGCTAATTCGGTGATTTTATCGTAGTTGCCATTTTCCAGAGCATCTTCAGGTACCAACCATGAGCCGCCAATACATAACACGCTGTCTAGCGCGAGATAATCACGGTAATTGGCGAGGGAGATCCCGCCAGTTGGGCAGAAGCGAACTTGAGAGAAAGGTCCTGCAATTGCTTTGAGCGCTTTCACGCCACCATTGGCTTCGGCTGGGAAGAATTTGAATTCTTTAAGCCCATAGTTCATGCCCGCCATTAATTCAGATACAGTGGAAATCCCAGGAATTAATGGAATACTGCCTTGATTTGCAGCCGCTAATAACTCGTCCGTTAAACCGGGACTGATAGCAAATTGCGCACCCGCTTGTGTCACTTCTGCTAGCTGTTTTGCATTGATGACAGTACCAGCGCCGACAATCGCTTCAGGGACTTCTTCAGCAATCAGTCGGATAGCTTCGATAGCGCATTCTGTTCTCAACGTGACTTCCAATACTTTGATACCGCCTTTGAGTAAGGCTTTTGCTAAAGGAACGGCTTGCTCGAGTTTTTTGATCACAATGACAGGAACAACAGGACCTTGTTTTAGAACATCTTCAGCGGTCATTTTCCAATTATTCATAATAAATCCTATTAAGCGGTATAAATTAAAAATTAATGCTGCAAGCACCTTCTTCGGCGCCAGATAAATGTTGTCTTAATGCACCAAACAGCTCTCGACCACAACCCACTCGTTCTGCACTCAGGTCAGCTTGATAAGGTTGACGAGCAGATAAAATTTGTTCGTCCACGAGAAGCTCAATCTCTCCCGTTAATGCATTAACGCGAATTAAATCACCATCTTGGACTTTTGCAAGTAAGCCGCCATTGTAAGCTTCTGGCGTGACATGAATAGCGGAAGGCACTTTACCCGATGCTCCCGACAACCGTCCGTCAGTGACTAACGCTACTTTATAGCCTTTGTCCAATAATACCCCGAGTGGTGGCATTAATTTATGTAATTCAGGCATGCCATTCGCAGATGGTCCTTGGAAACGAACCACAATGACGCAGTCTCTGTCTAATTCACCAGCTTCAAAACGTGGTGCAATATCATTTTGATTATTGAACACGATGGCTGGGGCTTCAATCACTTGGTTTTCAACGGGTACGGCTGAGGTTTTCATCACAGCGCGACCGAGATTTCCAGACAGTAGTTTAGTCCCACCATGATGGGAGAAAGGATGATCAATATCAGCAATCACTTCAAGATCATAAGAATTTTTTGCCCCTTCACGCCAAGATAATTGACCGTTGTCCAACCAAGGTTCGAGGGTATAGCGTGATAGCCCAAATCCGGCAACGGTGTGAACGTCATCATGGAGTAAACCTTTAGCAAGGAGCTGGCGGATCAACAATTGAACGCCACCGGCCGCTTGGAATTGGTTAATATCGGCTTGGCCATTTGGATAAATACGGCAAATCAGCGGAACGACAGCAGAAAGATCAGAGAAATCATCCCAATTGATAATGATGCCAGCAGCACGTGCAATCGCCACCAGATGCATGGTGAGGTTGGTGGATCCCCCTGTTGCCAGAAGCGCTACAATACCATTCACAATGACTTTTTCATCAACCAGTTTACCAATCGGTAAATAATTTCCTGATTGCTCAGTAAGACGTGTAATTTGGCGAGCTGCAGCATGAGTAAGTTCATCACGTAATGGGGAATCAGGCGGAACAAAGGAAGAGCCAGGTAAATGTAGTCCCATCACTTCCATCACCATTTGGTTAGAGTTTGCAGTGCCGTAAAATGTGCAGGTACCAATGCTGTGATAGGACGCGGCTTCAGCATCAAGTAATGCATTACGATCCACTTTTCCTTCAACATATAGCTGACGAATTCTCACTTTTTCTTTGTTGGGCAAGCCTGTGCTCATAGGACCTGCGGGGACAAAAACGGCGGGTAGATGCCCAAAAGAGAGCGCGCCCATCATCAGCCCTGGAACAATTTTGTCGCAGATCCCTAAATAGAGCGCACCATCGAACATATTGTGGGAAAGGCCGATGGCAGTGGACATCGCGATAACATCACGGCTCAGTAATGAGAGCTCCATACCATCTTGTCCTTGGGTAACGCCATCACACATGGCAGGAACACCAGCGGCTACTTGCCCAATGGCGCCATTTTCAAGTAATGCTTGTTTCAGCTGGTCAGGGTAGCGGTCATAGGGGCGATGGGCGGAAAGCATGTCGTTATAGGAGTTAATGATAGCGATATCGGAACGGGTCATGCTTTTGAGTATGCTTTTTTCTTCGCTTTGGCAGGCGGCAAAACCATGAGCCAGATTCCCACACGCTAATTCAGCGCGATGCACAGTACTGCTACGAGCCTGTTCAATTTTTTCGAGATAGGCTTTTCGAGTCTCTTTAGAACGCTCGATGATACGTTGGGTGATCTGTAAAATGTGGTCATTGACCTTCGTTGAAGGCGTGACGTCAGAAATATTTTTGCTCATGATAATGGCTCCATTATACAAACAGTATTCTTTATGTTACCGGTAACATTGTTCAATGAAAAAACAATTGTTGCAATGATAAAAATGAAGATTTCGACATATATGTGATCTGAATCAAGAGGAGGATCGGAGAGAAATTGGGAGTAATCGTGACCATTTCAGCCTAACAGAATGATAAATAATAACTATAATGAGTTAGTCGATGGCATTGAGATAAAAATCAAGTAGGGAAATATGGCTGGGTTGAAAAAACGTAATCCGCTTGGGTGGCTGTTAGGTATTTTTTGGTTGTGCTCAAGCAGCGTTCAAGCGACAGAAGTGCCTGAAGTGGTCTTAACCACTGGATCTTACGGCGTTTTAGAGAAGGTGATTTCAGCCAGCCAAGGTAGTTCTGCGGAGCAAAAAATGGCGAATGCCACTGCTATTTTGTTGGGCACCCCGTACAACAATCGCACTTTAAATATGGATGCATTCTCTGCTGAACGGTTAATCATTGATTTAAAAGCCGTTGATTGCATGACATTTATTGAGTATAGCGAAGCCTTTAAACATGCGGATGATGCTGAACAATTTGCCTCATATTTAGAAAAAGTACGTTATGTCGATGCAAAAGTCGCATTTAATCAACGTCGTCATTTCTTTTCTGATTGGGCGGAAGGGGAGCATAAAGTTGTCTCTGATATAACGGCTCAATTAAGCCCCCATACGGTTTTTGTTAATAAACAACTTAATAAAAAAAGTAACGGTGACCCTATTATTGCTACGGTTAAAATAACACCAAGAGTGATTAGTTATGTCCCAACTCGATTTATTGATAGAGCACTACTGAAGCAGTTAAAAACAGGGGATTACATTGGTATTTATTCCTCAGCATCAGGATTGGATGTTACCCATGTGGGGGTTGTGATTCGAGAAGGGGAAAAGGTGCTATTTCGCCATGCTTCTTCACAACGAAAAAATTTACGGGTAATGGATGTCGAGCTATTTTCGTATCTTCAAGGAAAAAGTGGAATTATGGTATTTAGATAAAGTCGGTTTTAAAGTTAAGCTATCTAATTACCTATTTTTTAATGTTAATTACGCCCGTCTTATTTTAAATAAATTTTAATTTTTAAAATAAACTTAAATCGTAAGTACAAGTGATTTTTAGTTACTAATCATTGCCATAACCGTGTAAATTGTAAGACATTATTAAATTAGAGATGTTTTAATAATAGTTTCACATGGTTAAAACAACTACTGATATTAAAAAAATATTTTATAAAGCAATGAATTACAACCCAGAGTAGTAAAGATTAAAAATTAAAATCATAATGACACCTTAAATTCCTATCAATAATAGTTAATTCGATTGTTTTTATCTATTTTAAAAAAAATAGATTGTTTTTATAATGCCCATTAATGTTTGATTAGATTCTTTATATTGAGGTGAGCGTGTACATGTCAGAAAAACAAAATATTTATGCTTTGCTTGGCAATCATCTTCGTAAAGCTAGGGTACGTAAAGGGTTATCAGGACAGGAGTTGGCGGCTATTATTCAGCTTAGCCAGCAGCAGGTATCTCGATATGAATTGGGTGTTAACAAGCTAAGTTTAGATAAATTAATCGAGATTGCTATTTTACTTGAAATTGATATTCATGAAATTACCACTATGATTGCACGTCAGTTTGAGAAAGAGAGGATTAATTCAAGTGAGCTAGCGTTAGCGAGTTTTTAATTTATTTTATCTTATCTTGAAATCTTATAGATTAATAAAACTACAATGATTAAATGATTTTAATTATTAATGCTATCTTTAACGTATTAATTAAATTTCATAAATCTGATGATTCTGCTTTTAAATGATAAAAGCAGATAACGATTAAATTCAATTAGATTATTTTTATAAAAGTATTCATATTTTGTTTTTTTGATTCATTTAATTTACGCTTTTTTTAATGTTTGTTCATATTTAAGACGATTCTTTGGACAAAGTTCTCATGGTTTTATCGAGGTCGGTGTGCTTAAATGTGCGACAATTCAACATGGAAAAAGGGCAGTTTTAAATGGCTAGGGCAATATGGATATTTGTCATATTCCTACTTGTCGGTTGTTCAACGACACCTTCAAAAACGGGTTACTATCTCGATCAGAGTTACCCGTCACAGAATACCAGCGAGCGTATTCAATTTATTGTTCTGCATTACACTGTTTCTGATGATGCCCACTCAATTAAAATATTAACGAAAGGAAAGGTGAGTTCCCATTACCTCATTCCTAGTCAACCTGCACAAAAAAATGGTCAGCCTGTCATTTTACAACTTGTTCCTGAGCGCTTGAAAGCGTGGCATGCAGGGGATAGCCGTTGGCAATATCATCACGGGCTTAATGATAGCTCGATTGGTATTGAAATCGTTAATGAAGGTTTGGTGAGAAAAAATGGTCAAGATATCTGGCCGCCTTTTAATGACTCGCAGATAGATGCGTTGATCCCGCTATTGAAAGACATTATGCAACGTTATGACATTCCTCCAGAAAATGTCATTGGCCATAGTGATATCGCCCCGCTGCGTAAACAAGATCCGGGTCGTGCATTCCCGTGGCAATCATTAGCGCTGCATGGGATTGGCGCTTGGCCAGACCCTCAAACCGTTAATAAGTATTTAGCAGGGCGGCAGATTAATGCATCTGTCAGTGTGTTAAACCTACAAAAAGCATTGAAATTTTATGGCTATGCAGGGATCCCACTGACAGGAAAATTAGATAAAGAAACGAAACAGACGTTACGTGCATTCCAAATGCATTATCGTCCACGGGATATTGATGGGCGGGCAGATGCAGAAACGGAAGCTATCGCTTTAGCCTTGATTGAAAAATATCGCAATATGCCGAAGTTCAAACAATCTTTGAAATCGAATAAATCGGAAAGTGCGTCCAATCAACAGGGTGATTAGCCCGCCAGTAACATGATTAATTGAAGAAGTGCGGGGAGATCCCGCACTTTTGCTTGCTAGCGATTAGCGCCATATTCATGGCTGATTTCTTTAGCGGCTTTGATCACCATCGCTCCCAGCTCTGTTACCCGATCATCGGTGATCCGCGAAAGTGGTCCAGAAATTGAGATCGCGGCAAATGCCTCTTTATGCTCATCATAAATACAGGCACCAATACATCTTAACCCCAGCGCATGCTCTTCATCATCATAAGAAAATCCTTGTTTTTTAGCTTGTTGCAGATTTTCTTTCAATGCTGATGGATTAGTTAATGTATGCGGTGTATAGGCATGTAAGCCTTTTTTGCCCAGTAATGGAATTAGCTGCTCTTCAGGCAAATTGGCAATAAACGCTTTTCCTGCACCCGATGCATGTAATGGCAGCTTTCCGCCAATTGGGGCAGACATGCGCATTAACGCATTACATTGCACCTGGTCAACAATCACAGCGTCATATTCTGTGTGATCCAAAATCGCTAAATTGACGGTTTCGCCAGATTCTTCCATCAAACGGCGTAATATTGGATGGACAAGGGCTAATAAATTACGACTTTCAAGGAAGCTACTGCCGATGATAAAGGCATGAGAAGCGATGACCCACAACCCAAGATCCCCTGTCTGGCGCACAAAACCGTGCTGTTCGAGGGTCATTAATAAGCGGTGAGTCGTGGAATTAGGTAAACCAGCTTGAAGGGCTAAATCGGTGAGGGCGATCCCCCCAGTTGATTCAGAAATGTATTCCAAAAGCGTCAGTCCACGGCTTAAGGATTGAACTTGTCCGGCAGCCGTAGCGCCACTCGCAGGTCCTTTTGCCTTCTTTATTTTTTTAGTAATGGGTGTAGCCGCCATCAAGTGTCTCCTGACAGGAATGAGTATTCGTTTCTATTATGAATGATTTCATTCAAAAATACTCATCGGATCAGCAAAAAGTCGATCTTTGGCAACCTGAAAAACTCTCATCATAACGACGAATTTTCTCTTCTGAAGTTATGGTAGGATGTGATTCATACAAATTTAGTTTAGTTTCAATTCATTGACGATTTAGCTGTGCGAAGTCACAGCATGGGGCAGATTAAGCCGAGGGATTATCATTTTCAGGAGGACAGTGCAGTGTCCAGCAAGAAAAACCAATTAGAACAACAATTAAAAAATAGAATTCTCGTCCTAGATGGTGCGATGGGAACGATGATCCAACGCCATAAACTCTCTGAAGAGCAGTTTCGCGGCGAGCGTTTTGCAGATTGGCCAAGCGACTTGAAAGGCAACAATGACTTACTTGTGCTAACTCAACCTGAGATTATTCGCGATATCCATAGCCAATATTTTGCGGCAGGGGCGGATATTGTTGAAACCAATACGTTTAACTCCACCACCATTGCGATGGCGGATTATAAAATGGAAGCACTTTCTGCGGAAATAAATGAAACCGCAGCTCGCCTTGCTCGTGAATGTGCCGATGAGTGGACATGTAAAACCCCAGAAAAACCGCGTTATGTGGCTGGGGTTCTGGGACCAACAAACCGTACAGCATCGATCTCCCCTGATGTGAATGATCCGGCCTATCGCAACGTGACGTTTGATCTGCTGGTGGACGCGTATCGTGAATCCACACGATCGCTGATTAAGGGTGGTGTCGATCTGATCATGATCGAAACTATCTTTGACACATTAAATGCAAAAGCGGCGATTTTTGCCGTAGAAACTGAATTTGAATCCCTTGGGATCCACTTGCCTGTGATGATTTCAGGGACTATCACTGATGCTTCGGGGCGAACTTTATCGGGGCAAACCACGGAAGCATTTTACAACTCATTGCGCCACTCTCAGCCGTTATCATTTGGGCTTAATTGCGCATTGGGACCTGATGAACTGCGTCAATATATCGCTGAATTATCTCGTATTTCAGAGTGCTATGTTAGCGCTCACCCCAATGCAGGGTTACCGAATGCATTCGGTGAATACGATCTTGATGCCCAAAATATGGCGCAGCAGATCCGCGAATGGGCGGAGGCTGGCTTTTTAAATATCGTCGGTGGATGCTGTGGTACCACGCCACTTCACATCCAAAAAATGGCACAAGCCGTTGAGGGACTAAAACCTCGCCAGTTACCAAAATTACCTGTGGAATGTCGGTTATCCGGTTTAGAACCGCTGAATATTGGTGCGCAATCTCTATTTGTGAACGTTGGTGAGCGCACTAACGTCACAGGCTCTGCAAAATTTAAGCGTTTAATTAAAGAAGAAAATTACCAAGAAGCCCTTGATATCGCTCGCCAACAAGTGGAAAACGGCGCGCAGATCATCGACATCAATATGGATGAGGGCATGTTAGATTCCCACGCGGCGATGGTGCGTTTTCTGAATTTGATCGCGGGAGAACCTGATATTGCACGAGTGCCTATTATGATCGACTCCTCGAAATGGGACGTGATCGAAAAAGGGCTGAAGTGCATCCAAGGCAAAGGGATCGTGAACTCCATCTCCATGAAAGAGGGGGTTGATGCCTTTATTGAACACGCCAAATTAGTCCGTAAATATGGTGCGGCAATGGTGGTCATGGCGTTCGATGAAGTGGGGCAAGCTGATACCCGCGAGCGTAAAATCGAAATTTGCCGCCGCGCATACCAAATATTAACGGAAACGGTCGGTTTTCCACCTGAAGATATTATTTTTGACCCGAATATTTTTGCAGTTGCTACGGGGATTGAAGAGCATAATAACTATGCTGTTGATTTTATTGAAGTCTGTAAAGATATCAAAGATCAACTGCCCCATGCGTTGATCTCAGGTGGGGTGTCTAACGTCTCTTTCTCATTCCGAGGCAATGATCCGGTGCGTGAGGCAATTCACGCTGTTTTCCTGTATCACGCGATCCGCAATGGGATGGATATGGGGATCGTCAATGCGGGGCAACTGGCCATTTATGACGATCTTCCCGCCGAGCTCAAAAACGCGGTAGAAGATGTGATCCTCAATCGCCGAGAAGACGGCACTGAAAAGCTACTGGAACTGGCTGAAAAATACCGTGGAACAGGAGGACAGGAGCAGCAAGTTCAACAAGCGGAATGGCGCAGCTGGGAAGTGGAAAAACGGCTTGAATACTCGCTAGTGAAAGGGATTACGGAATTTATTATCCAAGATACGGAAGAGACTCGCCAACGTGCGTCAAGCCCGATCGAAGTGATTGAAGGCCCGCTAATGAACGGCATGAACGTGGTGGGTGACTTATTTGGTGAAGGAAAAATGTTCCTGCCCCAAGTGGTGAAATCCGCCCGCGTGATGAAGCAAGCCGTGGCGTACTTAGAGCCGTATATTCAGGAGCTAAAACAGTCGGGAAGCAGTGCAGGTAAAGTATTACTAGCGACGGTGAAAGGGGACGTACACGACATTGGCAAAAATATTGTGGGTGTCGTTTTACAGTGTAATAACTATGAAATCATTGATTTAGGCGTCATGGTGCCGTGTGAAACGATCCTAAAAACCGCCCGGGAACAAAACGTCGATATTATCGGTTTATCGGGTCTGATTACGCCGTCATTGGATGAGATGGTGCATGTGGCAAAGGAGATGGAGCGACAAGGGTTTACCTTACCACTATTGATTGGAGGCGCAACGACCTCGAAAGCTCATACTGCGGTGAAAATCGAGCAAAACTATTCAGGACCTACGGTCTATGTGCAGAACGCATCCCGTACGGTGGGGGTCGTCGCTGCATTACTTTCAGCAACCCAAAAAGCCGAGTTTGTTGCCCGAACGCGTCGTGAGTATGAGACGGTTCGCCTGCAACATGGGCGCAAAAAACCAAGAACGCCACCCGTTACATTAGAAGCCGCTCGCGCTAATGGGGTGAATATTGATTGGCAACAGTACCAGCCGCCGGTTCCTAAATTCCTAGGCGTTCAAGAAGTGACGGCTTCCATTAAAACATTGCGTGACTATATCGATTGGACACCATTCTTTATGACATGGTCATTGGCTGGTAAATACCCGCGAATTCTCGAAGATGAAGTGGTCGGGGAAGAGGCGCGCAAATTGTTGTCTGATGCCAATGCGATGCTCGACACGTTGGAAAGCCAAAACTTACTGACGCCAAAAGGGATTTTTGGAATTTTCCCAGCAAACCGCGTGGTGGATGATGTGGAAATCTATCGTTCCGATGCTCGGGATGAAGTCCAAGTGGTGGCACTTAATTTACGCCAACAAACGTTGAAAACCGATTTTCCGAACTACTGTTTATCCGATTTTGTGGCACCTAAAGAGAGCGGTAAAGCGGATTATATTGGTGCATTTGCCGTGACTGGCGGGTTAGAAGAGGATGAGCTGGCTGAGCAGTATGAAAATACCCACGATGATTATAATAAAATCATGGTGAAAGCCTTGTCTGATCGCTTAGCAGAAGCTTTTGCGGAATATCTGCATCAACAAGTTAGAACCCAGTATTGGGGCTATGCGTCAGAGGAAGCACTGAGCAACGAAGAGTTGATCCGTGAAAATTATCAAGGCATTCGCCCTGCACCGGGTTATGCCGCTTGCCCTGAACACACAGAAAAGGAAAAAATCTGGCAACTTCTGAATGTGGAAGACAAAATTGGTATGAAACTGACTAGCTCTTACGCAATGTGGCCGGGAGCCTCGGTGTCGGGTTGGTACTTTAGTCACCCTGATAGTAAATACTTTGCGGTGGCACAAGTGCAAAAAGATCAAATTGAAGATTATGCCAAACGCAAAGGAATGACGGTCGCAGAATTAGAACGCTGGTTAGCGCCAAACTTAGGCTATGACCCAGAAGATTGATTTGATCCATAAGATTGATTTTTCAGTTATTCGCCTCCATCTTATAGGTAGGAAATCTATTGGGAGCAAATGATGAGCTATGAATTTATAATTGAAGGAAAACTGCCGTCCTCGGTAGTTTATCCTTATCAGATCCAAAATAGCGCCGCGCCAGAGACATTTATGATGAGCGAAGACGCGGTGAGTGCCATGATGAGTATTTTGCAAATCATGGACAAATTGGATACTGAAGATTCATTGACGGAACATTGCTTTAACCAAATTTGGTTAAGAAGCGAGTTAACGCCAGCAAGAGCAGAAGAAATTTATCTGTTCTTGGAAAACCAAGAGCGGGTTGAGCCGATCCCTTCACAAGAGGAAATCGACGCGTTTTATCAAGCGCAACAAGCGGAAGATAAGTTACTCTCTAAAGAAAGTACCAAAGAAGGTATGGTTCCGGTTCATAAATTTGCGACCAATGATGGCTGGTTAATTACAGCGAAAGAGAGTGGATTAATTGCCGAGGTATTTTCAGAAGAATTAGTGGGTGAAAACCATTTTGTGGTTTCCCAAATATCGACGCTATGCAAAATTAGCCATCAAAAATTGGAATTGATTTTAATTGAGTGGGGTAAGTTTAATTTATTTGCCAGTAAGCATGGTGGATATCGCGTTAATTAATTTTGGGCATTAAGACAATTTAATTATTAATTAGAGGGTGATTAGCTCGTTTTATAACCAATTACGATAATCACCCAAATTATTTTCTTAAAAATTCACATCATTTGGTTATTTTCTGCTTATAGTCCTTATGATTTTTGTATGGGAATGATATCTTATATAGCAGTGGTCAATGCCAAGCTGTGAGTAAATGTCATGAAATTACCCTCTCTCTTATTTAGTTTCTGCATTATCTGTGCCCCTTATGTGCAAGCAGAGCCAATAGAGTCGGGTTCGTTTCATAACCAGCCAACCAAAGCGGCTGCTAACCAATCTTCCAACCCAATTATCACCCCTGTGGTTTTGACGCCTCAGGCGGACTCCGCTTTAGTTGAACCTTTACCTAAAGCCCTTGAAGTGACTGAGCCAAGCAACCTTCCAACCGATTTTCAAAGCAGTATTAAAGAGGCCAATGCGGGTAAAGTTGATGCCATGATTGACGTGGGTGTCGCTTATTTGGATGGCACAGACTTTCTCGATTCCGATGAAAATAAAGCCTATTACTGGTTTAAGAAAGCTTCTGATTTAAATAGCAATGATGGTGATTACTACATCGGGATGCTGGCACAGCGCAAAAAGGATTATGAGCAAGCGGGTAATTGGTATCGTAAATGCGCCGAAAAAGGCGATGCATACTGCCAATATGCGATGGGCTATTTATTTGAGCGTGGTTTAGGTGTCGAAAAAGACTATAAACAAGCTCGCGCTTGGTATTATGAGGCCGCAGAACAAGAGCAAGAGTATGCACAGTTTGCCATTGGGTTGTTCTACCATGATGGGCTTGGTGGTGATATTGACTACAATAAAGCTTTTACATGGTATGAGCGCAGTGCACGTAATGGCGTAGCCTCTGCCGTGAACAACTTAGCCGTGATGTATGAAAATGGCGAAGGCATGGAAAAAGATGAGGATACGGCGATTTACCTGTATCGCCAAGCCGCGAACATGGGCTCCCCAGTTGCACAAAAAAATATGGGAGACTTTTACAGCAAAGGTCATCCGCTCGTTGAGCAAAATAACTACCAAGCCGTTTACTGGTATAAGCGCGCGGCAAACCAAGGTGAATTTTCGGCTCAATATGCGTTAGCGCAAGCGTATGAGACAGGCGATGGCGTTGGGCAAGACCTGAGCGAAGCCTTCAAATGGTACCAAATGGCGGCAGATAATGAATCTGCTGAAGCCGCTATGAAAGTGGCTGAGTATTATGAAAAAGGCCTTGGCGGCGTTAAACCGGATATGGCGAAAGCCACCCAGTGGTATATCGAATTAGCGGATTCAGATATTGTCGACGCACAATTAAAGTTAGCGAACTTATATCTGGCGGGTCAGTTGAAAGATGTTGAGATCCAGCAGATTGTGAAGTGGCTGGAAGTCACTAAAGAAGACAATATGGAAGCAAAAAACCAGTTAGCGATTTTTTATCTGACTGGAACTGGGGTTCAGCAAGATAGCCAAAAAGCACGGGAGCTTTTGGAGTCTGCGGCATTCAAAGAAAACAGTGATGCGCAAAATAACCTCGGCGTAATGTATGCCCGAGGAGAAGGTGGCAGTAAAAATATTTTCCGCGCTATTATGTGGTTTGAGCGTGCGGATAAACTGGGTAATGTGACCGCAAAAAATAACTTAGCATTATTGCAAAAAGACCATAATGCAAAAGCGAATATGCTGCAATATACAGAAAGTGTAAAAAATTCATTGCCTTCTAAAAAATGAATCACTGAAAGAATCCATTCCATTTCATTTAAAAGCCAATAACCTTATTAATACTGTTGGCTTTTAATCATCTCTATCTATTTTGCTGTTTTCATCGTAATGACAAATATCATTTTGATATTCTTAAAAATTACTTTCTTACTCTTTCTTTTAAGATAATTACGTATTTCTACACCATAAAATTTATCAATCTTTGTGAATTAGGAAGCTATTTTTATTTAGCTAAATAATGAAGTATAGTTTTATTAACTGGTTCTTTGTTGAGTCTTTGTTGTAAATCTCTCCATTAGATTAGAACGAGTTTAGTTGTTTTTTGAGCATGAAAAAATGAGGTGTTAAATGAGCACTTATTGTTTTTTTATTAAATCTGACGAAGTTGTTGCGTTAGAGATGACTGAAACCCAAAATGCTACCGAGTTAGTGAATATGGGTTACCAAAAGCAGTTTGAAGAGATTGAGGCGAATAGCAAAGAATTAGCGTTAGCGCGCTTTGCAGATATTCGCGGAGAAGAGCTAAAAAGCACTTATGCTTTTGCAGGTGAGTCGACGTTTAGTGGGCTGATTACCTCTTTCCTAAGTCGTTAAATTTATTTTTATTAGCAAGTCAAACGGGCAATCAAAAGATTGCCCGTTATCGTTTATGGATTGCTATTATTTATGGTTAGCTATCCGCTATCACTCAAAAAGATTATTGTGCAGTGTGCGAACAATCTCTTCCGCGTCGTTACCTGGCACAAGCAGACAAATATTATGGCTGCTAGCACCGTAGCTGATCATACGGATATTAAAGGATTCCAACGCGCCGAAAATCTGTTTGCCGAGCCCGTTCACTTGTGAAAGTTGGTTACCAATAATCGCCACCAGAGCCAGGTTTTCTTCCACTTCTACACGGCACAGCGCGGATAATTCGGTCATTAAGGCATTAGTCAGCAAGCTACCATTAGTGCCTGTTGAGCCCGTTGTATCTAATGTCAGTGCGACACTCACTTCCGACGTGGTGATCAAATCCACGGAAATATTATGGCGCAGCAAGATAGTAAAAATCTCTGCCAGGAAACCACGTGCATGCAGCATTTTCAAACTGTGCAAGGTCAGTAACGTTTGTTTGCGGCGTAATGCGAGCGCTCTAAATTGCGGAGGGTTTTCCGTTTGGTCGCTGACAATCGTCCCGCCTGCTTCTGGGGCTTTACTCGAGCCGACGAATACAGGGATCCCCGCACGCACTGCGGGTAATAACGTGGCTGGATGCAGAATTTTTGCTCCGAAAGTTGCCATTTCAGCGGCTTCATCAAAGGCGATTTCATCGATTTTTTGGGCATTCGGCACCACACGAGGGTCGGTGGTGTAAATGCCGGGTACATCCGTCCAAATATCTACGCGGGATAGGTTCAATACTTCAGCCAGTAAGGCAGCGGTATAGTCACTTCCTCCGCGCCCTAGTGTGGTAGTGCGCCCTTTGGCATCACGCCCAATAAACCCTTGAGTGATAACAATCGATTCGGCTAAGCGTGGAAGTAATTGCTGCTGTGCGAGCACTTGTAGCTGTTCAAGATCCGGCTCAGCACGACCAAAGCTTTCATTGGTTCTCATCACTTTACGGACATCAAACCATTGTGAGGATGCCCCGCGCTGGCGCAATACTTCCACAAACAGTAATGTGGACATAATCTCACCGTGGCTGACCATTTCGTCCGTTAAGGCATCAGAAGTGGCAAGAGAGGCGGAATCAGCTAAATGAGCGATGTTCTCAAGTAGACGGTCGATTTCTTCGCGAATAACGTTCGCAGTTTGCAGGTGTTCGATAATGTCATACTGAGTCTGTTTGACTCTTTGCAGTAGCTCATTGCGTTTATCAGTGTCGCAGCCTTCAGCGAGTTCAATGAGTAAGTTGGTGATCCCTGCACTTGCAGAAAGCACAACCACACGAACTTGATCATTTGCCAGTACGATATCCGCACTTTTATTCATGGCGTCGAAGTTAGCGACGCTTGTGCCGCCGAATTTTGCGATAACAAACTGATTACTGCCAGCTACTGTATTCATTTTCCAATCCCTTTAATTAAACCGCCTATCTTTAAATAATGCATGAACCCAAAATAATTCCTGCGGCGCAGGCCGAATACGGCACGACATCAACAGCTTGAAATACGTTGGAGTAATAGATTTATCGACTTTGGCACGTATCGTCAATAATGAATCGAGGTAAATCAGTAATTCTAATGATGGGCAAATGATTATCGGTTTTCTCAATATCATTTTTGGGATGAGATGACAGTGGCCGTTAGGTTTGGGAGAATAGACCTAACAACAGCAGATTATGAGAACGCAGAAAACCGATAAGCTTCGTGTCCTCGGCGAGTTACAATCTATTATTATTTGAAATTGTTTTGGAGGTGTTATCCATGAAAAGTATCAATCCAAGCCAGACGGCGGCATGGCGAGCGCTAGAGCAGCATTATGCAGACATGAAAAATGTGCATATGCGTGACTTATTTGCACAAGATAAACAGCGCTTTACGAAGTTTTCAGCCACTTTTGATGACCAAATCTTAGTGGATTTCTCCAAAAACCGTATTACACAAGAGACATTGGACAAACTTTTGGCATTAGCCAAAGAAACGCAACTGGAAGATGCAATCAAAAGTCTGTTCAGTGGTGAGAAAATCAACCGCACTGAAGATCGTGCTGTGCTGCATACCGCATTACGTAACCGCGACAATACCCCAGTGCTGGTGGATGGCAAAGATGTGATGCCAGAAGTGAACGCGGTACTGGAAAAAATGCAGCAATTCAGCGCACGCATTATCAGTGGCGAGTGGAAAGGATACACCGGTAAAGCCATTACTGATGTGGTGAACATTGGGATTGGTGGTTCAGATCTGGGACCATTTATGGTGACTGAGGCGCTACGTCCTTATAAGAACCATTTAAATATGCATTTTGTTTCTAACGTTGATGGTACTCAAATTGCAGAAACATTGAAGGATCTCAATCCTGAAACTACGTTATTCCTGATTGCATCGAAAACATTTACGACGCAAGAAACCATGACCAATGCGCATTCAGCGCGTGAGTGGTTATTGACGTTTGCCAAAGATGAAAAACATATTGCGAAGCATTTTGTGGCGCTTTCAACGAACAGCGAACAAGTCGCAAAATTTGGTATTGATACCAATAACATGTTTGAATTCTGGGATTGGGTTGGTGGTCGTTACTCTCTGTGGTCAGCGATTGGTTTGTCTATCATCTTATCCGTCGGTTATGAGAATTTCGTTCAATTACTGAGCGGTGCTCATGCAATGGATAAGCACTTCACGCAAACGCCTCTAGAAAGCAATATCCCTGTTTTATTAGCGCTGATCGGCATCTGGTACAACAACTTTTTTGGTTCAGAAACTGAAGCGATTCTCCCATACGACCAATACATGCATCGCTTTGCCGCCTATTTCCAACAAGGCAATATGGAATCAAACGGGAAATATATTGACCGTAATGGCAATGCAGTCACTTACCAAACAGGTCCGATTATTTGGGGTGAACCGGGAACTAACGGGCAACATGCGTTTTACCAGTTAATTCACCAAGGGACAAAAATGATCCCATGTGACTTTATTGCGCCGGCAGTGACACATAACCCGCTGGGGGATCACCATGCTAAGTTGCTGTCTAACTTCTTTGCACAAACGGAAGCATTAGCCTTCGGTAAAACCCGTGAAGTGGTGGATGCTGAATTTGCTGCGCAAGGTAAAACTGTCAAAGAGATGGAATATGTGGCGCCTTACAAAGTGTTTGAAGGCAACCGCCCAACTAACTCTATTTTACTTAAAGAGATCACTCCGTATTCATTAGGGGCGCTGATCGCTATGTATGAGCATAAAATCTTTACCCAAGGTGCAATTTTGAATATTTTCACCTTTGACCAATGGGGGGTTGAGTTAGGTAAGCAACTGGCGAGCCGTATTCTGCCTGAATTGGAAAATAGCCAAGCGGTAGAGAGCCATGATAGCTCTACCAATGGGCTGATTAATTGCTATAAAAACTGGCGTTAATGGCGTTTTTTTAAGCGACTAATAGCCTGTAATTGGCAGGCTATTAGTATCCTAATAAAATACGATTTTTAAGCTAACTCATTATAAATCAAATATTTTTCACAAAATTTTTACAATTTGTGTTGAATTAGCGACTTTTTATATAAATTGTTATCTATCTTTAACCTTGCACAATAACAACGTGCTATTCTATCGCCCAATAATTTAGATGAACGATGCTGGTTGTGGCTTTAATACGCTAGACGTTAACAAGCTTGAGTAGCAATCAGGGGATAACCATAATTACTATGGTGGAATTTGATTGAATGCCTGAAACGATTTTTACCTCTCACCCGATAAACTGGTTAGAAGAGGGCGACGAGAGTGTTCCTGAAAGTGTATTAGATTGGTTGCAAGAGCAAGGGTCGATGACCAAGCGGTTTGAGCAGCATAGTCAGAAAGTGACGGTAATACCTTATTTAGAACGCTATATCTCACTGGATATGCTCACCGCCGACGAACAAAAATGCTTACCAATTAGTGAGCGTTATTGGCTACGGGAAGTGATTATGTATGGGGATAATATCCCTTGGTTGATTGGCAGAACGCTGATCCCAGAAGAGACGCTCACTGATAATGACAAAAAATTAGTGGATATTGGGCGTGTCCCATTAGGGCGCTACCTCTTTAGTCATGAAAACCTAACCCGAGATTATATTGAAATGGGATCCAGCGCTGACCGCTGGGTACGCCGCTCCCTACTTAGATTGTCCCAAAAACCATTATTATTAACCGAAATATTTTTACCTGAATCACCTGCATATAGATAACTATCTAACATAATTCAAATAACGTTTATGGGTAAAATAGAAGCATAAAGGAGCACGATAACGTGGAGGGAAGTATGGCGCTAAGTAAATGGCATGCATACAGCCGTTTAATGCGTATTGATAGACCTATTGGCTCACTGTTATTACTGTGGCCAACCTATTGGGCGCTGTGGATTGCCGCCCAAGGCACGCCAAGTTTGCATATTCTGATTGTCTTTACGGCCGGTGTATTTTTAATGCGTGCCGCAGGCTGTGTTATCAATGACTTTGCTGATCGTAATTTCGATGGGCATGTAGAAAGAACTAAACACCGACCACTGCCTAGCGGTGATGTTACGGAAAAAGAAGCAAAAATTCTATTTGCTGCGTTGGTAGGGCTCTCTTTCTTATTGGTATTGAGTCTGAATACCATGACCATCTGGTTATCGGTCGCAGGCTTAGCGCTAGCGTGGATCTACCCGTTTGTGAAACGTGTGAGCCATTTGCCTCAAGTAGTCTTGGGCGCTGCATTTGGCTGGTCAATCCCGATGGGATTCTCAGCAGTTAGTGAGTCCTTACCACTAGTTTGTTGGTTACTGTTTTTAGTGAATATCATCTGGTCAGTGATTTATGACACGCAGTATGCCATGGTCGATCGTAACGATGATTTAAAAATTGGCGTGAAATCAACGGCGATTCTGTTCGGTCAATATGACAAGCTGATTATTGGTTTGCTGCAAATTGTGATGGTTGGCTTGCTGGTGGTGATTGGCTCATTGGCTAACTTAGGCATGGTTTATTATGGTTCGTTAGTGCTAGCCGCTGCGCTGTTTGTTTATCAACAGCAATTGATGGTGAACCGAGAACGAGCGCCGTGTTTCAAAGCGTTTATGAATAATAACTATGTTGGCTTTATTCTGTTTATCGGTATGGTGATTAGTTATTTTTAACCGCTAAAACGGGATAAGAAAAAGGGTAATGCAGATGCATTACCCTTTTTTATTGCTGAATATCATTGAGTTGCGATATTACTCTTGCGAGGTTTCTGAGTCTTCATCAGCACTTTCCGGCGTATTTTTCGGCGCTGGTTTTGGTGCAGAAAGTTCTTCAGTTTGGCTAACGCTCTCAATGGTCAGACGGATTTCCGGTGACATCAAGCGTGCAAGCACGGCGTACAAGTTCTTCGCATTCGTCGAGAAAATATCATTCTCGTTATTGTCGATATAGCCTTCTTCTTTGAGGGTATCGACCAGTGTTGAGAACACGGCTTTATCAAAGAATTCAGGGGCGTTAATACCGTGCAGAACGGACAGACGCTGCGCGAGCATACGACTCTCTTTCTCTAACGTATTGCGGCTGACTTCTGGGCTTGCATTGAGCAATGACAGTGTAATGGCGTAGCGTTGCAGTGTTTCACGAACACCAGCTGCCAGTAGCTGTAACGGACGGATACGGCGAGGATTTAACACCACCATATTCTCATCTTTCAAGCAGATCAGTTGTTGGTTATTCAGCTCATCAATCAATGTATCCACTGTTTCCGTAAGCGCGTTTGCGTCATAACGCATAAACAGCTCAGCTTTCAGGAATGGATAAATCAGCGCAACTTGCTGGTGGATTGCATCACGGCTAATGCGCTCATGGTGCAGCACAATGCTGGCGATAAGCGAAGGCAGAACCAGTAAGTGATGAATATTGTTACGGTAATAGGTCATTAAGACGGCATTTTCGCGTGGCAGAATAATAATATCCCCCATGCTGTCTTTTTCGACTTCAAACTTGTTCATCTGCAAAGCGTGTTCAAGCAGCTCTTCAGCCGTTTTGTTCGGCGTAGTTGCATCGGCAGTGTAAGGCACATTGCGCAGTAGCTGTAGATAGCACTCGATTTGTTCAAGCAGTTGTTCACGGGTGAGCGAGCGCTGACGTGAAGCCAACAATGCCGTTGAACATAGGTTAATCGCGTTGGCAGCTGCCGCATTATTGATATTCACCATAATGTTATCGGCTAAGCTGCTGACGGTTGGGTTTAACCAGCTCGGGCGCTGTGGTTCAATCGGGTCGATAGATTCACGCCAATTTGGTACGCGGTTATTTAAGTACTGGGTCAGTGAAATTGGTTGCCCAAAGTTCACATAACCTTGACCCAAATTACGTAGTTTACGCAGACCACGTACCATGGAGAAGAAGCCTTCTTTCTCTTTCTCAGCGCCACGCAGCTCTTTTGCGTAAGTTCCTACTTCCATCACATGCTCGTAACCAATATAGATAGGAACGATGGTGATAGGGCGGGAGTCTCCGCGTAGCATCGCTTGTAGGGTCATCGACAAGGTACCAGTTTTCGGTTCCAGTAAGCGACCTGTACGTGAACGACCGCCTTCCACAAAGTATTCAATCGAATAGCCGCGAGCAAATAGCTCACTGAGGTATTCGCGGAATACGGTGGAATAGAGTTTATTGCCTTTGAACGTACGGCGAATAAAGAATGCACCTAAACGGCGGAAAATAGGACCGGCTGGCCAAAAGTTAAGGTTAATACCCGCCGCAATGTGTGGTGGCACCAAGCCTTGGTGATAAAGCACATAAGAAAGCAGCAGGTAGTCCATATGGCTACGGTGAGAGGGCACATACACAATTTCGTGACCATCTTGCGCCAGCTGGCGAACGCGCTCAGCATGTTGAACATTGATCCCTTGGTATAAGCGGTTCCATGTCCAACCGAGTACACGGTCAGTCAGTCGCACTGCTTCATAAGAGAAGTTAGCTGCAATCTCTTCCATCATCGCCACGGCATTTTGCTGGGCTTTTTGTAATGGGATTTTTTTACTGCGCGCTTCGTCTTCAACGGCTTTTTCAATCGCTTTAGAGGATAGCAGCTTATTAAATAGCTCATAACGGGCAGGCAGTTTTGGCCCGACCGCAGCTAAACGCTGACGAGAGTAGTGAATACGTGCTACGCGAGCAAGTTTATTGGCAATGATGGTGTCGGTGCCATGTTCTTGCGCCATCTGGCCAAGAGAAATACTCGGAGAGAAACGTACAAAGCTATCGCGCCCTAACCACAGGACTGCAAAGAATTTTTGCACACCGTTTAAGAGTTTTAGCGGGGCAGGCTTATGCCCTTCGCGACCCGGCGCACGTCCAAACATGACGGATGCAGGTAGCATTTGAATATCAAGATTTGGATTGTTTTTATGCAAATCCAGATACGCATGGAATATTTTTACTGACTCTTTACGTGGATCTGGGGAGTAGTAACGGAACACGCGCGGACCATCATCAATAAACACATAGGCTGGAAGCTTGGTGCCATTGATGTCGTTATCCACTAGCGGATCAGGTAAACCAATCGCTAAGCATTGTTGGCGAAGCGTGAGCAGGTCGGACTTTGAGTGATATGGCAAGACGTACAGCGTTGGCTTGCTTGGGTCAAGCTGTAACTCTGTTATCGGATCCGTTGGGATTAGTTTACTTTTTACCAATAATTTCAGTGGTAAATTCAACGTGTTGTAATATATTTTACGCCATAGTGACATAAATGATTATAGCCTCTTGTTAGTAATGCTGCGCAATCATAGCAGAAAGCAACGTTTAGATCTGTTATCGATAATTCACTTTGACTGCAAAAGTTGATTATTGTTTAAAAATTAAGGAAAAAATATGGCAAGTCAAACTAAGGGACTCACTCGAGTCATCAAAGCGGCTGGATACTCCCTTAAAGGTTTAAAAGCAGCATGGGTAAATGAAGCTGCATTTCGTCAAGAAGCGATTGCTGCTATCATTGCGATAATTATAGCTTTTTACTTGGATATTAGCCAAATTGACAGAGTTTTGTTGATTGGTTCAGTTGTATTAGTCGCAATCGTTGAGTTAATTAACAGTGCAATTGAGGCGGTTGTTGATCGTATTGGCAGTGAATACCATGAATTATCTGGGCGAGCGAAAGATATCGGCTCCGCAGCCGTGTTCGTCACGATAGGATTAGCTCTGTTTATCTGGGGAACCGTATTATGGGCACGTTATTTTACGGCTTAGTGGGCTAAAAACAGTAAAAGAGATAAAAAGCCAGAAATTCATCAACAAAAGCAGGTTTTGGCTAATTTAACAGTTCCCAATACCCATTTACCTGTATATACTCACAGTCTGACTGTATAAACAAACAGGGGAACGGGATGAAAGCACTGACAGCTCGACAACAGCAAGTTTACGATCTGGTGCGTGACCACATTTCGCAAACGGGCATGCCACCAACACGCGCTGAGATAGCAGCAAGTTTGGGTTTTCGTTCGCCTAATGCGGCAGAAGAACATTTAAAAGCCTTAGCTCGTAAAGGGGTAATTGAGATTGTTTCTGGAGCTTCCAGAGGCATTCGTCTGTTGTTAGAAGAAGAATCCGAAGATTTAGGACTTCCTCTGATTGGACGTGTTGCTGCTGGCGAACCATTGCTTGCACAAGAACATATTGAAAGCCATTACCAAGTCGACCCAGAATTATTTAAACCACACGCAGACTTTTTATTACGCGTAAATGGTATGTCGATGAAAGATATCGGTATCATGGATGGTGATTTACTTGCGGTACATAAAACACAGAATGTCCATAATGGGCAAATTGTTGTGGCACGTATCGAAGATGAAGTTACTGTTAAACGCTTTAAGCAACAAGGCAATCGCGTTGAGCTTATTGCTGAAAACTCTGATTTTGCACCAATTGTGGTTGATTTACGCGAACAGAATTTTACTATCGAAGGTCTAGCTGTTGGGGTTATCCGTAACAGTGACTGGCATTGATGATGAGTGATTGAGTCTGGCAGCAGACTCAATATCTCTATTTTTTGAATAGCCTTTCTTTATATAGCTATTTTCATACTGTTTTTCTTTATATAGCCATCTTCCATGTTGCTATATAGCTTCCTTTATTTTACTTCCTGTAGACCACTTATTCTATATCACTTCTTTTTTGAACTGACCGTGGCGTGATGGTTATGCTCACAGTGTTCATGATCTTGGCAATTGGAAATCTCAAAACATTTTTGACATAAACCATGGTTTTCTACCACCGTATGCCTGAGATGAAAATGATTTTCTTCCGCTAGTGTGCTAATCGCTTGTTCGATAGTCGTGCAGTCACTTTCGGTCACATTGCCACAATTATCGCAAATCAACATCACTGAAATATGGCTTGGATTATCCACATGGTGACAAACCACATAGCTGTTTGTGGATTCAATTTTATGAATAAATCCTTGTTCCATGAGGAACTCTAAACCGCGATAAACGGTAGGGGGTTTAGCCTGAGGCTCTATTTCACGCAGTAAATCTAGTAGATCATAAGCACTGATCGCACCGTGTTGCTGCGCAATTAATCGCAGAACAGTCTCTCTTTGTGGGGTCAAACGCACGCCTCGAGACTGACAAATACGTTCGGCCGTCGTAAGCAGCATGTCTTCACTGATTGTTTTCATCTTGTTTGGCCCCACCTAGATAGCTTCAAGTTTTTATTACTGTTTAGTTTACCATAACTTCCATTTCTGTTGTGTTTGAAATGGTGGTGATGAAATAAACAATTTTTTACTAAATTGAATACGCAATTTTAACTTTAATAAAGGCAACATTAATAAAAAATGAACTCCTTATTTAAGAGATGGTTTTTTCTATTTTAAATAAATCATTAATTGCTACATTTTAGTTAATAATTGGGTGTTAAATTTAACCAAATAAAAACAATTATTGAAATTCATTGTTACTATTTAGCGTTGATTTTAATTAAGACTTATCTTACCCCTTGTTTCTTATGTAGCGATTACTGACGCGAAAAAGACACTTGATAGATGTTAAATCTAATAAATTTACATCTGTTCGGTTTATTAAGTTGTATTTAAATATAAATATAGATTTTTATATTTATAGGTTTTTTGCAATATTTAGACATTTTTATAAATGCAAAATGAAGTCTTCATATAAATCTTTCTAAGTAATTCATCATTTCTTTAGATTTAAGTACTCATTCAGTGGGTAAAAGTTGTCTTTGCTCATTTTTCCGATATAAAAAACCAAGTCAACGCTTTATTTGGGTGGTTTTTGACAACATATGTCACGTATGTAGAATTGACATCAGAAAATATCACAAGGTAGTTATCAGAATTCATTTAGTGTTCTATATCAATTTTAATTAATTACTGAATGACTCAGTAATTAATTTAGAAGTGAGAATGTTGGCTTAATGATTTCTGTTTTTTAAATCACATAAATGAGATGGAGCTCGTTTATATAAAAAAATCTCTAACCTGAATGAAATTCATCAAGTAGGAAAGCTAGAGGAATTTTCAAGGGTGCACTGATTAAGTAAATGGACTTAATTTTGCATCAGTGGAAACAGGAAAGAGAAAAAGAGAAATAGCAGTTCCTACTCATTTAAAGGAAAACTTTTATGAAACTGAATAAATTAGCATTAACTCTAGCTTTAGGTTTAGGTGTTGGCGTTTCAGGTGTTGCTTTAGCTGCTGATCCAGTAGAAAGCTCACAAGGTGAAATCCGTTTTACTGGTTTCATTAACGACGTTCCATGTTCAATCGATGCTGACAACCTGAAGCAATTAGTTGAATTCGGCGAAATCGCGTTACACGAACTGACTTCTAACCAATTCCGTTCAGACAGCAAAGCGTTCGATATCGTTCTGAAAAACTGCTCTACTGAAACTTACAAAAACGCAAAAATCACATTTACTGGTTCTACAGTAAACGGTTTCCAAGGCTTCACTGGTGACTTACTGGGCTTAGGCGGTAAAGTTAAAAACGCTGGTATCGTAATCACTAACGGCGCTGACAAAATCGTTGAATTCGGTAAAGCATTCCCAGGTACTGGTGACGGCTACGCGTTAAACAATGGTGACGGTTCACAAACTACTCTGCACTTCGCAGCGTACGTTAAAGGTAACGAAGATCCAACTCAAAAAGCTACTACAGGTCGTTTTGACACTGTAGCTAACTTCAAAATTGTTTACCAATAATAGTCAGTTCCTATAGAGAACAATATGGCGTAGTCATACGCCATATTTCTTATATCGTCTTCACTGTATTTGTTTGTATAGGCGCATAGTTAATGAAAAGCATGAAGCTAAATCTAATTACAAAATTAATGCTTTTAATGTTAACGCCAATGGTTGCATTCTCTGAAGAGGCCGTTGATTTTAACACCGACTTCATTGATTCTGAAGGTAAAGAAAACGTCGACTTCAGTAAGTTCTCTCATGCCAACTATGTCCCTCCTGGGGATTACTCTTTAGCGATTGAAGTTAACCGCGCTAAAGTTTCTATGGAACAACCTATCACCTTTTTTAATCCTAATTACGACGACAAAGTTTCGTTGGCATGTATCACGCCTGAAATTTATGCATTATTGGGATTAAAAAAGGAGTGGAATAGCCAAGTCAAATGGCTAGATGATGGAAAATGTTTGGATATTCGCTCAGTTCCGGATATGACCATTCAAGGGGATTTGGCAAAGAACGTTGTACAGTTCAATATTCCTCAGGCCTACATGGAGTACTCAGACCCTGATTGGGACCCACCATCTCGTTGGGATGACGGGATTATGGGTGCATTTATTGACTATAACGCGACAGGACGCGTTGTTAATAGACAAACCGGCGATAAAGGAACGAAATCAGGTCTGACGGCCACAGGGACAATGGGTGCAAACTTCGGTGCATGGCGTTTGCGTGCCGATTGGCAAACTCAAAACGGTGAGCTGAATAAAGGTAGTAAATCATGGTCTTGGAACCAATTATACGCCTATAGAGCGATTCGTTCACTGAGTGCGCGTTTGACGATCGGGGAGCAATATTTAGCGTCAAACCTGTTTGACAGTATTCGTTATCTTGGTGCGAGTTTAGAAACCAACGAATCCATGCTGCCACCTCGCTTACAAGGCTATGCGCCTGAAATTGCGGGTGTTGCAAAAACGAATGCGACAGTCATGGTAAAACAAGATGGTCGTATTATTTATCAAACAGAAGTTAGCCCTGGTCCATTCCGTATTCAGGATGTGAACTCATTCGGTGGCGGTACGCTGGATGTAGTGATTCAAGAGCAAGATGGCACAACAAGCAGCTATCGAGTGGAAACCTCTCGACTGGGTACGTTGACACGCCCTGGTCAGCTGATTTATCAATTTGTGATGGGTAAACCGACAAAAGATGACCATGATACTCAAGGCCCTGCATTTAGCATGGGATCGCTCTCTTGGGGGGCGACAAACAATATCACGGTTTATGGTGGTTTACAGGCATCATCTGAATATCAAAACGTTGCATTTGGTTTAGGTCGTGACTTTGCGCCATTTGGTGTTTTATCGGGAAACATCAACATTTCTCGCGCGCAAATGGGGCGACTGGATGACAATGAAACGTTAACCGGTAACTCTTATAACCTGACGTATTCTAAGCAGTTTGATGAAATTAACAGCCAGATTACGTTTGCGGGTTATCGATTCTCTGAACGAAATTATATGTCAATGAGTCAGTTTATTGACCGTCGCTATAAAGGCGATAAGGTCGATAGCGGTAAAGAACTTTATACCATTATTTTTGGTACGGCGTTCCCGGATTATAACGCCAATATGTATTTGAACTATTCGCACCAAACCTATTGGAATAGAGCATCAACCAACCAGTATAACTTTACGCTTTCAAACTATTTTGATATTGGCAAAGTAAAAAATATCAGCCTGAGTTTAACAGCTTATAAAACGAAATCACGTGACCGTGATGATGATGGCGTTTATTTAAACCTCATGATCCCATTAAATAAAAATGAGTCGAGCATAAGTTATTCCAGTTCCTTTTCTGGGGGGAATAACTCTAATAACGTTAACTATTATAGCCGAATTGATAATCGCTCTTCTTACTCTGTATCTGCAGGTAACTGGGATAAAGATAAAGTCACGACCGCGGGTACATATAGTTACGATGGCGATAGAAGCCAGCTGAATTTGAGTGGTACCTATATTCAGGATAACCAAACCGCCGTTTCTATGCAGTTAAAAGGCGGTATGACGATGACACCTGAAGGTGGCGCGATACACCGTAATAACTCAGTTCGTGGCGGATCCAGAATATTAGTCGATACTAATGGTGTCGCAGATGTACCCATCTTAAATGGAGTAACACCAATAAAAACTAACCGTTACGGTAAAGCGGTGGTCACCAGTGTGATGGACTATAACCGTAATAACTTAAATATTGATCTGAAAAATGTGCCGGATAATGCAGAAGCGCTGCAATCCACACAGTATGCAACTCTGACAGAAGGTGCCATTGGTTACCGTAAATTCAATGTCATCACGGGTGAAAAATTAATGGGAATTATCAGCTTAGCTGATGGAAGCTATCCACCATTTGGGGCTTCAGTGAAAAATGCGAAAAAAATAGAAGTCGGAATTATTTCAGATAAAGGTTTTGTTTACTTAGCGGGTGTTAACCCATCAGAGTCGCTTGATGTGACATGGGGTGATGATACTTCATGCCATATTCAACTGCCTGAAAAATTAGATAGCAACATGGAGCATGATGTTTTACTGCCATGTAAATAATTAAAAAAAAATTTTTAACGTCAACGGTGAATATATGAATTTATTAACTAAACGCAATGCGGTCGCTATTTTAAGTGCCTCATTATTGGCTCAATCAGCTTATGCAGCCATTGCTATTGATAGAACTCGTGTGATTTACAACGAGGGCGATAAATCAGTGAGCGTAGGTTTAAGTAATGAACACAAAACCAGCCCTTATTTGGCGCAAGCATGGATAGAAAATGATAAAGATGAAAAAGTAAATTCACCTTTTATTGTGACTCCGCCAGTACACCGACTTGAGGCGGATTCAAAAAGCCAAATTAAAATTCAGTCTGTACCTGCTATCGCTAAATTACCGAAAGATCAGGAAAGCGTTTATTACCTAAACGTGCGAGAAATACCACCGCGCAGTGAGAAAGCCAATGTATTACAAATTGCGTTACAAACAAAAATTAAACTGTTCTATCGTCCCGCTGCGATTGCAACGAAAGATAGAATGGAAACTATTCCTCAAGAAAACGATATTAAACTGGTGAAACAGGGTAGTGGATATGTCGTTAAAAACCCAACCCCTTACTTCCTATCAGTCACTAAACTCAGCAAAGGTAAGACAGAAGTTGCCGATTTTGAACCTATTATGGTTCCACCACGTGGTGAAACTAGCTTAGGAAAAAATACAGGGGATATCGGGGCATCACCAACCTTAGTATATCTCAACGATTTTGGCGGTACGATTGACTTGAAATTTAACTGCAGCGCGGTTGAGTGTTCTGTCGTACCTAGAAAATAAGGTCTACCGCTATGATGTCTATTAAAAATTTAGCCAAGGTATTATTGATATCATCGACTCTTTTTACGTCAGGTGCCCTTGGATTTTCAGGCTACCTGTATGTAGAAATTAAAGGTGTCGTCTTATCCAAACCCTGCCAGATTAATAATGGACAAGCCATAGAAGTCGATTTTGGCGATGTCATGACAACGCGTATTGAAGGTGAAGTGTATAAACAGCCAATGGACTACACCATTACCTGTAAAGACGGCGTTCAGCCAAAATTGAATATGTATATTGACGGCACGCCCGCTGCATTTGACCAGCGGGTGCTTAAAACGAGTGTCGATAATCTCGGTGTCCTTTTTAAGGCGGATACCAGCGATTTCCCATTAAAAACTAGGCGTGCCTTTAACTTTGCATCACCGACTAAATTATTTGCGGTGTTGGTGAAGAAAAGCGGTACTGATTTGCCAGCGAAAGCCTTCACGGCTAATGCGACACTCAAAGTTGAGTATCAATAAGGGTGATAAACATGCGGGACATTTATAAGCTTATTGGGGTGTTTTTACTGTTTATCTTATTTCCTTTCTCTTCAACGGCGAGAGATAACGAAACAGACATTCTGATTAAAGGTAATTTAATCACGCCGCCACCGTGCCATATTGATAATGGTAAAGATATTGAAGTGGAGTTTGGTAACGTTTCCATTAAATCCATTCAAGGTAATGCTCAAAAGAGACAAGTGAATTACCAAATCCAGTGTGAAGAAAACAAGAACAATTGGGCCATGTATTTAACATTAAATGGCGCAAAAAGTGCATTTGATACTAATGGGTTGAATACAGGAATTACCAATCTTGCGGTTAAATTTCAACTGGGCGATCAAACTTTAGATTTAGGCAAAAAATATTTAATTAACCCAAGTAACCCTGGGGTACTTTGGGCTGTATTGGTTCGTGATGGTAATAAAGAGCTGAAAACGGGCGACTTTATTGCAAGCGGAACCATGCTAGTGGAGTACCAATAATGAATAAGAAAATACGTTTTGGAATTTTATTTGCATTACTGGGAAACCTCGCTGCGGTAGCAACGATGCCTGCACAAGCCGCGCAGAATAATATGAAAATCAAAGGGACGCTGGTGAACGCACCTTGTGTGGTGTTACCAGAAAATTCAAAGGTTGAAGTCGATTTTGGTGATATCCGACTGTTGGATATCTATGAGCCGGGATTTCAATTTCCGAATGAATCCTTCACGTTAGTGTTGTCAGATTGCGATTTGACCATTGCACAAAAGTTGAAAGTGAAATTCTCTGGAACTGAAAACTTATTGTTACCGGGTTCCCTTGCGTTGACGGGCAGTGATTTAAACCCTGGATTAGGTATTTTTATTGAGTTAACTGATGGAACCCCGATGAAAATTAACCAATTTTCATCGCTAATGCCGATCAGTAAAGCGGGTAAGAATGAATTACAGTTTAATTCATTTATCAAAGCGACATCGGATGTTGTGAATAATAAACAAGTGAAAGTCGGTAAAATATCAGCCACTGCAACATTTATATTTGAGTACGAGTAATTTTATTATCAAAGTTTATGGCTTTGATTTAATTAAGCTTTATTAAGTAAATAAAGAGAACTGAAATGGGAAAACGAATTCAAAGGTTATTTTTAATACCGTTGCTTTTTATAAGCTCTCTTGGTTATGGGTCGACATATTTTTCGTATGTTGAAGACATTGTCTCTTCAGGGAGTAGCCATACCTATTATTACCAATTTGACTATTGGAGAGCTAGCTCTCCTACGGAACCAAACCCATGTGTTTCTGTTCTGGGTTCTGGTGGCGCTAGGAACTGTTATTTTACGATTAACCATTTACATACAGCGCCAAATATTGGGGGAGCAGGGTCTCGTAAAGACTGGGAGTGTTCCATAAATTTCGCGACTTACCCGACGATGCAATCAATTATTGATGCAGCGCAAAATCAATGCGGTTTAAGTTTTCCTAAAAGAGGGGATAGTCGTCACTCCGGAGCGATTACAGCAGATGAGTGTGTCGGTATCTTTTTAGACACAAACCGCACTAATAGTTCTGCGAAAATGCTACCCGGTGGGATCTGTGGTATTGCGCCACCACCTGCCGGTAAGTGCTATTTCAATTATGTTGCAAATAACCGAATGGAATTAGATCACGGTACATTGAACACTGGGGATCTGAATGGAAATACGCAGCGTGGATTCTTCTCGATTGTTTGTAACCAAAACATGCGAGTAAAAGTTTCTTCAAATATGTTGCAAGAGTATGTGAATTTACGTCCGAATGGTGAATTGATGTCACGAGTGACATTGAACGGTCAACCGGCTTGGTTTGGCACGATCATCAATGCAAGAGCAAATACGAATGAGCTTGTGACAGTAGAATCTGTATTGAAAACGAATGGTACGGTTGCAGCGGGTAACTTTAGTGGTGTAATTACACTGGTAATGACCATTCCATAATGTAAAGCGTTAAGAATTTTGTATTCGTCATTTTCCCATGTTGACGGTTTTGCCTACTTAAACGTAAATGTTGGTAGGCTTTTTTTTAATCTTTTTTATTTATTCTAAAATACGCATTTCTAATATAGAACTTATTAAGCTTTATGCTTATTCAACATAACAGGTGAAGGCAGAATAGGCCTCATCCTTCAAAATATAAACATTATCCTCCATTCTAGTCACATTTACATAATATTTTATTTTGTCTTTTTCCAATTGAATGAAATTGGTAAATACGTCATTAGGGGTGCTATCAGAGTTTGTCACTGATGAGGAATTCATCACGATTAAATAATTACCTTTTTTATCTACCGGTGTATAGGAAAAATAAATAGCACGATCTAATCGATAAATGGTTTCTTGGTTTTTTATATAACCATAAAAATTCATTCTGCCATTATGATTGTCTGAAACCTGTAATGACATTTTAGATTTAAGGATAATACCATCCGGTGTGCCATTTTCTTTTATCCAAACAATTTCAGAATGACAAAGTTTTACATCATCTTTATCTTTTGCAAAGGTAACATAAGTAATGGGGATAATAACCGCAGCTAGAGCCGCAGTAATAAGATACTTTTTCATTTAAATTCTCTGATCGTTAATAGAAACACAGTCAAACTTATTATTTTTTTCTTTACAAACGCTAATTGCAGCATTTTTATCGAATGAGTAAGAGGCATTGACATCTGAAAGAACAATAATTCGTTTTGGTTCTTCGCAGGCAATATTATATTTATCTAGCTTTTTATTAATAAAATCGAGATTGGTTTTTTTTGCCTGTTCATTCATTTTGATGGGAGATTGAAATACGCAATTATCTCGGCTTCCAAATGTTGTATAGCTATTCCTTTTATCATTATTTGGTTTTAGTGTATTGATAAATAAGTAAAATGATCCAATAAAGATGAATGAAATGATAGCGAATAAAAGCATCCTACCTTTTAGATTACTATTTTTAGTGGCAATGATTTCTGAAGTTGCAATGGGTTTCGTCTTTGAATTATCGGTGCTATTACTTATTGAAGTATTAAGTTCTAAAATTTCATTTTCACCCTCTGAAATAGCGACTTTTGTCAGTTCAGTATTTTGGGGTATTAGCAAATTCTTAGATGGGGTGACAAGTGTTTCTGTTATTCCATAATTATCTGAAGTGATAATTTCATTGGATACAGTTTGCTTGTTGTCATTATCCATTGCAATACTGGATAGATGACTATCAATTCTAAATCCTTTTTTGGGAACCGTAACAATTGTTTTTGGATCAATACCAACCAGCTCAAGCTTTTTCCTTATTTCGCTGATATAGGTGTTTAAATTATTATTTGATCCAACCAGACCATATTCTTCCCAAACATTTGTAAGAAGTTCGTCTCGAGTAGCAATACCTTTCTTTAAATTTAATAAAAGGATTTCACCAAATAATCGAGCGGCAGGTTTAGATAATTCAATATGTTGATCTGGATCATCTTTTAGAAAAATACGACTTGTCCTGTGCTCAAAAATAAACTTGTTATCGATTGTATAATCATGTTTTTCAATCATAGTTATCTTCTGCTCTCTGAAATTCAAATAATTCAATAGCTAAGCCACTATTAATTAGTGGCTTAATGTAATTTAAGTTAAATTTATTCTAGGGATTTATATATTTTTATTAATTTAATTATAGGTATAGTCTAAATAGGGATTGGAATAACTTCAAGTATTCGGAGATGAGCTTTTTTGCTGTAAATTAGCAAAAATATTGATTTGAATATCATATTGGAGTAATAAACTAAATAAAATATTATTGCTAGTTTATTATTATAAATATATTCGTTTTCGTTGTTATATCGGTAGATAAAACTAAATTTCTAGCGCGATAAGTAGAGTTATTTATAAGAATTATCCTAAGGGATTTCGCTTAATTCTATTTATAGGTGAAATTAACTGATAAGACAATTTATTTCTCAATTTATAAGGCAAGAAAGTAATATCTTGCCTTATAAAATTAAGTATTAGTATTTATATTCAATTCCTAGCCAATAGTTGCGACCTTCTTCTATATAGCCATCAGTATATTCATAAGACTTGTCGAACAGGTTGTTGACTGAGCTGTTCACAGATAGCCCATGCCCTAAGTCATAATCCACGCGGAGGTCAGTTTTGGCGAAGCCGCGTACCTTATCTTCACTGTCCACATAGTTAAATGCCCAGCTTCTGGCTTCTTCTGTAATCGTAATGCTCATTGGCTGATATGGGGTAAATTTCACCCAAGCAAACGCTTTGTGGGTTGGCAGCTCTGCAACATGGCGTACGCTATAGTGTTTCGGATCCGCGTGGATATAGCTGTAGTTCATACCTGCTTCCATCCAATCGGTGATTTGCCCTGTAGTGCCTAAATCCGCGCCGATATAATCCACTTTGCCGCTATTACGGTTTTGCAGTAATGCGCCACCTTTTTTATTTTCGCCTACATGGTGCGCCATAATGGCATCAGAAACGTGGTTATAGTAGGTACTTGCTGTATAGCTCCACACTGGAGTGAAATGCCCTTTATAAGTTAAATCAAAGGTCAGTGCACGCTCAGCATCTAAATGCGGGTTAATGAGGAATGAATCATCATTCTTCATTTTATTTTCGGTGTAGCGCTCTTTTTGTGTCGGGAAACGTGTTCTTTCGGATACAGAGAATTGAACGGTATCTTCATTTTCTAAATGGTAACGGGCCATCATCTCCCAGTTGAAGGCATGTTGGTTGTTATTGTCATAATGTTGAACGCCTTCCATTGCACCGGTTTTTTTATTGTATATATAGCGTTTTCCATCATCACTATCACGCCAGTCATAGCCAATTCCGCCGATGATATCGAGCTTATCTGTCGCAACCCATTGGTATTCGGTAGAGACAGACCAGGTTTGATCTTTATAACGGTCAAATGGGTTGGTTTTATTACTGCGAGAGCGGTGAACGTCTTCTTTCCAGTGTGCGGCAAATGACAGCATATCTAATTCACGCACAGTAAAGTCTGCGCGTAGGTCTGCGCCGTTGCTGTAGTCATCATAGCGGCTGTAGTTATAATTACCTTTTTGATAATCCTTGACGGATTTGTACTGGTGCAGCGTGTTTTTGAATGAATCGTGATAAACGCGGCTTTGCAGGGCAATACCGTCAGTGACTTGGGTGGTGCCATTAAAGTAGATGCTTTCTTTATCATAAGCTGGCCACTGCCAGATCTGCTGCTTATCAGAGTTGGCATTCGGCGCACTGTTTTTGTCACCATCTTGCTTAATATAAGTCACCACATACTCATCGGCTTCTCGTGGCGTCCAGCCCATTTTCAGCATCAAACGCTTATCATCGGTGGCGGAGTTAGTGCGGCGTCCATGCGTTCCCGCATACGGGTTATTATCATCAGAGCTAGGTAGACCCATAAAGCGCTGCTTATATTGGCTACCACTGACTTGAATAAAACCTAAATCATTGCGACCACCAAGGCGGGCGCTAACGTTATGGGCATTATCTGCACCACGCGCAAAGCCTTGGTTCAGGCTGATATTCGCTTCGAACGGTTTTTTTGGGGTCGCGGTGGTTAAGTTGATGGCGCCGCCCATTAAGTTCGGACCTTGTAACAGGGACGTATACCCCGTAGAAAGCTCAACACTTGCCAGTTCACTGGTCATAAAACGCCCAAGGTCAAGGGTACCGTCATAAGGAACATAGGTCGGGATACCGTCGAAGAAAACAGGCACTTGGCGGCTATCAAAACCACGTACATTCACTTGAGTCTCATTACGGTTACCGGATTTTTGGATCGCCACGCCGGGTAGGGTGCTGAGAGCTTGAGCCACGTTGGTTTTATTGAGTTGCTTCATTTGCGACTCAGTGATCACGTTAGCATCAGCGGCGAGTGGGGTACTCCAGACTGACATCACATCGCGGCTCGCGTCAGCTTGTGTCTGATTATTCTCTGGAGAGGTCGTTGCTGCTTGCCCCTGTGTTGCGAATAACGCCATTCCTATCAAATAGGTAATTTGTTTTATTTTCATTATTAATAATTTCCAGTTAGTTTTTCCTGCGACTTATATCGATATATTTATTTTTATATAACGATGGGCGTCGCTTTTGCCATAAAACACCATCCCGCGGTGAGCCGCAGGATAAGGTTTTAAATCTATGTATTTGGGTCGTTAAGATTTAAATATCTGTACTTTGATGTCTCTCGGGTTTGCGTAATAGGGAGCTGAAGTGATCAACAGAGGAACACCCGCTTGGGCGAAACTTTCGATAGTTTGCAAGTTAACGCCACCGGCAATGGATAATCGGCAGCGGGATTTTTTCTCATTCACCAAGCGTTGTAATTGCTGAATCTGCTCCACAGGAAGTTTATCCAGCTGGACAATATCGGCGTTGGTATCAATGGCAAGCAGAGCTTGCTGATAATCATCGGCTTCAACGATGATCTGCTTCTCAGGCGCGGCCGCTCGTAACGTATCGACATGAGATTGCCAATCATCGGGATTTGTAAGGCAGTTGCGATGATTGGTAAACAGCAAGATAGTTTCTGCGCTGCCAGCACGATGGACAATGCCGCCACCAGCGAGGATCGCGGTTAACGCAAGGGGCTTGGTCGCGGGAATGGTTTTCCGTGTGCAAGCGAGCTGCCCATTAGGGTGATATTTTTTTAATATCGTGACCATTTGATGGGTGTAGTGACTGACGCCACCGCACCATTCAAGGACATTCTGGACTGCCTTCCACCCTTGATGCAGTGCTTCAACCGAGCCAGACGCGTTAATCAAGCGGCTTTGTGGCTCCACAATATCTCCGTCACGAAATAGGCATTCACTGCGTATGCCCAGCTTTGTGAGCATACGCTGGGCGATATCCAACCCGCTTACACAGCCGCCAAGTTTCGAGGTAAAGGTCATGGTGCCTTGCTGGGTGTGTAAGCCAAGTGCGCGGCTGGTGAGATCCCCATACTGGATATCATCGAGAAGCAGCTGGTCAATTAGGGTGTCAGGCAAGTAAATCATAATGTCAGTTCCGCTTCATCCACCACATCCCATGAGACCATCGCCCAATCGCGGGATGGGAACGGCAGGGCTTTACCATCGGCGGTTTGTTTCTCGTAGTAAGCGCGCAGCTTTTCAGTTTCTTCTTCGGTGAGATCTTTGAGCGACCAGTTTACGCTGTCGATAAATGCATCCACGTTATCGAATCCACCTCGATTTGGACTTTTAATAAAGTCGACACGGGCATGGATCCCCATTTGATGCAGGACATTCACGGCATAGATATAGGTTGGCAGGCTAACCACTTCGCGCCCAATTTCACGGATAATTTTCTCATCAATAAATGTCGGGTTAACGGTGTGAGTGGTATACACGCGCAGGTTAGTTTGGCGGTTGAGTTTTAACATCGCAGCTTTTAAGTCATCCACGAGGGTAGAGCGGGAGGCCACCGAAATATCGGCTTTTGGTAAGTCGTCCCAGCTATCTTCCCACGCAAGGGTTTTAAATTGCGCATTGGTGACATTCATCTCTTTGGCGCGAATATTGGCCATTTCGAGCATACCTGCACTGTAGTCAATGCCGGTGACAGATTGAAATTGGTTAGCGAGATAAAGGCTAATAGAGCCAGGTCCACATCCCACATCCAGCAAGGTTTTTGCACCCGTAAAATCCATTAATTGGCGAAAGCGAATTAAGTATGGGTCGTTCGGATTGGCACAGTTTTGCGCCATTTGGTGGGCTTTTTTATCCCAATGTTCTGGTTCTTTGCGTGTGCGTTGGGCTTGTTGCATATGCTGCTGATACATCGCGGCAAAATCGAGTTGGTGAATAAGCATGATCCCTGACCTTAACAAGTAAAATTGAGTGGAAGCTGAAAATGCGCCGTAATACTCGGTGCATCGATATTATAGAGTTCTGCCAAGTTAGTGAGCGTTAACATACTTTGAGTCGAGCCTTGCCGTGCCTGCTGTTGTTTGTTTAATAAAATCACATGGTCGGCAATGGCAGCGGCATGTTGGGGGTGATGGGTGGACATTAACACCGTGATCCCATGCTGCTTCAGTGTTTCGATATGCTGTAACAGCCGAATTTGATTGCCAAAATCGAGGCTGGCTGCGGGTTCATCCATAATCAATAACTTGGGTTTTTGGACTAAGGCTCTGGCAATTAAAACCAGCTGCTTTTCTCCCCCGCTGAGGGTGCTATACAAGCGCTCTGCAAGGTGAGCAATGCCAAATTGGGTCAATTGCTCCATGGCACTGACTTTCTCTTTTTCCCCCGGTACGCTGAACGCTGAGAGATAGGGGGTTAGCCCCATCATCACCATATCGACCACCGAAAACGTAAAGGGCGTATCGTGAGCTTGGGGTACGTAAGCAATCACTTTCGCGATATCTCGCTGTTTCAGCCGGCTGATGGATTGCCCTTGCAAGCGTATATCCCCATCAATGGCAGGAAGTAACCCTAATAAGGTTTTCATTAAGGTGGTTTTTCCGCACCCATTCGCGCCCAGCAAGCAGGTCATCTCACCTTCAGGTAAATGCAGGTTAATGCCTTCAATAATGGCTTGGCGGTGGTAGCCGATCGCCACATTGTCTAGGGTTAAAATACTCATTTAACCCGCCTTGTTTGTAGCAAAATGGCTAAGAAAAAGGGTGCGCCCACGGCGGAGGTTAAGATCCCGAGCGGTAACTCAATGGCTGCAATGGTGCGAGCTAGCGTATCGGTGATCAGCAGTAAAATAGCGCCGATAGCCATTGCTGCAGGGAGCTGATAGCGGAAGTTAGCACCCACTATCATTCGCGTAATATGGGGAACAATCAATCCTACCCAGCCAATAATGCCAGCTATCGACACGGTGCTGGCGGTAATCAGGGTTGCGCTAACAATCAAAATGGTGCGATTGAGTGTGACATTTACGCCTAAACTTTTGGCTTCTTCATCGGATAAACTTAGCAAATTCATGCGCCAACGCAGCATCAATAATGGCACGAAACCCACGATCATAATGGGCAACACTGACCATAAATCTTGCTGAGTAATGGAAGATAATCCACCGAGTAGCCAGAACGTAATAGAAGGAAGCTGCGTGTAGGGGTCGGCTAAAATTTTCATTAATGAGATGGCGGAGCCGCAAATCGCACTGACGGCAACCCCAACTAGAACAAGGGATAGAATAGGATCGTGCTGGCGGGCTAGGCGAGCAATCAGATACACCACCGCCACCGTGATAAGCCCACCCACAAAAGCAAACAGTTGGATAGAAACCAGAGATTGTCCGAGAAATATCCCTAAAACAGCTCCGACGCCCGCCCCTGCGGAAACGCCTAAAATATCAGGGGAAACGAGAGGGTTACGAAACATACCTTGATAAGCCGCGCCGGCAATCGCTAGCCCGCCGCCAATCAAGATGGCGGCTAAGACGCGTGGAAAGCGAATTTGCCAAAATACCGTATTGCTACGAGGATCATCGACGGGCGCTTGAGTAAACAAGTGATAGAGCTCTTCCAAGGTTAGTGAGTATTTACCACTGGTTAATGCCATCAGAAAACAGAGTAGCAAAATAGCCATCAATAATAATGGCTTAGTTTTGGTATTGAGCCAGCTCGCCGTCATGACCTTTCCATTAGTAAGTCGACCTGCTCTTGAGTGAGCGATGAATGGTAGAACAGCTCAAAAAATTGTCTTAGATCGTGAGTCATCGTCTCTTCAACCGCTTTATCAAAGTGACTTTGTAAGCGTCTCATGCCCAGTAAACGGTTGATCCCTGGTGGACCATCTAACCAACCGAATGGCATCCCACTGAATACGAACAGGTTATTCGATGAGATGGCTTTGAGTCCTGCCCATAATGGCGAGCGAGTAATTAATTCAACAGATTCATCATATTGGGTGATGATAATATCTGGCTCCCACTGGTACAGCTGTTCCATGGAAACATCGGTCAAACCGTGGAATCCATCGATGTCCACCACATTACGAAAACCGAGCATTTCGATGGCTTCAGTATGAATAGAACCTTTTGTGCCGGTTTGTAGTCCTTTTGCACCTCTGGCGAGGTAAAAACTGAGGGGTTTTTGTTGTTGAGTCAGTGCAAATTGCTGCGCATTGCTAAGATAGCGTTCTGCTACCATACTCAGTTTTTCAGCTTGCTGATTAACATTCAATAGACGACCAAGTTGACGCAGCTGTTGCGGAGCATCAATCAGCTTACCATCCATCAGCAAATACGGGATCCCCGTTTGTTTGGCGACTTTTTCCGCTTGGGAACGGTAGGTTTCATCGATATTGCCAGTATCGAGGATCAAATCAGGGTGATAAGCCAATAATTGTTCAAGGGATAACGTGCTACCTCGTCCCGCAAGACGACCATAAACAGGCAAATTCATCCATTGTGGCGCAAATAGTTCACTATTCCCTTTTTTCAAGTTAATCGAGGCAAAACCCACCATTTTTTCTGGGGTGAGGGCAAACATCAGTAAGTCTGCGGGCGGACCCGCCGTGATCACCTTTTGAATGTTACCATTTGCAGGTAAAGTACCGAATAATGCCTCTGCGACAGGGCTGCGACTAAATGCAGGTAAACTGTAGTATGCCGCAAGGACAGCGCAGGATTGGATAAAATGTCTTCTGTTCATTGCCATAATTAACATCGTTATACTTATATTTATATAGCGCGAAAATTAGCGAAGTCAGGCAACAGAGTCAACAGTAAAAATGAGATAGCACTGAAAAGTCGATGTTTCTGTGATTTAAAGCAATATCAAGGATTGATATCCACTGGCAGATCGCAGAACATAGCGAAATATAACGGCGTATTATAGATAATCTGGGATATATGAAGAATAAAAGACCTTCTTTGCAAGATGTAGCCGACCGAGTCGGTATCACAAAAATGACGGTGAGTCGTTTCCTGCGAAATCCTGAGCAAGTTTCAGAATCCTTGCGTGGGAAAATTGCCAGTGCAGTGGAGGAATTAGGCTATATCCCAAACAAAGCGCCTGATATTTTGTCGAATGCCACAAGCCACGCCATCGGCGTTCTATTGCCATCATTAACTAACCAAGTTTTTGCCGAAGTGATCCGCGGTATTGAAGCCGTCACCGACAAACATGGTTATCAAACCATGTTGGCGCACTATGGTTATCGTGCAGAAAAAGAGGAAGAGCGCTTAACTTCGTTACTTTCTTACAATATTGATGGCGTGATTTTAGCGGAGCGTACCCATACCGAGCGCACCCTGCGCATGTTAAAAACGGCGGGGATCCCTGTCGTTGAAATTATGGACAGTATTTCGCCTTGTTTTGATGCCGCGGTAGGTATTGATAACTTTGAAGCGTCTCGCCAAATGACGCAGGCGATGATCGACCGTGGCTGCCGAAAAGTAGTCTATTTAGGGGCGAGGCAGGATGAGCGGACAATCATCCGTTTGGAAGGTTATGAAAAAGCCATGCTCGATGCCAAACTAACTCCGCGTAATTTAATGACTCAAGAGAGCTCCTCTTATTCTCTTGGCGCACAATTACTTCAAGAATGCCGCGTAAAATACCCCGATACTGATGGGCTATTTTGTACCAACGATGACTTAGCCATCGGCGCGATTTTTGAATGCCAGCGTTTAGGGATTAATGTCCCCAATGATTTGGCTATTTCGGGCTTCCATGGACACGATGTGGGACAGGTGATGACACCGAAATTAGCCAGTATCTTAACCCCTCGTGACCTTATGGGGCGCAAGGCGGCAGAAGTGCTGCTGGCAAGGATGCGCGGTGAAAAATTAGCACAGAAAAAATTCGATGTTGGTTTTAAGTTACTAACTGGTGAAAGTATCTAGTAAGGTTGCATCGAGTCAGCAAAACATTATTGCGATTACCATCACAATTCCGCTGTTTTCTTCACCTATCTAATTGCTAAATAAATATCCACTAGCAATAATGTTACCCGCAACCTGTTACCGGTAACATCCAGCCAGGGCACCGGAATAACAACCTAAATTAAATTTCAAATCTAGAATTAAATAACCTCTTTTCAACACCCGAGGAGTTTCCTATGAGTGATACCCAAAATCAAAACTACACATTTGTCTTAATGGGGGTATCGGGTAGCGGCAAATCCGCAGTGGCGAGTGGCGTTGCTCAGCAGTTACAAGCTGCCTTTTTAGACGGGGACTTTTTGCACCCGAAATCCAATATTATGAAAATGGCATCTGGACATGCACTGAATGATGATGACCGTCGTCCGTGGTTAGAAGCGCTGAACGGTGCCATTTTTGCAATGCAAAGAACCAATCAGGTTTCTCTGGTTGTGTGCTCTGCATTGAAAAAGAGTTATCGCGATATTCTTCGTGAAGATAATAAAAATCTCTATTTTATCTATCTGAAAGGCGATGCAGCAGTGATTGAAGAGCGTTTAAGAGCGCGTCGTGGTCATTTCTTTAAACCAGAAATGTTGAAATCACAGTTCGATACACTGCAAGAACCAGATACCCAAGAAGCCGACGCTTATGCGGTTGATATCCGTCCTGCGCTCAATGAGGTTATCGACAATACCTGTGCAACCATTCGTCAAATCATGACGGGAGATAAAGCATGAACGCACCAGTAGAAACATTAAGTACCTTAACATTGGTACTGACCGCCGTTGGCTCGGTGGTATTATTGCTATTTTTAGTGATGTACGCGCGTTTACACGCTTTTGTAGCGTTAATGATTGTGTCGATTGGCGCGGGTCTATTTTCTGGTATGCCAGTCCAAGATATCACTGCAACCATGCAAAAAGGGATGGCGGGAACCCTGGGATTCCTTGCTATCGTCGTCGCCTTAGGTGCCATGTTCGGTAAAATCTTGCATGAAACGGGCGCTTTGGATCAGGTTGCTCATAAGCTATTAGACCTTTTCGGTGAAAAGCGCGCGCATTATGCGGTGGGGATCGCCGGTTTAATCTGCGCACTGCCATTGTTCTTTGACGTGGCTATCGTGCTATTAATCGGCGTGGTATTTGCGGTCGCAAACCGTACTGGCCACAACGTAGTTCGCTTAGCAATTCCTCTGTTTGCTGGTGTGGCAGCAGCGGCAGCCTTCCTGTTACCGGGGCCAACACCAATGCTGGTGGCGTCGCAAATGGGTGCAGATTATGGCTGGATGATCTTAATTGGTCTGTGTGCGGCTATCCCGAGCATGATTTTAGCGGGTCCACTGTTTGGTAGCTTTATCAGCAAGTTTGTTAGTATTGAAATTCCTGCTGACTACCAAGCACCACAAAGCACTAACGGCAAAATGCCAAGCTTTGGCTTCAGCTTAAGCCTCGTGTTGTTCCCATTACTGCTGGTTGGTTTAAAAACCATCGGGACTCACTTTGTGGAAAAAGGCTCGAATCTAGAAAACTGGTTAGAGTTTATTGGTCATCCATTTACTGCATTATTACTGGCATGTTTGCTGGCAATCTACGGCTTAGGCTTCCGCTACGGCATGGATAAAGAGCGCGTGATGGCGGTCTGTTCCGCAGCAATTCAACCTGCGGGTATCATCCTGTTAGTGACTGGTGCGGGTGGTGTATTCAAACAAGTGCTGGTGGACTCAGGTGTAGGTCCGGCATTAGGTGATTCGCTGATTGGTGCAGGTTTACCGATTGCTGTCGCGTGTTTCGTCTTAGCGGGTGCGGTGCGTGTTATCCAAGGTTCTGCGACTGTTGCTTGTCTAACGACTGTTGGTTTAGTCCTGCCTGTTATCGGTGAGCTAGGTTACTCTGGCGCACAACTGGCTGCATTAGCGATTTGTATCTCTGGTGGTTCATTAATTCTGAGCCATGTGAATGACTCCGGTTTCTGGTTATTCGGTAAATTTACAGGTGCAACTGAAGCTCAAACCTTAAAAACGTGGACTATCATGGAAACGATTTTAGGAACGACGGGTGCGATTGTTGGGATGATTTTCTTTACCTTCCTCTAAAACTGATTTCTCTCTATCTCTTCTGTAAAAAACAAAAGTCAGCTTACTTAGGTAGGCTGACTTTTTTGTATGTGAAGATAACGAAATAGGTTTATTTCAACATCTGATTAAACTGGCTATATAAAGCCTGTGCGCTTTTCTTATAACCATCCGCAGAGAAATGCACATTATCAGGACGGGCTAAACCTTGTGATGCCCATGCGCGGATAGAGCAAGGCCCGCCCATGTTCGCTTGCCAATCCCAAAACAGCGTATGTTCCTGAGCGGCAATGTTTTTCTGAATACGGATCACATCCATCAAATTCACCGGCATCTGTGCGCTACAACCCGCCGCATTACTGAATTTAATTGAGTCGCTAGGCCCCACTAGCATAATCACGGCATTAGGTGATTGCTGGCGGATCTGACGAATTTTATCCCGTAGATTTTGTTCGTAAGCCACTAAGTTCAGTGTGTCATTAAACGCTTCATTGGTGCCGAAGGCTAAAATCACCATATCTGGCGACATTTGAGCCAGCGTGGCGCTCCACTGTGGTTGCCACTTATCCAGCATGTTGATGGTCGCACCGTTTAAACCGATAGCAGATAACATCACACCGGGTTTATTCGAACGGACTAACCATCCACCCACTTTGAGATTACTTGTTGTTCCAACTGACACAGTTGATGGCAATTGCGTGCTCACTGGCGCAGAGAATTGCCAGCTATTTCCCGTGGCAGGTAAGGCAACTGTCGAAGATGAGGATGGCGAAACCTGCATCTGGGCACCATTCGAGCTTTGGTACAGTGCTTGTAAGCGATAACTATTTTGGACAGGCTGCAACGGTTTTAATAACACATTGCTCTTGCTACCTTGTGGCTCCGCTATCAATCCACCTAACGGGTAGTCAAAACGCTCGTCTTTGCGGCTACTGGAAAGTGACCAATCTGACTTATCACTGACGCGATTAATGGTGGCGGTGCGTTGACCCGGTACCGAAATTGGCGGTACAAAACCAGGACCTGCATCTCCATAACGTTGTTGGAACAATGCTCTTAATTCACCAGTGAAAAAATCTGCGGCCGTGTGTGAATCCCCTATCTGAACGATATGGACTTGTTGACCACCTTGGCGCAGTTTAGACGCCAATTGACTTAAATTGGGTTCACCGTTATTGACTAACTGCCCTTGCTCTGTAGGCGCTTGCCACTGAGTTTGCGACGTTTTGCCGCGTTTAGTATCAGGGGTTTGACAAGAGACTAAGCCTAATGACAGCAGGGTAATAACACTAGCTGTGAGTAGCTTGCTCTTGATCTGATTCTGGTTGTTCAGTTTCATGAGGTTCCTTGTCTTCCTCTTCGAAATGGATCAGTGAAAATACGCTTTCGGCAATCATTTGTTGCCCTTTACCACTGAAATGGATCCCATCACCACTGCGCAATTTTATAGCATTGCTACCATCCCCAATATAGTCGGAATAGTCGTCATTTTTATATTTAAAGACGTCATTAGCAGAAATGTACATTTCGCCATACTTCGCAACTTCGGTTTGGTAGAGACCGCGTAGGAACTTCATTCCATCGGAGAGAGTGTTTTTACGCATATTCGGTGGACCCACCCAAATCACATCGACATGATGTTGGCGTGCGGTGGAAAGAATTTCACTGATACGCGAACGATAGGTTTGCTCCCACTCTTCACTCTTGAATTTCACATACTTATAGCCCGATTGTGGTGGCATATCCCACGGGTCATTAGGACCTAAAAATACCACTAAGACTTTAATTTTCGGGTTATCGTTCAATGCTTTGGCAATGGTATCTGGCCAGTTAAAGAATTTAGGGTACGCGAGACCGGTACTCTGCTTACTTAAGTTAATACTCTCAATATTATACTTTTTCAACAGCATGTTTTTAACATGGGGAGCGACGCCCTGCATCATGGAGTCCCCAGCAAACAAGACTTGATCCCCTGCAGCAATATTGGCTATCTGTTTTTGAACAACAGGTCCTTCAGGCTGCGCAATAGTCACTCCTGCAAAGGTTCGACCTGAAATTTTAGCGCGAGCTTGAGGGCGTTTTAATAACTCAGGGAATGTGACCGATAAGCTCTCTGCGGGATGAATATAACCATTAACAAAGTGTAGCCCGACACGGAAATCTTGTGGGAAAACTAACGTTTCGTGGTTAGCGGCCATTTGGGCGGCAAGTTTATCTTCAGCGGCTTTTTGTCCAGATGCGTGATAGGCAAAAGTTGCCCCTGCTTCTTGGACACCATCATGTAACGCGCTCCCGTAATCCCAGACAGGGTTTCCACTGATTTTCGCCCATGGGGTATCTTGGTGATACTTTTGCTGCCAGAATCGCTCTAAGGAGCTTTGGTTTAACCAAATCAGTAGCAAGCCAGTGATGATGACAATCAGCACCACTTGTCCGGTTTTTTTCAGGTTATTTTTAAACTCAGAAGTTAGCATAGATAAATCCTGGCATTCCTGAAGGTGAAAGCATAAACATAATCGTCAACACGATGGCTAATGGGATTGGGTAATAGTACCAAGCGATATCTTGATATTTCTTGGCAACATACTGGTAGCCTTGAACGAAATAAGGGTAGGCGAAGAACAGTAACCAGAATGCAATCAGCAAGCCGAGGTTCGCGCTAATTGAGGCGATAAATCCAGGCTCAATAAATTGATTGAGCATCACCAGAGCATCATCAAACGATGGGCTACGGAAAAAAATCCATGCAAAGCAGACAAAATGGAAAGTCAGAATTCGTGCAAGTAATTTTGAAACATGGGCGTTGGGAATTAAGTGGGTTCTCCCCAGTTTTTTCATTAGCTCAGTTTTAATATTAAAAATTACCGTCCCTAAGCCATGAATTGCGCCCCAAATAACAAATGTCATTGCAGCACCATGCCACAGACCCGAAATTAACATTGCGGTTAATACGTTGATATTTTTGCGTACAAATCCTTTGCGACTACCACCTAATGGAATATAGATATAATCCATGATGAAGGTCGATAAACTGATATGCCAACGTTTCCAGAAATCTTGCAAGTTAGTGGCTAAATATGGGGCATTAAAGTTAAGTGGCACTCTAAAGCCTAATAGTAACGCAATCCCCGTCACTAAATTGGTATAACCGGAGAAGTTAAAATAGATATTCCACGCGTAAGCGTAGGTGGCAATTAATATTTCCCCTGCACTAAAGCCTGCGGGAGCATCAAATACTGGATTAACGTAGTTTTCAGCGAGGTATGAGCTGAATAGAAACAGTTTTACCAGTGCTAAGCTAATTAACAAAATGGCGCGGCGAGAGTCGAGAATAACGCGGCTTTCAGCTTGGATTTGCGGTAAAAAGTTTTTTGCACGGTTAATTGGACCCGCAACGATACTTGGGAAAAAAGCCAAATATAATACGACGTCAAAAAAGTCGGCTTTTTCAATTTCTTTGCGGCATACAGAAACGGTATAGCTGACGGAATGGAAGGCGTAGAAAGAGAGCCCCAATGGTGCCAACAGTTCCAGTACAGGCAGTCCAACGCTAAATCCAAACTTATCGAGGGTTTGCTGAATAGTTTCCTGGAAAAAAGAATAATATTTAAACGCAGTAAAGCAGCCAATGATCCCGATAGCTAATAACGAATATACCCATCGATTAGATAACCAAACCGTTGCCCAGTTGGTGAGAAAATAGATAAATAACGTGTAGCCAAACAGAATATAGGCAAAGTCAGGGCTAAACGAGTAGACAAAGAAATAACTTGCTGTGATGAGCAACCCATTCTGCAATTTAGAGCTGGGTTGGCAGCCCCAATAAATAAGAAAAAAAACTAAAAAAGAGCCAAGAAACTCAAATGAGAAGAAATTCATATTAGACTCAGGTGTTATTTGTTATGGGTGACCATGATATTTATTCTTCCTCGGCTTGCAATCAGAATTTCGTCATATTTCGCGCCGTCGCGGTGTTGTCATCGTATTGCCACCCTAGTCACATACTTGTGTATGCTCCTAGGGATATCAATCCTCGACGCCTAGCGACAACACGAACTATTTAGAAATTCAACCGTAGATGAATTTTTCTTACCCAAAAAACCTAATGATTTAGAGTAAATCGGGGATAGGGAAAATAAGTTATACAAGACTCAAGACTCAAAGTTTAAGAAGTATAGCTGGGGCGGGGTGGGTTGTCATATTTCGAGTGGATGGGAAAACGTGCAAAAAAAATCCACTTTCGAAAAAGTGGATTTTTATACTGTGTACCTGGTGTGTAGATACTAAAATTAGCTGCGAGTCGCTGCTCTTTGTTGAGCTTGTGTAATCAATTCTTCGTTGCTCGCGTACATCTCTTTCAAATAGCGGTTATATGATGAACCTAACTCTGAGTACCCTTTCATATCGTTAATCAGCTTGACGGAGTCTAACTCATCTTGTGATTGACGCTGTTTAGCACGCGAGTGACGTAAAGACTCATACGCGTTATGGGTATTCATATTCTTCATATAGGCAGTCACTGTTGCTTCAACAGAAGCGTAAGCTGAGTAGCCTTTGATCTTTCCTTTGCTAACTTGGCAACCGCTACCACAGCGCATACCAAATAAATTTCCGTTTTGTAGAGCAAGCTGAGAAGTACCCCAACCAGACTCTGTAGCCGCTTGTGTCGCAACTAAATGCGTTGGCATGATGTCTACACGACTTAACAGCTTATCCCAATTAATACGTTTTGGGTTGCTGCAACTGATGCCATAACTATCGCAGATCTGGGTTAGGCGACGTAGCTCTTGGGCGCTCCATTTGGTGTTCGTGCGCACGGAAAGCAGCCAGTTACGCTCTTCCATAATCTGTTGATTGACTTTTTCAATCACCGGGACAATCGTTTTCAAAAACGCTTTCTTACGTGGAGTACCAGACGGGTATTTACGCATATCAGGCAGTGGTGTTTCTGCTTGATTTGAGTTTTGTGCCGACTTCAGTGTGAAGTCTTTTTTAAGCATCGTACTGGTACTGGTGGAGCCAAAACTGAGGCCCGAAAACAAAAGTAAAAATAAGAAAGCGAAGACGGCGTTTGTCCCCATCGTTCGAGAGGGCATTTGCTTCTCCTATGTTTCTCTGAACAAAAATCGAGCGAATGGTAGCAGAATAATTTTTCACGAGCTACCTTTATCCGACTCACATTAGGTAAATTTCTGTATTAGTATGTCATTAAGTGTTGATTTATTTTAAATTAATGATTTTATATTAAAAATAATTGCGTTATTTATATTTTCAATGCTTTATTTATCAATTTTTGTTTTTGATTTCATCTTGCAATCATCTGATTTAAGCTAAATTAGATTGATTTTCAAACAATTAACAGGTGTATTGTAGGGTTATTATGCTTAAAAAATAACCGATCAGTGGTCTAAATTTTAAACAAAATGGGGTGTTTCGCATTTTATGAGTGGTATTGGTTGTTAAAAATACAGAATCAAAATCGACTTTCAATGTGTGAAAAGGACAAAAAAAATGCCGTTTTTTGACCTTTTGCCTCAGCCAAATATTACTATTAGTCGACGACTTTTTTAGTCGTAGAATGGCACGGTTTGCTGTTTCTGATCTTCAATTTTTGCATTCTCCGCGAGCCGTTTGAAATCATCAACTGTCCAATATGTCTCTGGGATAGGAAGTTGTGCCATATGATCGGTGGGTACTAAGCGAAACTGTGCGAGAGAGGATAATGCAAATCCTGCATATTCCGACGGCAAACTGAGTTTCAGCCCCAAAGTCGCTACAGCTTGGGTTGGTAAAAACGGATAGCGGCTATCGGTGGTGTCATAATCGCGTGTGAGCACTAAAAATTTATCTGGAACACGCTTCGCACTATTCCACCAAAGCCCATCAATTTTGTTAAATGCATCGCGAGTTAAGGGTTTTTCTTGAGCCCCAAGTTGATGTAGTGCAATGGGAAGCAGTGCTTCGAGAGATTGCGAGAATATCGCAAGTGACTCAGCACGACCTTGTAAAATCAGCGAACTTGCTAGTCTTGCTCCCACTAAGTTGGAATATAAGTCTTCGGGAGAGAAGGCAGATATCCCCTCCGAAAAGCCAGGAACTGATTGATAGCCATACCATTGTGCAATTTCATGCCAAGCAGCTAACTGAAATGCAAGTTTAGCTGCCAGATAAGTACTTAACGTATAGCGCTCTGCGGGGGACGCAGGTGGTGTAAAGGCTGAAAAATGGATTTGTCTGCTCGCGAGTTCATCGCTGAGGGTTAGTGTCCACTCTTCACCAAGTTTTGGGTAAATCTGGCTAAAGAGATATAACGTATAGTCGGCGGTATCTCGAACATGTGCAATATCAATAAATCCGCCATCTGTGGTATAGATAAGCCCCACTTTTTCGTTACTGATCCCCATTAGACCTGCGGTGGCGCCCAAGTAACTATCATTATAATGGTGCTCACCAAGATTATCGGCTTCCACTATGTTGTCGATGGTATAGAAAGGTACGGGGATACCTGCCACTTCCGCTTGCAGGTTATAGCCAAAAGCACAGCAGGCTCGAAGTCCTTGAGGGGCTTTGAGATCTTGTAGAACAGACCACGCTTTAGATGCTTCCTCGTTGGAAATCGTATCTAGATTAAGGTTCGCCGCAGGTAAGTTCAGCTCCTCGCGAGTTTGGCAGGCGACGAGCATAAGTAAAAAACATGAAGTTATTAGCAGCTTAAACATTAAAAAGACTCACCAACTTGGAAATAGACGCCCGTACTGTTGCGACCAACACCAAAATCCAGTCTCACATTCATCCGAGGCTTAAATTCAAAACGATAGCCTACACCGGCACTTGGTAGCCAGTGTCCAGCACCTAATTCTGAGGGAGAGTCGCTCATGGTCCCCGTGCCTAACCAGCCAACAACCCCGTGCCGCCAGTCTAATTTATGCCGTAACTCGATTTGACTAGTAAAAATATTGTTGTCCCGATAGCGCCCTTCATAGTAACCCCGCATGCGGTTACTGTTACCTAATAAAGAAAGCTGATTCCACGGCACATCTCCCGTGGTAAAGCGGGCATAGTTATCAACGGCTACGACGGTTTTTTCTGTGAGCTCATGGTAATAGGCATACTGCAACTGGGTCGCTTGAAAACGGGTATCACTACCGAGGTTCGGTGAAAAATAAGTATAAATAACCTCAAGTGTTTGCCCATGGTGTGCGTTGGGTAAAAAGTCTCGGGTGTCATAGCTATAGTAGGCGCTGACGCCTGAACTGATAACCGAACGCCCGCCAACTGATTGCGAAAAGTAAGCTTTTGCGCCTTCATCGGGATCGCTGGCATTGATCGACGAAAAATTCCAACCTAGTCCCACATAGGTGGCATCGGTTAGCTTATATAAAGCCCTTGGGGTAATTTTGAACTCTTGGGAATGGTATTTTTCTTTATTGCTCTCTTTTTTACCCGCTGCGTATCCTTTACCCCAATAATAAGTTGGTACATTATTGATGGTGCCAGATACAAACAGTCGCCATTGGTCGCTATCTACAAAGTTGTAGTTAGTGAAGTTGAGTCCAAAAGCCCCTGTGGATGATGCAAAACCACTTAATCCAATCGAAGAGGGCTGGGTTTTGGTGTCTTGTTTGTCGAGACGATATAAACCCACTAAAGCGGTTCCGACACCTAACCCCATTTCAGGAGTATAGAAAGGCCCCGGTAAGACGCCCCAGTCGATAGTTTTGGATTCATCAAAGCTGTTTTCGCCCCCAAGCTCGCTGAGCCAACCATCAATTTGCTCACGTTCAGGAAGGATTTTCGCTTGCGAGGAGAAGGCAATGATAAGGCTGAGCAGTGTCAGCCTACGCAGGTGTTTCTGTTGTAACATTAAAAACGGAACTCGCCTGAAATAAAGAAGCTGTTACGGTTATTAAAGCCCACTTCGGTCAGAACGTTAAAGTTACGAGTTAACTCAACGCGAGCACCGACGGTATTATTCCATTTATGGGCAAGGTGTTGTTCTACATCGAACTTAGTATCAGCGGGCGCTAAAGCCATCCATTTATTTAATTCGGGTGGTAAATCTAAATTACTAATATTACCTTTAAAGCGCTGAGTAATATCTTGGTACATGGCACCTGTCCAGACTTGGACTTTAGTATTACCTTGACCAGAAATGAGCGGCTCAAAGACAAACTCATAGCCAATACGAGGAGTAATGACTAAGGCTTTAATATCCCCATCAATAATATCGAGATTGGTTTTTGTATAGTTGATATCTAAAGTGGAGAAAAATTGGTTATAACCTCCAGCGAAGGTCACTCCTCCCCCATAAGATTTACCATCATAATCTAATTCAAATGGGAGGTTCTTACCGATAGGGATTGGAACATTTTGGCCAAATATTTTAACATTAGCTTCAACATTTGTTAGGTTAGTTGTTGATGTTCCTTTAGTTTTCCCATAAACACCATAGACATTCATAAATGGGAATATCCAAGTATCCAGTTTTAACATTTGAGATTGGTTTTTGCTGCGGGTATGCCCTGTCTCTATTTTTAAATCTTTATTCATGTCGAATTTAACAAATGGCATTCCAGGAACTTTGACCTCTGAATTTGTATGAAAGCCAATCTTGTCCACTACAACATCCTGACGCAGATTCATATAGCCATAACTGACACCAAAAGGTTCTGGTAAGTCATAACCTCGAGCGCGTGCTTCATCTCCCCAAATAGGCAATACACGGGATTCAGTCGTGGATGAACGCGTGACGCCGCCTTCGCTATTATTTTTAGGGACTCCAGATTCGCTCATGCTTAATGAAAATAGTGGTGTGTCACTATCGGCAAAACTGGCAGGGATAGCCAGACAAGAGGAAAGTAGCAGCGCTGCGCTGTATTGAATGCGTGTCATAATGGACTCAATGATTAGTAGAATAGAATGAAGGAAACAATAAATTAATTAACTTACAGTTATCCACAAAAGTTTAGCATATATGGCAATTGATAGTATGGCTCATGGTGCTATTTTAATGATATTTCGCTACCTATGAACGCATATTATTATCAATATGATGGATGTGATTAAGATATTAAGAAGATGCTATTGAGGTACTAAAAAACGTGCTGAAACTCTGGGTATTTCAGCACTGAAATGCATTAGAGGAGTAAGAGCGGTATTATTTGCTGTTTTTCTGATGAAACTGAACACGCTCATGGAAGTAATCTTTTAAATGCGCTTCCATGCTGTGAATTTTTTGTTCCAGCGCATTAATTAAGACATCATCATTATTCATATCAAAAACGCGCTTCATTGCGAGGTCATCAATATATTCTTTTTGTTTCTCAGATAAATCAGCCATGTTGTAAAGCCTCTATTTTCAAAACCTATATAAGAAAGGATTATTTCACCAACCAAAAGCCTTGGTGATGCTGGTTCTCATTGTGCCCTAGTGAATACGGGATGAAAAGTGGAATTACGTTGCATCAAATAATGATGATTAATGCTCCTAGTTTAAATATGAGAGATTAAACGCCTATCTGATTGGGTTAAGAATTATCACAATATTCTTATCGAATATAAGCTGATATCCTCCAGTAAGATAATAAATAACAGGGCAAAATAGTGAACAATAAACAACAATACCTTGATATTGCTGCTGGAAACGGGGAGAAAGAAGCCTCGATGATGGTGGCAATCCCTGCATCAGAGCTGACCTCCCTACAACTTGAACAGCGTCTGGAAGAGCAAACCTACTTTACTGAAGGGGAAATTGATTACCTGCCTGATGAAGAAGGCGGCGGTTTCTTCTTTAGCTGTAAACGTGGCGAAGAAGAGTTACGTTTTTACGTTTCGCTTGTGGAGAGCGACCCGGAATACACCATCAACCCGTATTTCGCGACAGATCCTATTAGCCAAGAACTTTACACGCAGGCAAGCAATGCGCCACAGGCCGTGGTGGTTGAATGCCTATTCCAAGAAAAGCCTCTAGTGAGCTACTTACAGCAGCTTAAAATTATCCAAATTTTAGTACCTGATTTATTACTGGGCTTGGATATTTCTGCCGCAGGTAAAGTCTTTACCCGTGAATGGCTTAACTTCCAGCTGATCGACGATTTAATGCCAAGCATTGATTCCCTGTATGTGGTGCATGCCATTTACGATCACGATGAAAACTCCGAAGATTCAGCGCCGACCAAATATTGGTTCCATACTCATGGGTTAGCCCGTTGTGGTTTATCGGAAGCGGAAATTATCATTCCACACCCGATTGCGTCTTATTATGGGATCCCTGAGTTGTTCTGGAGCTTTGTGAACAACAGCATTACCAACGGAAAAATCGACTTTAATGAGCCGATTTTCATTGGGCAAACACAAACCGGCTATGAATATTTAGTGGCGGTACCTTTTGAAGAAGGTCTCCTTCATGTAGGAACTTCCACACCGATCGATAACTTAAAACCGCTGGAAGAGATGAACTTCGAGTTTGGCGATATGAGCTCTGAGCGTTTTATGGGGGATTGGCACGACCGTGACGAATCTCACCAGCATCCATCCGTAATGTTATTCCGTGTCACGCAAGAAAACCCAACATTGGAAAGCTTCTTTGAAGGGTTTGAAGACCAAAATGCAATGATGTTTATGCGCACTGATGAAGAAACGGCGGATATGTCCAGCAAAGCCAGACTACGTTGGGAATACTTCACTCACATGCTCGATAACTATGGTCCAAAGCCAGTCACACCGAAAAAAGGGCTATTTGCGAAGCTGCTCGGAAAATCGGAAGAAGAGGAAGAATCAGAGTGGCGCTTCTTAATTAAATGCGGCATTAGTTATCAAGATGAAGAGGGTGATGAAGGGCACGAACATATGTGGTTTGAGCCGTTGACATGGAACGGCGACCAGTTTGAAGGCCGTTTAATTAATCACCCATTCTATGTGGAAACCATGGAAGAGGGCGGTGTTTATCCGCTAACGCGTGACCATATCACGGATTGGACTATTTATTATCAGGACGGTAGCTATACTCCTGATACAATCTATAAACTTCTTAGTGGTGCTCAAGTGCATTAATCTATCTTGATTGACTAATGCGAATAGGGCACTGAATTCAGTGCCCTTTTTAATGAGTTAAATGTGACAATGACCCAACCTGAACTGTACCAATATGCCCTATTTTTACTTTCCAGACGCGATTATGGCAAAGCGGAGTTATTTGCCCGTATGAAGCGCCGTATGTATGAAAAAAATGAGGGGATTATCGATGAGCAGTTGATTGAAGGGGTGTTGGATAAACTGAGTGAGCAGCACTTTTTGGATGATGACCGTGTGGTATCACTGCTATTGCAAGGGTATTCGCGTAAAGGATATGGACCTTTACGGATCAAACAAGAAATGCGGCAAAAAGGATTTGCCGAGACATTAGTCGAACACCATTTTGCTGAGCTTGATGTCGACTGGTTTGAAAAGGCAGCAGAAGTACGCAGTAAAAAATTTGGGGATGAAATCCCAACTGACTTTAAAGAGAAGGGTAAACAAATTCGTTATCTGCAATACCGAGGTTTTTTTGGTGACATGATATTTGAGTTATTCTCGCGCTAATTTTTGCAGTTAATCTTACATTATTTATGATGGTCATTATGTAGATAATCACGCCATTTAATATCGCTTAAATTACTATTATTTGGCTTTAGTTTAAATGTTTAATGCCCCTGAATTTCATTTCTTTTGCTTAGTCAAAAAATAATATTTTTTTGACTTGTGTTTTTATCTATTTCTAGATTAAAAATATTGTCCACTATGATCATTATCAGTGTATTTCGCTTTTTTTTTAGGCAGAGTACCACCAATAATTACAAAATGAGACGGGCAGGAGAAACACATGATTGAGCTCTTAATAGGCGTATTGGTCGCCGTTGGAGTTGGGCGCTATATAATAAAGGGTTACTCTGCAACTGGGGTATTAATGACGGGGGGTATTTTACTCCTAATTATTACTGCGTTAATGGGTAAAAGCATTTTACCAGAATCAGTGAAAGCAACGGGATGGCGCGTTACTGATATTCTGGAATACATCAAGTTCTTATTAATGAGCCGAGGTGGTGACCTCGGTATGATGATCATGGTGCTGTGTGGGTTTGCGTCTTATATGACTCACATCGGTGCGAATGACGTGGTGGTGAAAATTGCCTCCAAGCCATTAAAAATGATCAACTCCCCATACTTATTGATGGTTGCGGCGTATATTGTTGCTTGCTTGATGTCACTGGCAGTTTCATCGGCAACAGGTTTAGGGGTGTTATTGATGGCAACCTTGTTCCCTGTGATGGTTAACGTCGGGATCAGCCGTGGCGCAGCGGCGGCTATCTGTGCATCACCGGCCGCTATCATTCTGGCACCAACGTCTGGAGACGTTATCTTAGCGGCGAAAGCAGCAGAAATGCCTCTGATTGATTTCGCATTCAAAACCACACTGCCTATCTCCATCGCTGCCATTGTTGCGATGTCAGTGGCTCACTTCTTCTGGCAGCGTTTTCTGGATAGAAAAGAGCACGTTAAAACCGAAATGCTGGATGTGAATGAAATTAAAACCCACGCACCAGGTTTCTACGCGATTCTACCATTTACTCCAATCATCGGCGTATTAGTGTTTGATGGTAAATGGGCGCCTGAGCTACATATTGTCACCATTATTGTTGGCTGTATTATTATGGCTGCAATCATTGAGTTCATTCGTAGCTTCAGTGCAAAACATGTCTATGGTGGCTTAGAAGTTTGCTATAGAGGTATGGCTGATGCGTTTGCAACCGTCGTGATGCTGTTAGTGGCAGCTGGCGTATTTGCTCAGGGTCTAAGCACCATCGGCTTTATTAAAGGCTTGATCGACTTAGCGCAATCCTTTGGTTCTGGCGCGATTGTGATGATGATTGCGCTGGTGGTGATCACTATGTTAGCGGCGATGACCACTGGTTCTGGTAACGCGCCATTCTACGCATTCGTTGAATTGATCCCTCACTTAGCGAAGCAAATGGGCGTCAACCCAGCTTACCTTGTCATTCCAATGCTACAGGCATCTAACTTAGGTCGTACATTATCACCGGTTTCTGGGGTGGTGGTTGCGGTATCGGGGATGGCGAAGATTTCACCATTTGAAGTGGTGAAAAGAACCTCGGTTCCCGTATTAGTTGGGCTTATCGTTGTTGTGATTGCCACTGAGATTTTAGTGCCAGTCTATTTGTAACAAAATAGGTATTTACCAAACAAAAATGGCTAGAAATTATTCTAGCCATTTTTGTTGCTGACAAAGAGGGATAAAAGCGTGGTTTTTCCCTCTTTGTGTTATCAGGCGAAAATCAATGAATTGATTTTCCTTGTTAATTCTACAACCCAAAAGAGCCATTTCCAACCCTGATGGGTTTGGAAATGGTCTGATGGCTAGAAATTATTCTAGCCATTTTTTTTATCGATATTTATTTCGGTTAAAACTTAGGTTCAAAAGAAAAAAACTCTACGCTTTTTTGACGTGGTGTTTTGGTATTTTCAATCAAATGATAAAAATTTATTTGCGATTATTAACAAATTGTCATTTTTTTAAATTCAGATATGAGATCTACACCAAAAAGCCAGAAAGATTAATCAAAATAAGCTAGTTGCTCTAACGCATTTAATGCAAAATTCGCCGCATCTTTTTTTATCCATTTTAAAACGATGAAGTGACGGTATGAGCACAATAAAAACCGCAGTAAACACGACAGACAAACCTGCCAGTAAGTGGACTTATAAAGACTTCACTTGGGTATTATCTCTTTTTGGTACCGCCGTTGGTGCGGGTGTTCTTTTTCTGCCAATTAAAGCTGGCGCGGGTGGTTTCTGGCCATTAGTTGTATTAGCTTTAATTGCAACTCCAATGATTTGGTTAGCTCATAAAGGGTTAGCGCGTTTTGTTTTATCGGCTAAGAAACACGATGCTGATATTACCGATACTGTGGAAGAACATTTCGGTAAAACAGGTGCGAATATTATCACTTTTGCTTATTTCTTTGCGATTTACCCAATCGTATTAATTTACGGCGTGGGTATCACTAACACAGTAGACTCATTCTTAGTGAACCAAATTGGTATGGACCCACTGCCACGTTGGTTGCTGTCTGGTGTGTTAATTGCAGCAATGACCGCAGGTGTCGTATTCGGTCGTGACTTAATGCTGAAGCTCACTTCTATGATGGTTTATCCATTAGTCTTCATCTTATTAGCGCTGTCTCTGTACCTGATCCCTGAGTGGAATACGTCGATGTTAGAAGTCGCACCAGATTGGAGCGCAATGCCGATTGTTGTCTGGATGGCGATTCCTATCATCGTATTCTCTTTTAATCACAGCCCAATCATCAGCCAGTTTGCAAAAGACCAACGTCAGCAATTTGGCGACCAAGCTGTGATTAAAACTGACATGATCACTGGCGGCGCAGCATTTATGCTAACTGGCTTCGTGATGTTTTTCGTATTCTCTGTGGTTCTGTCACTGAGTCCTGCTGAGTTAGAAATCGCGAAGAAAGAAAATATCAGCGTGTTATCCCACATTGCGAACATTAACCCATCACCAATCCTGTCTTACTTAGGTCCTATCGTGGCATTCGCAGCTATCGTTTCTAGCTACTTTGGTCACTTCTTAGGTGCGCACGAAGGTCTGGTTGGATTAGTCAAATCGCGCTCTTCAGTTTCTGTGAAGAAAATTGAGTTAATCTCTTTACTGTTCATTGTAATCACCACTTGGATCGTCGCGATTATCAACCCAAGTATCTTAGGTATGATTGAAACCATGGGTGCCCCAATGATTGCGGCAATCCTGTTTATCCTGCCAGTTGTGGCGATGCGTATCGTGCCTGCAATGAAACCGTTTAGTACCTCTAAGCCAGCGCAAATCTTTACGCTGCTATGCGGCTTAGCATCAATTACCTCTGTGATTTATGGCGCGTTCGCGTAATTAAATTCAGTTGTACCGAAACCCATATTACTTCGGCAATATGGGTTTTTTTGTTTCTAATGCGGTCTTATTTATTTTATGAATAACTTTAGATGAAATTATTTCAAGTCTAGATGGTTGTGCGAGGAATTTACTTGGGGGATATTGGAAAGGACTGCCGTGAAATAATAAGTACCGTGAAATAAAAACAAGAACCCATTCAATTGGCAGTGCGGGTATAACAAGGATAACTCAATGAAATTAGAAACATTATCAATCCACGCAGGCTATTCTCCAGACCCTACAACCAAGTCTGTCGCGGTGCCTATTTATCAAACCACCTCTTATGCATTTGACGATACACAGCATGGCGCGGATCTGTTCGACTTAAAAGTTGCAGGTAATATCTATACCCGCATTATGAACCCGACCAACGATGTGCTAGAAAAGCGCGTTGCTGCCCTTGAAGGGGGAATTGCTGGGCTGGCGGTGGCTTCGGGCATGGCAGCTATCACCTATGCAATTCAAACTATTGCCCAAGTCGGCGATAACATTGTTTCGGTGGCAAAACTGTATGGCGGTACGTACAACTTACTGGCGCATACTCTACCGCGCCTTGGTATCGAAACCCGGTTTGCTGAACACGATGATTTAGCCGCACTAGAAGCCCTAATTGACGAGAAAACAAAAGCCGTTTTCTGCGAATCTATCTCTAACCCTGCGGGTTTTATTGTTGACCTTGCCGCGCTGGCGGAGATCGCTCATCGCCATGGCGTACCTCTGATTGTCGATAATACCGTAGCGACTCCATATTTATGCCGCCCATTCGAACACGGTGCGGATATCGTGGTGCACTCGTTAACCAAATATATCGGTGGTCATGGCACCTCAATCGGCGGAATGGTGATTGATTCAGGTAAATTCCCATGGGCAGAGCACGCAGAGCGTTTTTCTCTGCTGGTTGAGCCGGATATCGCTTATCACGGTGTCAGCTATACAGAGCACTTCGGTGCGGCGGCGTTTATTGCGCGTTGCCGCGTGGCACCGCTGCGTGGAACGGGAGCAGCATTATCGCCATTTAACGCCTTCTTGATCTTACAAGGTCTGGAAACGCTCGCGTTAAGAATGGAGCGCCATACTGAAAATGCAGTGAAAGTGGCACAATTCCTCGAAAACCATCCGCAAGTGGCATGGGTAAAATATGCGGGGCTACCAAGCAACCCTGAGCACGCACTTGCGCAAAAATATATGCAAGGTAAACCTGCTAGTATTATGTCTTTTGGGATCAAAGGCGGGCAAGAAGCGGGAGCGCGTTTTATTGATGCACTGAACCTGATTGTTCGCTTGGTCAATATTGGCGATGCAAAATCATTAGCTTGCCACCCAGCATCGACCACCCATCGTCAATTAAATGATGCAGAGCTAGCTCGTGCAGGAGTATCGCGCGATATGATCCGTTTATCCATTGGTATTGAACATATCGATGACATTCTTGCTGACTTAATCCAAGCCTTGGATGCAGCCAAGTAAATCTTGTTAAGTAGCTACCGATAAATAAAGGCGGTTATTGTGAAGAATATATTGCAATAACTGCCTTTATTGTTACCTGCGTGATTAACTATTGGGTTTTATTCTTCTTTCTAGAATTAATAACTATTCGCAAGCGGCACCGTTTTTTAATTTATTTTTCATTCTGTTAAAAATAAATGGAAATCGCTGAACTATTGTTTTTTAATCGAGTCTTAACAAGCAGCTCATCCTGTTATCTTAATGTTGAAATAAAAGATTCATTTATTGATTGTTTATCTCATATGGATGTATGAAATACGAAAATGTTTATTGGTTTATACTGGGTTTAGTCGAACTAATGATAATAGAACCCTGATTTTATTAATCAAAAGTGCCTGAAGCTTCGGCGCAAATAATAATTATTAAATATTTATGACAATAATGGTTGAGATTAAATGATGATGGCAAATAATAAAGTTGCCTACTTTAAGTGGTGCCTATTATTCGGTTTTGTACTCATAACCTATTTTCTTCCTCTCAATGGGCGCATGCTATGGCAGCCCGATGAGCTACGCTATGCAGAAATCAGCCGTGAGCTGATATTAAGTAGCCATTGGAGCGTGCCTGAGCTGCTTGGTATCCGCTATTTTGAAAAGCCGATTTTTGGTTATTGGGTCGGTTCTTTCTTCCAAATGTTATTTGGTGAAAACAATGTCTCGGTTCGGTTAGGTGTGGTGTTTAGCACCCTTATCAGCGGGTTATTTGTTTATCTTAGTGCAAAGATGGCATGGAAAAATAAAGATCTCGCGTTTAATGCGGTGCTTATTTATCTTTCCATGTTTATGATTTTGACCATTGGGACTTATAACATCCTTGACCCAATTGTGACCGCCTTTATTACGATGATTATCTTCTTTTTCCAATGGGGGATAACCACGACACAACGCGCTCATAAATTGTATGCCTATATTCTGATTGGCGTGGCATGCGGTTTAGGCGTTATGACAAAAGGCTTTTTAGTTTTAGTGCTTCCCGTTTTAGTGTGTTCCGTTAGCGCAATTTACTTTAAAAAGTTCAAAGACGTCTGCCTGTACGCATTAATTTCGATTCTTGTTGCCGTATTAGTTTGCTTACCGTGGGCGCTTACTATTGCAAGCCTAGAGCCAGATTATTGGAGCTACTTTTTCTGGGTTGAGCATATTCAGCGTTTTATGGCGGATAACGCACAAAACAAATCTCCGTTCTGGTTCTATATGCCGATTTTGTTGGCGGCGGTGCTTCCGTGGTTAGGTTACCTCTTCTCATCCATTGCACACGCAGTTCGCGCGAGAGGCATGAACCTCTATTTCTTATTGTGGGCGGCGCTACCTTTCCTGTTTTTTAGTGTGACAAAAGGGAAGCTTCTCACCTATATTCTGCCGTGCATCGCACCCATCGCGATTTTGATGGCATCCTATTTGCAGCAGGTTTTAACTCAGAATAAAGTGGCTACTATTCGCCTGAATGCGCTGATAAACATCACGTTGGGTATCGCGGCGGCAGGGGCATTTATTGCATCACCTTATTTCCCTAAAATGAATTTATATCAAGGGGATGAAAGCTACAAAATGTGGATTGCCGCAGGGGCATTTCTGTTTTGGGCTGTGATGGGGGTAGTGTCATTTAACCGCAAATTCTGGTCATGGGCAGCCGCCTGTACGTTAGTACTCAGCCTCAGTATTGGGCATGTGATCCCTAAATATATTGAGAGCAATAACACCCCGCAAGGCGTGTTAACAAAATACCAAGATCAGCTACAAAACCGCGCGGTACTTTTAACCAACAATGTGGGATTAGGCACTGCGTTGGCTTGGGTACTCAAACGCGATGACATTACCATGCTGTATCAAACGGGTGAGCTAGGCTACGGGCTGAATTACCCAGATGCGGAAAATCGTTTTTACCGTTTAGAGCAGCTACCAAGCTTGTTGGCGAGCCAAAATAACCGCAACGTTGCGGTGGTGGTTGATGCTTCGCAAAATGAAGTCATTGATGCTTTACCGGGTACGCCAATCATTATTAAAGAAGGTAAGTTAGTGATGGCTTTCTATGAAGGTCAGTAAATTAACAGCCTGATAATAGCTTGAAGAAGAGCCGCACTACGAAAGTATGCGGCTCTTTTTTCTGTTGATTAGAGTATTAATTCAAACATCGCTGAGAACACTATTTACGCCATCGGTTAGTTGCGTCGGAGCGCGTTTTCCATACCGGATAAGGATGATAAATCATCATCATTGCCACACTGTTGCTCATAGGATTAGCCACTGAACCTGCTGATTTGCTGTCATGAACTGACCGTTTCTCATGAACGCTTCGCTTTTCCTTGCGAGCGGGAACAAGTGAAAGATGGTTTAACGATGATAAATTCATGGTGCCGTCTCCTCAGAGTGTTTAATTAAACGGTTAGCTTCAGCCAGCTCATAACGTCTTGGGGTTAACGCTGTTGCGCTGTGATTACGTGCAAGCACGGAATAGATAGTTGGCAACACAAACAGGGTAAATAGCGTCCCCACCAACATGCCTGTGACAATCACCAAACCCAGCCCAAAGCGGCTATTTGCTCCAGCGCCAGTCGCGAACAGAAGAGGAACTAAACCGATAACCATTGCTGCCGTCGTCATCAAAATTGGGCGTAAACGGATTTGTGCTGCTTTTAAAATGGCATGGCGTTTATCTAACCCTTCGTTAGCTTGCAGCTCATTGGCAAACTCCACCATCAAGATCCCGTGTTTACTGATTAGCCCGATCAAGGTAACTAAGCCAATTTGGGTATAAATATTGAGGGTGGCATAACCCAATGCCAGCGGAATCAAGGCACCACAGATAGAAAGCGGAACGGTAATTAAGATAATCAACGGATCTACTAAACTTTCATACTGAGCCGCGAGCACTAAATAGATAATGAGCAGCGCCGCCATAAACGCGAAGGCGAGGGTGTTTCCTTCTTGTTTATATTGGCGCGAATCAGATTGCCAATCATGGCTAAAACCAGCTGGCAGCTCACTGGCTATCTCATCGAGATACGCCACCGCTTGCCCTATGGTAACGCCCGGTGCAGGGATCGCTTGGAAAATGGCGGCATTTTGCTGATTAAACTGAGACAATTTATTCGGCTCTACTTGCGTTGAAATATCCACCACCGTCGACAGCGGGATCATGCTGCCATCTTCGGACTTAACATAATGGCGGGATAACGCTTCAGGCGTCAGTCGCTGGCTGCGTAGGCTTTGCGGTATCACATCATAAGAGCGTCCATCCATGCCAAAGCGGTTGATATAATTCTCACCCACCAGCAACGTTAGGGACTCTCCAATATCCTGCATACGAATGCCTAAACTGTTGGCTTTCGAGCGATTAATGCGAACCTCAACCACAGGGTTGTTATAGTCGAGGTCGCTATCTACCACCATAAACAGGCCACTTTCACGCGCTTGCTGTTTAATCTCTTCCATGGTGCGATACAGTACTGGATAATCTTGGGGGCTTTTTAGCACCATTTGAATAGGCAAGCCGCCCGTAGAGCCGGGTAATGCAGGTAACTGGAACACAAAGATACTGTTACCTTCGACATCACCAACACGATTTTGTAAGTCTGATTGGATCGCCGACGCAGGGCGCTCTCGTTGCTCCCAAGACGTTAAATTTGTGCCTCCGAAACTGGCTGATGGGCCATCGGTACCGTTAATAATCCACGTACTTTCCGTTTCGGGTAGCTCCATAAACACATCGTGTAATTTACGGGAGAAACGCTCCACATACTCAAGGTTGGCATGCTGCGGAGATTTAATTGCCGTTAAGACGCTCGACTGGTCTTCAACAGGTGCCAGCTCCCGCGGTGCGGATTGATACAACATTGGCAGGCTGATCACGACACCGACAGCCAAAATTCCGGTGATCCAGCGGTTTTTCAATGAGAAATTCAGCACCGCCGTATAGTAATGGGCAAGGGTCTCGAAGAAGGTTTCTGCTATTCGCGCCATACGCCCTTCATTCTGTTTTGAGTTCAACATAAACGAACTCATCACCGGAGAAAGGGTTAACGCCACGATGCCAGATACAATCACCGCGCCCGCCAATGTGAGCGCAAACTCTTTAAATAATGCCCCTGTTAATCCAGACATTAAGCCAATCGGTGCATACACCGCAGCGAGGGTAATCGTCATCGCGATAACGGGACCTGCTACCTCACGGGCGCCGATCAAGGCCGCCAGAACAGGGGATTTTCCTTCCTCAATATGGCGATGCACGTTTTCCACCACCACAATGGCATCATCTACCACCAACCCAATCGCCAGTACCATCGCCAGTAAGGTCAGCAAGTTAATACTAAAGCCGAACGCCATCATCAATGCCGCTGCACCCAGCATGGACAGCGGGATGGCAAGAATAGGTATAATTACGCTGCGAATCGAACCAAGGCACAGATAAATCACGGCGATAACAATCAGTAGGGCTTCAACAAGGGTTTGGATCACTTGGTCGATGGAGGCTTTAATAAACCGTGAAGTTTCAAAGGCCATTTCCACTTTTACCCCCGGCGGCAGGGTTTTGATGATATCTGGCATTAACTTATTCATGCCATCTACAATCACCAGCGGGTTACCGGTTGGCGTGGCAAACAAACCTAAGTAAATGGCAGGTTCCCCATTCATTAAGCCACTGGTTTCTGTAGATGCAGCCCCCAGCTCAATGGTACCCACATCCTTTAAGCGCACCAATCCGTTACCATCATTGCGGATCACCAAATCGCGAAATTCATCCACATTGGTTAAATCGGTGTTCACATACACGTTAGAAATGACAAACTCACCTTTCACCTTACCGGGAGCTGCTTGATAGTTATTTTGGCGCACCGCTTGGGCGACCTCAGCCGCTGAAATGCCGCGACCAGCGAGCTTATCCGCATCCAGCCATAAACGCATCGCCAGTTGTTGCCCGCCAAATACCTGCACTTTCGCTACGCCATCAATGGCGGAATACATTGGTTCTACCACGCGGGAAAGGTAATCGGTTAGTGCGGGAATCGAAAGTTCGGTACTGGAAAAACCAATATAAGCGACGGCAGTGGACTCTCCTGAAGAGAGCTCAATCACAGGGTCATAGGCCTCTTTCGGTAACTTATAACGTACTTGGTTCACCTTCGCCATCACTTGGGTGAGAGCTTGGGTTGAATCGCGGTTTAGCTCCATGCGCACCGTCACAAGGCTGCTGCCTTGAACGGATGATGAGAATAGGTAATCAACCCCTTCAACGGAAGAGACCGCTTGGGCAATCGGCTGAGTCACAAACCCCTGCATTAATTTTGCCGATGCGCCCGGATATTGCGTGGTAATTGTGATGGTTGAACTTTCTAATTGAGGATATTGGCGAATGGGTAATTTACTCAGCGCAAACAGCCCGATCAATACAATCAAGGCACTGACGACTAAAGCCAATACCGGTCGGCGCACAAACAGGTCCGTAAATTTCATAGCACCGTCCTTAGGAACCTTGCGGAGTTTCAGATAATGTATTTTGAGCGATAGGGGTAATGGCAGAGCCATTATTCAGACGTAGCTGGCCAGAACTGACCACTTGGTCGCCCTCGGCAAGTCCGTGCTCAATTTCGATATTGCCATCAAAACGCTGCCCCGTTTTCACGGAAACGCGTTTGACCGTCATGGTGTCCCCAGTACCTTCAGCGATAAATACCGTATCCCCATAAGCGGTGTAAGTGACCGCTGTTTCAGGAATGGTCAGCACTGCATTGTTTGCTTGTCGCACCACAGTGACATTGGCGTACATACCCGCTTTTAGCTTGCCATTGCTGTTATCGAGCGTAGCTTGCAACGCAATTGTTCGGGATTTGCCAATCAACGGATCAATCGCCGTCACTTTGGCGGGGAATGGGGTTTCGGGGTAAGCATCGACGGTGATATCCACCACTTGTCCTTGATGCAATTCCGGGGAGGCTTGCTCATCCAATGAGAAATTCAGCTTCAACGTTTGGGTATCCACAAGGCTGGCTATCGCTTCACCAGGACTAAGGTATTGCCCTTCATGGACTTGGCGAATACCAATCGTGCCATCGAATGGGGCATGAATGGCTTTTTGCGCAATCAGTGCTTGGGTCTGCTGAATCAGCCCTTGTGCCATATCGCGCTCGGCACGGGTGCTATCCACCTGCGCTTCTGCCACTAAATGTTGCGCAGACAGAGAACGGGTTCTGTCATATAGGCGGGCAGCATTGCGGTATTGTGCTTGATAGCGAGCTAAATCTGCACGTTCCACCGCATCATTGAGCTGCACTAATAATTGCCCTTTTTTGACCTGTTGACCGGATTCAAAACCAATTTTGGTGATGCGCCCACTGGTTTCTGCGGCTACAAACACCTGACTACCCGCTTCTAATTCCCCCACACCGTAAAAAGTGCGTGGAGCATTAGCCAAGGTGACGGGAGCAAGAGCCACTTTCACTGGAGGATGCTGATAAGCCGCTTGTGGCTTATCGTCTGAGCTGGCGTAAGTCGAGTAAATGGCGGCTCCTCCACCTACGGAGAGAAGCCCTGCACATAGCAAAGTTAGCGTTTTTTTATTCATTATCATTGGCATCTTAAATTGACAATTAAAGAGGCTGGCACTATAAAACCTTAAGTTAAGTTGAGGTCAATAGGGGGAAAGAAGAAATGGTGGGTAAAACCATGAATACGATAAAAACGCGAAAAATTGCCGCTGAAAAGGTGGATTTTTCACGGGCACTGACGGTAGGAGAAGTGGCTAAGCGCGCAGGCGTTCCGGTTTCTACCGTACATTTCTATGAGGCGAAAGGGCTGATTCAAAGTACCCGAACACAAGGGAATCAACGGCGTTTTCCACCTGTGGTTTTACGCTACATTGCCATTATCAAAGTGGCACAAAGCACAGGTATTCCCCTCAAAGAGATCCAAGATGCACTGGGGCAGTTTCCGGCAAACAGCAAGTTGACCGCGGAAGAGTGGAAAGGGATGTCAACGGAATGGAAAAGTTCATTAGATAGACGAATCAAACAGTTAACTCGATTGCGCAATGAGTTGGATCACTGTATTGGTTGTGGTTGTTTGTCTCTCAAAGATTGCCCATTGCGCAACCCTGAAGATATCTTAGGTCATCAGGGTTCGGGCGCCCAAATCCTCGAACGTCCTTAAATCACACTTTTCACTATCTGGATAGCCACGGCAAGATGTGGCTATTTGTTCTGTATTATCATCATGTTATTAAATAAATAGCCGCGCTGTGTGGATAATCTTTGCGCATATGGGCTACAGGCTTTTGCCTTTTTTGCGTAATGATTCGTCATGTTAATTTTTTGTGAACGAATGAGAGCAAAGAGGGCACAGTGATGAAAGGTCTGAATAATAAAATTGCCATCGTGACGGGTGGTGCAACCAAAATCGGCGCAACCGTGGCAAAAATCTTATGTTCCTATGGGGTCAAAGTCACCATTTTTGATATCGACAAAACCAATGGGGAAATTGTGGCGCAATCGGAGCCCAACATTGATTTTCTACCCGTAGATATCACTGATGACCAACAGTTAAAGCAAGGTATTGACCGCGTTGCGCAAAAATATGGTCAACTCGATTTTTTGGTTAATCTGGCCGCCACCTATCTGGATGACGGTCAAGCCTCTTCACGTCAAGACTGGCTAACGGCATTAAATATCAATGTGGTGAGCGCTGTGATGGCAGCGCAATTTGCCAAGCCCCATCTAGCCAAAGCGGGCAAAGGTGCAATTGTAAACTTCACCAGTATCTCCTCTTCGGTGGCGCAAACAGGTCGCTGGCTCTATCCCGCATCGAAAGCCGCCATGCTAGAAGTGACGCGTAGCCAAGCGATGGATTATGCCCCCGACGGTATTCGCGTCAATTCTGTTTCCCCCGGTTGGACATGGTCTCGGGTGATGGACGAATTGACGGGTGGCGATCGCCAAAAAACCGACCGTGTCGCGGCGGATTATCATCTTTTACAACGTGTTGGCGACCCTGAAGAGGTGGCTCAAGTTGTGGCATTCCTACTGTCTGAGCTAGCGAGTTTTGTCACTGGCGCAGATTACGCGGTCGATGGTGGATACTCCGCCATGGGACCTGAACAGGCGAAACCCGCCATTCCCCGTCTTGCTGAATAAGACACCCTGATTTTAATTTTATCGAGGAATTCACTATGCGTCGTATTGCAATCGTAGGTGGTGGTCAGGCGGGTATGCCATTGGCATTAGGGCTGCTGGACAAAGGTTATGACGTGACGGTTGCCACCAATCGTACTCCAGATGATGTGAAAAATGGTCGCGTGATGTCCAGCCAATGTATGTTCGATATTTCGCTGCAATTTGAGCGCGATTTAGGGATCAACTTCTGGGAAGACAAATGTCCGCCAGTAGAAGGTATTGGTTTTACTGTCCCGCATCCTGAAAAGGCAGGTGAAAAAGCCATTAGCTGGCGCTCACGTATCGATAATTATGCTCAAGCCGTTGATCAGCGTATCAAAATGCCTTATTGGCTGGAGTTATTTGCCGCTCGTGGTGGCAATTTGATGATTGAAGATGTGGGCATAGCAGAGTTAGAAAAACTCGCTGAAACTCACGATTTAGTGATTTTAGCGGGAGGAAAAGGGGAAATCGTTAAGCTGCTAGAACGTGACCCTATTCGTTCTCCGTATGATAAACCTCAGCGTGCATTAGCGCTCACGTACGTTCACGGCATGCTGCCAACCCCTGAATTTTCACAAGTCTCCTTCAACCTAATACCGGGTGTGGGGGAGTACTTTGTGTTCCCATCTCTAACCAATAGCGGCGACTGCCACATCATGGTTTTTGAAGGTGTACCGGGTGGGCCGATGGATCAGTGGGGAGAAGCACGTACACCACAAGAACATTTGGCCTACAGCAAAAAAATCATCGATACCTATTTACCGTGGGAAGCAGAGCGCTGCCGCCATGTGGAGTTAACTGACGAAAATGGCATTCTGGCAGGGCGCTTTGCCCCAACAGTCCGTAAGCCAGTTCTCACGCTGCCATCAGGCAAAATTGTCTTTGGTTTAGGGGATGCATTAGTGACCAACGATCCACTGACTGGACAAGGATCGAATAACGCCACGAAAGCCAGCAAAGTCTACTACGACGCTATTTTAGCCCGTGGTGACAAGCCGTATACGGCGGAGTGGATGAACGACACGTTTGAGCAATTCTGGAAATACGGTCGCCATGTGGTGGAGTGGACGAATGCTCTATTGGCGCCGCCACAGCCGCATGTTCTTAATGCATTAGGCGCAGCGCAACAACTGCCAACCTTAGCGCACACCATCGCGAACGCCTTTAACTATCCGCCAGTTCTTGCACCATGGTGGCATGATGCCCATGCCTGCGATGCCTATATTCAATCGCTGATGCAAGAAGAAGTTCGCGCTTCGTAGGAGAAATCAGTATGTCGATGATTGCAGAGGACACGCTTATGTGCGAAAGCGAATGGGGTCATACCGAGTTTGAATCGAAAACCTTACGCAATTTACTAGGCTGCTACCCCACAGGGGTAGCGGTTGTGACCACTCGCACCCCTGATGGACGTGACGTTGGATTGACCATCAACTCATTTGCGTCACTGTCGCTCGACCCGCCTTTGGTGCTATGGAGTTTAGTTAACCATTCGCCCAATCTCGCGGTATTTCGTGATTGCCAACATTTCACGATCAATATCTTAGGCAAAGATCACCAAGAGTTAGCGATGCGTTTTGCTAATCCTCGAATCGAAAACAAATTCGAAGATGTAGCCGTACACATCACGCCAGAAGGGATCCCCGCCTTACACGGCGCGATCGCCACCTTAGTGTGTGAAAACCACAAGCAAGATCATATTGGCGATCACTTATTGATGGTGGGGCATGTACGCCGTATCGGCAGTGAAACAGGCAAGCCTTTAGTTTTCCACGGCGGCACATTTACCGCTCTACATGAAGCGCAATAGGCGCAGGAGATAGTATGGAACAGCAAACTTTGATGTCATTTGCCAGCGAGTTACAAAAAGGCAATATTCAGATTATCGACCTGACACAAATCTTATCGCCTTCATTTCCGGCATTGCAACTGCCCGCTGAGTTTGGGCAAGTGTGGTCATTCAAAATGGAGCAAATTTCCCGTTATGATGAGAATGGTCCCGCTTGGTATTGGAACAATTTTAGCTGCGGTGAACACACCGGCACCCACTTTGATGCTCCCATTCATTGGATCAGTGGTAAAGATCAGCCAAAAAACACCGTTGATACCATCCCGCTACACCACTTTATTGCCCCAGCGGTAGTGGTTGATGCAAGTAAAGAAGTCGCGCAAAACCCCGATTGGGTTTTAACTGTGGATTTTCTACAAAAATGGGAAGAGAAACACGGCAAAATTCCAAAAGCGGCATGGGTTTTACTGCGTACAGATTGGTCGAAAAAGTCCGATAACCCAGAAGCGTATGTGAATATGCGCGAAGATGGTGCTCACACACCGGGTCCTTCTCAAGAAGCGGTTGAATGGCTTATCCACCAGCGTGATGTCAAAGGTTTTGGGGTTGAAACTATCAATACGGATGCGGGGCAATCTTACAGCTGGCCTGTGCCATACCCGTGCCACACGCTAATGCACGGCAACAATAAATACGGTCTGCAATGCTTGAAAAACCTCGACCAACTACCGGCTACTGGAGTGGTGATCGTCGCTGCGCCGCTGAAAATTGAAGGCGGTTCGGGTAGCCCATTACGCGTGCTTGCGCTGGTGGGGTGAGGTATGGCGACCTTATCCAATCCCCAAGTGATCGTGGTCGGCAGCGGGATGAATTCGCTGATGTGCGCCGCCTTATTGGCGGTGCGTGGGAAATCGGTTTTGGTTCTAGAACGTAACGACCGCCTTGGCGGCTGTATTCGTACCGAAGCGTTATTTGAAGGCTACACTCACGACTTACTTTCATGCTGGTATTCACTGTTCGTTGGTAGCCCAGGCTACCAAGAGTTAGCGCCATTGCTTCAACAACAGGGGTTGGAATTCGCGCAATGCGACTATTCCACTGGATTGGTGCAGCCTGATGGCAAATCTGTGGCATTAAAGCGAGATATTGCGCAGGCTGCTAAGCAGCTAGATGCTATCGCTCCCGGAGATGGCTTAGTGTTTCGCCAAATGGCAGAAAAACTGTTTAGCGAAGATGCCGCACTGACATTTGGTCTATTAGGGCAAAATCCCTACAGCGGCGGCATGCTCAAGTTGCTGTTTTCCGAGTGGCGCAAACGCGGTGTTGATGGCTTGCTGGATTTTGCTAAATCTGGCGTGGAAAGTTTTCGTCGCTGGTCTGAGCGGGAATTACAGCATGATTTTAGCCGTGCGTTGATGGCGCCGTGGGTGCTGCATACGGGGTTAGGGCCTGATGAAGCCAGCTCGGCGCTGATTGGTAAACTGACGTTTGCCGCGGTTGTGGCGGGTGGAATGCCCGTTGTCAAAGGTGGCAGCTATCGGATTGTCGATGCGTTTGCCAAAGTGATTGAGCAACATGGTGGTGAGTTACGTACCAACGCCCATGTGGAGAAGATCATTACACAAGGCAGCGGTAAAAATAGCCGTGCCACAGGGGTTCGTGTGAATGGGCAGTTTATCCCTGCGAGTGAAAGTGTGGTGTGCAACGTAACGCCAACCCAGTTATATGGCGGCTTGCTTGATGAGGTTTCACCACAAGTGAAGCAGAGGGCGAAAGGTTATCGTTATGGTCGCGGTGGGATGCAAATCCATTTTGCGCTAAGCGCGCCGCCGCCATGGTGCAACCCTGAATTACTGAATGTGCCGTTGGTTCATTTCACAGAGAGCATGGAACAAGTGTGCTTATCTGTCACGCAAGCCAATAATGGCTATCTACCTGATCGCCCGACGTTTGGGATCGGTCAACCGACCACATTAGACCCAAGTCGTGCCCCTGAAGGCGGGTGGATCTTGTGGATACAAATGCAGGAACTGCCTCGCTATCTTAAAGGGGATGCAGCGGGAGAAATTGCGATCCCTGAAGATGGCCGTTGGAATGATGCGGTGCGTGAAGCAGTTGCCGATCGCATTCAGCAGCGTTTGGAAATGGTGATGCCGGGGGTGTCTGATTTGATAGTCGGTCGTAAAGCAATTTCCCCAGCCGATCTTGAGCGTTATAACTGCAATCTGGTGGGGGGGGATCCTTACTCAGGAACCTGTTCGCCAGATCAATTCTTTTGGTTGCGACCGTTTGCCGCTTCAGGGCAGACCAAAGCGCATCAAACAGCAGTCAAAAATCTGTTCCATATTGGGGCATCAACCCATCCGGGTCCCGGTCTTGGCGGGGGCTCTGGGTATTTAGTTGCTGAGAAATTAGCAGCGAAGAAAAAGCGGTAATAGAGAATGGGCCTGAATCAATTCAAGGCAAGACAAACACAGCAAACATACAAGTAAACATCAAAGTAAACATATAAAAAATATCATAAAACCACTACAGCGGCAGGTAAATGATGAATAAAGAAATGGTGAATAAGCTGCTCGTCGGCTCGTGCTTGGGTGCACTGTCATTTGGTGCTGTCGCAACAGAAGGGGGCGGTCTTGGGATCTACCCTGATGGGCTAGAAAACTTTATGTCTGGCGCACTGCCACCGCAAGGTGTCCATGTGTTGGTCTATGGTGGAAATGCCCACTATGACAGTGTTCGCGACAACAAAGGCGATAAAATTCCAATCCCCGGGTTTAGTGTGAATGTGAACGTACTCGCACCACGTTTTATCTGGGTAACTGACCAAAAAGTGTTTGGTGGCGATTTAGCGTTTCATACCATCCTTCCTTTGTTGGATGTGACGGCGAAGGCGGCGGGGAATAAAGAAACCAGTCGTGGACTCGGGGATATTACTTTTGGCCCCGCACTCGGTTTCCATCCTTCCGCTGACTTGCATTATGTCTTAGGGCTGGATGCTTACGCGCCAACCGGAAAATACAGTAAAACCGACCCATCAAGTTTAGGGAAAAATTACTGGGTATTACAGCCGGTGTGGGCAATCAGCTACATTCCTCCTGTCGGGGTGAATGCGGATTTAAAAATGATGTATGACTTTAACTTCCGTAACAATGATACGGACACGCGTTCAGGGCAAGCATTCCACGCCGATTATGCATTAGGCTGGGGCTTTGGTAATGGCTGGATCGCGGGTGTTGGGGGTTATGGATTTATGCAAACCACCAATGACAGTGGTCCAAACTCAGCGCAAGGTAAGGCTCAAGCTTTCGCAGTCGGTCCTTCAATCCGTTATGCAAACCCACAAGGTTGGCTATTTACGGCGAAGTGGGAGAAGGATTTTTCTGTGAAAAACCGTCCTGAAGGTTCACAAATTTACCTCAAAGCGTCTATTCCGTTTTAATTCCTTCCTCCTCAATATTGGCAGCCGAAAGGCTGCTGATATTGAAGTACGTAATTCTTATTACCTATTTTCATTTTCAGGTGATAGTTGAGCCTTCCATATATGAAAAATGACCGTACAGCTTGCTAATCAGCCATACGGTCACTTTAACCTAGATAGGTTTTAATACGTGAATTTACGCTTTTTTCATACTTTGGCTTGGGCTTTCTCCGTAGCGTTGCTTATATTCTGCGCTAAACCGTCCCATGTGGGCGAATCCCCAGCGTAGTGCCACGCCAGTCACGCTGGTGGCTTCCCCTGACATCAATTCGGCTCTAACTCGCTCCATACGCAAATCACGTAAATATTGCATCGGGCTAATATCTAAAAACTCTTTAAAACCGGCATATAAGCTGCGCAAACTGACGCCAGCAATATGGGCGAGTTGTTCAACGGTAATCGGTTCATGGGCGTGTGCTTCGAGGTACTCTTGAACGCGGCGCACATGACGCGGGCGAATGGTGGCTCGGCGCATACCCGAATCTTCTAAATAATTATGCTGGTGGGTGGAAAGTAGGGTAACAGAAACCAACTGCTCTACTTGGGTGGTTATCAGTTTATGCTGCAGTAAATCAGGTGTACGTGTAGCGCATTCAACCAAATAATTCATCAACGTACGCCATGCAATACAAGACTGCCAAGCAAACCCTAATTCAAAAACTAATGGTTTCTCTAAGGTATGCCCAAGCTGCCCAACTAACGTACGCTCTAATAAAGAACGAGAAATTCGTAGCATAAATTGGTCATTGTCACTGTTCCAACGCATCACCGTAGACTCTTCTGGGCTAAGCAAAGAAGCCATTTGTGGTGTGGATTCTAAAGTTTTCCCGCCACTTTCGATAATTGCACTACCTGATAATGGCATTTGCACCAGAAAAAAATCTTCCAGTTGTCCAGGGGTGATAGCGACATCTGCCCCATAGCGTAGCCGGCTGAGAGAAATATCCCCCATTGGAATGTAATGCATGCGAGCATCAAGACGCTGATGCTGGTTAAGTAACTGAAATTGATGAGGCTTCATCACACGCCCCACCATAGATTTAATCTCTTCAGGATCAGCAGAACTGAATAATAATCGCTCAGAAGAACAGAGTTGGTTCTCTATCTGAGGTGCAGGTGCGTAAGGCCATGAATTGCTCAACATAAGGAGGTGCCTCCAAAGTAAACACTGTGACCTTGATAGGTTGCCTAGCGAGTGTCGCGATAAGCTAGGATCCTCGAGGGTCACTATGGGATATTTCGATATCTCATTGTTATTTTTTTATTATCTTCGACTTATTACACAGGTCGATTTTATTAACATTTTATTAAACAAATTTTAACTAATTACGCTTCGAACATAGCATAAAGGAATTTGCTTACCTAGCCATATTTGTGCAAAAACTATCCAGATACTGCAAAAAAATAGAGAGAATTCACTGAATGTGATTTCTATAACAAACTAAAAAATAAAGTTATTCTTATTAATTTTTAGTTATAAATATATGATTTTTCATATTGTTTTGTATATTCACCTACCTATTGATTAAGCAAAAAGTTATCTATGGTGGCATTTCATTTTTTATTAGAGGAATACTCTAATACCCTTCTATTTGTAAGTGATAATTAGGATTATTCGTTGATTCATTAGGAAAGTTAGCCACAGCTTTCTTTGGTGAAGATTCTTATCCATTGTCCATTTCTATGACATTTTTTCATTGTTTTACAATGATTTTGTCCGCTCTATGCACCTCTTATCCACTCTCTGCAAAAATCTAATATGCATGATTAATCATGGATTGACCATTTATTAACAAATGAGATACAAGAAAGAAACACAAAAAAGATAACAACGTGCTGACGTTGACTGGTGAGGTTAAAATGGCTGAGCGCTCGTTTGTTCAAGAAGTTCAAAAATTACGGCAGGGTGAAGGCGAAGTCTTCAGCGGTGAAGGGATACTTGCCGTTACGAAAGCGTTACTCGAATCAGGGGTTTCCTATGTGGCAGGCTATCAAGGCGCTCCCATCTCCCATTTAATGGATGTGCTGGCAGATGCGCAGGATATCCTATCGGAATACGGTATTCGTTTCGAAAATAGCGCCAGTGAAGCCACTGCTGCCGCGACTCTGGCCGCATCGGTTAATTATCCTTTACGTGGTGCAGTGACATTCAAAGCAACCGTAGGTACTAACGTGGCTTCAGATGCATTAGCAAACTTAGCCTCTGGAGGTGTACTGGGTGGTGCGTTGATCATCGTCGGTGAAGATTACGGCGAAGGCTCCTCCATCATGCAGGAACGTAGCCACGCATTTGCCATGAAATCCCAAATGTGGCTACTCGACCCACGCCCTAATTTACCTTGCATCGTTCAAGCAGTTAAAGATGGTTTTGATCTTTCCGAAGCCAGTAATACCCCAGTTATGCTGCAAATGCGTATTCGCTCTTGCCATGTTCATGGGCAGTTCACATGCTCTGATAATCAATATCCAAAATTTACGGTCAAAGACGCGCTAGAGAACCCAACTCGCGACGTGAGCCGCATCGTGTTACCGCCAGCCAGTTTTTTACATGAAAAAGAAAAAATTGAGGCTCGCTGGCCTGCTGCCATCAAATTTATTCAAGAACGTGAACTCAACGAATTTTTTGCGGAAGATGCCGAAGATGTGGGGATCGCCTTACAAGGTGGTAACTACAACACGCTGATCCGCGCATTAAACCAAATTGGTCTAGCCGACGTTTTTGGTAATAGCAAAATCCCGTTGTATGTCATGAATGTGGCTTACCCGTTGGTTGATGACGAATTTGAACGTTTTTGTCGCAATAAAAAAGCTATTTTAGTTTTAGAAGAAGGGCAACCGAATTTCGTTGAGCAAAACGTGGCAAATATTTTACGTCAACGCAATATTGACGTGGCGCTACACGGTAAAGATATGCTGCCGATGGCGGGAGAATATAACACCGCAACGGTATTAGCAGGGCTGCGCTCATTCTTCGAACGTTATGGCAAAATTGAGCCACAAGTGAAAGCGGCTGCAAATCAGATTCGTATTCCAACTATTAATGTCGCGGCTGTCAAAGCCGATGATGACCTACCTGAATATGTGAATGCGGCGGAACCGACTCTGAATGAAACGGTGCATGCACGCCCACCTGGATTTTGTACGGGCTGCCCTGAACGTCCCATTTTTACTGCAATGAAGCTAATTGAGCGTGAACTGGGTGAACACCATGTGAGTGCGGATATTGGCTGCCATTTATTCTCTATTCTGCCGCCATTTAACCTCGGTAACACGACGATGGGATACGGGCTTGGTGGCGCGGGTGCTGCTGCGTTAAATGCCAAAGCGGGCAAACGAGCGATTTCTGTGATGGGCGATGGCGGTTTTTGGCACAACGGGTTAACCAGCGGTATTGCTAACAGTGTATTTAACCGTAGCGATAACTTAACCATTGTTGTTGATAACAGTTATACCTCTGCAACCGGTGGGCAAGATATTTTATCGTCAACGGCGCTAAATTCTACCCGCAGCACTGGGCATGAGATTGAAAAAGCAGTTAAAGGCGTTGGAGTTAATTGGGTAAAAACCATCAAGCGTACCTATGATTTAAAAGCCATGACGAATACGCTGCGTGAGGCACTGACGACGACAGAAAGCGGTCCTAAAGTGTTAATTGCGCAAAGCGAATGTATGTTGAACAAACAGCGCCGCGAAAAGAAAAAAGTTCGTGATGACGTTTCAGCAGGCAAGCGAGTTGTCCGTGAACGTTTTGGCGTTGATTCAGACACTTGCACGGGAGACCACTCCTGTATTCGTTTATCGGGTTGCCCATCGTTATCAATCAAACCTAACCCAGATCCTTTACGTACAGACCCTGTCGCGACAGTGATGGATAGCTGCGTAGGCTGTGGACTGTGCGGTGAGGTTTCCCATGCCGCAGTGCTGTGCCCTTCATTCTTTAAAGCTCAGATTATTACCAACCCAAATGGCTGGGACAAATTGCGCCACCGTGTTCGCGGTTGGTTTATTGGTTTCTTGCAGCGTCGTGATGCACGCCGCCGTGAACAACTGAGTTTCTAGGGGGGCACATGGCTCAATCTTTAATGACTTCTCAACCGTTAATGACCTCTCAATCGCTAATGGCCTTACAGCCGATCAAAATCGCCATCCTTGCGATGGGCGGAGAAGGTGGTGGCGTTCTCGCTGACTGGATTGTCAATCTTGGCGAAGATAACGGTTATTTTGCGCAAACTACTTCTGTGCCAGGAGTGGCGCAGCGTACAGGGGCAACAATTTATTATGTTGAATTATTCCCTGGTGCTGATAACCCGCAGACCCCTTCACCTGTTTTAGCGTTAATGCCAATGCCCGGTGATGTGGATGTGGTGTTGGCTTCAGAGCTGATGGAGGCTGGGCGTGCAGTACAACGTGGTTTTGTGACCGCGGAGCGTACCACGCTGATTAGTTCGACCCATCGGGTTTATTCCATCGCAGAAAAATCGGCAATGGGGGATGGGCGAGTGGATAGCCAAGCGTTGATCCGTCATGCGGGGCAAGCCGCCCGCCAGTTTGTGCATTTTGATATGGCACAAGCTGCGCAAGAGAGTGGCAGCGTGATCAGCGCCGTGTTGTTCGGTGCGCTGTTTGGTTCGGGGGTTCTGCCCTTTAGCCGTGAACAATTTGAAGAAACCATCGTTCGTGGTGGCGTTGGCGTGAAACCGAGTTTGCGAGCATTTGCATTGGGTGCTGAAAAAGCGGCTCAGCCTGAAGAGGCTTATCAAGCAGAATCTGCAAAAGCGGTAGAAAAAACACCAAAAAACAAACATGTAGCAGCTCTCCTTTCTCGGATTGAAAGTCAGTTTCCTGACCATGTTCACTACCTTGCGACCGAAGGTGTTCGTCGGCTGGTTGATTATCAAGACCCTGCATATGCCGAGACGTACCTCAATCGATTGCAAGGGCTATTTGCGCAAAAAGGCGGTGATGACCCGCGTTTACAGCGTGCGTTAGTACGCCACTTAGCGCTATGGATGTCCTATGAAGACACCATTCGCGTTGCGGACTTAAAAATTCGTGATAGCCGTTTTGCCCGAGTACGCAGTGAAGTCCAAGCGAAAGATAACCAATTGCTCGACATCAATGAATTTATGCATCCAAGAATCGAAGAGATTTGCGAAACGCTTCCCAAAAATTTAGGCAATTGGTTGATGAAACCACATTGGGTACACAAAGCCGTTCGCAAATTGACGCAAAGGGGACGAACAATCACTACCAGTTCCTTATGGGGATTCTTACAGTTATACGTGCTAGCCGCATGGCGCAGAGGGCGCCGCTCAACGCTGCGTTATCAGCTTGAAAATAATCGTATTGAAAAATGGCTAGCCACTGTGGCGCAAGCCGCAAGCAGTAACCCTGCTTTGGCAACCGAAATTGCGCAATGTCAGAGAGTGGTTAAGGGGTATAGCGACACCCATGCTCGTGGATTGCGCAATTTCCAAGTTTTGATGGAAATTGTTGAACGTCATGGTAGCCAGCTAGCACCGATAAATTTACGTGAATTACGTGAAGCGGCGCTGGCGGATGAACATGGTAATGAGTTGAAAAAATGCCGTCAGCGTTTGGCGATGGAATAAGGATAGCATCATGAGTTTACTGACATTTTCTCGAAACCATCGGATCAGTTTTTCAGAATGTGATCCTGCTGGGATCGTGTTTTACCCACAATATTTCGTGATGTTTAACAATCTCATTGAGCGTTGGTTTGATGAATTACTCCCTGAAGGATTTGCAGGGTACATCCTCGATCAACGTTTTGGTTTGCCCACAGTGCATTTAGAGGCGGATTTTAAAGCGATTAGCCGTATGGGGGATGACGTTCAGCTTGAGCTGCATGTCGAACGCATTGGCGGTAAATCACTGACTTTACGTCAACGCTGTACCAGCCTTGATGGCGAGTTACGCATGGAAGTGACGCAAACCTATGTCACTACATCATTGATTACGCATCAGGCTATTCCTATCCCTGAAGCACTGTATAGCGCCTTAACCCAGCAGCAACCGGTGTAATGGCACAACGTAATAAAGGAGAAACTCCATGAATATCGTTTGTATCGGCGGCGGTCCCGCTGGGCTTTATTTCGGGTTGCTGATGAAACTGCAAAACCCAAGCAACCGTGTGGTGGTCGTTGAACGTAACCGCCCTTATGACACCTTCGGTTGGGGCGTGGTATTTTCGGATGCCACATTAAGTAACTTGCGCAAAGCAGACCCAGTCTCAGCAGAAACGATCAGCGCTGAATTTAGCCATTGGGATGATATCGACATTCACTTTAAAGGTAGCTGTAACCGCAGTGGCGGGCATGGATTCATCGGTATTGGGCGTAAAAAGCTCCTCAATATCTTGCAAGATCGCTGCCTTGAAGTGGGGGTGGAATTGGTATTTGAAACCCAAGTGGCGGATGACCAAGAAATTGCACGCCAATATGATGCGGATCTAGTGATTGCATCGGACGGGATCAATAGCGCAGTACGTACTCGCTATGAAAATATCTTCAAACCCGATATCGACCAACGCCGTTGCCGTTTTGTTTGGCTAGGTACGAAAAAGATTTTCGACGCATTTACCTTCTTGTTCGCAGAAAATGAACACGGTTGGTTCCAAGTTCACGCGTATCAATTTCAAGAAGGGTTATCCACATTTATCGTAGAAACCACGGAAGAGACTTGGTTGAAAGCAGGTATCGACCAAATGTCTCAGGAAGATGGGATTGCTTACTGTGAAAAGTTATTTGCCCCATGGCTGGATGGTGAAAAACTGATTGCCAATGCAGCACACTTACGTGGTGCCGCGATTTGGATTCGATTCCCTCGCGTGATTTGTGATAACTGGGTGCACTGGACACAACCAACAAGCCGCAAGGAGGTTCCTGTGGTGCTGATGGGGGATGCCGCTCATACCGCCCACTTCTCTATTGGTTCAGGAACTAAATTGGCTCTAGAAGATGCGATTGAGCTGTGCGAAAGCTTGAAAGCGACTCAAGGAGATTTGCGCAAGGGACTTGAGCACTACCAAAAAGTTCGCAGTGTCGAAGTGCTAAAAATCCAGAATGCGGCGCGTAACTCAACCGAGTGGTTTGAAAACGTACAGCGCTATGAAAACCTCGATCCTGAGCAGTTTGCTTACTCTTTATTAACTCGTTCTCAGCGCATTTCTCATGAAAATTTACGTGTGCGTGATGGTAACTGGTTAACTCACTATGAAAACTGGTTTGCCGAAAAATCGGGTTTACCAGCGCAGGTGGCTAATCAAAAAGTCGCCCCGATGTTGACGCCATTTCGCTTGCGAAATGTGGAACTGAAAAACCGTGTGATAGCGTCTCCAACGTTGCTGTATTGCGCAACTGATGGGCTAGTCAGTGATTTCCATCTGGTACATATCGGTAGCCGCGCATTAGGTGGGGCTAGCCTGATTATGACGGAAATGACGGCAATTTCTCCTGAAGCGCGAGTCACGACAGGCTGCCCGGGAATTTGGAATGATGCGCAAGTGGCGGCATGGAAAAATGTGACGCAATTTGTACACCAAAAAACGGATGCGAAAATTGGGATCCAACTAGGACATGCTGGGCGTCGAGGCTCAACACAGCGCGGTTGGGAGCAAGAAAACCATCCAATGAAACAAGGTAATTGGCCATTAGTTTCCGCATCACCATTACCTTATTTACCTTCAATTTCACAGACGCCCACTGAGCTAACCGAAGCCCAAATGGCAAAGATTATCGACCAGTTTGTGGCGGCAGCAAAACGCGCGGATCAAGCCGGTTTTGATTGGTTAGAGTTGCAAGCTGGGCATGGTTATCTGCTATCAAGCTTTATTTCTCCGTTAACTAACCAGCGTACCGATGGGTTTGGTGGGTCTTTAGAAAATCGTCTGCGTTTCCCGCTAGCGGTAGTGAGCGCGGTCAGAAAAGTATGGTCTGAGGATAAGCCACTGTCTGTGCGTATCTCTGCGACAGATTGGGTTGACGGCGGCACAACAGTAGATGAGGCGGTATTAATTGGGCAGGCACTTCATCAAGCGGGCGCAGATATTATCGACTGCTCATCTGGCGAAGTATCCCCTCTTCAACAGCCTGTTTATGGGCGTATGTACCAAACCCCAATGGCGGATCGTATTCGCAATGAAGGATCGGTGCCGGTAATTGCCGTTGGTGCGATCACTGATGCGGATCAAGTGAATAGCATTATCGCGTCAGGGCGAGCAGATCTTTGTGCGCTCTCTCGACCACTTCTTGCCGACCCTGCTTGGTTACTCCATGAGTGTGCTCGCTTTGGGTGGAATTCAGTCTCGTGGCCAGCACCTTATGAGTATGGTCGCCAACAATTAATCCAACAATCGAAAAGCCGTTAATGGCGTAAATGCGAGAGGGGGAAACACCATGACGATTCAGTCCCATGACCAATACAGAGAAAATGTCGCAGGACGCGCAGATGTGGAAGATACACCAGAATTGTTGGCGTATTACAAACAGTTAGATGAACTCAAAACGGGCGCATTGTGGACGGTTGCCAACAAAATTGAGCCGTGGCAGCCAAAATCTCAATCTGTACCTGTGTTATGGCGTTACCAAGATTTACGTGAGCATGTTTTGCGTTCGGTGGATTTGGTGACTCCTGAAAAAGCAGGTCGCCGTGTTATCTACTTAAACAACCCTGGTCGTCAAGATGTGGCAGCGGCAGTGGGTTGGTTGTATTCCGGTTTACAGGTGATGCATCCGGGAGAAGCCGCTTCGGCTCACGCACATTCATCATCAGCATTGCGTTTCATCATGGAAGGGCGCGGCGCCTACACCATTGTGGAAGGGCAAAAAATGATTTTAGAAGCTAATGATTTTGTGCTGACACCAAATGGTACTTGGCATGAACATGGTGTGGAAGAAGGTGGATTACCGTGTATTTGGCAAGATGGTTTAGATATTCCATTAGTCAATGCAATGGAAGCGGGTTTCTACAAAGTTCACCCCGATTTGCATCAAGCACAAACTCGTCCAATTGATTATCCCGTTGGCATGTGGGGAGCGACTGCGTTACGTCCGCACCATGTGGGATGGGATAAGCCCTATTCGCCATTATTCAAATACCAGTGGGGACCCACTTATGAAGCGCTGCAACGCGCCGCAAAAGTAACGGATGGCTCAGTATTTGATGATGTATTAATGAATTACACCAACCCATTAACCGGCGGGCCAGTGATGCCAACGATTGGGGCTAGTATGCAGTTATTACGCCCTGGATTTGTCGGCAAAGCTCATCGTCATACGGGCAGTTTTATCTACCAAGTGGCGAAAGGAAAAGGGTATTCGATTATTAATGGGCAGCGCTTTGACTGGCAAGAGCGAGATATTTTTTGTGTACCATCATGGATGTTCCACGAACATGTGAATACATCCCAGAGCGAAGACGCGTGTCTGTTCTGTTTTAACGACTTGCCAGTGATGCACTCCCTTGGTCTCTATTATGAAGAGGCGCTTGTGGACAATGACGGGCACCAAAAAGTGATTAGCTAACTATTTATTTTTTATAACTGTTTATTCCGATGACTTATTTTAATTGTTTACGTGAAGATTTTAGTTAGGTCTGAGACCTGACTCAAGGAGAAAAATTATGCGTCTTATTACTTACCGTTCAGATGTTACCGCAGCAGCACGTTTAGGGGCGATTGCTAACGAGCAAGTCGTGGATTTAGCGAGATTAGCGGAACAGAATGGTCAATATCTCCCTGATAATATGTTGGATTTTATTGAGTTAGGTCCACAAGGGATCCGTGCAGGTACTGAATTATTAAACGCACATAAAGGGCAATTTCCTGCGGGAACTGCATGGCCAGTACAGAATGTAAAAATTTTAGCGCCAATTCCACGCCCAAGAAAAAACATTTTTGGGATCGGTCTGAACTATGTTGAGCACGTTGCTGAGTCGAGCCGTACTCTGGATACCTCTAAAGATCTACCAAAAGAGCCGGTTATCTTTTCTAAGCCGCCAACAACGGTGATTGGACCGGGTGATGCGATTGAACATAACAGCCAAATTACTCAGCAATTAGATTGGGAAGTGGAGTTGGCGGTGATCATGGGGACGCGTGCTAAAGGGGTTTCTGAAGCAGATGCCCTGAACTATGTGTTCGGTTATAGCTTAATGATTGATATGAGTGCACGTGATTGTCGCCGTGCAGGTCAATGGATTTACTCTAAAGGGCAGGATACCTACGCCCCATTCGGTCCTTGCATTGTGACTGCCGATGAAATTCCTGATCCTCACTCACTAAACCTGAGTTTGAAAGTTAACGGTGTAACCAAGCAAGACTCCAATACTCGCCATATGCTGTTCAATGTGAATGCGTTGATTGCTGATATCAGCAAAGGCATTACGTTGGAACCGGGGGATATTATCGCAACGGGCACACCTGAAGGGGTTGGTGCGGGTCGTTCCCCACAAGAGTGGGTATGGCCGGGTGATGTAATTGAAGCGTATGTCGAAAAAATCGGTGAGTTACGCCACCCAGTGGTTGCGGTATAACTCAAGGGAGATACTAACATGTTGAATCTACCTCAATTTAAGGCAGCGGCTGTACAGGCCGCCCCTGTATTCCTCGATACCGATGCTACCGTTGATAAAGTGTGTCGGTTGATTGAAGAAGCAGCGGATAATGGTGCCAAATTAGTGGCATTTCCTGAAGTGTTTGTCTCTGGCTACCCGTATTGGAGTTGGGTAATGAACCCGATTGATGGCAGCCCTTGGTTTGAAAAACTGTGCAAATCTGCCATTGAAGTCCCTGGACCTGAAATTAAAAAAATCGCCCAAGCCGCCGCTCGTCACCATATCAACGTGGTTGTGGGGGTGAATGAGCGCAATCCGAACGGAATTGCCACGTTATACAACACGTTAGTGACGATTTCTGATGAAGGTAAAATTTTAGGACGTCACCGTAAATTAGTCCCAACGTGGGCGGAAAAATTGACGTGGGCAAATGGGGATGCCTCCTCGCTGAAAGTTCACCAAACCAGCATTGGTCCTTTAGGGGCGTTGGCATGTGGCGAAAACACCAATACATTGGCACGTTTCTCGTTGCTGGCTCAAGGTGAGTTGGTTCATATTGCCAGTTATATTGCACTGCCAGTGGCACCAAAAGACTATGACATGGCGGATGCGATTCGTTTACGTGCCTCTGCTCATTGCTTTGAAGGCAAAGTATTTACCATCATTTCTTGTTCGACAGTCTCTGAAGAAATCGTTGAAGCCATGGCGGCGTCGCATCCCGAATCCCGTGAGTTGCTTGCGCGTCCAAATAGCGCATTTTCCGGCATTATTGGTCCTGATGGACGAGTAATTGGGGAACCATTGATTGATAAAGAAGGCATTGTTTATGGCGAAATCGACTTGAATCGCTGTATTCAACCTCGCCAGATGCATGATATTACAGGGCACTATAATCGCTTTGATATCTTTGACTTACAGGTTAATCGTCGCCCATTAACGGCTGCTCGTTTCCATCATGGTGGGCAAGATGTCGATGAACTTAATCAGTTTGCTGAATCGGATGACTCTTCAGTGGAGAAAGGGCTATGAGCTTAGCGCGTACGTTTCGTATTGGGCAGATTGTGCCTTCATCTAATACCACCATGGAAACTGAAATTCCGGCTATATTACGCGCCCGTGAAGCGATGTTTGCAGAGCGTTTCACATTCCACTCTAGCCGTATGCGTATGCAGAAAGTGACTAAGGATGAGCTTGCCAAAATGGACTCAGACAGTGACCGCTGTGCTATTGAACTGTCAGACGCCGATGTCGATGTATTAGGGTATGCCTGCTTGGTTGCCATTATGAGCATGGGGAAGGGGTATCACCGAGTTTCGCAAAAACGCCTCCATCAATGCACCATAGATAATGGGCATCCAGCGCCGGTTGTCACTAGTGCAGGGGCATTAGTCGAAGGGCTGCATGCCATTGGCGCGAAAAAAGTGTCGATTTTGACGCCGTATATGAAGCCATTAACGCAAATGGTTATCGACTATATTGAACATGAAGGTATTGAAGTGGTTGATAGCATCTCATTGGAGATCCCCGATAACCTCGAGGTGGGGAGACAAAACCCATTAGCACCAGTGGAAATCACCAGAAAGCTAAATACCAATGTGGATGCGATTGTGGCATCAGCTTGCGTGCAAATGCCGTCATTACCGTCGATTCAACTTATCGAAGATAGAGTGGGCTTACCAGTATTGTCTTCGTCTGTGGCAACAACTTACATGATGCTAAAAAAATTGGGACTTGATACGCGAGTGGATGGTTTTGGCTCACTACTTAGCGGAAGATTTTAGTTAAATTATGTTAAGAGTTCGATTTCCTTCTGCTACTCTGCTAGCTTCTAATGTCATAAAACCAGAAGCAAGAAAAGAGGAATTGATGCCTGAATCGAAAGTCTTCGTTGATAATTACCTGCCTGCTCTTTTGGGGCAGGCATGGATGCTAGTTTCATCTGAATTTCATGCGGTTGTAGAAGCCAATGGGCTATCAGTGTTGGAGTGGCGAGTGCTTTCTACATTGGCCAATAATGGTTCGATGGGGATCACTGAGCTGTCGCAAAAAACAGTCAGCAAGCAACCAACAATCACGCGGGTATTACAACGATTGGAACAGCAAGGGCATGTCATCCGTCACAATAACCATACAGGAAGTGACCGCCGTGTGACTTTAGTGAGTGTGACTTCTAGTGGTGTCGAGCTGGTCGAAGGGTTATTGATTGCAGCGGAAGAGCATGAAAGGCAGGTTTTAGCGCCTCTTGGTGTTCGCAAAAGCAAAATGCTCAAGCAGGTTTTACAAGAATTAATTGATAGACATAGCCCAGAAATCAAATAGATAAGTTGCATTAAAATACTCGGAATTATCCGTTTTTGATGAGTGATAAGGGTTTATACCAGAAGAATAGATTAAATCCTTATAAAACACGAGTATATTGAATGGATATGTAATGTATTGGAAATTAAGTAATATCCTGTAACACAATGATTGCTATCGTAGTTTTTGATTTATTTTGTTTTTTTATTTGGTAATAAATTGATGCTTTACATTGATTTGATTTATCTATTTACTGCAATGCAGATAACTAAGATAAACCATTATGGAGCACTCAATGTCAGTAGTGACACTTGTACTCGTTTTTTTACTTGCAGTCATCGTGAGCGTATTTGTTTCCCGATTACTTAAAGACATCATTCCATTGCCAATTATCCAGATAGCGTTAGGGGCTGCCTTATCGTTCTACGGATTTACAGTGGAATTCGAACCACATCTTTTTCTCTTTTTATTTATTCCTCCATTGCTATTTCTTGATGGATGGCGAATTCCAAAAGAAGCCTTATTCCAAGAAATTAAGCCAATTATGTCATTGGCGATTGGCTTAGTGGTCGTCACCGTTATTGGGATGGGGTTCTTTATCCATTGGCTGATCCCAACGATTTCACTGGCGGTTGCCTTTGCACTGGCAGCTATCCTTTCCCCAACTGACCCTGTGTCGGTATCTGCAATGACAGTGAATTCGCCACTACCATCGCGTATGGCGCACATTCTTGAAGGGGAATCTCTACTCAATGATGCGACGGGCTTAGTATGCTTTAGCTTTGCGGTTGTGGCTGCGCTGACAGGGGAGTTCTCTCTGACATCTGCTGCGGGGCAATTTGTGCTGGTGGCATTTGGTGGGATAGTGATTGGTTTATTAGTCGCATGGGCAATTGGCTGGTTAAACCAATTCTTAGTCAAGCGCACAGGTGAAGAACCAGCTATCCAAATTATGATCAGCCTGTTAATGCCTTTTACCGCGTATCTGCTGGCTGAACATTTACATGTTTCCGGAATCCTTGCTGCCGTTGTTGCGGGTATTGCGATGCACTACGAAAAAATCGCAGGGCGTATGCAAGCGGCGACTCGAATGCAAAGTAAGGCAGTTTGGGACACGGTACAAACAGGTTTGAACGGCATGATCTTTATTCTACTGGGTGAGCAGCTACCAGGGATGTGGACCAATTTGCCTCAGGTGGCCGAAGCTGCAGGTGCTAGCCATCCTTGGATGCTGTTTGTGTATGTTGCCGTTATCACCATTGCATTAGGTGCACTGCGTTTTGCTTGGGTATGGATATCAATGACCCTGACAGTTTTCCACAATCGTCGTCGTGGAAAGCAAGCGGATGAAGTACGTATTCGCATGATGGCGGTGATGGCAACGGCGGGAGTTCGCGGGGCAATTACGTTAGCCGGTATTTTAACGTTGCCATTCTTAATGCCCGATGGATCATTATTCCCTAACCGTGATGTGGCTATCTTCCTCGCGATGGGGGTGATCCTGTGTTCGCTGTTAATTGCCAGCATCGCCTTGCCGATTTTAACCAAAGGTTTAGTGCAAGATTTACCTTATGATAACGATGAAATTCGCGCTCGTCTGGCACTCAATGAAGCAGCAATGGCACATATTCGTGAGCTGATGAACCACCCTTCTGATGATATGGATGAAATTGCGATGCGTACCGAAGTGGGTGCTCAGCTGTTAGAAATTTATGGTCGTCGTTTAGATAATACGGATGAAACAGAGTCAGATGTGTTTGATTTACATCGGATGATCGAGATGGAACGTTCGATGTCAGATTCGGCTCTGAAGGCGAAGCGGGAAGCGTTATATCAAATGCGTAAAGGGAAAAATATCAATGAGCGAGTGTACCATCGCTTACGTGATGAGCTTGATTTAAAAGAAGAAACATTAAATCACCATAAGAGTTCAAAACACTAGTTTCTAATTTACGACTAAAGGGCTTAAGGTAACTTAAGCCCTTTTTATATACTCATTGAAAAAAATTTTATTGCTGATAATGTAATCTCTAATTATATTCAGGAAAAAATTATGTCACAGCATGTAGCTCACCTCATTATTATGATGACCATCACTTAACTGGTGGGAGTTTGCTACATCCTCAACCCGCCAGATAAGGCGGGTTTTTTGTCCTTGTCTGGTTAGTATTCAACAAGGAGCCCTCTATGAATCTTTTCGACAATACTCAAAAACACACGCAAGAACTTGAAGCCCTAATTGCCAGCGCAGATCGCGCCATCACAGAAGAAAATTTCAGCTATTTAATGGATTTTTATTCTGAGAATGGCTCGTTAGTGGTGAAAGACGGTTTACATGTCCATGGAAAAGAGAACCTAAAGAAAGCATTTTCTGCTATCGCTGAATTTTTTAATCACAGCCTGCAAGTGTCTCAAGGTACGGTAAAAGTTATTTTTGGTGAAGATTGCGCCTTAGTCTTAGCTGAAACTATTTTGAGTGCGCAAATGCAAGATGGTACGCCGTTTAATACTGTGCGAGATGCCACCTACGTATTTAAACTCATCGACGGTAAGTGGCTATGTGTGATTGATAATTCTTATGGAACTTCACTGCTCAAATCCTAAGGAAAGCTTTGTCTCATTCACCCGCGTGTGTCATGAAAAAATAGCGATATTCAGTTTACGTAATAAATGGTTTTTTATTGTAATTATTCAGTTTTACTGTTGTCTCTGGAGTTAAGTCTAAGGTTTATACTCGGGACAAGAATAACAGTGGAGGATATTTATTATGTCAATTTTCAGCTGGTTATTTAACCTCGGCAGAAATCGCTATAACTCGAAACGCGATAACCAATATCGGGGTCATTCAGGGCATGGCAGCAGTTCCAAGCATGGTTCTCGAGGTAAGCATGGCGGGAGTTATCAGCACAATGATGGTCGAGGCGAAGACAACTATTTTTCACACGGACAAAACATCCAAAAAATAAGATGCCGACAATGCAAAAGTGCCGTAGACCCAAATGCCAATTTTTGCGGTGAATGTGGAGCATCAATTTAAGGAAATAGAAAAGGTATTTTTGATTCAGGAGGAAGCATGGCGGAATCGTTTTTTTCTCATAAAAATCATTACCAGCTCTACGTTAAGAATTTCATTGCATCACCAGCTTCGATGGGAACGGTGTTCCCATCATCTCGTTGGTTATGTCATACCATGATTGACAATATTGACTGGGCTCAATGTCATCAAATTGCAGAGATTGGTGCGGGTAACGGCGTCATGACTCGCTATATTGTGAACAAAATTACGACGCAAACACGTTTAGATCTCTATGAAATTAATCGTGATTTTATCGATATTTTAAATCAGATTGATGACCCGAGAGTGGCTGTTAATCCATGTTCAGCAGAATATTTATTGGGTGATTATGATTTGATTATTTCAGGAATTCCTTTTCTGTCCCTGAATAAAAAAACCAGCATGCGAATATTAAAACAGGTGCGTCAGAGCCTATTAAAGAATCAGGGTAAATTAGTGCTATTTCAGTATACCCAAGGTTGTGAACCGCTATTTTCACGTTATTTTTCATTCACAAAAGAACGTGTGTATCGCAATTTTCCACCTGCATGGGTGTATACCTGTGTCCCCAAATAATGAATCTTAGGCCGGTGTGATAGAAACTGGCCTAAGACTTTTTACGTTATTTAGGGCGATACATTTCGAGTTTTTGTTGCTCTTCAATCCAATAATAATCCGCAGGTCCGCCTGCCCGCATCAAAGGTTTTTGGCGAGCACTGTTATATAAGCCTTGCTCTAAGGTAGCTTCATCGATATGCACCATTACCACTTCTCCCATGATCATCCACGTATCCAATAGGCTACCGTCAGCGCGTTTTAATTGCTGATATTCAGTGACTACACACTCCATGGAAACAGGCGTTTGGGCGATGCGCGGAGGCGTAATCAATGTGGACGGTAAGGTGGAAAGCCCAGTAAGGTCAAACTCACTTTCTCCACGAGGTAACATTGCACTGCTTGAATTGACCTGCTGCCCAAGCTCAAGAGTTGCAAGATTATAAACGAACTCACCTGTTTCGATTGCATTGGTGACGGAATCTTTTTTCCCAACGCTCGAGAAGACCAAAATGGGCGGTGAATAATTAAAGATATTGAAGAAGCTATAGGGCGCAAGATTGGTGTTACCTTGCTTATCGCATGTGGAGATCCAGCCAATAGGGCGTGGACCAATTAATGAGGGTATCGGATCATGGGGAAGCCCATGACCTTGTTGCGGTTGGTAGCTGTAAAACTGAGTTGTCATTATTGGCTCCTTTTTTTGTTATCCTAACGGATTAATTTATTCTAGTTAATATTAGAAAATGAAAAGTGCACGATATGCATAGTTTAAGCATGATATGGATAATGGAAAATTTATCATGATTAATATGACTTATTTTGATGAATTTAAATTATATTTAAAGTTTTATTGGATGAATTTATAAAACACAAAATATGAGTTATTTAAGTATATTTTTATTTCTCATTAAAATATTAAGTTTTTATGTTTGATATTCTTGATTTTTTATTTTTAATAAATTTAAATAAGTTATTATATGCGATATTTATAATTGGATAATTTTCTTTTATTTAAATTGAAATAATGTTTTTTTTAAGGGGTATCATGATTAAGATAAGTGAATATTTAAATTACTAGCTAATTATATTATATGGTCTTATTTGTGTAACCTATTGATATTTAATTTTATATAAATCAAATTCAGATATTAAAACGATCAATAAAGTTAATTTGATAGGTATTAACTATTAAATTATATATTTTCGATCGATATAAACGTATTTACAGATTTATTTCCTGTACCTATATTTTAATAAATTAAATTTCCTGCACTTTGGATATATCCATTTTTTATTACGCTATTTGCTCAATGAATTGGCTATCTTTGAGTAAATGAAATTAAAGCTATTTAAACTGGTTTTAATATGATGAAAAACAAATATCGATTACGTGAAGAAGTTGGTTTATTTATTCGGGAAGCACGGCTTAATTGCTCATTAACAGGTGAGGAATTAGGGCGTATGCTTCATATTAGTCAACAGCAAATATCTCGCTATGAACGTGGTATTACGAGTGTAAATATAGAAACGCTTGACGCCATATTAAAGAAATTAGGTAAGGATTGGTCTGAATTCTTTTTCAAAGTTATTGCTAACTATTCAGATGAAATAGCAGAGATAAAATTACAAGATAATTTTTTATTTCAAGATAAAAAATCAAAATATTCCTATTACGATAAATTAAAATTCAAAGCCTTACATGATCTTTAATCATGATTAATTAAATTAACATGTTCTTTGGTGATTATATAACTAATTGTTATTTAATGTTTTTCTGTTCCATTAATTATTTAATGGTGTATTGCGTTTCTCCTATTTTTAAACGAAAGGAAAGTCATTATATGAAACTTAATCAGTTAGCAATCATTACACTGCTGGCAACATCAGCGACTTCTTTTAGTGTAATGGCAGAGAATACAGGTACGGTGAATTTTATCGGTACAGTGGTGACTTCACCCTGCAATATTGCACAACCATCGTTAAAACAAACTATTGATTTTGGTCAGCTTTCTCGCCGTGGTTTAGAGAATGGCAGAACGGCTGAAGTGAATTTTAATATTGAATTAACAGGGTGTGATTTTTCAGATTACACCAAAGATGGTACAGGGGCGTCAGCAGCAGTGAAAAGCATGGAGTTAGTCTTTACAGGGCAAAATTACGCCGATGCGGGTAACACTTTGCTTTCAACTTCTCCGGGCAATGTAAACAACGTAGGTATTGGTATTGATGGTTTTGAATTTGGCAAAGCTAAGGATATTTTATCGCGAATTATCAATAAGAAGGGGGATAACACCTTAACCTTCAAAGCATTAGCTAAAGCGATTGATACCACAAAAGATGTCGCTGAAGGTAAGTTTAGCGCCGTAACTAACTTCCGAATTACCTATCAGTAAGCATCTGAGTCTACCGCCAGTGAATAACTGGCGGTATCAATACGGAGTTGAAGGAGAAAGTTGAGGGAGACAATTGTGATTGTTTATCAACGGGTAACTCGCCAATTAGCTCAACTGATGACGATGACCATTCTGATGTGCCTGATGATTTCGGGGGCGGCGGCGAATAAAAAAATAGAGCTTGATGGCAGCGCAACATTGAAAGGTATTGTTATCGCTACACCGTGTTCGGTTGTAATTGAAAATAGATTTCAAACGATTGATTTTTCACCTTTGGCAATCCCCCTGCTTGGTACAAAGTTGCAGCGTGAGCAGCATAACCAACCTTTTATTATTGAGTTACGAGACTGCGGAAGCCTTTACTCTTTACTCGACAGTAAAACATGGTCTATTCGATTTGCAGGGGAAACAGCGGAACACATTGATGCATTTGTACTAAGAGGCGCATCACAAGGTCTTGGGGTTTCTGTCCTTGATAGCCGTTTTAATACATTGATTCCAGGGCAATATTACCCTTTGGCAAATAATGTATTACGGCAAGACAAATCAGGGAAAGCGCTCTATCTACAGTACTTTTTACGTCTAGAGCTAACTGGGCGACCTATTCAAGCGGGTAACTATCAAGGGTTAATCCGTTTTTTTATCGATTATCAATAAATTGCAGATAAACATGATCTCGAAGTCATTTTCGAGAGGGGCACACTCGTCGCATTTGGGATGGTATAGAGCATGATGTTCAAACATAGCAAACTAAGACAGACGATTTTATTGGCGCTAAGTATGGGAATTGGCAATAGCTATGCTGCTGAATTTAATACCGATGTGTTAGATGCCGAAGATATGAATAACATTGATATGAGCCAGTTCTCTGTTGCGGGATATGTTCCACCTGGAGACTATGTTTTGACTGTTTTTGTTAACGGTCAGCGTTTAGGCGAGCCGCGAGATGTTGCTGTTTTTGATGATAACAGTACAAAAAGTGTAGGTTCTCAGCAAGTGTGTCTGGCACCTCAGTTGCTGGATTTTATGGGACTAAAAAAATCTGCGGAGGAAAAAATCACATTATTTCATGATGAAAAATGTTTGAATTTTTCGGCTCTGGCTGGGGTACAAACCAAAGTGGACTTGCCTTCTATGTCCCTAAAAATGACCATTCCCCAAATGTGGATGGAATATCGTGATCCTTATTGGGTTCCCCCAAAATTATGGGAAGAGGGGATCAATGGTTTGTTTGTGGACTACAGTGCGAATATTTCTGCCACAAAAGAGACCGATGGCGACAAGCGTGTTTACTTATCTGGTAATGGAATATCGGGCATTAACATTGGGGCTTGGCGGCTGCGTGGTGACTTCAATGGGACTTATCAAAAGCAACATGGGGGCAGTTATTCGCAAGAAAAACACAACTTTGATTTCAGTCGGTTATATGCTTTTCGATCATTGAAAGAAAGCGCTGCTTTGCTCACGCTCGGGGAAAATAATTTTTACTCGGACGTGTTTGATTCTTGGCAATACACGGGTATTTCGATTGAAAGTGATGATCGCATGTTGCCGCCAAAATTGGTGGGATATGCCCCTGAAATTATCGGTGTGGCAAAGACTAACGCCATTGTGATCGTTCGGAGTCAGGATCGGATCATTTCAGAAACTTCGGTGCCACCGGGACCTTTTCGCATTCAAACCCTTGATAGCGGGATCCGTGGTGTGCTGGATGTGACGGTACGTGAAGAAAATGGGGAAGAGAATAAATTTAGTCTTAGTACTGCATCGCTGCCCTATTTAACTCGTCCGGGTCGGGTAAATTATAAAGCGGCGCTGGGGAAAACACGTTATGACAATCGACATTTAACGGGAGATCCCGTCATTAGTGGTGAATTGTCATATGGTGTATCAAATGCGTGGTCGTTGTATGGGGGAACTCAACTTAATGCCTATTACCAAAGTGCCGCTTTAGGGATTGGGCGTGACTTGTTCTCTTTTGGGGCCGTCGCGGTGGATATTACCCAATCTTTTGCTGATTATTCAGATGACGATAAAAGTCACTTACAGGGGCGCTCTTACCGTTTTAATTATGCGAAGTCATTCGAGGATCTTCGTACCGATATTACTTTTGCGGGCTACCGTTTTGCAGATAAAGAGTATCGAACGTTAATGCAATATATGGATGAGGACAGAACTGGGCATTCACCGCAAGCCACCAAGGAAAATTACCAAGTCTACTTAAATAAATATTTTGATGATTTTAACTTCTCGTTAAATTACCAGTACAGCACCTATTGGCAGGATGACCCACAAACCCAGTACGGTTTATACGCCAATACAAGCCTGAATTTTGCTTCCCTTTCCCAATATAGCGGCAATATTGCTATCTCCGCGACGCGAACGGAGCGAAGTAACGGTTATGAAGATGATGCCATTAACCTTTATTTGACGATCCCGCTGTACAGCGGACATAGCTTGACGTTTTCTGAGTTGTACTCTCGTTCCAATAAAAAGAATCAATATAACCATAATGTGGGATATAGCGGTTATGGGGAGAGGGATAATTACAGCTTAACGATGGGGTATAACCACGGGCAAGATGTGGATAGCCAAACGAGCTTGAGCGGTTTTTATTCCCGTGACCTCTCGGATGCCAGTGTGTCCATTAATGGCAGCTATGTCCCTCATCAATACCGCAGTATTGGGGCATCGATTAATAGCGGGATCACAATAACGACCAAGGGAGCCGCGCTGCATCGCTCTGCCCACGGTGATACTCGCTTAATGGTGGAAACTTCAGATATTGGCGGCGTACCACTGAATCATGGCGTTACAAAAACCAACCGCTTCGGTTTAGCGGTGATCCCAAATGTGAATAGTTACCGTAAATCCTCGGCTTCCATTAACACCAGCAAATTACCTGAAAACATTGAAGCGCTCAGTGCCACCAGCGACATCACGCTTACAAAAGGCGCGATTGGCTATCGAAGTTTCCCTGTGATGAAAGGGGAAAAACTCTTCTCGGTGATCACCTTACCGGATGGTAAAAAACCACCGTTTGGTGCCAGTGTGCGTAATGAGGTGAATCAAGAACTTGGGATAGTCGGAGAAGAAGGGGTGACCTGGTTGGTGGGGATCGAGAAGAATACCGCGTTGTGGGTTTATTGGCGTAACCAAAAACAGTGTCAGATAACGTTGCCAGACCGGTTAACCACATCCTCTTCAATGCTGTTACTACCATGTCAAAAATAACTGGCATGTCAAAAATAACGAAATTTTTATTCTCTTTAATCTATGAGGTTGATTATGTTGAATTTTAAACCTATTTTTGCAGCATTGATAAGCGGGCTTATTGGAATACCACAAGCCTCTTATGGCGCGGTGACTCTGGATAGAACGAGAATTGTTTTTCCGGGTAATGAAAATTCTATTAACGTGCGCATCGCGAATGATAATCCCGAAGAAGCCTATTTAGCGCAAAGTTGGATTGAAGACCTTCAAGGTAAAAAACTCACTCAAGGCGCGATCCTTGCCACGCCACCATTACAGCGGATAGAAGCCAATAGCCACAGCCTAGTGCGCTTGAGCAAAACGCCATTATTAAGCCAATTACCCGATGATAGAGAGTCCGTTTTCTATTTCAATTTGCGTGAAGTTCCGCCGAAATCCACGGAAGAAAATACACTGCAAATTGCGTTGCAATCCCGCGTCAAATTGTTCTATCGCCCTGAAAAAATCCTCGAAGCTTCTCAAACCAAATGGGCGCACAACATTACGTTGCAAAAAACGGCCAAAGGCTACCGTTTGAATAACACCACGCCGTTTAACTTAACGGTGATTGGGGTGGGGAATAGCAAGAAACAGTCGGAAGAGAGCAGCTTCGAGGTTGTTATGGTCGCCCCTAAATCCACATTCGAGATTAACAGCCACACGCTGACCACCCCTTATCTCACTTACATCAATGACTATGGCGGCAAGCCAACACTGGTATTTCGTTGCCAAGGAGACACCTGCACAGTCTCCGGGGAACAGTAATAGAACCAAGGCATAAAAGGGGAGAATGAGGATGAATATTATCCGGTTAGCTATCGGGATTATCACAATGACCGTAAGTGCTTGGGGGCAAGGAGAGGAATTTCTAGGCAGCGTGCCACCCACTGAATCCCATTATGAATCTTCACAGGCGGGCTGGTTTTTGGTGAATGCCACGCTATTCAATGCCCCGTGTGGTTTAACGGTAGGGAAAACGCTGACGTTGACCCATTGCGGCGCAGGAGTTGCATTCAGTGAAAATAAACATGGAGCAAAAACACCGGCAATTTTGCTCGTGGTGGATATGTTAACGGGGGAAGAAACAGTGCGTTACCCCGTGGCACTTATTGATGGAAATAACCCCGTTCAGCTTCCTTCTGTGATTGAGAGTGCGCATCCACTGCGACTGGAGGTGAGTTATGAGTAAGGTAACCCTGTTTTGGTGGCTGCTAGCGCCCCTTTTCTGGAGCTTTTCGACTCAAGCTAATGCGCAATTTCTGGATGTGGAATTTAGCGGAGAGTTAGTGCATTTATCCTGCAAAGTGAGTGCAGGTTCCGTCAAAAAAGAGATTCAATTAGAAAATTTACGTATGGAGTCTCTTAATCTGGGGGAGACCAGCGTTATCACGCCGTTTTCCATTGAAATTGACCATTGCCAGCGTGCGGAGCTGGGAAAGCTCATCAAGATAGCGTGGCATGGAACGCAGCTAGTGAATATTGATGGGGATAACTACCTTATCACTCAAGGTGATAGCGGCGTGGTACTGGGGATTATGGATAGTAAAGATAAACTCATTGATTGGGATGAGCCTATTGATGTGGGCAGCGTTGCAGTGGTGAATGATGAGCAATCTTTGTCCTTTGGTGTGGTAGCGCGCAAACCTCCTTATGGTTACGTTGGCACAGGGAATTTCTCCGGTTGGGCTACATTTTCCGTGGAGTATAAATAGTGAAGCAAATCAATAAAATCAGGAAGTATTGGTGGGGTTTTCTGATATTTATCTCACCGGTGGTTAATGGGGATGTGTTTGTGGATGTCGTGGCGACAATGGTCGACCCTGCTTGCCACGTACGTAGTGAAAATAACGATTCACCACTGCAAATTAATTTTGGGGTGGTTGAAATTAATGGCGCGCCAGGGGTTTCGTTGACCAAAGATTTTCCGGTGTATATCAGTGGGTGCTCAGGGAGAAAAACGTTGTCGGTGTTACTCAACCCAAAAGGTTATGGAACGGAAGAGTACCAAGGTCGCCAAATCTTATCCACCAGCGCAAAAGGGTTGGGGATCGATTTTTTTGATATCACGGATGGACTAACATTTCCTTTAGAGCTCAATCAAATACAAACTATTACACCACAACCTATCAGCGCGACGGAGCACCGTATTAATCTTCAAGCAAAGTTGGTGAACACTCGACCACTAAGCCAATTACCCGCAGGAAGATTTACGTCGGCCATGATGATCTCAGTCACTTATCACTAATGGGAACAGCAATATGTTGACAATTAAATCCATAGCGCGGGCAGGTTGTTTAGTCGGAGGAATACTGTCAGCGATGATGGCTCATGCAGATTATGCGGCACAAATTATCGATCCTAATACGGGCTATACCATACGCGTGAATAACAGCAGCACGCTGGCGGATCACCCTGATAGGGGGTCTGACGGTCAAAATTATTATCAAGTTGGAGAGCCTTTTGTGGTAGATAGTAACCTTGCGGAACCGACCGGTATGGTGAAGTGTGTCGGGCGCCGCTGGGGAAGTACAAGCACGCAAATTCTGCCAGCAAATGCGTTTCATCGATTATTCATGTATGTGCCTGAAACGGGGTTTTCGATTGCAGGACTCAAAGCGTATCGGTTGAACGCCAACCTCGTGATGACGGTGCAATCCGACATGATGGAATGGACGAACCGCAGCTCCGGTGTGTGCTCAATGTCTTATGCAGATACACAATTTGAGGTTCCTCGATTTAATAACCATTTTCCTATCATCATGACGTTTTATATCAAAGAGCAAATTATCGATGGGCAGTTGATTATTAGTGAAATGCCATTAGCGGGTTACGTGCGTGCATTTACCAATCCAAAAGTGGCGCCACCTTATGATAGCTGGCCGCTTCACGAATCTTCTGTGCCATTACGCTTGGCGGCTTCGCAAATTAATATCGGTGCAAAATGCACATCCAGCACCAGCAGCGGGGAGCAAGGGATATTAAATTTACGCCATGGGCAGTTAAACAGCTTGTACTATGACAACCGTGCTAGCGGTCAAGTCACCTACAGTTGCCTCTTCCAATCGGCAACTAAAGTACGGTTACGCTTGGATTACACGCAGGATGATGACCCTCAAAAGCGCTTACCGATGAGAAATGAGGCGAACGATACGATCTACAGCGATTTGGTGATCACTGATCTTGAAACGGGGGAATCCGGTAAAGAGATCAAAGCGGAGATTCACAGCCTGAAAGAGTTCGAAATCAGTAGCCACCTGCAAGGGGAAAATGCCCAAGCGGGTGACTATCGTGGTTCTGCATGGCTGATTGCCACCTTGGATTAAGGTTAGGACTCAATACGCTGAATAAAACTCGATGGGGTTTGTCCGAGCCATTTCTTAAACATGGTTGAGAACGAACCCACATTGTTGTAACCAAGATCAAACGCCACTTCAGTGATCGATTTACCTGCTGAAATTTGGCTAATGGCACTCAGTAAGCAGGCTTGTTGTCGCCAATCTGAAAATGACAAACCCGTTTGCGCCCCAAAAAAGCGGCTAAATGAGCGGTCGCTTTTGTGCAGTTTTGCAGCCCACTCTTGGGGAAGCGAGGTAATTTGCGGTGATTTTAAAAATTCGCGGCACAAGGCTGCGAGGCTTTCATCTCGCGGGATCGGGGCAAAGAATGGTAGCGGCTCGGCGCGCGCCACTTCATGGAGGATCAGCTGCATCAATGAGCCATCTCGTCCGTTAAGATCATATTCCAGTGGCACATCAACCGCTTCTAATAGCAATTGGCGAAGTAAAGGCGTGACGCGCAAAACTTCGCATCGATTGCCTTGGCGGGGCGCAGCCGCAGGTTCGATATATAAACTGCGAGTGCTGACATTCAGCATCCGTGTTTCATGGGCTGTATTTTCAGGGATCCACACGCCACTGTCGGGGGGAATAACCCACTCACCATCTTCAGTACTCACCTCAATTAGCCCCGTTGCCCCATATAAGAATTGAGCGCGGCGATGCTTATGAGAATCCAACAGCACGTTGGGTAAGTAATCTGTCGCGAGTGCGATAACATCCCGAGCGACACTATCAATGGTACTCAGTGGAATATTTCTCATTGTAATTTTGGTTACCGTCGTTTATTGGCTGAAATTCAAACATAACGAATTATTTTCTGAATATAGGCAAAATTTATTGATATAACCACATGTTTCACGCGGTTGGCTGAAATTCCAATGCCTTTGGCGGTTTTTCAAAAGTTGGCTCAGTGGGAAATGTTTACGCTATCGCGGCAACCTAATGTACGCCAGAGGTAGAGTTATCATGAAAAATTATAATGATCAGAGTGAACATCTGATTGAACCATTGACCCGTCGTCGGTTTATTCAAGGCAGCTCTGCACTCATGGCTGTCCCATTTATTGCCACGAACACGGTCGCTTCAACACCAGAAAACTCCAATATTATCCCTACGACCACCTTACCGAATGACGGTGAGCGAGTGGTTTCCACATGCAGCAGTTTTGACTGCGGCGGAAAATGTGATATTCGCGCCCACGTTAAGCAGGGTGTTGTTACGCGCATCAGTACACGTCCTGACGGGGATCTTGATGAAGAGATGCCGATTATGCGTGCTTGTGTGCGCGGACGCAGCTATCGCAAATTTGTCTACCATCCGAACCGCTTAAAATACCCAATGAAGCGAGTAGGCAAACGCGGTGAAGGGCATTTCGAACGAATTAGCTGGGAAGAAGCCACCACGCTGATTGCTGAAAATATGCAGCGAATTAACCAGCAATATGGTCCTGCATCGCGATTTGTCAGCCTAAGTACTGGGGTGACGGGCGGCATTTTTTCAGGGGCGAATATGTTACGCCGCCTGTTTAATTTGACGGGGGGATTTCTCGAAAATTACCACTCTGTCAGTAACGGCAACACTATGGCAGTGACGCCCTACACTTATGGCACCTCGGCGAGTGGCAGTACGTTAGACACATTGGAAGAGACTCCGCTGGTGATTTTATGGGGACATAACCCAAATGAGACTATTTTCGGGCATACCAACCATTACTTCCAAAAAATGAAGAAAAATGGCACCAAATTTATTGTGGTGGATCCGCGCTACTCCGATACCGCGTCTTCGTTAGCGGATCAGTGGATCCCGATTTTGCCTACCACCGATAACGCCATGATGGATGCCATGATGTACGTGATCATTAGCGAAGGTCTGCATGATCAGGCATTTATCGATACCTACACCGTTGGCTTTGATGAGCACCAAATGCCTGATGGTGTACCGGAGAATGAATCCTTAGTCGCCTATTTGATGGGAAAAAAAGATGGTGTGGTGAAGACCCCTGAGTGGGCGGAACCGATTACCAAAGTGCCTGCACAAACCATTCGCCAACTGGCTCGTGAATATGCCACAACCAAACCCGCTGCCTTGATGCAAGGGTGGGGACCTCAGCGTCATATTTGTGGAGAACGCTCTGCGCGTGGTGCGACATTGCTGGCAACCATTACGGGAAACGTCGGTGTGAAAGGGGGTTGGGCTGCTGGTTATGGCATGGCCGTGACGCCTGATCTTCGTAAAACACTGGCGGGTCCCAGCCTATTTGAAAACCCCGTTAAAGCGAAAATTAATATTACTAACTGGGTACAAGCCTGTGAGGATGCCAGCCTAGTCACACCGGATAACGGCTTAAAAAATGCAGAAAAACTGGATACCGAAATCAAAATGATTTTTTCCCTTGCGGGAAATTACATGACGAACCAGAACCCCGATATTCGCCATGCCGCCAAAGTGCTGGAGGATGAAAATAAGGTTGAGTTTATCGTCTACAGTGATTTGTATATGACGCCAAGCGCCAAATATGCCGACATCTTACTGCCTGAAACCAGCTTTTTAGAACGCTGGAATGTCGGCGGGACATGGGGTACAGGGAACTACATTATTCTGTCTGAAAAGGTCGTGGAACCTGAATTTGAGCGCCGCAGTGATTATGAATGGCTCTGTGATGTGGCAAACAAATTGGGTGTGGGTGAAAAATTCAGTGAAGGGCGCACGGAAAAGCAGTGGATTGAACATCTGGTCAATGATGCTCATGAAAAACGTCCTGAAGATGGAATTCCCACCTTTGATGAATTGCTGGTTAAACGCCGCCATCTTTTGAAACATAAACCCCACACGGGGCATGTGGCATTTGAGAAAAATATTAAAGATTTAGCCAATAACCCGTTTGAAACCCCATCGGGCAAAATCGAGATTTTTTCGAAACGTCTATATGACCGTAATGACCGCGATATTCCCGCACTCTCTCATTATGTGCCTGCGATTGAAGGCCCTGAAGATGCTCTAACGCAGCAATATCCGCTGCAATTGATTACATGGAAAGGGCGCAACCGCGCGAATTCCACTCAATTTGCGAACCCGTGGTTACAAGAGGTGCAGCGCCAAGAGTTGTGGATCAATCCGATCGACGCGAAGCACCGCCAGATTACGGAGGACGATCGCGTGAAAGTGCATAACGATCGAGGGGTTACGATGGTACCCGTCAAAATTACCTCGCGGATCATGCCAGGAGTGGTGGCACTACAAGCGGGAGCCTGGTGGCAGCCAGATAAAAATGGTGTCGATCAAGGGGGATGTGCCAACGTTTTAACGTCAGCGCGCAGTACGGCAATGGCGCACGGTAATGCCCATCAAACCTTATTGGTGGAGGTAGCAAAAGCATGAGTAAATTCCACGTTTATCCCGCAGTGAGCGACAAACAACTCGGGTTTTATATTGATTCGGCACGCTGCTCAGGGTGTAAAGCGTGTCAGGTGTCCTGCAAAGATAAAAACAATCTCGAAGTTGGACGTAAATTTCGTCGAGTTTATGAAATTACGGGTGGGGAATTTATCGAAAATGGCTGCGGTAGCTGGGAGAACAATGTGTTCGCCTATACCTTGTCTATTTCGTGTAACCATTGTGCTGACCCAATGTGCGTGAAAAACTGCCCAACCACGGCAATGCATAAGCGTGAAGGGGATGGCATCGTGATGGTGAATACGGATAAATGCGTGGGGTGCGGAACTTGCGCGTGGTCGTGTCCATATGGTGCACCGCAGATGAATCCTGAAACCAAACAAATGTCCAAGTGCGATTTCTGTATTGATTTACAACTGCAAGGGCAGACTCCCGTGTGTGTGGCGACGTGCCCACTCGGTGCGATTCAGTTTGGTCCCATTGATGAGCTGCGCGAACGGTTTGGTTCGCAAGCGGATGTGAAAGGGCTGCCAGACTCATCCATTACTCTCCCTAATTTAGTGATCCACCCGCACCAAGGGGCGGGGCGTCATACCGTGATCCAAGGAGCGAAAAAATGAATGAATGGCCACTATTGATATTTACCTTGTTGATGCAAGCCTCTATCGGGCTAAGCGTGATGCTGGGGATTTGTGCAAAAAGATTGGCGACGACTCTGGGTGGAAATATTCCTTCGAGCTTTCTGCTGCGCTATTTATTTATCGCTTGTGTGCTAGCGGGAGTGGGGTTGCTCTCCTCCATTACACACTTGGGAGTGCCACTTAATGCGCCTAATTCGTTATTAAACATTTTCTCCTCTTGGCTCAGTCGTGAAGTGGTTTTTACGGCAACTTACTTTACGTTCTTGGGCCTCACTTTTTTGTGGATGTGGTTTAAAAAACGCCTGTCCTATGGGTTACTGGGGCTGGCGATTATCGCGGGGCTGTGTGATGTGTATGCGATGGGATCGATTTACCGTTATACCTCCATGTTAGTGTGGATGAATGACAATACCTACCTGATGTTTTATGGGGCGATGTTGACCCTAGGGGCGGCAGGGTACTATTTATTGGTTAGCTTCTTCCTGAAAGATAAAGGTCAAAATAGGGCGCTCGCATTATTGATGGTGGTGGGCGTGAGCTTAGTGGTTCGTTTGATTTATCAACCATTCTACGAAAACTATTTGCTGGAAACCGCTTACACCAATGAATCCGTCACTTTTCCCATTGATTCAATTAATGCTTATCAACAAATTTGGTCACTGCGTTTAGCCAGTTGGGTGGTTGGGTTCATTGCCATTGTTGCTATCGGCATAGGGGCATTTTACCGAATTAAAGACGAGGCACAGGGCGTTCTGATTGGGCGTAGCCAATATGTTCTTGTGGTGGGTTGCGTTTGTGCTTTGATTGCTGAATTCATGCTGCGTTACTGTTTTTATACAATCCATATTTAAAAATGAATAACCGAGCCAGATAGGTTCGGTTATCTAATTTACGCTTAACGCATGGGTGACTAAGCCACCTTGATCATTGATATACACTGCAATAAGTTTGCCATTTTGCCGATGACTTCCTTCTAGCTTTTCGGTTGAATATGGTGGGATCATAATGCTTTTCGCGATGGGGGTATTTTGGTTATTTTCATAATAGAGCTGTGAAATATTCAAAAAATAAGGCGTGGGATTTTTAATTGAAAGCTGACTCTCGGAATGCAACGCACTCACGTTATTGATAAACGACTCTATGCCATTGGCAAGCGCTGCAGGTCGATAAAAAACTTTGATACGAATTTGTAGCGCCAGCTGGATAATATTCATTCCTTCTTTATTTTGAGGTTTTGGTGAAATATCAAGTACATTCAGGTAAAAAACGGATTCTCTATCTTGTGGTAAATCCCCACCAATAAATCGAATCCGTAATTGCGTACCATCATGAGCGGCGATTTTGGTCACCGGGGGGGTCACAATAAACGGTGCCTCTGTCGTTTCAGGGGTGGAATGGATATTGCCCTCATCAATCCAACTCTGGACTAAGCTTGCGTGTTCACTGTCATTAATGGCTTGAATATTGGCAGATTTTTGGTCGCTTAAGTAAATCAGACGCGTTTTTTTGAGCATTAAGCTCGCGTGCGTTTGTGAGCTAAGAAGAAGCAATATTAAACCGTAAATAATTCCTTGAATATACTGCATTTCTCATCCTTCTAATTGTATGACATGACCACAGTTGCGGTGCTGGATACAGGGCCTTGCGTCACGATGGCAGGGGTATAAGGGTAATAGTAAGCTCCCATGTTGAGGGTAAATGATGGGGAAATGGGACTTCCTTTTGCCACAGTGAAAATAGACGTTGCGGTACTTTGTGCTGACACGCTATTGGATAGAGTGATAGGCGTATTAGGATTACTCGCCATAACGAGTCTAAAACCTACACCGGCAGCGCCTTGGCTGGCGGTGTTATTCATGGTGGTTTTATCCGCCGCGAGTAAGCTGCTGCTGGATAAGAAAATATTGATATCCCTTGATGCGTTGCCTCCCGCAAGAAAATCACTGCAAGTGAAGTTGAGATTAAAGGGGGTGTAACCTGCGCGCGTTGCTGATTTGACGGTACTGATGCTGACGGGAGGCAGAGTCACCACTAAACCTTGGTTTGAAAAATTACAGGTGGTGGTAATAGGGCTATAAGTCACTTGAACGGGTTGTAAATAGATATCATCAGGCTGAGTTGTCCATACAAATCCCAGTAAAAATGCTAAGAGCCTAGCCACCACATCAAGAAGCCATTGTACAAGACCTAAAGTAGATGCATCCGAAGCAAAAACAACAGGGTTAATGGTTGCGGTGCTTCCTGCAATTTCAATATAGTTCGAGCTTGGTTTGACGGTCACTAGGGTAAATTGCATGGTGAAATTTACATTGAGTTCATTGGCATTGTGGGTACCGGGGGACAAGTTTGACACATTATTTTTTTCTAATTGGGTGACGGTGACTTCGACTAATTGCTTACCCCCATTAAATCCCACGGTCGCTTTTCGACCTTGAAATGGTGAGGCAATACCTACGACATTGGGGAGTAATCCATTATTGGTACAAGTAAATGTACCGGAAAATATGGTTCGAGAGTCTTTGGTCACGACAGTCGATGAGCTGGTTAAATCGTTTGATAAATTAAAAGCAATCGGGGATGCCGTGACGGTTGACGCTTGTCGGCAGTTAGCGGAAGCATACTGGCTGACGGCAAGTAAACTTGAAAATAATAGTGCCAATGTGGTTTTTTTCATTGGATTTTCCTTTATTGACAGCGGTTTTTACCTTTATCCATCGTGTTAACCGGTTGATGGATCACGCACTCTTTCTCCCCTTTCAGCTTGATGTGCAAGGCTGAAGGTAGCTGTTCACTCTTAAGGTACAGCACGCCAGATTGCCCTACATATCCTATATTTTGCTGTTGTGGATCGACGACTTCAGTACCGAATGGCAGGCTGTGACCATTGGCTAACTCGCCTCGTAAAATAAAGGTTTGTCGAGTGTCTGTTTCTAATTTGATGTAGTTAACTGCACCTTGATACGGGCTGATGTTCGCCATATTTCCGAGGACTTCAGCGCCTGCCGTGTTTTCGGTATCAGACAGGGTATATGAGTTAGCGCGATAAGGGGTGCTGTTGGTCACTAGTACCACACCTCGCTGATTGGTTAGCGTGGTTTTATCGTCATTTACCATCATATTATTGGCCATTGGGGCATCAATGATGGTGTAGGTATCTCCAGTATCACCCGATAAGGCGATATGGTTAGGGATAGCGACCAAGGTACCTCGGGCGCCTAATCCTGCCTGGCGATAATCATTCGCTTCGGTATAAGAACCGGATAATGTGGTGTAAGGGTGTTTATAGGTAATATTTCCACCGAGGACATTGTTGCCCCCAGACTGATTTGTGCCTGTTACGGTGTAATTAACTTGGTTATCTTTCCCCGCGATGCCACTGACACTCAAAGCCGTTTGTTCATAGTGAGAATCAGTAAAATAGCTACCTAAGCTAACGTTAGCGCGTTTTTCGAATAGGCTAATGGGAACGCTGATATTCATATAAACGCGAGTTTCTTCTTTATTATCATAATTACGCACCCGTGATACGGATACGTTGTAGGAAATGTCGTTGTAGTTGTTGGCATAACCGACTTGATATTCTCGGCTACTGCCGTGAGTGTTCCAGTAATCACGATGGGTACCAGAAACAAAAACAGAGCCATAATCGTTGCCAAGCTGCTGATTCAAGTTAATGGTGAAGGTATTTTTCGCTCGTGAGCCACGTAGGGCATCGAAGTTGCTTAACGAAAGATCTGAATTGTTATTATTATTGCCAATTGGGTTAGCATTTTGGTCTTGATATCGCTGCCATGCTTTGTAGTTATCATGAGAGTAAATTGAATCAACAAAGCTATAGTAGCCGCTAGTGGAATAGCGGTATGTGGCGAGAGTTAAACTGGTTGAAGTGGCATCAATAAATTTACTGTAGGTTAAACGATAGCTTTGACCACTCTTATCTCCACTATCCAATTGAGTTTTGGCGTGAGTGACGTCCGCGGAGATAGCACCAAAGCGAAAGTTCCAACCACTTCCAATGACGGCGGAATAATATTTCTCACTGAGTAGAGCGCCTGAATAGAGCGTCACCAAGTTATTCAAGCCGTAATGATATTCGCCTTGAATAAATTTAGGTTGGTATGAGGTATTGTCGATTTTTGCTTGCCCAGCAAGAACGTTATAGTTGGAAACACCTTCTTTGAGCATGTCTGGTACAGCGGAGTAGGGTACAGAAAATGACTCTTTTCGACCATCGGCTTCTTGTATTACCACCAATAAATCACCGCTTCCCGCACTAGGTTGAATATCGTTAAATGCGAACTCTCCTGGCGGCACGTTTTCTTGATAGACCAAATACCCATTTTGATAAACGGTGACTAAGGCGTTGGTTTGTGCGACGCCCCGAATAATAGGAACAAAGTTTTGGCTTGAGTTTGGCAACATGCCCACTTCCGTTGCGAGCATAATGCCTCGCATACGAATGCTATTAAATAGCGCTGTTGGTGTATAAAAATCGCCAGCCTTTAGCCCTGAATTAATCTGGCTGATTGGGCGGTATACATAGCGGGTGTTATTGCGCCATTTTTGCGAGCCATGGGATGAATAGCGATAACTGGATTCATCACGAAATTGCCACGCACCTAAATTGACACCCGAGTTGAGGGTGGCATAGAAATTCTCATTATTTCTCTTTTCGTGTTTCTTCTCTTTATAAGTGTAATAGTTTGTATTATAAGCAAAAATAATGGCGGGTACGCCATGTTGCCACAAGCTGGGATCGACATAACCAGATTCAGATTGTTTAATCGACACTTGTGGAACGGTAATGTTTAGTCGTAATTCACTGATTTTAAATTGGTAATGTAGATTGGGTGCCAGTGAGCTGAGCTGAACATATGCATTATTCTCAGGCTGATCTACTTGGTTAGGTGTGGTTTTTAAACCGAGCTTAGGGACATCACTTTGCGCAAGGCTGATCTGCTTACCATTGTCTTCAACATTGATGTCAAACTGCCCTTTCCAAACCTGATTAACATAGATATCCGCAAGCTGTTTGCCCGCTGGAATTTGTCCATCAGAATAGAAACGAGAAATATCTCCTTTCGCAGATTCACCCACCAAAAGGGAGGTATCGAATTCATCTGCAAATGCATTTTTTAGATAAGTCTGTAGCCCTATTAAAATAAGGATGTAGAGATAATTTTCTTTTTTCATGATGGTTTCTTCTGTTAAAGCTGAAGGTTTTTAGATTTGAAAACACCATAATCATCAACATAAGTCAGAATAAGATTGCTACTTTTTAACTGTTTTTTTAAAGGCAGTGTTTTGGATGTGTGTGGTGGAACCATCTCTGAATCAACAAGCGCTGTTTTTTTATCTTCAGACGTTGTAATAGCAGCAATAGTAAAATGGTATTGGGAGTTATTATTCACGACAATACCGTTATTATTTAGCTGGTAATTAATATTGTCCGTGATATTTTCAGGTAATTCAGTTAATCCATTAGGTCGATAAAATAATTTTATTCTTGAACGCGCTGCTAATTGAATGACATTTTTCCCTTTCATTGAATCAGGCGCTTTAGGAATATCTAGGACATTTAAATAAAAAACACTTTCAACATTATCTGGAAGTTTTCTATCTGTTTTTTTAATTTTTAATTGTTGACCTTGTAAACCCTCTATTTTGATAATAGGAGGATAAAGATAAAACGGTGCATCTGAATTTTCAGGTGTTGAGTTTATATTACCATCATCAATCCATGATTGAACTAATGACGGTGTGTTACTGTTATTAGTTAATTGCACAGACATGCTTTGTGCAGCTTCTGGATATATAATCCTTGTTCCTGTAATAATAACGTTTGAAAATGTTTCTTTAGAAAATAATAAAAGAAGTAAGAATAATAATTTTATTTTCATAATAAATTCTCACTAAAAGCTAGGTTCAGAGGAACCTAGCTTGAGTTTATTGTTATAGATATGAAACGGTATAAACAACGTTTGATTGCAGCGCACCGACAGATGCGGCAGTCGCATTTGTTTTGTAGTAGCTAGCAATTAAGTTCAATGTTGCACCAGCAGCTGAAGTGGTATTGGCTGCGGTTAACTGAGTATCAAAGGTCGTATTTAATGGAATAGCAACGGTTGGTGATCCAGTCTGTGACAAGCTAAAGCCCACGTTACGAGCAATGGCCGGATCATTTTCGTTCACTGTTGTATTCATTAAATACAGGCCTGAAGGCGAAATATTACTTGAAGAGAAGTGAAGTTTTAATGTCCCTGCTGGCGTACCTCCACCAACAATTGCACAGTTTGAAAAGGTAAGCCCAAAGGCTTTTTGGTTTTTTGTAATAACTGTACTTGCCGTTGTTCCTGCATCAGAAGATATAATCGGATCTAAAGCAATCGACATATCAGCGCTGTTATTACCATTAATCGTACAGGTAGTATCACTAATTGCACCGGAGAAAGAAATAATACCTCCAGGGCTATTTGTGGCAGCAATTACTGAGCCAGATAACACGGATAAGGACAGTATTGATAGAGAAAGTATATGTCTAGGCATAATTAACCCCATCGAGGTTCTCGATTAATTAAAATAAGTGATTTTTTTTGCGAGTCAGAATTAACTAGCTTTTTAAGCTTAGACAAGGTTTAAAGATCTTCAAGATATGTAAAGTGGAATTAATGGGTTTATAAATCCACTGATTTCAAATTTTCAGATTAAAATTTTGTATTTTTTGTTTTTTATTATTTAATGTGCTGAATTTTTGCTTGTAATGAGTGATGTTACTTAGTTAAGTATAGATAATATAAGGAATATTTTATTTTGTGATTTTGTTTCTATTTTATTTTTATTCTGGATTTTTTTGTTTCTATTTATCTTCAATATTTAAACAAGTAAAAAGAGTATTATTCTTTTTCTAATATTTTTGTTTAATTAATTAAAAATTTATTGAGTGATTAATCTTGTTAATTATGTGGTTAATTTTTTGATGGGATATTTTTCAATTGAACTGCACATTGAGTCGTTGGGTTCAAAAAATTAGTTCAAAAAAAGAGAGCACAGACGCTATTTTTGAATAAGAAATAGTGGATTAAAAATAACTAGAATTACCTTGATATAGATGAATAAAATGAAAATTAAAACAATTCTCATTTCTGATTTTTGAACCATAATGATAAGTAACATAACGTAGAGAGATGGGGTGCAAAATGGTCGGACTTTTCAATCGTTGTTTGTCACATGAAGATGCAGGAAAATTGCTGTTGCGCTTAGCTGTGGGTGGGTTAATGCTATTTCACGGAATGAGCAAGCTGCTAACAGGTGCGAGTGGCATCAAAGGGTTGTTAGCCTCTTATGGTTTACCTGAATTTATTGCTTACGGCACAATTTTGGGTGAAGTGGTTGCTCCTATTTTCATTGTGTTGGGTATTTTAACCCGACCATCTGCATTGTTAGTGGCGTTCACGATGATTGTTGCATGGTTAATGGTGGGGTTAGATAAAACGTTCTTACTGGATAAAACAGGGGCATGGGCGATTGAGAGCATCGTTTATTTCTTTGTGAGTGCGCTGGCGATTGCGTTACTGGGGGCAGGGAAATTCTCTGTGGTAAAAAGTGAGAATTGGCGATAAATAGCGTGGAATAGTGAAAAGGGCATCGAAATCGATGCCCTTTGTTTGATAACGGGAAACGCTATTTAGTACTAAATTCTAAGATGGTTTTCTGTAAGAACGCATCTAACAGGCGACTATCTTTACAAGACGGTTCTGGAAATTGGTAGCGTTCCATGCTGTCTATGGTTTCTTGGATTAAGGCATCAATAGCGGGTCTGCGCGCGCCATATAGGCTTTCTTTGCCTCGACCTTTTATCTCTAGCAGCGTATTAATTTCCGTTAATACATCCTTTTGTCTGACACATGCCGCGACTAAATCACGAAAAGCCATCGGTGGCATATTTTTATGGTTCTCTATCCATCGCAAAGCTAATACTGACCGTAAGATATAAAAGTATTTTTTTAATTTCACTTCTTCGCCCTTAAAATCAGTGTATAAGTTCCTTTTACTGATAGAAAGATAGTGATAACGCGCTTTTAACGGTGAGTAAAATTGTTCAGCCAATGATTCTAACTGAGCAAAAAAGTCCTCATCTTTATGATAAACAATCGGCGACTGTAACCATTCAATTAATGCGGGGTTAGAATTACGCATCAGTTTTAAGGCTTTTGATAATTCCCAACCAGACACATCTAGCTCGTCGTCAATCGGCTTTTCTATCACATCACGCTTTCTATCGAGTGTCAGATACCAATCGAGGGAATGCACATAGATAAAGCGCACATCATAATCACTGTCTTGTGAGGCAAATCCCCAACCACGACTACCGGATTCACAGGCAAATAATATTTTGACTTGGTGAGTGCGTTCTATCTCGCTTAATGTTTCACGTATCCTTTCTTGCATAAGCATGGATACGCCATCACTCATTTTTTCCATGCTGTTACTTTTCATTTGAACTCCTAATTGGGGAAAATTACCCCTTCACACACACCACTTGGCGTAATGTATGCACAATTTCCACTAGCGACGATTGGGCTGCCATCACTGCATCAATGTCTTTATACGCCATTGGAATTTCATCGATTACATCGCTATCTTTTCGGCATTCAACATGGGCGGTGGCTATCTTTTGGTCGCTCACGGAAAAACGTTTTTTGGCTTCTGTTCGGCTCATTACGCGTCCTGCGCCGTGGCTACATGAACAAAAACTCTCTTCGTTTCCTAGACCGCGAACAATAAAGCTTTTGGCTCCCATTGAGCCTGGAATGATCCCCATTTGCCCTTTTTGGGCAGATACTGCCCCTTTTCGAGTCACCAAAATTTCTTCACCAAAATGCTGCTCTTTCTGCACATAGTTATGGTGGCAGTTTACGGCTTCTTGCTGCGTCATAAACGGTTTGGTGATTTCTTTCGACAGCGCTTCCAGCACGCGATGCATCATCACTTCACGGTTATGACGGGCAAAATCCTGCGCCCAACCTACGGCTTCCATATAGTCGTTGAAATATTGGCTTCCCTCTTGAAAGTACGCCAAATCACGGTCTGGCAAATTGGCGATATGTTGCTGCATATCTTTTTGCGCCAAGGTAATAAACAAGTTACCAATCGCATTTCCCACTCCGCGAGACCCGCTATGTAGCATCACCCAAACGCGGTCTTGCTCATCCAAACACAGCTCAATAAAGTGGTTCCCTGTTCCCAGCGTCCCTAAGTGGTTGTAATGGTTTGTCCCACGTAGCTTCGGGTACTTATCGCAGATGCGTTTGAACTCTTCATCCAGTTGCGCCCAGTGGGTATCCACAATATCAGGGGCACGATGCCAAGCGCCTTTATCTCGACCGTGTCGATGAGTGGTTCGCCCATGAGGTACTGCCGCTTCAATGGCAAAACGAATATTTTGCAGGCTATCGGGTAAATCCGATGCAGTTAATGATGTACGCACCGCAATCATTCCACACCCAATATCCACTCCAACCGCCGCAGGGATAATCGCCCCTTTGGTTGGGATCACGCTCCCGATAGTGGAACCTTTACCCACATGCACATCCGGCATCACTGCGAGGTGTTTAAAGATAAACGGCATTTTTGCGGTGTTTTGCAATTGGGTCACTGCCGCAGGGTCAACAGGGACTCCGTGAGTCCACATTTTTACTGGCGCACTATTGGGCTGCATAATTTGGTTAAAGTTATTGTTATTCATTGTTATTCCTTAATTTTTACCAATCCGTTTAATACTTGATCCAATCCACCATAAACGGAAATTTGGTCGATTCGATGTGCAATACTTTCTAAGGTTTCGAGCTCTTTCAAACGCAAGGCAACGGGGTTGTTTTCCATCACTTTGGCGGTATTTAACAGTGAGCGCGTGGCGGCAGTTTCTTCACGGCGACGGATCACGTTGGCTTGTGCTGATTTTTCGGCTTCTACTACCTGAGACAAGATGGTGCGCATGTCTCCCGGTAAAATAATGTCTTTCACGCCAATGCTATCGATTTCTAAACCGAAGGTGAGGGCGGTTTGTACCACATGTTCCATCATCAGCTGGTCGATTAACTGCTTGTTTTCCAACAGTTCATCTAAGGTGCGTGTGCCGATAATTTCACGCAGGGCAAATTGCAGCTCGCGATATAAATAATCTACCGGTTGGCTCAATTTGGATAACGCCAACAGGATGTCGGCATAGCGCCAGTTTGCCGATAAGTTAACACGCAAAGTGACTTTATCTTTGGTCAAAATCTCCTGACCGCTGACTTCCAATGCCTGTAACCGTGTATCAATCACGTCCACTTCAGGTTTACGGCAAATCTTCCAGTAGCCGTAAGTGCCGGGCTGTAAAATGGATTGAATTTCACCATCTAATTTGAAGATACCTACATGCCATGCAGGAACTTGGCTGATTAACGCCAGATCGGTACCTTTGATGCGTTTTTTACCCGCCAAACGCGCCAGTAGTGTTGGGTTGATAACCACATCGTCCGTCGATTGAGTTTCGATGTGCAACGTATTGCCCGTTTTCCAGTACAGTCGGCGCGTCGCGGGCGCTAAAATTTCATTCAAGCTGTTATGCAAATACACAAAGCCCATTTCATCATCTGCAAGAGTGATATCCACACAGTATTCTTCAACCCAATCAGGGTGAAACTGGCGTAAATGCTCAGCAAGTTTCTCTTCAATTGGGTCATTATTTAGTTCAAACAGTGAAACGGTCAGTTTATTAAACCAATCATTAAGGCGATATTCGCCAGCCACGAACAGTTGCTTGAAGTCGCCTTTGTTTGAAGTCAGTGCAATGTATCCCTGTGCCACGTTAATTTTTGTCATTGTTATTTTCCTTTTTATTTATTGAGGTGTTATCGAAATCATCGACGAAGCGAGGAGGGAAACAATCGAGCGCCATACGGCTGTCTACTGTTTTGCTCAATGCCCGGTGCGATGACTCGGATAACACTGTGTGGCGAAACGGCAACCACGTTTTATTCATTTGGTTTTGAATGTCGGGACTCGAACCCGATAGCGCATGCTATTACCAGATAGGTCTTACCAACGGCGGAATACAGACCATGAAGTGGGGCTAGCCACCATGTCTGCACCGGTAGAACTGAAGTTCTGACAAATTCCGGTAGTGGACAGTCAGACTATTGCCAGATGCGTGCCAACTTTCTAAAAATGCCATTAAATACTTTTAATTAATTGATAATTAACATTTAATTATTTTTATGATTTTTCCGGTGCCATTGTTTATCAGAATGACTTATGCTTATTTATATATTTTTATATCGTAACTTATAAATATTTATAAATATGAATCAAAAAAGAAAAGTGGTTATTGGCGTATTGGGTACTGTGCTTGATAGACGCGGTAAAAAAGCCAATCGCTGGAAAAAATGGCGTCCTACTGTGGGACTGTGCCAGCAAGCAGATTTAGATATTCACCGTTTTGAGCTAATTCATCAGGTGAACGACTACTCGCTCGCGTGCCGGGTGAAAGAAGATATTGAGCAGGCATCACCGAAAACTGAGGTGATACTGCGTGAAGTGGATATTGCGGATCCGTGGGATTTTGAAGAGGTCTACACTTCACTGCTGGATTTTTCTGCGAACTACCCTTTCGATACAGAAAACGAAGAGTATTTGGTGCATATCACGACAGGCACCCACGTGGTACAAATCTGTTGGTTCTTACTGACGGAAGCACACTATTTGCCCGCAAAATTGATCCAAACTTCACCGACTCGCGGGGAACGGGAAACCGATCCTGTGGGTATGTATGCGGAAATTGATCTTGATTTAAGCCGTTATGCGCAAATCACCAGCCGCTTTGATAGCCAGCAGCAAACTCAGTTGGCATTCTTAAAAGCGGGGATCGCCACCCGTAATCAGGCATTTAATACCATGATTGAGCAAATCGAGCGTGTGGCACTACGCTCTAAAGCGCCGATTTTGCTCAATGGTCCAACGGGGGCAGGAAAATCATTTCTGGCTCGGCGAATTTACCAGTTACGCCAAGGGCGCCATCAAGTCAAAGGTCGCTTTGTGGAGATTAACTGCGCCACCTTGCGCGGCGATAATGCGATGTCCACGTTATTTGGGCATGTGAAGGGCGCATTTACGGGCGCGCTTAACCCACGCCAAGGGTTACTGAAAGAGGCCGACGGCGGCATTTTATTTTTGGATGAAATTGCCGAGTTAGGGCTTGATGAGCAGGCAATGCTATTAAAAGCCATTGAAGAAAAAAGCTTTTTTCCATTTGGTTCGGACAGTGAAATTCAAAGTGATTTTCAGTTGATAGCTGGCACCCATCGCAACCTTGCCGAGTGGGTGGAAGAGGGAAAATTCCGCGAAGATTTATTCGCCCGTATTAATATGTGGACGTTTGCGCTGCCAGGGCTGGCGGATCGCCGTGAGGATATTGAGCCGAATATCGATTATGAACTGGCAAAATTCTGCCAAGCAGAGCAGAGCCAAATCCGTTTTGATAGAGAAGCTCGTCAGCACTATGTTCAGTTTGCTTGCTCCCCTAAAGCCGCATGGCGAGGCAACTTCCGTGAATTAGGCGCTTCAATTTCCCGTATGGCAACCTTCGCCGAACGTGGGCGTATTACGCAATCTGTGGTGGAGGAGGAAATTCAGCGTTTAAGCCAGCAGTGGCAGCCGAAATCTAAACTACAGCTACCTAAGCAAGTCGGGGAAATCGACCTGTTTGAGCAGCAGCAGTTAGCCACCGTACTGGATGTGTGCCGAAAATCTTCATCATTATCAGAAGCTGGGCGCACTCTATTTGCGGTGTCTCGCCAACAGAAAAAGCAACCGAATGATGCAGATAGGCTGCGAAAGTATTTAGCTAAATTTGGATTGGATTGGGATGGGGTGAAAGCAGGAGTTTGAAGGTGCTATATCGCAGAAAATATAAAGCCATAAGAAAAATCCCCGCCGAAGCGGGGGAGGGGTAAAGCATTGTTAATGCAAGTTTGTCACGTAGAGTAAGAGTGAACGTTGTGCTTTACCCCGTAGTAATAATCATTGGGGGCTAGGCATGTAACTCTACGGTGGTTATTGCTTTACTTTATTTAGGTTCCACTGTGATTGAAATGGTTTGGCTAGCGATAGCATTTACAGTTGCCGTCAGGGTATCACTGCCCAGTTTGCTTAATACCAGTGACGCGGTATAAGTGCCGTCTTGATTATCTGTCCATGTTACATTGCCGGTTTGGACATGGGCCAACGTGATAGCTGAAGCCAAACCAGTTAACGGGTTATTAAAGCTATCGGTTGCTGTCACGGTTAACGCCAGTGAGTCACCGGATTTGAGGTTGGTGAGGGCGCTGCTGCTCAGGATAACAGTATCCAGCACCCCTTGTGCACCGGATTGCCCATTTGGGACCGACGAGATGGTAGAAGGTGTTTGTACGGTAATGGTCGCTTGGTTGGAGCCTTTACCATTGACCGACACCTGAATATGTTTATTTCCACTGTGCTGTGCCGGCAGGGTGACGGTGTAGCTACCATCTGGATTTTGGGTGGCTGGCAGCGTGAGTTTTGTTCCGGCAATGATCACGTCAAGTTGCTTAATATCGTTAACAGAGTTGCCGTAGCTATCTGTTAGTTCAACTTTTAATGCCGGTTTATCCCCCGCATTGGCCGATGGATCGATTGGTGTCACCACGACATTTTGAATATTTGAAATATCACTATTGCGGTTGACCGTCAAAATGGTTTTCGGACTAAATATTCCATTTACATGGGCAGTGATATCAATATCACCAACTGTGGTTAATGGTAAATTGACAATATAGTCACTGTGCCCTTCATCGCGCCAAGCAAGATCTTTGCCTTTAGTGTTGCCAAGGTGAATATTATTGAAATCCACATTTTCAATTGCATTACCAAAACTATCTTTCAGCGTGACCATAATCAGCGGGTTGTCACCAGATTTAAAATTAGTCCGGTTAGGGCTGATGTCTATTTCAATGCTTGCAATGACGCCTAATGCCCCTGCTGCACCACTACCATCTGTATTGGCTGATTTTATGGATGAAGCTCCAAGTGTGGTAAATGTTCGCTCAGGTGAGATTAATTTATCCAGAACAACTTGGATCGTATGCTTCCCTGATTGTTGTCCTGAAATTTTAGCCTCATAGATACCATTATCGACATCAGTATACCTAATTGCGGCAGATTCCGGTTTTTTGTCAATGATGACTGTAATGTCATTTTGGGCATCAATTATTGGATTGCCGTGGCTATCCAATAATTGGAATGACACTTGGCTTTCTCTGCCTGCATGTACTTCATGTACATCTAAGATAGTAACTTGATGTAATTTTCCGCTAAGGAACTCAACGGCTTTGGTCTCACTATGACCATTGACTGATATGGTCACTTCACTTGGACCGGCTTTTAAGCTAGTGAGTGTAACTTCAACAACACCATTTTTATCCGTTGTTGCTTTATCGACGATTTTTGCATGAGTAGCTGCAAAGGTAACTTCCTGATTGGCAATAGGGTTTCCATTTTTGTCAGTAATATAAGCTTGAACTGAATTTGTTGAAATACCATCAGCTATAGCCTTAGCCCGGGTGACGATAACACTGTAAATATGCGCTTGAGTGGAATCAGGCTTGAAAACGACTTGAGCTTTCGTGAGTTGCTGATTACCTGTGTAAGCACTAATTTCGTATGATCCTGCAATTTGTGAAGTGAATTGTACTCGAGCTTCGCCTTTCGTATTTGTTGTCGTGGTGTACTCCAATGGTTTTGTTCCTTTCATCGCTTGCATTTTTTTACGTAGGCCGTTCTGAGTACTGGAGTTAGTGGCAGTTTTTATATTCTGGGAAGCGAGAGAGAGTGTATTGGGTAAAATAAACATGACTTTTGCGTTGGAAACTGGATTACCTAAAGGGTCTCTGACAATGGCGGTAAGGGCATTAATATCAAGACCATTAGCTAAACCTTTACCATGAAAGGTCACGTCATTAGGGCTGATGCTGAGCATGTCAGGATGAATAATTTCAATTAAGGTTTCAGCAATAGGAGAGGCGTTGCCTTTAATATCATAGGCAGTTGCTTGTAAACGGTAGCGATTTATCTTTTGTGTATCTTTTGCCGTATTGGATGTTTTATATGATGGTAAAGTCAGGGTAGCCGTTTGATCAGTGGAGCTAATAGAGCCGCCTGCAGCTAAAAACTCAGGTGCTTGCCACTCAATGTGCTTGAGAGGATATTTACCAGTGAAAGATTTGACTAGTGGAACGGATTGTCCTGTTTCCCCTTGGATTTTAGTCGGTAATGACAGGTGCAGTAAGGTTTTCTTTTGATAGTTGAGAATAATATTATTATTGCGTTCAACAAAATCATAACGGTTACCTGAAAGACGGCGTGTCTCGGCGACCTTAGTTGGATCTAAATGGTGGGCTAAGCTCTTACCGAAAGTCCAAGTAAATTGAAGTTTCGCTTGGGTCTCGGCTTGTTTTTCGCTGCTAAATTTATGGCTGGCATTTAATGTTAATAATGGGAATGGCGTCCAGTTAGCACCGATGGTCGCGGCATTCGGGTTTTTTTGACGTTTTGTTTTTCCGAATAAGGCAACGCTATCGCCATAGTATTGCTCATACTTTAAGTTTCCACCTAGGTGTGGATAAGCCGGTAGCCAGCCTTCTACTTGAATATCCCAGCCGTGGGCGGGTTTGGTATTATAGTCATGGTTGAGTTCTGGAGCGCTTTTCCATGCGGTTAAACCGAAATAGCTATTGGCATTTAATTTTAAGTAGTCTTGCCAATATTCAATTCCTAATCCTGCGCGAGTATGGGCGTGAGAAAAATCGTGGTCGATAAATGCATTCATACCAATAGTGCTTTTTTCATGGAAATGACGTAAGCCAATCCCATTATTGGTATGAAATCGTTCATCATAACGATGTAGGCTGTGCTGGGTGAATAGCAATATTTCCTCTTGGTCATACCAAGGGATCAGCCAGTCAAACTGTGAGTTTTTAACGGAGAACTTTTTATCAATATCGATATTGAGTTTGACATTACCCGCTTTGGATAACCAATGTTCAATCTCTTTTGTGGCTTCACTGGCAACTTTATTTCGCGCGTAGTCTTGCGCCATCTCAGACAGATCCTTCATCGTTTTCTTTTGTGAAAAGAAGGTTCCGATTGTTTTAGTGTGCTCGGCGGTTAAGCGCTCAGTATTATCTTCGTTGATGATCTGGTCGCTACCTAGTGATGGTAGCTCTTTGTTATCCAACATTTTTGCATAAGCTGGAACAACAGGCATAATGACGGACGACCAAATAGCCGTAAATATAACAAAACTGTTAGCCAGTTTTTGTTTAACGGTTAAAAAAGAGGGACTCATTCAATGGATTCCTAGTGGCGAAAATTTACGCGGCCATTTTGGAGTAGGGAGCTAGGTATGAGCTTGTGAATTAATTTGACTTAAAAAGAAACTAAACTTGCTAGTTGGAATAGCTGTGAATTCCATAAATTTTACCCGCGTGGTCACGACGAAAATTGCAACAATAAAAAAGCCCTCAAAAAAGCGACGTTAGCCATTTTGGAAAAGTTTGGAATTGTATTTTCTTAATTTAAAAACAAAGAGATAGAAGAGGAATTATGGAGCTGACTTTCTTGGGTACTAGCGCAGGTGTGCCAACAAAAGAGCGCAATGTCACCAGTATGATATTAAATTTAGTCGGTATCCGTAAAAGCTACTGGCTCTTTGACTGTGGCGAAGGCACTCAGCACCGAATCTTAAACAGCCCCTTTAAAACACCCAAAATCGAGAAGATTTTTATTACTCATTTACACGGTGACCATATTTTTGGTTTACCGGGATTGCTGTGTAGCCGCTCGATGGGGGGAACGACGGATCCCTTAACGCTATATGGACCAAAAGGGCTGAAACAGTACGTGGAAACCGTCTTATCAGTGAGCGACTCCTATATGACTTATCCTCTTGAAATTGTAGAAATTGAGGCAGGTAAGTTATTTGATGATGGGGAGATGATCGTCACTGCGTATCGGTTGGATCACCGCGTAGAATGTTATGGCTATCGTATTGAAGAACATCCAAAACCGGGGGCGCTAAATGTGCAAAAACTGGAGCAAGATGGGATCCCTCGCGGGCCTTGGATGCAGGCGCTGAAAAAGGGCGAAGTGATTGAGCTAGAAGATGGTCGTACCGTGAATGGAGCTGACTACCTTGGTGAGCCAGTTGCAGGTAAAGTAGTGGCGATGTTTGGGGATACCATCCCAACGCCAGATGCGTTGTTATTGGCAAAAAATGCCGATGTGATGGTGCATGAAACTACGCTAGAAGTGGCGCTAGAGGCGAAAGCCAATGAACATGGGCATTCTTCTACCCGACAAGCGGCGCAACTTGCCAAACAAGCAGGAGTAAAACGGTTTATTGCGACGCATATCAGTGGGCGTTATGGGTCGGATGACATTCCGCGTTTACTGGCGGAGTGCCAAGCTGAGTTTCCTGAGACGCAGATTGCGGAAGATTATTTGACGGTGCGGATTTAGTTTTTAAGCAATCGACACGCATAAGGAAAACGTGTCGAAAAACTGACGAAAAATATACATATAGGAAAATTGTGTCGACTCAATCGATACATAGATATGAAATGTCGATTTTTATTGTAAAAATCGACATATAAAGAAGAAGGGATATATTGTACTAATAAATCACTTTCACAAACCCATTGCGGCAGTAGGTTTCATACTCATCGCTGAGTTGCCGATTTGTGACAATCACATCAAACTGGGATAGTTCGCCCATATTGGCGGTCGCCACTTCATCAAACAGATTGTAAGGTGCTAATAAAATCTTACGGATAGATTTTTCCATGCCTTTCTTTTTCATCGGTAAATCATCGAGATTATAGCAAGTCACCCCATAAGCACTGTGAACCCCAGTGGCGGACATAAACGCTTTTTTGGGGTTAATGGAATCTAATAACGAAGGCAGCGTTGGGCTGTAAAAAGAATCACTTTTTGGGCGGTATTCCCCACCACACAGTAGCGCCGTGGCATTTTTTTTCTGGCTCAATGCGAGAAAAACGTTATGAGAATAACAAATTCCGGTAAAGCTAATTTCTTCTGGGATTAAGGCTATTAAGGTCGCCATTTCGATGCCATTGTCGAAAAAGATCACATCGTCTTCACTGATCATACTGGCGGCTAAATTAGGAATATATAGGTCTTCAGTTTGATCTGGCGTGAAAATATCGGCATGGGGTTCGTGAGGAGCTAAAGCGGTAGGTTGAGTGACAGAAACAATATAGCCACCAAGCAGTGACATTGGGATAGGACCTTCGGTGTCCGCATTGAGATCTCGGCGAATGGTCATTTCAGAGACTTCGAGTATTCTCGCGGCTTCTTTAAGATGAATGCGTCCTGAACGTTTAATACATTCACTTAATCGGCGAAGGCGTTCTTTTTGTTTAGTTTCTATCACCCTGCAATCCTTTTTATGATGGCGCGGACGAACCGCGCCCCGTTGTTTAGTAGTCACTTGGAGTGGTATTTTCTCCCGTTACAATAGCGACACTCGCACTTGCACCAACGCGGTTAGCACCAGCTTCAATCATCTTAATTGCGGTTTCACGCGTACGTACGCCACCGGATGCTTTGACGCCAATTTCATTACCAACCACTTTGCGCATTAAAGCGACGTGATGCTCAGTGGCACCCATTGTACTGAATCCTGTTGAAGTTTTCACAAATCCAACGTTAATTGTGCGGCAAATTTCACAAACCTGTGTGATTTCTTCATCAGTTAACAGGCAAGTTTCGAGGATCACCTTTAATGTTGCCTTACCACAAGCCGCAAAAACAGCTTCGATATCTTGGCGAACAAAGTCTAAATCACCGCTTTTCAGCATGCCTACGTTGATGACCATATCCACTTCATCGGCACCACGGCGTACTGCTTCAGCAGCTTCAAACGCTTTGGCTTCTGTTAAACATGCGCCTAATGGGAAACCAACAACACAGCACACCATCACATCGCTATCTTTTAAACATTCGCTTGCCAATGGCACATAGCCAGTGTTAACACACACAGAGGCAAAGTGATGCTCTGCGGCTTCTGCACATAACGTTTTGATATCGTTAACTGTTGCATTGGCAGCCAATAAAGTGTGATCAATATATTTCGCTAAATCTTGCATTTTAAACCTTCCTATATGAAGTTTTTCAGAATAGATGTGGAATAGGTAACAAAGAATGAGGAAATGTGGCAGATATAACACTTGATCATTCGTTATTCGAGATCCTAATCACAAATGATATTTTTGCAACATGATAATGTTAGGATTATATCATTATGTGATTTATTTAACACGAGGGACATTATGGATATAGCAGTTATCGGTTCAAACATGGTCGATTTGATCACTTACATTGATCAAATGCCTAAAGAAGGGGAAACCCTCGAAGCTCCAGCCTTCAAAATCGGTTGTGGCGGTAAAGGGGCAAACCAAGCTGTTGCCGCAGCAAAATTAAACTCCAAAGTGATTATGCTAACTAAGGTCGGTGACGACATTTTTGCGGATAACACTATTCGTAATCTTGAGTCTTACGGCATCAATACGCGTTATGTAGAAAAAGTGCCATGTACCTCAAGCGGTGTTGCGCCAATTTTCGTTAACCAAAATTCGTCTAACAGCATTTTGATTGTCAAAGGGGCGAATAAGTTTTTATCCCCTGAAGATATCGACCGCGCTGCGGAAGATCTGAAAAAATGTAAATTGATCGTATTGCAGCTGGAAGTGCAGCTGGAAACGGTTTACCACGCAATTGCCTTTGGTAATAAGCACAACATCCCTGTATTGCTTAACCCAGCGCCAGCACAACGCGCACTGGATTTAGATTACGCATGCCGTTGTGATTTCTTTGTACCAAATGAAACCGAGCTAGAAATTCTGACCAATATGCCAGTGGATACCATGGATAACGTGCGTCGTGCGGCTCAATCCTTGTTAGACAAAGGCCTGAAAAATCTGATTGTCACTTTAGGTGATAAAGGTGCGCTATGGATGACTCGCGACAATGAGCTATTCATTCCCGCTATTAAAGTGAACGCGATTGATACCAGCGGGGCAGGGGATGCATTCATTGGTTGTTTCTCTCATTACTATGTTCATACCGGAAATATCGAAGAAGCGATGAAAAAAGCGGTTCTGTTTTCAGCCTTTAGCGTAACGGGAAAAGGCACCCAATCTTCTTACCCAAGCATCGAGCAGTTCAGTGAGTTTGTGCAGTTGAATAATTAGTACGCATCATCTTTCAAGCACCAGAAGCATTACCTGTACCCACAATATTTGCTCTGAATTTGAATGATGTTGAGCATGGCCGGTTGAAATGAAGGTTGCCATTAGAGCAAAAAGCCCGTTTAGCCGGTTAAAAATATAATAAAAATTATTAAGGGTTAATATGAACATCAAAAATATAACTCAGTTACCTGATGGGTACCTGAATAAGACACCTATATTCCAATTTATCCTACTTTCCTGCTTATTCCCGCTCTGGGGATGTGCAGCAGCACTGAATGATATTTTAATCACACAGTTTAAAAGCGTTTTCGAACTCAGTAACTTTGCCTCTGCATTAGTGCAAAGTGCGTTCTATGGCGGTTACTTCTTGATTGCCATTCCAGCTTCACTGGTTATCAAAAAAACCAGTTATAAATACGCGATTATGATCGGGCTTATTTTGTATATCGCGGGTTGTTCCATGTTCTTCCCTGCGTCTCATATGGCGACTTACACCATGTTTTTAGCCGCGATTTTTGCTATCGCGATTGGTTTAAGCTTCCTTGAAACCGCAGCGAATACTTACAGTTCGATGATTGGTCCAAAACAGTACGCGACTCTGCGTCTGAACATCAGCCAAACCTTCTACCCAATTGGTGCCGCAGGCGGGATCTTATTAGGTAAATATTTGGTCTTCTCTGAAGGGGAAAGCCTGCAAAATCAAATGGCAAACATGGATGCGACTCAAATCCATGAATTCCGTTTAGCGATGCTGGAAAACACCCTTGAACCATACCGTTATATGATCATGGTATTGGTTGTTGTGATGATCCTGTTTTTACTGACTAAATTCCCGAAATGCAAAGTGGCAGAAACGGCGGAACATAAACGTCCTTCTGCACTGGATACCTTAAAATATTTAGCTAAAAACAGTCGCTTTAGAAAAGGGATCATTGCCCAGTTCTTATATGTGGGAATGCAAGTTGCCGTTTGGTCGTTCACCATCCGTTTAGCGCTGGAAATGGGGGATATCAACGAGCGTGATGCCTCTAACTTTATGGTCTACAGCTTTGCCTGTTTCTTTATCGGTAAGTTTATTGCCAACATCTTAATGACTCGCTTTAACGCGGATAAAGTACTGATTATCTATTCGATTATTGGTGTGCTGTTCCTGGTGTATGTGGCCTTTATGCCGAGCTTCACTGCGGTGTATGCAGCAGTACTGGTGAGCATCCTGTTTGGACCGTGCTGGGCAACTATCTATGCGGGCACTTTGGAAACCGTCGACAACGAGCATACTGAAATGGCGGGTGCAGTGATTGTCATGGCGATTGTTGGTGCGGCAGTTGTACCTGCTATCCAAGGCTATGTCGCGGATATCACTCACTCTCTGCAACTCTCTTTCTTAGTTTCCATGTTGTGTTTCGTCTACGTGGGCATTTACTTCGTTGGCGAACGTCGCTTTAAAGCTAAACAACAAGCCAAATAATTAACTGTGACTCAGGGTAGGCGCTACGCCTACCCATCTTTACCTCAAACCGTGAGTATGACAATGAACACAATTATCCCGTTACATAAACGCTTATTTACGGAAAAACCGACCTTAATCCTGAAAAATAGCCAGTTTTCCGTTTCCGCATTTGTCTATCAATCTGGTGTGCAAGGGCTGCGTGTTGAAAACTCGCAGGGGCATTTAACCATTTTGCCATTTTTAGGGCAGATGATTTGGGATGCTGAGTTTTGCGGGCAAAATCTGAAAATGGAAAATATGTTTTCAGAACCTAAGCCTGTTCCAACTGTGATTGAAACCTATGGCTGCTTCGCCTTCCATTCTGGATTAATTAGTAATGGTTGCCCATCGCCAGAAGATAATCACCCATTGCACGGGGAAATGCCTTGCGCACCAATGGATAGCGCATGGCTTGAATTGACGGAAAACAGCCTTAAAGTGTGTGGCGAGTATGAGTATGTGATGGGCTTTGGCCATCATTATCGTGCCGCGCCGTCTGTGCAATTACATACCGATAGCGCGCTGTTTGACATTCATATGTCCGTCACTAACTTGGCATCAGTACCTATGCCGCTCCAATATATGTGCCATATGAACTATGCCTATGTGGACGATGGTACTTTAACGCAGAATATTCCTGAGCAGGCGATTAAGCTGCGTGAATCTATTCCGGGGCATGTGCATCCAACGCAAAAATGGCTCGATTTTAATCAAGCGCTCAAGTCAGGCAAGGCGACGCTCAATCAGCTGAATCAGCCGCAAATGTGCGACCCTGAAATTGTCTTTTTTATGGACAATTTGAGCCAATACACGGCAAACCCTGAATTTAAGATGACTTCGCCAGCGGGTAATACCTTTGTGACCCGCTTTAAAGCCAATGAACTGAATTATGCGACTCGCTGGATTTTATATAATGGCGATCAAAAAGTGGGGGCATTCGTGTTACCAGCAACCTGTCGCCCTGAAGGGTTTATTGCTGCGAAAAATAACCAAACGCTGATTTGGTTGGAGGCGGGGGAAAACCGTCAATTTACCGTGACGACGGGTGTTGAACAGTAAATTTTGTTTTTTAATTTTTTATGAGGCTGCCAATACGCAGCCTTTTACTCATATTGCTGGCACTCTTCTTGTAAGTCATCGAGCACGCTCTGAGCATCAAATATCGGGGTACCCTTACCATTAGGTAGCATCATAATTGCCGTTTTAATATTGGCGCTCGCCATGTCAGGTAATATTTCCGCCATTAAATGTTCCAGTGTCATAGGAAGCGGGTAACATCTGCTCCATTCATCGGTTAAGCATAATTCGGCATACTCTTTTGCGACCCACAGAGGTAAAAATAAACACTGGCTATCATCTTGTGCCGTGACTAAACCCTCATGGTTACCCAATGTCCATACTTGCTCCCAATCTGCAACCTTGCCGATAAAATAGTCATATCGTTGATGAGGATTCAGTAGTAGAACATTTTGAATTTCTTGTTTTTTAGGTGAGAAATAGACACTGTTCATTATTAGACTACCTGAAAAGTAATTGATAATTATTGAGAAAATTAAATGAATAATTGATATCTTAGCAGTTATTCACTCACTATTTAGAGTGTTATATTTTACACAGCAAATTAGTTTTCAATGTCAGTTTAGGGCAATAAACATGATAGAAGCATTACTTGAAAAATATGCCATTGGCATGACCATCATTGCCGTCTGTTTAGCGTTGTATTTGCTTTTTGAAGTTTTACACAAGCGGCACAAACATAAGCGAAAAAGCATTTTGGTGCATGTGATCCAAACCATGGTGCTGTGCGTGATGGTGTTGGTGACAGCTCAATCTGTAGATATGGCAGCCAGTGACTTTGATTTAACCTTTATTTCAACACCACTGATTAATCTAGTCGCCATATCGGTGATAGCATTGATTATCACGCGAAAATTCTTTCAGTTGGTTAACCGCCTAGAGAAAAAACAGATTAAAAAAGGCAGTGACCCGACTTCCGCGCGGATTATTGCACGAGTATTTAAGACTGCGGTCATCGTCATCATTATGCTGTTATTTGGCGAACATTTTGGCATGAGTTTGTCAGGATTAATGGCATTTGGGGGCATTGGCGGTATCGCCATCGGTATGGCGGGTAAAGATATCCTGAGTAACTTTTTCTCAGGGATCATGCTCTATTTCGACCGCCCGTTTAATATTGGGGATTGGGTCAGCTCGCCGGATAGAAATATTGAAGGTACGGTCGTCGAAATTGGCTGGCGGATCACCAAGATTGTTACGTTTGACCATCGTCCGCTTTATATTCCTAACTCGCTATTTTCTTCCATTAGTGTTGAAAACCCAGGGCGCATGACTAACCGACGGATTAAAACAGAAATCGGTTTACGTTATGAAGATGCCGACAAAGTCAGCGCGATTGTGGACGATATTCGCACCATGCTGAAGCAAGATGAAAATATCGATACAGGGCAAACCTTGCTGGTCTATTTTGATGCGTTTGCGGATTCTTCCCTAAATATTATGGTGTACTGCTTTACGAAAACCACCGTATGGGCAGAATGGCTGGATGCGCAGCAAGCGGTCTATTTGAAAATTATTGATATAGTTAAGCGTCATAATGCGGACTTTGCATATCCATCTCAAACTCTGTACGTAGAAAGAAACAAGTAACCTCGTCGTCTCGAAAAATTAACCGACTGATCCACTGTCATTATTGTCTGTTTCGGTCGGTTAATCTGCAAATAATCTATTTTTCATGGTTTATGACTAAAAATCCGGTGAGGTTATCCGGAAATTTTTATACTATTAACCAGTAAGTTATAAAAAATATTCACTCTAGGCAAAACTGAATAATTTTGCATTAATTCTGACTATTTCAATCTCAGTATCTATCAAGTATATTGAGCCCCTCTTTACCTCAGCTAACCAAGAGCCAGACTGCTATGAAGAAAATCAATGTGGCATGTAGCCAGGGGGTCGCTATCTATTTTACGGGTCAATTCCAGTGGGTAGATATTCGCGATGCACAGTTAAATAATATCGCTGCGGTTGTGCTCTCTGAACAAGATGCAAACCAAGGGCTGTGGAAGAGAGTTGCAGACAGTAAACTCAGTATTCCGCTGTTTGTCATTAGTGACAAGCAGCTACCAGACAATGCACCAACACCTGACTATTTGACCGCATTATTACCGCCAGCGCCTGCTGCGCGTGAAGAGAATAGCCGCCAATTACGGGATGCTGCAAACCAATACCTTGAACAGCTATTACCGCCATTCTTTGCGAGAATGATGGATTATGCTGCGGGTCACAATGTAACGTTTGCCTGCCCAGGACACCAAGGCGGACAATTTTTCCGTCGTCATCCAACGGGTGAACAGTTCTACCAATTCTATGGTGAAAATCTCTTTCGCACTGATTTATGTAACGCTGATGTGGCGATGGGGGATTTGCTGATCCACGAAGGTGCGGCAAAAGAAGCCCAAAAATTTGCGGCGAAAGTGTTCAATGCAGATAAAACCTATTTTGTGCTTAATGGCACGTCGTCATCCAATAAAGTGGTCTTAAATGCCTTATTAACACCGGGTGATTTAGTGCTGTTTGACCGCAATAACCATAAATCTAACCATCATGGCGCCCTGATCCAAGCAGGGGCAACACCCGTTTATTTGGAAACAGCGCGTAATCCATTTGGATTTATTGGTGGAATTGATGCCCACTGTTTTACCGAAGAATACTTAAGAAACGCGGTGAGCGAAGTGATGCCGGAAAAAGCACAGGCAGAAAAACCGTTCCGCCTTGCCGTGATCCAGCTAGGGACTTATGACGGAACAGTCTACAACGCGAGGCAAGTGGTGGATAAGATTGGGCACCTTTGCGAATACATTCTGTTTGATTCCGCGTGGGTGGGTTACGAACAATTTATCCCGATGATGCGCCAATGCTCGCCGTTGCTGCTGGAACTGAACGAGAATGACCCCGGTATTATGGTGACGCAATCTGTTCATAAGCAGTTGGCGGGTTTTTCACAGGCTTCGCAGATCCATAAAAAAGATAACCATATCAAAGGTCAAGAGCGCTTTGTTTCCCATAAGAAACTGAATAACGCGTTTATGATGCACGCCTCTACCAGCCCGTTTTACCCACTGTTTGCTTCATTAGATGTGAATGCGCGCATGCACCAAGGGGAAGCGGGGGAAATGATGTGGATGGAGTGTGTGCGACAAGGGATTGAGGTCAGAAAATCCATTATTCAACACTGCCGTCACTTTAGATCGTTTGTGCCTGAGCGAGTGGATGGAAAGCCGTGGCATGAATACCCAACAGAACAAATTGCATCGGAGCAGCGTTTCTTTAATTTCATTCCGAAAGAGCGTTGGCATGCGTTTGAGGGTTACGCGCAAGACCAATATTTCGTTGACCCATGCAAGCTGATGCTGACGACGCCGGGGATTGATGTAGAAAGCGGCGAATATGAGTCTTTCGGGGTTCCTGCGACGATTTTGGCACATTTCCTGCGTGAACATGGGGTGATCCCTGAAAAATGCGATTTAAACTCGATTTTATTCCTGCTAACACCAGCGGAATCACGTGAAAAGCTGGAATTGCTGGTTTCTCACTTAGTACGTTTCGAGCAGCTTCTGGATGAAGACGCATTATTTGAAGACGTTTTACCATCCGTGTATCAGCGTTATCAGGAACAGTATCAAGGGTATACTCTGCGTCGATTGTGCCAAGAAATGCATCAATTAAGCGTGGATTTTAATATTAAACAGCTACAAAAAGAGATGTTCCGCAAGGCGCATTTCCCTGTAGTGAAAATGAATCCACAACAGGCACATCTGGAGTTTATTCGCGGCAATGTGGAATTACTGCCACTGGATGAGTTAGAGGGGCGAATTGCCGCAGAAGGGGCGTTACCTTATCCGCCGGGCGTGCTGTGTGTGGTACCGGGGGAAGTCTGGTCAGGACCTGTTCTTCAGTATTTTAAAGCGCTGGAAGCGGGAATTAACGCCTTGCCGGGCTTTGCACCAGAGCTACAAGGGGTCTATATTTCAAAAAATGAAAATGGACCAAAACGCGTGTATGCGCATGTTTTGAAATAAATTTCTCCGTATTCAGACATCGAGCATAGATTTTGCCGCATGAGATAGCTAAATTGGGATCCGCAAAATGTGGATCCCGATTGACGATAAGGCAACCCTATGACGAAAAAGATTATTTTAGACTGTGACCCAGGGCATGACGATGCCATCGCTATGCTACTGGCTTACGGTAATCCAGACATCGATTTACTCGCCGTCACCACGGTTGCAGGCAACCAAACTCTCGAAAAAGTCACCCGTAATGCCCGTGCGATTGCTGAAATGGCGAATATTCGCGGCATTCCTTTTGCTGCGGGTTCAGCGCGTCCATTAGTGCGTGAAGTGGAAGTGGCGCCCGATATTCATGGGGATTCCGGGTTGGATGGTCCTGAGCTTCCAACTCCAACGCTAGCGTTGGATGAGCGCCATGGGGTGAATTTGATCATCGATACGATTATGTCCCACCCACCAAAAACCATTACTTTGGTGCCTACGGGGGCACTGACCAATATCGCGTTAGCGGCAAGACTAGAACCTCGGATTGTGGAACGCGTAAAAGAAGTGGTGTTGATGGGCGGTGGCTACCATGTGGGAAATTGGAGTCCAGTCGCAGAATTTAATATCAAAATAGATCCAGAAGCCGCCCATATTGTTTTCAATGAAAAATGGCCGCTAACGATGGTTGGTCTGGATCTCACTCACCAAGCACTGGCAACGCCAGAAGTCGTGGCGAAAATTGCCGAAATAGACACGAAATGCTCGCAGTTTGTTGTCGAATTGCTGGATTTCTTCGGAAAAATGTACAAACAAGCTCAGGGTTTTGATGCGCCACCAGTGCATGATCCTTGCGCTGTTGCCTATGTGATAGACCCATCAGTAATGACCACCCAAAAAGTTCCTGTGGACATCGAATTAACGGGAACGCTGACTCTTGGCATGACGGTGGCAGATTTTCGACATCCCGCTCCTGCGGATTGCCATACCCAGGTTGCCGTGAAATTAGACCGCGACAAGTTTTGGCAGATGGTTATCGACGCACTGAAAAATATTGGTTAATGGAATCGTATTTAACATGAAGAGTGAATTAGAACAGATGCCTTATGAGGCATTAATTGAACGCAGCATGAACTCTCTGGAATTGAAAAATCAGTTCCATTGCGATAATTGGAAATTGGATGAAGCCAGTTGGTCGGTGGATCAAGATGAAGGCACCATTATTTTCCATGCACCGGACAATATAATGGTGACGGCACCCGTGCAAATCATTGGGACTTATGACCAAAATGTGGGGAGCTGGATGTGGGGCTGGGCGAATAGCTCCATTGATGAGTCATTAATGCGAGATGCGATTGCGGTTAAAGCTTACGGTGAGCGCCAAGATAATAGTTTGCTGACCTCCCGTGTGAGCGATATCGAAGAGTATGATGCATGGCAGTTGGCGGCATTGGCTTGTGAGTTAAATGAGCAACAAGGTGTTTATCGCGGCGTTGCAGGTAGTACACTGATTTTTATGACGTTCGGCCAAGTTTCCCTTCAAAAAATCTAAGCCAGAAGCGCCTTTTTTATCATAGATAACAAGGGCGTCACCAACTCCTCGAAAACGGCCAGCACAGTTTATTATGACAAAAGAAAGTCAGCTGTTAAAATGCGGCTTTCTTTTGCTATTTCACAACAGCATAAGCCTTAAATTCGATATCAACGCCAAAAGACCAACATGCAACAAAATCAAACGATAGAACAAAATACACCATCAACAACAGGTGGTTACAAAAACCTTAACCGCTTCTCGGTTGCGCCTATGCTGGATTGGACCGACCGCCATTGCCGTTATTTCCATCGCTTATTAACGAAAAATACGTTGCTGTACACCGAAATGGTGACGACGGGCGCGATCATTTATGGCAAAGGTGATTATCTTGCTTATAGCGAAGAAGAGCATCCCGTTTCCTTGCAGTTGGGTGGCAGTGACCCCGCGGCTTTAGCGCAATGCGCAAAATTAGCGCAAGAGCGTGGCTACGATGAAATCAACCTGAACGTTGGTTGCCCATCAGACCGCGTACAGAACGGGCGTTTTGGTGCATGTTTAATGGCGGATGCTCAGCTGGTCGCGGATTGTGTCAAAGCGATGCGTGACGTGGTGTCTATCCCTGTAACGGTGAAAACACGCATTGGGATTGATGAGCAAGATAGCTACGAATTTTTATGTGAATTCATTGATACCGTCTCCACAAAAGGGGACTGTGACATGTTTATTATCCATGCTCGCAAGGCGTGGTTATCAGGGTTAAGTCCAAAAGAAAACCGTGAAATTCCCCCACTGGATTACCCTCGCGTATACCAATTAAAACGTGATTTTCCGCATCTCACCATGGCTATCAATGGGGGCGTTAAAACTCTCGAAGAAGCTAAAGAACATCTAAAACATTTAGATGGCGTGATGGTGGGTCGTGAAGCGTATCAAAATCCATCAATCTTAACCGCGGTAGATAATCAATTGTTTGATGAAACAATGCCCATTGTCGATAGCGTTGCTGCTGTCCGTAGCATGTATCCATACATCGAAAAAGAGCTGTCTAACGGGGCTTATTTAGGGCATATGACTCGCCATATTTTAGGGATTTTCCAAGGAATTCCGGGGGCTCGTCAATGGCGTCGCCACTTAAGCGAAAATGCCCATAAACAGGGTGCTGACTTATCAGTGGTTGAACAAGCGCTCGCGTTTGTGACCCGTGGCGAGTAAATATTACTTAAATGAAATTGCGATTTTGGCTGATGCGGGCTGAGTAGGATTATCTGCATGCTATGATAAAACTCATTAATGAATGAGGAAGAAGCAGATGAAAATATTAATAGCAACCTCTTTGCTGCTGTTAGTTGCTGGATGTTCGGGGTCAGGTGGGCAGATGCGAGAACCACCAAAGCAAGATCCCTATGAGGGAACAGTGTTAAACACCATTAAAGAGAACCAGCAGATCTACAAAGAGCAGCAAGCACGCAAAGGGCACTATTAATTCGTGCAACTGAAGTAATTATTTAGTGCAACGGAAGTGAGTAAAAATTACCGTTGTTAGAATTTTAAAAGCGCCAGTTATTGATAGCTGGCGCTTTTTTATGAATTAAGGAATGAGCAAGCTTGAGCCTTGAGTCTTACGTTGTTCTAATGTTTGGTGCGCCTTTTGGGCATCTTTCAGCGCAAAAATTTGAGATGCCGGCACATCCACATTCACTTTGCCACTTAAAATCATATCAAACAGGGCGTTGCTGGCTTGGTCTAACTCTTCTCTGTTAGTGACATAGCCGCCTAATGATGGGCGGGTCACATACAGAGAGCCTTTTTGATTTAAAATCCCTAAGTTAACCCCAGTTACGGCGCCAGAAGCATTACCAAAGCTCACCATTAAACCGCGACGTTTCAGTGAATCTAAAGAAGCGAGCCAAGTCGCTTGACCTACAGAGTCATACACCACATTCACTTTTTCACCGTGAGTGATTTCTTTTACGCGTTCAGCGATGTTTTCGGTTTGGTAATTGATGACTTCCCACGCCCCTACGGCTTTCGCACGCTGCGCTTTCTCTTCAGAGCCAACGGTACCAATCATTTTCGCGCCTAACGCTTTTGCCCATTGGCAAGCAATCAGACCAACACCACCCGCGGCAGCGTGAAATAAGAAAACTTCATCTTTTTGAACTTGATAGGTTTGATTGAGCAGATAGTAAACGGTCATGCCTTTAAGCGAACAGGCAGCTGCTTGTTCGAAAGTGATACCATCGGGTAAGTGTGCCACGGCATTGACAGGTACATTATGAACTTCACTGTATGCGCCTAGCGGGCCTTGTGCATAAACTACGCGATCACCTGGTTTGAAACCGGTGACTTGGGAGCCAGTTTTAACCACGACACCCGCCGCTTCGGTGCCGAGTCCACATGGCAAACTTGCAACTGGATACAGTCCACTGCGTACATAGGTATCAATAAAGTTAATACCAATTGCACGGTTTTCGATTTGGATTTCGTTTTCAGCCGGCGCATTCGGGGAATAGTCGACAAAATTGAGGACTTCAGGACCACCATGTTGCGAAAATTCAATACGTTTTGCCATGATCATCTCCAATGAGTGAGTTTGTTTTTATTAACAGTATCAATTGCCCCATCATAACGCGATGCTTTACTGAGAAGAATTATCGGTTTGTGCGCTGTGTTAAGATTGTGCCTGCAATAATATCTTGTGCAGATAACAATAAAGACGCCACATGACACCTAAGATTGGCGTATACTAACTGTTGGTTAATTATAGACGTGGATATTTCAAGTATGGCTAAAAAACCCTCCTCAGATTACAAGACAAACCCACCGCGCGATCAGCAAATGGAAGGTTTAAAACTTCCGCCGCACTCTATCGAAGCGGAACAGTCTGTATTGGGGGGACTGATGTTAGACAACGAACGCTGGGACACGGTCTCTGAGCGTGTCACGTCAGCTGACTTTTTTAGTCGTCCTCACCGCACAATCTTTGCACAAATGCAGATCCTGCTTGAGCAGGGCAAGCCTATTGACTTGATCACCCTGTCAGAATCCCTTGAACAGCAAGGAGAATTGGACAGCGTCGGAGGCTTTGCTTACTTAGCGGAATTATCGAAAAATACCCCAAGTGCGGCGAACATTAACGCTTATGCGGACATCGTGCGCGAACGTGCCATTGTTCGCGATATGATCTCTGTCGCCAATGATATTGCTGATGCAGGGTATGACCCACAAGGTCGCAGTAGCGAAGATTTACTCGATTTCGCAGAAACCAAAGTTTTCCAAATCGCAGAATCTCGCGCGAATAAAGATGAAGGTCCGAAAGGGATTGAAGCGATTTTGTCGGAAACCGTTGAGAAAATAGAACAGCTTTATCAGCAGCCTCATGATGGTGTCACCGGTGTTTCTACGGGTTATCAAGATTTAGATAAGAAAACCGCAGGGTTACAAGGCTCAGATTTAATTATTGTTGCCGCGCGTCCATCCATGGGTAAAACCACCTTTGCGATGAACTTGTGTGAAAATGCGGCGATGACTGAAGAAAAACCAGTACTTATCTTCAGTTTGGAGATGCCCGGCAACCAGATCATGATGCGTATGCTCGCATCACTGTCTCGCGTAGACCAAACCCGTATTCGTACGGGGCAGCTTGATGATGAGGATTGGGCACGAATTTCGAGCACCATGGGCATATTGATGGAAAAACGCAATATGTACATTGATGACTCATCGGGGTTAACGCCAACGGAAGTGCGTTCTCGTGCTCGCCGAATTTACCGCGAACACGGGGGGCTAAGCCTGATTATGATCGACTACCTTCAGTTAATGCGTGTGCCAGCGTTGTCGGATAACCGTACATTAGAAATCGCCGAAATTTCCCGTTCCCTCAAAGCGTTAGCGAAAGAATTAAACGTACCAGTGGTGGCGCTTTCTCAGCTAAACCGTAGCTTGGAGCAACGTGCAGACAAACGCCCAGTAAACTCCGACTTACGTGAATCAGGCTCCATCGAGCAAGATGCCGACTTAATCATGTTTATCTATCGTGACGAGGTCTATCACGATAACAGCGACCTCAAAGGGGTCGCAGAAATTATTTTAGGTAAACAACGTAATGGTCCGATAGGGACGGTGAGGCTGACGTTTAATGGGCAGTGGTCGAGGTTTGATAACTACGCCGGCCCGGCTTATGACGACGAGTAATCTCGTCATACTTCACACTGTGGCGTTGTTGGCTGCGTTCGCTAACCTGAGTCACATACTTTTGTATGCTCCCCAGGCTTAGCTTCTCTTGCCGCCTAGCCACAGTGCGAATTATTTAGAGCTTATAGAAAATTGAAAATTGAAGATTGAAGACTGAAGACTAAATAAGTTAAATTTTAAAATGAATAATTAAGAGGAAGAAATGAAAGCGGCAACCGCATTAATAAACCGCCGCGCTCTGCGACACAACCTGCAACGCGTGAGAGAATTGGCGCCGAATAGCCGTCTGATTGCAGTTGTTAAAGCAAACGCTTATGGTCATGGATTAATTGGAGTTGGCACCGAAATTCAAGGAATTGTCGACGGTTTTGGGGTGGCGCGTTTAAATGAAGCCCTGCTGCTTCGACATCAAGGCGTGACAAAACCGATTGTTTTATTAGAAGGTTTCTTCGAAAAATCCGATTTGCAGTTGATGGTGGAATACAACATCGATACGGTGATCCACTGCATTGAACAACTGGAAATGCTGGAAAATGCCCAGCTCGCTAAAAAAATCAAAGTATGGATGAAACTCGATACTGGCATGCATCGCCTTGGCGTACTTCCTCAGCATGCGGAAAGTTTTTACCAACGTCTTCAAAGCTGTAGCAACGTGGATTTACCTATCAACATTGTCAGCCACTTCTGTCAGGCCGATGCGCCTGAACTCCCAACCACCAAAAAACAAATCGAATGCTTCCAACAGTTTGTCTCTGATAAACCGGGTGAAAAATCCATCGCGGCATCCGCGGGGATCCTTTTATGGCCAGAAGCCCATTATGACTGGGTTCGCCCCGGCATTATGATGTATGGCGCCTCACCGCAAGAAGGCAAAAGCGCTGCAAGCTTTGGTTTATTACCCGTCATGACTTTAAAATCCAGCCTAATTGCAGTGAGAGAGCATTCGGTAGGGCAGTGTGTTGGCTACGGCGAAACATGGTGCAGTGAACGCAATACCCGCCTTGGGGTGGTAGCGATTGGTTATGGAGATGGTTATCCGCGTAACGTACCATCAGGAACACCCGTTCTAGTAAATGGGCGAAAAGTGCCGATTATTGGACGAATTTCCATGGACATGACCGTCGTGGATTTAGGACCAGATGCCACCGATAAAGTGGGGGATGACGTCATTCTATGGGGAAATGCTCTGCCTGTGGAAGAAATTGCCACACAAACAGGCATCATTAACTATGAGCTTTTGACGAAATTGACCTCACGAGTCGCAATGGAATATGTAGACGAATAGGTTTTAAAGGGTTATTTTCACAAGACAAAAGTAATAAAGAAAACCTACAAGTAGGAGATATCCTGTGTACCAACATGTTGATGCTTATCCGGGCGACCCAATTTTGTCGCTGATGGATGAATTTAATAAAGATACTCGTGAAGGCAAAATTAACCTGAGTATTGGTCTTTATTATGATGCAGAGGGGAAAACCCCTGAGCTGGAAACCGTCGGCACAGCGAAAGCTGCACTGAGAAAACTTCCGGCAAGTGCATCGCTTTATCTGCCAATGGAAGGTTTGAAAGATTACCGTACTGAATTACAAAAATTGGTGTTCGGTGAAGATTGTCCGCTAATTGCTCAAGAGCGTATTGCTACCGTACAAACCATCGGTGGTTCTGGCGCACTGAAAATTGGGGCTGATTTTTTACACCATTATTTCCCGAATTCAGAAGTCTGGTGCAGTAACCCAACATGGGAAAACCACGCCTCTATCTTCTCTGGCGCAGGCACGAAAGTGCATTACTACCCTTATTTCGATGAAAAAACTAAAGGGGTTAAGTTTGATGAAATGCTGGAAACCTTCAAGAAGTTACCAGAGAACAGCATCATCTTAATGCACCCTTGCTGCCATAACCCAACCGGCTCGGATTTAACCCCAGCTCAGTGGGATGAAGTGACGAAAGTGGCACTTGAACACAAATTGATCCCATTCTTAGATATCGCATATCAAGGTTTTGCGGAAGGTATCGATGAAGATGCTTATGCAATTCGCACGATGGTAAAAGCGGGTCTGCCAGTATTCGTCAGCAATTCATTCTCGAAAATCTTTGGTATCTACGGTGAACGTGCGGGTGGTTTATCTGTTATCTGTAAAGATAAAGATGAGCGCGACCGCGTGTTGGGTCAATTGAAAGCGGGTGTCCGTCGTCTGTATTCAAGCCCACCGTCTAACGGCGCAAAAATTGTTGCGGCAGTACTGACTGATAGCCAACAAAAAGCCAAATGGCTGGACGAAGTGGAAGAGATGCGTTTGCGTATTTTAGATATGCGTACTGTTTTGGTGGATGAGCTGAAAAAAGCACTACCAAACAAAAACTTCGACCACTTGTTAAAACAGCGCGGTATGTTTAGCTACACGGGTTTTTCTCAACAACAAGTTGACCGTCTGAAAGATGAGTTTGCGGTTTATTTAGTTGGAACAGGTCGCGTGTGTATGGCAGGTGTAAACCGTCATAACGTGAAGCGTATCGTGGAAGCGTTCGCGGCAGTTAGCCAGTAATCGTTAGTAACGAACGGTTATATAAGCATTAAAAAGGGGAACTGAGTTCCCCTTTTTCTATTTTGATTGGCGGTTTCTGTTAACTATTTTTACTTCAGTTAACTCAGTAGCCACGCGCTAAGATAGGCTTCAAGAAACGCGCAGTATGGGATTTTTCACACTCAGCCACTTGCTCAGGGGTACCTGAAATTAAAATCTCACCTCCACCGCTACCACCTTCTGGGCCTAGGTCAACAATCCAGTCTGCCGTTTTGATCACATCCAAGTTATGCTCGATGACGACGATGGTATTGCCTTGATCACGCAATTGGTGCAAGACAACAAGCAGTTGCTGGATATCGGCAAAGTGCAATCCGGTGGTTGGCTCATCCAAGATATAGATGGTCTGTCCGGTGCCGCGTTTAGACAACTCGCGAGCTAATTTTACGCGCTGGGCTTCACCGCCGGATAAGGTTGTCGCAGATTGACCTAAGCGAATGTAGGAGAGACCCACATCCATCAGCGTTTGCAGCTTACGCGCTAGCGCAGGCACGGCATCAAAGAATTCGCGGGACTCTTCGATGGTCATATCCAACACTTCATGAATGCTTTTACCTTTGTATTTGATTTCTAAGGTTTCGCGGTTATAGCGCTTACCTTTACATTGGTCACACGGCACATAGACATCGGGCAGGAAGTGCATTTCCACCTTAATTACCCCATCCCCTTGGCAGGCTTCACAACGACCGCCTTTCACGTTAAAGCTGAAACGCCCTGGGTTATAGCCACGAGTCCGTGATTCTGGTACACCTGCGAACAGCTCACGAATTGGCGTAAATATACCCGTATAAGTGGCTGGGTTAGAACGCGGTGTACGTCCAATAGGGCTTTGGTCGATATCGATCACTTTATCGAAATGCTCTAAACCTTCGACATTGGTATACGGCGCAGGGTTAATCACTGTTGCCCCATTTAACTGGCGCTGAGCAATTGGAAATAGCGTATCGTTGATGAGCGTGGATTTACCGGAACCAGAAACCCCTGTAATACATGTAAATAAGCCAACAGGAATATTCAGGGTGACATTCTTCAGGTTGTTGCCTGTTGCGCCCATCACCGTCAACACTTTATCTTTATTAAATGGAACCCGCATTTGTGGGATATCAATCTTGCGCTCACCACTTAAGAATTTACCCGTTAAGGATTCTGGGTTAGCAACGATATCTTCCAATGTACCTTGCGCCACAATTTGACCACCGTGAACACCGGCACCTGGACCAATATCAATCACATGGTCAGCAGCGCGGATCGCATCTTCATCGTGCTCAACCACAATCACGGTGTTCCCTAAGTTACGTAGGTGAATCAGGGTTTCCAGTAATCGGTCATTATCGCGCTGGTGGAGCCCGATAGACGGTTCATCCAGCACATACATCACACCGACCAGACCCGCACCGATTTGGCTTGCTAGACGGATACGTTGGGCCTCACCGCCGGATAATGTTTCTGCGGAGCGTGAAAGGCTTAAGTAATTGAGTCCCACATTCACTAAGAACTTTAGACGGTCGCTGATCTCTTTCAGGATTTTTTCGGCAATCTTGGCGCGTTGCCCACTGAGTTTTAAGTTTTGGAAAAACTCCATTGCATGACCGATGCTGTAATCTGCAATTTCAGGCAGGGTGGTATTTTCCACAAACACAAAGCGAGCTTCTTTACGCAGACGGGTTCCGGAGCAAGTCACACAAGGGCGGTTGCTAATGTATTTTGCTAACTCTTCGCGCACCGCGGTGGATTCCGTTTCTTTATAACGGCGTTCCATATTGTTAAGCACACCTTCGAACGGATGGTGGCGTACGGTAATATCTCCGCGATCATTACGATATTTGAATTCAATAGTTTCTTTGCCTGAACCATACAAAATTACTTTTTGAATAGCTGGGCTGAGTGAGTCATAGGGGGCTTCAACATCAAACTTATAGTGTTCGCCCAATGACATTAGCATCTGAAAATAATAGAAATTACGACGATCCCAGCCGCGAATAGCCCCGCCCGCAAGGGAAATTTCGGGATTTTGAATCACACGCTCAGGATCAAAAAATTGCTGAACCCCTAAGCCGTCGCAGCTTGGGCAAGCCCCTGCTGGGTTGTTGAATGAGAACAGGCGTGGCTCTAACTCCATCATACTATAGCCACAAACAGGGCACGCAAAGTTAGCAGAGAACACTAATTCTTCGGCTTTTGAGTCATCCATATCAGCGACAACAGCGGTGCCGCCAGATAACTCGAGTGCAGTTTCAAAGGATTCTGCAAGACGCTGGGCGATATCGTCGCGTACTTTGAAACGGTCAACCACGACTTCAATGGTATGTTTTTTCTGTAACTCGAGTTTTGGTGGATCGGATAAATCACAAACTTCACCATCAATACGGGCGCGAATATACCCTTGGCTCGCTAAGTTATCGAGTAACTTAACGTGCTCACCTTTACGTTCTTTTACGACCGGAGCCAGCAGCATCATGCGGCGATCGGTCGGCTGTGCGAGGACGTTATCCACCATCTGGCTAACGGTTTGTGCCGCAAGCGGAATATCATGATCAGGGCAGCGTGGCTCACCTACACGGGCAAACAATAGACGCAGGTAATCATGGATCTCGGTGATGGTCCCAACCGTTGAACGTGGGTTATGAGAAGTGGATTTCTGTTCAATGGAGATAGCAGGCGACAGCCCTTCGATATGGTCAACATCCGGCTTTTCCATTAAAGAAAGGAATTGACGAGCATACGCGGATAGTGACTCAACATAACGACGCTGACCTTCAGCATAGAGGGTATCAAAGGCAAGGGAAGATTTCCCTGAACCAGATAGCCCTGTAATAACTATCAGCTTGTCTCGGGGGATGATGAGATTGATATTTTTTAGGTTATGCGTGCGTGCGCCGCGGACTTCGATATTCTCCATTTACCACTTCCCGAATGAATTGATAGTGAACAAAAATGAACTTGGTAGTCTTAATTAACGAGCCAGTATTAATAAACGATTTAGTATTGCACAAAATTTGCTGAATGGATATACAGTATATGTGCTCTTTATATTTCATTCCATAGGGGACTGATAGCAACTTATCTGTGACGCCAATAATTAGCGTCTATACTAAAAATCAGTAATGCAGATTTCACTTAAATTTGGAAAGCGCTTCGCAACTTCTCATCAGCAATCTCAATTTATGGTGCAATACAGATAGGTCGTGGTAAACTTCACGGTCAGTCCAGAGATTAAAAATTCAATGCATCAGGAGTAATAAATGGCCACCAGAGGCGTAAATAAAGTAATTCTTATCGGTAACTTAGGACAAGATCCAGAAATCCGTTATATGCCTAACGGCGGAGCTGTCGCTAACCTGACTCTGGCAACTTCTGAAAGTTGGCGTGACAAGCAAACCGGTGAAATGCGTGAAAAAACCGAATGGCACCGTGTTGTGATTTTCGGTAAATTAGCAGAAGTTGCTGGTGAATACCTGAAAAAAGGTTCACAAGTTTATATCGAAGGTTCATTGCAAACCCGTAAATGGCAAGACCAAAGCGGTCAAGATCGCTACACCACCGAAGTTGTGGTGAATATCGGCGGTTCAATGCAAATGCTGGGTGGTCGCGGCGGCGATGCACCATCACAAGGTCAAAGTGGCGGTCAAGGCGGTTGGGGTCAACCACAACAGCCACAAGCAGCACAACAATTCAGTGGCGGCGGCGCAGCTCCAGCGCGTTCACCAGCGCCACAAACCAATGAACCACCAATGGATTTTGATGACGATATCCCATTCTAATTTCTAAATTAGAAAATCAAAATCATCGATTAAGGCCCTTAATTTTAAGGGCTTTAATTTTTTATGAGCAAATTCAACTCAAATTATCACAACTCAACAACATTCTGTGATATGCCTCTCATTTGAAATCCACAACCAAGAAAAACGAAAAAAAGGGTTGTGAAGGTTAGGGTTTTATGGTTTCTTAGATGCAGCAAACACAAAAATGAAAAATCAGACAGACTTTAGCTAAACAAGAAATTCATTAAATATGGATTTTAGCTAAATCAGACAGAATTAAATTACAGGAAACTCTCGTGAAAATGACTGCTAACCGTTCAAACCTACTACTTACCGCGCCACTAGCCGCGGTAGTCGTGCGTGTGGTGGTGGTCGTGGGCTTAGCGCCGTAACGGGAACAAATCACGCGATTTAGAAACCCCGCCGGCGCAAACCGAGCGGGGTTTTTTTATGACCTAAAACTCGGATCCGCAGGCTAGTGAAGGAATAAAAAATTATGAGCGAGTCGGGCACAACATCACCACAAAAAAACTGTTTTACAGGCGCAGAATTGATAGTCCATTTGTTGGAAAAACATGGCATTACCATCGTTTCTGGTATCCCTGGTGGGGCTGCATTGCCATTTTATGATGCGCTGGGGCAAAGCAAAAAAATTCGCCACATACTGGCGCGTCACGAGCAAGGTGCGGGTTTTATTGCACAGGGAATTGCACGTAGCACAGGCAAAGCAGCGGTGTGTATTTCCTCAAGCGGTCCTGGTGCCACTAACCTAGTGACAGCCATTGCGGATGCTAAGCTGGATTCAATTCCACTGGTATGCATCACTGCGCAAGTGCCATCTTCGATGATTGGTACCGATGCGTTTCAGGAAGTTGATACTTACGGTATTTCAATTCCAATTACGAAACACAACTATTTGGTACGCAGCATTGAAGACCTACCTCGTGTTATCTGCGAAGCATTTCGTATTGCTGAGTCTGGGCGTCCAGGACCTGTTTGGATTGATATTCCAAAAGATGTACAGACTGCGACCATTGAGTTAGATGCGCTGCCAGAGATTTTACCGAAAGATAAAGCCCCAAGTTTTGATATGGAAAAAGTAATCCAAGCGGCGGAAATGATCAACCGTGCGAAGCGTCCTGTACTCTATTTCGGTGGAGGGGTGATTAGCTCAGATTCAACCGCGACGGCTATCGCTTTTGCGGAAAAAGCCTCTTTACCAACGACAATGACCTTGATGGCGTTGGGAACGATCCCAATGCGTCACCCGCTGTATTTGGGCATGTTGGGTATGCATGCGGCACGAAGCACGAACATGATCATGGAAGAGTCTGATTTACTGATTGTTATCGGTGCTCGCTTTGATGATCGCGCCATTGGTAAAGCGGAAAAGTTCTGCCCGAATGCCAAAATTATTCATGTTGATATCGATAAAGCGGAAATCAGTAAAATCAAACGTCCAGACATTGCTATCCATGCGGATGCGGGGCAGATTTTGGAGCTGTTGCTGCCATTAGTTGAGCGCAATGATCGTCAAGAGTGGGTTCAGCAAGTTAATGATCTGAAAAATAATTATCCGCTGAATTTAGCCAATGCGGATGATCCATTAGATCATTATGGTTTGGTATTAGCCACCGCACGCGCAGCAGGGGAAGAGGCGATTGTTACAACGGATGTTGGGCAACATCAAATGTGGGCGGCGCAAGCTTACCCATTATCACGACCTCGCCAATGGTTAACATCCGGTGGTTTGGGCACCATGGGCTTTGGTTTACCGGCAGCCATTGGCGCGGCATTGGCTCACCCAGATAAAACCATCGTTTGTTTCTCTGGTGATGGTAGCTTGATGATGAATATTCAGGAACTGGCAACGGCGGCGGAGCATCAATTAAACATTAAGATAGTTTTAATGAACAACCAAGCACTGGGCATGGTTCATCAGCAGCAAGATCTGTTTTTTGAGAATCGTATCTTTGCAGCAGCTTACCCGTATCAGACCGACTTTATTAAAATTGCCTCTGGGTTTGGTTTCCAAACGTGCGATTTAAATAATGAATCCGACCCTGAAATGGCGCTGGAAGCGATTATGAACACTAAAGGACCTTGCTTAATTCATGCCCTGATTGATGTCAATCAGAAGGTATATCCAATGGTTCCTCCTGGTGCCGCTAATATTGATATGATCGGAGCGTAATTATGGTATTTGAACATCAACCAATCGCCTTAGAATTAATTGTTCGCAACCATCCGGGCGTCATGTCACATATTTGTGGGTTGTTTGCGCGTCGGGCCTTTAACGTGGATGGTATCCTATGTATGCCAATTAAAGATAAGGACGAAAGCCGAATTTGGTTATTAGTTCAGAAAGATGAGCGTTTATCGCAGATGGTCAACCAAGTTGAGAAATTGGAAGACGTCCGCGAAGTTCGTTTTAGCGATGACTTGCGTGTGTTTGAAACCATGCAGGATTATTTGCAGTAATTCTGAATGAATGTGGTCAGCCTACAAGGATTGTGGGCTGACTTATTAAACTCCATCACTCAAATGTGAATAGGTCATCACGACGGTGGCGTGTACATCCCCCTCAATACATAAGTAAGCGTGAGGAAAGTCTCCGCTGAAAGCGTAAAAATCTCCAGCCTCAAGAACGACATTTTGCTCATCGTCTAAGCGCAGCATAAGGGAGCCCGCGTGTACCATAATGTGTTCATGGGTGCCGACCATATGCGCGGGGCTGTTAATAATTGCACCTCGTTTCATACTGAGTTGCCAAATTTCAGAGACGTTTCCCATACTGATACGGAATTTAAATTGCTCTAAATAATCGCCTTCAAGCTGTGTGGCCTTCACCAAATAGGGATAAGATTCATTTTGGCGTGTAAATAAGTCACTGAGCGGAAAACGTAGCGCAGCTGCAATGGACTCTAAGGTGTCGATGCGCGGGTTTGAATCCCCTGATTCCAACTTAGAAAGAGCGGCTTTGGAGATCCCTGATAAGTGGGAAAGCTCACTCAGAGAAAGGTTTCTCGCCTGACGCAACAGACGTACTTTCTGGCCAATTTTTATATTTATTTTATTTTCCACGACACTGTCTTCCACAATATTATTTTTATAAATTCTCATTTCTGCTGCCAATTCTAACATCTTAAATATGAAATGTCAGAAACCCGATATTATGAAAATAATATTTTGCTGAATGCGAATAAATGGAAAAATAATCTAAAAATTATTTTTTAAATACACAGTTATAAAAATAAGATTTATTGTTTTTCAGTGTGTTATTTTGTTGAATAAATTCATGATATAATTTAATTTGTATTATTCTAATGACTGAATGTGTCACAGTGTTTTATTTCAAATAAATAATATCTTTTCGGAGTTTATATCTGACAATTAATCCTAGTTGAGCAGATTAATACAAAAATGAGCCCTGCTAATTCGAGTTTTCAACATTTTCGACGTTCTGCTTCTTTTGCTATTTTTACGATTACAACCAGCATTGCCGTTATCGGCATCGTGATTGGTCTCAGTATCCCGATGGTGGCGCTGCGACTGAATAATTTTGGTGTGAGTGAATTGTACATTGGCATTATCTCTGCGGCTCCTGCCTTGGGAATGTTTTTGATTGCCCCTGTGGTACAGCGTATTGTGAAGTGGTGTGGAAAGCGCAAAGCTATGTTAATCGCGACGGTGATCTCCGCCATTAGCTTACTGCCACTACTAAGTTCATTGCCTTTATGGCTACTTTTCCCTTTGCGGTTGATTACGGGACTTGCAAGTGGTGTGATGATTTGTTTGGGGGAAACGTGGATCAACGAATTATCCCCTGAAAACAAGAGAGGGCGGATATTGGCTATTTACACGACGGTATTTACTGTGAGCCAATTATTAGGTCCGTCATTTATTGCCTATTACGGTGTGGAAGATAAATCGCCTCTGTTTATTTGTACCTTGATTCACTTAATTTCTGTGGCTTTATTCCTACTGATGGATCAGAAAGTGGGAGATAGGCTCGCAGAAACGGCGTCAGAATCTAACTTTTCAATTGTGCAATTCGTGAAAGTTGCCCCTGGAATTTGTGCCGGAATCCTATTTTTTGCTTTTTTCGATGGCACTATCTTGTCGATGTTCCCAATTTACGGGATGGGCATGGGGCATACCGAGGCGGTTGCGGCGATGATGATCAGTGCAATTTTGGCAGGAGATGCGATTATGCAGATGCCGTTTGGTTGGTTAGCTGATCATATGAATCGCGAAAAATTGTATCGTATTTGTGGCGTGGTGACGTTAGGAGCCAGCATGCTGCTGCCATTCTTAATTACTCACACTTACTTTATCTGGGTTTTATTGTTTGTGTTGGGGGCGACAGCTGGCGCCATTTACACCATCGCTTTAGTGCAGATTGGTCAATACTTCAGAGGGAATGAGCTGATTATTGCTAACGCCGCAGCGGCAATGTTATGGGGTATAGGTAACCTTTCTGGTCCGTTATTGGCAGGGGCTGCAACGGCGATTTCGCCATCAGGTCTGCCAATATTATTGATTGGAATAGCGGGGCTATTTTTATGGTTTACCCGTGAAAAATATGGTGCTCAAGCCATTGAGCAACAAGCTCAGTAACGTCTTTTTATCACCAATGTATTAAAAAATCCCCGAGTTTTGTCTCGGGGATTTTTATTCGCAACCAACTATTCTATTACTCGATAAACCACTAAATTTTCGCGAAATTCATCAGGACGATGATTTGACCAAAACAATTCCATGTCTTCAGGAGCGGGTTGAATTTCTTTGGATAATACAATCAGCCATCGGCATTGTTGTGGTTTTTCAAATTCCATCTGTCTTTGATGCAAAATACCGGTGTAGTAATAGAGCATCGGCGCTTCTGATTCCCCAAGGTTTTCGGAAGCCATGCAGTCATTTTGGGTAAATTGCCCTTCTAAATGATGTCGAAGATCCAGGAAAACCCCTTCGTAGCCTTTTGAATAATCAATCCAACCAACAAATAATGTGAGAATAATGCTCCACACACTCACCATTCCCAGTGACCAGTTTCTTATCGCTTGGAAAGCGCTGCTTGATGAGGAAATAAGATGATTGCGGAAGAACCAAAAACAGGTAATAAAAATACCCGCTATCAACGCAAATACAGAAAAATGCATTTGGTAATCAAGAGGTAGCCAACGACCAAAAACAGGCAACCATTGGGCGTGATGACCCGTTAATACGATAGCGTAGCAAGCCCACAGAAAGAGAATTACCCCAGACCAGAAGAAGGCGGCGAAGCGTGCGAATGCGTTTAAGACTTTCTCTGAAAACCAGCCAAGAGCCTGTACAGCGAGGAGCGCCATCGGAGCAATAAAGGGCAGTAAATAGAGCGCTCGCCCACTGGCAGACATTTGCAAGAATACCACGCCAAGGACAGGAAATATGGCAATCAAATATTCATTATGATCACGCAGGCGTCTGAGCGGATGACGTAAAAAATAGGCAGTTGCCAGTAGCCCAGCAGGAAGCGCAAAAAATGCGACTGCAGAAGGAATACGCGTGAAATTGGCTTTAGCCCCTAACTTCTCAACGGAGAATCCAAGGAAGCGACCAATGTTATTTTCCCAAAACCAAGTCACGAACAGCTCGGGATGCTGTACATACAGCATGACTGGCCAAGGTAGAATTGCAATGAGGGCAACCAAACCCGCGAATAGTGCGGGTAGCCAAAACTGTTTAGATCGGCATTGAATAAGAAATACAGGTGCCAAAAATAGGCTGATCCACAGAACGCCGGGAATAAACACGCCTTTAGATAAGGTGGTGATAATGGTGCCAAGGCACAGCCAGAAGGCGGACGCGGTAATTTTTTGTTGCTGAATTAACCCTAATAAGCCATATAAACCGATGGTTGCTCCGGTCATTAATGAAACATCCGTGAACATTTCATGGGTGTGACGTAATATTCCTGGTGCACAAACATACAGTGCAAAGGCTATCCAAATACGGGCATCAGAAAAGCTGTCGGATTTAAAAAAGCGACGAGCTAATAAAATAAAAAATGAAAAATTAATAATAGAAAAAAATAAGCTCGCACTGCGTGCGGCATCGTATAACGGCATCATTCCCGATAATAAATGAGCAAAAACCGTCGCCGTCCAATAATAGAATGGCGGTTTTTCCATAAAAGGCTCACCCGCATTGGTAGGAACCAGCCAATTACCCGTTTCATACATCGTTTGAATAATACCAAAACTGTAGTTTTCATCCTGCTTCCATGGACTATGCCCATAAATCCCGGGAAGGAGATAAATCAGTAAAAATACAGCAAAAAGTATTAAGGCACTTTTTGGTATTGTTTTAATTGAGGCTGTAATGGTTGACATAATATTTATAGCGAGTGTTAAGTATTATTAAAAAATATATTTATAAAAATAATCACCAGGGAAATGAGTTAGTTAATTAGTATTAGAAAGTAAATATGTTCATAAACAGACTATTTATTAAAAACTCAATATTAGTGGGGATTTTAGCAACACTCTCACGCGTATATTTAAACAAAGAGTATATAGAACGGAATATGACTGACTTTTATGGAAGATTGTAAGAATATGACACAGTTTTTATGGTTCATGGTTAAAAAATGGCCAGCCATAAAACACTTGATCAATTCCCCCCTTTCGAACGATAATTACGCTCTTCACAATTCGCCTCACTTTGTTCTAAAAGCCAAACGTTTGCGCACTGTTCCTAGAGAGTCATTCTGTTCACCAGTTATCTCGGTTCAGTGAACATTTATCAAAAAGGTAATCGTTTACGTGAGTTTCAGTTTGAGGTGATATTCGCTAAGTTATCAAGCAAAAATGAATAAATGCTTATAAAAAACTTAGCAAAAATAGTGACATAGAATTTTCTAAAATTAATAGCAGAGGTATACCATGGCAGGCCAACAGGCTTCATCCAATTGCAAATTGGATTCATATTTTAAGATCACAGCGCGTGGCTCATCAGTGCGCCGCGAAATCATTGCGGGATTAACGACATTCTTAGCGATGGTTTATTCTGTCATCGTGGTGCCGGGTATGTTAGGACAAGCAGGCTTTCCACCTACTGCTGTGTTTATCGCAACCTGTTTAGTGGCAGGTTTCGGTTCTTTATTAATGGGGTTATGGGCGAATCTGCCAATGGCAATTGGCTGTGCAATCTCATTAACCGCGTTTACTGCCTTTAGCTTGGTGTTAGGGCAACATATTAGTATTCCAGTTGCGCTGGGTGCCGTATTCTTAATGGGGTGTTTATTCACCATTATCTCTGTGACAGGTATCCGTAGTTGGATTTTACGTAACATGCCAATGGGCGTGGCTCACGGTACGGGTATTGGCATCGGTCTGTTTTTATTGTTGATAGCAGCAACGGGCGTTGGCTTAGTGGTTAAAAACCCAAATGCAGGTTTACCTGTTGCGTTGGGTGAATTCACTTCATTCCCTGTTTTAATGTCTCTGATTGGTTTAGCGGTAATTTTCGGTTTAGAAAAACGCCGTGTACCAGGTGGGGTGTTATTAGTCATTATCGCGATTTCGATTATTGGTTTGATTTTCGACCCAGCCGTTAAATACCAAGGTTTCTTTAAACTGCCTTCATTCGGTGAAGATGGTTTAGCGCTGATGTTCAGTATGGATATCATGGGCGCACTTCAAGCGGCGGTTCTGCCAAGTGTTCTGGCATTAGTGATGACAGCAGTTTTTGATGCAACAGGGACTATCCGCGCTGTTGCGGGTCAAGCGAACTTGCTGGATAAAGACGGTCAGATTATCGATGGTGGAAAAGCATTAACCGCTGACTCTGTCAGCAGCATTTTTGCTGGGGCGATCGGCGCATCACCCGCTGCGGTATATATTGAATCCGCAGCAGGAACTGCAGCAGGCGGCCGTACAGGTTTAACCGCCGTAGTTGTTGGTGTTTTATTCTTATTTATCTTGTTCTTATCGCCATTATCTTATCTGGTACCTGCCTATGCAACAGCACCAGCGCTGATGTATGTGGGTCTGCTGATGCTGAGCAATGTCTCGAAATTAGATTTCGATGATTTTGTGGATTCGATGTCAGGTTTACTGTGTGCGGTATTCATCGTATTAACCTGTAATATCGTCACCGGTATTATGTTAGGTTTCGCATCACTGGTTATCGGGCGTATTTGTGCGGGTGAGTGGCGTAAACTGAATATTGGTAGCGTAGTTATCGCAGTTCTGCTGGTAGCGTTTTATGCTGCCGACCTCGCTATCTAAAGGTAATTCTAATGATAGGGCGGCAGCTGCTGTCGCCCTTTAACGGATTGTTGCGATTCGTTCTAAAGTCCAAATTATTTTCCCGTCAGATAGCCTGTTAAGGATAGAATAGTGCTAAGGCGGTAAATGAAGTGAAAATGCCTATTTTTAACCAGTGGCTGCCTTGACTGAAAATCTCATGGTCTGGACGGTGCTATCTCTTACTATGCGGCGGCAGGCAAATTTTGGGTTCTCCCGTTATACTTTAAGCTGCGATATTTAGGGTATGCATTAGTTAATAAGTAAGGGCAACATGGAAATTTTCTTTACTATTCTTATTTTGATCTTGGCTGTCTCTGTTTCTGGTGTGGTGACGAAAGTCATTCCCATCCGTATTCCCCTTCCTCTTATTCAAATTGCTATCGGTGCATTATTAGCGTGGCCTCAGTTTGGGTTACACGTCTCTTTTGACCCTGAACTCTTTATGGTTCTGTTGATTCCACCGCTGTTATTCGTCGATGGTTGGAAAACTCCTACCCGTGAATTTTTCCAGAATGGACGAGAAATTTTCATTCTGGTATTAGTGCTAGTATTGGTAACCGTTATCGGGATTGGTTATTTGATTTACTGGCTGATGCCTGGTATCCCGCTTATTGCCGCCTTTGCGCTGGCTGCTGTACTTTCCCCAACAGATGCGGTGGCATTGTCCTCTATCGTCGGGAAAGGGCGAATTCCCAAACGCATGATGAGCGTACTCGAAGGGGAAGCATTGATGAACGATGCTTCCGGTCTGGTGGCGTTGAAGTTCGCCGTGGCGATTGCTATGGGAACGATGGTCTTCAGCGTATCGGGCGTCACAATCGAATTCTTTAAAGTCGCAGTCGGTGGTTTGTTGGCAGGTGTTGCTGTTACATGGTTATACAGCAAGTCTCTGCGCTTAATGAGCCGCTGGAGTGGGGATGACCCAGCAACGCAAATCGTCTTCATGCTGCTGTTACCATTTGCCTCTTACATGATTGCGGAACATATCGGTTTTTCAGGTATTTTGGCAGCGGTTGCTGCGGGTATGACTATCACCAAATCCGGCGTTATCCGCAATGCGCCTTTGGCGATGCGTTTACGTGCTGATAGCGTTTGGTCGATGTTAGAGTTTGTCTTTAACGGCTTAGTGTTCATTATGCTCGGTCTGCAATTACCGGGGATTTGGGAAACATCGGTTATTCAAGCAGAACTCGACCCAAGCGTCGAAACCTGGATGCTGTTTACCGCGGTCGTTATCATCTATTTTGCCTTGCTGATTTTACGTTTCTGCTGGTTATGGTTGATGAAGAGATTCAGCCGTCTGTTCCTGAAAAAACGCCCATTACAGTTCGCGAGCTATACCGTCCGTGAATTGTGGTTAGCGTCGTTTGCTGGGGTTCGCGGGGCGATTACCTTAGCCGGTGTGCTCTCGGTGCCACTGTTTTTAACCGATGGTTCTCCGTTCCCTGCAAGGTACCAGCTAGTATTTATCGCCGCTGGGGTTATTTTATTCTCTATTTTTGCGGGCGTTGTGGCGTTACCACTCCTGCTGCGCAATTTTAAAGTGGGGGATAAAGAGGCGGATATTAACGAAATCCGTATGGCGAAAGCAGCAATGGCTGAAGTGGCAATTGTCAGCTTGAACAAGATGCAAGAGCGTTTATCTGCGGATGTGGAAGAGCAATTAGACTCGGAAGACATCAACGAGGTCGCGACAAGGGTGATTGGTCATTTACGTCGTCGAACCGCCGACCAAGACGAGATGGAACACAACTTGCAGATTGAAGATCTTGAACGGCGTTTTCGTTTAACGGCGCTACGTGCAGAACGCGGTGAGCTCTATCACTTACGTGCAACACGGAAAATCAGTAATGAAACCTTGCAAAGCTTGCTGGTGGATTTGGATTTATTAGAAGCCGTGCTGATTGAAAAAGAGCATTAAAACGAAAAAACGAGTATTCTACAGGCATCTTGTTTGTTAAATCATTGTGCTTGAGAGTGAACAACAATGTGGTTACTCGTTTTCACGACGCTGCTCTGGGCAGCGTCTTTTAGTTTAATGGGGGAATACCTCGCAGGGCAGGTGGATAGCTGGTTGTCTGTGCTTATCCGCGTGAGTTTAGCTTCTCTGGTATTCCTACCTTTCCTGCGTTGGCGTAACTTCAGTGCCAAAGTGATCTCACTGTATATGCTGGTGGGCGCTTGCCAGCTGGGGATCATGTATTACTTTGTTTTCCAAGCCTATAAATACCTGAGCGTGGCAGAATTTTTGCTATTTACGGTATTAACCCCGCTGTATGTCACGTTAATTTACGATCTCTTAGAGCGCCAACGCCTACGTAAAGGCTACCTGTTTAGCTCGATATTAGCCGTGATTGGTGCTGCCATTATTCGTTATGACCACCTCAGCGAATCATTTTGGATTGGATTGATGTTTGTACAGCTCGCCAACATCTTCTTTGCACTTGGGCAAGTAGGCTATAAGCGCTTAATGGAAGTGCACCCGATTCCCCAGCATCAAGCCTTTTCATGGTTCTATCTCGGGGCGACGTTGATTGCCTTGATGGGATGGCTACTGTTTGGGAATAAGGCGATGGTGCCGACAAGCCAAGCTCAATGGATAGTTTTACTCTGGTTGGGTGTGGTTGCATCGGGGATAGGCTATTTTCTGTGGAACTATGGTGCGACGAAAGTGGATGCCGGAACCCTCGCGATAATGAATAACATGATGGTTCCAGCAGGTTTATTAGTGAACTTTGCCATTTGGCAGCAACATCCTAATTGGCTCAGTTTCACCATGGGGTCGAGCCTGATAATTGCGTCTCTGTGGGTGCATAAGCGCTGGATCCTCGCACCGGCTTCACGTAAGACAAATTCTCCACCGCGTGATCAGTAGCGGTATTGGTAAATGTTTCAATGGCTGGCTGGCGCTGTTCTCCTTCACGACATGCAGCGTACAGTCGGCTCCATAACCCACTTCCTAACGTTTTCGTCGTAATCAAACCTTGCTTTTCAAAGGAATCCACCGCCCAGTGTGGCAGTGCCGCAATCCCCATTTTAGCCGCCACCATCTGAATTAAAATCAGCGTATTGTCGACGGTTTTAATGTTAGGTGAAACACCGGCTGGCTGTAAGAAATGACGCCAGATATCAAAACGTTGACGCTGAACTGGATAAATCAGCAATGTCTCTTTGGCAAGATCATGAGGCTCAATTAACGGTTTTTTAGCTAAAGGGTGATCATTCGCCACGACCAGTTTCACTTCATAATCAAACATCGGCGTGTAGTGCAAATCTTGATCCGCAAGAATATCAGAGGTCATCACGATATCTAATTCTCGCGAAAGTAACTCGGGTTGCGGGTCAAAGGTCACGCCAGATTTAAAATCTACGGTCACTTGTGGCCATGCTTGTCTAAACTGTTGCAATGCAGGGGTCAGCCACTGAATACAGCTGTGGCATTCAATCGCGATACGTAGCGTACTGACTGTCGGTTCATTGCAGACACGAATGGCATCTTTCACCATTGGCAAAATACGTTGCGCTAATTGCAGGAGAACTTCCCCTTGCGGCGTGAAATGGACGGGCTGAGTTTTACGAACAAATAGTTTGTAGCCTAAGCGATGCTCTAAATCACTGAATTGGTGAGATAGCGCAGACTGAGTCTGGTGCAGGTGCGTCGCAGTGGCAGCTAATGATCCGTATTGGCTGAGCGCCTGCAACGTTTTTAAATGTTTTAATTCGATCATGAGAAACCTTCAAGTAGACGATGAATAATTTGCGCTTGTGCTTTATACAGTACCTGTTGATTATAGATGTGTAAACATCTAGACGGCTAAATATTTTAAGGGGTCAATATGTCTGTTATAAATCATACACTTGGTTTTCCACGTGTCGGTCTGAAAAGAGAACTCAAACGTGCACAAGAAGATTATTGGGCAGGCAAAATTGACCAATCTGCACTTCTTGAAACAGGTTACCAACTACGTGTTCGTCACTGGGAACAACAAAAAAATGCAGGTGTAGACCTGCTACCCGTCGGTGACTTTGCATGGTATGACCAAGTTTTAACCACTAGTTTATTACTAGGAAACGTTCCACCGCGTCATCAAAATGAAGATGGCTCTGTCGATTTAGATACCTTATTCCGTGTAGCTCGGGGTCGTGCGCCAACAGGCAAGCCAGCGGCAGCGGGGGAAATGACGAAATGGTTTAATACTAACTATCACTATATCGTGCCAGAATTCCAGCAAGGACAAGAATTTAAACTGTCGTGGAATCAACTGTTTGACGAAGTCGACGAAGCATTAAAACTCGGTCATAACGTTAAACCTGTCGTCATTGGTCCAATTACCTACCTGTGGTTAGGAAAAGTGAAGGGACCAGCCTTTGACCGCCTATCCTTGCTGAAGGATCTGCTGCCTGCTTACCAAGAAATTCTTGCTCGACTGGCTGAAAAAGGCGTGGAATGGGTGCAAATTGACGAGCCAGCACTGGTACTCGATTTACCTATTGAATGGCAGAATGCTTACCAACAAGCGTATCAATCCCTCGCAGGTAAAACTAACTTACTGTTAACCACCTATTTTGACGGTATTAGCCATCACTTGGATGTCATCAAACAACTGCCAGTGCAAGGACTGCATGTGGATGTGGTTGCGGGTAAGGATGATATCGCAGCATTGCATCAAGCGCTTCCTGCGGACTGGGTGCTTTCGCTCGGATTAATTAATGGCCGCAACGTATGGAAAGGGGATTTAGGCGAGAAATTCCAACGGGTGAAACCGCTGCTAGGAGAGCGCACTCTGTGGATTGGTTCATCTTGCTCGCTACTGCATAGCCCAATTGATTTAAATGATGAAACGCGTCTGGATGCCGAAGTGAAAAGCTGGTTTGCATTTGCGCTGCAAAAATGTGAAGAACTGGCGCTATTGACGAAAACACTCAATCAACCAACGGCAGAAAATATCGCAGCGTTAGAAACCTATAGTGCACCAATTCGTGATCGACGCACCTCTTCTCGAGTCAATAATGCACAGGTCGCTCAGCGCTTAGCGGCAATTAACGCGAAAGATACCGAGCGTACTCGCCCTTATGTAGAGCGTGCTGAACTTCAGCGCCAACGTTTTAATCTGCCATTGTGGCCAACCACGACAATCGGCTCTTTCCCGCAGACCAGTGAAATTCGTTCTTTGCGCCTTGATTTCAAAAAAGGGAATGTAGACCAACTGAATTACCGCACCAGTATCAGTGAGCACATCAAACAAGCTATCAAGGAGCAGGAGCTGCTGGATATTGATGTCCTCGTGCATGGTGAAGCTGAGCGAAATGATATGGTGGAATACTTCGGTGAACACTTTGATGGTTATGTCTTTACGCAAAATGGTTGGGTACAGAGTTACGGTTCTCGCTGTGTGAAGCCACCGGTGATTATTGGTGACATTAGCCGCCCAGAAGCCATTACAGTGGAGTGGGCCAAGTATGCGCAGTCGTTGACGGATAAACCGGTGAAAGGAATGCTGACAGGTCCGGTGACCATCCTGTGTTGGTCATTCCCTCGGGAAGATGCCAGCCGTGAAACGATAGCCAAGCAAATTGCGCTGGCATTGCGTGACGAAGTGGATGATTTACAAAAAGCGGGTATTGGCATTATTCAGATTGATGAGCCAGCGTTACGTGAAGGGTTACCGCTGCGTCGCGATGAATGGAATGACTATCTGACTTGGGCGGTGGATGCCTTTAAATTAAGTGCAGCCATCGCCGATGATAAGACGCAAATTCACACCCATATGTGTTATTGCGAGTTTAATGACATCATGGATTCGATTGCTGCGCTGGATGCTGATGTTATCACCATTGAAACCTCGCGCTCGGATATGGATTTATTAGATGCATTCGAAGATTTTGATTACCCAAATGAAATTGGTCCGGGGGTTTATGATATTCACTCGCCTAACGTTCCAAATGTAGAGTGGATTGTAGCGCTATTACGTAAGGCTGCACAGCGAGTGCCAGTGGAGCGTTTATGGGTGAATCCAGATTGCGGTTTAAAAACCCGCGGATGGACGGAGACTCGCCAAGCACTGGCAAACATGGTGGAAGCGGCGAAAAAACTGCGAAATGAGTATCAAAGCTAGTAACGGGTTAGTTTAGTAAAAAGCCCACTTTAAAGTGGGCTTTTATTTGTGCCAAAGACTGGGCTTAACCGAACAGTTTTTGTTTCAGTAAGTTCATGCCAATTGAGGCTAAATCGATATTTTCTGGTAGCACACCATTCGGGCTCGCGCTATCTACGATAGTCGGTAAATATTTAGCGACCATATCTGTTGCTTGCTGTGGATCTAAACCAACGCGTTGAGCGAGTTCTTGGATCCCTGAATCACCGAAAACTTGCATTAACTGGCTAGCATTAACTGGCAAATTTTCACCTTCAGCAACCCATGATGAAACGATCCCGCCTAAGCCTTCAGTGTTAAATTTATCGACGACACCTGAGAGCCCGCCTTGCTTTTCAACCCAATCAATAACAGATTGAAACTGTTGCATTTTATCGCCTGCAACCATGCCTAACACTTGATCAAACAGACCCATTTTGACTCCTCGATAACGTAATTGATGCGTTCAATACCAAGTATGGAACATTTTACAAAAAATAATAGGCGGCTATTTTGGGGAATTTACTCAACAGGTCAATGAAAATCAGAGACAAAGAGGGAATTTAATAGGTATAAAAACCAGCAGATCAGAAAACAACCAAATCGATCACAATTTTTATCACACTTTCTTGTGAAGGGTAGTATAAGAATGTTAAATATAAAAATTCATATATATCAATATATTAATAATTAATTGTTTAAAATTTATATTATCTTTAGTGTGATGCTAGTCATGTGTTTGTGAATTTGGTTATGTGAAAATTCACAACATTCACCAGAATTCACAGTGTTTACCAAAACTAACCGTATTCACCAGAATTTATCATTTGTTGGAACTGACAACATCAGGGGGCTAGATGAAAAATACCGTTAACCATGTTGGCGTTATTGGTCTGGGTTCGATGGGGATGGGGATCGCGCAATCACTAATAAGAAATAAGATCCCAACCTATGGGTTTGATTTAAATCCACAGGCATGCGAGGCGCTACTCGAATATGGGGCGAAAGCCACAGGGCAAGATGCCGCACAGTATGCACAACAGCTAGACGCGCTACTTATGGTGGTCGTCAATGGTCGGCAGGTTGAGGCGATTTTATTTGGTGGTGAGAAGCCACTGGTAGAGAAGCTTCGTCCAAATACTGTCATTGTGTTGCACAGCACACTGGCTGCGGAGCAGACAAAACAGATCGCGCAGCGCCTTGCTGAATACCAGCTTCCATTAGTCGATGCGCCTATATCTGGCGGAGCGATTAAAGCGGCAGAAGGTAAACTGACCGTTATGGCATCGGGTTCCCCTAAGCTATTCGCTCAGCTTTCTACGGTGTTTGATGCAATTTCAGAGCGTCTCTATCGTGTCGGAGATGAAATCGGTCTTGGCTCCACAGTGAAAACTATCCACCAGCTATTGGCGGGGGTACATATTGCGGTTGCAGCGGAAAGTATGGCGCTGGCGGCAAAAGCGGGCATCGATTTAGATGTGATGTATGACATCGTCACCCATGCAGCTGGCAACTCATGGATGTTTGAGAACCGTATGCAGCATGTGCTTGATGGAGACTATACCCCTAAATCGTCAGTCGATATTTTTGTGAAAGATCTCGGTTTGGTGATGCAAACCGGAAAAGCGCTGAATTTCCCACTGCCACTGGCAGCAACGGCGCATCAAATGTTTATCTCAGCCAGCAATGAAGGTTTTGGTTTACAGGATGATAGCGCCGTTATCAAAACCTTTAAGGGCATTACTTTACCGGAGAAAAAGGCATGACAGTGAAATTAGGTGTGATTGCTGATGATTTTACCGGCGCGACAGATATTGCAGGCTTTATGGTGCAAAACGGCTGGAAAGTGGTGCAGCTACTGAATGAGCCGAATGAAAACACTCCAATCCCTCAAGATGTGGATGCCATTGTGGTGAGCTTGAAAAGCCGTTCTTGTCCAGTAGATGAAGCCATTAGTGCCTCGGTAAATGCATGTCGCTGGCTGAAAGAATCAGCGAAATGTCAGCAGATTTTCTTTAAATATTGCTCAACCTTTGATTCAACAGAGAAAGGCAACATTGGTCCAGTAACCGATGCACTGATGAAGCAGCTGGGTACGTCATTATCATTAGTATGCCCTGCATTGCCCGTTAACGGTCGAACCGTGGTACATGGGCACCTGTTTGTTAATGGTCAATTGCTCAATGAAAGTGGAATGCAGCACCACCCAGTCACACCAATGACTGATGCCAACCTAATGCGTGTAATGGAAAAACAGTCAGCCGGTAAAGCAGGGCTGATTAATCTTGCGACAGTGCAAAAGGGCAGCGCCGCCATCACTGAACAGTTAGAACAGCTACGCCAGCAGGGTATCAGTTATGCGGTTATGGATAGCTTCACGATGGATGATTTACTGCCTATTGCTCAGGCTTCGCAATCACTGCCTTTATTAACGGGCGGGTCAGGATTGGGGGCTGCCCTTGCGAATATTGATAGCCAAGTGGCTTGGGGACAAGGGGAAAGCCGTGGCAGTAAGCCGACAGGGAAAGACAGAAAAACGGTCATTCTATCGGGAAGCTGCTCTCTAATGACCAACAAACAAGTACAAAGCTATCAGCAAGTTGCACCTAGCAAAGCGCTAGATGTGGGTGAATGCATCAATAATTCAGACTATGCAACCGTATTGGCACAATGGGTTAAAGACCAGAAAATCACTGGGTTAGCGCCTTTGTTATATGCCACCCAACCACCAGAGTTATTGAAGCAAACGCAGGAAAAATACGGTGCCGCATTATCGAGTACCGCGGTAGAAAATGTGTTTGGGCAAGTAGTGACGTTACTTCAGCAGCAAGGTTATAACACTTTTATTATCGCGGGCGGCGAAACGTCTGGAAAAGTAGTTCAAAGCCTTGGAACTGAACAATTAAGTATTGGCTCACCTATCGCGCCGGGTGTGCCTTGGGTACAAGACTTAGCAAGCGGTAACTGGTTAGCACTGAAATCAGGCAATTTTGGTCAAGAGAATTTCTTCCAGTTAGCACAGGAGATGGTTAATGAGTAATGAAAAGGCGCTACGCCAAGAGTTAGTGGATTGGGCGAAGTCAATGTTTAATCGCGGATACAGCAGCGGTGGTGCAGGCAATATCAGCGCACGCTTGCCGGATGGCTGTATTATTGTCACCCCGACTAACTCGAGCTTTGGCGATTTAGATCCTGAGCGCCTGAGCAAGCTCGATGCGCAAGGTAACTGGATTGATGGTGACAAACCAACAAAAGAAGTTTCCATGCATATGGCAATGTATTTGCAGCGTCCAGATTGCCAAGCGGTGGTTCATCTGCATTCACCTTGGCTAACGGCTCTATCCTGTTTGCCGAATTTAGATACCGCAAACTGTTTACCACCGATCACACCTTATTACGTGATGCGTGTGGGCAAATTACCTTTGATTGAATATTTACCACCGGGTGATGACCGTATTGGTGAAGAAATCGCAAAATTAGCACCTCATCATAATGCGATTTTACTCTCTAACCACGGCCCTGTTGTTGGCGGAAAAACCTTAAGGCAGGCGTTTTTCAATGCGGAAGAATTAGAAGATACCGCGCGCCTATACATTACATTGCGCCCACACGGCTTCACCACGTTAACGCAAGAGCAGGTTCATGAGCTCGAAAGCCGTTATCCACAGAAATGAGGCGATAGACATGGCTAAATTTGCAGCAAATCTCAGTATGATGTTTAACGAAGTTCCGTTTATTCAACGCTTTGAACGTGCCGCTCAGGCTGGTTTTAAGGGCGTTGAGTATCTTTTCCCTTATGAAGAAGATGCGGATGTTATTGCGGGTGAATTGAAAAAACATCAACTTACCCAAGCATTATTTAATATGCCTGCGGGGAATTGGGGCGCTGGCGAGCGTGGAATGGCGTCTATTCCTGGTCGTGAAGCCGAGTTCGCTCAAGGGGTACAAACTGCCCTGAAATACGCTTTAGCATTAGGCTGTAAACAAGTGCATGCCATGGCGGGTAAAGTGGATGAGAAATTCACACCTGAAGAGCAAAAAGCGTGTTTTATTAAGAATATACAGCATGCTGCGGATGTGATGGCTGAGCACGGAATTCGTGTGCTTATCGAGCCGATTAATACCCGCGATATGCCAGGGTATTTCTTAACGACCCAAAAGCAGGCTGAAGCGCTGTTACCTGAAATCAATCGCGAAAACGTGTTTATTCAATTGGACTTGTATCACTGCCAGATTATGGAAGGTGACTTATTGAAAACAATTGAGCGTCTTTGGGGTAAATTTAGTCATATTCAGATAGCATCAGTACCTTTTCGCCATGAACCTGATAGCGGTGAAGTCAATTATCCATGGATTTTTAATCAACTCGATGAAATGGGATATGAAGGCTGGCTGGGATGTGAATACCACCCAGCAGGACGCACCGAAGACGGTTTAGGCTGGCTAAAGCAAGCTAATTCCTAGGAGAACCGAATGATCCCTTCCGAACGTCGTGATTTTATTTATCGCTATGTCTATGAGCACCAAACTGTGTCTATCAATGACTTAGTGGGTTTAATGAATGTCTCTCATATGACGGTTCGACGTGATATTCGCATGTTGGAAGAGGAAGGGAAGGTTGTCGGAATTAGTGGTGGTGTTCGGTTAAATGATGCGTTACGCCAAGAGCTACCGTGGAGCGAAAAGGCAAGACTTCATCATCAAACGAAACGCGAAATCGGTCAATTTGCCAGTTCACTAGTTGAAGATGGTCAGGTGGTTTACCTCGATGCAGGCACCACCACGTTTGAAATTGCCCGCGTATTGGGTGAGCGTTTTAATCTCACTATCGTGACCAATGATTTTTCCATCATGCAGTATTTGATGAATAAATCACAACTTAACCTGTACCACACTGGTGGGCAGGTTGATAAACGCAACCATTCCTGTGTTGGCAATACGGCGGCCGCTATGTTGCAAACACTAAACGTGGATATTGCGTTTATTAGTACCAGCTCATGGGATTTGCAACATGGGGTTTCCACACCGCATGAGGAAAAAGTCCAAATAAAACAAACGTTATTGGATGTCGCTCGTCGGTGTGTACTGGTTTCAGATAGCAGTAAATTCGGTAAATACGGTATGTTCCGTGTCTGCCCATTAGATCAATTGCACGACATCATTTGTGACCAACATTTACCGTCTGATGTGGTGCAACGGATACTCGAAAAAAACATAAAACTTCATTTAATAAATACATAAAAAACATCTTACCTACTGATGCATAACCCGGCAGGGTTATAGCAAGGAGAATGACAATGAAAGTTATTATTACTGGTGGCGCAGGTTTTCTGGGCCAGCAGCTAGCCGCTGCTTTGCTTAAAAACAACCAAGGATTAAAATTTAACCAGCTCGTTTTAGCGGATATTCAATGCCCTACATCGCCTATTGAAGACCCTCGTGTGAGCTGCGTTGCATTAGACTTAACCCAGCCAGAAGCCGCAGATAAGCTGATTGATGCGCAAACTGACGTGGTATTCCACCTTGCGGCGATTGTCAGTAGCCATGCTGAAAGTGATTTTAACTTAGGCATGAAAGTGAATTTCGATGCGACTCGCCAATTGCTTGAAGTCGCTCGTGCGAAAAACCCTGCCATCAAGTTTTTATTCACCAGCTCCCTTGCGGTATTTGGCGGTGAATTACCCGATGTGATCACCGACTTGTGTGTTGTTAACCCGCAATCTTCTTATGGTGCTCAAAAAGCCATGTGTGAATTGATGGTGAACGACTATTCCCGTAAAGGCTATGTGGATGGACGCGTGATGCGCTTACCTACCATTAGTATTCGCCCTGGAGTCCCGAATAAAGCAGCATCTTCTTTTGCTAGCGGCATTATCCGCGAGCCTCTAAATGGGATTGAGAGTGTTTGCCCAGTGTCTCCAGAGTTGGCGTTATGGTTATCTAGCCCAGAAACGGTGATCAACAACTTCATCCATGCGGTTTCAATTCCAGCAGAGAAATTTGGTCTTTCACGTACTGTGAACCTGCCGGGGATTACCGTGACAGTGCAAGAGATGATTGATGCCCTGCGTGATGTCGCTGGTCAACAAGCGGTTGATTTAATTCGTTTTGAGCCTGATGAAGCCGTCAACCGCATTGTGGCAAGCTGGCCGGGTAAATTCGATATTCGCCGTGCACTGGATTTAGGTTTTAAAGCTGATGGGTCATTTAGCGATGCGATCCGTTCCTTCATTAAGCACCACGGCTGTGCAAAATAGGAGATTAAATAATGTCCTATATTCCTATTATTGGCCTCGCGGTGGCCATATTTGTCCTTATCTTTTTAGTATTGCGAACGCGGGTTCACGCCTTGTTAGCGATGTTGATTGCGGCTGCAATCGCAGGGTTATCAGGGGGATTAACTGCGGCGGAAACCGTCACCGTTATTACAAAGGGCTTTGGTTCGACCCTCGGTAGCATTGGTATTGTTATCGGTCTCGGGGTAATGATGGGAAGGGTGCTGGAAGTGTCCGGTGCTGCTGAGCAGATAGCTTATAGTTTTATCAAATGGTTAGGTAAAAAACGCGAAGAGTGGGCGCTGGCAATTACCGGTTATATTGTCAGTATTCCTATCTTTGTAGACTCTGCATTCGTCATTTTGTATCCGCTGGCAAAAGCGTTAGCGAAGAATGGAAAACGCAGTATTTTAACTCTTGGTGTTGCATTGGCGGGTGGTTTAGTTGTTACCCACCATACTGTGCCGCCAACTCCAGGTCCTCTCGGTGTTGCCGGGATCTTCGGGGTTGACGTTGGTGCCATGATTTTAGCGGGTATGACGCTGGCAGTGCCGTGTGTCATCGGGATTGTGTTCTACGCCAAATGGTTGGGAACTAAATACCCTGAATTCATGCCAGATGAAACGGGCAGCGAAGATTTAAAAGAAGTGCATGCGCGTTACATGGAAGAAAAAGCCAACAAACCATTACCAAGCTTATTCTTATCATTGTTACCAATCATCACGCCAATTCTGTTGATTTTTATTAATGCTATCAACGGATTATTACTGAAAACTGCCGCATTCCAAGGCATGGATGATAACTGGTATTTCCAATCATTCCAATTCTTAGGGGCACCGATTATCGCCTTATCCATTAGCGTCCTGATTTCGGTTTATACGTTAATGCCAAAAGCGTCGAAAGAAGAAGTTATCGACCGTATGGAAGAAGGTTTGCAAGCGGCGGGTATCATCTTGCTTGTAACCGGTGCTGGTGGAGCATTAGGCGCAGTATTGCGTGACAGCGGAACGGGAACAATTCTTGCGGAGCATGTCGCGAATTTACCGATTACACCTGTATTAATCCCGTTTATTATCGCGACATTAGTGCGTTTAATTCAAGGGTCAGGAACGGTAGCAATGATCACCGCAGCTTCGATTTCTGCGCCAATCATTAGCCAAATTCCTGATATCAACTTATTAGTTGCGGCCCAAGCGGCAACGATGGGATCTCTGTTCTTCGGTTACTTTAACGACAGCCTTTACTGGGTGGTGAACAGAATGATGGGGATCAAAGACGTTAAACAACAAATGATTGTTTGGTCTATTCCAACAACAATAGCTTGGGCTATCGGGTTGGTTGGGGTCTTGATCCTTGATGTCGTGCTGTAAATTTAGCATATTGATATTATAGTGTTTTTTTCTTCTGCCTAATAAAAGCGCCCATTCGGGCGCTTTCTTTCGATAATCACAAACATTCATCTATACTGGGTGTATCTCATTATTCACATTCATCTCAATAAGACTTATTTGTGATCGTGATCTCGTTTTAATGAAATTCAAGTGAATCTGTTTCCATTAAAGTAGATATTGGTCACTAAATTAATCAAAGCTAAGCGCTATATTGACAATAATGTACTAATTCAATGATGCCATTGTGTAAAGGAGTTTGATATGTCTGACGTTTTCCACTTAGGTTTAAAAAAGAGTGACTTACAGGGTGCAACCGTTGCTATTGTTCCTGGGGATCCTAACCGTGTTGAAAAAATTGCACGTCTGATGGACAACCCTGTACATCTGGCTTCATTACGCGAATTCACCTCATGGCGTGGCGAGCTTGATGGCAAAGCTGTGATTGTCTGCTCAACCGGTATTGGTGGTCCATCAACCTCTATCGCAGTTGAAGAACTGGCTCAGTTAGGTATCCGTACTTTCTTACGTATTGGTACAACAGGTGCAATCCAAGAAAACATCAATGTGGGTGATGTACTTGTCACCACAGGTGCTGTTCGTTTAGATGGCGCAAGCCAGCACTTTGCACCACTGGAATTCCCAGCAGTCGCTGACTTCACTTGTACTAATGCGCTGTATGCTGCGGCGACAGAAGCGGGTGCAACCGTACACGTCGGTATTACCGCATCTTCCGATACCTTCTACCCAGGTCAAGAACGTTACGACACCTACACAGGTCGCGTAATGCGCCATTTCAGAGGCTCAATGAAAGAGTGGCAAGACATGGGCGTGATGAACTATGAAATGGAATCAGCAACACTGTTAACTATGTGTGCAAGCCAAGGCCTGCGTGCGGGTATGGTGGCTGGGGTTATCGTAAACCGTACTCAGCAAGAAATTCCAAATGAAGCGCTACTGAAAAAAACAGAAGGTAATGTTCTGAGCATCGTTGTCGAAGCTGCTCGCCGCCTGCTGTAATCCTAATTAGCTGACCCGTTTACTGATTTCACTCGGTTGTGGATTTTCGGTAAACGGGTTCAGTTATCATCCTTATACCCATGTATCTTAAATATTCTTGTATCTCTAAATGATCAGCGCTAAATTTATTTTCTCGCGTTTTTCTTATTCCCTTCATCTATGAATCTGTTATTGTCATTTAAAACAATTAATAGAAGCCTCTTAAGTTACTCAAATTACAAGTAATTGATGATTTCGTTTATTTTTAGTTTGAGCAATGACAGAGCTAAAAAGGGAAAACGTATGTCAACCAAACCTTACCTTCACCCCTCTGTGCTGCCTTTAACCGGTGGAATTAACTTTCGTGATTTAGGGGGAAAAAAACTGTCCAATGGCGGAAAAATAAAGCCCGGTGTTTTATTTCGTTCTGGGGCGCTCGACCGCTTAACCCAAGATGATGAAAAAGTCTTACAGTCACAAAACCTTTTCCAAATTATCGATTATCGCGATGAAGCTGAAATTTTAGATAAACCAGATGTGGTGTGGAGTGGTGCTCATTATGTGCATGCCCCTGCAAACCCGCTGGCAAAAGAAGTGAGTGCAAACCTTGATAAACTCACTCCTGAAGTGCTGGAACAGTTTGATCCTCAAGCCTTTATGTTCCGCCTCTATGAGTTGCTTCCGTTGAACAATGCCGCTTATCACCAATTAGTGAACATGTTGAAGCAGCCAGAAAAAGGTGGGCTTGTGCAACACTGTGCTGTGGGTAAAGACCGGACAGGGGTTGGCTCGGCTCTCGTGCTGTTTGCGCTGGGCGCAGATGTGAATACTGTGATGGATGATTACCTTTTAACGAACGAGACGTTAGCGCCATTTCGTAACCATTTACTCGAAGAATTTTCCAAGACCATGAGTGAAAATGTGGTGAAAAAATTCGAGTATGTATTTTCTGTTCGTGAAGAGTTTTTACAAACTGCATTGAAAAGCATAGAAAATAACTATGGAAGCGTGGATAACTGGCTAGAAAAAGACTTTGGTTTAGATAACGCTCAGCGCGGTGTACTTCAAAGTTACTTCCTCGAATAAACCTCTGCGGAATTGAAGTTGCAACGCGTCAGTTTTGTTGCAACTTTATTTACTTCCAAGAACTATAATATGTTTACTTAGCTGAATAATAGTTACTTAGTCGACTTATAGTTAACAAATCAATCTTAAACTGTAGGAATTCGCCCTTGAGTATTAATGAAATTGTCACGGTCATTACAGAATTTACTCGCGCTCATGAAGTGTGGGCGATCCCTATTGTTTTCATTCTTGCGTTTGGTGAATCCCTCGCGTTTTTATCGTTATTACTCCCTGCGACCGTTATTTTACTTGGTCTGGGCGCATTGATTGGTGAAAGTGAAATTGCCTTTTTCCCGATTTGGTTAGCCGCTGCATTAGGTGCATTTTTTGGGGATTGGGTCTCTTATTGGTTTGGTTTTCACTATAAAGAAAAAGTTCGTGAAATGTGGCCAATTTCCCGCAATCCTGAAATGATCGACAAAGGACATCGATTCTTTGAGAAGTGGGGCGTTTGGGGAATATTCTTCGGTCGATTCTTTGGACCATTACGCGCGGTGGTACCGCTTGTTGCAGGGATTTGTGAAATGCGGCAACGACATTTCCAAGTCGCTAACTTAGCCTCTGCGATGATTTGGGCATTTGGTATTTTAGCCCCCGGTGCGCTTGGTTTACGTTGGTTTGCGAGCTGGATGGGATAAGCTGCGAAGCCGCTCGCAAAAAGTAGCCGTTGGGAGATTTACCTCTGGACACTTATACAGTATCCCATTACCTTACTCTAGATTTTAAAAAGTAAGGATTGATTCGTGGATACCTCTCTTTTATATGCAATTATTGGCGCCTTAAGTGGCATTTTGGTCGGCGGTTTAGCGGTCTGGTTTTCTATTGTCCAAAAAATAGCGGGAAAAGAACGAGAGCTACAAGAGGTATACCGCCAATTGGCGGCGAGTGATGAAAAAAATGTGCATTTAGCGCTGTGGAAAGAGGAATGTGACAGGCTCGATCAGGAGCTACGTACACAGCGAGATATTAACCGCGAACAAGAAGCAGAGCTGCGGGAAGTGATGACCCGCTTTGAACAGACGCAACTTGCCAATGAAGAAAAACAACGGATTTTACAAAATAGCGAGCAGCGCCTTACGGCTCAGTTCGAAAATCTAGCTAATCGTATTTTTGAGCAGAACGAACGTCGAGCATCCGAACAACATCAGAAAAATTTAATGGCTATGCTGTCACCGTTTCGTGAGCAACTTGAAGGGTTTCGCCAACAGGTGCAGCAAAGCTATGGCGAAGAAGCCAAAGAGCGCCATACACTCACTTATGAAATCCGCCAATTACAGCAGTTAAATAATCAAATGACCAAAGAAGCGGTCAACTTAACTCGAGCCCTAAAAGGAGATAACAAAATCCAAGGGAACTGGGGGGAAACGATTTTAACGCGGATTTTAGAAGTTTCAGGGCTGCGAAAAGGCAGTGAATTTGAAACTCAGGTGAGTATCAACACCGGCTTCAATAGCCGATACCAACCCGATGTGATTATCCATCTTCCTGAAGGCAAGGATGTGGTGGTCGATGCGAAAATGTCGCTGGTGGCTTATGAACACTATTTTAATAGTGATGACCCAGAACAGCAGCAGCAAGGCATAAAAGAGCATGTGGCTTCCATTCGTAACCATATGAAAATGCTCAGTCGCAAGGACTACCATCAATTACCGGGAGTTCGCTCTTTAGATTATGTGCTCATGTTTATTCCGATTGAGCCTGCGTATTTATTAGCATTAAAAGAAGCGCCTGAACTACTTGATGAAGGATTAAAACTGAATATCATGTTGGTTTGCCCATCCACCTTGCTGGTGGCAGTGCGTACCATTAATAATTTATGGCGCTATGAACGGCAAGAGCAAAATGCTCAAGAAATCGCAGATAGAGCCGCTAAAATGTACGATAAGCTGCGTTTATTTATTGATGATATGCAGGTATTGGGCTCGAGTTTAGAGAAAGCAAATCACACTTATTCTTCAGCAATGAAGCGCCTTGCTGAAGGCCGAGGTAATTTGCTTGCTCAAGCGGAAAGTTTTAAAGAGTTAGGTGTGGAAGTTAAGCAATCTATAGACCCTCAGCTAGCTGAGCGGGCTGACAAGTCTAATTGTGCGGAATCTTAGAGTTATAATAGGGTTTTCACTCAAAGGCTGGTACACTTCACAAAAAAGTTTGAACGATTAACAGGCATAATAGAAATGACCGAACCAACAAAAGAAACCATCGATTTTGGTTTCCGTACTGTAGAGAAAGAAGAAAAAGCTGGCCTAGTAGCAAATGTTTTTCACTCTGTAGCCTCTAAATATGACCTGATGAATGACTTAATGTCTTTTGGTATTCATCGTATCTGGAAACGTTTCACAATCGAAGCGAGTGGTGTGCGTCGTAATCAACGCGTACTTGACCTTGCTGGTGGAACTGGTGACCTCACTGCAAAATTCTCTCGCCTTGTGGGTGAAAAAGGTGAAGTGGTTCTCGCAGATATTAACGATTCAATGTTAAAAATGGGACGCGAGAAACTGCGCGATTTAGGCATTGTTGGTAATGTTAATTACGTACAAGCTAACGCAGAAGAGTTGCCATTCCCTGATAACTATTTTGACTGTATTACCATCTCTTTTGGTTTACGTAACGTCACCGATAAAGATAAAGCATTACGCTCCATGTTCCGTGTATTGAAGCCGGGTGGACGCCTGTTAGTGCTTGAGTTCTCTAAACCAATTCTTGAACCACTGAACAAAGCTTACGATGCTTACTCATTCCATATTTTACCGCGTATCGGTCAAGTTATTGTGAATGATCCTGAAAGCTATCGTTACCTTGCTGAATCTATCCGTATGCACCCAAATCAAGAAACCTTGAAAGGGATGATGGAAAACGCAGGTTTTGAGCAAGTCTCTTATGACAATATGACCGGTGGTATTGTTGCATTACATAAAGGGTTTAAATTCTAAGATGGAAGCACCATCAGCGCATATTGAAAATCCTAATACTGTTTTATATTCCTTGATGACGGCATTAATGGAAACCTCCTTGAACCATATGTTGTTCAAGGAAAAAGTCCTGCAACCTGCAAGAATGCGTTTAGCAGGTAAAGTGATGGGGATTGAGCTTAAAGAGCTGAATAAAACTCTGACACTTATTTTTGCTGAAAATCATGTAGATGTATTAAGTGAATGGCAGGAACCTGCAGATTGCACTATCAAAACGTCACTGTTTACGTTGATTAAGTTGAAAGATAAGCAGCAGCTTTCACAACTTATCAATAATGGCGACATTGTGATTGAAGGCGATATGCAAATTGTTCAACACTGGTCTTCATTACTGGATTTAGCTATCTGGAACCCAGCTCATTATTTATCGCCTTATATTGGTGATATTGCGGCAGAAGGCATCAGTAAAGTGTTGGGTAAAGGAGCTTGCCTCGCTTCTCGATTAGTTAGTCGTCAAAAAACATACGTTAAAGACATTATTCTGGAAGAGTGGAAAATGGCACCAAGTCAGCTGGAATTAGTGCACTTTAGCGATGAAGTTGAGCAGGTTTCAAATTCAATGAGTCAGTTAGAACAACGACTCAATCAGTTGGAGGAGAAGAATGACTCCCGGTGAAATAAAACGTCTTTACTTCATTATTCGGGTATTTCTCTCTTATGGACTAGATGAGCTGATCCCTAAAATTAAGCTGACATTGCCTTTAAGAATCGGGCGGTTAGGTTTTTTCTGGATCAAAAATAAACACAAAGATAAAGATCTTGGTGAACGGTTACGTTTAGCATTGCAAGAATTAGGACCGGTTTGGATAAAATTTGGTCAAATGCTTTCGACCCGCCGAGATTTATTCCCTCCTGCAATTGCTGATCAATTGTCATTGTTACAAGACAAAGTGGCGAGTTTCGATGGTAAATTAGCCCGTCGTTATATTGAAGAGTCACTCGGTGGTCCATTAGAGCAGTGGTTTGATAACTTTGATGAGCAGGCTCTTGCCTCTGCATCGATCGCCCAAGTTCATACTGCAACATTGAAAGAAAATGGCAAAGATGTTGTTTTGAAAGTTATTCGCCCTGATATTTTGCCTGTCATCAAAGCGGACATTAAGCTGATGTACCGTATTGCCAATTGGGTTCCTCTTCTTCCTGATGGACGACGTTTACGTCCTAAAGAAGTTGTGCGCGAGTACGAGAAAACCTTGATTGATGAGCTAAATCTTCTTCGCGAATCTGCTAACGCTATCCAGTTACGACGCAACTTTGAAAACAGCTCTATGCTGTATATCCCAGAAGTTTACCCTGATTATTGCCGTGAAAACGTGATGGTCATGGAGCGTATCTACGGTATTCCTGTTTCGGATATTGAGGCATTAGAAGCGCAAGGTACGAACATGAAATTGCTGGCAGAGCGGGGCGTAAAAGTCTTCTTTACTCAAGTATTTCGTGACAGTTTCTTCCACGCAGATATGCACCCGGGCAACATTTTTGTTAGTTACGATCATCCAGAAGATCCGCTCTACATTGGTATTGATTGTGGGATCGTGGGTTCGCTTAACAAAGAAGATAAGCGCTATTTAGCTGAAAACTTTATTGCCTTCTTTAATCGTGACTATCGTAAAGTCGCTGAATTGCATGTGGATTCTGGTTGGGTTCCGCCAGATACTAATGTTGAAGATTTTGAGTTTGCTATTCGCACCGTTTGTGAGCCTATCTTTGAAAAGCCATTAGCTGAGATTTCATTTGGGCATGTGTTATTGAATCTGTTCAATACCGCTCGTCGATTTAATATGGAAGTTCAGCCGCAATTGGTGTTATTGCAGAAAACCTTATTGTACGTTGAAGGTCTTGGTCGTCAGTTATACCCGCAGTTGGATTTATGGAAAACAGCAAAACCATTCTTAGAGGATTGGATCCATAGCCAAGTGGGTATTCCGGCTATTACCAAAGCGTTAAAGGAAAAAGCGCCATATTGGGCAGAGAAAATGCCAGAAATCCCTGATTTGATCTATGGGGCATTAAAGCAGCACCGTTTCTTGCAGTCCAATATTGAACAGCTTACACAAGAGTTAAAGCACCAACGCACTAAACAACGTAAATCACAGTACCTATTAGGAATTGGGGCGACCTTTATTCTTTGTGGTAGCTTATTCTTTATTTCTGACTTAACCCGAATTGCAGCAGCATTTATGGCTGTAGGTGCATTGTCGTGGCTTGTAGGTTGGTGTAAAGGAGAGGATAATTAAGTAGACTTTGTTTTGCGACAAGTTTATAAGGCTGTGATCATTTCCGTATTTAGCGTTGGTTGTATATAATAGAGTTAGTTACAATTGATCCCAAAACTATAGAGGTATTAACAATGGAATCAACTTTTGCAATGGCTGCTTTCGGTAGTCCTTGGCAATTAATTATCATTGCTTTGCTTATCATTTTAATTTTCGGCACCAAGAAATTACGTTCTTTAGGTTCTGATCTGGGCGAATCACTTAAGGGCTTCAAAAAAGCAATGAGCGATGATGAAGCTGCAAAAGCGAAAGCAGAGCAAGAGAAGCAAGATGCTGATTTTGCACCGAAAAACATCACTGAACAACAGGCTCCTGAGAAAAAAGACAGCCCAGTTGAGAGCAAAAATAAAGAGCAGGGATAAACCGTGTTTGACATAGGTTTTAGTGAACTACTGCTAGTTGCGATCATCGGTCTTGTGGTATTAGGCCCCCAACGTCTACCAGTGGCAGTGAGAACTGTTGCTGGTTGGATTCGTGCTATGCGCTCTATGGCTGCTAATGTCCAGAATGAGCTATCACAAGAACTGAAATTGCAAGAACTGCAAGAGACTCTTAAAAAAGTTGAAGAGAAGGCGGGTTTGGAAACTCTTTCTCCGGAACTTAAAAAGTCGATGGATGACCTGCGTCATGCTGCTTTGTCTTTACAAAGCGGTTATCAGGCAACAACCAATGATGTCCAATCTGAGTTGAACAAAGCAAAAGAGATCACAGAAAACTACGATGCTGCGGTAAAGGAATCCCATGCTAGTTCTTCGCAAACTCAAGAGTCAGATCCTGATCCTGAGTATGCTGCTAAGATGGCTGGCGTTGTTGAAGAAAAACCTGCTTCAGCAACACCAACAGACTCTAAGCCACTCGATGCTAAAGTAACAAACTCCAATCAAACAGAAAGTGAAAAATAACACATGGCTGTCAATGATGCTCAACCACTTATTAGCCACCTGATTGAACTAAGAAAGCGGCTACTAAACTGTTTGATTACGGTATTAATCGTCTTTGCGGCGCTCGCTTATTTTTCAAATGATATTTATCGCCTTGTTGCTGCGCCTTTGATTGATAAGCTGCCTGTTGGTTCTCAAATGAGTGCGACAGACGTAGCATCGACGTTTTTTACTCCGATTAAACTAACCATGATGGTATCTGTATTTGTTTCGATACCCGTCATTTTGTACCAGGTCTGGGCATTTATCGCGCCTGCGCTGTATAAGCATGAACGTCGATTAATGCTGCCGTTACTGGTATCAAGTAGCTTCCTATTTTATTTAGGAATGGCTTTTGCTTACTTTGTGGTATTCCCGTTAGCTTTTGGTTTTTTTGTAAAAACAACACCAGAAAGTGTTAACTTTATACCTGATATCAGCAAATACCTCAGTTTTGTCATGACATTGTTCATGGCATTCGGGGCTGCGTTTGAAGTACCAATTGCGATTATTTTACTATGCTGGACTGGCGTAACGACTCCAGAATCACTTAGACGTAAACGTCCATATATCTTAGTGGGTGCGTTTATTGTCGGGATGTTCCTGACTCCGCCAGATGTTTTATCACAAACTCTACTTGCAGTACCGATGTATTTGCTGTTTGAGCTTGGGGTATTACTGTCTAATTTCTATGTTGGCAAAGGTCGACGTAGAGGTGATGACGAAGAAGAGCCTGAAGAATAATCACGGTGACAACGTTATTGTGAAATAAAAAGCCCATTCAATCGATGGGCTTTTTTTATGCCAGTTTGAAGCAAACATATCGTGAAAAACTTATTCAGACTCTTTTCTAAATTGCGTATTATCAATGACTTTTGCGACAGTGGTATTTAAGATGTTAAGCAAGAGGATTGAGCGCGACTCACCATTTGGTTCATTGAAGATGGCCTTAACGCCGGCAAAAATACCTTCAGTAATGACAACACTATCTCCCTGAGAGGGGAGATCCGGTGATTGAGTATGGCTGACGGGCGTTTGTTGTATGAGTTCAATTATCTCTTCAGGAACTTCAGCCGGTAATGCGCCAAAGCGAATAAAGTGGCTGACACCGCGTGTAGATTGGATGGTGGTTGTATGAATTTGCTCATGGTCGAATTTCACAAACAGGTAATTGGGGAATAACGCTTCAGTAATAACTGTGCGCTTGCCTCGAACGACTTTCTCCATTTCAGTCATTGGAGTCATACAAGTCACATGCTGTCGAGTTAAGTGCTCAACCGCTCTATCCAGTTGCCCTCGTTTGCAATACAGCAAATACCATTTTTCCATTTTTTGATCCCATCCAACAAATTTATGCTCATGATAACAAATTAAGGCATAAGAATGTGACTAATGATGAGTTGCACAATATTATTCATCTACACAAGTATAGATTAATTCGATAGTTACGAAATTAGATACACAATAAACATAGCAGTTAATACACTTTTTGTAGGAGACACCATGGATATCTTTTTACTGAGTAATGGCAAACTTTCCGGCAACCCTGTATGGCTAAGTTACGCATTACCAAGAATTAGCGAAATGATTGAACGTAAACAGATTAAGTCAGCAGTATTAGTGCCTTATGCTGTTTTACGTGGTTCTCACGATGAGCGTGCAGAGCAGTTAAGCGATGCTTTAGGCATTAAGGTAACTTCGATTGAACATTTTGAAAGCCCAGTCGAAGCCATCGAACAAGCAGAATGTATTCTTGTGAGTGGCGGTAATACATGGTGGTTAAACAAATGCTTGCATGAGAATGGCTTAATTGTTGCTATCCAACGTGCAGTACGTGAACGCGGTGTACCTTACATTGGTTGGAGTGCGGGTTGTAACGTGGCGACCCCAAGTATTCGTACAACGAATGATATGCCTGTGAGCAATGCGGTTATCATGCCGTCTTTAGGGCTGTTTCCAATGCAAATTAACCCACATTATATCGATGCGCATATTTCTGGGCATATGGGTGAAACACGAGATGAGCGCTTACAAGAATTCTGTGTTATTAACCCTCATGAAGTTGTTGTCGCGTTACGCGAAGGTAGCGGATTACAGATCAAAGGAAATGAATTAAGCTACTTCAGTGGTAAAAATGAAGGTTTCAAGCTGTTTCAGCACAACAAAACATTCCCTGAGCAATTTGATACCGTATCATTAAAGGATTATGTTCCGTTTGATTGCAAGTAAAGTGATATACTTAATCTGAAGATATTGATTATTAAGTATGTTTAACAGCAACTTGTAACCTTGGCTGGGAACCTTATAATGAGGTTCCCCCTGTAATAGTAAAAGAAGATAATGAAATACCGTGACCTTAGAGATTTCATCGCGCAGCTTGAAAAGCAAGGCGAACTAAAACGCATTACGATGGAAGTCGACCCTTATTTGGAAATGACTGAAATCGCAGATCGTACACTAAGAGCAGGGGGACCAGCCTTACTATTCGAAAACCCTAAAGGCTATAATATGCCCGTTCTGTGTAACTTGTTTGGTACAACCAAGCGCGTTGCTATGGGAATGGGGCAAGAAGATATTAAAGCCTTACATGATGTGGGTAAGTTGCTCGCTTTCTTGAAAGAACCGGATCCTCCTAAGGGTTTTCGTGACTTAATGGACAAGTTGCCGAAATTCAAACAAGTGCTGAATATGCCAGCTAAACGCTTAAGCTCAGCGCCTTGTCAGGAAGAAATTTGGGCAGGTGATGATGTTGATCTGACTAAGATCCCCGTTATGCATTGCTGGCCGGAAGATGCTGCGCCACTGATTACTTGGGGTTTAACGGTCACTAAAGGTCCCCATAAAGAACGCCAAAATTTAGGTATCTATCGCCAGCAAGTCCTTGGCAAAAATAAAGTTATTATGCGTTGGTTATCTCATCGTGGTGGTGCGCTGGATTTCCAGGAGTGGTGTCAGGCACATCCAGGTGAACGATTCCCAGTCGCTGTGGCGCTAGGTGCTGACCCCGCAACGATTTTAGGCGCAGTGACACCAGTTCCTGATACGCTATCTGAATATGCTTTTGCTGGGTTACTCCGAGGCAATAAAACGGAAGTCGTAAAGTGTATTTCTAACGACTTAGAGGTTCCTGCAGGGGCGGAAATTATCCTTGAAGGATATATTGAACCGGGCGAAATGGCACCAGAAGGCCCTTACGGTGACCACACTGGTTATTATAACGAGATTGATGACTTCCCAGTATTTACTGTGACTCATGTGACTCAACGTCGCGATGCGATTTATCACTCTACCTATACAGGCCGTCCACCAGATGAACCTGCAGTATTAGGGGAAGCGCTGAACGAAGTTTTAGTGCCTATTTTGCAAAAGCAGTTCCCTGAAATTGTGGATTTCTATTTGCCACCAGAAGGTTGTTCCTATCGTCTGGCGGTTGTTACCATGAAAAAACAGTATGCAGGACACGCAAAAAGAGTAATGATGGGCGTCTGGTCTTACCTGCGCCAATTTATGTATACGAAGTTCGTGATTGTTTGTGATGATGATATCAATGCTCGTGATTGGAAAGATGTTATTTGGGCCATCACAACACGTATGGATCCTGCTCGTGATACTGTCATGATGGAAAACACGCCGATTGATTATCTCGATTTTGCATCACCGATTTCTGGGCTTGGTTCCAAAATGGGAATGGATGCGACCAATAAATGGCCGGGAGAAACCAACCGTGAATGGGGACGCCCTATTGTCATGACGCAGAGTGTCAAATCCCGCGTAGATGATATCTGGGAACAGTTAAATATTATTGAAAAGTAAGAGGAAAATCATGGCAACTTTGAGCTGTAAAGTCACATCTGTTGAATCTATCACGGATACAGTTTATCGGGTTATTTTGTTGCCAGACGGACCTTTTCATTTTAAAGCGGGTCAATATCTTATGGTCGTTATGGATGAAAGAGACAAACGACCATTCTCTATGGCCTCTACTCCCGAAAATAATCAATCTATCGAACTGCATATTGGCGCGTCGGAATTTAATTTATACGCTATGGCGGTGATGGATCGCATTTTAGAACAGCAACGTATTGATATTGATATTCCTCACGGTAAAGCGTGGTTCCGCGAAAATAGCCAAAACCCGATGATCTTGATCGCAGGCGGTACCGGCTTCTCTTATACCCATTCTATTCTATTGGCTGCTTTGGCTGAAAACCCTCAACGGGATATTACTTTCTATTGGGGCGGTCGCCAGTTAGAGCATTTGTATGACCTCGGTGAATTGCAGGCTATTAGTGAGCGTTATCCTAATCTGAAAGTGGTCCCTGTTGTCGAGCAACCGGATGAAAATTGGCGTGGAAGAACAGGAACTGTTTTGAGTACCGTGCTAGAAGATTTCGGTGACTTATCTGGGCATGATATTTATATTGCGGGTCGTTTTGAGATGGCGAAGATTGCGCGGGATAGGTTTTGTAATGAGAGGGGGGCAAAGTCCACCCAGTTGTTCGGCGATGCCTTCGACTTTTTGTGATTTGAGTATCCCCGTCATATTTCAAGCCACAGGGGTGTTAGCTTCATAAAGCTACCCTATCACATACTCCAGTATGCTCAAGGGATAGCTTTACTTGCCGCCTACCTGTGACCTGAACTATTTAGGGGATGAACTGAGTTGTATTCAATATTCTGGTTGATTGGTTGATTGGTTGATTGGTCGATTGGTTGATTGATTGATTGATTTCACTGAGCTGGTTCGTGGATAAAAAAATCCCGCCCCTGACTAGGCGGGAACATTGCAAGATACGACAATGTAACGGCAAAATGAATTAGACTCTTTCGATAATTGTGGCGATGCCTTGCCCAAATCCAATACACATTGTAGCTAAACCAAACTGCTTATCATGTTGTTCTAACTGATTAAGTAACGCAATTGTGATCCTTGCGCCAGAGCAACCGAGAGGGTGCCCTAAAGCGATTGCTCCACCACTTAAATTCACTTTCTGATCCACTTGGCTTTCTGAAATTTGCAGCCCTTTTAGGCAAGCAATAGACTGAGCCGCGAAAGCTTCATTAAGTTCAATAATATCAATATCATTCAACGTCAGCCCCGCACGCTTTAATGCTAATTCAGTGGCAGGAACTGGCCCAAAACCCATGATTGAAGGATCGCAACCAACCACGGCCATGGCGCGAATTTTTGCACGAGGTTTCAATCCATGCAGTTTGGCATAAGACTCACTGGCAAGTAGCATGGCTGAAGCACCATCGGACAGTGCTGACGAATTACCTGCGGTCACGGTACCACTGACAGGGTCGAAAGCGGGTCTTAATGCAGCAAGTCCTTCCAAATTGGCATCAAAACGGATGACTTCGTCATAGTTGATTGAAATAAGTTTGCCATCAGCGTCATGTCCTGAAATCGGAACGATTTCACGGCTAAATTTACCATTCTTAGTTGCCGCTGCCGCGCGTTGGTGAGATCTCAATGCAAAGGCATCTTGTTCTTCGCGACTGATTTTATACATTTTGGCGAGCATTTCGGCAGTTAAACCCATGGCTCCAGAGGCTTTTGCTACGCGTAATGTGAGCTTTGGATTGAAATCAATACCGTGAGTCATTGGAACATGACCCATATGCTCAACACCTCCAATCAAAACGGAATGTGCATCTCCAGTCATAATGAAACGGCTTGCGTCATGAATGGCTTGCATCGAAGAACCACATAGGCGATTGACCGTGACCGCAGGAACTGTATGAGGAATATCAGTCAATAAAGCGGCATTTTTTGCGATGTTAAAACCTTGCTCTAAGGTTTGCTGAACACATCCCCAAATAATGTCATCCAACTCTTTCTTTTTCGCATTGGGATTGCGTTCAAAAATTGCATTCATCAGGTGTGCAGAGAGGTCTTCTGCTCTTACATGACGAAATACACCGCCTTTGGAACGGCCCATTGGTGTGCGTATACCATCAATAATGAAGACATTTTCCATAGGATTAACCTCTCGCAACTTTTTTAACATCAATAGCCACAACCGGTGGCTGCGGATAGTATCTGGCGTTAGTGGCCGCTTTTTCTTTCAATCCATTTGGAACTTGATAAAGCGGGCTTAAATGGGAGTAGGACTCCGCAGTTTTGACATAAGACTGGCTACCGAGTGTATCAAGATAGCAGAAAACACCTCCGCGGAATGGCGGGAAACCAAGTCCATAAACTAGCGCAATATCGGCATCTGAAGGGCTGTGTATAATGCCTTCTTCAAGGCAGCGAACCACTTCGTTCACCATTGGCGCCATCATTCGAGCAATAATTTCATCTTTAGTAAATGAACGCTTACTTTGGCGAATCGAACTTAATAATTCATCGGTTTTTGGGTCATCAATTTTCTTTGGTTTTCCTTTTTTATCTTTTTCATATTGATAAAAGCCTTTGCCATTTTTCTGACCAAAACGTTGTTGTTCAAACATAATATCGATGGCGTTCTTACCGACTTTTTGCATTCTTTGCGGAAATCCTTGAGCCATGACTTGCTCTGCATGAAATGCGGTATCAATCCCGACAACATCAAGTAGATAAGCCGGCCCCATTGGCCAACCAAATTCTTTTTCCATGACTTTATCGATTTCTCTAAAATCGGCGCCATCTTGAAGTAATAAGTTAAACCCAGCGAAATAAGGGAAAAGAACGCGGTTAACGAAAAAGCCAGGGCAGTCATTTACAACAATAGGGGTTTTTCCCATTTTATTCGCATAAGCAACCACTTTAGCGATGGTGGCATCACTGGTTTTTTCACCTCGAATAATTTCGACCAAAGGCATGCGATGAACAGGATTGAAAAAATGCATACCACAGAAGTTTTCTGGGCGTCTAAGAGAGTTCGCTAGTTCAGTGATTGGAATAGTTGAAGTATTTGAAGCCAGTATAGTCTCTGATGTGATTAGTGATTCCACTTCGGATAACACGGCGGCTTTTATTTTAGGGTTTTCAACGACAGCTTCAACGATCACCTGAGAATTATCAATGCCAGCATAAGATAAAGACGGATGGATAGAGGCTAAGGTTGTTGCCATATTATCTGCAGTGATTTTTCCTCGTTCAAATTGACCATTAAGCAGCTTTCTAGCTTCATCAATACCTAAATCTAAGGATTTCTCATTGATATCCTTCATCAGAACGGGAACACCCTTGCTCGCAGATTGATAAGCAATACCTCCACCCATAATGCCTGCACCCAGTACAGCTGCGTGTGCCGGTGCAGTAGAGGAACCTGCGATTTTTTTACTGGTCGATTTAACCTGTTGATCATTCAGAAAAACGCTAACTAATGCACGAGCAACATCACTATGAGCCAGCGGGACGAAAGCAGCAGTTTCATGTTTCAGTGCCTCATTTCGAGTGCAGTTTGCAGCTTTCTCGATAGTATTGACTGCACTCATTGGTGCTGGATAGTGTTTTCCAGCAACTTGATAGACCATACCTTTAGCAACGTTAAAGCTCATTGCTTGCTCTAGTGCGCTAAGTTTTAGCGGCTCAAGTTTTGGCTGCCGTGCTTGACGCCAATTTAATACGCCAGAAATAGCTTGTTCGATGATGTGCAAGGCTGCCTGTGGTAATTTTTCAGTTTCGACAATCGCATCCACTAAACCGAGTTTCAATGCTTGAGATCCACTAACATCTTTACCCGCAGTGATAATTTCCAGAGCGCTATCAAGACCAATAAGTCGAGGCAAACGGACTGATCCGCCAAAGCCAGGCATAATTCCTAACTTTGTTTCAGGTAAGCCAATTCTGGCATCGGGTGACGCAATTCTAAAATCGGTAGCGAGTACACACTCACATCCACCGCCTAGGGCATAACCATTAATTGCGCTAATAGTTGGAACAGGGAGATCTTCAAGGCGATTAAATATACTATTCGCGTAACCAAGCCAGTCACTGAGGGTTTCTTTGGATGCTTCGAATAGAGATAAAAATTCTTTAATATCTGCGCCAACAATAAAAGCGGGTTTATCTGAGCGCAAAATAACGCCTTGTAAATCGCTTTGTTGTTCGAGTACTGCAACTGCTTCATCAAGTGAAGCGACGGTATGAGTATCCAATTTATTGATTGGTCCTGATGAGTTAAACACCAGTTCTGCAATACCTTTTTTCAACCATTGAATAGAGATTGTCTCACTTTGATAAAGCATGCTGTTCTCCTTTATGTGGCGGTCTTATCTGGTATGACCAGATGAAAATCAGTGTGACGATAATGTTAATTAAATGCAAATGATTAATAACAAAACTGGAAGGCGGCTCACAGGAATTAAGGTAAATAACACAAGGTGAAAATGATATTTCTATTAATAATCAATGTATTAAACTTATCTTGTCATTGAGTGCATACACGTTATTAGCAGAACGTGATAAGCTTGATTTTTCTAACTAATACTGAAAGGTTGAACGAAATGGAAAAACTGGCTGGACTCTACGCAGAACATATTAAAACGCTACAAAAAACGACTCAGCAAGTTTTGCAACGCAGTAAATTAGATGCCATCTTGATTCATTCAGGAGAGCCAATTCGCATTTTCCTCGATGATAGTGACTACCCATTTAAAGTGAATCCACATTTCAAAGCATGGGTTCCAGTGACGGACGTCCCGCATTCTTGGTTATTAGTCGATGGAGTGAATAAACCGAAGTTATGGTTTTACTCACCAGTTGATTATTGGCATAGCGTTGAACCTTTACCAACTAGCTTCTGGACGAAAGAAGTTGAGCTTATTCATCTGAAAAATGCGGATGAAATTAAAGGCTTTTTAGCGAATTTACCGAAAGAGCATCTAGCTTATATCGGCTCCTCTGCAAACAAAGCCGAATCTTTAGGTATTTCGACACACAATATCAACCCAAAACCTGTACTCGATTATTATCACTATCACCGTTCATATAAGACAGACTATGAGCTGTACTGCATGCGCGAAGCCCAAAAAATGGCGGTGAATGGTCACTTATCAGCTTTCGAAGCTTTTCAAGCTGGGGCAAGTGAGTTTGATATTAATATTAGCTATTTAGAAGCGACAGGGCATCGTGATACGAATGTGCCTTACGGTAACATTGTAGCTTTAAATGAAAATGCAGCCGTGCTTCACTACACTAAATTACAGCAAACGGTTCCGAGTGAATTACGTAGCTTCTTGATTGATGCTGGTGCTGAGTATAACGGTTATGCCGCTGATATTACTCGTACTTATGCCGCTAAGAACAAAAGCGAATTTGCAGAATTAGTTGCAGATTTGAATACAGAACAACTCGCTTTGATCGCTTCAATTAAAGCTGGCGTGCGTTATACCGATTACCATGTAGATATGCATCACCGTATTGCGAAATTACTTACTAAGCATGGAATTGTGAAAGGGATTAGCGAAGATGCTATGGTTGAAAATGGTTTAACAACACCATTTTTACCACACGGATTAGGTCATCCATTAGGTTTGCAAGTGCATGATGTAGCAGGTTTTATGCAGGATGAAGACGGTACCCATTTAGCAGCGCCGAAAATGTATCCATTCTTACGCTGTACTCGTATTTTGGAACCAAGAATGGTGTTAACTATCGAACCGGGTCTTTACTTTATTGAGTCCTTGCTTTCTGCCTGGCGTACAGGGGAGTTCAGTCAGCACTTTAATTGGGATAAAATCGAGCACTTCAAACCTTACGGTGGTATTCGAATTGAAGATAATATCGTTATCCATCATAACCATATTGAAAATATGACTCGAGATTTGCATTTACCGTAATGAAAGCGTACTCAATTCCGGCAGAAACGATCTCTTTTTCGGAAGAGATCAAAAAAAGCCGTTTTATTACTTATATCGCTCATACCGAGGGTATTGACGCTGCGAAAGATTATATTCAATCGATTAAAGCGCAATACCCCGATGCCCGGCACCATTGCTGGGCATTTGTTGCGGGGCGACCTGATGATTCCCAGCAATTAGGTTTTTCCGATGATGGAGAGCCTACGGGAACGGCAGGTAAACCCATTATGGCGCAGCTATTAGGTAGCAACTTAGGTGAGATCACTTGCGTTGTTGTGCGTTATTTTGGTGGAATAAAGCTAGGTACGGGTGGGTTAGTCCGTGCTTATGGCAGTGGGGTTCAGCAGGCGCTGAAGTTGCTCCCAACACAAACTAAAGTCCCTCAAAAAATCTTCAATGTGGTATGTGATTACTCACTTATCAATGGAGTTGAGCAATTATTAGCTCAGGTAAATGGTACTATATTGCTCAGTGATTATAATGAGTCTGTATCTTTGCAAATTTCTATTCCTGCTACTTGTGAGCAGGAGGTCAATGATAAATTACGTGATATCAGTCGTGGGGAAGTTACTCTCTTAGAACCGTCACAAGAGCAAACAGCATAGCAAGGAACCGGCCGAATGCATTTTCGCGCAATAACTCGTATTGTCGGGTTACTCGTCATTATCTTCTCTTTTACTATGGTCATACCTGGTATTGTCGCACTGATATATCGCGATGGTGCGGGACGAGCATTCAGTCAAACTTTTATAACGGCGTTGCTGATTGGGCTTTTTTTATGGCTGCCTACGCGAAATAGTCGACATGAATTAAAAGCAAAAGAAGGTTTTTTAATTGTTGTTCTGTTTTGGACGGTGCTAGGGAGTGTCGGGGCACTGCCGTTTATCTTCTCTGAAAAACCCAATTTATCTGTTACAGATGCCTTCTTTGAGTCCTTTTCTGGGCTAACAACCACTGGTGCAACAACTCTGACGGGATTAGACTCTCTTCCGAAAGCGATCTTATTCTATCGGCAGATGCTGCAATGGCTTGGAGGGATGGGGATCATTGTACTCGCCGTCGCGATTTTGCCTCTCTTAGGTGTCGGGGGGATGCAGCTCTATCGTGCAGAGATGCCGGGGCCATTAAAAGATAACAAAATGCGTCCGCGAATTGCGGAAACGGCAAAAACCCTTTGGCTTATTTATGTGTTGCTAACTATCGCGTGTGCGATTGCATTATGGATCGCCGGTATGGATGTGTTCGATGCGATATCACACAGTTTTTCAACCATCGCGATCGGTGGGTTTTCTACTCATGATGCCAGCATAGGCTACTTTAATAGTCCTTCCATTAATACCATTATTGGCGTGTTTCTAATTATCTCGGGTTGTAACTTTGGCTTGCACTTTGCGGTTTTAACGGGAAGAAGCCTCGGAATTTATTGGCGCGACCCTGAATTTAGAATGTTCATCAGTTTCCAGTTTGTTCTAGTCGTGATCTGTACCGCGGTGCTGATGTATCACTCCGTATATGCTGGCTTTGGGCAAACGTTGGATCAAGCCTTTTTCCAAGTGGTCTCGATGGCGACTACTGCGGGTTTCACCACTGACAGTTTTTCTGGCTGGCCGCTGTTCTTGCCAATGCTTCTACTATGTGCGGCGTTTGTCGGTGGTTGTGCAGGGTCAACGGGTGGGGGATTAAAAGTGATTCGTATCCTTTTACTGTTCCTGCAAGGTTCCCGAGAGTTAAAACGATTAGTGCATCCTAATGCGGTCTATACCATTAAATTAGGACAACGGGCGCTGCCAGAAAGGATCATTGAAGCTGTCTGGGGATTCTTCTCTGCTTATGCTTTAGTTTTCGTGGTTAGCTTGCTGCTTTTAATCGCCACTGGGGTGGATGAGTTTTCTGCATTCTCAGCGATTGCGACAACGTTGAATAACTTAGGCCCTGGCTTAGGTACTGTTGCTGATAACTTCACGACAATGAATCCTGCAGGTAAATGGATTTTAGTTGTCACGATGCTGTTTGGTCGTTTGGAAGTGTTTACTTTATTAGTATTACTGACCCCTACTTTCTGGCGTGAGTAATATAGCTGCGCCGCTAACGTATATAGATAGTAACGATTAGGAATAAAAATGAGTTATCTACTTTTGCACTCAAGCACCGATGGGCAAACCAAAAAAATCATACTTAAAATGGCAGATCAATTACGTCGCGCTGGGCGTGAGTGTGATATTCGTGATTTGAATTCAGATAAAAGCTTTAACTTATTTGCTTACGAAAAGGTGCTAGTGGGAGCTTCTATTCGTTATGGACATTTCAATAAGCAGTTAGTACGTTTTGCCACAACCCATCAGACTCAGCTTAATTCGATGAAAACGGGGTTCTTTGCCGTTAACCTTACAGCAAGAAAAGAAGGCAAGAATACCGTTGAGACGAATGCCTATACTCGTAAGTTCTTAGAGAAGTGCCCATGGCAGCCGACCGTGAAGTCTGTTTTTGCAGGCGCGCTGTTTTACCCTCGCTATAAATGGTTTGATAGAGTGATGATCCGGCTCATTATGAAAATGACAGACGGACCAACCGACCCAAATACAGAAATTGAATATACCAATTGGGATAATGTTGCGGCTTTCGCAACTGAATTTGATAATCTCTAGCTCGATATTTAAACGAATCGTGGCTGTTTTGCACGATTTGTTTAAAAAGGAAACGGTTGAATAAAAATATTCAAAAAACACTTGCGAGATTTTTCGAGCTCCCTATAATGCGCATCCGTTGTCACGACAAACCGGCTCGAAGAAAACCTCGAAGCCCCGTGATAACAGAGGTGAAGAAAGAAAATAGTTGAAAATAATCGCTTGACTTTCTAAATAAAAAACGTAGTATACGACACCTCGCGACAACGACCTAAAGTCGATAATCAAAAGATTAAGTCGCACCGCTCTTTAACAATTTATCAGACAATCTGTGTGGGCACTCACAGGACACTATCAAAAAAATATTTGATTTTAAGTCTTGAAGAGTGACTAACACGTTAATTCATATATATGAACTAATAGGTAATTTGGTTTCTTCGGAAATCAAACGACAGTAACATTCTTTGAGCATCAAGCTTTTTAATTGAAGAGTTTGATCATGGCTCAGATTGAACGCTGGCGGCAGGCCTAACACATGCAAGTCGAGCGGTAACAGGGGAAGCTTGCTTCTCGCTGACGAGCGGCGGACGGGTGAGTAATGTATGGGGATCTGCCCGATAGAGGGGGATAACTACTGGAAACGGTAGCTAATACCGCATAATCTCTTAGGAGCAAAGCAGGGGAACTTCGGTCCTTGCGCTATCGGATGAACCCATATGGGATTAGCTAGTTGGTGAGGTAATGGCTCACCAAGGCGACGATCCCTAGCTGGTCTGAGAGGATGATCAGCCACACTGGGACTGAGACACGGCCCAGACTCCTACGGGAGGCAGCAGTGGGGAATATTGCACAATGGGCGCAAGCCTGATGCAGCCATGCCGCGTGTATGAAGAAGGCCTTAGGGTTGTAAAGTACTTTCAGTTGGGAGGAAGGCGTTGATGCTAATATCATCAACGATTGACGTTACCAACAGAAGAAGCACCGGCTAACTCCGTGCCAGCAGCCGCGGTAATACGGAGGGTGCAAGCGTTAATCGGAATTACTGGGCGTAAAGCGCACGCAGGCGGTTGATTAAGTTAGATGTGAAATCCCCGGGCTTAACCTGGGAATGGCATCTAAGACTGGTCAGCTAGAGTCTTGTAGAGGGGGGTAGAATTCCATGTGTAGCGGTGAAATGCGTAGAGATGTGGAGGAATACCGGTGGCGAAGGCGGCCCCCTGGACAAAGACTGACGCTCAGGTGCGAAAGCGTGGGGAGCAAACAGGATTAGATACCCTGGTAGTCCACGCTGTAAACGATGTCGATTTGGAGGTTGTTCCCTAGAGGAGTGGCTTCCGGAGCTAACGCGTTAAATCGACCGCCTGGGGAGTACGGCCGCAAGGTTAAAACTCAAATGAATTGACGGGGGCCCGCACAAGCGGTGGAGCATGTGGTTTAATTCGATGCAACGCGAAGAACCTTACCTACTCTTGACATCCAGAGAACTTAGCAGAGATGCTTTGGTGCCTTCGGGAACTCTGAGACAGGTGCTGCATGGCTGTCGTCAGCTCGTGTTGTGAAATGTTGGGTTAAGTCCCGCAACGAGCGCAACCCTTATCCTTTGTTGCCAGCGATTCGGTCGGGAACTCAAAGGAGACTGCCGGTGATAAACCGGAGGAAGGTGGGGATGACGTCAAGTCATCATGGCCCTTACGAGTAGGGCTACACACGTGCTACAATGGCGTATACAAAGAGAAGCGACCTCGCGAGAGCAAGCGGAACTCATAAAGTACGTCGTAGTCCGGATTGGAGTCTGCAACTCGACTCCATGAAGTCGGAATCGCTAGTAATCGTAGATCAGAATGCTACGGTGAATACGTTCCCGGGCCTTGTACACACCGCCCGTCACACCATGGGAGTGGGTTGCAAAAGAAGTAGGTAGCTTAACCTTCGGGAGGGCGCTTACCACTTTGTGATTCATGACTGGGGTGAAGTCGTAACAAGGTAACCGTAGGGGAACCTGCGGTTGGATCACCTCCTTACCATTGAAGTGTTTTTGTGAAGTGCTCACACAGATTGTCTGATAGAAAGTAGAGCAAAAAGCGCGTCTGCGAAGCTGACTGTAGTGTCCCCTTCGTCTAGAGGCCTAGGACACCGCCCTTTCACGGCGGTAACAGGGGTTCGAATCCCCTAGGGGACGCCAATTGCGCGGAGAATGAGTGAAAGACGTTCCCCAAAAATAATGATTAAGCCAATTACGTTGTAGTTGGTTTAACAATTATGCTCTTTAACAATCTGGAACAAGCTGAAAATTGAAAACAACGCACATTGTTTATCGCTTAAACAATGTGAGAGTCTCTCAAAAATCTCAACGTGAATGTGTTCAATTGACCGTCGGGTCAGTTGGTAAAGACACCTTCGGGTTGTGAGGTTAAGCGACTAAGCGTACACGGTGGATGCCTAGGCAATCAGAGGCGATGAAGGACGTGCTAATCTGCGATAAGCGTCGGTAAGGTGATATGAACCGTTATAACCGACGATTTCCGAATGGGGAAACCCAGTGCAATTCGTTGCACTATCGTTTGATGAATACATAGTCAAACGAAGCGAACCGAGGGAACTGAAACATCTCAGTACCTCGAGGAAAAGAAATCAACCGAGATTCCCCTAGTAGCGGCGAGCGAACGGGGAGCAGCCCAGAGTCTTAATCAGCATTAGCATCAGGAGAACGGTCTGGAAAGGCCGGCAGTAAAGGGTGATAGCCCCGTATCCGAAGGTGTTAGTGTTGTGAACTCGACGAGTAGGGCGGGACACGTGTTATCCTGTCTGAATATGGGGGGACCATCCTCCAAGGCTAAATACTCCTGATTGACCGATAGTGAACCAGTACCGTGAGGGAAAGGCGAAAAGAACCCCGGCGAGGGGAGTGAAATAGAACCTGAAACCGTGTACGTACAAGCAGTGGGAGCACCTTTATGGTGTGACTGCGTACCTTTTGTATAATGGGTCAGCGACTTATATTCTGTAGCAAGGTTAACCGTATAGGGGAGCCGTAGGGAAACCGAGTCTTAACTGGGCGAATGAGTTGCAGGGTATAGACCCGAAACCCGGTGATCTAGCCATGGGCAGGTTGAAGGTTGGGTAACACTAACTGGAGGACCGAACCGACTAATGTTGAAAAATTAGCGGATGACTTGTGGCTGGGGGTGAAAGGCCAATCAAACCGGGAGATAGCTGGTTCTCCCCGAAAGCTATTTAGGTAGCGCCTCGTGAACTCATCTTCGGGGGTAGAGCACTGTTTCGACTAGGGGGTCATCCCGACTTACCAACTCGATGCAAACTACGAATACCGAAGAATGTTATCACGGGAGACACACGGCGGGTGCTAACGTTCGTCGTGAAGAGGGAAACAACCCAGACCGCCAGCTAAGGTCCCAAAGTCATAGTTAAGTGGGAAACGAAGTGGGAAGGCTCAGACAGCCAGGATGTTGGCTTAGAAGCAGCCATCATTTAAAGAAAGCGTAATAGCTCACTGGTCGAGTCGGCCTGCGCGGAAGATGTAACGGGGCTAAACTATGCACCGAAGCTGCGGCAGCGATATGTAAATATTGTTGGGTAGGGGAGCGTTCTGTAAGCCTGTGAAGGTGTACTGTGAGGTATGCTGGAGGTATCAGAAGTGCGAATGCTGACATAAGTAACGATAATGCGGGTGAAAAACCTGCACGCCGGAAGACCAAGGGTTCCTGTCCAACGTTAATCGGGGCAGGGTGAGTCGACCCCTAAGGCGAGGCAGAAATGCGTAGTCGATGGGAAACGGGTTAATATTCCCGTACTGGTGATAATTGCGATGGGGGGACGGAGAAGGTTAGGCTGGCCGGGCGACGGTTGTCCCGGTTTAAGGATGTAGGCAGGTGAATTAGGCAAATCCGGTTCACTATATGCTGAGGTCTGATGACGAGTCACTACGGTGGCGAAGTAGCTCATACCCCGCTTCCAGGAAAAGCCTCTAAGCTCTAGATTATCATTAATCGTACCCCAAACCGACACAGGTAGTCAGGTAGAGAATACTCAGGCGCTTGAGAGAACTCGGGTGAAGGAACTAGGCAAAATGGTGCCGTAACTTCGGGAGAAGGCACGCTGGCATTAGGTGAAGTGATTTACTCATGGAGCTGAAGCCAGTCGCAGATACCAGCTGGCTGCAACTGTTTATTAAAAACACAGCACTGTGCAAACACGAAAGTGGACGTATACGGTGTGACGCCTGCCCGGTGCTGGAAGGTTAATTGATGGGGTTATCCGTAAGGAGAAGCTCTTGATCGAAGCCCCAGTAAACGGCGGCCGTAACTATAACGGTCCTAAGGTAGCGAAATTCCTTGTCGGGTAAGTTCCGACCTGCACGAATGGCGTAATGATGGCCAGGCTGTCTCCACCCGAGACTCAGTGAAATTGAACTCGCTGTGAAGATGCAGTGTACCCGCGGCAAGACGGAAAGACCCCGTGAACCTTTACTATAGCTTGACACTGAACATTGAGCCTTGATGTGTAGGATAGGTGGGAGGCTTTGAAGCGTGGACGCCAGTCTGCGTGGAGCCAACCTTGAAATACCACCCTTTAATGTTTGATGTTCTAACGTAGCCCCGTAATCCGGGGTGCGGACAGTGTCTGGTGGGTAGTTTGACTGGGGCGGTCTCCTCCCAAAGAGTAACGGAGGAGCACGAAGGTTGGCTAAGCATGGTCGGACATCATGCGGTTAGTGCAAAGGCATAAGCCAGCTTGACTGCGAGAGTGACGGCTCGAGCAGGTACGAAAGTAGGTCTTAGTGATCCGGTGGTTCTGTATGGAAGGGCCATCGCTCAACGGATAAAAGGTACTCCGGGGATAACAGGCTGATACCGCCCAAGAGTTCATATCGACGGCGGTGTTTGGCACCTCGATGTCGGCTCATCACATCCTGGGGCTGAAGTAGGTCCCAAGGGTACGGCTGTTCGCCGTTTAAAGTGGTACGCGAGCTGGGTTTAGAACGTCGTGAGACAGTTCGGTCCCTATCTGCCGTGGGCGTTGGAAGATTGAAAGGGGCTGCTCCTAGTACGAGAGGACCGGAGTGGACGCACCACTGGTGTTCGGGTTGTCATGCCAATGGCATTGCCCGGTAGCTAAGTGCGGAAGAGATAACCGCTGAAAGCATCTAAGCGGGAAACTTGCCTTGAGATGAGTCTTCCCTGACCCTTTAAGGGTCCTAAAGGAACGTTTAAGACTAAGACGTTGATAGGTTGGGTGTGTAAGCGTAGCGATACGTTGAGCTAACCAATACTAATGAACCGTGAGGCTTAACCTGACAACACCGAAGGTGTTTTCGAGAAGAGAGATTGAGTTGATTTTCAAAGAAAGTGAGAAGCCGAAAGGTAGGCACACAGCTTGTTCAGGATTGAACTTCTGGTTTAAGAGAAAACTTAGACGGGAATAAACAGAATTTGTCTGGCGGCAATAGCGCGGTGGTCCCACCTGACCCCATGCCGAACTCAGTAGTGAAACGCCGTAGCGCCGATGGTAGTGTGGGGTCTCCCCATGTGAGAGTAGGGAACTGCCAGACATTAAATTAGCCGAGAAGCCACCCATTGGGTGGCTTTTTTGCGTTTTGGGGCCTAAAAAATAGGTGATAAAAGGCAAGATAGTCATCCTTTGAAGCGTGATTATCGAAACAGCCCCCTTCAGATCTCACTAATTTCGTTGTTCTTACTCTCTGGATGCCTGTATTTAAAGGCCACTATGCAAAAACTACCACCCAAAAATCATGATTCAAGAAATCATAAGTCTTAAAATCCTCTCTACTTCAGATCAAAAAAGTCTAAGCCATTTTAGCTATTCTATTGTAAGAAAATATCTATATATTAATTGGTTATACTATCTGTTGCTTATGAAAAGACTATCTGGTAACAGAGAAAAAAGGAATACGTTATGGCTGACGTAATATAAAAGAAGGATTAGGAAGAAAAATTCAGTAACGGGTATTTTTCCCAGATTTTCTTGAACCACGGAGTAAATTTTTCAGGATGAGTACTGATTTCTTGGGCTAAAGTTTCAAGGCTAATCCAGCAGGTAGCACTGACTTCTTCAGGATTAGGAATGACTTGATTGTCATAGTAGCCCACAAATAGGTGGTCATACTCATGCTCAATTAGCCCGCCATTCACATCAGCTTTATAAATAAACTCACCAACATGAGTTAATGAAGTTGAAAACCCGAGTTCTTCTGTTAAGCGGCGTAAAGCTGCATCATGGGTATCTTCTTGCGGCCTTGGATGGCTACAGCAGGAATTTGCCCACTGCCCAGCGGAATGATATTTATGAAATGCGCGTTGTTGAATGAGTAATTCGTTCTTACGGTTATAAATAAAGATAGAAAATGCACGATGTAGGCAACCTTGCTGATGAGCAAGTAGTTTTGGCATGCTACCAATTGGCGTGTCTTGTTCATTAACTAAAATAAGTTGTTCTTCTATCATAAGGATAATCTGTATCAGTAAGAGTCAAAAGCAAGCTTATTATAACTGGAAAAAAATGACTTGTAGATTAGAGCTATTAATAGCCCTTGCTAATTTATACAGTGAGATTGATAAGTGCACTCATAGCTAGATGAATCAATCATTTAGCTATGAATGAAGACGGTATGATGAAAAAATATTATTTTTGTTGGAGCACCCAGACAGCAGCTTCGACTCTAGATTTTAGATTTAGTTTTTTAAGTAAATGTTTTACATGTACTTTTACTGTGCTCTCTGCGATATCTAAATTTCGAGCGATCATTTTATTTGATAATCCTTGAGCGATAAGCTCTAAAATGTCGGATTCTCGTGGTGTTAGTGCGATTGCATCGCTTTCATTTTGTGATTGGTTTTCTCTTAATGATTCAGCAAGGACAGAGGTTAATGTCGGGCTAACCACCATTTTTCCACTTGCGGCTTCTTTGAGTGCGATAATCAGTTCTTCAGGCTCCATATCTTTTAGCAAATAACCATCAGCACCTCGCTTAAGCGCACTGATCAAATCATCACTATAATTCGATACGGTAAAGAGAATAATTCTGCCTGAGAGTTCACGTTTTCTGAGTTCATCTAGGGTTTCAAAGCCATTCATTCCAGGCATATTGAGATCTAAAAGGATCAGGTCAGGATCTTGCTCTTCTGCTATCTGAATACCTGTTTTTCCATCTCCAGCTTCACCGATAACTTTAAGTGAAGGCTCTAAGCTAATCAGCTGTTTTACACCATTTCGGAGCATTGGGTGATCATCAATAAGTAGGATCGTTGATTTTTCGGTCATTATATTTTTAGTCTCCATGAATGATTTGATCCGGTGTTCTAAATATCAAATGTTTTAGATGTCAGATAAGGGGAATGTGACTTTCACTTCGGTTCCCCCTCCGGCACGTTGAGTAATGTAGCACTCGCCATTCAGGCTAAGTGCTCTTTCTCTCATAATAATGAGGCCATAATGGTTAAGTTTATTTGGATTGTCATCAATACCATTGCCATTATCATCAATTGTAATGGTGACAGTGCCTCTATGTTGGCTTAATGAAACTTTAGCCCAAGTTGCATTAGCATGCTTCAGAATATTACTTAGTGCTTCTCGAATTATTTGTATTATGTGGATAGATTGGTGTGGTGAGATACTTTTCGCTGGAATTTCATAATGAAGCTGAATATTAAAGCCAATACGCCCACTAAATTCACCTAAAGTACTTTTGAGTGAAGGTAATAGACCTGATTCAGTGAGTTTCAAGCGGAAAGTCGTTAATAATTCCCGTAACTGGCTGTATGCAGTATTAATTTCTGTACGCATCTCATTGAGCAAATGTAGAGTTGTTTCTGGTAATGGTTCTGGTTGCATTTGCAGATAGCTAATTTGCATTTTTAAACATGAGAGTGATTGTGCGATAGAGTCATGAAGCTCTCTAGCAATAGCGGCACGTTCATCCATGATTAGCAGCTGCTGCTGTTGCTCTATCTGTTGCTCCATGGTGAGCATACCTGAAATCTGTTTCGCTAGCATAAGAACCAATCTGTTTTTTTCATCAGAAAATGGTTGTTTTTGCTCAATTTCACCAATAATTACACCATATCGGTGCATGTTATCAGAGAGATCCCACTGTAACGTTTGATATTCTTTTGCTGGATCATTGTGTAATGGATGCTGATTAGTGGAAGATAGCTTTGTTTTATCTATTTCGAGATTGGTCGTGGCATAAGAGATTTCATGAAAATATTGTTCATTGCTATCTTCATATAATTTGAGGCGCAAGTTCTCTAGCTGCGTAATGTTTTTCAGCTCGGCGAGAACTTTTTGTAATCTTGAATAAAGCGTTTCCGATGAGTGTAATATTTGATTTGATTGATAAAGATATGACAAAACTCGGTTTTTAGCGAGTAAGTCCGCGGTTTTTTCGGCCACACGTTCTTCGAGTTGGTGGTAACTTTGCGCCAGCTCATCAGACATATGATTGAGGGTTTCACCTAGGGCATTGAGCTCATCTTGCTTATTATTCTTCATGGGATAGCGCTGAGTAAAGTCTTTACGCCCAATAGCATTAACCATAGAAAGCAGTTTCATCCATGGGTAATAAATTTTTCGTCTTAAATGCCAGATTGTTCCCATCAACAGTAAAAAGACTAAGCTAATAAAAATCAGCTGAGTCATTGCAACGTAAGCGATTTTTTTCTCAGTTTTATCATCAATGTTATGAACTAACTCATTGAGCATATTAACAAAAGTAATGACTTCATAACGGGCATCATCAGGTGAAGATGCTTTTGTGAGTGCGGGTCTTAAAGTGTTTAGCCAAAATTCATGTATTTTATTAAATTCAGGTGTAAGGTTTTCAATTTTAACCACTTGGGTGAGTTCGGGGCTGAGTAAGTCTTTCTCTAATTCATCAAGATAATTCTGACTATGCTGGTTTATGGGCGTTAAAGAAAGTAGGCGGTAACTTTGCATGCGCAAGGAACCTGATGTGTTAATGGCATGAGCATTGCCTTGTACACTGATGATCATACGGTTGGAAATTGTCATACCGATAATGCCTAAAACAGCAATAAGTAGCATTAACCCAATAACCTGGTTGATGATCGAAAATCGTCGGTAAAGTGTCGGCATTCTCTCTTTTTCCTGATACAAAATAAACTGACTATTACCATAATGTATTTAAGGATATTAGTCAGTTTTTAGCTTTATTTTGTTTTTTTAAATCGAGCAAAAAAGTTAATAATGAAAACAATAAGTAAACCGATAACTAGACCAAAAATTAAATTAAGAATGGAAGGAGTCAAAAATTGTAGTGTATTACCAACAACACCGATGCTGCCTGTCTTTTCTGCCATTTTTTCGATCCATAAATGCAGATAGGTAATTCCGTGAGTGAGTATCCCCCCTCCGACCATAAACATCGCGGCCGTTCCTACAACAGATAATGTTTTCATTAAATAAGGGGTTACATAAATTAACCCATTACCGCATTTACGCAGCAAAGTAGAGGCTTTTTTCTGTAGATAGAAGCCTAAGTCATCTAGTTTGACTATACCAGCAACTAATCCATACACCCCGACAGTCATGACAATGGCAATAATTGATAAAACTGCAAATTGGTTTAGGAGCGTTGTTGAAGAAACGATACCTAAAGTAATAGCGATAATTTCCGCCGATAAAACAAAATCAGTACGGATTGCACCTTTAATTTTTTGTTTTTCAAATGCCGCTATTTCTTGTTCTGAACGCTGAGCTTCTCGTGCTGCTTCTGATGGTGAGATTTCATGTTTGTGTAGATACTTATGGGCAAGTTTTTCAGCGCCTTCAAAGCAGAGATATGCGCCTCCAATCATTAATAATGGTGTGACTGCCCACGGAATGAAAGCGCTAATCAGTAATGCTAGTGGGACTAAAATGAGTTTGTTGATGAATGAGCCCTTTGCGACAGCCAAGACGACAGGGATCTCTCTTTCAGCGCGAACGCCTGTGACTTGTTGCGCATTTAAAGCGAGGTCATCACCCAGAACACCAGATGTTTTTTTTGCCGCCATTTTTGTCATCACGGACACATCATCTAAAACTGCTGCAATATCATCTAATAAGGCAAGTAAGCTACTTCCAGCCACAGGAGGATCCTTTTGTTAAGGTGAGGTATAATTGACATTTCTTAGGTAAGATAAGTCAAAATTAGTTCACAGCGATTTGATAATTTGAGTAATAATCGGGATAGGTAAAGTTGCTCTTATCATAACAGCTTTGATTTGATTATGAATTTTTCATGAAAAACAAGAATATATTTTGTCATTATCATCATTTTTAATGAGCGTAAGGTTAATCCATGTCCCTTCAGCCTGTATTGAGTATCGTTGTTGCTGTTTATAACGGCGAAAAGTTTTTACCCCATTTTTTTGACAGCTTAATTGCCCAAAAGCTCGAAAACTGGGAACTGATCGTTGTGAACGATGGTTCAACAGATGATAGCGAATCAGTCATTCGTCAATACGAAGATAAGTTTGAGAATTTCAAAGTACTCACTCAGGAAAACGGTGGCGTTTCCGTTGCGCGTAATACCGGAATGGCTGTCGCAACAGGGAAATACATCACTTTCCCTGATATTGATGATGAAATTGATGCCAGAATGTATGGTCGTTTATTAGAGATTGCCTTAGTGGGGGATCTGGACGTAGCAACTTGCAATGGTACTTATGTGTACACCAATGGGGATGCGCCAAAAGCTATTTTTCCGCCAAATAAAGTGCCTTCTACTGGCGTGATCACGGGCCCTCAATGGCTGCAAATTGGCTTGAGCTCTCGTAAATTTCTCCATGTAACTTGGTTGAATCTGTATCGCTTGTCATTAATTAGAGAACACAATTTTTCCTTTGAACCAAGATTACACCATCAAGATATTCCTTGGACTACCGAAATGCTGCTCGTTGCTAAACGAGTGCAGTTTATCAATGAACAATATTATGAATATCTGATCCATAACCAATCCGTTTCTCACTCTTTAACCGGAGATGAGCGCTCAGTACGTAAGATCAATACCTATCTGAAGATCTTAGATATGTTGATGGATATCTATAAGCGCCATCCTGAAGAAGTGAAACAAGCACCGGCTTGCTTATGGCAAGTGGGGAAAGAAGGCTTAGGGGTTGTTTTAGCGCTATTAGCCATCAAGTCACCGGAAACGCAAAAGCAGATGGTTCAGCTGTTTTTCGATAAAGGTTACTGGGATATTGTTTGGAAGCATGCCACAACGCTGAAATTAAAGTGGCGTTTGATCCGTCGTTACAGCAAATTGAAGGCCATTATCAATAAATAGTTCTCTAGCAGCCTTTCGGGGCTGCTCTCTTTTATTACTCCTGTACTTTCTTCGAACCCCTTCAACTTATTAAATAATTGATAAAATATTATTAATATCCATAGCATATATTGTGATTTAATTAACATATTAATAACAAAAAAATTGAGCTTCCTCTCAGAATATGGTCTTTATAGGGTTATAGTTCGCCTGAATATACACGGTGATAAATTATTAATAAGTTAATGAGTGAGGGCTGAATGGATCATTATCTGCATAAATTACCTGACCTTATTGACTCCGTGGCAACCAACCAGTTTTACCCCAATTTGTTGTCATGGCTGTCCTCTTTTGTGGTCTTTGATAACGCCATTATTTATGCCTTTGAAAAAGAAGGTGCGCCGCGTTTTCTGTCGAAAGTTGAGAAGCGCAATAGTGACAGTATCAATCGTATTTATCAGCGTGGCGCTTATCTGATGGATCCTTTCTATCAAGAACTACAAAAAGGTGGCAGCTCGAAGGTGCTGACATTGAAAGAAGTTGCACCGAAAGGGTTTTATCATACTGATTATTATCTTAACTTTTATCGTAAGACCGGTTGGTGCGATGAGGCGGGGCTATTGCTGGAGCTATCGGCCGATAAACAATTAGGTATTTTCTTTGGTAATGAAGACCAGCCTTTTCTTTCAGACGAAAATAAACAAGCCTCATTAAAAGAAGCCTTTGATATTATTCGAAGTATCGCTCGATTACATAAGGAAGTCGTGCCTAACTCAGTATCCAGCCATTACCGTAATACTGACTTACAAACTTGCTTTGGTTTGACGCCAAGAGAGTGTGAGGTCGTTGAATTAATTTTGGAAGGTAAAGGCTCCCCACAAATTGCCGAGGCGCTGTTTATTAGCTTGGGTACTGTCAAAAATCACCGCAAGAATATCTATCAAAAATTAGAGATTAACTCTCAAGTTGAATTGTTTAATTTATTAATGACTCCAATAAAACAGTAATTGAGTAGAGTTAGTGTATTTCTTGTATATATCAGATGGTTAAACTAGACAACCTTGATAAATCTTTATTTTTCAATTAGTTGTATTTTCTCTTAGCAATGAAATACTCCTTGCCTTCATCCTTTACTAAAATATGTAATAATTTCTATTAATATAATAATAAATATTTATCCTTTTGAATTAAAACATAAAAGGTTTAAATTGATTTAATCTTATTTATAAGTAAATATTGTATCCACGTCACAAATGTTAACTTTATGTTTCGAATATCCCTAAAGGGCTATGTAACTGTTAATGATTGGTTAAGATAATCAAGGTTATTGCAAGATACTAGATAGGGTATCCATTATGAATAACCAAGTAGAATCATTAACTTATTACTCAGCAACCAAAAAATATGATCTGCGTTTCCCAACTTTGAAAGAAGACATTGATGTGGATGTCGTGATCATCGGTGGTGGATTCTCAGGGATTAATACAGCATTAGAATTGTGTGAAAAGGGAATTACCAACATTGCTATCTTGGAAGGTCGCCATCTTGGTTATGGCGGTACAGGACGTAACGGTGGGCAAGTGATGGCTGGTATTGGTCATGACCTCGATGCGATTAAAAAACACGTTGGTTCTGAAGGTTTAGAAACGATTTTTAAACTGAGCAACATGGGCGCGGGGATCATGCGTGACCGTATCGCCAAATACAATATTGATGCGGATTTTTGCCATGGTTATGCCTACTTAGGTAGTAACAAGCGCCAAGAAAAAACATTGCGCAGTTGGCTTGCAGATTTTAAAGCCGTCGCACCAGATGAAGAAATTGAATTTTATACAGGTTCAGATTTAAAGCAGATTATCGGATCTGACGCTTATACATGTGGAATCAAACACATGGGAGGCGGACATGTTCATTCACTTAACCTGTTACTGGGGGAAGCGAAAGCGGTGAGTGAATATGGCGCAAAAATTTTTGAAAACAGCCAAGTTTTGAATGTTGAGTACGGCGATACAGTAACGGTTCGTACCGCGATGGGTTCCGTGAAAGCGAAAAAAATGTTGTGGGCGTGCGATGGCTTCTTGAATGGTCTTGAGCCGACGTTATACCCAAAAACAATTAACACCTATGCTTATCAGTTAATGACGGAAGAGCTTTCCGATGAATTAATTGAACGCATTAGCCCAATTCGCGGGGCATACAGCGATATTCGCCCAGTCATCGATTACTACCGTGTAACAAACGAAAATCGCCTGCTATTTGGTAGCTCGACGTACTTTTTAGAATACATTCCATCCGACTTGAAAGAGTGGAACCGCAAATTGATGCTGAATGTTTTCCCATACCTGAAAGACGTCAAAATCGAGCTGGCATGGGGAGGGCCAATGGCGTGTAGTGCTAACTTATTCCCGCAAATTGGCACGATCCCTGGTCATAAAAACGTGTTCTACGTACAAGGCTATTCAGGCTTTGGTGTTACGCCAAGCCAGATCGTGTGCAAGGTGCTTGCTGAGGGAATGGTTGAAGGCTCCAGCCGCTATGACCTGATGAGTTCGATTCCTCATGCTGACATTATGGGGAAAGACAGCATGCGTAATGCCATTGTGTCACTTGCCAAGTGTTGGCATCAGTTATCAGGATATTGGCAAGGTCGCCGCTAAGTTTTCCTAAATTTAATGTCCATTTTTGATTTTATTACATAAGAGAAGGTAAGAAAGATGATCAGCCCATTACTGTTAAACAAAGCACTTCCTGAATTACTGAACATTGGTAGCGTGAGCAATTTAGGTTCTGTGGTTGTTGAAGGTGATCCACAAGCAAGCGTGGCGATGATCCACGGAGAGCCAACAGATAATCTGACTTGCGGTATTTTTGCTTGTACAACAGGCAAATTTAAGATGGTTTACCCATTTGATGAAATGGCAACTGTCCATGAAGGTTCGGTGAAATTAACCGACGTAAAAACAGGCGTCACCGTGGAATACCATAAAGGCGACTCTTGGTTTGCAGCCAAAGGCACTGAAGTACTTTGGGAAATCAGCGCACCACGTTTTGTAAAACACTATTTAGCCTGCGTGAATGCGTAATTCGATAAATTAACGAGGTGGAGATAACGATGAGTGAGTTAACCCTGTTACCAGAAGTTAGAGAATTCTTGAACCGTCAACACGGTCATTTTATTAATGGATTGCCTGTTTCTGGCAAGGGAGATGCTTATTTTGAAGTCGTGAATCCAGCCACCGAGCAAGTGATTGCGAAAGTGAAAGAAGGAACTTGCGAAGAAGTTGATGCAGCGATGAATGCGGCATATGCCGCATTTAAAGGCTCATGGGCAAATACCACGCCGATGGAACGAGGCAACTGTTTGAATCGTTTAGCGGATTTGCTCGAAAAACACTTAGAAGAATTAGCGCAATTAGAAACCTTAAGTTCTGGGAAAACCATTCAGTTATCACGCTTTCTGGAAGTAGGTTCAGCGGCACAGTTTTTACGTTATTTTGCGGGCTGGGCAACTAAAATTAGCGGTGAAACCCTGAATGTTTCTTTGCCATCATTTAATGGCGAAAAATACTCGGCATTTACCCAGCGTGAGCCTGTCGGGGTGGTTGCTGGGATTATCCCATGGAACTTCTCCATTATGATTTCCATTTGGAAATTAGCGGCTGCATTGACATGTGGCTGCACGATTGTACTGAAGCCAAGTGAGTTTACCCCTCTGACCATGTTGCGCGTGGCTGAATTAGCCAAAGAAGCGGGTATTCCTGATGGTGTAATCAATATTGTAAATGGTGGTGGTCGCGAAGTGGGACCTGCTTTAATTAGCCATGAACTTTGTTCGAAAGTGACCTTTACAGGCTCAGTGCCGACTGGATTGGCGGTAGGGCGCTCAGCGATGGAAGGCAAACTGACTCGCGTCACATTAGAATTGGGCGGTAAAAATGGTGCAGCATTCTTAGCGGATTTATCCGTGGATAAGATTGTGAGCGGCATCATTGAAGCGGGTTATTTAAACCAAGGGCAAATCTGTGCAGCGGCAGAGCGTTTCTATATTCCATCTAAATTGATGGATACGGTTCTGGAAGCGCTAAAAACGCGTTTATCGGCAATGAAGGTTGGCTCGCCATTGGATGAAACCACAGAAATGGGACCATTAGCCAATAAAGCTCATTACGATAAGATCTTAAGCCTATTTGAAAAAGCACGCCAAGATGGCAGTGAAATTGTCTATGGTGGGCAGCCAATTGCTGGTGCGGGTTACTTTGTTCCGCCTACGATTATCCGAGCAAATGGCCCAGATGATGTGTTAATGAAAGAAGAGACATTTGGTCCTATCGGCACTTTCTTGGCTTATGATGATGAAAATGAGCTGATTACGATGATGAATAGCACGCCATTTGGCTTGGCTGCGAGCGTATGGACAAATGATCTTAGTAAAGCAATGCGCATGGTCTCACAAATTGAAGCTGGAACTGTTTGGGTGAATATGCACACCTTCCTCGACCCAGCAGTACCTTTCGGTGGTATTAAGTCCTCTGGAATTGGTCGTGAATTTGGTAGTGCATTCATCGAGCACTACACTGAATTAAAGTCCGTCATGGTGCGTTATTAGAGCGTTAGTAGTTTTGTTTTTTCTGTAAAGCAACAGTTTTCCCGGCCAATGCGCCGGGATTTTTTATAAAATTTTATCTTGGCGCAGTATAAATCCGGAGGAAACTAATTCTGTCCGGTTGCTCACATTGGCTTTGGTAAAAATATTGCGTAGATGGGTTTTTACAGTGGAAAGCGAAACACCCAACAGCAGCGCAATACGCTTATTACTGGCGCCTTCTCGCACTAAATGAATAATTTCTTGCTCTTTCGGGGTATAGGAAACCAGAGAATCGGGTCGCACATCAAATGTCATAAGCTCCGCAATTGGTAAGATTGCATTGAGCCTAATCACCTCTTCCGGCGTAAATGGCGTATCGCGTAGCACGGAAATTCCCGCCACAATCTTATTTTTACGGCGAATAAAAATCTCTGCCATATCTGCGATATGGTTTGGCTGCATAAAATCATGGAAGAAGGTTTGATCGTGCTGACGCATTTCCACTGGCATCTTCACTAAACGGAGATCCTCACCACGAAAATGGTCGGGATGTAGAGGGTCGTGCTGGGAAAAGGCAGAGAGATACTCTTCATGCATACGTGCAGAAATTCCATATAGTACATGGTTTTCTGGCTGCCAGTGCTCATTTACTAGATAATAAACCGCCGCAGAAATAGGAATGATATGGGCAATTGTATTTAGGCAGCAGTCGATTAAGCCCTGTTGACTCTCACTAAATAGCGGTTGAACCATCATCATACCCCATCAAAATATACAGCTTACTATCATGTAATTTAATTCGATTAACATAAAATAAACATGTTAATAACGTGAGCGTGGTTACACTATTTAAAACTTGTTTTTTATCGTTTAAAGGGAGTTTACTGCCTTTGGGTATCTTTCGTAGTGTGTTTGTTAATATGTTAATGAGGTTGTTTTTTACTAACCATTGATATTTCAATGATTATTATATTATTTGAGTTTTAAAAGGGTACTTTTCGTTTTAGGCTCTGTGTGCACCCCTCTCTCTGGGTATCGTTCTAAAGGACGATGGCGAGATGTTTAGGCTTATTTCTATAGTGAGAATGCAGTCACTTCATTTTTACAAAAAATTCACAATTTGGGCTGTGAGCAGAGAGAGGGAAGCAAAATGAATTTATCCTCAAAATTAACATCACACATTGAAAAAGGTAAGGTTGGCTTTCCAACAACGCTCGCTAGTTCGGTTGGCGTGATTATGGCAAGCCCTGTGATCCTCACTGTAACCAGTGGTTTTGGGATCGGCGGTGATACTTTTGCCTTAGCTGTTTTACTGAGCTTTATCATGATGCAGGCTCAATTAACCACATTCTCCGAAGCGGCGGCAATTTTACCGACCTCCGGTTCTGTTTACGACTATATCTCTTGCGGTATGGGGCGCTTTTGGGCGATTACAGGGGCACTGTCTGCCTATCTGATAGTTCACGTTTTTGCAGGTACAGCAGAGACCATTTTGTCCGGTATTATGGCGTTAGTGAACTTTGAAAGCTTGAATACAGTGCTGGAAACCAATAACTCCTCTTGGATGGTGGGGGTTGGTTTAGTTGTGGCATTCGGCTTATTGAATGCATTTGGTATCGAAGCTTTCGGCAAAGTGGAAGTGGTGCTCACTTTTGCAATGTGGAGCACGTTGGTGATTTTCAGTATTTGTGGGCTGCTAATGCCATTCCATGTTTCCGCAGAAGGCTGGTTTGGTCAAGGACTGAATATTTCTGACCCGACCCTTGTTCTTAGCTTTGTGGGAATGGCGATGTTTATGTTTGTCGGCTGTGAATTAGTGACACCGATGGCGCCGGAAATTAAAAATTCAGCCAAAGTGATCCCGCGTGCGATGGCGATTGGTTTATGTGGCGTGGCATTCTGTATGTTCCTGTTTGGTGCGGCACTGACAAACCAAGTCGAAAACGTGATTGTTGACCCTCAAAATGGTGTGAGCCTATTAGAAACACCGATGGCTATTCCTGCGTTTGCTGGGCAAATTATGGGTGACTTCGGTAAATACTGGATTGGAATCGCCTTATTGCTGGCGGGTGGGGCAACTATCAATACATTGATGGCGGCAGTTCCACGCATTCTTTACGGCATGGCATTAGATGGTGCATTACCAAAAGTGTTCGCTTATTTACACCCTCGCTTTAAAACGCCAGTGTTTGGTATTTTAGTGGCGGTGATGATCCCATGTTTACACGCATTTGCTATCCAAGGGGATTTAGATCGCATTATCCCGTTGGTGCTGGCGGCTGTGTGTTCGTGGGGAACGGCGTACTTATTAGTGACGATTTCTGTGGTGCTATTGCGTATTCGTCGCCCTGATTTACATCGTGCTTATCGCTCACCATTCTTCCCTATCCCTCAAATTATTTCGAGTGTGGGGATTATTCTAGCGATTGTTTACATCACGCCGCCGGGCATGAATAAAGCGGACGTGTATATTCCATTTGCCATTATGTTGGGATTAACCGCGAGTTATGCATTAGGTTGGACCGTGTTAGTGCAGAAAGTGAATCCATTTAAGCCCGTTCCGGTTGAACAAGTATTGTCCAACTCATTTGACGATGACAATGCAGAGGAGGTGGAACTTGAGCCTTTACGTAACCTTGCCTAAGTCACCATGGTGGAAAAGGTTAACTCAAAAACGCCTCCCGACAGGGTATCAAGCGGGGTTAACTTTAAATCGGATTGAGAAAGATATCGCTCCTTATGTTTGTGAGTGGGGGGCGCCTGGAGTGTTGCTCATCCAATTGCCTCAAGGTATTAAAGTGGAAGTGACTGAGCGTGTGAAAACCTTGTTTATGGCATTTATTGTGCATAGTCGCTTTGCAGTTTCGGGAAAATGTGACAGTGCGCTGGTGGCACAGATTGATGTGAAAACAGCAGGGTCAGCGCGGAAAAAACACGTTCAGTTCACGACCCAACAAACGGAAGGGAAATTTTTGGTCGAAAGCTTAGAGCAGTACCCCGTGATCCGCCAAACTTTCGAAGAGCTAGATTTCACTCACTGTCATATTGCTGTCAAAAATGGCGTTTGGCGTTGCGAAATTGAGCCTTACACCGCTTCTGAAATGGTTAGTCGGCTCCCTGCTGCTCGGCGTTATTTACGTTTGACTGATCAGCAGCGACATCGCTTATTAAGCGCACTACAGCTGATTTCTCAACTCATGAGCCAACAAACACCTCATCAATAATTTTTTCTCATCGATAACGCCCTGATCGGGCGTTTCGCTTTTATGATTGTTATGTTTATGGCTGCTATGTTTATGACAATCATCTTTATATCGACATAAAACCGTCATTCAACTGTCATCTGGCTGCTCTAGCATGCTGGTCAATTATTCGAAGTATATTCACTCTTCTTTTTATTGATTGGCAAGGATAAAAGTTATGACAGGTAATTTTATGAAATCTATGTTAGCCGTCGCTGTAAGTACGTTAATTTTAGGAACTGCAATCCCCGCTTATGCCGCGGATAAAAATGATGCAGTTTCAGAAAGTCGCGCTGCAAAAGGGGATATCACTAAGTTTGGTGGTGCTCGCCGTTTATCGACTGAACAGACGGATATCATGAAAGCGGCACTGCATAATGGTCAAGCAAAGAACGTCATTTTATTTATCGGCGATGGTATGGGGGATTCTGAAATTACCGTCGCACGTAACTATGCTGAAGGGGCTGGCGGTTTCTTTAAAGGAATCGATGCATTGCCAATCACTGGACAATACACCCATTACGCATTAGATAAGAAAACACAAAAACCAGACTATGTAACTGATTCTGCGGCATCTGCAACAGCATGGTCATCCGGTGTGAAAACCTATAACGGCGCTTTAGGGATTGATGTATTCGGTAAAGACCATGACACATTGATTGAAATTGCGAAACGTAATGGTAAAGCAACGGGTAACGTGACGACATCTGAAATCCAAGATGCAACGCCAGCGGCTCAGTTTTCTCATGTGACGGGGCGTAAATGTTACGGTCCTGAAGAGACCAGTGAAAAGTGTGCAACCAATGCGCTGGAAAATGGCGGTCGTGGTTCTATCTCTGAACAGTTAATGATCACCCGTGCCGATGTCACATTAGGTGGTGGTGCGAAAAGCTTTAAGCAGGAAGCTAAAGCGGGTGATTACAAAGGGAAAACCTTGGAAAAACAAGCGGAAGAGCGTGGATTCACTATCGTCCGTGATGCTAAGTCACTCGATGCAATCAAAGAAGCTAACCAAGATAAACCTGTGTTAGGTCTGTTCCATGATGGCAACATGACCGTGGCGTGGGAAGGCCCAAAAGCTACTTATCACGGTAACTTAAATAACGCAGCATTAGAGTGTAAACCGAATTCTAAGTTAGACCCGAATGCACCGACATTAGCGCAAATGACTGAAAAAGCGATTGATTTATTGAAAGTAAATCCGAATGGCTTCTTCTTACAAGTTGAAAGCGCTTCTATCGATAAGCAGGATCATAAAGCGAATCCATGTGGTCAAATCGGTGAGACTGTCTCGCTGGATCAAGCGGTACAAGTGGGATTAGATTTCGCTAAGAAGCACGGTGATACACTGGTTATCGTGACCGCTGACCACTCGCATTCTAGTCAAATTATTCCAAACGGAACTAAATCATCAGGCTTAACTCAAGCGCTGATTACTAAAGATGGTACCGTGATGACCGTAAACTACGGTAACTCTGAAGAAGAAGATTCACAGGAGCATACAGGTGCTCAGCTACGTGTTGCGGCCTATGGTCCACACGCCGCGAACGTGATGGGTCTGACTGACCAAACCGATTTGTTCTTTACCATGCGCGATGCGATGGGATTGAAGCAATAAACCAACCCCTGTAGTTAAAAGTTCTCTGCGGCAGGATGCTACAGAGAACTTTTTTGTTTATAAAGTCCAATAAATCCTCATTAAGTTTCCTTCTTCATGCCCTGATTTCTTTTTGATTGTGTAGCCTGTATGCTCTCTATGTATCCGATTTATATAGCCTTTATACAAGCATTAAGAGACCAATAAAAATGAGAATAACACGCGAGCTCACGCGGGATGAGATCCCAAATGTGTGGTCGATTGATAGAACTGAATTGATTGAACACCTTTATCTTCACCAACAAGGAGAGTTAGTTCTTTCTGCTCAACGCTTTGATATGAAAGGTTGGCCGGAAGGTGAAACCGATGCATACACCCCGCATTTGCTGGAAAGTTATGATAATGGCGCTGTTTTCTTTGGTATTTTTGATGAGGAAAAACTGATCGCCGCAGCGAGTTTAGATAATGTATGGCGAGGGGAAAATCAGGATCTGTTACAGCTCTCTTTTCTTCATGTTAGTTACCAATATCGTGGTGAAGGGCTGGGCGGCCAGCTTTTCAAACTATGTCAGCAGAGGGCGTTGGAGAAAGGCGCTGGTGGATTGTATGTTTCTGCAACCCCCTCCGAAAATACGGTGCATTTTTATCAATATATGGGCTGTGAACTACTCGAAAAGCCCGATCCTGTGCTGTTTGCGCTAGAGCCTGAAGATATTCACTTTATTTGTATTTTTGAGTGATGTTTTTACCGTGGGGGAAATATTTTCCCCACAAAAATTTGATTGATTTTTATAGAAACGCAGATATGATTGATAATCATTATCATCTTTAGCGAAATTATAGACTAATTATGAGTTAGCTAAAGACTCGTTAGCTATAAATGGGAGGCGTTATGGGAACTAGCGTATCAAAAGCAACAGGGTTGCGGCGTATTGGCGCTGGTTTGTGGGGCGTCTTCGCGGTGGTGTTACTGAGTATTATGTATTTGCTGAGCAATATGGGGTTTGATCCACTGAAAGTGGCAATGATCACCTTGATGATTGCGACGGCAGGCATGCTGTTTAATCGTGGCTCACGGCGTTTACTCATTATTCCAGCAGTAATGTCTTTAGGCTGCTTCTTGCTGATTTTTATTATGCGAAGCTAAGATTGTTTAAACGATATTTAGGTTAGGAATGTTGGTGGGCGAATGGCTATCGAGGATTGAACCTTTGAAGATTGAATTCTTGAAGATTAAGGTTACGAATCATTAACAGTGGTGCGAAAGGGGGGACTTGAACCCCCACGTCCATAGGACACTAACACCTGAAGCTAGCGCGTCTACCAATTCCGCCACCCTCGCAAATACTGTCAAAATTCTTTCTATTGATACTTGTGTATATCATGCTCAATACATAGATAACTATGTGATACGGATAGCGAAGAGCAGTCAACGCATAGATAATTGAAATTATGAAGAGTAAGTGGTGCGAAAGGGGGGACTTGAACCCCCACGTCCAAAGGACACTAACACCTGAAGCTAGCGCGTCTACCAATTCCGCCACCCTCGCAATACTAACTCTTTTGCATAATTGCTCATGCATCAATAGTACGGTGCGGATTTTAGGCTAATTTGCGCAGACGTCAATAAATTTTTATCCGCGTAATTTTGTTTGATGAAAAAACGGTCAACTTAGAAAGTTGACCGTTAGAAACAAAATCGACAATGAGATAATTTCGTCGTTTTAGCGCTTAATGGCTTCGTAAACTTTGAATTTACCTGTCTTAGCCAGAACCACATGACCGCCAAACGCTTTATCCAGTAAGTCAGGATAAGGTAAAAATGCATTCGCCACGATCCGTAAGTGCCCACCTTTTTTCAGGTATTTAGGGGCTTGGAAAATAAGCGTTTCTACCGCGTTATAACTGGTGTTGATCCCATCATGGAACGGCGGGTTAGAAATGATCCAATCAAATTTATCATCAAGATCGGAATAGACGTCGCTTGGGATCACTTTTCCGGTCAGGTTGTTGGCCGCTAATGTTGCTGTAGCTGAATCAATCGCGGATGCGCTGACATCACTCAGGGTTAAGGTGACATCTGGATTTTGTGAGCCGATAACCGCGGCGAGTACGCCGTTACCGCAAGCCAGATCAAGCACATTACCGCTCATTGGCTCAGTCAATGTGGAGAGCAGTAAATCACTGCCGATATCTAACTCGTTATGGCTGAATACACCTGGAAGTGCATGAATTTTCACATTATCAACCTGATAGTTACGCCACCAGCGCTTAATATCAAATTCGGTTGGTTGCTCTAATTCACCGTAATAGAGCCCACAGCGGCGTGCGGAATCAATTTTTTGCAGTGTCGCAATCCCTTCCATTATCGCTTCGGCACTTTTTACGCCGCTGCGGTTTTCGCCGACGATAAAAATTTGGCTGCCAGCAGCAAGATGGGTACATAAATCATCAAGTTGGAACGCGGCTTCTTGTTTGTTCTTAGACCAAAAGTAAATTAAGGTGTCGCAAGGTTTAACGAATTCCGCGGTTGCTGTTGAAGCAAACAGAACATTTTCACCCAATGCCGGCTGTAAGTTTTTCCAGCGATGGTACTGGTTAGTGAGCACGCGCACGCTGGCGGCTTCTAAAATTGCACCCAGTTCATCCTGAATATCGCCTGCCAAAAGAACATGACGATCGGTAAAGTGCTCTAAATGGCGTTGAATAACTTCGCTGGCGGGTGTCAGTAATGACATATTCTGTCTATCTCCTAAAATGAATATAACCACGCGGACTACCTTACCAGAAAAAAGATAAATAGCATTGCTGTTGGCGCTATTAATCCCCTTTGATAAGATGTGGTTGTTAACTAACGACTGGGTAAAGCAATGACACGACGTGACAGACTTTTAGAACAAATGGGGATCACTCAATGGATGGTGAGAAATCCGACTGTGTTACGTGGTGAACGTGGTGTACGCATTCCTGAGTCGACTAAGCTTATTATTATCACTGATGAGAACCTTGATTTAAACAGCCAGCTGTTAAAAGATATTTTTCTCACAATGAAGATCGATGAGATTGACGTTGTGTGCATTAATTCCGATCAGCTCAAACTCATTCCAACACCAATAACAATACCTTGTTGGGTGATAGGGGATGGCATTCATCCCGAAGGTTCAAAAGTCACATTTCTTTCTCCTGTTTTGTCTGAACTGATAGCAAGCAGCAATGCTAAACAGGCACTATGGAAACAAATTTATCAATATGATGAAAATTTCAACACTCAAGCAATCTGATCTCGCGACAGCCTTCTTAATTGAAAAGTTAAGTCATGATTTTCCATGGACTGAGCGAGTTTTTTATGGAAACCAAGGTGAAAAATACCATAATCTAAAAATATCAGTTAATAATCAAATTGTTGGGTATGCAATAACTCAGTATGTATTAGATGAAGCTACGCTGTTCAATATTGCTATTCACCCTGATTTTCAAGGACATGGCTATGGACGAATGCTATTAGAAAGATTAATTCACGATCTTGTTAATCGAGGGATTTCAACGCTGTGGTTGGAAGTGAGAGAGTCTAACGCTTCAGCCATTCATCTGTATGATAAACTTGGTTTTCAACAGGCGACAGTACGTAAAGACTATTATCCGACGAAAACGGGTCGAGAAGATGCGTTAGTACTGGCATTAACCTTGTTCAGCGAAGACATGTTTAGCCAAAAAGCGTAATACATTTTTCTAAAGAAAAACCACGGTAGCCTGAAGTGACCCGATAAAGTCAGCAGCCACCGTGGTTTTTTTATGCCTTAATGAACCTATAATTTACGATTTTTCTGTTTCCGTGAAGATAGGTTTTCTAAGGCGACCAACTTTTTCTCTCAGGCTCCTTTTTACTTTGGCCGTGGTTTTGACTTCTTCATTCAAACCTTTATAGGTTGAGTAGCACATAATCAACATTAATACCGAAAGTGGAATTGCTGTGGCGACAAGTGCGGACTGCAAACCCGTTAGCCCTCCGGTCATGATAAGCACGATAGCAATTGCTGCAATTACCACTCCCCAGATAGTTTTGGTCACATGACTTGGATTTGGGTTACCATTTTCACTGACCATACCTAAAACGAATACCGCTGAGTTTGCTGACGTAATAAAGAACACCATCACCAAGACCATGGCTAAAATACTAATTAACGTCGGTGCTGGGAAATAATCTAAGAATTTAAACAGTGCAGACGTGACATCGGTTTTGACAGCATCCGCCAAGGCCACTTCACCGAGATTTTGGATAATATGGATGGCTGAGCCGCCCATCACCGCAAACCAAGCAAATGAACCTAATACCGGAATAAATACGGCACCAATCATAAACTCTTTGATTGTACGACCTTTGGAAATACGCGCCACGAAGCTACCCACTAATGGCGCCCATGCAATCCACCAGCCGAAGTAAAACAGTGTCCAGTTAGCAATCCAGGAACCATCATTATAAGGCTCAGTACGAAATGACATGCTGACGAAATTTTGCATGTAATCTCCGATACCTTGGAACAGTACTTTCAAGATAGTTTGTGTTGGACCGGCAAACAGAATAAACCCCATTAATGCGAAGGCAAGCAACATGTTGAGGTTAGAAAGATGCTTGATGGCGCCCTGCAATCCTGAAATGGTAGAAGCGATATAAATCACAGTCACAACGGCAATAATCGCGATTTGAATATAAATACTAACAGGCAAATCCCACAGATAATGCATTCCGCTGTTGACTTGTAGCGTACCAAACCCGAGGGATGTGGCGATACCAATCACAATGGATAACACGACCAATACATCCACCCATTTTCCAATTGATCCTTTGATACGATCGCCAATTAATGGATAAAACACGGAACTTAATGAGGATGGTAATTTTTTTCTGAATTGGAAAAAAGCTAAAGAAACCCCGACTAAGGCATAACACGCCCAAGCGGAAACCCCCCAATGCAGATAGACATATTGCATCGCTGTTTTTGCCGATTGCTCAGTCATTCCGGGTCCCATTGGTGGGCTGATGTAGTAAGAAACGGGTTCTGCGACTCCCCAGAATACTAAGCTGATCCCTATGGATGCGCTAAACAGCATTCCAACCCAAGTAGCCGTGTTGTATTCCGGTTTGTCATTATCATCGCCTAAGCGAATATGGCCAAATTTCGAAAATCCAAGGTACATACAAAAGCTAAAAAAAATAAACACGGCACCAAGGATAAACCAACCTAAGTTGTTATAGATAAAGCTCAGGGCAGAGTGTGAAAATGTTTCCAGTTTATCGGGAATAAAAGCCCCTAAGCCGATGAGGATCAGGCTAAAAGCGAGGGATACGTAAAATACAGACCTTTTATGATTCATCATACCTCTTCTCCAGTTGCTCACTTCTTTATTATCTCTTTTATTGAGTCGTTATTTTGCAGGTGATGCTTACTTTGGGTTTACAAAGAATAGCCATGCAAAGATTGCATAGTCAACAAATAATTAACCAAGCATTAACATTGCGTTTGTGTATTTATTTTTTATCTGATTGAATTTTATGATTAATAATTTTTTTATAAAGCCTGATGATATTTTGTTTGATCATTATTGCGATCTTCGTTAACATCCGATTAAAATATGTTAACTATAAGTTTACAAAAAGAGAGGGCAATTATGAGCAATGCAGCTAAAGTCATTTCGATTAATGATCACCTTGATATAGATAATGCATGGACTATCCCTGCACGTTATTACACATCTGAAGACATTTTTGATTTTGAAAAAGAAAAAATTTTTGCTAATTCATGGGTTTGTGTTGGTCATGTGAGTGAGGTAAAAGAAAAAAATTCCTATATTACACGCCAACTAATTGGTGAAAGCCTTGTGATTGTTCGTGGTCGTGATGATGTTCTGCGCGGTTTCTACAATGTTTGCCCACACCGTGGTCATCAACTAATTAGTGGTGATGGCGGGAAAATGAAAAATGTGATTACCTGCCCTTACCATGCTTGGGCATTCAAGTTGGATGGGCAGTTGGCGCATGCAACCAACTGTGAAAATGTGAACAACTTTGAAGCGGATGCTATGTCATTAAGTTCTTTCCATGTGACTGAGCACGCAGGTTTTATCTATATAAACCTGACGGAAGGTGAACCTCAGCCAATTGAAGAGCAGCTACCTGGTTTAGCAGAAAAAATGGAAGAAGCGTGCGCGGTTATCAATGACCTGAAATTAGCAGCGCGCTTTGTTAGCCATACCCCAGCTAATTGGAAAACCATCGTTGATAACTACATTGAATGCTATCACTGCCCGACTAACCACGTTAGCTTTGCCAGTTCGGTGGATGTGAATGTGTATGAGCATTTGCTTAAAGATAATTGGACGGTACAAATCGGCAAAGCCAAGCCATCTGAATCTTCTTATCAGTTCGATGAGTCAGTATTAGACCCGCGCTTCTTTGGTTTTTGGATTTGGCCAAGCACCATGTTCAATATGCCTCCTGGCGGCGATTTTATGACGGTGATTTATGAATTCCCTGTGAATGCGGGTGAGACATTGCAGCATTACGATATCTATTTCCTGAATGAAGAACTGACTGAATATCAGAAAAATTTAGTGGAATGGTACCGCACGGTATTCCGCCCTGAAGATTTACGTTTGGTGGAAAGTGTACAAAAAGGTCTGCGTTCCCGTGGATATCGTGGTCAAGGGCGCATTATGGCTGATAGACAACGCAGTGGGATCAGTGAGCACGGTGTTGCTCATTTCCACAAAATTGTGGCTGGCGCTCATACGGAATAATCGCAAGGGATGGGAGATGTGACGATGAACAGGTTAAAACATGCCGCGCTATTTCGCCAAGCCTGCTATATCAATGGTCGCTGGGTGGAAACGGAGAAAACAATTCCCGTGACAAATCCTGCCTCTCAAACTGTGCTGGGCACCATTCCTAGCCTAACAGCAGCGCAGGTTGATGAAGCCATTGAACAAGCCCATGCCGCGATGGCGGGATGGAGCCAATTAACTGCGAAAGCGCGCTCAATTATTTTGCGCCGTTGGTTTGAGTTGATTGAGGCAAATATTGATGATCTTGGGTTGTTGATGACTCTTGAGCAAGGTAAGCCGCTGCATGAAGCAAAAGGCGAAATTCGTTATGCCGCCTCTTTTATTGAGTGGTTCGCAGAAGAAGGAAAACGTGTTTATGGGGAAACTATCCCACAAACCGTTGGAACTAATCGCCTTTCTACGATTAAGCAACCTATTGGCGTATGCAGTGCGATTACGCCATGGAATTTCCCTGCTGCGATGATCACACGCAAAGCGGCACCCGCACTTGCAGCAGGGTGCAGTATCATCATCAAGCCAGCTACAGAAACACCATTTACCGCATTGGCACTGGCTCAACTTGCCGATGAAGCGGGGATCCCTGCGGGTATTTTTAACGTGGTGACTGGAGAATCACGTTTTTTGGGGGAAAGGCTGACCAAACATGCGCTGATCAGTAAGTTTTCTTTTACGGGTTCCACCCAAGTGGGGCGTGTATTAGCGGAGCAATGTGCATCGACTATCAAGAAAACATCGCTTGAATTAGGTGGAAACGCACCATTTATTGTTTTCGAGGATGCGGATATTGATAAAGCGGTCACTAGCGCCATTCAAGCCAAATTCCGTAATGGTGGGCAAACCTGTGTCTGCGTTAACCGTTTTTATCTTCATGATGTCATTTTTGATGAATTTGAACGAAAGTTTGTGGCACAAGTAGCCAAATTGAAAGTCGGTAATGGCGTGGATGCTGGTGTGGATATTGGACCGATGATCACCATTAAGGCAATTGATGGTATGAACCAATTACTTGAGGATGCTCTCGCTAAAGGCGCCCGTCGAGTGATATTAGGTTCTGAAATTGAGGAGCATGGCCACTTTATCAATCCGAAAGTGCTGGTGGATGTCGATGATTCAATGGATATCGTCCACGAAGAGATCTTTGGCCCTATTGCTACATTGATTCGATTTAGTGATGAAGATGAAGTTCTCAGCCGTGCCAATAACACCATTTATGGTTTAGCCGCTTATTTCTTTTCTCGGGATGTAAACCGTATTTACCGAGTGGCTGAAAAGCTGCAAAGCGGAATGGTTGGGATCAATACCGGTTTGATTTCAAATGAAGTGGCTCCGTTTGGTGGGGTTAAACAGTCGGGGTTAGGTAAAGAAGGTTCCCATTATGGTATCGATGATTATTTAAGCATCAAATATCTGTGCCTTGATATTGCGTAACGGAAAAAGGAACTGTGATGAGCCAACAAAAAATAGCGGTGAATGTTAGCCGAATTGAACAGGTCAGCCCAACCATTAAAATGTTCGAATTCGTGGCGCAAAAAGGACAACTTAGCCCGTTTAGCGCGGGGAGCCATGTCACGGTTCATATGGATGAGCAAATTGGGCTACAACGTGCTTATTCATTAATAAGTGACCCTCAGCAGTGCGATCGTTACTGTATCTCTGTTTTGCGTGACCAGAACTCGAAAGGGGGCTCTGTTTTCATGCACGATAACATTGCGCAGGGGGATGCACTCTATTTATCCCCTGCGCAAAATTTTTTCGCATTAGCGCAAGCGCAGAGCAGCAAACATATTTTGATCGCTGGAGGGATTGGGATCACACCATTTTTATCCTACTTGTATGAGCTTGAGCACTCAGGAATGGATTTTGAGCTTCATTACGGGTTCAGTGATAAAGCGACGGCGGCGTTTGTCGATGAATTACAGGAACGCATTGGCCCCCGTTTATACACTTATGATAAATCCCAAGCTCAACGGATGCCTGTCGCCACATTAATCCAATCCCAACCTAAAAATAGCCATGTGTATGTATGCGGGCCTGAAAGATTGATTAATGACGTGATTGAACAGGGCAATCAGCACCTTGGTAGCGCACAAGTGCATTTTGAAAATTTTGGCGAAGTGGCGAGTGAGGGGGATTCTTTTGAAGTGCATTTTCAGCGTTCAGGATTCAGTTTACAGGTTGCGGAAGACCAATCCATTTTGCAGGTTATCGAAGCGGATAAGCGTATAAAGGTGGAGTGTATGTGCCGCAATGGCGTTTGTGGAACCTGTGAAACGGCAATTTTGGAAGGGGAAGCTGACCATCGTGATTTGTACCTTGACGATGATGAGAAAGCGGAGCAAAAAACTATGATGCTGTGTGTTTCTCGGGCTAAGGGGAAGCGGCTGGTGTTAGATTTATGATGGTGAATGTGTAGATTGGTAGTGGAAAGCCCCAGTTTAATCACTGGGGTTTTTACTGATATTTACGAGGGTTTTAGTTCAAACATCAAGAAGGATTGATGCTCATCATTAAGATGATGATAGGCGGTGATCTGCTTGTCCTGAAACACAATTTGCCCACGACCTGTTTGGATAACATCGTCGAGCCACGTTTTATGATTAATGGCTAACTGATAGAGAAGGCGCTGTAAGGCTAAATAATCAATATCTGTTGATTGGCTTTTAAGATTGCTGGCGAGGATTTCTCCGGCTTTGTCGGTAAAGGCAACCAAATGTTGGAAGTGTGTCAGTAACACATCAAAGTAGCATTTGATTTTTCGTAGACGTAACTCATTGTTTTTTCGCTCAGTATTATCCAAGCTGATCCCAACTAATTTTGTGACTTTGCCGTTAGGTCCTTTAACGCCCGCGGCTCTGGATGTTATCCAGCGGTAGTCACCTTCCCAGTTGATTTTAAAATCCATTTCATGGGCACCGCCTTCTTTAATAATTTTGGAGTAACCATTGACCAGCTTATCTTTGGATGCCGGATCCATTAACGCCCAGAAATCTTCGTTGGTGGTGATTTTTATGCCATACACCGCTTCAACGTTATCGGAATAATTCAGTTCGCCAGTCAATAAATCCCATTCCCAAGTGACTATCTCCGCCGATTCTTGTAAATGTACTTCATTGATATTGCGTGTGCCGCCTACGCTGGACTGGGGATGTTGGGATTGCGTGTATTCACCATACTTGAGCCAAATCTTATCGACATCGAGTAAGTCTGCCAGCTTATTGAGGTTATCTTCGTCAATCATTCCGCCTTTTGTCCATTTATTGACGGCAGTACGGGAAACACCAAGCTGTTCCCCAACTTTTAACTGGCTCATTTTTTTCTGTTTTAATAGCTTGAGTAAGCGCTCTTTAAAAGTCTCTGGTTCGGTCATTAATGGGCATCCAATTGGTTATATTCATCCCCAAAGATGGGTGGTAAATGGGTGGCGAGATACTTTTCAAGATTTTCAATGAAAACTCTAAGACTAGCACTATTACGTAAACTACGTGAATAGACAGCAAAAACGTCAGCACCTTGATGCCATTGTGGTAGAACGCGCACTAATTTTCCTGACTGAAGTTCAGGAAGTACACTCCAAAGTGAACGTAATAAAATTCCTTCACCGCTGAGACACCACTGTTTGGCGACTTCACCGTTATTGACCATTAATTTACTATTCGGTGTGATGGTCATGCTTTCTTGTTGGTGCTCTAGTTTCCAGATTGCGGGAGCTTGATTGCGCTCTTTGATGGCAATGCACAAATGTTTCTGCTCTAGCTCTTGGGGCAAAGAAGGCTGTCCATATTTTTGAATATACGCAGGTGAGGCACAAAGTACTCGGCTATTGCGGGCTAACCGGCGTGCAATAAATTGATCCGAAATGGTGCCGCCAATGCAGATATCAAGATCGATGTTCTCACTGATGATATCGACAGATCGATCCGTTAACGTCAGATCAATACCTAAAAGAGGGTAATCAGCACGTAATGCCAGAATAAAGGGATTCAGATAGGTGCTACCAAAGCCTGTACTGCAACTGATACGCAGCTCTCCGCTGATCTCCTCGCGGCAAGCTTGTAATTCTCCCTGCATACGTTCCAATTCTTCCAGCAACCGCTCACTACTACGCAGAACAATTTTCCCTTCCGGGGTCAATTGAATGGCGCGAGCATTACGGAAAAACAGCGTTTGCCCTAAGTTTTCTTCCAGTAATTTAATGCGTTTCGATATATAGGCTGGAGATACCAATAGTTGCTCTGCCGCTTGAGAGAAGCTCATCAATCGGGCGGCGGTGACAAATACACGGATATCTTCAAGCAAAGGTAGCTTGTTCATAGTTTGTAAACCTAGGGATTACAGTTCATGCCTATACTTTATCACAGCAAGCCATAAACTGGAGGACATGCATAGATAATAATAAGGGCGTTGAAAATGGCACAATTCAATATAGCAGTCATTCCGGGTGATGGAATTGGAACGGAAGTGATCCCTGAAGGATTACGTGTTTTAGAGGCAGCGGCGCAGAAGCATGGTGTAAAACTTAACTTTACACACTTTGATTGGTCGTGTGAAACCTATCATCGTACAGGACGCATGATGCCGGAAGATGGCTTAGAGCAACTGAAAAAATTTGATGCTATTTTCCTTGGTGCCGTTGGGTTTCCGGGGGTTCCTGACCACATTTCCTTATGGGGCTTATTACTACCAATCCGCCGTGCGTTTAATCAATATGTGAATCTGCGCCCAGTTCGTTTATTTGAGGGGATTAAATGCCCATTAGCGGATAAAAAACCAGGGGATATTGATTTTTATGTAGTGCGTGAAAACGTAGAGGGCGAATATTCTGCAATTGGCGGGATTCAGTATGAAGGGACGGAAGATGAAATGGTGTCCCAGCAAAGTATTTTTACCCGCAAAGGGACTGACCGAATTTTAAAATATGCTTTCGAACTTGCCCGTTCTCGGGATAAAAAACATTTAAGTTCAGCCACGAAATCCAATGGATTATTCCACTCCATGCCGTATTGGGATAGCCGTGTGGCTGAAATGGCAAAACAGTATCCAGATGTGAAAGTCGATCAATTCCACATTGATATTTTTGCGGCTAACTTAGTGAGAATGCCGGAATTTTATGATGTGATTGTGGGATCAAACTTATTTGGGGATATTTTGTCGGATCTTGGTCCTGCGTGTACGGGGACGATTGCCATTGCACCGTCAGCGAATATCAACCCTGAAAAACAGTTTCCATCGATGTTTGAACCGGTACACGGTTCTGCGCCAGATATTGCTGGGAAAAATATTGCCAACCCAATTGGGACTATCTGGGCGGCAGCGATGATGATGCAGCATCTCGGTTGTCAAGAAATGCACGATACGATCATGTCAGCGGTTGAAACGGCGATTCGTGAACGTCGTCACTTGACTCGCGATATGGGAGGAAATTCCAGCACACAAGAATTAGGACTAGAAATTGCTCAGTTAGTGGCAGCGTCGATGTAAATTTATTGGGCTCCATCCAGTGGGTGGAGCACCTAACATCTCAGGCTCTGATTGTTTATAACCCCAAGATCTGCGAAAATAACCGCCAATTACGATTAACAATACGGATTTGCTGCGCTTAGAGCCACCTCGAGCCTCTTCCTGATGCCCATACAAATCTGGATATAGACGAAAAGAACGGTTAAATGACAGATCAGAATTTTCTCCATGAAGTTAGCACCCGTAGAACGTTTGCTATCATTTCTCACCCCGATGCAGGTAAAACCACGATCACTGAAAAAGTATTACTTTTCGGACACGCAATTCAACGCGCGGGAACAGTAAAAGGTCGCGGTTCTAACCAGCATGCCAAATCAGACTGGATGGAAATGGAAAAGCAGCGTGGTATCTCAATCACCACCTCTGTGATGCAATTTCCCTATAATGATTGTTTAGTGAACCTATTAGATACCCCAGGACACGAAGACTTCTCGGAAGATACTTATCGTACACTAACCGCCGTTGACTGTTGCTTAATGGTTATCGACTCCGGTAAAGGGGTTGAAGATCGTACTCGTAAGCTGATGGAAGTTACCCGCCTGCGCGATACACCGATTTTGACCTTTATGAACAAATTGGACCGTGATATTCGCGATCCAATGGAGCTATTAGATGAAGTGGAAAATGAGCTGAAAATTGCTTGTTGCCCAATCACATGGCCGATTGGCTGCGGTAAATTATTCAAAGGTGTTTACCACTTACTGCGTGACGAGACCATTTTGTATCAAACAGGCCAAGGTCACACAATTCAAGAAGTTCGCATCGTTAAAGGGTTAAATAACCCTGAATTAGACGCGGCTGTTGGTGATGAATTAGCTTCTCAACTTCGCGAAGAGCTGGAGTTAGTTCAAGGGGCTTCCCATGAATTTGACCACGATGCATTCTTAGCGGGTGAGTTGACTCCTGTATTCTTTGGTACTGCCTTAGGTAACTTCGGTGTGGATCATATGCTTGATGGTCTCGTTGAGTGGGCTCCTGCACCTCAGGCACGTAAAACTGATGTGCGTGAAGTTGAAGCCACAGAAGAAAAATTCACTGGGTTTGTATTCAAAATTCAGGCGAATATGGATCCAAAACACCGTGACCGTGTCGCCTTTATGCGTATCGTCTCGGGTACCTATGAAAAAGGGATGAAGCTGCGCCAAGTTCGCATTAAGAAAGACGTGGTGATTTCTGATGCACTGACCTTTATGGCGGGTGACCGTTCTCAAGTTGAGAATGCTTATGCAGGGGATATCATCGGTCTGCATAACCACGGAACTATCCAAATTGGGGATACTTTTACCCAAGGTGAAGAGCTGAAATTTACAGGGATCCCGAACTTTGCACCTGAATTATTCCGTCGTATTCGTCTGCGTGATCCGCTGAAGCAGAAGCAGCTACTGAAAGGTTTGGTTCAGTTATCCGAAGAGGGGGCTGTGCAGGTTTTCCGTCCATTAATCAATAATGATTTGATTGTGGGCGCGGTAGGGGTGCTCCAGTTCGACGTGGTGGTTTCTCGCTTGAAGAGCGAATATAACGTTGAAGCGATTTATGAAGCGGTTAACGTCTCTACTGCTCGCTGGGTTGAGTGCGATGATGTGAAGAAGTTCGAAGAATTTAAGCGCAAAAATGAGCAAAACTTAGCCTTAGATGGTGGTGATAACTTATCGTATATTGCACCGACAATGGTTAATTTGAACTTAACCAGTGAACGTTATCCTGAAGTGAGATTCCGCAAAACACGCGAACACTAATCATTATCTCTAATTAATGTGTTTATATTTAAATGGTCAACTGAGTTGGCCATTTTTGTTATTTATTCTATTAATTATTAATATTTTCAATGTCATAACTAATCGAATCGATATTTTTTCGCGATGAGCATGCTGCTATGATGGCGGTGGGTGCTTGGATCATTTTGGTTCAAGCAAACTATTGGTTTAAATAAAGAATCGCTTTAAGTGAACAATAAGTTGTGAGACCAAAAAGACGAAAGCCCCGAGTTCCATTAACAGTAACTCGAGGCAGTCTCCAACCCAACAATTGGATTCTGTCTCCTTTTTGTACAGGAGTCAAGAGGAATGACCAAGTTTGCTCTTATCGGGCTAATGACCGTGTGCGCCACGGTATTGTGCCTTTCACTGCTGCTGCGGGACCGACTTTGTTCGGTTAACGTAGTGAGTGGAAACACAATGGTTCAAGCTACTCTGTTATGCGTTGAGTAGTCTGGTGGGGGAGCGATCCCCCACATTTCTCTCTGATTGCGGGTTAGGTGATACAGGCACCCTTTTTCTATTTTTCTCATCGATAGATATTAGACAATTATTTTTAATTTCTTATTCAAATCATCTAATTAAGATTAATTATCTCAAAACTAAAAATTACCTTGAGTCATACTCTGTAAGATGAGTTATTTGACTTTATTTTTACCTGTTTTTTACTTAGGCTATGACATTGTTAGTTTATTAATCATACCAAGAGGAAGGTTCCAATGAAAAAGATCGCCGTTTTACGTTCTTTAGGTGTCATTGGATTGAGCTGGGCACTTTTTGCTTGTAGCTCATCATCTGATAGTGCCTTGAAAAAACAAGCTTCAGAAACTTGGGACAGCGCAGCTAAAACTGTTGAAATGGCAGGAAAAGATACAGGTAATGCCATCTCTAGTGGTGTGAAAAGCACCGATACCTATATTGATGATTCGTCCATTACTGCGGATATTAAAAGCAAACTCTTAGGTACCAGTGGGCTCCCAAGTAATAGTGTGTCGGTGAAAACTGTTCAGGGTGTGGTTTACCTCTCTGGTTTTCTCAAATCTAGCGAGCAGATAAATCAAGTTGTACAGATTGCATCGACCGCGAAAGGGGTAAAATCAGTACAGAATGGTTTAGTTTTGACGAACAAGTAATTTCTTTTAAATGGGCTTTCAGCCGAAAGCTCATTTTACTATTTGCTCTCCCTGAGAAAAGCGGTTTAATGAGAATCATTTAATTTAATCATATTTATAATGGGATTGATTAAATACACGTCAATATAGAGAAAGGGTTACTATGGGAAAGCATGTTCCAGTCACTTTAGGCACGATTGAGCCACTCGCGTTTTCTGATGAAATTAACGGAAGAAAAACTGCCCTTATCTGCGAAGGTGGCGGTCAGCGTGGTATTTTTACGGCCGGTGTATTGGATGAATTTCTGATAGAAAACTTTAACCCTTTTGATTTGATGATAGGGACGTCTGCGGGCGCCCAAAATTTATCCGCTTATATTTGTGGTCAAGCAGGATATGCCCGCCGAGTTATTACTCGCTATACCACAAATCTTAATTTTTTTAACCCGCTGAGATTTATTCGTGGAGGAAACTTAATTGACCTTGATTGGTTGATTGAAACGACGGCTAAAGAGTTTCCACTTAATATGGATGCAGGGCTTGAATTATTAGATTCTGGTCGTGAATTCTATATGGGAGCCAGTCGTAGCGATGATTTTTCAGCAGCATTTTTACAGCCTGATGCGGATTCTTGGTTGGATATCATTCGTGCCTCTAGCGCCATTCCAGGATTTTATCGAACTGGCGTAGAGTTTAGCGGCGTGCGATACCACGATGGAGGAATAAGCGCAGCGATCCCTGTCGAGGAAGCTTATCGTCGTGGGGCTGATACGATAGTTGTGATCCGCACTGTACCTTCTCAAATGTACTTTACGCCTGAATGGGTAAAACGAATGACACGCTGGCTGGAAGGTGATAATTCGGCGCTGCAACGCATGGCGGCCATGTTAAAAGTTCACTTGAAGAGTTATCGAAAAACCCAGGAATTTATCGAAAATCCACCCGATGGCGTGCAGATTTTTGAAATATACCCACCAACACCACTGAAAAGCAGTGCTTTAGGCAGTAAAATTAGTGCCTTAAACCAAGATTACCATGTCGGACGACGCTGTGGGCGTTACTTTATTGCGGCATTAGCTCAACAGTTTGCGAGTAATGATGCTGATTTCGGTCGATTTTCTAAAAACTCGAATTCATTAGAGTTGATGCATATGGAAGATCAGCGAGAGTCTTTATTAGCAGGAAAAACAGTTGAGGCAGCAAGTGCTAGCGCCCTGCAAGGCAATCCTGCTCATGAGTGATAATATTCGATTTATTGACACCCACTGTCATTTTGATTTTCCCCCGTTCAGTGAGGCACTTACAGAAAGTCTAGAAACCGCGAAGCAAGGTGGAATTACGGATATTATTATTCCTGCGGTTAGTCAGGATAACTTTCAACGCATATGGAATTTAGCGCATGAGTATTCTCAACTCCATGCAGCAATGGGATTTCATCCTCTATATTTAAGTCAGTTTCAAGAATCACATTTTGAAAAACTGACGGATTTTCTGATGCGTAAAAGCCAGAAGTGCGTGGCGGTAGGAGAGATTGGGCTTGATCTCTATATGGAAGATCCTCAATTTGAAAGGCAGCAAATATTACTTCAACGCCAGTTGAAGCTAGCTAAGCAGTTTGACTTACCCGTTATTCTGCATTCACGAAAAACCCATGACCAGTTGGTTGCGATGTTACGTCGCTATGAAGTCCCCGCACGTGGTGTAGTGCATGGTTTTGCTGGCAGCCTTTCTCAAGCCGAAAGTTTTGTGAAACTGGGGTATTACATTGGTGTTGGCGGGACAATCACTTATGAGCGCGCGAATAAAACCCGCCAAGTTATGGCTCAACTCCCGCTAAGTTGTCTTGTGTTTGAAACCGATGCACCGGATATGCCTGTATCCGGTTTTCAAGGTGAGCCTAATCGGCCTGAGCGTATTCAATGGGTATTTCAATCTTTGTGTGAGCTGCGCCACGAATCTCCGGATGAAATAGCACAACAACTTTACAACAATAGCCGGACGTTATTTAATCTAATTTAGACTATAATTAGTCAATTAATAATTATTTCTTAAGTATTTTATGTAGTTATCCGAGTAAATCCATTCAGCTTTTTACCTCTTCGACTATCGCTTTAGTGCTTTTCCAGACTAAACTGATCTTCTATTGTGATTTTCGTCACAATATTTGAATTTATGTTACTTATTGCACTTTGGATTTGTGATGAATGTTGGGGGTTATTAATGATGACTGGTTATAATCATCGAACTAAGATTCGTGGAATCTTGCGAGTTTCTTTATACATTAACCTAGAATTAAGTGAACAGGGATACTTCCATGCAACTCATTTTGAGTATTGTTGGGATGGCGGTGCTTATTGCGATAGCCGTTCTCTTCTCCAGCAATCGTCGCGCAATTAGACTTCGTACAGTCGGCGGTGCTTTTTTAATCCAAGTCGCTATCGGCGCATTCGTTCTTTACTCCCCAGCGGGACGTAGCGTTTTACAAGGCATGTCCGACGGTGTTTCTAAAGTTATCGGTTACGGTCAAGATGGGATGAGCTTCATCTTTGGTGGTCTAGTTTCCGACAAAATGTTTGAATTATTTGGCGGCGGCGGCTTTATCTTTGCTTTCCGTGTATTGCCGATCATCGTCTTCTTCTCATCTCTGATTGCAGTCCTGTATTATCTCGGCATCATGCAACTGGTCATCAAAATTCTAGGTGGTGGTCTGCAAAAGGTACTGGGAACGTCAAGAACCGAATCACTGTCTGCAACCGCGAATATTTTCGTCGGTCAAACTGAAGCGCCTCTGGTTGTTCGTCCCTATATTTCTACCATGACTAACTCTGAGCTGTTTGCCATCATGTGTGGTGGTTTAGCGTCTGTAGCGGGTTCAGTATTAGCGGGTTATGCGCAAATGGGTGTTCCAATGGAATATCTGATTGCGGCATCCTTCATGGCGGCACCGGGTGGATTACTGTTTGCTAAGTTAATGGTTCCTGAAACTGAAGTTGCTAAAGATGATGTGGATGCTAAAGATTTAGTGGCAGAAGAAGATCGCCCAGCGAACATCATCGATGCAGCCGCATCTGGTGCAGCATCCGGTATGCAACTGGCTCTGAACGTGGGGGCAATGTTACTGGCGTTCATCGCATTAATTGCATTAATTAACGGTATTTTAAGTGGCGTGGGTGGCTGGTTTGACTATCCGCAATTATCCCTCGAATTATTACTAGGTTGGGTATTTGCCCCAATCGCATACCTGATTGGTGTGCCGTGGAGCGAAGCGACAATTGCCGGTTCTTTCATCGGGCAAAAAGTGGTTGTAAACGAATTCGTTGCTTTCATGAACTTCGGCGAATATATGAAAGCAGATGCGGATGTGATTGCGGCGGGCAAACAAGTTCTGTCTGATCACACTAAAGCGATTATTTCCTTCGCGCTGTGTGGTTTTGCGAACTTATCTTCTGTGGCAATTTTGCTGGGCGGCTTAGGTGGAATGGCACCAAATCGCCGTAGTGATGTGGCTCGTTTAGGTATGAAAGCTGTTATGGCGGGTACACTCTCTAACTTAATGAGTGCAACGATTGCTGGCTTCTTCTTAACATTAGCTGCAATGACCGCAATGTAATCCCCCTGTTTGTGTAGCGGAAAGGCGATTGGTCTTTCCGCTGTCATTTTCTTCTGCGATATTCTTTTTCTGGTTTTTATCGTAACTCTTACTTTTTCAACTATTCTTAACGTAATCAATTTAAGACGAGAAGGCTGCAGCCTGTATAATGGCTGACAAAGAGTGAGCAATTACCTATGGAATTGTGATATCGTTCACGAATATATATTTAATAATGTAACGTTCAGTCGATAAATGTGATTTGTAGCGCATAAAATACCCCAGTTACGTGGTCAAATAGGTAACAGTAAGTTGCCACGGAACTGATAGTTCATAGAGTCAACTGGCTCTAGGGCATCGTGCGGTGAGATGGATCTCAGCTGCTGAGTTTGGAAAACCTAACTAGCATCTTTATGGAACAAGCCCGCTCGCCAACAAAGAACGTATCGTTCTGAAAGAATTAACATCGTTGGAGAGTTATATGACTGATTTAAAAGCAGCAGCGCAACGCGCACTGACCCTGATGGATTTAACCACGTTAAATGACGACGACACTGACGCAAAAGTGATCGCCTTATGTCACCAGGCAAAAAGCCCAGCAGGTCACACCGCTGCTATCTGTATTTATCCTCGTTTTATTCCTATCGCACGTAAAACTTTACGTGAGCAAGGAACGCCAGATATCCGCATTGCAACCGTCACCAACTTCCCACATGGTAATGATGATATTGAGATTGCTTTAGCAGAAACTAAAGCTGCCATTGCTTATGGTGCGGATGAAGTTGACGTTGTATTCCCATACCGTGCACTGATGGCTGGTAATGAAAAAATCGGTTTCGATTTAGTGAAAGCATGTAAGGATGCTTGTGCGGCTGCAAATGTATTACTTAAAGTGATCATTGAAACTGGCGAACTAAAAGATGCCGCTTTAATCCGTAAAGCGTCTGAAATTTCAATTAATGCAGGTGCTGATTTTATTAAGACATCTACAGGTAAAGTGCCTGTGAATGCCACTTTAGAAAGCGCAGAAATCATGATGCAAGTCATTCATGATATGGGCGTTGCGAAAAGTGTTGGTTTCAAACCTGCTGGCGGCGTTCGTACCGCTGAAGAAGCAGCACAATATTTAGCCTTAGCAAGCAAAATCTTAGGCGATAACTGGGCTGATGCTCGCCATTTCCGTTTCGGCGCATCTAGCTTATTAGCGAATTTATTAAATACGCTGGGATTTGACGTTAAAAAATCTTCCAGCAGCTATTAATAATCGCAATTATTAGTGACATCAGACTGTTGCCCAATCTCACTTGGGCAACAGCCGTGACTATTTAGCCGAAGAATTCGATGTGAATTAAGGAGCCTATTGTGTTTCTCGCTCAAGAAATTATTCGTAAAAAACGTGACGGCAAACCATTAAGCGAAGAAGAGATCCGCTTCTTCATCAATGGTGTGCGTGATAACACGGTTTCTGAAGGTCAGATTGCAGCCCTAGCAATGACCATCTATTTCAATGATATGACAACCCCTGAGCGTGTAGCTCTAACGCTAGCGATGCGTGATTCAGGTACCGTATTAAATTGGAAATCACTGAATCTTAATGGCCCACTCGTGGATAAACACTCCACCGGTGGCGTGGGTGACGTGACTTCACTCATGTTGGGACCTATGGTTGCTGCATGTGGTGGTTATGTTCCGATGATTTCCGGTCGCGGCTTAGGTCACACCGGTGGAACCCTTGATAAGCTCGAAGCTATCCCTGGGTTTGATATCTTCCCTGACGATGAGCGTTTCCGCGACATTATCAAAAATGTGGGCGTAGCGATTATTGGTCAAACCAACTCACTAGCGCCCGCTGACAAGCGTTTCTATGCGACTCGCGATATCACGGCGACTGTGGATTCTATTCCGCTTATCACCGCGTCTATCTTAGGTAAAAAATTAGCCGAAGGGTTAGATGCGTTAGTGATGGACGTTAAAGTGGGTTCTGGTGCATTTATGCCAACCTACGAAAAATCAGAGCAACTGGCTGAATCTATCGTGCAAGTCGCCAATGGAGCAGGCTGCAATACCACCGCATTATTAACTGACATGAACGAGGTACTGGCATCTAGCGCCGGTAATGCCGTTGAAGTCCGCGAAGCCGTGCAATTCTTGACGGGCGAATACCGTAACCCACGTTTGTTCGAAGTCACCATGGCGCTGTGTGTGGAGATGCTTGTTTCAGGTAAATTGGCATCGGATCGTGACGATGCGCGTCAGAAATTACAAGCGGTGCTGGATAACGGTAAAGCGGCTGAAGTGTTTGGGCGTATGGTCGCAGCACAAAAAGGGCCAAAAGATTTTGTTGAGAATTACAGCAAATATCTGCCAACAGCTGTCCTCAGTAAAGCCGTTTACGCGCCTCAAGCGGGCATTATCACACAAATGGACACACGAGCACTGGGTATGTCTGTGGTAACGTTAGGGGGTGGTCGTCGTAAAGCTTCAGATTCTATCGATTACAGCGTTGGTTTAAGTGATATCGCAGCATTAGGTAGCAAAGTTGATACCCAAACTCCACTTGCGATCATTCATGCCAATAGCGAAAAATCATGGGAAGAGGCGGCGAAAGAAGTTCGCGCTGCTATGATTATTGGGGATAAAGCCCCAGAAGCGACACCAATGGTCTATCGTCAAATTAGTGAATAAACCGATATCCGCATCTTTCACAGAAGGGTGCGGGTTAGATGACGCGATGAACAGATAAGCTGTATCGCAGGAGAATAAATATGAAACGCACATTTATCATGGTACTGGATTCCTTCGGGATCGGCGCTGCAGGTGATGCCCACAAATTCGGCGACGAAGGTTCGAACACTCTGGGTCATATCGCAGAAGCTTGTGCTCGCGGGGAAGCAGACAAAGGTCGTAAAGGTCCATTACACCTGCCGAACTTAACTAAATTAGGTTTAGGAAAAGCAGGGGAAGAATCAAGCGGAAAATTCCCTGCGGGTCTGGATCCAAATGCAGAAATTATCGGTGCATATGGTTATGCAAGCGAGTTATCTTCAGGTAAAGACACGCCGTCTGGTCACTGGGAAATTGCGGGCGTTCCTGTTCTATTCGATTGGGGCTATTTCGAAAAACACGAAAACAGTTTCCCACAAGAATTGCTGGATACACTGGTAGAAAAAGCCAACTTACCGGGTTACTTAGGTAACTGCCATTCATCGGGTACGGTCATTCTGGACCAATTGGGTGAAGAGCACATGAAAACTGGCAAGCCAATTTTCTATACCTCTGCGGACTCTGTATTCCAAATCGCGTGCCATGAAGAGACTTACGGCTTAGACAAATTGTATGAGCTGTGTGAAATTGCCCGTGAAGAGTTAACCAAAGGTGGTTACAACATCGGTCGTGTCATTGCGCGTCCATTTGTTGGCGACAAAGCGGGTCACTTTGAGCGTACGGGGAACCGTCATGACTTAGCGGTAGAGCCACCAGCGCCAACCGTTCTGCAAAAATTAGTGGAAGAAAAACAAGGTGAAGTGGTATCTATCGGTAAAATTGCCGATATCTACGCACACGTTGGTATCACCAAAAAAATCAAAGCAACAGGTATTAATGCTCTGTTTGACGCAACCTTAGAAGAGATGAAAATCGCGGGTGATGACACCATCGTTTTCACTAACTTTGTAGATTTTGACTCTGCATACGGTCACCGTCGTGATGTTGCTGGTTATGCCGCAGCATTAGAGCTATTCGATAGCCGCTTACCTGAAATGCTGAAACTGGTTAAAGAAGACGACATTCTGATCTTAACCGCTGACCATGGCTGCGACCCAACTTGGCCAGGCACAGACCACACTCGTGAACACATCCCAGTGCTGGTTTACGGACCAAAAGTTAAACCTGGTTCTTTAGGTCACCGTGAAACGTTCGCGGATATTGGCCAGACAGTCGCGAATTATTTTGATTTATCACCGATGGAATACGGTAAGCCGATGTTTTAAGCTTGCGACAGGGTGATTTGAAAATAAGGCAGGAAACTGCCTTATTTATTGTGCACAATTTTAATGATTAAAAGGGAATACGAATGGCTACTCCACATATTAATGCAGAAATGGGTGATTTCGCAGACGTCGTACTGATGCCAGGTGACCCACTGCGCGCGAAGTACATTGCAGAAACTTTCCTTCAAGATGTTCGCCAAGTGAATAACGTACGCGGTATGTTAGGTTTCACAGGGACTTATAAAGGTCGTAAAATTTCCGTTATGGGTCATGGAATGGGTATTCCTTCATGCTCCATCTATGCAAAAGAGTTGATCACTGATTTTGGCGTTAAAACGCTGATCCGTGTTGGTTCATGTGGCGCAGTCATGGATGATGTGAAACTGCGTGACGTGGTTATCGGTATGGGCGCATGCACAGACTCTAAAGTGAACCGTCAGCGTTTCAAAGACCATGATTTTGCGGCAATTGCAGATTATGACTTAGTGCATAACGCTGTTGAAGCGGCAAAAGCGCGTAACGTAAACGTTCGTGTTGGTAACCTGTTCTCTGCGGATCTGTTCTATTCCCCAGATCCAGACATGTTTAAAGTGATGGAAAAATACGGCATCCTTGGTGTGGAAATGGAAGCTGCTGGTATCTACGGTGTGGCTGCTGAGTTTGGTGCCCGCGCACTGACTATTTGTACCGTTTCTGATCACATCAAAACTGGCGAACAAACAACCTCAGAAGAGCGTCAAACCACGTTCAATGAAATGATTGAAATTGCACTGGATTCAGTTCTGTTAGGTGATAAATAATCGTTGATTAGCGCTCTAATCTGAATACAAAAATGCCACTTTAAACGTGGCATTTTTGATTTATAAATCTGCTTAAATTTTTGATTTAATTCGACTCATCACAATAGCATCCACATACTCACCATCACGAAAAGCATAATCGCGTAAAATCCCCTCTTGCTTGAAGCCAAATTTCTCATATAGACCCAAGCCGCTACCATTAGAGGCAAAGACTTCTAATTCAATGCGGTGAACATTCAGCCAATTGTCACAATAATCCACCATAACTTGCATTAATTTCGAACCAATTCCTTTGCCTTGATAAGCCTGACTCACGGTAATACCGAAACTCGCCACATGTCGGCGGCGTATTTGAGCTGGTTGATGCACGACAAGTAACCCAACCACTGCGTTATCGAGTGTGGCGACAAATTGAGTCACCAGCGGATCGTTGGCTCCCAGTCGTGCTTCCCAGGTTTTTTCAGTGGGATAAGGCAATTGCAAAGTGTTGGCATAAGCGGAGTAATCCGCGTGCATTTGTGTGATAGCGTGGACATCGTCCAAGGTGGCTCTACGTATTATTACGTTGTTCACAAATTTTTCCTTTTATTATCGTTTTTTAGAAGAATATTAATCACATTAAAAGCAATGTATGTCAACGAAGTAAATGATTTATCTCCTTGGATTAATATAAGAAATATTAATTTTTATATGGGAAATATATAAGTGGCGATATTTGATATCGTTGAGGAAATTAAAAAAATATTATTATTTTTATTTTATGTCATTAAAATTAAGGAAGTGAGTATGTCTCTTATTGAACATAGTTCAGTTAAAAACAACAACAATATTTCCCTGGAAAAGTCGATAAATTATGATATTCAGAAAAATCCTGGGTTCAAAAATGCATTGAATGCAAAGATTGGATGCTTTATTTTATCTATTAAAAATAATCTTGATTCAATCAGTGAAATGGTTTTCCGTAAAAAAATAATTAGAAGCTATCATTCAGTTATTGAAGCCATTGAATTTAAGTCAGCGAATAATGATATTTCAGAAAAATCACTAAGAAAAATAGAGCATAAAATCACGGAAATTTACAAGAAAAAATCTTTCCTAGATTGTAAGGGAGTTAATGAAGCAATCATATCTAAAACGAGAGAAGCTAATAAACCTGTACGTGATAAAATTAGCGATATGCTTAATCGTAAATTTGGAATTGATATTTATTATAATAAAGAACATCCTAGTACTGAAATGAATTTAGCTGAAAACAAAAAATATATTCTCGATAAAAATATTAATATTATTCCTTCGATTGAGAAAGTTGATGAGGAAAACAGTAATAAAAATAACCCTTTCGTTTTTGAAAATAAAATCAAGGGAATAACTGATGAATATTTTAATTTACAAGAGACCCATGGGGATATAATTAATGGATTAGATTTTCACGATGCTACTATAGTTAGGAAAAATTTAAGTAAATAATTTTAATAAAGTAATTTTACCATTCTCAATAGAGCTTGTTTCTTAATTAAGACCAAGGATAAGCTCTTTTTTAAAGCTAAACTAGTTTATACAAAAAGGAATATATATGAGAATTTTTCAAACTAAACTGCAAGATTCTATATTAATGAATTATTCATTAAGCGATATGGTAAGGGAAATAGTCAAAAACCCAACAGTTTTCGAAGGGAGAAAATATATTATCATCAATGAAATAAAAAAAGTTAACAATAATAGTTCGGATGGTGGAAAAGAAATAAGTGAGGCATGGGACATTGCTAAGAAGAATGGGTGTAAGGAAGCGAAAAGAAAAGCTGAAAAGTATTTTCATAAAGCCTTAAAGGTTGTGAGTATTATGAAAAATGAATGTGTAAAGGCGAATTTAAAATCAGAACCGAAAAGCGAAAATTCACCAGATAAACTTACTGAAGCCTCTCCTTCTGGCGAGAAAAAAGTAAAATCACACCCTGTGTTGGAAAAAATTGAGAGAACGCTTACTCAATTATCAGCAGAGGTAAAAAATAAGCTTGATTTAAATAAGCTAAAAGAAATAAATGAAAATAAAGAGAGCTTAGAGGAAAAAAAAACGTACTATAGTGATTATGATAAGTTTATCGATAATTTAAAAAACGGAGAAAGCTTATCCAAAAACGATTTGAGCTATATAAAAATGTTGATGAGCTATATTATATCGAAAAAAACTATTGATGAAAAAGATAAGGTAAGAGTAGAATTAGATAATCTTTTCAAGATTATTATTAACGCATTAAACCATGATGTTGATAAACAGAAAATAGTTCATAGAGTTTTTAAAGAGCAGCGCTTCATTTCTATATATAACGCATCCTGTCGAGTTGAAACTTGTGCAGTAGTCTATTTACTTGAGAAACAAGGATTCCCTAGAGAAATAATCAAGAAAATCAAAGATTATATTATTGATTATTCTTATAAATACCTCTGTAAACTTAAAATAAATGAGCCTGAGTATGAACAGTTCATTAAAAATATAAAGAAACATTCGGATTTTGAGGTTTTTAAGGGAGTTGAAAGTATTGAAAAAATCCATTTAATCAAAGGTATTCTTTCCGAAAATGAATTTACCAGCGAGAATAGAAAGTTTTTAACGGAGCTGAGCCATGATGTAAAAGATGGGCGCATTATTGAATTTATCAAAGAGAAAATGAATTCGGGTATTGAATTATTACAATCTGAATATAATGCCAAACGCGACGAAGAAAAAATCGTATATGATAAGTACATTAAAGAGAAAAATGAAGTTATAGAGACTGGTATTAATAGAGTTAAATCAATGTTAGTAATGAAATCCATATCTAAAAATATTGTGGGTGCTGTGTTTGAAATTATTAATAAAAAAAGAAGTAGCACGGAGGTAGATGTTTTTTCCTCTAAAATTGACTTAATTATCGATATTCTTCAGTGTAAGAGAGTCAAGGCCAACAAAATTGCTAACGATATTGAACACTATCTGAATATTTCAACAGATGAATTACGAGCAGAGGTTGAAATGGCAAAATCCAAGAAACCATCATTTAAAGAGCGTTTTTATTCATTATTTAATGACTTAAATAATCGGGTGTTAAACTTCATTTATAATGTAAGACATGCATTTAAATAAGGGTGTGGCTAATGTGGCTACAAAAATCAACCGCTTGATAAATTAAGCGGTTGATTTTTTGCTGCCGATCTTATGGCGTCATCATAAATACTTTCTGATTTTGACCTAAGTATTTACTAGCTAATTGATTTATCTGTGGGAGTGTTAAGGATTCAATCACCGCACGTTCTTGCGTGAGGCGCTGATATTGCCCATCATCCGCCGCAACTTGCGCGAGGGCTTCAGTCCAATAGCTAGAGCTATCCGTGACTTGCGCATTTTCAGTGAGCCAAATATTTTTGGCTTCCGTTAACTCTTTTTCCGTTACGCCCGTTTGGCGCAGCTGCGCAACGGTATTGTGTGCCAACGTCACCATCTCTGAAGCTCGTTCAGGCGCGGTGGTGAAATTTAAGCGTCCGGTATAATAGGGTTGTGGTTTCTTCGCTAACATTTGCGAGAAGCTAAGGGCATAAATACCGCTGGCTTTTTCACGCAATTCGCTACGCAGGCGCTGGCTAACAATGGTATCAATCAGTTGCAGAGCCAGCTGATCTTGCTGAGACCACTGGGCAGGTGCAGCAAATTGAATGCTGATCATGCTCTTATCGCTGCTACTGATCGGATACTGCTGATTAAAGCTCGTCATCTTCGGCATGATCCCTTGGTTGCGCCATGCCAGTTTTCCATCATGGGCAGGTAGCGTCGCAATCCACTGCTCCAATAATGGTTTCAGTTCGCGGGCATTCATCGCACCAGTGATCACCAATGTCATATCTGATGTGGAGGAGAGTAATTGACGGTTGGCTTGTTGAAGTTGCTGAGCGGTAAAGGTTTTCCAAGCGCCTTCAGGGGAGATCACCAGCAGCTCACCATGTTGGTAACTTTGCTGATTAATATGGTCAAGGAAGGTGCGCTCTACAGGCATTTTCGATAAGTTCAGTGCGAAAGCCTGCTTTTGCTGCTCGAGTTTCTCTCCACTAAATTGCGGTGCAGTCAGTTTTAAATTCAGTAATTGCAACGCCGTTTCAAGATTATCTACCGGGGTTTTACCGCGATAACCGTGGTTGAGTAATTCGCTATAAGGGCGAACGCTGACCTGATTTTGTTTCGCCAACAATGCTAAGTCGCGGGCGCTGTAATTGCCATAACCGCTGCTTTCTGGCAGCTTCATTGCCCAGTCGGTTAAGCCTGCGGTTTGCAGGGTTTCAAGGGAACGTCCACCCGGTAGCTGTAAGTTAAACTGAATATCATCTTTAAGATTTTTATCCGTTTTAACAATCACTTTAATGCCATTACTGAGTGTCCACTGTTCCGTTTTTTCGATAGGTAGTGACGTCTGCTCGGTAATTGTGCCTTTTGCTACGACAGGTAATTTCAGGCTAATGGCTTGCGAGCGTAGTGTGAACGATCCCGGCTGTGTTTGGCGAATACGTTGCCACTGTTCACTGAAGGTTTGTTTGTTCACTGCCTTTTCATCGGTATCAGGGCCAATCAGCGCTAAGCGTGGGGATGCCACCTGTAAAAGGTTAGCCACATGGCGTTGTAAATCTTGAGGCTGGATATTTTTGGTTAATTGGTAGCTATTATCCAACTGCTGGCGTTTGTTCCACATCGGCATCTCATATTCGAGTGCGGTGGTCAGTTGCCCTGCTAAGTATTCATTACTGTAACGCTGCTCGGAACTGGCTTGTTGACTGAGTTTCTTCAGCATGCCTTGTTTAGCGCTATCCAGCTCTTGCTGCGTCACAGGCTCGGTCGCTAGGCGTTGTAGCTCAGTAAACAAAATTTCGGTTGCACCCGCATAATCATTACCTTTTGGATGGATAATCATGAGCTGCTGAAGGCGTTGGTTATCTAGCATTGCTCCTTGTTCATTAATACTAATCGACGGCAAAATACCATTATCGACCATCACGGAAAAACGCTGATTCAAGATGGTTAACCATAAATTATCCATCAGATCGTCAGTTTGACCTTGGCGAGTATTCAGCGGCGCGGAGACATTTTTTTGCAGTGAAAACTGAACGTAGCGCGCACCTTGTTCTTTATCAAAGACCCCTTGAACAAGCATATTGTTGGAATCGGTAAAGCGCTTCCATTCTGGAGAGTCTTGGGAAATTTTTTCCGGCTTTGGTAACGCAAACAACGTTTTTACTTCATCACGTACTGTTGATGCGCTGAAGTCCCCAATAACCAATAAGCTCATGCGCTGAGGCTGATACCACGTTTTGTAGTAGGCTTTGGCTTGTTCAATAGGGGCTTGGCGAACCACATCAAGAGAGCCAATAGGATTGCGCTCTGCGTAGCGGCTACCGTGGTAACGTAATTTTTCGAGGCTGTCATTAATGCGATAGCCCATGCCTTGGCGTAAACGCCACTCTTCAATAATGACGGGGCGCTCTTTTTCAAATGCTTCTGCATCGAAGGTCATATTCGCCGCCCAATCCGCCATCACTTGTAATCCTGTGCTGACTTGCGCTGGCGTGGCATTTGGCAAGGATAATTTATATAGGGTGCTGTTGATGCTGGTGATCGCATTGACGTGGCTACCGAGTTTCAGCCCTTGTTGTTCTAATTGCTTAAAGCCAGTGGTACCCGGAAAATGTTGGGTGCCTTTAAACGCCATATGCTCAGTGAAGTGAGCTAAACCGAGTTGCTGCTCGGTTTCTTGCAATGAACCTGCATTGACCAGTAAACGCAGCTCGACCCCGGGTTGATTGCGCTGAAGCAGATAAACTTGCAGCCCATTATCGAGTTGATAATGTTGCAGATCTTGGCGTACTGGCAGCAATGTTTGCTCGCCAGATTGTCTAGGTGTGCCGTTAACACAGCCGCCTAAAAGTGCGGCAATGACGGCGACCAAGGTAATTTTACGAAGCATATTCTGGGGCTCCTGTCATAAATGGGGTATTTCGCGTTGTTTCAGATAAACGCAGATGCTTGTCAGCTAATTGGTCAATAAAGCCTTGGTGGCTAACCAAAATGATGCTGCTGGCGGGAAGCTGAGCTTTCAGCATGTTCAGTAAAGCGAGTGCACTTGGCTCATCAAGAGCGGAGGTCATTTCATCCAATAGCATTAACTTAGGTCGATTCAGAAGCAGTCGCGCAAACATAATGCGCTGCTGTTCCCCGCCAGAAAGTCGGTTGTTCCAATCGGTTTCCAAAGCCAGTTGTGAATGAAGTTTTTCCAGCCCAACAAGGGTTAGCGCATATTTCAGATCCGACGCTGCAAATTGGCTGGCATCTTGTGGGTAAGCCAATAAATTATCTAAACGACTTATTGGTAAATAAAGGCGCTGCGGGATCCACATTAAGTTATCCGTACGCGTAATTTTGCCGTCAAAAAATGGCCAATGACCGCTTAATGTGCGCAGTAACGTGGATTTACCAATACCCGAACGGCCGGAGATCAACATCAGCTCACCGCTGTTGATGCTAAGAGAGACGGTGCTCAGTAGTGGGCGATGATCTGCCGTAAACAGGCTCAAGTTTGCCGTTAATGGTACGCTATCTTCGTTGATAGTGGCCTCTGGGGTTTTATCGTTTTCCAATAACACCACGAAGTTATACAGACGCGCGACGGTGGCTTGCCATGCGGCAATCTCTTTATAGGCAAAAATAAACCAGCCCAATGAAGTTGCAACACTGGTGAAAGCTTGGCGTAGCTGCATTAATCCACCCAGCATAATCTCACCCGCTAAAAACTTAGGTAATGCGAGTAACACAGGGGCGAGAGCGGTCACTTGCTGATAGCCAACGGTATAAAACGATAAATTACGTTCACAGCGAATTAACTGATTCCAGTTACGGATAATTTCACTAAAGCGGGCCATCAGCTCTTTGCGGTCTTGTGGCTCACCCCGTTGCCCTGCGATAGCGTCCCCATGTTGGCGGCAATTGATTAACGAGCTACGGTAATCTGCTTCACGGCGCTGTTTATCCATATGCAGGCGGCGCAGTGGGAAACCAATGAGCTGGGTTAGCGCGATGCCGATGATGGTGTAAATAATACAGGCCCAGAACATATAGCCCGGAATGGTCCAATCGCTGTCGGCGAAATTAAATGAAAGGCTTCCTGAAAGGGTCCACAAAATCGCGGCAAAGGAGATCAATGTCAGCATTGAGTGCAGGAAGGTGACTAACAGATTCAGTGTGGATTCAATCAGTAAGCGAATATCTTCCGCAATACGTTGGTCTGGGTTATCTGGCTCTTGGGAGGCGAGCCTCAGCATATAGTGCTTACTGTTGCCCGAAAGCCAGCGACCAAGTACTTGCTCGGTCATGCCTTTACGCCAACGGATAATTAGCATCTGCTTGAGGTAGGTGCCCATCACCACCACAAAAATCAGCCCACTGACTAAAATCACAAAGTATTGCAGCAGCCCATACAGTGCTTGTCCGTCTAGCTTTTGCAGGGCGTTATAGAAATCCCCGTTCCACATGTTCATTTTGACATTGAACCAGACGGAAGAAAGGGTAAGCCCTAACGAGGCAAACAGCAGCACCCAGCACAAAAGGGCAGCACGCTGCCCCCAAAAAGGTTTAACTAAATAGAGAAATTGTTTAATGGTCTTCATGACTCGATTTCTTAGGTTATGTGTTTGACATTGCGCACGGCTATCACTTAGAGATCGTAATTCACTTGCAGCCAGAACTGACGACCCGGATCATAAGATTTGATCGTGCGGTCATTGAACATAAAGCGGTCTGCAATATTTTTATTATTCAGTACGTTATTTACTTCAACCGAGAATCCAAAGCCGTAAGCAAAGTCAGGTTTCCAGCCTAGGCGGGTATCCCATGTGTATTTGCTCGCAAAGTTTTGCTTGGTGTATTTGCGTAACTGACCATATTCAGGATCGGTGTAGTAAGCGTTGTCATAACGAACCGCTTGGTCACGAGAACCCCACCATTGAAGGCGGTTGTACCATGTGACGTCATACTCATCCCAAACACTGGTCATCTCTAGGTTAAGCTTAATCGGCGAGTTAAAGCTGGTGGATGGCAGTTTTGATGAATCAATCACTTTGCCGTCGTACCACACTTTGTTGAGGTTAACTTTGTTACCTGGATCGAATGAGTTATAGCCAGAGTCTTTTGGTGTATTACTTTCGCTTTGCTGCCATGTGAACGAGGCGGTCATGACATGTGATGCCTCTGCCCATTCCCACGGTTGGCTATTGTTGACGGATAATGTCACGGTATCGTGAGAACTGCGCCCACCGTTGTCGTACATACGAATGCTACGTTTATTGGCATCGCGACTGTCGTATTTGGTGCGGGTACGCACTTCGTCATAGCCTTCACGATGAACATACTGTAAGCGCCAAGTGGTCGATAAAATTTCTTGTTGTAGCGCGAGGGTTAGCTCATCGTTATAAGGGGTTTTAAGAGAATCGATCCCTTCGTAGTCACGGGCGTCATCCCAATCATTTTTATTAGGATCAACATCGCACATAAAGGTGCAGTTCTGCATTCCCGCATTCTGCGCACCATAAAGGGCATAAGTCAGCATTGAGCGACCGTAATAACGGTTTGCCCCTGCAATTAGTAGGGTTTGCTTATCGCCAAATAGGTCATAGGTGCCTGAAAGACGAGGGGCAACGTTAGTACGATTAACAAAGTCATCGCGATCAAGGCGAACGCCGGGACGTAAGGTTAATTTGCCATATTGCAGATTATCATCGAGGAAGATAGCGTAATTGGTGTAATCAGCCGAGTGAGTGCCAGCTTGGAATCGCGTGATATTTTGTGCCGCGCCAACCCATTGGAGATCATCCGCATTGCCCACAAAACGGTAACGATAATAGTCTTTATCACGCTTATAGGTACCTTTGGTATACGCAATTTCGGAGCCCAGTGTTGGCTGGTGGGTTATTCCGAGTCCATCTACCATTGAGTTTAAACGCATTACTGCTTTTGCAGAATGCATTCTTTGCTCTGTGGTTAAGTCACCTTGACCACCACTGCGTAAGGATTGTGGGTTTTTCCAATCGCTATAATCCAGCAGCTCCACATAATCTTTCTGATCATTTTTACGATCATCTTTGAGATCTTGTGTGCTGGCGGTTAACTCTAATTTTCCGATATCAAATTCATGTTTGAATACACCAGTAAACCCAAGACCATCATGAGTGCTGTCATAGCCTGAGTTTAATACTGAGCTAGCGAATAGATAGCTATCGTATTTTGCATAGTTTACAGAAAGGTCAACAGAGTCCCGTGGAGTCAAATCCATCGTATATTTCAGGAAAAAGTTATCGGAATCACGACGCTGTTTTCTGGTGCCTTCTGCGGAATAAATTTCTTCTAGTTCACCGCTACCATTGAGTGTCACTCCCGTTCCACCCGTCACCGTCATCGGAATCGTCGAACTACGGCGAGATGCGGAGAACACCACACCTGAGTTTTCTGTCACACCCAATTCAAACCAGCCACCAAAATCATTTTTATCGTAACGATCTTGGAAACGAGCAGGGTTGGCAGTGTCATTTTTGGTGGTATCAATGGGCTGGCTCGGATCGTTGAACAGATTATTCCAGCCAGAACGGGTTAAGCGGTAGTAAGCGTGAGCGCTATTTTCACCTTGCCAACGACGGCTGTTTACCTCAACGGTTCCTCCCGTAAAACCACCGAATTCCACTGGGATGTTGTTATCATAAACGGCCATGCTATCAATCAAGCGACTGTCGATGTAAATCCCTTGGTCGCTGCTACTCAGTCGTGTGGCGGTTTCACCTAAGCCACTGTCGGCAGGGTCAAAGTCATTGTTGAAGCTCACGCCATCAAGGCGATAGGCATTTTGGTAGCTACTGGAACCATGAATAGAAATACGCGAAGGCTTAATTTCCCCTTGGTTCATGGAGTTGCTATCGTTATTCGCAAACTGCACGGCAGGGTTGGTTTTCATTAAATCGGTAATATTGCCGTCACCAGTATTTTTTTGGCTGATTTCTTCTGAGGTGACGTATTGCGGTGCAGACATGACGTCCATGGCAGGATGATTTTGTACCACGCCCGACACTTGGGTTTCAGGTAAAACTAACGTGCCTTGGTTTAAGTTTTGAGGACGAATAACCAGCATGCCGTTTTCGTTAACCAGCTCTAACCCGCTACCAATAAGAATTTTTTGTAATGCGGTTTGCGGGGTATAGCTGCCAGAAAGGGCGGGTGCGCGTAGCCCGTTGAGCTGGCTTTTGTCATACAGCAGTGAAACCTGACCTTGGCGACTGATTTGCTCAATCGCACTTGCCAATCCTTGTTCTGGTAATGAGAAAGTAATTTCTTGGGCGATAGCAGATTGGCTGACTAAAGCACTGGTGACCGCCAGTGACAGCGCAATCGGCTTGAATCGACCGAGTGTGAATTGAATTGCCATGGATATCCCTTATTCTTAAGCTGCACGAAAAATGTGCTAAAAAGTCATCAATAAAATGAAGCTACTTAAGAAGAGGGTGAAATGAGAATTATCCTCACCTGCAAATGAAAATATTTTTTATTTATTTTTTTTGTTTTGGATAATCAGTAGGTTATTTTTATCCTGATACACGACTTGCACAGGAAGGAGTGAGGGAAGTGCCTGAAAAAAGGCATCTGGCTGCTGAAGGTTAATGCGTCCGGATATTTTCCGGTTGGCTAAATTGCTCGGAGAGAGTTCAACCTGAAAGTCGGAATAGGTTTTTAATTCAGACAAAACTTCACCGAGGGGCTTATCCACAAAGTTGAGCTCACCGAAACGCCATCTTGCCACCTCTTGCGGGGAGACTGAATTGAGCGCGATTTTTCCATTGATGCTCGGGCTTAACGCCCCTTGTCCGGCAAGCAGTAATACGGGTTTTTGGCTGTTGAGGCTTTGAAAACTCACAATGCCTTGGCTGACACTGACCGCCACCTGCTCGCCTTTTTTATTCACTTCAAATTCCGTTCCGACGACCTGAATTCGCCGTTGATCGACATTGATAACGAACGGGCGATAAGGGTTGGATTTCACTTTAAAATAAGCGGAACCTTGGTCTAAGTAGAGCTGGCGGATTGGCGTTTCATAAGCGACTCGAATGCGGGTATCGCGATTGAGAAACAGCTGAGAGCCATCTGACAATGTCACTTCTTTGGTGGAGTCAGTGGAAACCAGCGTCATGTTATTGAGCAACATGGAGGGAAGCTGGCTGTAAGGTAAAAACAGGACGGCAGCAATAAAACAGGCGGCAACTAGATGACCGAGAGGCTTCCAAAACGATGAAAAACCAAATTTTGACGCTGTCGATTTAACAAGCGCAGGGCGCGGAACTTTTTCAATATCTTGCCAAATCCCCGCAATTGCTTCATAGGCATCCTCATGGGCTTTTGAAGCACGTAACCAAATTTTAAATTCTTGAGATTGTTGGTCACTGAGCTGTTGACTATGAACACGGGTAAACCACAGCGCCGCGTCTTCGTCGATGCGTTGTTGCTCGACTGACGAGGTATTTTCTGGCTGCTGGGTTTGGTTGTTTGCCATTACGGATGATTGCTCTTATCGTCTAGATATTTTTTACAATGCACTAATGCCGCTGCAATATGTTTTTCCACCATACTGATCGAAATTTCCATACGCTCTGCAATTTCACTTTGAGATAACCCATCAAAGCGATACAGCAAAAAGGCTTCTTTACGCCGTGGAGGCAAAAGATCAATCGCCTCGCCAAGTCGCGCAATTCGCTGTTGGTGCTCTAAAATTTCGCTAGGGTCGGCGGTGGTTTGCTCAAAACTTTGTTCATGCACCACTTCATCAATCGAGGTATGGGACTGGCTCTGTTGATGATTCCGTCGCCAATGGTCAATTAACACATTGCTAGCGATTTTAAACAGATAAGCACGGTTTTCCTTCACAGGATCCTGCGCTTTACGGTTTAGCCATAGTGTAAACACATCCTGTGATAAATCATCCGCATCGTTACTATTACCTAGTCGACTGCGGAAAAATCGCACAAGCTGACCGTAGGTTGATTGATATGCGCCGCTGATTTTGCGGGCAAGGGATTTATCGATAGTCATTTTCTGGTGTCAAAAGTGAAAATAGTTTAATAATTAGCTCAAATTGACTTTATAAATTAAATCAATATCTTGTAGTTACTATTGTTATTTTATTAATAATAATGAATATCATTTTGATTTGTATTATGCCTATAATCAGCGAAAAATAAAGATGTGAGGCAAAATATGAACAGCAGTGTGGGGCAGCTGGGAAGCCCAATTTTTCGTCCTCTGGGCGGTTTATGTGGAAGTCTTGTTTTCCATGGAATACTGGCAATGCTTTTTATTGGGTGGTTTACATCAAACCTACCTAAAACTGGGGTTTTACCCCCCGCAATTTCTTTACAATTAGGGCTTTATCAACTGGAACAGCAGCAGGAGCCTGAAGTTAATAATGCGCCTAAACAGCAGATGGCAACACGAGAAGAAATTGAGCCTGAAGTTGTTGAAAAAGCAGAGAAGTTACCCCAAACACCACTGGTTGATAATGGGACATTGACGCGCGTCACCGAGAAAAAACGCCCGCCAAAGAAAAAGCCAGTTCAAGAGAAAAAAGTGGTGGAAGAAGCTCCCGTTTCGACTCAAGAATCCGAAGTGACGTCGGTGCCAACTTCTGGCAGCGCTTCGAATAGCAGTGCGAATTTTGCGAGCAGTGCCGTTGCACCCGTCAGTGGTCATCATGGGTGGGAAAGTGAAGTTCATCAACGATTAGCGAAAGCAAAGCGATACCCACGCGCTGCATTGCGTTTTCGTTCAACGGGCGTTTCTCAAGTCAAAATTATTGTGGATAATCAAGGCCAGTTAGTGAGTGCTAGCTTGATTAATTCGTCAGGTACCAAGCTCCTCGATAAAGAAGCGCTAGCGACTATCGAACGCGCAGCACCGTTTCCGATGCCACCTGAGACTTTGCTAGCCAACGGAAAAGTGGAACTAATTGCACCGATCGTGTTTGATACGACGTCAATCTAGGCGGAATTAACGGTTATTGTTTTTCTGTAAACTTGCGCGCCACCCGTCTTGGTCGATGTGGACTTGGCTCTTTTCGGCGTTTGGCGCGTGGTGATTTTAAGGGGCTACGTGTATTTTTAGCCCCATTTGTCCCTATGCTCTGTTCCTCGGGCTTATCTTCACTCTCTTCCGCGTTTTCGTCAGGTTCGATAATCAATTGCTGCTGACCTTTCTTTTTCTTCAGGCGCATTAGGGTGTTCGCCAAAATAAAGCCAATACACAAAGATAATAAAATAAATACGCGCATGATATTAACGGTGTTATCGGCTTGCTGAAGATCAGTAGTGAGCGACTCAGTATCGATGGTCAGGCGTAAATAGCCTTTAGGTTCTTTGGCGCCTTGAACGGGAACCACTAATTGATACTGAAAATTCTGTAGTCCAGTGTTTCCTTCGAGGGAAAGTCGCTCTTTGACCGTGGCGGGTTCCCCCACTTGGGTGACTAACACGCCTGCCGCCGTGTATAAACCGACATCCAAAATATAGTGATCTTTAGCTAGATGATTTAAATTGGCATTAATTCGTTCTAAATTAAAATCTTTGCTGCCGGGAACCACATAATCGGATAAGCTGAATGCCACTTGCTCAGCTAATACTTGAGTTAATTGCTTAAATTGCTCTAGTCTGCTCTGGCTTTGGTTATAACCTAAATATGAAACCCCGTGCATTAGGAAGGTTATCAGCGCAACGCAAACAATGATAATAACGGTTTTGTGCAGCCTAAATGGGAGTTTCATAGGAATAATCGTGCTCTTTGTCTGTTTTATCGCAATTAGCAAAGTTATGAAGCGTTAACTTGCTGGAAAATTTAAGTATAGTAATTTTATGCAGGGTATACATTATAAAAAAAGTTGTATCCACAACAGGAGCTAATTTTCATGCCAACGAGTTTGACCTACTGTTATCTGCCTGATGAAATTCAAAAATGGCCGGGTTTACCCTTATCGCTAAGTGGTGAAGAAGTGATGCCATTGGATTATCGTGCGGGGGACACTGGGTGGTTGTTATATGGTCGCGGCTTAGATAAAGCACGTATCAGTGATTTCCAACAGCGTTTAGGGATAGCGATTGTGATTGTCTCCTCTTGGCGCATTGATGATTACCAAGTTGTGCGCATCGCGGGCAGCATTACCCCTCGCATCAAAAAATTGGCAGATGAAAGCCAATTGGATGTGGTGCCACTCGGTAAAATCCCACGTTTACGATCCCCAGGGATCTTACTCATGGATATGGATTCCACCGCGATCCAAATCGAGTGTATCGATGAAATCGCCCGTCTGGCAGGAGTCGGCGATCAAGTCTCTGAAGTGACCGAACGCGCCATGCAAGGGGAGCTCGATTTCACAGAAAGTCTACGTGCTCGTGTGGCACTGCTCGAAGGTGCCGACGCGGCTATTCTCGACCAAGTGCTCGAAACCTTACCGTTAATGCCGGGGTTAACCAGCTTAGTTCGTAAGTTACAAGCGATGGACTGGCATATTGCTATTGCTTCCGGCGGATTTACGTTCTTTGCCGATAACCTACGCCAGCGATTAAAACTGGTCGCGGCAGTTGCCAATCACCTCGAAGTCAAAAATGGCAAACTGACAGGTAAAGTTAAAGGGGCGATTGTCGATGCAAAATACAAAGCGCAAACCCTCGTTAAACTGGCAGAAAAACTGAATATCCCAATGGAGCAAACCGTCGCCATCGGTGACGGAGCAAACGACTTGAAAATGCTCAGAAAAGCAGGACTGGGGATAGCGTATCATGCAAAACCAAAAGTGTTTGCAAGGGCGAAAGTGGGGATTAAGCATGCGGACCTCATGGGAGTCCTTTGTGTCCTTAGCGGAGGCCTCAAGCACGAAGAACGCTAAAATCTTCTTCATTCTTAGCGTGACAACGTTGTTGGCTGCTCTTAGCCACCCTAGTCACATACTTGTGTATGCTCCTAGGGCTGTCTGCGTTTGCCGCCTAGTTGTCACGCGAATAATTTTGAAGATTAGAACTTGTGTCAGTTAAAGATTTAAAGATTTAAAGATAAAGCGTTAAACATTTTTTTTGGGTGATTAAGGAGTGGCTGTGGCGAAAGGTGCGAAAAGGGCATTTGTGTGTAATGAGTGTGGGGCGGATTATCCGCGCTGGCAGGGGCAGTGTAGTGCCTGTAATGCATGGAATACCATTACGGAAGTGCGTTTGGCATCGACGACTGCGGCACGTACGGATAGGCTGACGGGCTATGCCGGTAATGCGGCGGGCGTCAGTAAAGTCCAAAAACTCTCTGAGATTAGCCTCGAAGAACTGCCACGCTTTACCACTGGATTTAAAGAATTTGACCGCGTGCTAGGTGGTGGGGTTGTGCCAGGTAGTGCCATCCTGATAGGGGGAAACCCCGGAGCGGGGAAAAGTACCTTGCTGCTGCAAACCATGTGCTTACTATCGCGGGAGATGAAAACCCTGTATGTCACGGGGGAAGAATCCTTACAGCAAGTTGCCATGCGTGCCCACCGATTAGGACTACCGACTGATTCACTCAATATGCTGTCGGAAACCAGTATTGAACAAATCTGCCTGACCGCAGAGCAAGAGCAACCCAAGCTGATGGTCATCGACTCCATCCAAGTGATGCACATGGCGGATATTCAATCCTCGCCGGGCAGTGTGGCGCAAGTGCGTGAAACCGCGGCATATCTAACTCGCTTCGCAAAAACTCGCGGCGTGGCGATTATTATGGTGGGTCACGTCACCAAGGATGGCTCATTAGCAGGACCTAAAGTGCTTGAACACTGTATTGACTGCTCCATTATGCTCGATGGTGATGCCGACAACCGCTTTCGTACCTTACGCAGCCACAAAAACCGCTTTGGTGCCGTCAACGAGCTGGGCGTATTTGCCATGACGGAACAAGGCTTAAAAGAAGTCAGTAACCCGTCCGCCATCTTCTTAAGTCGTGGAGATGAAATTACCTCGGGCAGTTCTGTGATGGTCGTTTGGGAAGGTACGCGACCATTGCTGGTGGAGATCCAAGCCCTTGTCGATCATTCTATGATGTCGAATCCGCGCCGTGTTGCGGTGGGGCTGGAACAGAACCGTTTAGCGATTTTGCTGGCGGTATTGCATCGCCACGGTGGATTACAAATGTCCGACCAAGACGTGTTTGTGAACGTCGTGGGCGGGGTAAAAGTGACGGAAACCAGTGCTGACCTCGCGCTGCTATTATCATTGGTTTCAAGTTTCCGTGATCGCCCATTACCTCGCGACCTTGTGGTATTTGGTGAAGTGGGGCTGGCTGGGGAAATTCGCCCAGTCCCAAGTGGGCAAGAACGTATTTCCGAAGCCGCAAAACATGGCTTCAAGCGGGCCATTGTGCCTCACGCCAATATGCCGAAAAAGTTACCTGCCGATATGAAGGTTTATGGGGTGAAGAAGTTGGCGGATGCGCTTAGTATTCTCGATGAATTCTAAATTATCGTCATGCTCCGAGCTGTCGCATTGTTGCTTGCGCTTGCTAACCCTAGTCACATACTTTGTGTATGCTCCTAGGGATTAGCGGCACTTAGCGCCTAGCGACAACACGGATCATTTAGATAATATAATGTTCAGATAATGATGAGATAGCGAGAGAAAAGATTCTCTGTTAAAAAGGGAATAAAAGCGAAAGGATAAATAATATGGCTGAATTTGACTATCTAAAGAGTGCCATCAAAGGTGCGGGTTACACATTGCAGCAAGTAGCGGATGCGACCGAGATGACCAAAGGCTATCTCAGCCAGTTAATTAATGACAAAATTAAAAGCCCCAGCGCGCACAAAATCGCGGCGCTTCATCGCTTTTTAGGCTTAGAGTATCCGCTTCAACAAAAAACGATTGGTGTTGTTTTCGGTAAGTTTTATCCGCTCCATACAGGGCATATCTATTTGATTCAACGGGCTTGTAGCCAAGTGGATGAGTTGCACGTGATCCTCTGTCATGATGAGCCTCGTGATAAAGAACTGTTTGTGAATAGCTCCATGTCACAACAGCCTACTGTCAGTGACCGCCTGCGTTGGTTATTACAAACCTTTAAGTATCAGAAAAATATTCATATTCACTCTTTTGATGAGCAAGGGATAGAGCCATACCCTCACGGTTGGGAAGTATGGAGCGACGGGATGAAAGGCTTTATGAAAAAGCACAATATCAACCCGAGCTTTATCTATTCCGGCGAGCCTCACGATGTGCATCGCTATAAAAAATACCTGGGAATTGAAACTATTCTTATCGATCCTGAACGCACATTTATGAATATTAGCGGCAACCAAATTCGCCAAGCGCCATTCCGCTATTGGGAATATATTCCAACCGAAGTGAAGCCATTCTTTGTGCGTAAAGTGGCGGTGTTAGGCGGTGAATCAAGCGGTAAATCCACCCTCGTCAATAAATTAGCCAATATCTTTAATACTACCAGTGCGTGGGAATATGGGCGCGATTATGTGTTTAGCCACCTTGGCGGTGACGAGATGGCGCTGCAATATTCTGATTACGATAAAATTGCGTTGGGTCACGCTCAATATATTGATTTTGCAATTAAATATGCGAATAAAGTGGCGTTTATTGATACGGATTTTGTCACCACGCAAGCATTCTGTTTGCGCTATGAAGGGAAAGAACACCCATTTGTGCAGGCGCTGATCGATGAATACCGTTTTGACCTTGTTATCTTGCTGGAAAATAATACTCCGTGGGTAGCAGATGGTCTACGCAGCTTAGGCAGTGATAAAGACAGAATGGAATTTCAAACATTACTGATTGAAATGCTGAAGAAAAATAATATTGAATTTGTGCATGTGGAGTCGTCAGACTACGATTCACGCTTCTTAGAGTGCGTTTCTTTGGTTCAGCAATTATTGATGCTGGATGATTCACTTTCCGCATAAAAAAATGGCACCCAAGGGTGCCATTTTTGATCGTAATAGACGAATTATTTAGTCATCTTTTTGTACTTGATGCGGTGTGGCTGCAGTGCATCCGCACCTAAAGTACGTTTCTTGTAATCTTCGTACTCAGAGAAGTTACCTTCGAAGAAGGTGATATTGCCTTCATCTTGGTAGTCGATGATGTGCGTTGCGATACGGTCAAGGAACCAACGGTCATGGGAAATAACCATTGCACAGCCCGGGAATTCTAACAGGGCGTTTTCCAGCGCACGTAAGGTTTCAACGTCGAGGTCGTTGGTTGGTTCATCGAGCAGCAATACGTTACCGCCAACTTGCAGCAGTTTTGCCAGATGTAAACGACCACGCTCACCACCAGACAGCTCGCCCACGCGTTTACCTTGGTCAACGCCTTTAAAGTTAAAGCGGCCGACGTAAGCACGGCTTGGGATCTCAAAGTTGCCGATACGCATGATGTCTTGACCGTTGGAAATCTCTTCCCATACAGTTTTGCTGTCATCCATTGCATCACGGAACTGATCCACAGAAGCAATTTTCACGGTATCACCCAAGGTAATTGAACCAGAATCTGGCTGCTCTTGACCGGAAATCATACGGAACAGGGTAGATTTACCTGCACCGTTTGGACCGATGATCCCGACAATCGCTCCTTTCGGGATCGAGAAATTCAGGTTGTCGATCAGAACGCGATCACCATAAGACTTGCTCAGGTTTTCCACTTCGATAACTTTGTCACCTAAACGCGGTCCAGGTGGGATAAACAGTTCGCTGGTTTCATTACGTTTTTGGTATTCCACGCTGTTAAGCTCTTCAAAGCGAGCCAGACGCGCTTTACCTTTGGATTGGCGACCTTTCGGGTTTTGACGGATCCACTCAAGTTCTTTCTCAATGGATTTACGACGAGCCGCTTCTGTTGACGCTTCTTGCGCCAGACGCTCATCTTTTTGTTCCAACCAAGAAGAGTAGTTACCTTCCCATGGAATACCTTCACCACGGTCAAGTTCAAGGATCCAACCTGCAACGTTATCGAGGAAGTAACGGTCATGGGTGATCGCCACAACGGTGCCTTCGTAGTCGTGCAGGAAGCGCTCTAACCAAGCAACGGATTCAGCATCCAAGTGGTTGGTTGGTTCGTCGAGCAGCAGCATGTCTGGTTTTTCCAGCAGCAGGCGGCAGATAGCCACACGGCGGCGTTCACCCCCAGACAAGTTGCCGATAACCGCATCCCAAGCTGGCAGGCGCAGTGCGTCAGCAGCACGTTCCAGTTGGTTGTCTAAATTATGACCGTCTTGTGCGGCAATAATCGCTTCCAGCTCGCCTTGGATTTTCGCAAGCTTGTCAAAGTCAGCGTCTGGATCGGCATATTGTGCATACACTTCGTCTAAGCGAGTTAAAGCATTTTTAACTTCACTGACCGCTTCTTCAACGGCTTCACGAACGGTATGTTCCAGATTCAGTTTCGGTTCTTGTGGCAGGTAACCAATTTTAATACCTGGTTGAGGGCGTGCTTCCCCTTCAATCTCAGTATCAATGCCAGCCATGATGCGCAGTAATGTTGATTTACCCGCGCCGTTGAGACCTAAAACACCAATTTTCGCCCCAGGGAAGAAGCTCAGAGAGATGTTCTTTAAAATATGACGTTTCGGGGGAACCACTTTTCCCACTCGATACATACTGTAAACGTATTGAGCCAATTTATTTACCTTTTGTTTTATAACATAATTTTTAATCGCATCGCTCGGTTATTCACTTTGTAAGAACTCATAAATTCAAGGCGAATAGTGAGATTCCAAAAGCGAAAGTGTGTAAAACGAGCCACTCAAAAGTAATTGCGTCTAACTGTAATTGTTCCTGCCTTTATGTCAATAACTTCCCATGCAAGTGATGACAATTCAGGGGGCTATCACCTCATCATGCAATCAATATTAATTCATTATTGATGTCGATTATTACATATAACAAAAGGCTCGAAATAGGTGTTGAGTAGGGTTGGGATGATAATTGATGGGATCTGAACTGCAAACGGCTAGACCCCAATATATGAAGTAATGGTATTAAAGATAAGTGAAGTAAACCTCAGACATTTCACATTCGATACCATTTATAATAGCTGTAGAACGTTCGCCAATAAGGTTACTATTTTCATCAATAAAATCAACAATGTCGAAATCTGTATTAATTCGCTCAACACCTAATTCTTGTAACGTATATATTTCACCTGCATGAGATATGCCGTCCATTTGATGATTTACCCATATGCGCAATGAAGCGTAAATTTCATCATTTTTGTCGATATATCCTTTTTTGTCTTTGTCCAAATCAACAAGTTTAAAGAAACCTTCCATGCGCTCAGAGCCACCAAACAGATCATTAACGCTAGTTACGTTGTCAATACCTTGTTTGTTGTAAACTAAAAAACCAGAAGTTGGCATAATCCACGCGGAGGTAACGTTATGGCCAATTCCTAATAAATCAAACTGAACGGATTGATCAAAAATTGAGGTCGTTTTTATGCCACAGCCGTCTAGATTAATAACAATCGGTGAAGCAACAGTGAGGTTCTTAACCACAAATTCCTGAACTTCTAGTTCGCAAGTTCCCTGTTCCATAGTAAAATGCTTGGCAACATCCCATGCATCCGTTGATTTAGTGTCAAGCCATTTCCCCCCTGAAATTGTAGTTGGCACAACAGCATCTATACACGGTTGAGCCCAATTAGGTAATTGTTCAGGTCTCCATCTATTAGGGGTTAATACCACTTTGCGTGCTTCTTTAATTTGATAATTATCGCCAGAGCAAAGAGCATTACTTAGGTTTGCATAAATACTCACTGCAGTATTTGGTTGTAAATAATTAGGCAATTGACTACGCCCTAAAGTAGTTTGATTAAATACTTGCATTCCAAAGTCAACACAATTGCCACAAGCCAGCGTATATTTCATATTACCAATACTAGATTCATGATGTGCTTTTTGGGCATATTTTAACGCGTTCGTAAAATCATTAGATGACAACTTTGCGTAACTGAAATGATGCGGTGATTTTGCATCGATTTTACGTCGATTATCACTTTCTTCATTAGATACACCAGATGGGCGATCTTTATTTTTTAGATTTGCACCAAAAGTTCCTTTATTAACACCATTACCATCGATAAAAGTAAAATTAACATGCCCTGTTGCAGATTTAACGCCTACATCAGAGTAATTAGCCTCAAACTGATTAATACGGATATATGGTTGAGCCATAAAAAATATCCTTATTTTTTATTGCGAATAAGTAATATTGATTGCATCTTTTCATCTACAATCGACGAGTAAGTTTCTGGATTTTTTGTATCACAATCTAGAATGTAACGTGCCTCACCTCCTGTTCTGCCTAAGTATGAAATGTATGGATATTTTAAGTTGGTAAATTTTTTTGCATCTTCAACAGAGGTTAAAAATGCACAAGGGTTTTCCATGGCATTAATGACTAGTTCTCTTTGTTGTAAATTATCAAAAATAAAAGGTGCTATTTTGAAAACAAAACAAGAGGTTGGTGTGTCATTGATGCGATAGTCATTACAACTGTTTTGCCGAATTAGAGGATTTGGTTCAGTGATATATTTGACTGTTACTCTCATTGTGGGAGTTATAATTGTATTAGGATCATGAACATCAATTTCTACCATCTCACCGTTTTTATTTATGAAATGCTTAGTCTCTAATAAAGTAAATGAATCGGATTCAACTAACGAACACCCTCCAATTAAGGCAGTATTTACAACTTCATCCTTTCCATTACATAAGTGTTGAGATACTTTTTTGTTTTTATTATTTTTTATTAAGCCAGTTGCATAAGCTGCGTAGATGTTTTTACCAGTAATATTTTCCATTAATGCAGATGTAGCGGCATCCTGTACCGCAATAGAAGGGATAAATCCAAACGAATCTCCTTTATGCATCGAGTATGCATTTGTAAAGAAAGGAATTAGCACAATACTGAACATTAATACATTAGGCTTACAACTAAAATTCATATACAAATCCACTTTTAGTTTGTCAAAAAAGCATAAAAAAAATATTACATATAACATCCGTAAATGGAAATGATTATCATTACAAAATTTAATTTTGTTCAATAAAAATGAAAAGATAATAAATAACTCTATCTCCCTACTTTAATTGAGACATTTCGGCTTGGAACTTTCTAACATGCCAAACTCAACAAATTTTAAATATTCACTATCTGAGTTTCTGTCAAACCTGCTTCTTGAATATGACCTTTGCAATAGTAGGGCAGAAAATCTAATTATAATTATCTTATTTTAGGGAAAGTCGGCAGAGGCCTATACCCGATTGCCCCTAGGCTGGTCTAGGTTATCCGTGTTGTCAGGGTTAACGAATCGAATAAGTAAAAGATTGTAAACCCAACCATTTCAAGAAATCTCCTCTGTCGCTGGCTGAAAACTTTAGGTAGCATTAACATTATTGATATATCTAATGAATGCTTTGAGTATGTTTGAGAGCAATCTCTAACAAGATTTAAGCGATGGAGCGAATAAACATGAAAGGTTGGTTAGCGGCAGTTCCGGTCACCATGCTGTTGGTATCCACAACAGTCTGGGCAGATTCTTTACAGGCACAACGTGAACGTTATCAAGCAATTAAAGTCGCTTGGGATGCCAATAAGATGGATGAAGTCGAGCGTTTATTACCAACCTTACGTGATTACCCGCTGTATCCGTATTTGGAATACCGCGAGCTGTCGCAAGATTTAGATATTATCTCGCCAAAACAAGCGAAAGAATTTATCGATGCATACCCAACGTTGCCTGTGGCGAAAACCCTCAAAAGCCGGTTTGTGAATGAGCTGGCGCGTCGCCAAGAGTGGACATCGTTATTGGCATTTAGCCCTGAGCCGCCACAACCTGCGGAAGCACAATGTAATTTCTATTTTGCGAATTGGGCGACAGGAAATAAACAGGTCGCGTGGCAGGGCGCTGAAAAAATGTGGCTCAATGGTAATTCCATGCCAGCTGCATGTGACAAACTGTTTACTGAATGGGAAAAAGCCGGATATCTTTCAACGGATATGATTTTGGCGCGTATTCACCTTGCGATTAAAGACGGTAACACCTCAACGGCAACTTACCTCGCGAAACGCTTACCAAGCAGCTACAAAACTATCTCTGATGCGTTGGTTAAACTACAAAATGACCCCGCTTCGGTTGTCTCGTTTGCGAAAACATTGACGCCGACGGATTTTACGCGTCAAGCCACATTAGCTGGATTTAGCCGCTATGCGCGTCAATCCCCTGATGCAGCCCGTACTGCATTAGCAGGGATCAGCTCTGCCCAGAAAATGAATATGGCAGAAAACCAGCAAATGAAAGATAGCATTGCGTGGCAATATATGGGAGTTGATGTCACTCCTGAGCAGGAAATGTGGCGTGATGAAGTGATCCGTGAAACTAATTCTGCCGCCTTAAAAGAGCGCCGTGTACGTTTAGCGCTGGGAGAAGGGGATAAAACGGGATTAGCATCATGGTTGCGACAACTACCGAACGACGTAAAAAATAAGGAAGAGTGGCAATATTGGCAGGCTATCACCTTGATTGATCAAGGTAAAACTGCTGAAGGTGAAAGCATACTGCGAGAGTTAACGTCGAAGCGTGGATTCTACCCAATGGTTGCCGCTCAGCAGTTAAAAATGGATTACCCAGTCATGGTGAATAAAGCCGTGAAACCAGACTCCAGTATTCATAGCATGCCGCAAATTCAGCGCATCCGTGAGCTAATGTATTGGGAGATGGATAATCTGGCGCGCTCCGAGTGGATCAATTTGGTCTCTTCCATGTCACCTAATCAACAAGAGCAGCTCGCCCGTTATGCCTTCGATAATAAATGGGCAGATCTGAGCGTTCAAGCCACGATAACCGCAAAACTGTGGGATCATCTTGAAGAGCGTTTCCCGCTGGCATGGGAAAAACAGTTTGATAATTACACTCGCAGTAAAATGATCCAAAAAAGCTATGCGATGGCCATTGCTCGTCAAGAAAGCGCATGGAACCCGCAAGCACAATCTCCAGTTGGCGCGACAGGCTTAATGCAGTTAATGCCAGCGACAGCAAAACATACGGCGCAAAAGCAAGGCATCACTGGTTATGTGAATGCAGGGCAACTGACTAACCCTGTGATGAACATTGAGTTAGGTACCGCGTATCTTGACGATGTTTATCAGCAATTTGGTAATAACCGTATTTTAGCCAGTGCGGCGTATAATGCCGGCCCATCACGAGTGACTCGCTGGTTAGGTAACAGCGCAGGGCGTATCGATGCGGTGGCTTTTGTGGAAAGTATTCCGTTTGCAGAAACCCGTGGTTATGTAAAAAATGTTCTCTCTTATGATTTGTTTTATAAACATTTCTTAGGTGAAAAAGGCAATGTGTTATCCGTGAACGAATGGAATATGAAGTATTAATTTGTATGGCGTTTCATCTTGTTGGTCGGTTTGGTTTACCTCCAACAAGATGAGCGCTGTATTTTTAACTATACGAAATAGTGTTCTGTGCTATTATTTGTACTAGTTTAATAGTATGGAAGGGTAGAATGATGACTGTAGAATATAAACCAGACCCGGCGTTAACCGCCGATGAAAATGCGGATTGGCAACGTTTTGTGGAACTGCTACAAATGGCCTTTGAGCAAAATATACAGGATTCGATTCTTCAGCTATTACTCACACCGGATGAACGGACGGCTTTAGGGACTCGCGTTAGGATTGTTCAAGAATTAATGCGCGGTGAAATGAGCCAGCGTGAATTAAAAAATGAGCTCGGTGTAGGCATTGCCACCATTACTCGTGGTTCAAACAGTTTGAAATCAGCCCCTATTCCGGTAAAAGAGTGGCTGGAATCTAAGCTACTGTAGTTTTTGATTATCTTTTATAGCAGCCAATGATTATTCTCTAAAAATAAATGTGGGGCTCTTATTGCTAAGAGCCCCACATGCATTTTAAATCGTTTTGAGTATAATTAGTCTTCTATGTGATTTAGCTCTTTATAAATTTCGTGTTTAATAGGAACTAAAGCCAGTATGAGTGCTTGTTGATAAACGCTGGTGCGCGTCAATACGCCATTGGTGAAGAAGCCAATCGCACCGCCTTGTTGTTTGATATTATCAATACCAGTAAGGTCAGCCATTTCATCACCCAGCTCACGACCTTCACGGATCCCCGCAAGCACTTTTTCTGGGATCATAATACTGGCAGAGCGTGATTCTCCACGGATTTGATGGTGCTCAATCACAATCCATGCAAATGTCATGTCATCTTCAACACCCGCCTCAATACCTACCCAAAAGTCAGCTTCTGGGCGTACTTGGCGTGATGCCATCACACGTTGTCTTGCTCCTGTACGGGTTTCATTATTACCGATAGGTTGCTGTGGAACACTGCTATCGACATTAATATCTTCAATTTGATAACTGCCAGGCCCAAAAACGGCATCGAAAGCAAGATGAATCGCTTTAATTTTGGCTGGATTCGTCGTTGCAGCTATAACTTGGTACATTAATTATTTTCCTTTGAACACATACTTTGTACAGTAATAACGGAACACATCTATGTTACAGGTTTATCTTGTTCGCCATGGCGAAACTGAATGGAACGTTGCACGTCGCATACAGGGACAATCTGATAGCCCGCTGACCTCACTTGGTCGTCAACAGGCCATGCAGGTTGCTCAACGGGTTAAATCCGAAGGTATTACCCATATTATCACTAGTGATATGGGACGCACACTTGAAACTGCACAAATTATTGCACAAGTGTGCGGGTGTGAAATTATCACAGAACCGCGTTTGCGTGAATTAAATATGGGTGTCTTGGAGCAACGAGAAATTGGCTCGTTGTCTGAACAAGAAGAACAGTGGCGTCAAAGCCTGATAAATGGTGTCGAAGGTGGTCGTATTCCTGAAGGGGAATCGATGGATGAACTTTTCACGCGTATGTTTGCGGCGTTAAATAATTGCCTTGAACTACCAGAAGGAAGCCGTCCATTATTGGTTAGTCATGGCTTGGCGCTCAGTACATTATTAAGTCGTATCTTAGGTGTGCCTGCAAACTCTCCACGACGTTTACGTCTGCGTAACTGCTCGTTATCTCGCGTTGATTACCAAAATAGCCCATGGTTAGCCAATGGCTGGATTGTGGAAACCGCGGGGGAGGTGACACATCTTTCTCAGCCTGCTCTTGATGAACAGCAAGGTTAAGAAATAAATCAGCGAAAAAGAAAAAAGGCGTTTCAGTGTATGAAGCGCCTTTATTTTGGGTGTCTGATTATGACTGCTTAATTAGCTTCAGGCTTTTTGATGGGAACATAATAGCTGAATGATTCAATGTGAGTTCTTGGATCCGTATCCGTTATCTCATTGTGCGTCACATTCTTGATTTTGTAGTTTTCTACATCATAGCCTGGACGGCGAGTGAGATTCAGTTTTGGCAAGTAGACCCCATAAACATGGTAAAGGAACTCCTGCATTCTTTCTCTCGTCGTCTCACCGCGATAATTAAATTTCACATATTCGCCTGCGGGGATCGTAACATGGCTATATTCGGTGTTACTAAAGCTCGCATCTTCGGGTTTCACTGCGGTGGTGTAAAACACAGTTTGCTCATCATCTTTCTCGGCACTATGAATCGCATGATGTAAGCCAAAGACTTCAGAAGCCACTTTGGTGGTGTGCTCTAAATAATAGCGCCAGAAAGACTGACGCATTTGCGAGCAGGCAGTTGACCACTCTTCAAGCACATAGGAACAACTTTGCTCCAAACCAACCAATGGCTGCTCGACCATCGTGACAAATTCATAATCCAATGGAGAATGTTCATCCAACACGATCGGTGGACAAATACCGGTTGCGCACCATTCTTCAGTGCGGCGATAAAATGCAGGCGTCAAATTGAACTGTTTTTTAAAAGCGCGAGTGAAAGTTTGTTGTGAATCAAATCGATACTGTAATGCAATATCAAGAATGGGACGGCTCGTTAAGCGCAGTGCAACCGCAGCACGAGATAGGCGTCTAGCGCGAATATAAGCACCAATTGCTTGGTCGGTCACATCCTTGAACATTCTCTGTAAATGCCACTTTGAATAACCCGCTCTCGCGGCAACATTATCTAATGACAATGGTTTATCAAGGTTATCATCTATCCAACGAAGAAGGTCGCGAATAATATTTGTTTGATCCATGGATATCCCCAGGCAATACGACTCACAGAACAGATATGAGTAATCAATGAGTGGCTATTCTATAACAACTTACCTTTTTCGTTTATAGTAAATGAGTTGTATTTAAGAATTAGTTAATAAACAGAATTATTGCCGTTTAGGTTATTTAAAATTCAGATGTTAAGCTGAAAAGGGAATACTGTATGGGTTCTTCCAAATTTAAAAAAGGTATTGCGAAAGGTAATACACTGAAAAACCTCATTTTGGGATCAATGTTGTCTGCACTATCTTTTATGGCAGTCGCAGAGGAAATCGGCTCAGTTGATACTGTATTCAAGGTGCTAGGACCTGACCATAAGATAGTGGTTGAAGCCTTTGATGATCCGGATGTGGACAATGTGACTTGCTACCTAAGCCGTTCAAAAACGGGCGGGATTAAAGGTGGGCTTGGATTAGCGGAAGATACCTCGGATGCTGCCATTTCTTGCCAACAAGTGGGTCCTATTGAGCTAAATGACCGAGTGAAACGTAACCCGAAAAAAGGGCAGGTAGTTTTCCAAAAGAGAACGTCACTGGTGTTTAAAAAGCTTCAAGTGGTTCGTTTTTACGACCCAAAACGTAATGCACTCGTCTATTTGACCTATTCCGATAAGATGATCGACGGCTCGCCTAAAAATGCGTTAAGCGCCGTGCCAATTATGCCGTGGTGATAGTGCTTTAATATAAAAATCGCCACTGATTATGTTTAAAATGAGTGGCGATTTTTGAATGACTTTCAGTTTTAATTTTTTAGAATTGGAATAATATTTTTGGTATTTTAAGTTCCAATAAAAAACCGGCTTGCGCCGGTTTTCATTAATCAGAATGAAATCACTCGTCTAAATCACCGCAGAAACGATAGCCTTCACCGTGGATGGTGGCAATGATTTCTGGGGTATCTGGCGTAGACTCGAAGTGTTTACGAATGCGACGGATAGTCACATCGACTGTTCTGTCATGAGGTTTTAACTCACGGCCAGTCATTTTCTTCAGTAAGTCTGCACGAGTTTGGATTTTGCCTGGGTTTTCACAGAAGTGAAGCATTGCACGGAATTCACTACGTGGTAATTTGTAGTGTTCACCAGCAGGGCTCACTAAAGAACGGCTATTAATGTCTAATTCCCAGCCATTGAACTTATAGCTCTCAACCAGACGGCGCTCTTCTGTACCGCCCGCTAAATTCATAGTACGGGACAGTAAGTTACGTGCACGGATAGTCAATTCGCGTGGGTTGAATGGTTTGGTGATATAGTCATCAGCACCGATTTCAAGACCAAGAATCTTATCAACTTCGTTATCACGGCCAGTTAAGAACATTAATGCGATACTTTCTTGCTCACGTAGTTCACGAGCCAGCAGTAAGCCGTTTTTGCCTGGTAAGTTAATATCCATGATCACTAAGTTGATGTCATGTTCAGAAAGAACATTGTTCATTTCTTCACCATCGGTGGCTTCATGAACAACATAACCTTCCGCTTCAAAGATACTTTTCAGCGTATTACGTGTGACAATCTCGTCTTCAACGATCAAAATGTGTGGGGTCTGCATATTTGCTACCTAAAGTATTAAAATAAAAATACTGAACCCATAGGCCGTTTCCAGTTAGGTGGTTGTTGGTATGATTATCTGGAAAAACACGTCTATGAGTATAAATTTGTCTTTACATTTTTCAGTGACTTAGCGTTGCCTATCCATTAGGCTGAAGGTCATAAAACTCACCAAAACTTAAGCACTTTCCCAATATTGGGCTGTTAACAGCAATATAACAGCTAATACTGCATTTACCACCTAAAAAACTAACTTTTGTTGATACATATCAAAATCAATTGTAGCACGTTAACAATGATTGTTAGGCAGATAATTATACCAAAATTATTTGTTATAGAGATATCGAATAGACGATAAAAATAAGAGAAAAAAAGAGAGATAATGCACGTTTTTCATCGTGATACCGTACAGAAAGGTCGATATGAATAGGGATGAAGATATTTGTATTTAACTTAAGCTAAGTCACGTAAGTGATTTTTGTGTCTTTAGAACACCTTAAAATTGTCAGAGAGTAAAATTTCGTTTAGCACATCAAAATCGCGTAAAAAAAGTATTTTTGGTTTTTTATAAGAAAAACTAGGTGATTACACTTACTTGCTTTGCGTGAATCTATTTTGTTTTACAAAAAAATAACAAGACTCCTCAGAACTATCTGAATTAATGTTTGCATGCTTATAATTAACTAAATGACTATTTGGTTTCTTATGTGCAATTTTGATCTGAAACTAAGTAGGTTTCTTTAAGGTTGGTGCAAATCTTGATCAAGATTAATCGAAGAGAGAAAGATAGGACATCAGTGGCAATTTATTTCAAATTTACTGTTGAGAAATACGGTTAAAATACCGTCATCAAATTTGGTGTTTGATTGTTTTTTGTACATGTGAGGCGCTAATTTTTTAAATAAAATTAAAATCTATTAATTTTAGAATTAATGAATTTTACAACTGGAATATCTAAGCTAGCTCTCTTTTTATGAAGATGTTTTTGATGAATACAGTGGATCTCCGAGCTGAATTACCGCTTCTTTTGAGGTCATAAATACAAATAAATTTGACATTATTGTGTGATTACTTTAACCGTATAGGGAGAAACCGAAATGTTCCCTACGAGACAAACAAATTTTATGCGTAACATCAGCCTGACTACGATTATTACCACCACCACCGTAACCACAGGAAACGGGGCGGGCTGACGCATCCAAAAAATAAAAATGAAAAAGCCCGCATCCTAAAAAGATGTGGGCTTTTTTTTGGCGCTAATTCAGGAGAGAAATACCATGCGTGTGCTTAAATTTGGCGGTACTTCAGTCGCAAATGACGAACGGGTACTTAATGTTGCTGATATCGCGGAAAGCAAATTGGCAGATGGACAAGTCGCGTTGGTGCTATCTGCACCCGCGAAAATCACTAACCATTTGGTGGCGATGATTGAAAAAACGGCAGCAGGTCAGGATGTCATCACGCATGTGAGTGATGCAGAAATGATTTTTGCTAATCTCTTAAAAGGATTGAAAGAAAAGCAGCCCGGCTTTGAATATGACAAACTGAAAAAGCTGACCGAACACGAATTCGCGCAAATCAAACAAGTACTGCATGGTATTACTCTTCTAGGACAATGTCCTGATAGCATCAACGCCTCTATTATCTGCCGTGGTGAGAAGCTCTCTATCGCCATCATGGAATCTGTATTAAAAGCTCGCGGTCACAAAGTCACCGTGATTGATCCGGTGAAAAGCTTGCTAGCAAAAGGTCACTATCTTGAATCCACCGTTGATATCAATGAATCCACTAAACGTATTACAGAGTTGAACATCCCTAAAGATCATTTCGTGTTGATGGCAGGCTTTACGGCTGGAAATGAGAAGGGTGAACTGGTGGTGTTAGGACGTAATGGTTCCGACTATTCGGCTGCGGTATTAGCGGCATGTTTACGTGCAGATTGCTGTGAAATTTGGACAGATGTTGATGGGGTTTATACTTGTGACCCACGTTTAGTGCCTGATGCCCGTTTACTCAAAGGGATGTCATACCAAGAAGCGATGGAGCTTTCTTATTTTGGCGCGAAAGTCTTACACCCTCGTACTATCGCCCCAATTGCACAATTCCAAATCCCTTGCCTGATCAAAAACACCACTAATCCAAGTGCACCGGGTACGCTGATTGGTGATGGTCAAACGGATGTTAGTACACCAGTGAAAGGGATCACTAACCTGAATAATATGGCGATGATCAACGTCTCAGGTCCGGGTATGAAAGGCATGGTTGGTATGGCAGCACGTATTTTCTCGGTCATGTCCCGTAAAGGGATCTCCGTGGTGCTGATCACGCAATCATCGTCGGAATACAGTATCAGCTTCTGCGTGCCGCAAAATGAGCTACAGCGCGCTCGTGGCGCATTAGAAGAAGAGTTTTATTTAGAGCTTAAAGACGGGGTATTAGACCCGTTAGATGTGATGGAGCAACTATCCATCATCTCCGTTGTTGGGGATGGTATGCGTACATTAAAAGGCATCTCCGCACGTTTCTTCTCAGCATTAACCCGCGGCAATATCAACATCGTTGCTATTGCGCAAGGCTCGTCCGAGCGTTCAATCTCTGCGGTGATCGCCAATGAGTCAGCCACTTCAGCGGTGCGTTTATGTCACCAAATGCTGTTCAATGCTGAGCAAGTGATTGAAGCCTTTATTGTCGGAGTGGGCGGCGTCGGTAATGCGTTGATCGAACAGATCCACCGTCAACAACAGTGGCTGAAACAAAAACATATTGATCTACGTGTCTGTGGGATAGCGAACTCAAGAGCGATGCTGATCAATATGCAAGGAATTGACTTAGATAATTGGAAAGCTGAATTAGCTGAAGCCAAAGAAGCGTTTAGCCTCAGCCGTCTGATCCGTTTAGAGCGTGAGTACCATTTTTTAAACCCGGTGATCATCGACTGTACGTCTAACCAAGAGATCGCAGAGCAATATGCTAGCTTCTTAAAAGACGGTTTTAACGTCGTCACGCCGAACAAAAAAGCCAACACATTGTCGATGGATTATTATCATCAACTTCGTGCTGCCGCCGAGAGCTCAAAACGTAAATTCCTTTATGATACCAACGTAGGGGCGGGTTTACCGGTTATCGAAAACCTACAAAACTTACTGAACGCAGGGGATGAATTAGTTCATTTCAGTGGAATCTTGTCAGGATCCTTGTCATTTATTTTCGGTAAATTGGATGAAGGAATGTCCTTATCAGAAGCGACAACGTTAGCGAAGGAAAAAGGCTTCACCGAGCCAGATCCACGCGACGATTTATCCGGCATGGATGTGGCGCGTAAATTACTGATTTTAGCTCGTGAGGCGGGTTATGAATTAGAACTTAGCGACATCAATATTGAATCTGTACTTCCTGCTGATTTCGACAGTTCAGGCAGTGTTGCCGAGTTTATGGCGCGTTTACCACAACTTGATGCCCAGTTTGCTGCGCGGATAAAAGCGGCAGAAGCAGAGGAAAAAGTGTTACGCTATGTGGGTCTTATCGAAGAAGGTCGCTGTCAGGTGAAAATGGTTGCCGTTGATGGAAATGACCCACTGTTTAAAGTAAAAAATGGCGAAAACGCACTGGCATTCTACACACGCTACTATCAACCAATTCCTTTAGTTCTCAGAGGTTACGGTGCTGGTAATGATGTAACTGCAGCGGGTGTATTTGCGGATATGCTGCGTACCCTATCATGGAAATTGGGAGTTTAAGAAGTGATCAAAGTTTATGCACCCGCTTCAATTGGTAATGTGAGCGTTGGATTTGATGTGCTAGGCGTAGCAGTCTCTCCGATTGATGGCTCACTGCTCGGTGACTGTGTCAGCATTGAAGCGGCAGAGACATTTTCATTAGAAAACCAAGGTCGATTTGTTTCTAAGCTACCGAAAAAAATGGAACACAACATTGTTTACCAATGCTGGGAACTGTTTTGCGAGCGTCTTGGTAAAAAACTGAACGTGGCAATGACCCTTGAAAAGAATATGCCAATTGGTTCGGGTTTAGGTTCAAGTGCTTGCTCCGTCGTCGCTGCACTGATGGCACTCAATGAGTTTGCAGATAAGCCATTTGACCAAACCGCACTGCTTGGCATGATGGGCGAGCTAGAAGGGCGTATTTCAGGCAGTATTCACTATGACAACGTCGCGCCATGCTACTTGGGGGGCTTACAGCTGATCATCGAGCAAAATGGCATTATTTCTCAGCCCGTCCCTGCGTTTGAAAACTGGTATTGGGTGATGGCCTATCCGGGTATTAAAGTCTCTACCGCAGAAGCGCGAGCCATTTTACCCGATAGCTATTCTCGCCATGATATTGTAAATCATGGGCGCTATTTATCAGGCTTTATCCATGCATGTCATACTCATCAGCCTGAGCTAGCGGTCACGATGATCAAAGACGTCGTCGCAGAGCCATACCGTACTCAGTTGCTGCCAGGTTTTGCGAAGGCACGAGAACATGCGAAGCAAATTGGTGCTCTGGCATGTGGTATTTCGGGATCAGGACCAACAATTTTTACCATTTGTGATGATAAAAAAATCGCAGAAGAGATGGTGCAGTACCTACAACAACATTACATTCAAAATGATGAAGGCTTTGTGCATATCTGTCGTTTAGATATGGCGGGTGCAAGGACAATAGGGTAAACGATGAAACTGTATAATTTAAAAGATAACAACGAACAAGTCAGCTTCGCGCAAGCCGTGAAACAAGGGTTAGGTAAGCAACAAGGGCTATTTTTCCCTCAAGACTTACCTGAGTTTAGCGCCAGTGAAATTGATGAATTACTGAAGTTGGATTTTGTCACTCGTAGTAGCCGTATCTTAAACGCGTTTATCGGAGATGAAATTCCAGCTGAGCAGCTTGCTGAACGTGTTAAAACGGCTTTTGCATTTCCTGCACCTGTTTCCAAAGTTGAAGATGATGTGGCTACGTTAGAGCTGTATCACGGACCAACACTGGCATTTAAAGACTTTGGCGGTCGCTTCATGGCGCAAGCGTTAGGTCAAGTAGCTGGTGGTGCGCCAGTCACTATCTTAACCGCGACATCTGGTGATACCGGCGCTGCTGTTGCCCATGCATTCTATGGTTTGGATAATGTTCAAGTGGTTATCTTATACCCAGAAGGCAAAATCAGCCCACTGCAAGAAAAACTATTCTGTACGCTGGGTAAAAACATCCATACTGTGGCTATCAAAGATGATTTTGATGCGTGTCAGGCGATGGTCAAACACGCTTTTGATGATGAAGAACTGAAAAAAGCCCTGTATTTGAACTCTGCGAACTCCATCAATATTAGCCGTCTGTTAGCGCAGATTTGTTATTATTTTGAAGCGGTTGCTCAGATCCCAGCAGAAAAACGCGATCAACTGGTGATCTCTGTGCCAAGTGGTAACTTTGGGGATTTAACGGCAGGCTTGCTGGCGAAATCTATGGGATTACCAGTGAAACGTTTTATCGCTGCCACTAACGTTAATGACACGGTTCCGCGTTATTTAGTTGATGGTAAATGGGCGCCACATCAAACCGTTGCGACTTTATCTAACGCAATGGATGTCAGCCAGCCAAATAACTGGCCGCGTATTGAAGAGTTATTCCGTCGCAAAGGTTGGTCATTGAAAGAGTTAGGTTACGGTGCAGTGAGTGATGAAGTGACTCAAGAAACCGTACGTGAGTTAGATAAGAAAGGGTATTTATCGGAGCCTCATGCAGCGGTTGCTTATCGAGTCCTGCGTGATCAGCTGCAAGATGGTGAATATGGCCTGTTCTTAGGAACTGCTCATCCTGCGAAATTTAAGGAGAGCGTGGAAGCTATCTTAAATAAACAAATTTCGCTGCCAAAAGAGCTGGCGGAACGTGCAGATTTACCTCTGCTTTCTCACTTCTTACCGTCAAATTTTGCTCAATTACGCGAATTCTTAATGAAGTTAGCACCGAAACAATAATTGAAACCTGCGATTGACGGGGATCTTAATAACGGAAGCTGTATTGGCTTCCGTTTTTTTTTGAGGAAAAGCTAATAATTAGAGCCGTCCGTGCCATTTTGACCGCCATCGGGTCCTCCTTTACCACCTTTGCCCACTTGTCCTCCAATACCTGCATTTCCTCCATTGCCGCCATCGCCACTACCAGAGCCATCCCCCCCATTACCGCCATGATCGCCATTGCTTCCTCCGTGTCCGCCATTGCCGCCATTGCCGTTGACGGAACCATTTCCACCGTTCCCCCCGTTACCTAGACCATCTCCGTTACCGCCGTGTCCGCCGTCTCCACCATTCACGCCACCATTTCCGCCGTTGCCACCATTTCCATTACTGCCGGGCGTCGCGTGACCTCCGTGGTTGCCATGACCATGACTGCCACCGTTGCCACCATTTCCACCATGTTGACCATTACCTCCGCTGCCGCCATTACCACCGATTCCGCCATTACCGCCGTTTCCTCCACTGCCATTTTGTCCATGAGTTCCATTTATGCCATTTTCGGAAAAATGGAAATAATAATTTCGGTAATAAAAAGGAATGCAGGAATTAGACTGAGAAATATTATCGATAAAAATGGTTTTATTTAAATGGAATAAAGTGTTTTTATTTGATTGAATATAATTGGAATGACTTAATGTTGGTATTGCAGTGAGAAATAAAATAGAGAAAAATTGAAATAGAGATTGATTAACCATTGTATCCTCCATCCCCCTTCGTATGTGAAGGGGGAAATAATTAAATAATCGGGTTTATTTAATTTCCATTACCACCGTTACCACCATTGCCTCCATGCCCGCCACTACCACCGCTTCCACCGTTACCACCATTGCCTCCATGCCCACCGTTACCGCCATTTCCTCCGTTGCTCCACAGATATTCGGTATCCGTTTGTTGTGCGTTGGTCGATATAGTCATGGAAAGTGCGGATAAAGGGAATAATAAGGTGATTAAGACAGTAGAGATTTTACGCATATAAATTCCTCGTTATAAAGTGAATTAATTAAACTGCAAATAAAGCTTAAATGACTCACTTAAATAATTAAAGAATGTTATCGATTAATTAATGACTCAAATTTGTTTTGTATGAATATAAAATAATAAACCAGAATGTTATTCGTTCGTTTATATTTAAATTAAAGATAATAAATAGAAAGCTATCCCTTAAATATATTTTAAGAGATAGCGATAGGAAGGGCTTAGATTGAGTCTTCGAGGATCAGCTCAATGGCTTTTAACTCATTTTGGCTAAAATCACGATTTTCCATCATGCCGAGAGCGTCATCGATTTGGCTGATACGGCTTGCGCCGATAAGCACGGAAGTAATGCGGTCGTGGCGCAGTAACCACGCTAAAGACATTTGACTCAATTTTTGCCCACGATTTAAGGCTAATTCATTGAGTTTTTTAACTTTTGCTAAAATAGCGGATGTAAGTCTTTCAGGCGGCAGTGATGGATTACCTGCTGCACGAGAATCAGCGGGAATACCATTGAGATAACGATCCGTTAAAATACCCCCAGCCAGTGGTGAGTAGGCAATCGAGCCGACACCTTCCTCTTCGAGCAAATCGAGGAGACCTTCTTCTGGGGTACGTTCTAGCATGGAGTATTTAGGTTGATGAATAAGGCAGGGGGTGCCCAGTTGATTGAGAATACGGATAGCTTCTTGCGCTGTTTCTGCTGGGTAATTCGAAATTCCCACATAAAGCGCTTTACCTTGTCGAACGATCAAATCAAGGGCTGCCATGGTCTCTTCTAGTGGAGTTTGAGGATCGGGTCTATGGTGATAGAAAATATCCACATAATCGACGCCAATTCTTTTTAAACTTTGGTTAAGACTGGCAACTAAATATTTTTTACTGCCCCAATCACCATAAGGACCTTCCCATATGGTGTAACCTGCTTTGGAGGAGATCACCATTTCATCGCGATAAGGACGAAAATCTTGTTGTAGAATGCGACCAAATTGTTGTTCTGCGGAGCCAGGAGGTGGCCCGTAATTGTTGGCGAGATCAAAATGGGTGATCCCATGATCAAACGCATGTCTTAACATGGCTCGGCAGTTCTCAATTGGCTTGTTGTCACCAAAATTATGCCAGAGTCCTAAAGAGACAAGGGGGAGCTTTAATCCACTCCGACCGCACTGACGATATTCCATATCTGTGTAACGATGTGACGCAGCAGAATATGGCATGGCTCACCTCCAAAATAAATGGCAAAGATTTACTCGAATTTTGGCATAACTCTGTCGAGCTCACTGGTGAAAGAATGCTATACAGCTTAAGAGGTGATTATTTTATCGCCAGATTGTGACGGGGATTTGAAATAAGATATCGTATGTTGAGTATGAGGCTTATAGGGTGTGATGCATTCCCCATAAGCCAACGTAGTGAGTCTATGATTAGGCTTGCTCAGGTCGTGTAAAGACTAATTCATTACCTTTCGACTGCGCTTGATCAAATTGGTAGCCTTCTAAATTAAAGTCAGATAGCTGTTCGGATTTAGTCAGTTTATTTTGAATGATAAAACGGCTCATTAATCCGCGAGCTTTTTTTGCATAAAAACTGATGACTTTATATTTGCCATTTTTCTCATCTAAGAAAACGGGTTTAATAATTTCAGCATCTAATTTTTTGGTATTCACAGACTTAAAATATTCATCAGAAGCTAAATTAACAAGGATATTATCTCCTTGCGCTGCCAGTGCTTTATTTAAATGCTGAGTGATGATATCTCCCCAGAATTCATATAAGTCTTTACCACGGCTGTTTTTAAGGCGAATTCCCATTTCCAAGCGATAAGGCTGCATTAAGTCTAATGGACGCAGCACACCATATAGCCCGGACAACATACGTAAATGTTGCTGAGAAAATTCAAAATCAGCGGGAGAAAACGTTTCGGCTTGCATGCCGGTATACACGTCCCCTTTGAAGGCGAGGATGGCTTGGCGTGCATTATCAGGGGTAAAGTTTGGCTGCCATTCACCGAAACGCGCCGCATTCAGCCCTGCAAGTTTATCACTAATTTTCATTAAGCTGGCGATATCCGCTGGCGTGAGTTTTCGGCATGTTTTAATTAGTTTTTCAGACTCAGCGAGGAGCTCGGGTTGAGTAAACGTGTCGATGGCGAGCGGGCTTTCGTAGTCTAATGTCTTGGCAGGTGAAATAGTAATCAGCATAACTTAACCCTTGTGATAGTAAATTTATCCATTACTTTAACAAAAAATCAGATGAAATGGCGAATCGCTGTAATAAGTCGCGCTTATGGTGGTTATCTGGTTTACTGATGAGATTACTCTACCTAGCTAAATGCATTCAGTTCCTAGGGATACCGCGAAAACGATTGCTGATCAAATAGTTGCTTTCAAGGATATTTCCTCGCTTGCAGCAACGTAGATGCGTGATATTATCATGGGACGGTGCGGCGCTAGCCTCAATTCCTTAATAATACACAAAGTAGTTTAAGTTGCGGGTAGATGGCAAGGGTGAGTGAATGTAGCCAACACCCCTACAACTTGAAGTATGACGGGTATAACAACGAGATTAAAGAAATGACCGACAAACTAACCTCCTTACGTAGTCTGACAACTGTTGTTGCCGATACTGGCGACATCGAAGCGATGAAGCTGTACAAACCACAAGATGCGACGACAAACCCATCGCTGATTTTAAATGCTGCACAAATTCCTGAGTACCGTAAATTAATTGATGAAGCGGTAGAGTGGGCGCGTAAGCAAAGCAATAACCGTGAACAACAAGTTGTCGATGCATGTGACAAACTGGCTGTTAATATCGGTTTAGAAATTCTGAAATTAGTCCCAGGTCGTATTTCAACAGAAGTTGATGCGCGTCTTTCTTATGATGAAGAAGCGTGTATTACTAAAGCTCGCCGTCTGATGAAAATGTATAACGAAGCGGGTATCAGCAATGATCGCATTTTGATCAAATTAGCCTCTACTTGGCAGGGTATTCGCGCGGCGGAAAAACTGGAAAAAGAAGGCATCAACTGTAACTTAACTTTATTATTCTCTTTTGCTCAAGCGCGTGCTTGTGCGGAAGCTGGTGTTTACCTGATCTCTCCATTCGTAGGTCGTATCCTTGACTGGTACAAAGCAAACACCGATAAAAAAGAGTTTGCTGCACATGAAGATCCAGGCGTGGTTTCTGTGACTGAAATCTACAACTTCTATAAAGCACATGGTTATAAAACCGTCGTGATGGGCGCAAGCTTCCGTAACGTAGGTGAAATCATTGAGCTGGCAGGTTGTGACCGCCTGACTATCTCTCCAGCGCTGCTGAAAGAGCTGTCTGAATCACAAGGCGAATTAGTGTGTAAACTGAAAGATGAAGGTAAAACTCAAGAGCCAGGCGCTAAACTGACTGAAGCTGAGTTCTACTGGCAGCATAATCAAGATCCAATGGCGGTTGATAAACTGTCTGACGGTATCCGTAAGTTTGCTGTAGACCAAGAAAAACTGGAAAAAATGATCGCAGCTCTGCTGTAATTTCCTTTTTCTTAGAAAACCCAGTCAGTTGGCTGGGTTTTTTTATGCTGCGTTTTCATTGATTAAACTCTCAATTCCACATTTCGACACAAACACGACGCTGTCAGGCATTCGACCTCATGGTATGATGCACCATGTTTATCATTATTGGCTTGGTATTAATTAAGTTAGTATTTTCTCGCCAAATGAACGAATTTAAATGATTAATTTTTGAGGTTTGTATGAATGAGTTGCGCATAGGTCTGGTGTCGGTTTCTGATCGTGCTTCAGGCGGTATCTACGAAGATAAAGGGATCCCAGCACTGGAGGAGTGGCTAACGAAAACCATCACCACGCCTTTTCGTTTAGAAACTCGTTTGATCCCTGATGAGCAAGTCATGATAGAGCAAACGTTGTGTGAGCTGGTGGATGAATTTTCCTGTCATTTAGTCCTGACCACAGGCGGCACAGGTCCTGCTCGTCGAGATGTCACCCCAGATGCAACGCTTGCAGTTGCCGATCGCGAAATGCCTGGCTTTGGTGAGCAGATGCGCCAAATTAGCCTGAAGTTCGTGCCGACGGCGATTTTATCTCGCCAAGTTGGCGTGATCCGCAATCAGTCACTGATTTTAAACTTACCGGGGCAGCCAAAGGCGATTGCTGAAACCCTAGAAGGGCTGAAAGATAAAGAAGGAAATGTGCTGGTATCAGGCATTTTTGCGAGTGTGCCATACTGCATTCAACTACTTGATGGCCCATACATTGAAACAGACGAAAGCATCGTTAAAGCTTTCCGGCCAAAGTCGGCTATTCGCACAGCCGAGTAATCCCTTCTAAAAAATCAGGCAGAACGTGATGTCTGCCTGATAATTCTTGTTACAGTTTTCTTTCTGTCTATTTAGCTTAACAGGCTATCGACTCAGCTGCGTTGGCCAATTGGCAGGATGGTTTTGCCATACTGCTCATTTAAGATCTCAGCGACAGCCAGATAGAATGCGCTCGCTCCACAGATAATTCCTTCATAGCCCGCATATTGAAGCAGAGTGGAATCGTTGGTCAAATTACCCACCGCTAACATTGCAAACAGTACGGTTAGGCTGCCAAAGATAAATTGCAGCACAAAATTTGCTTTGAAGGTGCCTAAGAACATAAAGAAAGTAAAGATCCCCCATAAGAGAAGGAACATCCCTAAAAATGTAGGGTCAGTTGCTTCAGCTAATCCCATGGTCGGTAAAAACAGCAGACCAACTAACGCAAGCCAAAAGAAGCCGTAAGAGGTAAATGCAGTCGCACCGAACGTATTACCTTTCTTATATTCAATAAGCCCAGCAATCACTTGCGCGATACCACCATAGAAAATCCCCATACTTAAAATCACAGATGAGAGAGGGAAAAAGCCTGCATTATGAATATTCAGCAGGATTGTTGTCATACCAAAGCCCAATAAACCGAGTGGGCCTGGATTGGCAAGCGAACTAGATTGCATATAACCTCTGGTAAAGTATTTAAAAATCAAATAGATACAATAAACTTTTGTAGCCCCATAGGACGGGAGGCGCATAATACGCAGTTTTAATTGTCGAAACAATGATCAAGAGACGGGTTTTTTTGCATTAAATGTAAAACTTTTTTAGTTTTGCCCCTTGATGAATGAATTTGTGACCCCATCTTTAAGACATCAACAGTTATCAATCTAAATTATTGCGAATTGCAAAAAGAATTAAGGTTGCAAAAAAAATCAAGGTTGAAGTAAAAACTCCCTTGAAAATGAAATATTGAGCCTTATATAGATTGATATCGAAATTAAATGAAAAGAATTCCTTTGGAGGCGTTTTAAATGGGTAAAATTATTGGTATCGATTTAGGTACAACTAACTCATGCGTTGCAATTATGGATGGCACTACTGCGCGTGTTCTTGAGAACAGCGAGGGTGATAGAACTACTCCTTCCATCATTGCATATACACAAGATGGTGAAATTTTAGTTGGTCAGCCAGCAAAACGTCAGGCTGTCACTAACCCAGAAAATACATTATTTGCGATCAAACGTTTGATCGGTCGTCGTTTCCAAGACGAAGAAGTTCAGCGCGACGTGTCTATCATGCCATACAAAATTGTAGCGGCTGATAACGGTGATGCGTGGTTAGATGTGAAAGGCCAAAAAATGGCACCGCCACAAGTTTCTGCTGAAGTGCTGAAAAAAATGAAGAAAACAGCGGAAGACTATCTGGGTGAACCAGTAACTGAAGCGGTTATCACTGTTCCAGCTTACTTTAACGATGCTCAGCGTCAAGCAACCAAAGATGCGGGTCGTATCGCTGGTTTAGAAGTAAAACGTATCATCAACGAACCAACAGCAGCAGCGCTGGCTTACGGTTTAGATAGAGAAGTTGGCAACCGTACTATCGCGGTTTACGACTTAGGTGGTGGTACATTCGACTTATCAATCATCGAAATCGATGAAGTTGATGGCGAAAAAACCTATGAAGTTCTGGCAACTAACGGTGACACTCACTTAGGTGGTGAAGACTTCGATACTCGTTTAATCAACTATTTAGTTGACGAGTTTAAGAAAGAACAAGGTGTTGATCTGCGTAACGATCCACTGGCAATGCAACGTCTGAAAGAGTCTGCTGAAAAAGCAAAAATTGAGCTGTCTTCTGCTCAACAAACTGACGTTAACCTGCCATACATCACAGCAGATGCGACAGGTCCAAAACACATGAACATCAAAGTGACTCGTGCAAAACTGGAGTCACTGGTAGAAGATTTAGTTAAACGTTCTATGGAGCCAGTTAAAGTTGCTCTGCAAGACGCTGGTTTAAGTGTAGGTGACATCAACGACGTTATCTTAGTTGGTGGTCAGACTCGTATGCCAATGGTTCAGAAAGTTGTTGCTGATTTCTTTGGTAAAGAACCACGTAAAGACGTTAACCCAGACGAAGCCGTTGCAATGGGTGCAGCAGTACAAGGTGGTGTATTAGCGGGTGATGTTAAAGACGTTCTGTTACTTGACGTAACTCCACTGTCTTTAGGTATCGAAACCATGGGTGGCGTGATGACTTCGTTAATTTCGAAGAACACCACAATCCCAACTAAACACAGCCAAGTGTTCTCTACTGCAGAAGATAACCAAGCAGCCGTGACCATTCACGTACTGCAAGGTGAGCGTAAACGTGCGAGTGATAACAAATCACTGGGTCAGTTTAACTTAGATGGTATTCAAGCAGCGCCACGCGGTATGCCGCAAATCGAAGTGACTTTTGACATCGATGCGGACGGTATCCTGCATGTTTCTGCGAAAGACAAAAACAGCGGTCGCGAGCAAAACATCACCATTAAGGCATCTTCTGGTCTGAATGACGAGGAAATCGAAAAAATGGTACGTGACGCAGAAGCTAACGCTGAAGCAGACCGTAAATTTGAAGAGTTAGTGCAGGTTCGCAACCAAGCAGACCAACTGATTCACGGTACTCGTAAACAAATCGAAGAAGCAGGCGACAAATTACCAGCTGAAGATAAAGCGAACATCGAAAAAGCAACTTCAGAATTAGAAGTCGTTTCTAAAGGTGAAGATAAAGCTGAAATCGAAGCGAAAATCCAAGCGCTGGTAACGGCATCTGCGAAACTTCTGGAAATTGCACAGCAACAAGCTCAAGCGGGCGCTGCGGGTGCAGGTGCAGAAGCGAAGAAAGATGACGATGTTGTTGACGCTGAATTCGAAGAAGTTAACGACAAAGACAAAAAATAAGGCCCTTAGCGGGCGCAGTGACTATCGCAATAATGTTAAATAGTGACTGATACCGGACACGGGCGTTGAGGGAACTCTGCGCCCGTGTCTGCATGTTAAGGGAAAAATAAATGGCGAAAAGAGATTTTTATGAGGTTTTAGGCCTCGAAAAAAATGCTTCAGAAAAAGACATTAAGCGAGCGTATAAGCGCTTAGCAATGAAATACCATCCTGACCGCAATCAGGAAAACAAAGATGAATCTGAAGAGAAATTCAAAGAGATAAAAGAAGCTTACGAAGTCCTGTCCGATGAGCAAAAACGTGCCGCTTACGATCAATATGGTCATGCCGCGTTTGAACAAGGCGGTATGGGTGGCGGAGGTGGATTCGGCGGCTTTGGTGGCGGCGATTTCAACAGTGATATTTTTGGTGACATCTTCGGTGACATTTTTGGTGGCGGTCGTCGTCAACAGCGCCCAAGCCGTGGTTCTGATCTGCAATACAACATGGAACTGACTCTTGAAGAAGCAGTCCGTGGAGTGACCAAAGAGATCCGTATTCCAACGCTCGAAAGCTGTGACGTGTGCCACGGTAGCGGTGCAAAACCAGGCACTAGCGCAGATACATGCCAAACCTGTCACGGTATGGGCCAAGTACACATGCGCCAAGGTTTCTTCTCAGTACAACAACCTTGCCCAACCTGTCACGGTCGCGGGAAAGTTATCAAAGACCCATGCAACAAATGTCATGGCCAAGGTCGCGTTGAAAAATACAAAACCTTATCCGTTAAGATCCCTGCAGGGGTTGATACGGGTGACCGTGTTCGTTTATCCGGTGAAGGTGAAGCCGGTGCGAATGGTGCACCAGCAGGGGATTTATTCGTTCAAATGCATGTTTTACCTCACGATATTTTTGAGCGTGATGGTAATAACTTACATTGTGAAGTGCCAATCAACTTTGCAGCAGCAGCGCTGGGCGGCGAAATTGAAGTCCCAACCCTTGATGGTCGCGTTAAACTGAAAATTCCTGCGGAAACCCAAACGGGCAAAACGTTCCGTATGAAAGGTAAGGGCGTGAAGTCAGTACGTGGTGGTATGCAAGGTGATTTAATGTGTCACATTGTTGTCGAAACCCCAGTCAAACTGAATGAGAAACAAAAAGAGTTACTCAGAGAGTTTGGTGAGTCGTTAGGCGGTACGGGTGGCGAGAAAAATAGCCCACGTTCAAAACGCTTCTTAGATGGCGTGAAAAAATTCTTTGATGATTTAACCAATAAATAAGGGTTAATCGCTAAGTTAAGAATCATGGCTGATCCAGTGAAAAACTGAATCAGCCATTTTTTTATTTCACAGTTTCACCGCTGGCAACCACGGTTTTACGAACTTGATCGGCAAATTGTAGAGCCTCTTTCACAATCGCATTTTCATCAACTGTGAGTACTTTGCGGTCTTCCATTAATAGGTTTCCATCCACAATGGTATGGCGTACATTGGAAGCATTCGCGCCATAAACCAGTGCGGCATAAGGGCTATACATCGGAACCATATTCGGCGATTTTGTATCGACAACGATAATATCTGCCAATTTCCCCGCTTCTAGAGAGCCTAACTTATCTTCCATGTGAATGGCTTTTGCGGAGCCTTTGGTCGCTAATTCAACCACGGTAATGGGCGGCATTGCAGCTCTATCTTTATTTTCGAGCTTATGAATTTTACCTACTAAATTTAGTTCATTCATGGTTGTTAAGGTATTGCTGGACATCGGACCATCGGTTCCTAAGCCTACACGAACTCCTTTTGCTAACATCGCGGTCACTGGTGCAACACCTTTGGCTGATTTGGTATTCGCACTGACATTATGAGCCACTCCAACATCATACTGTTTGAGTAGGTTGATATCGTTTTCATCAACCATAATGGCATGAGCCGCAATGACTTTGTTATTCAATGCACCGATATCAGCCATATATTGAACCGGGCTTTTTCCGCCAGTACGCTTGGCAATTTCTTCTTGTTCTCGATCGGTTTCCGCTAAGTGGATCATCACGGGAACATTAAGTTCTTGAGAAAGTTTAGCAATTTTCTGTAGATGCTCAGTGGTATTGGTATAAGGTGCGTGAGGAGCAAAAGCTGGCGTAATGCGCGGGTGGTCTTTGTATTGGTTGATAAAATTCACCGCATAAGCGATACCTTCATCAGCATTTTTAGCATCGGCAACAGGGAATTTGATCACAGATTCCCCAAGGATCGCTCGCATACCAATTTTATCGACAGTTTTCGCAACTTCATCTTCAAAATAGTACATATCCACGTAAGTTGTAACGCCACCTTTGACCATTTCGACGTTGGCTAAGTTAGCGCCTACTCGCACCATTTCACGGGAAACCATCTTGCTCTCTAATGGGAAGATATAGCGGTGCAAACGGTCGGGGACATCGTCGGCAAGGGAACGAAATACAGTCATTGATGCGTGAGTATGGGTATTGATTAACCCTGGCATGACTATATCGCCATCAACATTTAGCCGTTTTTTGGCGGTATATTGTGTCGCAAGCTCAGGGCCGCCAACAGCGATAATTTTATTTTTATCAATAACAACAGTCCCATTCTCAATAACTTGATTATTGGCATCCATTGTCAAAACAGTACCATCAACAATGATTAAATCCGCTGGAGTGGTGGCAAGTGCCGCGATAGGTGCTGCCATCATCGATATGGCAACGAGAGATCGGAGTAATGTCATTCTTACCTCATGACTCAATGAAAAATAGGGCTAAAAATTATTTGTATCAAATATTATGGGCATCAAATATAGGATGTAAAACTTATCTTCTAAGCACCGCTATCTTAACTGGATAGTTTCGCCAGTAACACCCCAAGTAAGATGACAATACAGGCGAGGACTCGCATTCCATTAAATTTCTCTTTAAGAAATACAATGGAAAGAAACATAGCAAAAAGGACACTAGTTTCACGAATAGCAGCAACGAGTACGATGGGGGCTTGGCTCATTGCCCAGATTGCGATGCCGTAGCTAATTATCTGCATTAACCCGCCAAGCAACCCTGAGCGCCAATATTGCCTAAACCCGTGTAGTAATGAACTTTTGTATTTCATCACTCCGGGGATGGCGAGTACCGCACCATTTAATAAAAACAGCCATAGGGTATAAACAACGGGATCTTGGCTGGCTCTAGCGCCATATCCATCCGAGAGGGTATAACAAGCCGTAAAAAAGGCAGTGCACAATGCAAAGCTAAGCGCTTTACCTTTGATATTCAAAGTAAATTTTCGACCTGCAAACGCGATGGCTACCACGCCTGAAATGATGAAAATAATCCCTACAAAACTCATAAATGGTAAGGATTCATTGAATAAAACAATACTTAATAACGCGGTGATTAAAGGGGCTGAGCCGCGAGAAATAGGGTAAATTTGGCTGAGGTCACCATGGTTATAAGCTTGGCTGAGAAAATAGATATAACCGATGTGAAATAATACTGACAAAGCTAGCCACGGGACGGCATCGGGAGATGGCAGCCCAAACCAAAAGAGAGCTGGAATAGTTAAAATTCCAGAAAAAACAGCAATCATTATCAAACCAAAGAAGCGGTCATTACCAAATTTAACCAGAGCATTCCAACTGGCATGGCAAAACGCAGCAAACAGCACAGAAAGCAGTACGTATAGGGACATAATATAGAGAGATAGTGATTGCTTAAGAGTGGCTCGAGTATCACATAAAGCGTCTTTTTTATGAAGAGGCACGCAAGGAAGAGAGGGCAGGTACTTTTATTTTTGCGAAGGGCTTCGAAAATAAAAAAATAAACGATTTTTTGGACTATCGATAATGGTCATTTTTCATTAGTCTCTAAAAAAGTTGAATATTTAAAGCGCTTTACTCAGTAAATTTATTGTTGGTTTTTAGAATAGTTGCCTATAGTTAAATTAACGATTTATTATCATTCGTCGTGATCTCGATTGTTAAATACTCGGAAATTACGATCATTAATGGATAAATAAACGATTTTTTACGAATTAATGATTATCATAATATTAACATTCAAAAGTATTTTTTGGGGTTATTCATATGACAGCAATTATTCGTAAATTTTTAAAGTTAGAAGCAGCAGGAGGGCTACTCCTAATTATTGCTGCCATTGTCGCTTTAATAATGGCTAATACGCCATTACAAGGAGCTTATCAGCAATTTTTAGATATTCCGGTAGCCATTAAAATCTCAACATTTGAATTAGATAAACCTCTGATTCTATGGATTAATGATTTCTTAATGGCTGTGTTTTTCCTGGTTGTTGGTTTAGAGGTAAAGCGCGAGTTATTGGAAGGATCCCTGGCGGGACGTGATAAAGCGATATTTCCGGCAATTGCGGCTGTGGGTGGAATGATTGCACCAGCGTTAGTTTACTTAGCGTTCAATGGTGCTGACGATATTACTCGTCAAGGTTGGGCTATCCCTGCAGCAACAGATATTGCATTCGCGTTGGGTGTGATGGCGTTATTGGGTAAGCGTGTTCCTACAGAGCTCAAAGTATTTTTATTGGCATTAGCTATCATTGATGACCTTGGTGTCATTGTGATCATTGCCTTTTTCTATACCAGCTCAGTTTCTGTCGTCGCATTGAGTTTAGCTGCACTGTGTGTGGCAATACTGTGTCTAATGAACTGGCGACGAGTTGAAAATACGGCAGCTTATTTGGTGATAGGCCTAATCTTGTGGGTTTGTATTCTGAAATCAGGTGTTCATGCCACTCTGGCGGGAGTGATTGTTGGTTTCTTAATTCCATTAAGAGGGACTAATAATACAAAACCGTCGGAAGAATTAGAGCATGTGCTGCACCCTTGGGTTGTTTATCTCATATTGCCTATCTTTGCATTTGCAAATTCAGGCGTACAGCTCAATGGCGTCACCTTTGATGGTTTAATGAGCCCATTACCACTTGGTGTCGCAGCGGGTTTGATACTGGGCAAACCAGTCGGTATTTTCTTATTTAGTTGGATTTCGGTAAAAGTAGGGTTGGCTAAATTGCCAGCATCGATTAACTTGAAGCAAGTGTTTGCTGTTTCTGTGCTTTGTGGAATCGGTTTTACTATGTCTATTTTTATCACCGGGCTCGCTTTTGAAGGGCTTGATGAAGTGTATAGTACCTACTCGAGACTGGGCATTTTAATCGGTTCAACAACAGCTGCATTGTTAGGGTACTTTATGTTAAGGGTAGTGTTACCGAAACCAAAAGTTTCGCACAGTGATGCAAAATAAACATAATAGACGTAATTATTAGTAAGAATTTTCGAGTTAATCTTCTATGATATGCCCGCGGTATGAGTTGCATACTGCGGGTATTTTAACTTATAACTCCCGATTACGGGGTACGGGTAAAGCGTATGGTCATTATGCACTGCGGTCATTATTGGCGATACAAAAGGAATCGATATGCGGGTTTCACATCTTAATTTTAACCACCTTTACTATTTCTGGCATGTTTGCAAAGAAGGCTCTGTTGTCGGTGCTGCCGAGGCTCTTTACCTGACTCCACAGACAATTACTGGGCAAATTAAAGCACTCGAAGAACGGTTAGGTGGAAAATTATTTAAACGCCAAGGTCGGGGGCTAGTGCCTTCAGAGCTGGGACAACTGATTTTTCGTTATGCTGACAAAATGTTTATGCTCAGCCAAGAAATGCTGGATATCGTCAACTACAGCCGAGAATCTAACCTACTGTTTGATGTGGGCGTGGCTGACGCATTATCGAAACGTTTAGTCAGCCGTGTACTAGAAACAGCAGTTGTAGAACATGAGCAAATTCATTTACGTTGCTTTGAATCAACTCATGAGCTGTTACTGGAGCAATTAAGCCAGCACAAGCTGGATATGATTTTATCGGATTGCCCTGTGGACTCTTCACAACAAGAGGGGCTGTTCTCTGTTAAATTAGGCGAATGCAGCGTCAGTTTTTTCTGCCGTCAGCCAGTACCGAAGAAACCATTCCCTGAATGTCTAGAAGAGCGCAGGTTATTAATTCCAGGGCGTCGTTCGATGCTTGGTCGCCATTTATTAACATGGATCCGCAATAAAAACCTACAAGTTGAAGTACTTGGTGAATTTGATGATGCTGCATTAATGAAAGCATTCGGAATGTATCACAATGCCATTTTCGTGGCGCCATCTTTGTATGCGAAAGATATTTTTGCTGATAATGAAGTGCAGGAAATTGGCCGCTTAGATAGTGTTAAAGAAGAGTATTACGTGATTTTTGCGGAAAGAATGATCCAGCACCCAGCAGTACAACGTGTCTGTAACAAAGATTTTTCTGAGTTATTTTCTGCGCCGTTCGATAATTTAGAACAGAAAGTTTAGAACACGAAAGTGTGAGGCAAGAAATTAGCAGACAAAAAAACCGGCCTAAGCCGGTTTTTTATAATCAAGAAGCGAAATTACATTGCTTTGATTTGAGCAACTAAGTTAGCTTTATGACGTGCTGCTTTGTTTTTGTGGATCAGGCCTTTGCTAGCGTGGCGATCAACAAGAGGTTGCATGTCATTGAATGCTTTCTGAGCTGCTTCTTTATCGCCTGCAGCGATAGCAAGGTAAACTTTCTTAATAAAAGTACGTACCATAGAGCGACGGCTAGCGTTGTGCTGGCGACGTTTCTCTGATTGAACGGCACGTTTCTTAGCTGATTTGATATTAGCCAAGGTCCAACTCCCAAATGTATTCTATTGAGGACAATTTAAAGGTCAAGGAATATGCCCTTTCGCCCTTCATTTGTCAATGGATTTGTGCAAATAAACATCGTGTACTTCGATGTCAATGCGTTGTGAATGGTGCAAGATTCTACCAGCAAATATCAGAAGAATACAGATCTGCGCGTGAAAAAAAGCATAATTGATAGAAGATATTTTAAATCATTTTTCAGAAAAAATTTTTTTAGTGATATCAAACGTTCATTAAGATGAAATTGAATGATAACTAGAGTGTTTTTTGTACACTTGAGTTTGTTATACAAAATGGATGATAAGAAAACTATAAAAATTAAATATTTTTAGAGATCTCCGCGTCAATTTGTTGTATTGATAATCTATTGGTTATCCAAACTTTTTTGATTTGCCTATGGACAATGATCAGATTCAGCAGCGCGGTGTCGTGCAGAAAGATGCTTAGCAGTGTAAAATCATCTGATTAAATAGTGTAGTGATCAAAAAAATAGGGTTTAATGAAAGCTTTTACGAACTTAGGTTAACCTTATGCGTCGTACAAGGTATAATCCTGCAATTTCCTCGGTATTGAGCCAGTTATGGAGCTAATTCGCGGTATACAAAATATCCGGTCGTACCATCATGGTTGCGTACTGACTATTGGTAATTTTGATGGTGTTCATCGTGGGCACCAAGTATTACTTCAAAATTTGAAGCTCAAGGGTAAACAGTTAGGTTTACCAACTGTTGTGATGATATTTGAACCACAACCCCTTGAATTTTTTACGGGTGATAAGGCTCCTGCGCGTTTGACACGCCTAAGAGATAAAGTGAAGTACCTTGCTGATAGCGGGGTCGATTATCTATTATGTGTGGAATTTAACCAGCATTTTGCCTCATTAACGCCAGACGCTTTTGTGTCTGACTTATTAGTCGACAAACTCGGTGTGAAATATCTCGCCATTGGTGATGATTTCCGATTCGGAAAAAATCGGATGGGGGATTTTTCTTTTTTACAGCAAGCCGGTCAAAAGTTTGGTTTTGAAGTCGCAGACACCGAAAGCTTTTGTGATTCAGGTGTGCGCGTCAGCAGCACTGCGATCCGTAAAGCGATACAAAACAACGATCTGGCATTAGCTGAAAATTTATTAGGTCACACATATCGCATTAGTGGGCGTGTGGTTCACGGTAATCAGCTAGGTCGTACGATAGGTTTTCCGACAGCAAACCTACCGTTAAAACGTTTAGTCACACCGGTGACTGGCGTGTATGCTGTAGAAGTTCATGGTCTGGGCGATAAGCCTGTACCGGGCGTGGCAAACATTGGCACACGTCCAACGGTATCTGGAAAAGGTACCCAGTTAGAAGTCCATCTGATTGATGCACATATGGATTTATATGGGCGTCATATTGATGTTGTGTTACGTAAAAAATTACGTGACGAACAGCGGTTTGCTTCGTTGGACGCGCTGAAGGAGCAAATTGCTAATGATGTAGTTGCAGCCAGAGAATATCTCGCAGCAATTGGAATCAGATAATTTAGCGGAAAATTGGAACTGAGAATCGATGAGTGACTATAAAAATACCCTGAATCTACCAGAAACAGGGTTCCCAATGCGTGGCGATCTCGCTAAACGCGAACCACAGATGTTAGAGCGCTGGTACAAAGAAGGTTTGTATCAGGCAATCCGTAAAGCAAAATCGGGCAAGAAAACCTTTATTCTGCACGATGGTCCTCCGTATGCTAACGGCAGTATTCATATTGGTCACTCAGTAAACAAAATTCTCAAAGATATTATTATTAAATCCAAAGGGCTGGCGGGCTTTGATTCCCCATACATCCCTGGTTGGGATTGCCATGGCTTACCTATTGAACACAAAGTTGAACAAATCGTAGGTAAACCAGGGGAAAAAGTTTCCGCCGCTGAATTTCGTGCAAAATGCCGTGAATATGCCAAAGAGCAAATTGAAGGGCAAAAAGCTGATTTTATCCGCTTAGGTGTGTTGGGTGAGTGGGACAAACCTTACCTGACCATGGATTTTAAAACCGAAGCGAACATCATCCGTGCTCTGGCGAAAACCGTTGCAAATGGTCATTTAGTGAAAGGGGCAAAACCCGTTCACTGGTGTACAGCATGTGGTTCCTCATTGGCTGAAGCGGAAGTCGAGTATTACGACAAAACATCCCCATCTATCTACGTTCGCTTCCCTGCGGTAGATAGCAAAGCCGTTTGCGAAAAATTTGGTGTTTCTAGCGATAAAACGCCATCTTTAGTGATCTGGACGACAACGCCTTGGACGTTACCAGCTAACCGTGCAATCTCTCTGAACCCAGAGTTCAAATACTCTCTGGTGGATGCGAATGGTGATTTAGTCATTCTAGCAACTGACTTAGTTGAAGAAGTCATGAAGACTGTCGGTGTTGAGTCATGGACAGTATTAGGCGAGTGCGAAGGTAGTGCATTAGAGTTACTTCGTTTTGCTCATCCATTTATGGGCTTTGATGTGCCTGCAATTTTAGGTGACCACGTTACGCTAGATGCGGGTACAGGTGCGGTACATACAGCGCCAGGTCATGGTCCTGAAGACTATGTTGTTGGACAAAAATATGGTTTAGAAACAGCGAACCCAGTGGGTCCAGATGGCTGCTTCTTGCCAAATACTTACCCAGGTTTAGATGGTTTATTTATTTTCAAAGCTAATGATGTGGTGCTGGAAATTCTGAACGAGAAAGGCTTATTGATGTACAAGAAAGCTATCTCTCACAGCTATCCATGTTGCTGGCGCCATAAAACCCCAGTTATTTTCCGTGCGACACCACAATGGTTTATCGGCATGGATAAAAACGGTCTGCGTGAACAATCTCTGAAAGAGATCGACATTGTTCAGTGGATCCCAGGTTGGGGGCGTGCACGTATCGAGTCAATGGTTGAAAACCGCCCTGACTGGTGTATCTCACGTCAACGTACTTGGGGTACCCCAATGTCGTTATTCGTGCACAAAGAGACTGAAGAACTACATCCACGTACTTTAGAGCTGATGGAAGAAGTCGCTAAGCGCGTTGAAGTTGATGGTATCCAAGCATGGTGGGATTTAGACCCTGCTGAATTGCTGGGCGCTGATGCTGAAACTTATCGTAAAGTACCAGACACTTTAGACGTTTGGTTCGATTCAGGATCCACCCACTTTGCTGTGGTTGATGCTCGTCCTGAATTCCATGGTAACTCCGCAGATATGTATCTGGAAGGTTCTGACCAACATCGTGGTTGGTTCATGTCTTCTCTGATGCTGTCTACTGCGATGAAAGGCAAAGCACCTTACCGCCAAGTTCTGACCCACGGTTTTACCGTTGATGGTCAAGGTCGTAAGATGTCTAAATCTTTAGGTAATACAGTGAGTCCGCAAGATGTGATGAACAAGCTGGGCGCTGATATCCTGCGTCTGTGGGTGGCATCAACTGACTATACGGGCGAAATCGCTGTATCTGATGAAATTTTAAAACGTGCAGCAGACTCTTATCGCCGTATCCGTAATACCGCGCGCTTCTTACTGGCAAACTTAAATGGTTTCAACCCAGAAACCGATATGGTGAAACCAGAAGATATGGTGGTGTTAGATCGCTGGGCGGTTGGTCGTGCATTAGAAGCACAGAAAGAGATTACGAAAGCGTACGATGAGTATGATTTCTTAGGTGTTATCCAACGCTTAATGCATTTCTGCTCTATCGAGATGGGCTCGTTCTATCTGGATATTATCAAAGACCGCCAGTACACCGCGAAAAGTGATAGCGTTGCGCGTCGTAGCTGCCAAACTGCACTGTTCCATATTGTGGAAGCGTTGGTTCGTTGGATTGCACCGGTTCTGTCCTTCACATCTGATGAAATCTGGAACGAATTACCGGGCAAACGCGCTCAATTCGTTCTCACTGAAGAGTGGTATAACGGCTTATTTGGTTTAGACGAATCTGAAGCGATGAATGATGGTTTCTGGTCTGAACTGTTAGCCGTACGTGGCGAAGTGAACAAAGTTCTGGAACAAGCGCGTACAGACAAGCACATTGGTGGTTCGTTAGAAGCTTCGGTAACGTTATATGCGGATAGCACATTAGCTGCTAAGTTAAATAGCTTAGGCGATGAACTGCGTTTTGCGCTGTTAACATCTCAAGCGAATGTGGCTGATATTGCAACGGCGCCTGCGGATGCACAAGACAGTGAACTGAAAGGCCTGAAAATTGCCTTCAGTAAAGCGGCTGGGGAAAAATGTCCTCGTTGCTGGCATTATGCAAGTGATATTGGTGCAGCGGCAGAACAACCTGAAATCTGTGGTCGCTGTGTGACTAACGTAGCCGGAAACGGTGAATTACGTAAGTTTGCTTAATGAAGACACCTATTTGTTCTACTGGTTTGCGTTGGCTGTGGCTGACGGTTGTGATTATCGTTGCAGATTTAGCAATTAAGCAATTGGTCTTAAAAGAGCTGACTCTGTACGATCCACACCCTTTAATTCCGTACTTTAACCTTATGTACGCTCAAAACTTTGGTGCGGCATTTAGTTTCCTGGCGGATAAAGGCGGCTGGCAGCGCTGGTTCTTTGCTGGAATAGCTATTGCCATCTCCATTACGTTAATGGTGATGATGTATCGCCAAAGTGTGAAAAAACGCCTGAGCAATATTGCTTATGCGTTAATTATTGGTGGTGCGATCGGTAATTTATTTGACCGTTTAGTGCATGGCTTTGTGGTTGACTACATTGATTTTTATGTTGGCAACTGGCACTGGCCGACCTTTAACTTGGCGGATATGGCCATTTGTATTGGTGCGGCATTGGTGATTTTTGAAGGCTTTTTGCCGGATAAACCCAAACAGCAAGATGCTAAATAGAACAGATAGTGCGATAGGTTGATAAAACCCAATATTGCATATTAATCATCTCAGCCCGACGATAGTCGGGCTGAACTTTATGATAAAAAACAGGTTTAGATTATGTCTACTCAAATACAGGCGCAGAGTTCTGTTTTACTGCATTTCACTCTGAAATTAGAAGATGGCTCCACGGCAGATTCTTCTCACGCACAAGGAAAGCCTGCGTTGTTTGCTCTTGGAAATGATTCACTGTCGCCAGAATTAGAAGCGCAACTGATTGGGCTATCTGAAGGTGAAAAGAAAACATTTTCCTTAGCTGGGGATACGGTATTCGGGAAACATAATCCAGACTTAGTGCAATACTTTTCATTGCGTGATTTTATGGAAACGGGGATCCCTGAAATTGGTACCATCATGCTGTTTACGGGCATGAATGGAAGCGAAATGCCGGGTGTCGTGAAGGCAATCGAAGGGGAATCAATTACTGTTGATTTTAACCATCCTCTTGCTGAGCAACAAATTACCTTTGAAATTGAAGTGCTAGAAATAGCCCCACAATTGGAGAGTCACCATGCAAATATTAATGGCTAATCCTCGTGGATTTTGTGCGGGTGTTGACCGTGCAATCAGTATTGTTGAACGCGCCTTAGAAATTTATGGCGCACCGATTTACGTTCGCCATGAAGTGGTGCATAACCGCTATGTGGTTGACGATTTACGCCAGCGTGGCGCTATCTTCATTGAAGAAATCTCTGAAGTTCCGGATGGCTCTATTCTAATTTTCTCAGCTCATGGCGTTTCACAAGCCATTCGCCAAGAAGCCCGTTCCCGCGATTTAACCATGTTATTTGATGCGACCTGCCCATTAGTGACTAAAGTGCATATGGAAGTGGCTCGCGCAAGTCGTAAAGGCAAAGAAGCGATTTTAATCGGTCACGCAGGACATCCTGAAGTGGAAGGGACAATGGGGCAATACAATAACCCTGAAGGGGGAATGTATCTTGTTGAAAGCCCTGAAGACGTTTGGAAGCTACAGGTAAAAGATGAAAACAACCTGAGCTTTATGACGCAAACGACGCTTTCAGTGGATGATACCTCCGATGTGATTGATGCGCTCACCCGTCGATTCCCTAATATCGTTGGACCGCGTAAAGACGATATTTGCTATGCGACCACGAACCGCCAAGAAGCGGCGCGTGAGCTCGCGGAAAAAGCCGATATCGTGCTAGTTGTTGGTTCGAAAAACTCGTCCAACTCAAACCGTTTAGCTGAATTAGCGTCTCGAATGGGGAAGGCCGCATTTCTGATTGATGGTGCTGAAGATATTCAAACCGAGTGGTTAAAAGATAAGAAAATTATCGGATTGACTGCGGGGGCATCCGCGCCAGATATTTTAGTCCGCCAAGTGATTGATAGACTGAAAGAGCTGGGTGCCGACTCCGTAGTTGAGCTGCAAGGGCGAGAAGAAAATATCGTTTTTGAAGTACCAAAAGAGCTGCGTGTGGACGTTAAAGAAATTAACTAATACATTGATTTTATTATAGTAGCGGCTGATTTGGCCGCTGCTGTTTTCTATTTTGTCAGCACCCCATCCCATATCAATACAATTTTTTCTGATAATCATCCCCCTCTCTACGGTTTTATTAATATCTCCAGATTAGTGCTGGCGTCCCGATTCAAGTTTCTTTAAGGTATAACCAAGATTTTATTTTGGTTTTCGCCTCAATATTTACGAAAGGATCAAAAATGGCAGATTCAACTGTACGCGTTGCGATTGTCGGTGCGGGTGGGCGCATGGGGCGCCAATTAATTCAAGCAGCACAAGAACAAGACGGAATTCAACTTGGCGCAGCCATTGAGCGTGAAGGCTCTTCACTTATAGGCACTGATGCGGGTGAATTGGCGGGAATTGGGCAAATTGGTGTGAAAGTCGTTGGTCACTTAGATTCTGTCGTTAATGATTTTGATGTACTGATTGATTTCACCCGTCCTGAAGGTACCTTACAATATTTAGCGTTCTGCCAATCTCACCAAAAAGGCATGGTCATTGGGACCACAGGATTTGATGAACAAGGAAAATTGGCCATTGCTGAAGCCGCAAAATCTATCCCAATTGTCTTCGCTGCCAACTTTAGCGTTGGTGTGAATCTGGTGCTGAAATTACTGGAAAAAGCGGCGAAAGTGATGGGAGATTACACTGATATTGAAATTATTGAAGCCCATCATCGTCATAAAGTTGATGCCCCTTCAGGCACTGCGCTGGCGATGGGGGAATCTATCGCGGATGCATTAGGAAAAGATCTGAAAGAGTGTGCGGTGTATGCACGTGAAGGCTATACCGGAGAGCGTGAGCCGGGCACGATTGGTTTTGCTACTGTACGTGCTGGCGATATTGTTGGTGAGCACACTGCAATGTTTGCTGATATTGGCGAGCGTGTAGAGATAAGCCACAAGGCTTCCAGTCGTATGACCTTTGCTAAAGGCGCGATAAGAGCATCATCTTGGGTTAATGCCAAGAAAGATGGGTTATACAATATGAAAGATGTCCTTAATCTTGATGATTTGTAGTTTTTTATAAAATAAATTTCCATTTAAAATCAGATGGCTTCGATTGAAGCCTCTGATTTATCGTAATCTATTTATTTAATTTAATTAAATCCGTTGTTTTCTATTATCTTTGTGTCATTTTTCCTCTTTTTTACTCAAAAATTGCACTTTAGATCCTCCCTTGTCTGCGCTATTATCCATTTTGCACTTTTCTTCGCTATTAACCGTTTGCGTTTTTACCCATGAATAGTTATTTCATTAGCCTTCTATAGAAAAAATAGGTAAGAATGCAAAAAAGTAAGCTAAAAGTGAAAAAAATGCATTTTTTTCTAGACAAGACTCTATCCCATCATTAGAATGCGCGCAATTTGCCAAAAATTTGCTTAAAAACTCATTTTGGCATTGATTTAGATCGCAAAATCTGAATTAATATGCAAAAAATATGATTGATTATTCTCCGGAGGATGTTTTGATAAAGTCAGCTATATTGGTTCTGGAAGACGGAACCCAATTCCACGGGCGTGCCATTGGTGCTGAAGGGGCCGCTATTGGAGAAGTCGTTTTCAATACTTCAATGACCGGATATCAAGAAATAATTACTGACCCTTCCTATTCCCGCCAAATTGTTACTCTCACTTATCCCCATATTGGTAATGTCGGCACTAATGCTGATGACGAAGAATCTCCTAACGTACACGCTCAAGGCCTTATCATTCGCGACTTACCATTAATTTACAGTAACTTTCGTGGTCAGGAAGGCTTGTCTGAATATCTGAAACGCCACAATGTGGTGGCTATCGCGGATATCGACACGCGCAAATTAACCCGCCTGTTAAGAGAAAAAGGCGCACAAAACGGTTGTATCATCGCAGGGGATAACCCAGATGCGGCGTTGGCTTTAGAAAAAGCACGCAGCTTCTCAGGTTTAAATGGCTTAGATTTAGCAAAAGAAGTTTGCACCAAAGAGATTTACAGCTGGACTCAACGCTCTTGGAACTTAGAAGAAGGGCAACCAGCAGCAAGCAAAGAAGATGAGCTGCCATTACACGTTGTTGCTTACGATTTTGGTGCAAAGCGCAATATTCTGCGTATGTTAGTTGACCGTGGGTGCCGCTTAACCGTCGTTCCGGCAACAACACCAGCAGAAACGGTGTTAGCGATGAACCCAGATGGGATTTTCTTATCAAACGGCCCTGGCGACCCAGCCCCTTGTGACTACGCTATCAACGCTATCCAAGAATTCTTAAAAACTGAAATCCCCGTATTTGGCATTTGCTTGGGTCACCAATTGCTAGCATTAGCAAGTGGCGCCAATACCGTGAAGATGAAGTTTGGTCACCACGGTGCTAACCACCCAGTTAAAGATTTAGATAAAGATGTGGTGATGATCACGGCTCAAAACCACGGTTTTGCGGTTGATGAATCCACACTACCCGACACATTGCGTGTGACGCACAAATCGCTGTTTGATGGCACTTTGCAAGGTATCCATCGCACAGATAAACCTGCATTCAGTTTCCAAGGTCACCCAGAAGCCAGTTCTGGTCCTCATGATGCCGCAGGTCTTTTTGACCACTTCATTGATTTAATCAACGAATACCGTCAAAACACACCACGTTCAAACGCAAAATAATCGGGAGAAAGAAAATGGCAAAACGTACAGATATTAAAAGCATTCTGATCCTCGGTGCGGGCCCGATTGTTATCGGCCAAGCGTGTGAGTTTGACTATTCAGGTGCGCAAGCGTGTAAAGCTCTTAGAGAAGAAGGCTACCGCGTTATTCTAGTGAACTCGAACCCAGCGACTATCATGACAGACCCAGAAATGGCGGATGCAACTTACATCGAGCCAATTCACTGGGAAGTGGTACGCAAAATCATTGAAAAAGAGCGCCCAGATGCAGTATTACCAACCATGGGTGGACAAACCGCGCTGAACTGTGCCCTTGAGCTTGAACGCCAAGGTGTATTGGCTGAATTTGGCGTGACCATGATTGGTGCGACTGCGGACGCGATTGATAAAGCAGAAGACCGCCAGCGCTTTGATAAAGCGATGAAAAAAATCGGTTTAGGCACAGCGCGTTCAGGTATCGCACACACAATGGAAGAAGCTAATGCCGTCGCTGATGACGTTGGTTTCCCGTGTATCATTCGCCCATCTTTCACCATGGGGGGGGCCGGTGGTGGTATCGCGTATAACCGCGAAGAATTTGAAGAAATCTGTACTCGTGGTTTAGATTTATCTCCAACTAACGAATTATTAATCGATGAATCGTTAATTGGTTGGAAAGAGTATGAAATGGAAGTAGTTCGCGATAAGAAAGATAACTGCATTATCGTCTGCTCCATTGAAAACTTCGACGCAATGGGAATTCACACTGGTGACTCCATCACCGTCGCACCTGCGCAAACACTGACAGATAAAGAATACCAAATCATGCGTGATGCCTCGATGGCAGTACTGCGTGAAATCGGCGTTGAAACAGGCGGTTCTAACGTTCAGTTCGCCGTTAACCCGAAAGATGGTCGCTTAATTGTTATCGAGATGAACCCGCGTGTTTCTCGTTCATCCGCACTAGCGTCAAAAGCAACAGGCTTCCCAATTGCTAAGATCGCTGCAAAATTAGCGGTTGGTTACACTCTCGATGAGCTGATGAATGACATCACAGGCGGTCGTACTCCTGCGTCATTTGAACCGTCTATCGACTACGTTGTGACCAAAATCCCTCGTTTTAACTTCGAAAAATTCGCAGGAAGCAATGACCGTCTGACCACCCAAATGAAATCAGTGGGTGAGGTGATGGCTATTGGTCGCACATTCCAAGAATCTATGCAAAAAGCGCTGCGTGGTCTGGAAGTGGGCGCAACAGGCTTTGACCCGAAAGTGAGCCAGGACGACCCAGAATCGTTAACTCGCATTCGCCGTGAGCTGAAAGATGCGGGCTCCGACCGTATTTGGTACATCGCTGATGCATTCCGCGCAGGCCTATCTATCGATGGTATCTTCAATCTAACTAATATCGACCGCTGGTTCTTAGTACAAATTGAAGAGCTGGTGCGTTTAGAAAACGAAGTGGCAGAGTTAGGTATTAATGGTCTGACTAAAGATTTCTTACGCCAACTGAAGCGTAAAGGTTTTGCGGATGCGCGTCTGGCAAGTTTAGTGGGTGTGTCTGAAGCTGAATTACGTAAGTTACGTCAAGGTTATGATTTACATCCAGTTTATAAGCGTGTAGATACCTGTGCGGCAGAGTTTGCGACCGACACTGCTTATATGTACTCGACTTATGAAGATGAATGCGAATCCAATCCGAACAACGATAAACCAAAAATCATGGTATTAGGTGGCGGTCCAAACCGTATCGGGCAAGGTATCGAATTCGACTACTGCTGCGTACATGCTTCATTAGCGTTGCGTGAAGATGGTTATGAAACCATCATGGTCAACTGTAACCCAGAAACCGTTTCAACAGATTATGACACCTCTGACCGCCTCTATTTCGAGCCAGTGACACTGGAAGATGTATTAGAAATCGTCCGTATCGAACAGCCGAAAGGGGTGATTGTTCAATATGGTGGTCAAACTCCACTGAAATTAGCGCGTGCATTAGAAGCCGCGGGTGTACCGGTTATTGGTACTAGCCCAGATGCGATTGACCGTGCAGAAGACCGTGAGCGTTTCCAACAAGCGGTTAATCGCTTAAACCTGAAACAGCCACAAAACGCCACTGTTGCAACTATCGAACAAGCTGTTGAAAAAGCAGCTGGTATCGGCTATCCACTGGTGGTTCGTCCATCTTACGTACTGGGCGGTCGTGCGATGGAAATCGTTTATGACGAAGTTGACCTGCGTCGCTACTTCCAAACCGCGGTGAGTGTGTCTAACGATGCTCCAGTCCTATTAGACCGCTTCCTTGATGATGCGATTGAAGTTGACGTGGATGCAATCTGCGACGGTGAAATGGTGCTGATTGGCGGAATTATGGAGCACATTGAGCAAGCGGGTGTTCACTCTGGTGACTCAGCATGTTCACTGCCAGCTTATACATTAAGCCAAGAAATTCAGGATGTGATGCGTGAACAAGTGCGCAGTCTGGCATTCGAGTTACGCGTTCGCGGTCTGATGAACGTCCAGTTTGCGGTGAAGAACAACGAAGTTTACCTGATTGAAGTGAACCCGCGTGCAGCAAGAACGGTGCCATTTGTTTCTAAAGCAACAGGCGTACCACTAGCGAAAGTTGCCGCGCGTGTTATGGCGGGTCAAACACTGACTCAGCAAGGCGTGACTGAAGAAGTCATTCCACCTTACTACTCAGTCAAAGAAGTGGTTCTGCCATTCAACAAGTTCCAAGGTGTTGACCCAATCCTCGGACCAGAAATGCGCTCAACGGGTGAAGTGATGGGTGTTGGTCGCACATTTGCTGAAGCATTTGCTAAGGCGATGTTAGGCAGCAACTCAACCATGAAGAAATCCGGTCGCGCACTGCTGTCTGTTCGTGAAGGCGATAAAACGAAAGTTGTTGATTTAGCAGCGAAACTGCTGAAACACGGTTTTGAGTTAGATGCGACTCACGGAACGGCGATTGTCTTGGGTGAAGCGGGTATTAACCCACGTTTAGTGAACAAAGTTCACGAAGGTCGTCCACACATTCAAGACCGTATTAAGAATGGAGAGTACAACTACATCGTGAATACAACGGCAGGTCGTCAAGCGATTGAAGATTCAAAACTCATTCGCGGTAGCGCACTGCGTTACAAAGTTCACTATGATACAACCCTCAACGGTGGCTTTGCGACGGCATTATCCCTGAGCGCAGACCCAACGGATAAAGTGATTTCTGTACAAGAGATGCACGCATTAATTAAATAATCACTGATTCGCTGATTATTAACCCCAGTGGTGTTATCGCCTCTGGGGTTTTTTTATGGGGAGCGAAAAAGTGGAATAAATTAATATAAATGAAAAATAGTGCACAATAGTGATTGACCCTCACGTAACGTGAGGCACTAACCTGCATTTCAGGACAGGAGGCTAAGATGCTATTTCAAGTGGGTGAGATTGCAGAGAAAACAGGATTAACCATTCGTACCCTTCATCATTATGAAGAGATTGGTTTATTACTGCCGACTGCCAGAACCGATGCAGGTTATCGACTCTATAATATGCAATGTATTGAACGTTTGACGCAAATTCAGATGCTGCGTCAGGTGGGAGTCAAACTGAAAGACATCGGTGAGTTACTTAATGGTCACAGTGGCGATATCTCTCTTTTGCTGCAAGAGCGTATTAGTCTGTTAACCGAGCAGATGAAGCAGATTGAAAAACTGCGTTCACGTCTCGAGCGGTTACAGCAGCAAATGCAACAGGGAGATAACCCCACTCAGGCTGATTGGTTTTCATTATTGGAGATGATGTCGATGTTTGATAAATATTTTACCCCTCAAGAGCTTGAGCAATTGCCACTATACACGGCGAACACATTGAAAAATCAAGAGTGGCAACAGCGGGTCGCCACAGTAAAATCGTTAATGGAAAAAGGTGAATCACCGAAATCAGCTGAAGTACAAGCGGTTGGTGTTGAGTGGATGACTGCCTTGGAAAGAGATACGGGCGGAAACCCTGATTTCTTTGCGCGTTTAAATCAAATTCACTTAACCGACAACGAGCTAATGTTCTCGACAGGGATCACCGAAGCGATCATTGACTTTGTAGCTCGGGGCTTTAGTGAGTACCAACTATCACGTTTTAAACCCCATTTAACCGCTGAGCAATTTGCTGTTGTTAGTCAACATTACTTTGAGTCAGGCAAGGTATGGCCTGAATTTATTTCAGGAATTTATAATGCTTTGAAAGCGGGGGATGCCCCAGATTCGCCGAATGTGCAGAAATTGGCGGGAATGTGGTTAACCATGTTTAACCAATTTACTGGGGGCGATCCGCTATTACAGGAAAAAATCCGCACGATTTATCGCGAAGATCCGGTTATTTCTCAAGGAACATGGATGACGCCAGAAATTGGGCAGTATCTGTTTTCCGCCATTAGTTTCTTATTGGCGAAGCAATAACAGCGTAAGTTAGCAATCCATTATTGATATCAAAGTCGCGACAGAATATGCCGCGACTTTTTTGTTTTAGGTGTGTTAAGAGATTAAAAATGGACGGTTTGGACACCCATTGTTGCGGCTTGTCCACCCACATAAACTCGGCTGATAGCCTGATCTTGATGAGAGATTTCCACTTGAATTTGCGAGGAACACCCCATTGCTCGCCCTTGCTCTAACAGAAAATGGGTTTCTGTGGGGAAGACATGTTTCACAAGATAGCAGCCAAGAGCACCACTGGCGCTACCGGTTGCGGACTCTTCATTAATTCCGTAGAGCGGAGCAAAATTTCGGCAATGAGCAGTAAAAGAAGGCGACTGGTTTAACTCAAAAACATGAAAACCAATCGAGTCAAATTCACGGCTCAGCTGCGCGATAGCATCATAATTAGGTTTTAAATTATCCAATTGATTGGATTGCACGGGGACTAAAATATCAGGTAATCCAGTGGAGATAATTTCAATAGGTAAACCTGTTTCTGTGATTGTCTCAGCTGGGATACCTAATGCGGCAGCGACGGTATTCACATCAGGCCCTTGGCGAGTAGCGGGGAGTGTTTGTTGCATAGTGACCCCATCAGCACTGACCGTAACATTTAAAATACCTGCTTTGGTTTTTTGGGAGTAGGTGCCAGCGGCTAATTGATTCAGTGAAAATAGGGTAAAAAAGACAGCCAATGTTGCATGTCCACAAAAGTCGACTTCACTTTCAGGGGTGAAAAAATCCACTTTAAAATCCGTTTCTTCACCCGCACTTTCTCCGGAATAGACAAACGCCGTTTCGGAAAATCCCACTTGGCGAGCAATCGTAATTTTTTGTGCATCACTGAGTTTCGGGGGATTGAGCACGACTCCGGCAGGATTTCCGCCTGTGTTATTTCGAGTAAATGAGTTTACAAGATGAACGTTAAGCGTGTGTTCATTCGTAGGTATTGCTGTGTTGTGCATAGTGTCTCCAGGGAAATTAAGCGCGTTTATTGAGTTATTTATTAGTACGAAGTGAGCGCATATTGAGAGGTAGATATGGTTTTGTAGCGGCGACCAAACACTGAAACTTGTGTTGGTCGCGTGAGATGATTTAGGCGTGCAATTTAGCTTTCTTTGCTGCCTTTCAAAGCTTTACGGTGCTTCCAGTAGACGATAATGGAGCCAATCAAACCACTGACCAACAGCACAACAGGGATGATCATCAGTGCGGTGATCACGACTTGTTCATGCTCTTTAACGAAAGGAATTTGGTTAACGGCATAGCCCAAAGTCACAATAATACCGACCCACAATAACCCGCTAAGCCAGTTGAATAATTGGAAACGGCGGTGGCTTAAATCGGATAATCCCGCTAACAATGGCAGTAGCGTTCTCACGAATGCCAGAAAGCGTCCGATCAATAATGCATACAAACCTTGTCGGTTAAACATATCATTGGCTTTTTTATGATATTCCTCAGGGAGTTGAGAAAGCCAGCGTTTAACTATCTTCGTTTCGCTTAACCAACGCCCTTGAACAAATCCAAGCCAGCAGCCTAAACTCGCAGCCGTCGCTAGCAGCAAGATTGTGGGGACAAAGTGCAAAACACCTTTGGCAATCAATGCACCAGAAAGCAGTAAAAGGGTATCACCTGGTAAAAATGCGGCGGGGAGCACGCCATTTTCTAATACAATCACCACAAAGAGTACGGTGTAAATTACCCAGAGAACTTCTGGGTTGGCGAGCTTCATAAAATCGTGTTGCCAAAGTGCCAGTACGATTTCGCGTATGACTTCCATAATCGTTCCTGTATCTGCATAAAGCGAATCATTGGGCTCTATATTACAGGAAAAATTTCAGCCTAGTTTGATTTGTTTGGGTAATTATCTAAAAGGTAGTGATTAACTGCCTAATAATTAAGGACAGAATGTTGATGTTTAAATGCGCGCGAAAGCACGTTGTAAATCATCAATGAGATCTTGCGGGTGTTCTAAGCCGACATGCAGACGGAAAAACGACCCACTATCCGGTTGATAATTGTATTGGCGCATACTGAGTAAATCTTCGGTTTGATAACCAAGAATCAGTGATTCAAACCCGCCCCATGAATACCCCATTTTAAAATGGCTAAAGTGGTCGAGAAAATCGCTGAACTGTTTAGGGGATAACCGCGAATTTAATTGAAATGAAAACAACCCGTTGCAGCCACTAAAATCCCGTTTAAAGAATTCATGCCCAGGGTGGCCTGGAAGTGCAGGATGAAAAACATGTGCCACAGCGGGATGCTCTACTAACCAGTTTGCGACGGCTAAACTGTTCGCTTCATGCTGCTTGAGGCGGGTTGGTAAGGTGTGAAGACCTCTACCAGCCATGTAAACAGTATCAGGATCGGCAGTTTGCCCCAATAAATATGAATTTTCTCGCAAAGTTTCGATGCAGCGCTGGTTGGCAACAGCGACCCCTAACATGCCATCTGAATGACCATTAATGTACTTTGTCGCGGATTGAATAGAGATATCTACATCAAATAAAAGAGGTTTAAGTAAGACACCCGCAGCCCATGTATTATCGAGCATGATAATGATTTCTGGGGATTTTTGACGAATGGCTTTTACAATAGCAGGAAGGTCATGGACTTCCATAGTGATAGAACCTGGCGATTCCAAAAAAACAATTTTGGTATTTGGACGGATTAAATCGGCAATTTTTGCGCCAGTTAATGGGTCGAAATAATTCGTTTCAACATTCAAATTAGTGAGGATTTTGTCGCAGAAGTTTTGTGTCGGGTCATAGGCTGACCCCGTGACCAGAATATGATCCCCCGCGCTGATAAATGACATAATGGCATTGGTGATCGCTGCTGCACCTGAAGGGTAAAGAACACAGCCAGCACCACATTCCAATTCGGTCATCGCTTCTTGGAAAGCAAAATGGGTCTGTGTACCTCGGCGACCATACATTAATACGCCATTTGCGCGATTGCGTACAGCATGCTTTTTATCTTCTACCGAATCAAAAATCACGGAAGAGGTACGTTGAATGACAGGGTTTACCCCTTTTTGAGTGAATTTAGGGTTTCTACCAAGATGCACGAGCTGGGTTTCTGGTCTTATGTTTGCCATTGAGTTATCCCTTATTTACCAATAGAAAATCAAATGATTGGCCAAGTTATCACCTGACGTTAAATGATTTTGGTCTACCAGAGCAAGAACAAAAGTGGTTAGCTGAATTTTCTTCATTATCAAGCAGCAAATCGAGTCGTCTCTCGAAGGGTTATGTTGATAAGCGACAAAAAATTGCGAATACTAATGATAATTACTATCAATTCGTGGTGTGTTTGATATTATCTGACATCTTGACGAAAAGAGATGAATGCGTGAATCAAATTTCGCTTTTAATGGTTAGTCGATGAATGGCACAATCATCGATATAAATTTTTTTATACAACACAAAATAAGAGAGTAAAGGCCAACTGATGCGTAAATTAACAGCTTCTATTCTATTGGCGATCGGCTTAATGGGCACGGCATCCGCAGAAACAACACCCGCTGTCACACCTACTACACCAGTAGCTAACCAAGGTTCAACAGCCGCTCCTGCAAATACTCCTTCCACAACGGAAGTGACTGCAACTCAAGCAACGACAACTCCAGCAGCAACACCGGAATCTGTCGTGACAAATACGGTAGTGACTGAAAATGTTGAGATTGCGACTGAAGCTCACGGTGGCGGTTTTGATCAGGATTTATCGGTTTGGGGTATGTACCAAAACGCAGATGTTGTTGTAAAAACGGTGATGATTGGTCTGTTACTCGCATCCGTGATTACATGGGCGCTATTCTTATCCAAAGGAAGTGAGATTTTAATTGCACGTCGTCGTTTAAAAGATGAAGCAAAAGCAATTGCAGAAGTAAAATCTCTTGATGAAGCGGTATCTATCGCGGAAGGGTTTAAAGCAGGTAGCATTACGCGCATGTTATTAGCTGAAGCGACAACGGAAAGAGCGCTTTCGGCAAACAGTCAAGATCTTGCGGGTATTAAAGACCGTACAGGTTTCCGTTTAGAAAGAGCGGTTGCTGCAATCAGCCGTTATATGGGGCGTGGAAATGGCTATTTAGCAACAATTGGAGCGATTTCTCCATTTGTCGGTCTATTTGGCACAGTGTGGGGGATCATGAATAGCTTCATAGGTATTGCTCACTCACAAACCACAAACTTAGCGGTTGTTGCTCCAGGGATTGCAGAAGCGCTGCTGGCAACGGCAATCGGTCTTATTGCCGCGATTCCTGCGGTGGTTATCTATAATATTTTTGCTCGTATGATCAACAACTATCGTGGTCAAGTGGGTGATGTTGCTGCACAAGCAGCGTTGTTACTGGGGCGTGACCTCGATCTGGCAAACAGCAAAGCAAGGTAATTATTATGGCAATGCGTTTAGGTGACGAACAAGACGATAGCGGTGAAATGCATGAAATCAACGTAACACCGTTTATCGATGTTATGTTGGTTCTGCTGATTATCTTTATGGTTGCAGCGCCACTGGCTACCGTTGATATTAAAGTCGACTTACCTGCTTCCACTGCGAAGCCTCAGCCTCGACCAGAAAAGCCAGTATTCTTAACTGTGAAATCAGATAGTCAGCTGTTTATCGGCGAGCAAGCGGTTAGTAAAGAGCAGTTAGGTTCAACTCTTGATCAAGCCACAAACACCAATAAAGAAACCACAATTTTCTTCCAAGCGGACAAAAGTGTGGATTATGAAACGATGATGGATGTAATGAATGCATTGCGTCAATCGGGGTATCTCAAGATTGGTTTAGTCGGTATGGAAGCAACAGCGGCTAATGCTAAATAGCTAAGTTGTTTTACGTAGTAATGCGTTTTATCTTTGCATCGCGGATGTCATTCTCACGTTGATGCTTTGAGATAAAACGCATTTTTTTATGCCTATCAATTTTCATCCATCATATCTTTTGCATATTCTTGCAACATTTCTGATAAAAAAATGCTCTCTCTTTATAGTTTCGCAAACAAATGGTTTAATTTTATTCGGAATTTCTTCTAATTTTATTTAAGTTAGAGTAATTTTAAATTCTGCTCACATAAAACCACGTTTAAAAAAGGCTTGATAAGGTTAATTGAAAATAAACCATCCATATTGTGCGGGATTATTCACATACAGAGTAATTTCTCTGAATACCCAAATTAAGAGTATCGATTTTAGAGTGTTTTGTGTGAATTACCATGGAACTTACTGATTGTTAGAATAATCATGAATAAAGGCGATATCATCGTTCAAAATAACAACAGGGCTAACCCGTTAGATGAAGTTCAGACAAAAAAAGAGAATAATAAAAATTATTAATACATTTAACTCTAATTGAAATGATAAAAAAAGCGAGTAAATAAGCTGGATAATTTTATTAATATAAGTGTTATTAATAAAATTATTTTAAATGTACTTGAACAATGAAATATAAATATGTAATTACTGTTATAAATGCAAAGCTGACACGTTTATTAGTGTTTTTTGGGTTCAATGTATTGTTATTTATTGTTTTTTTGACTTCTTGCTAATGCTTCTTAAATAAAATAAAAAAACACTTGCGCAACATTTCATGAGCGCTATAATGCAGCCAATAACATTTAGAAATACTTTTTAATAACTTTTCATCTCGAGTTTTTTATTTTTCAATTTACTAATGCTAGGGAATAAATAAAGTACTAGTCGCTGTTTGATTAGGCTTTATATTAAAAATAAATATAATCAATCATACTCGAGTGTACGATGTTCAGTTGTTAGATGTAAGTTCGGATGTTATTACTGAAGTCAAATGGGCTGACTTTAGACGACACACAGCAAAATGATGTAATAAAAATATTTCATATTATACTCCTCTATAAATAAGATAAGACTATACTTCCATGCGCCATCATTAAGATGGCGTTTTTTTTATGCATGTTTATTTATCTTTCAAGCATCAACTGTACCCTCAGAATTTATGTGAAGAATCGGTGATATGCGGTGTGATTAAGCATGTGGTTAAATCAATCTTTCTGAGAGTATTCATAATTTATTATTTAATGATAAAAAGTATCAGAGTATGATGTGCACCTCTTCGCTGTGGGGCATTTAGCTATACATCATGTAGCAATACATCATGTAGCAACACATCATACAACAGCGAAATTCTTTGCCAGGTACTGGCTTGAAACATTCTGGAAGTAAAAATGACTTGGTCTGAGTTTAAATCTCACTATCTCATCGGTTTTTGGAAACCGTTACCTGCGGTGATTGCGGCAGGTATCTTATCGACTTATTATTTTGGTTTAACAGGCACTTTTTGGGCTGTAACCGGTGAATTTACTCGCTGGGGCGGGCATATCATGCAGCTATTTGGTGCGCATCCAGAAGAATGGGGCTATTTCAAAGTTATTGGTTTTCAAGGTTCGCCACTTGATCGAATTGATGGCGTGATGATTATCGGTATGTTTGCTGGCTGTTTTGCCGCGGCACTTTGGGCAAATAATGTCAAAATTCGCATGCCGCAGCATCGGGTTCGAATTTTTCAAGCCATCCTCGGTGGGATCATTGCTGGATTCGGCGCTCGTCTAGCCATGGGATGTAACTTAGCGGCATTCTTTACGGGTATTCCACAATTCTCGTTACACGCTTGGTTCTTTGCTGTAGCGACTGCCGTCGGCTCTTACTTTGGTGCCAAATTCACCCTGCTGCCAATGTTCCGTATTGCGGTAAAATTGAAAAAAGTCTCAACAGCATCGCCATTAACTCAAAATCCGAATACAGCTAAAAAACGCTTTAAATTAGGCATGGCTATTTTTGCTGTCGCACTTGCGTGGGGCTTTTATACACTGCTAGATGCACCAGTCATGGGCTTTGCTATCTTATGTGGGATTGGTTTTGGTTTGCTGATTGAACGTGCTCAAATCTGTTTTACCTCCGCGTTTCGTGATTTATGGATCACTGGTCGTACTCATATGGCGAAAGCGATTATCATTGGTATGGCGGTCAGTGCGATTGGTATTTTCAGTTATGTGCAATTGGGCGCGACACCTAAGATTATGTGGGCTGGTCCAAATGCTGTGATTGGTGGATTACTATTCGGGTTTGGTATTGTCTTAGCGGGTGGTTGTGAAACTGGCTGGATGTACCGTGCCGTTGAAGGTCAAGTTCATTACTGGTGGGTTGGTTTCGGTAACATTATCGGTGCGACTATCTTAGCGTATTACTGGGATGATTTAGGCCCATGGTTGGCTACAGACTTTGACAAAGTGAACTTGCTAGAGACATTTGGTCCGGAAGGCGGCTTGCTCGTTACATACGCTTTATTAGCCATTGCATTTATTTTGATGCTGGTATGGGAAAAATATTTCTTCCGTAAACGTGCCCAAAAATTGGCGAATACTTCCATGGAGGCCGCATGAGCCATAAAGAAATAGTACCGGATTATCGATTAGATATGGTGGGCGAACCTTGTCCATACCCTGCGGTTGCGACGTTAGAAGCGATGCCATCGTTAAAACCTGGAGAGATATTAGAAGTGGTAAGTGATTGCCCACAATCTATCAATAATATCCCTTTAGATGCAAAAAATTATGGTTATAAGGTGTTGGATATTCAGCAAGATGGGCCGACTATTCGTTATCTTATCCAAAAATAACAAATACGCGTCATATTTTGCACTGTCGCGGTGTTGGCTTCATTCGTTAGCCCTAGTCACATACTTGTGTATGCTCCTAGGGTCTAATGCATTTGCCGCCTAGCGACAGCACAAACTATTTAGCGTATTGGTATTAGTCATATTTTGCACTGTCGCGGTGTTGGCTTCATTCGTTAGCCCTAGTCACATACTTGTGTATGCTCCTAGGGTCTAACGCATTTACCGCCTTGCGACAGCACAAACTATTTAGCGTATTGGTATTAGTCATATTTTGCACTGTCGCGGTGTTGGCTTCATTCGTTAGCCCTAGTCACATACTTGTGTATGCTCCTAGGGTCTAACGCATTTGCCGTCTTGCGATAGCACAAACTATTTAGCGTATTTCAGTGATACCCTAAAATATTAAAGCTACCTATCAGTCGTGAAATTACAACTGATTGTTATAGGTGATAGTTCGGTTACTCATCCTGCCAGCTCGCAATATCCAGCACAAGCTCGCACTCATCATCGATATAGCCACCTGTCGGAATAAAGCCAAGTTTCTGATAAAACTCAAATGGGCTCTCTTCTCCTTCACCGCAACTATTATACAGCCGTGGGTAACCTTTCTTTTTCAAGTAACGGATCACTTGAATTAACGCCTCACGACCAAATCCTAATTTTTGGTAAGGCTCGGCTATCATAAATCGCCATAGCATAATGCCATCGTATTCAAGCTCATCATCATCTAGCCCAGAATGCAGCATAATGAATCCTACAGGGATATCATCCGCATAAATGCCTCGATACCAAGCACAGTCAGAGAATTGCGCCTCAACCATGGAATAGGCATTATCTGCCACCATGCTACGCTGTGCTTCACTGAGTGTATGGCTCAGCAAACAGATTTCCGAAAAGTTTTCAGCTGTTACCTTCTGCAAGGAGACAACGGAATTTTCATCCACTTCTGGCTCGATGAACTCTATCATAACCATTCCTTCGCTCGAATATTGACCAAAGCTTCACGAGGAAGCTGCTTGTGTTGTTATTATTGAATAATCAAAATTGCTACTGATTTGTTACATGGATGTAATTTAATCAACCAGAGATCGAGGAGGCAGTCAATGACTTAATTGTGGCTATGCAAGCGGGGTCTAAAAAGAAAATGGCAACTTGCGTAAATGCCCGTTGCCATCGTGAAGTCAGGATAAAAAGCTAAATAATATTAATGTTCGGCTTCACCGCCCAGAACATCAATTAGGCGAGCGATTAAGGCGCTGAGTTCGCCTGTCATCAGAATATAATCAGCATCAAATTTCTGAGCAAAATCTTCTCTAGGAATATCGTCATTTTGTTCTTTTAGTTTTTCACTGAATTTCAGTTTCTTCAGAGAGCCATCATCAGATAGCATAAACTGAACGCGCTCTTCCCAATCTAACGATAATTTAGTGACTAATTTGCCAGCTTCAATATGGGTGGCAATTTCGTCAGAAATTAGGTCTTGTTTCTTACAACGGATGATCCCGCCTTCTTCTAAAATCGCTTTTAATTCCGCTTCATCCATAGCGGCAAAACCTTGAGGTAATGCACCAGAACGCACCCATTCAGTCAGGGTTAACTCAATTGGGTCTTTAAAGGTCAGGGGAACAACAGGAAGCGAGCCTAAGCTTTTACGTAATAACGCTAAATTATCTTCGGCACGCTTAGCACTAGCGGCATCAACAATAATTAGCTGATTAACGGTATCAATCCAAATGTAGGTTTTGCTGAATTTACTGAATGCGCGCGGAAGTAAGTCATGAACCACTTCGTCTTTGAGCGAGGCTTTTTCAGTTTTTTTCAGTTGGCGACCTTGGTCCGCTTCTAATTTTTCAATTTTCTCTTGTAATGCTTGCTTGATCACGGGGGATGGCAGCATCTTATCTTCTTTTTTGGCACAAATAAGAATTTGGTTATTTGCAGCATGGGTGAGTGCATCTGCGCCACGCATTGGTGGCACCCAGCCCGTTTTCATCATGTCTTGGCTTCCACAAGGGGTATAAGCTAGCGGCGCAAGTTGTCTTTCCAGATCATCCGCGGAGAGTGCCAAATCCCGATTCAGGCGATAGACCAATATATTCTTGAACCACATGAAAAACCTACCTTTGTCATTAAAAACATGTTTAGCAAGGCGGACATGATAGCGAATTGTCCGTTATTAAGCGAAAAAAAATGCCCGCCATTTTGCGGTGTTTTACTTTCTATAAAGGTCGTCTAATAATGTAAGCAGGCAATTAAATGAAAAATAGATAATAAGTGAGTGCCATTATGAGAATAGGGATTGATTTAGGCGGTACAAAAATTGAAGTGGTCGCGCTGGATGATGGTGGCAATATTCTATTTCGTCAGCGTATGCCAACGCCACGAGGTGATTATCAAGGCACTCTCGATGCAATTAAGCATTTAGTTGATGAGGCGGAAGCGGCAACGGGTCAAGTTGGAAGTGTGGGTTTAGGGATCCCTGGAACACTTTCTCCAGTGACGGGAAAAGTGAAAAATGCCAATTCTACGTGGCTAAACGGACAACCATTCGATAAAGACCTTGCTCAATGTTTAGGTCGCCCAGTGAAAATGGCCAATGATGCTAATTGCCTTGCTGTTTCAGAAGCCGTAGATGGTGCAGGGGCAGGCGCTAAAGTGGTATTTGCGGTTATCATCGGAACGGGCTGTGGCGCAGGGATCGCCATTAATGGGCAAGTTCATTCTGGTGGAAATGGCGTCGCAGGCGAATGGGGACACAACCCTTTGCCATGGCAAGATGACCAAGACCGACTATTTCTGGCTGACGAAAAATGTTATTGCGGGCTGAGTGGCTGTACAGAGCAATTTGTCTCCGGTACGGGATTTATGGCGGATTACAAAAAACTGGCCGGAGAATCCAAAACAGGCACTGAAATTATTCAATTGGCGCGAAACGGCAATAAACACGCGATAAAAGCCTTTGAACATTACCAAAATCGTCTAGCAAAAGCGTTAGCACAAGCCGTCAACATGCTAGATCCAGACGTCATAGTGTTAGGGGGCGGAATGAGCAACGTCGATGAGCTCTATGAAAATTTGCCAGAAAAAATTCGTCAATGGGTGTTTGGTAGGGAGTTTGATACGCCAATCAGGAAGGCGGAGCATGGGGATTCGAGTGGGGTGCGGGGGGCGGCCTGGCTCTGCTCTGAGGGTTAATGCTCGTCATACTTCACGCCGTAGCTGCGTTGGCTACGCTCGCTAACCCTAGTCACATACTAATGCATGCTCCTAGGGATTAGCCTCTCTTGCCGCCTTGCTCGTCATACTTCACGCCGTAGCTGCGTTGGCTACGCTTACTAGCCCTAGTCACATACTAATGTATGCTCCTAGGGACTAGTTTCACTTGCCGCCTTGCCACAACGCGAATTATTTAGAGCATGTTCTAGAGTTAAAAAAGACAAAAGATAAAAGCAAGGCAAAAGCAAAAGAAGGGCAAAAGTGAAAATGAGCTGGTGGGTTTGACTACTGATAAAGTGAGTGTCGGTGAGTTATTCGGGGAATAGCGGGTTTTATCGATAACTCAAATAATAGCGGTGATTTTTATCGGATAAATCTATTTTTGTGAGCTATATAAAAGTCGGGATTCATAAATGGACTAAAACCGTGATTTAGTCACAAAAAATGGTTACTGTTTGCAGTCATTATCATTAAAACTTGATATCCAACACACAGTGACAGGCTCAATTTCGGGTATGGTTGGGTTTTTGACCAATAACCATGAAATGAATCTGGACTTTATGAGAGGCATTCTCTCAAAAGGCAACAAAGGGGATTTAACGTGAAAAAGGCTCTAAAACTTTCATCTTTGGCACTGCTGGTGGCATTTAACGCCAACGCTGCCACGGTTGACTTGCGTGTCATGGAAACATCCGATGTACACAGCAACCTCATTGACTTCGACTACTACAAAGACAAATCTACTGAACAATTTGGCCTAGTACGTACTGCGACATTAATCAAAGCCGCGAAAAATGAAGCCACCAACGCTATCCTCGTGGATAACGGGGATTTAATCCAAGGCAGCCCACTGGCTGACTATATGGCGAACAAAGGCTTAAAAGAGGGAGAATCTCATCCTGCTCATAGCTTAATGAACACCATGGGCTACACCGTCGGTAACTTTGGTAACCACGAATTCAACTTTGGTTTAGATTACCTGAAACAAGCTATTGCAGGCGCGAAATTCCCTTACGTCAATGCCAATATCGTTGATGCTAAAACCGGTGAAAACTACTTCAAACCATACATCATTGTTGATACTCCAGTAAAAGACCGTGATGGCAAAACGCACACTATTAAAGTTGGTTATATCGGTTTTGTTCCGCCACAAATCATGATTTGGGATAAACCAAACTTAGAAGGCAAAGTGAAGGTGAATGACATCACTGAAACTGCTAAAAAGTTTGTGCCGCAAATGAAGAAAGAGGGCGCTGACCTGATTGTGGCAATTCCTCATTCAGGATTCTCACAAGAGCCATACAAAGCGATGGCAGAAAACTCTGTGTACTATCTCAGCGAAGTGCAGGGCATTAACGCTATCATGTTTGGTCACTCTCACGGTGTGTTCCCAAGTAAAGAATTTGCTGATATTAAAGGTGTCGATGTTGCCAAAGGCACAGTCAACGGCATTCCAGCAGTTATGCCAGGACAGTGGGGTGATCATTTAGGCGTGGTTGATTTGGTGGTTAACAATGACAGCGGCGATTGGAAAGTGGTTGAAGCTCAAGCCCATGCCCGCCCTGTTTATGATAAAGCCAATAAGAAAGCACTGGTTGAGCGCGATGAATCACTCGTGAAAATCATCCAAGAGCAGCATCAAGGTACCCGCGATTTCGTGGGTAAACTGATTGGTAAAGCCTCTGAAAACATGTACAGCTACTTGGCATTAGTTCAAAGCGATCCAACGGTTCAGATTGTGAATGATGCTCAGATGGATTACACCCGTAACTTTATCCAAGGCGACCCAGATTTAGCTGATTTACCAGTATTGGCCGCAGCGGCACCATTCAAAGCCGGTGGACGTAAAAATGCGCCTTCTGAGTTTGTTGAAGTGGAGAAAGGGGATTTAACTTTCCGTAATGCGGCGGACTTATATCTCTATCCAAATACCTTAGTGGTAGTAAAAGCAACAGGTGCGGATGTGGTTGAATGGTTAGAGTGCTCTGCGGGCATGTTCAACCAAATCGATGCTCAATCAACTAAGCCACAAAGTCTGATCAACTGGGATGGTTTTAGAACCTATAACTTTGACACCATTAGCGGTGTGAATTACCAGATTGACCTAACTCAGCCAGCTAAATATGACACTGACTGCCAAGTGGTCAATAAAGATGCGAATCGTATCAAAAATGTGACTTACCAAGGCAAACCAATCGATCCTAAAGCGGCATTCTTAATCGCGACTAATAACTATCGTGGTTACGGCGGTAAATTTGCAGGTACTGGTGATGCGCATATTGCATTTGCTTCACCAGATGAAAACCGTGCAATTTTAGCGGCTTATATCGCTAAAGTGTCTAAAGAAAAAGGCGAAGTGGTTTCGAAGGCGGATAATAACTGGTCCTTCACGCCAATTAAAACCGATAAAAAACTCGATGTACGCTTTGAAACTTCACCAAGTGAAAAGGCTGCCGAGTTTATTCAGCAACATGCTCAATATCCAATGAAAAAAGTGGGTACTGACGATATCGGTTTTGCTATTTACCAAGTTGATTTAACCGCTAAGTAATAGCAGTCATAAAATATTGATAACCGAAAGCCTGTCACTTATGTCAGGCTTTTTTTCATAGAAATGTATGTTCGATGACATTCGTATGAAAAAAAGATTATGGAAAGCATCATGGCGGAAAGGTGCATAGAAGAACAGAAAAATAGCTGACTGGCTATGTGATAACAAAAGCGGATTAATATAGAAATAAAGTTCGGGGAGTTTAAACTTAAGAGTAAATGGCAGCTCCCCGAAATATTATGCTTATTAGATCTTCAATTAACTTATTCATAAGTCACGTTTAACATAGGTAATTTACTGTGTTTGTCATATTCAACTTTGACATACTCGGATTCGATTTTTTTACCATTTTTCAATGAACCTGATGCAGTGACTGTTTTACCATTACGATAACAATCCACATTTGCATGGGTTTGATTCACGATATTGACTTCACACTGAGGCTCATAGATATAACCACCAAATGAAACTGTACCTCCTGAAGATGGGTTGATATTACTTGCAAAAGAACAACTCGAAATGAAGATTGCCACTACAGTAGTTAATAAAGATAAACGTTTCATAGTCCACCCCCTTAATAACACTGACCACCATCCAATACTGCTTCTGTGCTCTTATTTTTAGTGTAGTTCAAATGCCGATAATGCAAAAATAAAAGTTTAGTCTATAAGTAAATACTATTACCCTGAGGATATAACATATTGATGTCAATCAAATTAAGGTTGTTTTTCAGTTTCATGTAAGTGATTAAAAATGCTATTTTTTATAAAATTGCGACCAATATATAAAAATGAAATATTATTTTTGAATAAGTGTGATTGATTTTGATTAATATTCCGAGGGTGTTTTTCTATTTGGATAATTTGTGATAGTTGAGGGTTTTATATTGTTAATAATTTAATGAAATTCAAATGTATTATATAAATAAATATATAATGGTTTGGGTGAATAAATAAAATAAAGCCTCTGCAAATATTTGCAGAGGCAATAAAGATAATAACGATCAGTGATGAATTATTTGAATACTTTGAAACGAACGTCGTCGTCCATAAAGTCTTTATCACCAGCAGGTTGTTCAATTGAACCAAATACCATTTGAGCGCGTAAGATCCAATTTGCTGGGATATCCCACTCTTGTTGAACTTGATTGTCAATTAATGGGTTGTAGTGCTGTAATGATGCGCCCACATTTTCCTGAGATAATGTTGTCCATACTGCCAGCTGTGCCATGCCGCTCGCTTGTTCTGACCAGATAGGGAAGTTATCTGCATAGAGTGGAAATTGCTCTTGTAAACCAGTGACGACATTTTTATCTTCAAAGAAAAGAACGGTACCGGCACCTGCTGCAAAGCTATTAATTTTTTGCTCAGTTCCCGCAAATGCTGCTTCTGGTACGATAGCGCGTAACGCTTCTTTGGTGATATTCCACAGTTTTTTATGTTCTGCACCAAATAGCACCACAATACGTGACGTTTGTGAGTTAAATGCTGATGGGGAGTGCTTAACCGCTTCTTTGATAAGCCCAGCCACTTTCTCTTCCGAGATTGGTAATGAATCGCCTAAGTTATAGATAGTGCGACGATTTTTAATCATTTCGATAAATGCGTTAGACATGTGTGTCCCCTTGCTTTTGTTTAGAGCACGGCAATTTATTGAACAACCTCAGAAGCCGTAACTTGTTTCGAAGTAAATTGTTTCGATGTGAACAACTATAAAGGTATCCCAACCAAATCATAGAAAAAAAATTTAACCTTAATGTTCAAATTTTTGCATGTTGTTATAAAAATTAAATAAATTCATTTGGTTATCTTTATTTCTAGCCTATTGTATTAACTAACACGATAGTGACTTGGAAGTTCACTAAAGCCGAGTCCGTTAGTTTTTTTCACTGCAATTTGTACAGGAATTCGTTCTTTCATCGCTTCTACATGGCTAATCACACCAATGGTTTTTCCTGATGCATTTAGGCTCTCTAATGCATCTAGGGCGATGTCTAAAGTTTCAGCGTCTAGCGTACCGAAACCTTCATCTAAAAAGAGTGACTCTAATTGTGTTCGATGGCTCACCATGTCAGAGAGTGCAAGGGCTAGGGCGAGACTGACTAAGAAACTTTCCCCCCCTGAAAGGGTCTTCGTATCGCGAATGCTATCCCCTTGCCAACCATCAATAACCTGCAACTCGAGGTTGGCTAAATGGCTACGCTGTAGCAAATAACGACCATGTAATTTATCGAGTTGTTGGTTAGCGAGCGAGACTAAACAGTCTAGAGTTAGCCCTTGAGCATAGCGACGGAATTTATCCCCTTCGGCGGAGCCGATTAAGGTATTGAGATAACTCCAATCATCGTAGCTTAATTGGCTCTGTTCAATTTTATTCAATAACTCACGCTGCTGGTGACGTTGCTGCTGATCACGCTCAAGCTGGTTAATGATTTGCCCTTGTTGCTGGTTCAATATCTTGATTTGGCTCTCTAGTTGTTCGAGAGCTTGCTGAATTTTTTCCACAGAGAACTCAGTGAATTCCACTAAACGCTGTTGCTCATGATTTGCTATGGCTGACTGGCTTTCTTGGTAGCGAGTTTCCGCCTCCAGCCGCTGTTGAGTGACTCGCTGTTTAAGCTGCTCCAGCTCAATTTTCTCTTCAGTCGGCAGTAAGGCATTAAGGAACTGCTCTTGAGTATCGAAAGGGCTGCTACTGAGTGCAGCAACAAACTGAGTGTGAGCGGCTAACTGTCGTTGGCTTAGTTGCTTCAATTGGTGATCAAGTTCTTGGGCACTTCCGTTGAGTACAGCAATATTTTTATCTATTTCGCTAATTTTCTCTGAAAGTGAATCAACTTGATGTGTGTATTGAGCTTGTTTTTCTTGCATTTTTTGGACAAAAACAGCAACTGTTTGACCATCTAACAGATTCTGGCGTTGCATATTTTTTTGTTCAATTTGCTGATTTAATTGCTCTAATTGCTGCTGTTGAGCAGAAAGTTGCTGAGTTAATTGCTGAGCATTAGCTGTTTCAGCTGCAAGCGTAGCCGTATCAACGTCAATATTTTTGGTGATTTGCAGAAAGGTGTTTTTTTGTGCTTCATAATATTGCCCGCGTTGCTCAATCTCTTGTAGCCAAGTATTAAATTGTGCTTGGCTTGGAAGAATGAGATTAAATGGCGCCAGCGAGGCCGTAAGCTGCTGTACTTGTTGTTCTAAGCGTTGTTGCAGAGATTGCTGCTCAGCTTGGTTTTCTTCTAATTGCTGGGAGTGATGCTTAAGTTTCTCATCAAGGAGAGATAACTCAGAAAACAGCTGTTTAGCTTGGGTTTGCTGTTCATAATATTGGTTTTTAGCATCTTGGTACTGACGCTCTAATTGTGCAAATTCATTGATGATGGTTTGCTGAGCGGTAAGCTTTTCTTGTAATTCAATGAGAAATTGTTCTACTGCAGATGCGTTTTTGGCTAGTTCAGGTGTAAGTGCTTGCTCACATGCTTTCAGCCATTGACGATTCAGGTTGTTGAACTGCTCTTGTAGCTGTTTTTGAGCCAATTCGTTATCTTGCTGGTGGCGCTTGTCTGCTTGCAATAAGGCTTGCAGCTCAGTAAATTTTTGTTTTTCAGTTTCAATTTGAGTGACCAGCATAGCCAGTTGTTGCTGAGTCTCATTGGGTATAACGGCTTGATATGATGCTAAAGCAGGGTGGTCCAATGAGCCACAAAGAGGGCATGGAGTCCCTTTAATGAGCTGTTGGCGTTCATGTTCTAAGCTGACAATCTTTTGTTCTAGCTGAAGTTTTTGCTCCAAAATTTGCCGTTGCGGCTGGAGCTGAGTCAGTCTATCTTGCGTAATGGTAATCTGTTGCGACAATTGGTTGATAGATTCGCTAAGTTGGTTTTGCAACTGCGTTTGTGACTGTAACTGTAGCTGTTTTTCCTCATGTTGAGTCAGTAAAACAGGTAGTATTTTCGCATGCTGCAAAGGTTCTTGCTGCTGTGAAATTGCTGCTTTAATTTCCTCGATATTGTGCTTTTCTTTATATTCCTGAAACTGCTTTTCGAGCTGATTAAAGCGAGAATGCTGCTCTTCTAAATGGCTTTGAGCCTGTTGAGACTCTTTGGCTTTTTGCTGCTGAACCTGTTGTAGGGTTTGCCATTCTTGGTGGATAGCTTTCTGCTTTTGCTGATTTTGGGTTAGGCGTTCTGTGAGTTCATAAATAAATTTCCCTTGCTGTTGCCAGCTTCCGAGTTGCGCGACAATCTGGGCGTCATTTTGGTGTTCTTGCAGAAATAACTGGGTTTTATTCAACTCATTATTGGCATGAAGAATTTTCTGCTGAATATTTTCTACACTCGATTTTTTCTGTAAATATTCTCCATTTAGTTGATTTAATTGCAGGTCCAATTGGACTTTTTGCTGGTTAAGCTGCGTAAGCAAATTGTCGAGTGGTCGCACTTCGTTATCAATCATCGCCGTGGTTTTTTGTACCCAATCTTTATATTGATTTTGCTCCGACTGAGCGTGAGTGTATTGGGCGACCAATGGTAAGCGCTGCTTTTGAGCGGTTTCTAAAAGTAATGTGGTGCGCTGCTGTTTTTGGGTCTGTTCATCGAGTTGAGTTTGCAAGCTTTGTACTGCCAACCAATCTGGGCGTAAGGCTTCTGCTGGGGCGCTTTGTGCCAGCTTATGTAAGCGGGGTTCGGCGGCTTGATATTGTTGTAGAGCTTGCTGCTGTGCAATCTGTAATCGCTGGGTATTTTGTACCAATTGTTGATGTTGCTGGTGCCATGTTAGCGCTTGTTGATGGCGGTTTTTATTCTGATTCAGTTGCTGTTCTTGCGCTGAATATTGTTGCTGTTTTTCAACGAGTTCTTGATGTTCAGCTTCAGTGAGTAAGTTAATGCTACCGGCTTGCGCCCGCAGAATATCGAGATCGGTTTTAGCTTGTTTATGTTGGTTAAAAATATACACCGAAATCTGGCTGTAAATTTCGGTGCCAGTGATTTCTTCCAGTAAATCGGCTCGCTCTTTTTCGGTCGCATTTAAAAAGGCGGCAAAATCCCCTTGAGAGAGCAAAATGGATTTAGTGAAACGCCCAAAATCTAGCCCGGTGATTTGCACAATTTTTTCACGCACTTCACTGATTTTTTCTGCAATGATTTGCCCATCAGCGACGGTTGCTAGCTCAGCTTTTGCGTCTTGCAGGTTACCATTGGGTTTATTGTTTGCCCTGCGTTGGCTCCAAAATGCGCGATAAGCGACGCCTTTAACTTCAAATTCCACTTCAGCTAAACATTCACTCGTGTGGCGGGTCATTAACTCATTTTTGCTTTTTGATATCGCGCCTAACCGTGGAGTTTGGTGGTACAGTGCAAGGCAGATGGCATCCAATAACGTGGTTTTTCCCGCGCCAGTTGCGCCTGTGATGGCAAATAACCCATTGCTGGCAAAAGGCTCTTCTGTGAAATCAATCTTCCATTCACCTTTTAGGGAGTTAATGTTTTTCAGGCGTAAGCTTAAGATTTTCACAGTTATTCCCCCTGTTCATTGCGCAAGTTGGCGTAGGATTGCTTGAACAGCTGCAATAAACGCTGTTCTAACGCTTTGTCTTCCAATGACTCTTCTGTAAGTCGTCGAGTAAAGACTTCCTCGGCGGTCAGTTCATTTAATGTTTCATTCTGTGGAGTGAGGTTTTGACCAGTCTGCGCCTGCCGCGCTCGGCGTAGGCGAACAACTTCAACAGGGAGTTCTTGAGTAAGAGCTTCAATACGTTGTTGGATATCTCCTAGATAATCTTGAGTGGCGACTTCAATATCTAACCAAATAGGGAGCTCATTTTCTTTGACAGGTAAGGCCATTAATTGTTTTTGTAGTTCTTTCAAAGAGCCTTTTAAACTCAATAGTGGCTGAAAAACGGGTATTGGTAGTAAAGTAACATTGGCAAATTGGTGCTGATTAAATTCCACTAAACAGACACTTTTTTGTTGTTGTGATTCATCAAAGCTAAGTGCAATCGGAGAACCACTGTAGCGAATATGTGCTTGCCCACCAATCAGTTGAGGGCGATGGATGTGCCCTAGTGCAATATAATCCGCAGGTGGGAATGCGCCGGAAGGAAAAGCATCCAATGTGCCAATATAAATCTCACGCACGGAGTCTGTCAGCTCTGCACCAACAACGGTCAAATGCCCCGTGGCAATAATCGGGATATCTAAGTTCAGTTCAGTACGTTGCTCAACGGCTTTTTGGTAACAGCTTTGGTAGTGTTCATGAATGGCATTTTGTAATGAAAGTTGTTTCTCTTCACTGCTTTGCCCTGCAATGCTGACTTGGATATCTCGTGGTCGTAAAAAGGGGATCGCACACACCAGCCCATTAGGGTTCCCTTGTTTATCTTTCAATGTGATGACTGGGGACTCGCTGTTTGATGTGATGACGTGAGTATTTAAATAACGTAATAACGCGCTGGATTCATTCAAAACAGAGACAGAATCATGGTTACCGCTCAAAATAACTAATTGGCAGCCTGTTTTTTGCAAATCAACAATAAACTGGTTGTAGAGTTCGCGCGCATAACTTGGCGGAGCGCCAGTATCAAAGACATCACCAGCCACAATCAGGGCATCCACTTGGTACTGTTTGACTTGTTCTATTAACCAACGCAAAAAGTGTTGGTGTTCAGCAGTTCGGTTTTTAGTGAAAAAATACTGACCTAAATGCCAGTCTGAAGTGTGGATGATGCGCATGAGCTAGCGGTTCCTGTAATTATGACGCTTTTACTATATTAATATTCTGATGCTTTATACTAATATTCAAACCATTTGGTTTGCTGTGTCACAGTATACTGTATATAGGTTCAGTGAAAGCAAAGGTATGGCAAATTAAACAGTAAAAATAAGAGAGTTGCGAAGCGCTTCGCAATGATAGCCAGATGTGGTGTTAATATTTCACTTACATGACATTAAACTGTTAATCTAATGATAGATCTTGATTGTGGGTTGAGATATTCATAATTCTGTCACAAAACTGACGCATAATGCGGTCACATTAAAAATCTCTTCTTATTTACAGGAACAATCATGGCAAGACGCATTCTAGTCGTTGAAGATGAAGCGCCCATCCGAGAAATGGTTTGTTTTGTATTGGAACAGAATGGTTTTCAGCCCACAGAGGCTGATGATTATGATTCTGCAATAGCGCAATTGGTTGATCCACTTCCTGATTTAGTGTTGTTGGACTGGATGATCCCCGGTGGTTCCGGTATCCAAGTCATTAAACATATGAAGCGTGATAGCGCCACGCGTGATGTCCCCGTGATGATGCTAACTGCAAGGGGCGAAGAAGAAGATCGCGTGAAAGGATTAGAAGTGGGGGCGGATGATTATTTAATCAAACCATTTTCACCAAAAGAATTGATAGCTCGAGTTAAAGCCATTTTACGACGTATCTCTCCAATGGCGACAGAAGACATTATTGAGATGAACGGGTTAGTTCTTGATCCTACTTCTCATCGCGTTACCAGCAAAGAAATTCCCATTGATATGGGGCCTACCGAATACAAGTTACTTCACTTCTTTATGACCCATCCAGAGCGAGTATATAGCCGCGAACAGTTACTCAACTATGTTTGGGGCGCAAACGTGTATGTGGAAGACAGAACGGTGGATGTGCATATTCGTCGTTTAAGAAAAGCGTTAGAGTTAGATGGGCATGATAAGATGGTGCAAACGGTTCGTGGTACTGGCTACCGCTTCTCTGTTCGCTATTGAGAAACCATTAGGGAGAAACATGGGTGCTTGAACGCTTATCCTTAAAACAGCTGATTTGGGGGCTGTTTTTATTTATTTTACCCGCATTGATACTGTCTGTTTTTATTGGGCATCTTCCGTGGCTATTAGTGATTTCACTGCTCGCAGCACTCATTTGGCACGGATATAACCTGCTAAAACTTTCAGATTGGCTCTGGTTGGATAGAAGTATGCTGCCGCCGGATGGCAAGGGGGGATGGGAGCCGATATTTTATGGCATCTATCAGATGCAGCAGCGCAACCGTAAGCGTCGCCGTGAATTAGGTCAGTTGATTAAGCGCTTTCGCAGCGGAGCTGAATCCTTGCCTGATGCGGTGGTAATTATGACCACCGAAGGCAATATTTTCTGGTGTAACCGCCACGCTCAACAGCTTCTAGGCTTTCGCTGGCCTGAGGATAACGGACAGCATATTTTTAACTTGCTACGTTATCCTGATTTTAGTCGTTATTTCACCGTGAAAAACTATGACCAAGCACTGACGATTGAGCTTAATAGTGGCGAAATTGTTGAGTTTCGGATCTTACCATATGCGAGTGATCAGCTTTTGATGGTGGCTCGAGATGTGACTGAAAAACGCCGTCTAGAAAAAGCACGTAGAGACTTTTTTGCTAACGTGAGCCATGAGTTACGTACGCCATTGACCGTTATCCAAGGCTATCTTGAAGTTATGGATGACCAAGAAGGCACTTCACCGATGAATAAAAAAGCGTTGTCGGTGATGCAAGAACAGACTCATCGAATGGATAACCTAGTGAAGCAATTGCTGCAATTATCCCGTATAGAGGTTGCCCCTCAAATTAATCTAGACGAACAGATTAATATGCCGGTCATTCTCAAGATGATTGAACAAGAAGCGATTAGCTTAAGCCAAGGGCGGCACGAGTTTGAATTCAGTATTGATGAAAAACTTCGAGTTCATGGAAATGAAGAGCAGCTACGAAGCGCGGTTGCTAACTTAGTGTATAACGCCATAAACCATACGCCAGATGGTACGAAAATTAAGGTGAAATGGCAGCGAACCAGTAATGGTGCCCAGTTTAGTGTGAGTGACAATGGTCCGGGAATTCCAGCCGAGCACCTTCCTCGCTTAACAGAGCGTTTTTATCGTGTGGATAAAGCGCGTTCAAGGCAAGGTGGCGGCGGAACAGGATTGGGCTTAGCGATTGTTAAGCATGCGATTCAGCATCATAGTAGCCAGCTCTCAGTAACCAGTCAGGTTGGTAAGGGCAGTGAGTTTTCATTCACATTACCGCCAGTGTTTATTGTGTCAGACAAGAAAGTGAATACATTAAGCGCGAAATAATCGAAAAACTGAAACCTTGCTAATTAAATCATCATATTAGCAAGGTTTTTTGTTTTGTGTTTCACCCTATATTGGTACTATTTCTAACACCTACGTTATATTTTCAATTTTATCCTGCAATTTTCTTCATCTTATTCTGTGAATATTTCTTCAGTATGGTTAAAAAATGTTTTATTGATGATTTTTTAGCCTGAATATATACGGGATATTGCAATTTTACTGACAGTAATCACTGGTTCTTAAATTTAGTTTGGTGCATTGTTCTTGTTTTCGGGTTTGCTCTTGCCTTTTTTCCCTATAAAAGTTTTACTTGTCGCCAGTTATTGGCGATTTTTACTGTTTTTTGATGTTTAGTATTGCAAAGCTAACCAAGACATGCATTTTGTATTGTTAATGTAATGTTGATCAGAACTCTATTTCGTCATATATGTTCCAATAGGTTACGGATGAAGTGACCTATTTTTATTTCATAATTTACTAAAAATTAACATAATATGGCTCATCGTTTATCATCCAGAGATATCCTCGCATTAGGTTTTATGACCTTTGCGCTGTTTGTTGGGGCTGGAAATATTATTTTCCCGCCAATGGTCGGTTTACAAGCCGGTGAACAAGTTTGGACTGCGGCACTTGGCTTCTTAGTCACAGGTGTCGGTCTTCCTGTTCTTACCGTCGTTGCATTGGCGAAAGTGGGGGGCGGTATTGAAGCGCTCAGCACGCCAATTGGTAAAACTGCCGGTCTGCTATTAGCTATCGTTGCATATCTATCGGTGGGGCCTCTTTTTGCGACCCCAAGAACGGCAACCGTTTCTTATAAAGTGGGTATTGCACCATTGCTGGGCGGTGAATCGGAAATATCACTGCTGATTTATAGTGCCATCTATTTTGTACTGGTAATCGGTATTTCGTTATACCCAGGTAAATTGCTAGATAGCGTTGGGCACATTTTGGCACCAGTCAAAATGTTGGCACTGGCAATTTTAGGCGTTGCTGCGGTTATGTGGCCTGCTGGAGAACCGATTCTGGCAACCCCTGAATACCAAAATATGGCATTTTCCAATGGCTTTATTAATGGCTATTTAACGATGGACACATTAGGTGCCATGGTTTTTGGTATTGTCATTGTGAATGCGGCCCGTTCCCGCGGTATTGAAAACTCATCATTATTAACTCGCTATACCATGTGGGCAGGTTTAATTGCTGGGGTATTATTAACTCTGGTCTATTTATCGTTGTTTAAACTGGGCGAAAATAGTGGATCATTGATTCCAAATCCAGCTGATGGCGCTGATATTCTTCACGAATATGTTCAATACACGTTCGGTAACTACGGTAGCTTCTTCTTAGCGGTGTTGATTTTTGTTGCCTGTATGGTAACTGCTGTAGGGCTAACCTGCGCATGTGCTGAGTTCTTCAGCCGCTATGTGCCAATCTCTTACCGTAAATTGGTATTGATTTTAGGCTTGTTTTCTATGGTGATTTCAAACCTAGGACTGAGTAAGCTGATTGCGTTCTCATTGCCGGTATTGGTTTCGATTTATCCACCTTGTATCGTTTTGATTTTAATGAGCTTTACGTTGAAGTGGTGGCGAAACCCAACCATCGTGATTGCTCCAACGATGTTAACAAGCTTTGTGGTCGGTTTGATTGGTGCAGTGAAAGCCTCTGATAACTTGAAGACTTATATCCCAGACTGGATGACGTCTATTCCATTATATCAGCAAGATTTAGCGTGGTTATTACCATCGGTGGTTGTGTTAGTGGTTGCTGCGCTATGTGACAGACTTATCACACCATCAAGTCAGCATCATAAGCACGCATAATATATTGTAAATTCCTAAAAAAATGCCAGTAGATGATAAATCCACTGGCATTTTTCATTTTAGTTATCGACTAACTAATTCACACCCACCGCACTGCCCGCAGGGCGGCGAACATCGTTAGATCCGTAAATAAAGCCTTCACGGACTTTGCCAGAAACGGCAGAGTCGTTGCCGGAAGATTTCGCACTCACACCCGCACCGTCAGGAATACCGATCATAATTAGCTCAGCAGCGCCCCATGGGGTCTGCTCTACCATTTTATAACCCATCTTATCGAGTAACGCTAAACTGTCTTTAGACACGCCGCGTTGCTCATAATAAACCTCATCAGGCAGCCATTGATGGTGAATGCGAGGGGCATTTACCGCCTCTTGTGGTGGCATGCCGTGGTCAATAATGTTTAGTGCAGTTTGCAAGGTAATTGAAATGATCCTTGAGCCTCCTGGAGAGCCGAGTACTAAGAAGACTTTGCCATCTTTAGTGACAATTGTCGGACTCATTGATGATAGTGGGCGCTTACCGGGGGCGATAGAGTTTCTTTCCCCTTGTACTAAGCCATACAGATTTTTCTCACCCACTTTGGTGGTGAAATCATCCATTTCATCATTCAGGAAGAAACCTGTACCTGGCGGAATCACTACAGAGCCAAATCGACCATTGATTGTATAAGTGGTTGAAACGGCATTGCCTTTGTCATCTACGACCGAATAGTGGGTCGTTTCTGGTTTTTCGTGAGGTCCTATTCCCGGTTGAACTTCAGTGGATGGTGTCGCTTTATTTGGCACAATCTCTTTGCGCAGATCAGCGGCGTATTGTTTGCTGAGTAGCTTACCTGTCGGGTTATCTACAAATGCAGGGTCGCCTAAGAATGTATTGCGGTCCATATAGGCGTGGCGCATCGCTTCAGTCAGCGTATGAATGTATTCAGCGGAGTTGAAGCCCATCTCTTTGAGATCATAACCTTCTAAAATATTGAGGGTTTCACAGATAGTTACGCCGCCCGAACTTGGTGGTGGTGCAGAGATAAATTTGTAACCACGGTAGGTGCAGCTAACGGGAGTGGTATCTGAAATGGAGTAATCAGCAAAGTCTTGAGCTGTTAGGATCCCGCCATTTTTCTTCGATGCAGCTTCTACAATTTTAGGAATATCGCCTTCATAGAATGCAACAGGGCCTTTATTGGCGATTTTTTCCAGCGTGTTTGCCAAATCGGTTTGTACCAGCAAGTCTCCCGGTTGGTAAGCACTTCCATCCGGTTTTAAGAAGATCCGAGCTACTTCGGGATCTTGTTTGAAGCGTTCGGTCGTTGTGTCGAGCACATCGGTATCACCACGGGTTAGGACAAAGCCTTCTCGAGCCAGTTTAATCGCGGGCGCCATTACTTGTTGGCGGCTCATGGTGCCATATTTTTCAAGGGCATAATCTAAGCCTTTCACTGTACCCGGTACACCCGATGCGAGGTAGCCATATAGGCTGGCATCTTTGATAAGTTTGCCGTCTTTATCTAAATACATATCAGCGCTGGCGGCTTTTGGGGCTGTTTCTCGGAAGTTAATAAAGATATCTTTACCATCCGCAAGGTGCAGTGTCATAAAACCACCACCACCAATATTGCCACAGCAAGGGTTAACGACTGCTTGGGCATAACCCACTGCAACTGCCGCATCAACCGCATTTCCTCCGGCTTTTAAAATGTCAGCACCAATTTGTGAAGCAAGGTGTTGAGAGGAGACAACCATGCCTTTTGTTGCTTCAACGGCAGGTTCTGAAGCAGCATAAAGTTGACTTGAAGTTAGTAACGAAATCAGTAGTAAAGAAGGGCGCCATGCATTTTTTATCATTGGTATCTCCCGATTAAATGAGGAAGTAACGCGTAGATGTAATACAAATAAATAATTTGTTAAATATTTGTATCATCCAGATATAGCATGAATGGTTTGAGGGATTGAATAACAAAAGTGAAAAAGTGTTAACGCGGTAGGAAAAAATTTTAGATAGGGATAGATGCAAAAATGCCGGCATTAAGCCGGCACTTGAAAACTTAACAGGTCAAATTACAGACCAGTTGCGTTCTTAGTCAGGTAAGCAGCAACGCCTTTTGGAGATGCGTTCATGCCTTCTTTACCTTTTTCCCACTGAGCTGGGCAAACATCACCGTGCTCTTCGTGGAATTGCAGCGCGTCAACCATACGCAGCATTTCGTCGATGTTACGGCCTAATGGCAGGTCGTTAACCACTTGGTGACGAACAACACCGTTTTTGTCAACTAAGAAAGAACCACGCAGAGCAACGCCCGCTTCTGGGTGCTCGATGCCGTAAGCTTTCATGATGTCGCGTTTGATATCAGCAACCATCGGATATTTAACTTCACCGATACCGCCGTTATCAACAGGAGTTTTACGCCATGCGTTATGAACGAATTCTGAGTCGAAAGAAACACCAACGATTTCTACGCCGCGTTTTTTGAATTCTTCATAGCGATGATCGAATGCAATCAGTTCTGAAGGACATACAAAAGTGAAGTCCATTGGCCAGAAGAAGATCACAGCTGGGCGACCGTTCAGGTGTTTTTTCAGGTTGAAGTTTTCAACGATTTCACCATTACCAAGAACAGCTGCAGCAGTAAAGTCAGGGGCTTGACGTGTAACCAGAACCATAATGTACTCCTATGAGTTTTAAGGGTTTCTATCTCCGCAATCGAAATGGGGCATGCGGATAAATATAACCTAAGGATAAGGTTTTATCTTTGGAGAATAAAGACATTAAAACCAATTGATATGATAGCTTTTACCTATCAATGGTATCAATTTTGCAGATTAATATCAATAAGATAGTTTTATTCCATTAAAGTGCAAGTTTTAATTTATTCGGATGCACGTAATGTGAACTCTTGGGCAAAAAGTTGCTGTTTTGCCGTCTCAATCATTTGTGGATAAAACTGAAAGAAAATATGTTCAAGTTCTAGATAATTAAGCAGAAAATCATCGAATGAGCCACTTAGAGCCGCAAGTTTAGGACGGCGCCTTGCCATGCCATTAAGTGACTTACCGATGTACGCTTTTTCTGCGTATCGTGTCAGCCATTGTTGAGGCCAGAGATACTCATTTAACTCCTGAAATTTTTCAGGGGTATGACACAAATCCGGTTCAATGGTTTGCCTGGCAAAATGCACAAAATCAGAGAGTGAATGCGAGGGAACGAGACGCTCCCAATGCAGAGAAAGAAAATGATCCCAGACTAAATCCAAGGTGATAGGGGCGACTCGGCGGTATTCTTCGCGAAATAGCTGACGAGCTTGTTTGACGAGCGGATGGGTATCGGTGGTTCTATCTACGGCTCTGTGCATACGGATCCCTGCAACAATTTCAGGAGAATAAGCTCCCGCAGGATTACCGCGTACGTAGTCTGCCATCATGTTTCCCAATAGGGAGCTTTTGGCAAGATGGGCAAGATGAAGATGAGCAAGATAATTCATATCGATACTATAAACGAAAAATGTCAGAAACGAAAAATTGAAAGAAAAAAGGCAGCCGACACATTCCGTGCGGTTTCAGAAAATATTTGTACAATATTGATTCTTTTTTATACAAAATGGCGCTTATTTCTTGCGCCAAAGGCAGTGCAGCACTAGACTAGTCGCCTTATTTTTTTAGATTGATGTCAATACAATGCGTGTATCCGATTTTACTTTTGAATTACCAGAAGAACTTATTGCCCACTATCCTCAGGCTGAGCGTAGCTCATGTCGCTTACTTGGTCTTGATGGTGCCACGGGACAGCTCACGCATGGTGTGTTTACCGATATTCTTGAAAAATTGGAGCCAGGGGATTTGCTGGTGTTCAACAACACTCGCGTGATCCCTGCCAGATTGTTCGGTCGTAAAGCGAGCGGCGGTAAAATTGAGGTTTTGATTGAGCGTATGCTCGATGAACATCGTGTTTTGGCTCATGTTAGAGCCTCTAAAGCACCGAAAGAAGGTGCAGCGCTGTTACTGGGTGAAGATGAAAGTGTGAATGCAACGATGGTCGCTCGTCACGGCGCACTGTTTGAGCTGCGCTTTGATGATGCACGTGATGTATTAAGCATCCTTAACCAAATTGGTCACATGCCATTACCTCCGTATATCGACCGTCCAGATGAAGAGTCTGATAAAGAGTTGTATCAAACCGTGTATAGCCAGCGTCCGGGCGCGGTTGCTGCACCAACAGCAGGTTTACACTTTGATGAGCCTTTATTAGAAGCATTACGCCAAAAAGGCGTTGAGATGGCATTTGTGACATTGCATGTCGGGGCGGGAACGTTCCAACCGGTGCGTGTTGATTCCATCGAAGACCATATTATGCACTCTGAATATGCGGAAGTTCCGCAAGAGGTGGTCGATGCCGTGTTGGCGTGTAAAGCGCGTGGAAATCGTGTGATTGCAGTGGGAACAACATCTGTTCGTTCACTCGAAAGTGCCGCGAAAGCCAGCGAAAACGCTTTAATTGCTCCATTCTTTGATGATACTCAGATATTTATTTATCCGGGTTATGAATATCAAGTGATTGATGCCTTGATCACTAACTTCCACTTGCCAGAATCCACATTAATTATGCTGGTCTCTGCGTTTGCGGGATATCAAAACACCATGCAAGCCTATAAAGAAGCTGTTGAGCAAAAATACCGTTTTTTTAGCTATGGTGATGCCATGTTTATTACGCCAAACGCCAATGCTCGTTTTGAGCAAGTCGGCTCGGCAGAACAAGAATAAGTGGCGGCGTAGCTGCTTGCTTAGATTCAGTAACCAATAGCACCAGACTGTTTTTCTGATGCTAGGAGATAAAACGTGAAATATGAATTACAGACAACCGACGGCAATGCGCGTCGTGGTCGCCTGATTTTTGAACGCGGCGTGGTAGAAACTCCGGCGTTCATGCCAGTAGGAACTTACGGCACGGTTAAGGGAATGACTCCTGAAGAAGTGAAAGAAACCGGAGCTCAAATTTTACTGGGTAATACCTTCCATTTATGGTTGCGTCCAGGTCAAGAAATCATGAAATTACATGGTGACTTGCACGATTTCATGCAATGGCAAGGCCCTATCTTAACAGACTCAGGCGGCTTCCAAGTCTTTAGCCTTGGCGCAATGCGTAAGATTAAAGAAGAAGGCGTTCATTTCCGTAATCCAATTAATGGTGAAAAAGTCTTCTTAAGCCCCGAAAAATCGATGGAAATTCAGTATGACCTCGGTTCCGATATCGTGATGATTTTCGACGAATGTACGCCGTACCCAGCAGATTGGGATTACGCAAAGACATCAATGGAAATGTCATTACGTTGGGCTGCGCGTAGCCGTCAGCGCTTTGATGAATTGAACAATAAAAATGCGTTGTTCGGGATTATCCAAGGCAGTGTTTACGAAGATTTACGCGATATCTCAGTGAAAGGGCTGGTGGAAATTGGCTTTGATGGGTACGCTGTAGGCGGCTTAGCAGTCGGCGAACCAAAAGAAGATATGCACCGTATTTTAGAGCATGTATGCCCGCAAATTCCGGCAGAAAAACCACGTTACCTAATGGGCGTTGGTAAGCCGGAAGATTTAGTGGAAGGTGTACGTCGTGGTATCGATATGTTTGACTGTGTGATGCCGACACGAAATGCACGTAACGGGCATTTATTTGTCACCAGTGGCGTGGTAAAAATCCGTAATGCGAAGTATAAGTCAGACACATCACCTCTCGATGCAGAGTGTGACTGCTATACTTGTCGTCATTACAGCCGCGCGTATTTGCATCATCTTGACCGTTGTAATGAAATTTTGGGTGCACGACTCAATACCATCCATAATTTACGTTACTATCAACGCTTGATGGCGGGTATTCGCCAAGCGATTGAAGCGGGTAATTTTGAGCAGTTTGCTGCGGATTTCTATCAGAAGATTGGCAAAGCCCAGCCTTCATTAAATAGAGAGTGAATTTAAAGTGCGAAGTTAGCCCGAACTGTGTAGCATATCGGGCTGTACCCTTCGTTCTTGCAGCTGATTGTGGTTATTGGCATCAGCCAAAAGAATTATTTAGTGCAAATTATAGTTTTTGGTTCTAGTTACATGATGGTTTGATGTATTTTATGTAACTTGAACTAGTTAAAGTGTAAGTTTGAAATTGCTTTCAATAACAATGAGGAAAGTTGAATGAGTTTTTTTATTTCTGAAGCAGCGGCATCAGCAGGCGCACCCGCTCAAGGTAGCCCGTACTCTCTGATTATTATGCTGGTTGTTTTCGCGCTGATTTTCTATTTCATGATCCTGCGTCCACAGCAAAAACGTGCTAAAGATCACCGTAAACTGATGGAATCAATCGCTAAGGGTGACGAAGTTTTAACCACTGGTGGTTTAATCGGTCGTGTGACTAAAGTGTCTGAAACAGGTTATGTTGTTCTTGAACTGAGTGAGAACACTGAAGTAACTATCAAACGTGATTTCGTTGCTGCTGTTCTACCTAAAGGCACAATGAAAGCAATCTAATTCTGAATTTTCCCGAAGGGAACTGCCGTGCTAAACCGTTATCCTTTATGGAAGTATCTGATGTTGATCACTGCGATCCTCATCGGTTTGCTGTATGCACTTCCAAACCTATATGGTGAGGATCCGGCTGTTCAGATCACTGGCGTGCGGGGAACCGCCGCCAATGAACAAACGCTGATCCAAGTCCAAAAAGCTTTAGAAACAGACAAAATTCAGAGCAAATCTGTTGCTCTCGAAAATGGGGCAATTTTAGCCCGTTTCAACAACTCTGACGTTCAGTTACGTGCTCGTGAAGTCATCATGAATGCACTGGGTGACCAGTATGTTGTTGCATTAAACCTTGCACCTGCTACACCAAAATGGCTTGAGGCTCTCGGTGGTGAACCGATGAAGCTGGGTCTGGACTTACGTGGTGGGGTTCACTTCCTGATGGAAGTTGATATGGACACTGCATTAGGTAAATTGCAGGAACAAAACATGGATGGTTTGCGTAATGACTTGCGCCAAGCAGGTATTGCGTACTCTTCTATTCGTAAAGGCAGTGATTACAGCGTCGAAGTTCGCTTCCGTAACGCTGACGATCGCAGTCTTGCTGAGAAAACACTGGCGCGTAAATACCCAGATTTAGTATTTTCTGACGGCAGCGATAACACCATGATTGCTGTTATGACTGATGAGCGCTTACGTGAAGCGCGTAACTATGCCGTCTCTCAAAACATCACGATCATTCGTAACCGTGTTAACCAATTAGGTGTTGCTGAACCACTTGTTCAACGCCAAGGTGCGGATCGCATTGTTGTTGAATTACCGGGTATCCAAGATACTGCGCGTGCAAAAGAAATCTTAGGCGCAACTGCAACCTTAGAATTCCGCTTAGTGAATACTGGTGTAGATAGCGTAGCGGCAGAAAGTGGACGAATTCCGGGTGACTCAGAGCTTAAGTCTGATCGTAATGGCGTGCCTTATGTTCTGTATAAGCGTGTTGTCTTAACGGGCGACCATATTACTGATTCTACATCTGAAACTGATGAAAATGGTTATCCGCAAGTCAGTATTAGCCTTGATAGTGCCGGTGGCTCAATCATGTCTGACTTTACTCGTGACAACCAAGACAAGCTGATGGCAACCCTGTTTGTTGAATACAAAGACAGTGGTAAAAAAGATGCCGCAGGCCGTGCGATTTTAGTTAAAGATGAAAAAGTGATTAACGCCGCGCGTATTCAAGCTCGTTTCGGTAGCAAATTCCGTATTACGGGAATTGATAACGCGAACGAAGCGCGTCAATTATCTTTACTGTTGCGTGCTGGTGCTCTGATTGCGCCAATCCAAATTGTTGAAGAACGTACTATCGGTCCAACATTGGGTATGCAAAACATCGAGCAAGGTCTGAAAGCGTGTATCGCGGGTCTGTTGGCCTCTATCCTGTTTATGATTATTTACTATCGTAAATTTGGTCTGATCGCGAGTAGTGCTCTGATGGCTAACTTGGTCTTAATCGTGGGTGTGATGTCTCTGTTACCAGGGGCGACACTGACTATGCCAGGTATTGCCGGTATCGTCCTAACCCTTGCGGTTGCCGTCGATGCCAACGTTCTCATAAACGAACGTATTAAAGAAGAACTTCGTAACGGACGCTCAGTGCAACAAGCGATCCACGAAGGGTATAAAGGCGCCTTCTCAAGTATTACCGATGCAAACTTAACGACCTTAATCACCGCAATAATTCTGTATGCAGTGGGTACTGGTTCGATTAAAGGCTTTGCGATTACGACAGCGATTGGTGTCGCAACCTCTATGTTTACAGCTATTGTTGGTACACGTGCAATCGTGAACCTGCTATACGGCGGTAAACGTATTAACAAGCTGTCAATTTAAGGAGCACGTTGTGGCACAGGATTATACTGTTGAACAATTGAACTATGGTCGTAAAGTCTATGACTTTATGCGCTGGGACAACGTTGCCTTTAGCATTTCTATCATTTTACTGATCGCTTCTTGTGTGATTATCGGTGTTAAAGGTTTTAACTGGGGACTCGATTTTACGGGCGGTACCGTCATTGAAATCAACCTTAGTCAGCCTGCTGATTTAGATAAAATTCGTGATAGCCTGTCTAACTCGAACCATAAAGATCCATTAATTCAGAACTTTGGTAGTAGCCGAGACATCATGATCCGTTTACCGCCGGTTGAAGGCATAGCGGGTCAAGAGGTTGGTAAAGAGATCATTACTATCATCAATAAAAACGTTGATGAGCAAGCGACGGTTAAGCGTATTGAATTCGTGGGACCAAGCGTAGGTGCTGAGTTAGCACAAACAGGGGCATTAGCGTTATTAACAGCGCTTATCTGTATCCTGATTTACGTTGGCTTCCGTTTTGAATGGCGTTTAGCGGCAGGTGCCGTATTGGCATTGGCTCATGACGTGGTGATCACTTTAGGTATTCTGTCTCTATTCCACATTGAGATTGATATGACTATCGTGGCGTCATTGATGTCGGTTATCGGTTACTCCCTTAACGATAGTATCGTGGTATCTGACCGTATTCGTGAGAACTTCCGTAAGATCCGTCGCGGTACACCGTACGAAATCATGAACGTCTCTTTGACCCAAACATTGAGCCGTACCATCATGACATCAGCAACGACATTATTAGTGGTTCTGATGCTGTATCTGTTTGGTGGCGCGATGTTAGAAGGCTTCTCACTGGTTATGTTAATCGGTGTGACGATTGGTACGATTTCATCTATCTATGTGGCTTCTGCATTAGCACTGAAGATGGGTATGAAGCGTGAGCACTTAATTCAGGCGAAAGTCGAGAAAGAAGGCGCAGATCAAGAGTCTTTATTACCATAACGAATACAGACACTCGTGTATCATAAACACCCTGCGGATAAATAATCCTCAGGGTGTTTTTCATTTCAGGTCTGAGTTACACTATCTACCCTACAAAAATAGAATCAGGAATTCCTATGCATTGCCCATTTTGCTCAGCTGTAGATACGAAAGTGATTGACTCGCGTCTGGTTGGTGAAGGCTCACAAGTGCGCAGGCGCCGCCAGTGTTTGGTTTGCCATGAACGCTTCACTACATTTGAAGTGGCGGAACTTGTTATGCCTCGGGTAATTAAAAGTGATGACATTCGCGAGCCTTTCGATGAAGAAAAGCTCAACAGAGGCATGTTGAAAGCCCTAGAAAAACGCCCTGTCAGTTCTGATGCTATCGATCAAGCCATAATTTCTATTAAATCCCACCTACGAGCGACTGGCGAACGCGAAGTTCCCTCGAAGTTAATTGGTAATTTGGTGATGGATGAACTCAAAAAACTCGATAAAGTGGCTTACATTCGCTTTGCTTCGGTCTATCGTAGTTTTGAAGATGTACGTGAATTTGGCGAAGAAATTGCCAAGTTACAGGACTAATACCGATGCTTGAACAAGACCGTATCTACATGGCCCGGGCCTTTGAATTGGCAAAAAAAGGGCGTTTTACTACATCGCCGAACCCCAATGTGGGTTGCGTGATTGTGCGCGAAGGTGAAATTGTCGGCGAAGGTTATCATCAAAAAGCAGGAGAGCCGCATGCGGAAGTCCATGCACTTCGAATGGCGGGTGATAAAGCGAAAGGCGCGACAGCTTACGTGACTCTTGAGCCTTGTAGCCATCACGGTCGCACCCCACCTTGTGCGGAAGCATTAATTAATGCGGGGATCTCCCGCGTAGTCGCTGCAATGCAAGACCCTAACCCTCAAGTGGCTGGCCGCGGCTTATTTATGCTATCCCAAGCGGGAATAGAAACTGCTAGTAATATTTTGTTGGAAGAAGCCGAAGCAATAAACCGTGGCTTTTTAAAACGTATGCGTACCGCATTTCCTTATATTCAATTAAAACTTGCTGCATCATTAGATGGCAAAACCGCATTAGCGAATGGGGAAAGCAAGTGGATTACTAGCCCTGCGTCGCGTAAAGATGTTCAAGTTCTACGTGCTCAAGCCAGCGCTATTTTAAGTACCAGTAATACCGTGCTTGCTGATGACCCTGCATTAACGGTGCGCTGGAACGAATTACCTGCGGATGTTCAAGCTCAATACCCAGAAGAAAAGCTGCGCCAACCTATTCGTATCGTGTTAGATAGACACAATCGCGTGAAACCTGAACACAAAGTGACGCAGTTAGACGGTGAATGCTGGCTAATTCGCCCAACGCCGGATACCACAGAAACATGGCAGGGAAATGTCGAACAGCTTGCTATTCCTGCTGATGATAATGGCATCGACTTAGTGATTTTGATGATGCAATTAGCGAAACGTAATGTGAACAGTATTTGGGTAGAGGCGGGTGCTAAGCTTGCAGGTTCGTTATTAAAACTCGGTTTAGTCGACGAACTGATCGTCTATATCGCCCCTAAATTACTTGGGGATACTGCGCGTGGGTTAGTGAGTCTCCCTGAATTAAGCGCATTATCAGATGCGCCTCAATTTGAATTTACTGACGTTGAGAAAGTCGGAAATGACCTTCGCGTCAGGTTACGGCCTGTATGGTAAATGTGTTTTTTTAGCGGTTTGCTGAAATTCACTCGTACGGTTACCTAAAGAATGTGATAAAATCCGCGCCCCGCGGGTTGTAATTAATATTTGAGGAAGATTATGAACGTAATCAAAGGTGTTGTTGCTGCGCCAAAAGCGCGTGTTGCTATCGCTATCGCTCGTTTTAACAACTTTATTAATGATAGCCTGCTGGACGGTGCTGTTGACGCGTTAGAGCGTATTGGCCAAGTTGCTCAAGATAACATCACCGTTGTTTGGGTGCCAGGTGCTTATGAATTACCACTGACCGTGAAAGCATTGGTTGAAACCAAAAAATATGATGCAGTTATCGCATTAGGTACTGTTATTCGTGGCGGTACTGCCCACTTTGAATTTGTTGCGGGTGAGTGCAGCTCAGGTCTGTCTCATGTTGCATTAAATAGCGAAGTTCCTGTGACTTTCGGTGTATTAACCACTGAAAATATCGAGCAAGCCATTGAGCGTGCTGGTACTAAAGCAGGTAACAAAGGTGCAGAAGCTGCACTGACCGCTCTCGAAATGATTAATGTGATTAAAGCTGTAAAAGGCAAATAATACGCGCCATATCTCGGGCTCTGTGAGTTCGAGATATGCTGTGTAGTTTTTTTTATTTAAGGGGAATCTTGTGAAACCTGCTGCTCGTCGCCGCGCTCGTGAGTGTGCTGTACAGGCCATCTATTCATGGCAATTATCCGGTAATCCTATTGCCGACGTAGAATATGAGTTTATTGCTGAACAGGACATGTCTGACGTTGACGTAACCTATTTCCGTGAGCTGATTTCTGGTATTGCAAACAATGCTACGAAGCTGGATCAATTAATGTCACCTTACTTATCTCGTCAGTTAGAAGAGTTAGGTCAAGTTGAGAAAGCGATTTTACGTGTAGCAATGTATGAACTAAGCTATAGAGAAGATGTACCTTTCAAAGTTGCTATCAACGAAGGTATTGAATTAGCTAAAGTTTTTGGTGCTGAAGATAGCCATAAATTTGTCAACGGTGTGTTAGATAAAGCAGCACCTGCGGTACGTCGTAAGAAATAAACATAATCAGGTTCCCTCCTGTAATACGTAAGTCATAATGGGTAGGCTGGGTTCCAGTCTATCCTAGTACTTATGTCTGGCTTTTCAGTTTATTGACGAGCTAGGCATAGCGAAAATGGAAAATCTACCATGTCATATGGCGAATTTGACCTCATCGCACGTTTTTTTAATCGCCAACCTGTAAACCGACGTGATGTTAACATCGGTATTGGCGATGATTGTGCGCTAATGACTATCCCTGAGAAACAGCAACTTGCTGTGAGTACGGACACCCTAGTTTCCGGTATTCATTTTCTACCCGATATCTCTCCCGCTGACCTTGCCTATAAATCCCTAGCTTCAAATTTAAGTGATCTTGCTGCGATGGGAGCGGATCCAGCTTGGGTCTCTTTAGCTATTACCCTACCGAGCGTAAACCATGAATGGTTGCAATCTTTTAGCGATATGTTGTTTGAACAACTGAATTACTATGGAATGCAGCTGATTGGGGGAGATACGACCCGTGGACCAATGAGTTTAACCTATACCGTTCATGGTCTTGTGCCAATTGGCAAAGCGTTATCTCGCTCTGGTGCACGTAATGGTGATTGGATTTATGTGACGGGTACTTTGGGAGATAGTGCTGCGGGACTTGCGATACTGCAAAACAGGTTACAGCCTGAAAGCCCTGAGCATAAGGAGTGGTTGATTGAGCGTCATTTACGCCCACAACCGCGTATTTTGCAGGGGCAGGCTTTACGCAATTTGGCTTCATCTGCGATAGATATTTCAGATGGGTTAGTTTCTGATCTCAACCATATATTAAAAGCGAGCGGTTGTGGGGCGAGGATCAATCTCGATGCGCTACCACAGTCCGATGCGTTGAAGCAGAACTGTTCTGTGGAGCAAGCAAGAGTTTGGTCGTTAAGTGGTGGTGAAGACTATGAGCTATGCTTTACAGTACCTGAAATGAATCGGGGAGCCTTAGAAGTAGCGCTTGCTCATACGGGGTCAGGTTTTACCTGTATTGGCCAAATCAAGCCTCAATCTGAAGGGATCAGTTATTTTTGTGATAACCAAGCTGTTGAGGTTGACCTCAAGGGCTTCGATCATTTTGTTTAGGAAAATGTCCATGGCAACCGCTCAAGAAAAAGCAGCAGCAAAAAAACGATTGAATATGCGTAATCCGTGGCACCTGCTAGCGACGGGGTTCGGAAGTGGTTTATCGCCAATTGTTCCCGGTACAATGGGCTCATTAGCCGCCATTCCATTTTGGTTGCTAATGGACAAACTCCCTGTATGGAGCCTCTGGGTTATTATCGTCGTTGGATTCTGGTTTGGGTGTTGGATATGCCAACGCACTTCCGATGATATGAGGATCCATGACCATGGCAGTATTGTTTGGGATGAGTTTATTGGAATGTGGATCACGTTAATGGCCATCCCTGTGGTGAGTATCCAGTGGGTTCTCACCGGCTTTTTGATTTTCCGTGTTTACGACATGTGGAAACCTTGGCCTATCCGTATCTTTGACCGCCGAGTCAGTGGCGGGTTTGGCATTATGATTGATGACATTATTGCTGCCATATTTGCCTATGTGACAATTTGGCTATTAGTGCATTATCAGGTGATGCCTTTTTGATTTGAGTTAATTCCCTCCTTCAAAGATAAAATATCTTTTTTAGATAAATAAAGTCCTAGTTAAATACTAGGGCTTTGTTCTTATCCTAAATTACTTTTTATTTTTACTTCTATTTTTTATGAATAAAGTTAAATTTATTTTTATTATGAAAAATAAAAAATTCGTTATTTGTAAAAATTAATTTCACTATAATTATGCTTTCATCATAGTTTCCTATTTATTAAAAAATGTAAAAAACAAAGAATCAATATTAACTCGAAATATGGGTGGTTATTTTATTTTTTATTTTTCTGTTATGAGAAAAAAATAACTTAGTCAAATTAACGTATACGTGATGTTTGGTATATTTATTTTATTATTTAAGTGAGAATGATTTTCATTTATTTAAATTCGAAAATCACAAGTATGATTTATTTAGGTTGTTTTTGTTAATTTAATGTAATCAAAAGTTGATTAAAGTTAAGGTTTTTAATTGAATTTACTAATCATGGGTGTACTTTGGGGTTTTATTATGAAATGGCAATTTACAGATTGTTACTGATATGACTCTTGAGGTGCGTATACCGAGTAAGAATATTCAAGTAGTATGCTTGGGAAATAACAAGCATGAATTAGTTTTTATAAAACACGCCTTAATTTATTTTTTAGAAAAATTAAATTTTTATTTGGCTTGTTATTTTTTAATAAAGTCATATCGGTTTTGTTTTGATAAAAATATATTTATTTCAATTTTATATTGCCTATTAATAAGGGTTTACTATGTTAATTAATAAAAAAAATCTGATCGTATTATCTATCGCTGCTGGCTTAGGCTTTTCAGGTGCAGCAATGTCAGCAACGAACGCACAAGTGACAGTAACTGGAAATATTGCTGCTGCGACATGTGATTTAAGCGTCACAAATACCAATATCGATTTAGGAACGTTTATCTCTTCAGATATTCAAACGGTTGGAACTATAGCTGGTAGTACTCATAATTTTGATATGAGCTTATCCAACTGCAGCCAAGAGTTTGATGGTGAAAGTGGTAAGTTCGTACAAATGTACGCGAAAGGTACTGCTTTAGCAGCGAATACTTCTTTATTTAACAATGTTGAAAAAGGAACTGTTGGTGTGGCAGTGACTGCTGACGGTAAAGAAGTAAAGCCAAATACAAACGTTCAATTAAGCAGCATTAAGTCTCTGGCTGAAGGCGGTTCTGCTGTGATCCCAATGAATGTGGCATTGAACTCAACTGTGAGCAAACCCGCTTCACAACGTATCGAAGCGCCGATTACTTTCTCTGTAAGCTACGAGTAAGTTTGTTGTGAAATGGCAGGTTTCTGCCATTTCACTTTGTAACGCATCACGAGAAGGTAAAACATGAAATTATTCACTTTACTCCGTACGCTCCCTATTTTTGCAACTCTGTTTTTTATTCAAATAGGAACGACATCTGCGGCTGGAGTCGGTATCAATGCCACTCGAGTTATTTTCAACCAAGGAAATCAGTCAGTCCCTGTCACTCTGCGCAATAGTACAGAGAAGGAAGAATATTTGGTTCAGGTTTATCTGACAAAAACCGCCAAAGGTGCGGCGCAAGACCAAACTTTAGATGTGCTTCCTCCTATGTTCTATCTGGCATCAAGCCAGCAGCGCGATGTTCGTTTAGTGGAAGGCGCAGGAGCATCTGTATTACCGAAAGATAGGGAATCAGTTTTTTATTTTCATGCTAGAGCCATTGCGGCAAGTGAAAAGAATGCTGGGCAGCAGAATGCAGCAATGAAAGGTGAAGTGAAAATTGCATTAGAGAGTGTGATTAAAGTTTTTTATCGCCCTAAAAACCTAACGTTAACGGTAGAGCAAGCTCAAGGTAGCCTGACATTTGAAGAGACAGCGAGCGGAATCAAAGTGATTAATCCATCGCCGTATTACATCACATTGTCATCATTGAGTGTGGGGGAAAAAGCGGTGACGTTAAACCCTGAAATGAATAACACCATGATAGCGCCTTTTAGCAGTATGGATTACCCAACCCCGGTGAAAAAAGGCAAAAAAGTCTGGGCTGTCATCAATGATCTTGGGGGACGAAGTGAGTATTCACAACCTTAAACTGGGACAGTATCGATGGGCGCTTTTCGCTGGGATATTTTCCATTGTGGCGATACCTGAAGTGAATGCAGCGAATACCCTAGAGTTGACCGCAGAAATTGACAATGCAGGAGAGTGCGATATTGCGGTTAGCCCTTCATTGATTGAATTCAAACGACGTCCTTCTGTGGGCGAATTTGCGGCGAATGATGCGGTAGATATCCAGCTATTAAGCTTGTCGTATAAATGTACGGGCTATGAAACCAATGCTCGCCCTGAAATAAAAGTGACAGGGAATACAGCTGCCGATACCAATTTGTTTTTAACAGCTGATCCAAAAGGCGCCAAAGGCGTTGGTTTTATGCTGAAAGATGGCGCGGTGAAGGAGCTTTCTGGTTATTACAATGCAGGAAAAACAGTCGTTAATGGTGATTCTGTGCTTCTACCCGTAGGGGATAATGATGGAGAAAAACCTTTTACGGTAGGGTTTATTCGCCAAGTCGGTAATAACACCGTCACTGCAGGTGCTGTGAAAGCGGCCATTTTATTCACTGTTGTGATGCCATAAATGGAGGTGATATGAACAAGTATTCATATTTTCTTATGGCTTCATTATTCGTTTTTACAGGGGAAATGTTTGCTGCCTCAAATTCGGTGAGTATTAACTTTGATGCGCATTTATATCGCAGAACGTGCGATGTAAACCTCTCCGAAAGTGTGGTGGCTTATGGAAAAGTGAAACCTCAAACCATTGTTGATAATGACTTAGGTACCAGTACCGCTCTGAATCGTAATGTTATTTTAACCTTAGCTAACTGCTCAGGACTGGGAACATTAAATGGTAGCAAAGTCATTGTGACTGGTCCTAGTCAAGTCATGAACGGGGAAGCCCTGTTTAAGGAAAGTGGCTCTTCAGGCGGTGTGGGGATTCGATTAAAAGCAGATGGAAAAAATAAGGTCAGTGGAGATTCAGTTTGGGATTTGTCTACGACCAGCAATCAAGGAAGTCAAATTACAGTGGTCACGGCACTTTCATGTGGAAATTGTCAAAACATTCAGAAAATTCAATTAGGCACATTTAAAGCCACCATGATGTTTACCGTTTTAGCTTATTGAGCCGTTTATTGAGTGATAAATCTATTAATAATAAAAATAACGGAATACTTTCAAAAATGTTTAAGAAAACAGGTGCATTATTTTTCATTTCTCATTTATTGGTGCTGTTAATTAGCATTAACGTTAATTCAGCACAAGCGGGATTACGTCTAGAAAAAAGTCGTATTATTTGGAGTGATTCCGACACTCAGCAATCAGTGGCATTAACCAATGACAGTGATGACATTTATTTAATTCAGTCCGGTGTATTTAATACACCAACGGGCACTCAAGAATCGCCACTGTTTTCTGTTATTCCACCTTTATATCGTTTAGATGCGAATAAACAGCAAACGATGAAAGTCTTATTACAAAGCTCTCCAGAATCATTGCCTCAAGATAGAGAGTCAGTTTTCTATTTTAGCGCGATTGCTATTCCTGGTGTTTCTCCTGAATTAACAGAAAATGCAGCGGCGCAATTATCTATCGGTACTCGCTTAGTCATTAAGCTATTTTATCGTCCCGTTAAATTTACTCAGTCGCCAGATGCTGCCGTTGCTAATTTGCAATTTCATACATCGCCGAAAGGTTTATGTGTAGCGAATCACTCCCCTTATTTTATTACGCTCAGCGAAGTCAAAGTGGGTAATCAAGTGTTTGCTCAATTCGCTGGCACGATGGTGGCACCTTTTAGTCAGCAGACATTGGCGATTTCAGAATCCATTTCCGTACAAACTCCGATGCGTTGGCAAGCCATCAATGATTACGGTGGTGACACTGCGCCTTACTCCGGTTCTGTGAAGGAGAATAAGGGGCTGTTATGTCAGTAATGAAATCGCTGTGTGGGTGGATTTTAATGATGACGCTAAGCCATGCATTTGCCTCAGAGACAAATGAAGGTTTTCATTTTTCACCTGAACGTTTGGTCTATTTGGAAAGTAATACCAAAGGGATCTCTGCGGGTCTACAAAATGGTACCTCAAAAGCGGCATTGATCCAGGCGCAGGTTGTACCGACAGATCTTCAAACCGGTTTACCTTTGACTGAACATCAAGGGGAAAGTCATGAGGCTTTTTTGATTACGCCGCCATTACATAAATTAGATATCAATGAGCGTTTTAACTGGCGTATTCAGCGTGTTAATGATGGAAAGCTCGCTACCGATAGAGAAACTGTTTTCTACGTTGCACTGAAAGTGATCCCAGAATCTAGCGCGAATGATAAGGCCTCATCACAATTTATTTTGGCGCCAACTATTTATTTAAAAATGTTGTATCGCCCGAAACAAATTGAAGAATTGCGTTTAGATGCTCAAACCGCAAAGTTAGACGTCACTGTGCAAGGCAGCAAAATCACGATTACTAATCCAACGCCACTCTCTATGACATTAGCCAGCCTGTCAGTGGGGGATTATGAGGTGCCAGTAGAAAAGTTCACCCATGGAATTGCCCCTTTTGGGCAACAGGTTATTTTTCTCGAAAAAAATGTATCAGGTACGATTACATGGCGTGTGTTGAATGAATACAGCATACCTACAAAGGTTGAAGTGAGAGGCGAGAATGAAAGCTAAAATGCGTGATGGCGCTTTTACCGTCTCTCCAATTGCTTTGGCTCTGGCATGTTGTTTATCCATGGGGAATGCGGTGGCAGAACCTTATTTTGATCCGACACTATTAAATCTACCTGAAGGAACTAGCGTAGATAGCATTGATTTATCTGCATTTACGCGCTCTGAATCGGTAACGGCGGGGCGTTATATGGTTACACTGAGGATCAACAAAGAAGATCAAGGGCAAAAAGAGATCTATTTTTCCGCAGATACGGCGGGAAATATTGTGCCGGAAATTACACCTGCGTTATTAGATGAATATGGCGTTAATGTTGAGAGTATTTCAACATTAAGATCCTTACCAAAAGATGAACCGATTGCGTCTTTAGAGGCTGCTCTACCAGATTCTCAAGTTCAGTTTGATATATCTAAGTTGGATCTCAATATCAATATTCCTCAAGTTGCCATGCGTCATAAATCGCGTGGTGCGATAGACCCGAGTTTATTGGACCAAGGGGTCACTGCGTTTTTGTTTAATTATCAAGTCAATGGAAGTAAACAAAAGCACAGTGGCTCCAGTGCAAGTGGTAAAAATACCAATGATTCGTTGTATGCCAATATTAGCGGTGGTTTTAACTTGGCGGCGTGGCGCTTGCGTTCAAACTTTCAGTATATGGAAAACAAATCCAAGAGCAATGGCTACAGCACCAGTCATCGGGAAAGCGAGTTTTCGCGCATAACGGTTTCACGGGACATTCAGCGTTTAGATTCTGAGTTAGTGATTGGGGAAACCAGTACACTCAGCGATGTCTTTGATAGCGTTCCATTTAAAGGTGTTCGCTTGTTATCGAATGAACTCATGCTGTCCAAAGGAGATCGTGGATTTGCTCCGGAAATTCGTGGTGTTGCAATGTCTAACTCGCGGATCATCATCAGACAAAATGGCAATATTATTTATCAAACCTATGTGGCACCAGGACCTTTTGTCATCAATGATATTTATCCAACGGGAACGGCAGGGGACTTAGAGGTTTCTGTTCAAGAGGAAGATGGAACAACGCGAGTATTCACTCAAGCATTCTCTTCATTGCCCGTCATGCAACGTGCTGGCGGAGTTAAATATGAAGTTGCTACGGGTAAATATGATGGAGGGATCACGGACGGTTCCAAAGAGCAGCAGTTTATTATGGGAACGCTGATCTATGGTTTACCGAAGTCAATCACTCTGTATACAGGTTTACTCGGGGCAAATCATTATTGGAGCGGAATGGTTGGAACTGGGATTTCACTCGGTAGTTTTGGTGCGCTTTCCATGGATATTACCCACGCACAAGCCTCAATTAATCATGAAAGTAAGCAAGGGCAATCTCTTCGTGTTCGCTATTCTAAAAACTTATCAGAAAGTGGCACATCCGTTGATTTAACCGCACTGCGCTACTCAACGAAAGAATACTACAGTTTTGCGGATTTCAACCAAGTGGGTTATCAGTTAAAAGAGAACGTTGCACCGTGGCTTAATGGTCGCCAGCGTAGCAGTTTCCAAACCTATATTAACCAATCTCTGGGTAAATGGGGTTCTATCTATTTACGCGGAATGCGCAGTGATTATTGGGGTAAATCTGACACAGTAACGACGCTAGGTATTGGTTATAACGGTTTTTATCGTGGTATCAACTATGGCATTGATTACAGCATTAGCCGTACCGAAGGTAATGGAAATTGGCCTGAAAATAAGCAAGTTAGTGTGAATATGAGTATTCCATTCAGCATTTTCAGTGAACACAAGAATATTGAGAACATTAATAGTACGTTCCAAGTGAGCCATGATAATTCAGGGCGCACTTACCAGCAGGTTGGTATTAATGGCCAGTTATTAGATAACAAGCTGAGTTATCAGCTGACTGAAAGTGGCGATAATCGCGATCAAAAAATGACAAGCTCGGTGAATGTGGGCTATCAAGGCAGTAAAGGGTATTACGGTGGCGGATATAGCTATGGTCGTGATAGCCAAATGATGTATGCCAATGCATCAGGTGGAATAGTTATCCATTCAGGTGGTGTTTTGCTAAGTCAGTATTTAGGTAATTCGGCAGCCATAGTTTATGCCCCAGATGCAGCGGGAACTAAGGTGAATAATGGCTCAACGGTTATCGATGCCAATGGCTACGGTATTATTCCGCATTTATCAGACTATACGCAAAATATTGCAAATTTGGATGTGAATACATTACCTGAGAACGTTGAAAGCAAAGAGAATGCGCTGAACCTTTACCCAACTAAAGGGGCAATTGTGAGAGCGAACTTTAAAACCTTAAAAGGGTATCAAGCGATGATCACTTTGCAGCAACCAAACAACGTTCCAATGGGCGCAATCGCCTCGTTGCACCAAGATGATAATACAGATGATGCCATCATTTCAGGCATTGTAAGTGATAACGGACGCGTTTATTTAAGTGGATTGCCAGAGTCAGGGCAGATAGTTATCAAATGGGGTAAAAGTGGTTCCGAGCGCTGCGAAGCGCCTTTTAATATGGATAAATCCACAGAAAATGCCTATTCATCATTACGCAATTTAACCCTGTCATGCCACTAATTGGATGAATATTTTATGAAAATCAATGTAATAAAGAACAAGATATTAGTGGGATGGAAAAGCTTACTACTGAGCTGTGTGTTAACTTTTATGGCGAGTATACCCAGTTTTGCCAAAACAGTGACGGTTATGAATGGACGTGGATTGATTGGTGTTTATGGTGAATATAATACTTCGCTAACGGGGATGACGAACCCACCCGCTTGGAATGAAAAGGCTAATTTTTACTATGTACAGTTTTATAATAATTTTAATGGAATCATAAACTACTGTGTTGATCGTGGGGGGTTAGTCATCAATATTGATGGTGTCAGAGGGATGCCTATTGCTGGCGGTGAGATGATCATGGTACCTGAATTTGTGTTTGTTGATGAAAGAAGAAACTACTCAAACAATAGCTACCTCGATACCATCACTGGGCATTTTAATGGATGGGGATCTGGTACCAATGAGCAGTTAGGTATAGGAGACTGCCTCTGGTCCCCCAATCAAAGTACGCCAACACCGGCAATACGCCATACCGTTACCGCAACAGGGCGTATGTTGATTTATGGAACGGGTAACCAACGTAGTGGCACCTACCGATTAGATGATGATATTGGCATTGTTATTCAAAATCCTCAAAATAGAACGACTGCCAGGCAAATTGTTCCCAAAACAGAAAATATTATCGTGACGGTATCAGGGCTAACTTGCACATTAAATACACCATCTTATGTTAATTTTGGTTCTCATAGTGCAAGTAGCAAAAGTAATGAGTTGCTTTCTACTATGCGAAATAACATGTCGGTGCAGTGCGATCAAATTGCGAATAAGATCGCCGCGACGATTTCGTTATCAGGCAATGTGAAGCCGCAGTACTACGCAGGCAATAATCTGGAAGTGAACTTATTGAATGCTCAACAGCAAGCCGGTGCGTATGTCAAAATGTACGTCATGGTTAATGGTAATAAAACACCGATTACCTTAGATCAGAAGCCGATTGATTTAGCTAAAATTACCGCACTACAAACCAATGTTAGCTTTAATAATGAGCTAGTGTATGAGCTTTATTCTCGTGGTAATAATGTGGCGGGTAAGGTGAGTGGCAGTGCAGAATTATCAATAATTATGCGCTAAAAGTAAGATGAATTAGTCCGTGATTTAAGGCGTTACTTTTGTGGTAACGCCTTAATTTTTTATAAGTTACTTATTTTGGTAAGTATTGATGGAACTCACGATCCCTGCAGCATCTAAACCGAGATCTGCTAGTAACTCATCTTGGGTACCTTGGGGGATAAAGAAATCCGGTAGGCCCAAGTTCAGAACTGGTAGAATTTTCTTCTCGCTCATCAGGAATTCATTCACACCGCTGCCTGCACCGCCCATAATCGCATTTTCTTCCAGCGTTACGATTAGGTCATGGGTATTGGCCATTTCTAAGATCAGCGCTTCATCTAATGGTTTCACAAAACGCATATCCACGACGGTGGCATTGATTTGTTCTGCGGCTTCTAAGGCGTTACTCAGTAATGTCCCAAAGCTGAGGATCGCCACTTTTTCGCCTTGGCGGCGGACAATCCCTTTACCAATTTCAAGCGGTGCTAATGGCATTAGCTCAGCCCCTGTACCTGCGCCACGAGGGTAGCGAACCGCGGTAGGACCTTCTTGATAATGGTAGCCAGTGTGCAGCATTTGACGGCATTCATTTTCATCACTTGGCGTCATGATCACCATTGTTGGGATGCAACGTAAGAATGAAATATCGAATGATCCTTGGTGAGTTTGACCATCAGCACCGACGATACCGGCACGGTCAATGGCAAACATCACTGGGAGTTTCTGGATGGCCACATCGTGGATCACTTGGTCGTAACCACGTTGTAAGAACGTCGAGTAAATTGCTACGATCGGGTTATAACCCCCAATGGCAAGACCTGCGGCGAAGGTGACAGCATGCTGCTCGGCAATCGCGACATCAAAATATTGGTCTGGGTACTCTTTCGAGAAACGCACCATACCAGAACCTTCACGCATCGCTGGGGTGACGGCCATAAGTTTATCGTCGTCTTTAGCTTCTTCACATAACCAATCCCCAAAAATTTTGGAGAATGTCGGTCTGGTATCTTTGCTTTTTGGTAACGTAAAAGTGGCAGGGTCAAACTTAGGTACGGCGTGCCAGCTAATTGGGTCTTTCTCTGCCGGCTCATAGCCACGACCTTTTTTGGTCATAATGTGCAGGAATTGAGGTCCTTTTAACTCGCGCATATTTTTTAACGTTTGGATCAGCGCAATCACATCGTGTCCGTCAACAGGACCAATGTAGTTAAAGCCTAATTCTTCAAACATGGTGCCAGGCACAACCATGCCTTTGATATGTTCTTCCGTTTTCTTGAGTAACTCTTTGATTGGCGGAATATTCGAGAAAACTTTCTTTCCACCTTCACGCAGCGTGGTATATAGCTTGCCGGAAAGTAAATGGGCTAAATGGTTATTCAGCGCGCCAACGTTTTCTGAAATCGACATTTCATTGTCGTTGAGGATCACCAGCATATCGGGCGCAGCATCCCCAGCATGGTTCATTGCTTCGAAAGCCATACCCGCAGTAATGGCGCCATCACCGATAACACAAACTGTTTTGCGGTTTTTATCTTCTTTTTCCGCGGCGATAGCCATACCTAAACCGGCACTAATGGAGGTTGAGGAATGACCAACACTAAGAATGTCGTACTCGCTTTCAGCACGCCATGGGAATGGATGTAACCCATTTTTTTGACGAATGGTGTCGATTCTGTCACGGCGCCCAGTTAAAATTTTGTGCGGGTACGCTTGATGACCGACGTCCCAAACAAGATTATCAAACGGGGTTTTATAGACATAATGTAGAGCAACAGTTAATTCAATGGCGCCCAATCCAGAGGCAAAGTGACCGCTCGAGCGACTGACGCTATTTAATAGAAATTGTCTCAGTTCATCACAAAGCTTTGGCAAGCTTTCTTTTGGCAGAAGGCGCAGTTCATCAGGCGTCTCTGCCAGTGCCAGCGTTGGATATTTCGCGGTATCTATACTCATTAGGTGCTCACTACTTAAATTAATTAGGGCGATGCCTGTTAACGTCGAGCGGTTGCTGACCGTGCTTTTTTTGTGTTGAACGTATTTTATAAGTCGTCACAACGGCTCTAAGTTACTCAGGTAATCAATGTTATAATTATCAGTCTTATCTATACCAAAAGGCAAAGCATATTGTTAGCTTTTGCGCTCAATGACAAAATTGGCTAAAGCTCTCAATAACTCTGTATTGTAACCTTGAGATTGCAATGATTCTAAAGCCGCGATCGCATCTTGATAGAGCTCTTTGGCTTTTTGTTGGGCAGCTTCAAGACCTAACAGTGATGGATAAGTGCTTTTTTCATGTTGTTCATCAGCACCTTGGCGTTTGCCTGTCACTGCGCTGTCTCCGATAACATCTAGAATATCGTCTTGAACTTGAAAGGCAAGCCCAATAGATTCGGCGTATTTATCTAAACTAGCTAATGCTTGATGACCTTTATGACCTGCGGCATAGGCGCCGAGACGAATAGCGGCTCGAATTAACGCTCCAGTTTTATGCTGGTGGATACGCTCGAGCGAAATTAGATCAACGCGCTTGCCTTCAGCATCAAGATCCAATGCTTGTCCACCGCACATCCCCGCTAAACCGCTGGCATAAGCCAGTTCTGCAATCATCGCAATACGGTCTTTATCGGACACATCAGGCATAGGGGCGCTGGAGAGTAATTGGAATGCGAATGTTTGTAAGGCATCTCCGGCGAGTACGGCATTACCTTCACCAAACTTTATGTGACAAGTTGGTTGCCCGCGGCGCAGGTCGTCGTCATCCATGGCAGGTAAATCATCATGGATCAGCGAATAAGCATGAATGCATTCTACAGCGGCAGCGGGCGCATCTAAGTTATCAAGGCTAACGCCCAGCATTTCACCGACGGCATACGTTAAGAAAGGGCGTAAGCGTTTACCACCAAGTAAAGTGCCATATTTCATGGCTTGCGCTAATGGCAAATCAGCAAAAGGGAGCGCATCTAATGAGGTTAATAAGTATTGATTAACTCTGTCATGAGCTTGGCGTTGCTGGCGCACAAAGGTGTCTGGGTGTTGTTCGGACATAATTTATTCTGTATCAGGTGAGAAATCGTCGAGGGCTTTATTTTCGTCATCGCTCAGCAAAATTTGTACACGTTGTTCTGCTTGCTGGAGGACTTTTTGACCTTGCTTAGCAATTTGGACGCCTCGCTCAAATTCGTTTAAGGCATCTTCCAAAGGCAGCTCTCCTGATTCTAGGCGAGCGACAATTTGCTCAAGCTCTTGAAGGGAGTTTTCAAAACTAACAGTGGGAACTTGCTGAGATTTTTCTTTAGCCATAATCGTTAATCACTAATGTTAAATCACTTAAAAGTGGGGGGAACTTTAATTATTGTGCAGACTAACTTAGTCTCGCAATGGTTACAATTTATTATTGGTGTTTTTAGATTCAGTACGCAAGATAGTGCTATAATACGCCTCTTTATTGACAACTGGTAAAGTGCACGACAGTCACTTTTTCGCAACGTCCGTTTGCCCCACTAACCAAGAACATGCCACGACTATGAAGTTTATTATTAAGTTATTCCCAGAAATCACTATCAAAAGCCAAACAGTTAGACTCCGTTTTATTAAAATTCTAACCAGTAATATCCGCAATGTATTGAAGAGTCTTGGCGAAGAGATCTCGGTTGTCCGTAATTGGGATAACATTGAAGTGCGTGTTAAAGGGGAATCAAAGCACGACGAAATTTGTGACATGCTGAGCCGTATTCCTGGTATCCACCACATCTTAGAAGTTGAAGAGAAGCCTTTTACCAGTTTACACCATATTTTTGAAATGACACTGGAAGCCTACGGGGCATCGGTGGAGAACAAAACGTTCTGTGTGCGTGTGAAGCGCCGTGGTAAACACGAATTTTCATCCATTGATGCAGAGCGTTATATCGGCGGCGGCTTAAATCAGCATATTGCCTCTGCAAAAGTGAAACTGAAAGATCCTGATACCACCGTACATCTGGAAATTGAAGATGATAATTTGATTCTCGTGAAAGCGCGTATCGAAGGGATCGGCGGTTTCCCAATTGGTACACAAGAAGATGTACTGTCACTGATTTCAGGTGGTTTTGACTCCGGGGTTTCCAGCTATATGTTAATGCGCCGTGGTTGCCGAGTGCATTACTGCTTCTTTAATCTCGGCGGTGCTGCCCATGAAATTGGCGTAAAGCAAATTGCTCACTATTTATGGAACCGCTTTGGCAGCTCCCATAAAGTGCGTTTTATTGCCGTTAACTTTGAACCTGTTGTGGCTGAGATTTTAGAGAAAGTCGATGACGGTCAAATGGGTGTCGTATTAAAACGTATGATGGTACGTGCGGCTTCTAAAGTGGCTGAGCGCTATGGCGTTCAAGCTATCGTAACGGGTGAAGCACTGGGACAGGTTTCTAGCCAAACGCTAACTAACTTACGTTTAATTGATAATGCGTCAGATACCTTAGTGTTACGTCCGCTGATCTCTCACGATAAAGAACACATTATCAAGTTAGCTCGTCAAATTGGTACGGAAGATTTCGCGAAAACCATGCCGGAATATTGCGGTGTGATTTCGAAAAGCCCAACCGTGAAAGCGGTGAAAGCACGTATTGAAGCGGAAGAAGAGAACTTTGATTTTGGTATCTTAGAGTCTGTCGTTGAGCAGGCACAAAACATTGATATTCGCGAGATTGCGCAAGAAAGTCTTGAGAAAGTACCTGAAGTTGAGATGGTTAGCCAACTTTCGGCAGATAATGAAGTTATCTTAGATATTCGCTCAATCGATGAGTTTGAAGATAAACCATTGAAGGTCGAAGGAATTGAAATTAAACATATTCCATTCTATAAGCTTGGTACGCAGTTCGGTGATTTACCTAAAGAGAAAACGTACCTGCTGTATTGCGACCGTGGCGTGATGAGCCGTCTGCAAGCGTTGTACTTGAAAGAGCAAGGCTTTGAGAATATTAAGGTTTATCGCCCGTAAGTTGTCAGGTGATATTGAACAAAAAAGCGAGCTGATTAGCTCGCTTTTTTGTTTCTAATCTTCCAGATAATCATTAATGCCCGGTGGCAAAACGAGTTGTGAGGCGACATTGGCAGCGGTTTCTCGCCCTTGCAATAATTCAATCAATTTCAGTGCAAAGTCAAAGGCTGTCGCAGGGCCTTGGCTAGTCAGTAAATTTACTCGCTCATCAAAATAGACGCGTTTATCGACCCATTTATGGGCTGGAATTTTATCCCGCATGCTTGGAAAACCAGTCATGTTTCCGAGAGGAAATAGCTGGTGGTATTCCAAAACTAATGCAGGGGCGGCACAAATGGCTGCCACAATTTTTCCATCTAAATGCATGCGCCTGACTTTCTCAACCACCAGTGGGCTATCACGAAAAGCTTCTGCACCGGCTAGACCACCGGGTAACACGATGGCGTCAAAAGGTTCGTCCGCAACGCGGATGATGGGCAGGTCAGCAACGAGTTTAATACCTCGAGATGCGGTTATCTCTAACGCTCCGTCTTCCGTCACACTGGCTAATGTCACTTGTATTCCGGCACGAACCAGTAAATCGGAGGTAGTGACTGTTTCAATTTCTTCACTACCATTGGCGATGCATATCAGCACGGAGGTTGTCATAACTTTGTTCTCTATTTTTAATTAAGTGGTACAAACGGTCATTCTCAGGGGTAGCTAAGCCATGAGCTCGGGCTTTTTTGATTAAGAAGCCCGTGATGTAATCAATTTCAGTTCTGCGATGATGACGCACATCTTGCAGCATGGATGAATAGTTTTCTGAGGTTTGATGAATAATGTCATAGACGCGCTCAGTCATCTCTTCTTTATCTGTATGCAATCCCTCGGCAACCATCACTTGGCAGCATTCATCTATGACCCGAACAATCTGTTCTGGATAGTGAATGATTTGCCCATTGGTACAATTGTGTTCCGTGGAAAGCGGGTTTATCACGCAATTAACCACCAGTTTTCGCCAAATAGTATTAAGGATTTGATTATGCCATGCCACATCCGGTAGGGCTTCATGCAAAATATTGGCGATAGGGTAATAAGCTTCTGCTTGAGAGTTGACGGCGCCGATATGAGTGATGCCGCTAGCAATATGAAAAACTTGGTTGTTATCTTGCCATGCCGCATGAGTTGTTACCCCACTCAAAAATGGATGGCGTAATGTGCCTAACTCTTCCAATGTGCCTAATCCGTTATGCAGTAGGAGAATAGGGCTAGTTTCAGGAATAATGGGCAGCAGGGGCAATAAGGCATCCGAAACTTGCCATGCTTTCAAACAGACAATCACTAATTCGCTTGTGTGTAGATGCTGATGATTATTGCAAGGAATTAATTCGCGGAAAATTTTATCGTCAGGTCCATTAACATCAACAAATAAGTCGGATTGAGCAACTCGCAGCCATCCTTGAACATCGTGTCCTTGTGAGGAGAGGGCGGCTAACCAAAGTTTACCAATAGCACCACAGCCAATCAGGGTTATTTTCATCGATTTTCCCTACTATCTGAGAGCGGTTGATTTGGATTAATAACCGCCATCATAGCGATTTTAATAGGATATCCAAATAATTAGTTGTGTTATACAAGTGAGCCAATCTGACAACATGGAGTGTCATGGGCAAATAAGCTATTATAAGCCAATTGATTATAGGAGAGCGTTAAAATGCCATCATTTGATATTGTATCTGAAGTTGAAATGAGTGAAGTCCGCAATGCGGTAGAAAATGCTCAGCGTGAACTTACTAGCCGTTGGGATTTTAAAAACATCACTGCAAGCTTTGAACTGAACGATAAAAATGAGTCTATCAAAGTGACCAGTGAATCCGATTTCCAAGTTTTACAACTGCTTGATATTTTAAGAGAGAAAATGGCAAAACGGGGAATTGATGGCGCAGTGCTGAATGTCCCTGAAGATATTGTACATAGTGGTAAAACTTACAGCGTGGAAGTGACTTTAAAACAAGGCATTGAAGCGAGTATGGCGAAGAAAGTTGTTAAGCTGATTAAAGACAGCAAGTTGAAAGTGCAGGCGCAAATTCAAGGTGAACAAGTGCGTGTAACGGGCAAAGCGCGAGATGATTTGCAAGCTGTTATGGCGTTAGTCCGTGGCGGCAATTTAGGTCAACCATTCCAGTTCAATAACTTCCGCGACTAATTGATAAGCGTGTTTTAGTTATTGAAAATAGCCCGCGATATTGCGGGCTATTTGTTATTTATAAGATTACATATGATTAAGCATGAACAATGGCTTCAAGCTCTGCTCGGTTAACCACTTTTTTATCAATCTTGATATAAATACTCATCTCTTCAGCAATCACAACCACATCAAGCACACCGTTCATGGCTTTTAGCTGTTCCTGAAGCTTACTGATATTTTTAAAACGATGCGGGAGAACCATGCGAATACTGCTGACGTAAGGCGGTTGTTTCATGGTTAAGCTGATAACGAACCAGATAACGCAAAGTAGTAATCCGCCGATAAATACGGTACTGGCCCCTTCAAATTTATACAACCAGCCGCCCAGAATTCCGCCTAAGGCTACTCCTAGAAATTGGCTGGTGGAGTAGACGCCCATGGCTGTGCCTTTGTATCCGGCAGGCGCTTCTTTACTGATCAGGGACGGCAAAATGGCTTCCATCACGTTAAATGCAATAAAGAACAGTTGGATCCCTAAGAAGATAATCCAAAGTTGGCGACCTGATTGCCATAAAACAATTTCCGCAGCCGCTAAGAGCAAAATGCAGAACAGGAAAACCTGCTTCATCTTGCGCTGTTTTTCTGCGTAAATAATAAAAGGAAGTACGCAAACAAAGGCGACTAACATGGTGACTAAATACGCTTTCCAGTGATCTTTTGCCAAGTAACCGGCATCGGCCATGATCAAGGGGAGGGCGACAAAGCTGGACATTAACAGTGTATGTAGGCTTAAAATCCCAACATTCAGCTTGAGAAGTTGAGAGTTAAGTAAAACGGCTTTTAAATTGCTTTTAACAAAAGCAGATTCACGGTTTACAACATGGTGAGTATTGTTAGGTACCACAAAGATAGTAACGAAAATAGCGCCGACGGCTAATAAAGTGATTCCCCAAAATAAACCGCTTAAACCAACGGCATGGGTTACAATCGGTCCTAAAACTAAGGCAATAGCAAACGTTACGCCAAAGCTTATACCTAAAAATGCCATCGCTTTTGTACGATTTTGCTCACGGGTCAAATCCGATAACAAGGCCATAACGGCAGCAGAGATAGCGCCAGCTCCCTGTAAAGCTCGACCAATAATAATGCCCCAAATAGAATCGCTTAATGCGGCAATGACGCTGCCCATAATAAATATCAGCAACCCAAAAATAATCAGTGGTTTGCGACCAATACGGTCAGACATTAAACCAAAAGGAATTTGAAAAACAGCTTGGCTAAGCCCATAAATACCAATCGCCAAACCAATCAAAAACTCGTTAGCGCCCTGTAAATGCATCCCATAGCTGGTGAGGATCGGGAGCACCATAAACATGCCAAGCATGCGAAGGGAGAATACGGATCCTAGTCCCCAAGTTGCTCGGAGTTCTAAAGCTGTCATTTTATTATCGTTCATAAATACTCGTCATATTTCGAGTTGTAGCTGTGTTGGCAGCGCTCACTAACTCAGGTCACATACTGGTGTATGCTCCCTGAGATTAGTTTCACTTGCCGCCTTGCTACAACACGAACTATTTTGAGTATTCAATTTCTATTCTTTTTATTTCGGGCTGTAGCGGTGCTGGTGTTAATTTAATTTTAAATCAATGAGTTAAGTTAGTTTGCTATATGACAATATTGGTTTATTAATAGCAGGCGGCTATTTAACCATAAAAATCATCACAAAAATATTCGCAGACAAAGAAAAACGGCGGGAAGTTTGCACTCCCCGCCGTTTGAACACATTTATTGTCAATGATGCAATAAATTATCGGACTAACGCTATAACAGTATCGCTTGTAACGGTTGGGTCAACTGACATCATCACACTTAGCGAAGTAATCGCAACGATGGAGAAGATGAACAGTTTACGCGCCCAAACTCGGTCGTCATTTTCGGTTTTGAAACCAGAAATTGCCATACCAAGCCACCATAAGCTAACCGCAGCGCCGACAACCAGATATTTATAGCCCGCGTATCCGCTAATCGCTAACATTAATGTTGCGACCATAAACGCAAGGATATACAAGAATATATGAGTCTTAGCGACAGATATGCCCTTGATCACCGGTAACACCGGAATGTTTGCGGCTTTGTAATCCTTAAAGCGGAAAATTGCGATGGCATATGAGTGCGGCATCTGCCACAAGCTGAATATTAACAGCAGGATTAAGGCTCCAGCGTCAAATTCATTTGTGACAGCGCAGTAGCCGATAACCGGTGGTGCTGCGCCAGATAGGCTGCCAATCAACGTGCCATAAACTGACTTACGCTTCATGTACAGGCTATACACGCCCACGTACACAATGAAACCAATGAGTGCAAGTAGCATTGCCAGTGCATTGGCTGCTACGAGTAGCAGCACCATACCAGCAATACCTAATGCAGCAGCGTAAATCAGGCTAACTTTCGGGTCAATCAGCCCTTTAACTAAAGGGCGATTCTTAGTTCTTTCCATGATACGGTCAATATCACGGTCGATGTAGTTGTTAAATACACAACCAGAAGCCACGACCAATGATACACCCAGCAAAGTCGCAATAAACAGCGGGTAGTCAATTGACCCTTTAGAGGCCAGCAGAAAACCGCCGATCACAGAAATCAGATTTCCGAATATAATTCCTGGTTTGGTCACTTGCAGGTATTGCTTAAACATATCGGCAACTCTTTAGTCGAGCATCATATTGATGTTCAGGTTGTACATAATCCACAGAGAGCCAATAACAACGATACCGATGATTAGCATAGTGAACAGGAATGCAATCAGGTTCCAGCGCTCATCTGATGATGTATTCATGTGTAAGAAACAAACAAGGTGTACAAGGATTTGCACAACAGCCATTCCAACAACAGTTGCTAGAATAACGCCTTGTGAAGCGGTTCCATTCATCACCATCCAGAAAGGAATTACAGTCAGGATAACTGACAGAATAAAGCCAATCAGGTATGTCTTAACGCTACCGTGGCTTGCTCCAGTATGAGCATCTTTTGCATGACTCATTTAAATAGCCCCCAGAAGATAAACAACGGTAAATACACAGATCCAAACAACATCTAAGAAGTGCCAGAACAGGCTCAGGCAGTTCAGACGGGTTTTGTTAACCGCAGTCAGACCACGACGACAGTTTTGGATAATCATCAGAATGATCCAAACCAGACCACAAGTTACGTGGATACCGTGAGTCGCAACTAATGCGAAGAAAGCAGATAAGAAGCCACTGCGATCTGGGCCGTAGCCTTCAGCGATCAGTTCGTGGAACTCATAAACTTCCATAACAACGAAGCCAAGACCAAATAAGAAAGTAATGAACAGCCATAAGTTAACGGCAGCCACTTTCTCTTTGTGCATTGCAATCATTGCAAAACCGTAGGTGATACTACTGAATAACAGTAAGAATGTTTCACCTAATACGAACTGCAAACTAAAGATGTCTTTACCAGCAGGACCGCCAGCAGTGCCATCAGATAAAACCACGTAAGTTGCAAACAAGCTAGCAAACAGGATCAGGTCACTCATTAAGTAGATCCAGAATCCGAATACTTTTGTTGCACCCGCATCGTGGTGCCCATGCTCTGCATGGGCTACATTATGATTAGTCATTGTATTAGTTGACATCGTTCACACCTGCCTTACGTAATTCTTCAAAGTGCTTATTCTCGATTTGTTCGATTTCAGCCACAGGTACGTAGTAATCAACATCTTCGTCGAAGCTTTTTGCAATCCAAGTAACAATCATGCCACCGAAACCAACGATTGCCAGCCACCAGATGTGCCAGATCATTGCGAAACCAAAAATTAAGCTAAATGCAGCGATGATAACGCCAGCGCCTGTATTTTTCGGCATATGAATTTCTTCATATGAAGTAGGTTTCTTATGAGCGATACCTTTCTCTTTCATATCCCACCAAGCATCGCGAGTTTGAATCTGTGGTTCAACAGCGAAGTTGTAGAATGGTGCCGGAGAAGAAGTTGCCCACTCCAGAGTACGTCCACCCCATGGGTCACCGGTTAAATCACGGTTTTCATGACGGTCACGGATACTCACGATAATTTGGATAACTTGGCAAGCAATACCCAGAGCAATCAGACCAGCACCACACGCAGCTGCAACCAGCATACCGTGATAGGTTGGATCAATATTTTGGCTCAGACGACGGGTCATGCCCATAAAGCCAAGGATATATAACGGCATGAATGCTAAGAAGAAACCAGTGATCCAGAACCAGAAGGCACGAACACCCCATTTTTCATTCAGCGTGAAGCCGTAAGCTTTCGGGAACCAGTAAGTCATACCAGCGAAGCATCCGAATACTACACCACCGATAATAACGTTATGGAAGTGAGCAATCAGGAACAGGCTGTTGTGCAGAACGAAGTTCGCACCTGGAACCGCTAAGAGAACACCAGTCATACCACCCACAGAGAAGGTGATGATAAAACCGATAGTCCATAACATTGGTGATTTGAACTCGATACGACCTTGGTACATGGTGAACAGCCAGTTGAAAATCTTAACCCCTGTAGGGATTGCGATAATCATTGTAGCGATACCAAAGAAGGCGTTAACGTTCGCACCTGATCCCATCGTAAAGAAGTGGTGTAACCAAACGATGAAGGACATAACGGTGATAACGATGGTTGCCCACACTAATGAGGTATAACCAAACAAACGCTTTTTCGAGAAGGTTGCTGCAATTTCTGAGAACACACCGAACACTGGCAGAACAAGGATATACACCTCAGGGTGACCCCATGCCCAAATCAGGTTGATGTACATCATCATGTTGCCGCCCATATCGTTAGTGAAGAAATGGGTGCCCAGATAACGGTCTAATGTCAGTAACGTGATGGTCACTGTCAGAATTGGGAATGCTGCAATAATCAGGATGTTAGTACAGAATGCTGCCCAGCTAAATACTGGCATTTTCATCATCGACATACCCGGTGCACGCATGCGGATAATGGTCGCGAAGAAGTTAACACCTGTTAATAGCGTACCAATACCGGATATCTGGAGACTCCATATCCAATAATCGACCCCGACCCCCGGGTTGTACTCCAAGCCGGACAGAGGAGGGTATGCTAACCAACCAGTTTGTGCGAATTCACCTACCCCTAATGAGATGTTGATTAATACAACACCTACTACGAAGAACCAGAAGCTCAGTGAGTTAAGGAATGGGAATGCAACGTCACGGGCACCAATTTGCAGAGGAACAACTAAGTTCATCAGACCAACAACAAATGGAGTTGCCATGAAGAAAATCATGATAACGCCGTGCGCTGTAAAGATCTGATCATAGTGGTGAGGGTTTAAGAAACCTTCTTGACCCGCTGAAGCCAGCACTTGCTGACCACGCATCATGATAGCATCCGCGAATCCACGGAATAACATCACCATCGCAACGATGATGTACATAATACCAATTTTTTTATGGTCAACAGACGTTAACCACTCTTTCCACAGCCATTTCCATTTTCCGAAATAGGTGATTGCACCAACTAAGCCAAGTCCACCGAGGACAATGGCAATCAGTGTAATAACGATAATCGGTTCATGAAGTGGAACTGCGTCCAGTGTTAATTTTCCAAACATGCCCTTATTCCTCAGCGCCTGCATGAGCGTTATGGCTCATATGCATTGAATGACCTGTAGATTCTTGCGCTTGAGCAGTGTTGCCCATGTGCATAGAATGATTTGCTTCATTATTCGCATCTACAGGAGCGTGACCTTTATGGTGCTCATGACCAAACTTCATAATGATGTCTTCATAAAGTTTAGGTTTCACGCTAGAGAAGTAGGTAACAGGAACGTTCATGCTAGGTTTAGCAACTTCGTCGAATGCCTGCATCGTATCCATAGTTTTTGGTGATGCTTTTACTTTCTGTACCCACTCATCGAAGCCTTGGCGATCTGCTGTAGCAATAGCATTAAACTTCATATCTGAGAATCCGTGACCGCTATAGCTTGCTGAGAAGCCTTTATAGGTACCTGGTTCGTTAGCGATTAAGTGAAGTTTTGTCTGCATACCCGCCATCGCGTAGATCTGTCCACCTAAAGATGGGATGAAGAATGAGTTCATCACAGAATCAGACGTGATTTTGAAGTTTACAGGAACACCAGTAGGGAATGCGATTTCATTGACTGTAGCAATGCCTTGATCTGGATAGATAAAGATCCATTTCCAGTCAGCTGAAATAACTTGAATGGTAACAGGTTCCTGATCACTAACTAATGGCTGATACGGGTCCAGCTCATGAGTCGTTTTCCAAGTGATAGCACCTAGAATAATGATAATAATGATAGGAACTGTCCAGCAGACTAACTCAATTTTGTTAGAGTGAGCCCAGTTAGGACGGTAGGTAGCTGACTTATTGGATTCACGATATTTTACAGCGAAGATAATCGCCATAAAAATAACAGGAATCACAACAAGGAGCATCAAACCAATTGCAATAAGAATCAGTTCTTTTTGTTTTACGCCAACGGCGCCTTTCGGATCCATCAACACCATATCACAACCGCCTAATAATAAGGCTGCTGCAACAAGTGAGATTGCTCCAATGCTTTTTTTGTAGTTCATAAGTCTCATCCACGACCCCAAATGACAAGAATCTAATTGTCGTTTCATCAGTGCGGGCATTTTACGGTAAGGTTGTGCGAGTGTAAATGATTGTAAGGTAAAGAAACGGAATTGTTAGCTCTTTATGTTAATATGATCACATGTAAAGCTTTTGCTTCTAAAAAGTTAAAATTGCTGCTAATTATAGGTATGTTTTGATAAAACAGTATGAATACTAAATTATCTTGGTAATTTTTCAAAGAAAAATATATACAAAATTGACAAAAAAATGTGAAAACTGCTTGGGTTGTTAAGATATTCCGTAGGGGAAATTACTGATTATATTGCCGATAAAGTGAAATTGGCTACTTTACCGGCAAAATAATAAAGAAAAATTGTTACATTTTTGAAACTAAAGGAAATATGTTAAAAATATAAACAATATTTCCTTAGTCACTAGAAGTTATACTTTAATGTATAAATGATTGCATCTTGGTAGAAATCATCACCTAACTTATTGTCAGCATAACGATATTGAATACCAGCAGCTAAATTTGGTGTGGCGTTCCACCAGAAAGCTAATGCGCCGTTCACGCCATCACGCCCACCGTTGCCATAACGCTCATGACGTGCAAATTCCATTTCATGCCAGTTAGTGATCATGAAATCTTCTTGGAACATTTTGAAGTTATAACCAGCAACCCAACCAACTACATAGCCGTTATTACCGGAATAATAGGTTTGGTCAACATAGTGCAAAGCCACGAAAGGTTTGAACCACAGATCACCAATCGAGGTGTTATAACCGATACCATAAAGTGTGTTGACTTCGTGGAAGTTGCCGCCGTGTTTGTCACCCGGTAAAGACCAAGTACCATAAACGTGGCCGTATAAGTTGAACCCAGTATCTGCGATATAGACGCGAGCTGTTGTTTTCAGCGTATAACGCTGGTTTTTGCCTGGATCTTCATGCTGTTTATTAAATGGGTTTTCAACGTCAAAGAAACCATATAATTCACCCCAATTGAAATTAGCGCCACCTTCTAATTCGAAGTAAGCGAAATCTTCCTTATGGGTTGTATTTTTAGATTTATTTTCTGTATGACGGGACCAGTCGAGATAGTTCACGTTGATATCTGCGAAACCATTCTGATACCCAAGAAAATTTTCAGCATTTGCGGTCCCTGCCAATGATGCTAGAGCAGCAGCACAGAGTAGTGTTTTTTTCATAAGACATTATTTTCGTTTATGTATTAATAAAAATTAGTTGTTACGCAAATTTTTAGCTTGTCAACTAACCATCCTCAAACATGTGAGATATTAAGCTTTCAATTTGTAATTAAAAAATCCCTTTCAGAAAATGAGTGATTCAAATCACGTTTTTATCGATCTTTAAGCGATATTTGCAAGAGAGATCTAATTTGCGAAAAAAGGAGAGATTCCCCAAATTAATTAGTTTAACTTGGGGAAGTCGTGAGCTGAATAGAATGGGAATCAATCAAAAACATCAGAATGATTTATGTTTTATGGCTTTGCGGACAGCGAGGAAGTCGAGGGTTCCACCAACAATAAGGCTGATAGCACCAATGGCTATACCAATGTTAAATATGAGATTCTGATAAGTTGGGAGCGCTAACCACAGGGATATATGGGTAGTAAACAAGTAAACTTTCACCCCTGCAAATGATGTGATTAGTAAACTAATTAACCAAACCGTCAGTATACATGCTGCTGCCATTAGCGCATAAACCGCGATTTTATATTCTCGAGGAAAAAACTCTCTACGTTGAAATTCTCCCGTATCTTGGGTGTATAACAACGAAGTTCGGCAAGCGAGTAGCAATAAAACCCCCGGTACTGCAACGCCGATGGAAATTAAGTAGAACATGGGCCAGCCATAGGTGCTGACAAAAATACTTGCGACGGGGCCGATATAGACACGGCCTACAGCGGATAATGCTGAAAGCAAGGCGAATTGAGTGGCTGATAAAGACTTATTACATAATGTCATTAATAAGGCGACAAATGCCGCAGTTCCCATTCCTGAAAAGATATTTTCGAGGAATATAATAGATCCCATGCTGATAATATTTGGCGGTGTTACTGCGAGGAACCAGTAGCCGATATTCGAACCACCTTGAAGTACACCGAAGACGAATAATGCTCTAAATAGGCTCATATTCTTCATCAGATAACCCCCAAATAGGGCTCCGATGATTGTCGCCGCCATACCAACGGTTTTATTTACTGTACCTACTTCGCTTAAACTAAAGCCAAGGGCATTGAGTAAAAAGTTAGTATTTAGCGCCATAACGAAAGCGTCTCCCATCTTATAAAAGATAAGAAGCAGTAAAATCAGCCATGCATTATTGCGGCTAAAAAATTCGGCAAGTGGCTCATAAATAGCATCTTTTAACGAAGTTGGTGGAGCGGTATTTTCTTGAGGTTCTTTCGCAAAAAGTGTTGCGAAGATCCCAATAAACATTAGCCCTGCCATGAATAAATAAAGTTGCTGCCAAGTGAGGAATTTATCAGCAAGCCAAAGTGCTAATCCCCCAGAAACCAACATACTGATGCGATAGCCCATGACCGATGTTGCTGCACCAATACCTCGCTCTTCTGCACTTAATAAATCTGTTTTATAGGCATCAAAGACAATATCTTGGGATGCGGAACAGAAGGCTACAGTGACCGCTAGCGCAGCTAACCACCAAAGGTGCTCCGACGGATTCATAAAACTCATGCCTGCAATGCTAATAACAAGCAAAATTTGCGTTGTTAATAGCCACCCTCTACGTCGCCCTAAAAATGGGGGGGTATAGCGATCCATCATGGGGGACCATAGAAATTTTAAAACGTAGGCCTGACCGACGAGAGAAAAGAAACCGATGGTTTTAATGTCAATTTTTTCAACGGTTAACCAAGCTTGTAATGTTCCAGCGGTTAATGCCAAGGGCAACCCTGAGACAAATCCCAGTAAAATTAAGGTCACATTATTGGGCAGTGTAAATCTGGGTAGTGTAAAACGTGGCATTATTCCCTCATCGCCTGATGCTGGTGTATTATGTTGCGCGAAGAATGGCGCAGTAGAAAGATAAAACAACCCAAGCTATTTGTATTAAAGAAATAACTCGGGTTAGTAGGATAAAGCAGACTGTTTTTACAGTCTCCGATGAACCAGAATGATACTAGTATGAATTCATTCTTGATACGCGATTAATATCGTGAATTTTGTCTGATAAAATCGGCCACTTCTTGGTCTTTCGCCATATCTGAAATTAAATCACTTAAAGCAAGGTTAATTGCCGCAGCAATTTTTTCATTGGTTGCGCCTAATGCCCCTTGGGTATTGTAATTACGGCTATAAGTCCGGCTCTTAGTTGAGCCATTTGGTGCGGTAGCATTAACGACAACGCTGGAATTAACCGTAATATTATGGCGTAAACTTCCTTCACTCACTTGGGTGTTCAACTTGTTTAATTGAACCACTAAGTTGATATTGGCGGGAGATGTCACCATGAAACCACGAGCAGCCATTTGCTTTTCTACGGCTTCTTGCATTAGATAACGCGGATCGCGAGAGGGATTTAGCACCTCTAAAGTACCGTTTCGGTTAATTTCAGCTAATGCGCGATTTGTACGGTTATCAACGCTACTCACGCTAATTGAAGTCGCATTGAGCGTCGGGTTTTTGGCTGGTAATGCAATTTTAGGTTCGAGGGGCAGCGTATTAGACGGTGCAGTACAGCCCGCTAATAAAAATAACGCAAAAAGTGGAAAACACAGTTTTCTTAACATAATTCTTCCCAGTTCATCTTTCCTAATTGAAAATGTTCCGTTATGGTTCGGGGTGCAACAACTCACACTATTAGACAACAGTTTGAGAAAAAATTCGCGTAAATGTGCAGTCGATGAACATTTTGCATACCCGGACCATAGTTTCAACAATGTAGATGCTATTATCCGCTATTTCTATAATAAGAAGATAGTTACCAACAGCGTGATTAGGGGATTTTTTTTCAGATGTGCTTTAGCGTTTTTTAATTAATTTAGGAGTCTCTATGGACGCCAATATGCCACAAACTATGCAGTCTCGCGTGAGTGAAAAGCTACAGTCTGCATTTGAACCTGAACATATGGAGGTGATTAATGAAAGTCATCAGCATAATGTGTTACCCGGTTCAGAGAGCCATTTCAAAGTGGTTTTAGTCAGTGATAAATTTGAAAACAAACGTATGATTGGTCGTCACCGTGAAATTTATGCTATTTTGGCTGACGAGCTTGCAGGTGAGATTCATGCTTTAGCCTTACACACTTATACTCCAAAAGAGTGGAATGAATTAGCGAGTACTGCGCTAAAATCACCTGCTTGTCGTGGTGTTGGTGGTGTGAATCGCTAATCAAACGTCTTGATGACATACGAATACCAATAGTGTGTTTATCGAGTGGCTGTAAGTGAGCGTTTTTTCCTCAATTTGAGAGAGGAAAATGAATTTTTAGTCAGAAAAGTCACAAATAAAGAGGAATAATCGCTTCTTTTATCGGCTTTTCTCGACTCAGGGCGCATGCATCGGTATAATGCTGCGTCTAATTTTCAGTAAGGTTTCGGGACGCTTCTGATATCAGGGATGACCGTTATGAAAGTAACGCCCCCGGTTCTGGAAGGGAGATTGCCATTATGATTTAATGGCATAACTCTGGAGTAGACCGATCACTAAGATTTATTTTGAGGTAAGAAGATGCAAGTTTCTGTTGAAACGACTCAAGGCCTTGGGCGTCGTGTAACAATCACCGTTCCTGCCACTGATATTGAAAAAGCGCTGAATAGCGAGCTGGTTAACGTTGCTAAGAAAGTCCGTGTTGATGGTTTCCGTAAAGGGAAAGTACCAATGCACATCGTTAAACAACGTTACGGTGCGTCTGTAATGCAAGACGTTCTGGGCGATGTTATGCAACGTAACTTTATCAATGCAATCATTGAACAAAAAATCAACCCAGCTGGCGCGCCAAGCTACAAGCCAGAAATGTTCGAAGACGGTAAAGACTTCGTTTACGCGGTTGAGTTCGAAGTGTACCCAGAAATCGAATTAAAAGGTTTTGAAACTATCGAAGTTGAAAAACCAGCTGTAACCGTGAAAGACGAAGATCTCAACGACATGCTGGAAACTCTGCGTAAGCAACAAGCACAGTGGAAAGAAGTTGAAGATGCAGCAGCAGCTGATTCACGTATCACTATTAACTTCACAGGTTCTATCGACGGTGAAGAATTCGAAGGTGGTAAAGCTGAAGACTTCGCACTGGTTATGGGCGAAGGCCGTATGATCCCAGGTTTCGAAGAAGGCGTTGTTGGTCATAAAGCTGGTGAAGAATTTGATATCGAAGTTAACTTCCCAGAAGATTACCATGCAGAAAACCTGAAAGGTAAAGCAGCTAAGTTTGCTATCGTTCTGAAGAAAGTTGAACAGCGTGAATTGCCAGAATTTACTGAAGAGTTCGTTAAGCGTTTCGGTATTGCTGACGGTTCAGTAGAAGGTCTGCGTGCAGAAGTTCGTAAAAACATGGAACGTGAGCTGAAAAATGCAGTTCGTAACCGTGTTAAAGCGCAAGTTCTGGAAGGTCTGGTTAACGCAAACGAAATCGAAGTCCCAGCAGCAGTTGTTGATGGTGAAATCGATGTTCTGCGTCGTCAAGCTGCACAGCGTTTTGGTGGCAACGAAAAACAAGCGATGGAATTACCACGTGAACTGTTCGAAGAACAAGCTAAACGTCGTGTAATTGTTGGTCTGCTGTTAGGCGAAGTTATCCGTACTAACGAGCTGAAAGCTGACGAAGATCGCGTTAAAGCGCTGATCGAAGACATGGCTTCTGCTTACGAAGATCCATCAGAAGTTATCGAATACTACAGCAAAAATGAAGAGCTGATGAACAGTGTTCGTAACTTAGCGTTAGAAGAGCAAGCTGTAGAAACTATTCTGGCAGCGGCTAAAGTAACTGAAAAAGAAACTAACTTCACTGAGCTGATGAACCAAGTTCAAGCTGGTTAATTTTTCTTTTTAGCAGTACTCTTCTTTTTAGAAGTACAAAGCAAAACCCGTGGTGTTTCACTGCGGGTTTTTTGTCGATTAGCGTCGTAATATTTAGACTTTGTGCAAATCATCTTGAAAATTACATTTAAACCCTAATTATAATAAGAGTCATCAAGATATCGTTCGCTAGATGATGATGGGATTTTTGTGTGGAACACATTTTTCGACAGTATAAAACCGTGTAACTAGATAGACTTGTGTTAAACTCTTTAGCAGAGCGTCTTGCCTATCGCAGTGTTTTCAACAGTATTCTGGCTTAATTCTTTAGCGACTTTTTAACCAAGATTTAAAAAAGTGACTAAAATAATGAAGTAAGCGAAGAGTATAAACAGGCAGACACAACTAACTTAGAAAGAGTGTTTTTTAGAAATATTGTTTTTTAGAAATATTGTTTGTAGCACGATCCCTGCCCAAAATGGCGGACAGACAGCAAATTAGGCGCAAGCACCAGAAAAAGTTTTTAATAGGAGATTTCGATGTCACATTTTGGCGGTCAGGAGCAGTTAGCATCCCAAATGGCACTTGTGCCAATGGTTATCGAGCAAACCTCTCGAGGTGAGCGCTCATATGATATTTATTCACGTCTCTTAAAAGAACGTATTATCTTCCTGACTGGTCAGGTGGAAGATCATATGGCGAACTTAATTGTCGCTCAAATGCTATTTCTTGAAGCAGAAAACCCAGAAAAAGATATTCAACTTTATATTAACTCACCAGGCGGCGTGATTACTGCAGGGATGTCAATTTACGACACCATGCAATTTATCAAACCTGATGTGAGCACTATCTGTATGGGACAAGCGTGCTCAATGGGTGCGTTTTTATTAACCGCAGGTACAAAAGGTAAACGTTTCTGCTTACCAAACTCTCGCGTCATGATCCACCAACCGTTAGGTGGCTATCAAGGACAAGCGACAGACATTGAAATTCACGCTCAAGAAATCTTGAAAGTGAAATCGCGCATGAATGAATTGATGGCCCAACATACAGGGAAATCCATCGAAGAAATTAGTCGTGACACAGAGCGTGACCGTTTCTTATCAGCAAATGAAGCTAAAGAATATGGTCTGGTTGATCATATTTATACCAGCCGTTAATTTGCGAATATTTTGATATAATTAATTTATATCCTAAAGTTTTTGAAAATTTGTTGCCTTGTTTTACTACGAAAATTAGATAAAACAAGGCATTATAAATATAAGTGAGGTCTACTGATGACAGATAAACGCAAAGAGGGAGCAGGTAAATTACTGTACTGTTCTTTCTGCGGAAAAAGTCAGCATGAAGTGCGTAAGCTGATTGCCGGTCCGTCAGTCTATATTTGTGATGAATGCGTGGATTTATGCCTCGACATCATCCGTGAAGAGATCAAAGAACTGGCTCCGCATCGCGAGCGTAGTGAATTACCAACTCCCCACGAAATCAGACAGCATCTTGACGACTACGTTATTGGTCAAGAAAAAGCGAAAAAAGTGTTAGCGGTCGCTGTTTATAACCACTACAAACGTCTACGTAATGGCGATAAAACCAGCGATGGTGTTGAATTAGGCAAAAGTAACATTCTGCTCATTGGTCCGACGGGTAGTGGTAAAACGTTATTAGCAGAAACGTTAGCTCGCTATTTAGATGTGCCATTCACTATGGCGGATGCGACCACATTAACTGAAGCGGGTTACGTGGGTGAAGATGTTGAGAATATCATCCAGAAGCTGCTACAAAAATGCGACTATGATGTTGAAAAAGCTCAACGTGGTATCGTCTATATCGATGAAATTGATAAAATTTCTCGTAAATCCGATAACCCATCCATCACGCGTGACGTATCAGGTGAAGGGGTGCAGCAAGCATTACTGAAACTGATTGAAGGCACTGTAGCCGCGGTTCCGCCACAAGGCGGTCGTAAGCATCCGCAACAAGAGTTTTTACAGGTAGATACCTCGAAAATTCTGTTTATCTGTGGCGGTGCATTTGCCGGGTTGGATAAAGTTATTGGTCAACGTCTGAATACTCGTTCAGGTATTGGTTTTGCGGCGCAAGTTAAAGGTGAATCTGAGAAGGCAACAGAAGGTGAGTTACTCACTCAAGCGGAGCCTGAAGATCTCATTAAATTTGGTTTGATTCCTGAGTTTATCGGTCGTCTACCTGTGGTTGCCACTTTGACTGAGCTGAGTGAAGAAGCTCTGATTCAGATCTTAAAAGAGCCGAAAAACGCATTGACTAAACAGTATCAAGCTCTGTTTAACCTCGAAGGCACTGAATTAGAGTTTCGAGAAGAAGCATTAACGGCGATAGCGAAAAAAGCAATGGCGCGTAAAACAGGTGCTCGTGGCTTACGTTCAATCGTCGAAGCTGCTCTACTTAATACCATGTATGATCTACCTTCAATGAGTGATGTTGAGAAAGTCGTTGTAGATGAAAATGTGATTAATGAACAGTCAGAACCTCTGTTAATCTACAGCAAACCGGATGCCCAAGCTTCTGGCGATAATTAACTTCTCGTCTGTGTTCAATAAATAATCAATCAAAATGAGGGGTAACCCTCATTTTGTTTTTTATGCTTAACTAACCATTGAATGCTAAAATCTTGTCCCCATATAGTTTATATTCTTAGTTGTGGTTTCCTTATTTTGAAAGAGCACTGTTTATATCGCAGTGTTTTACAAGAATTTTTTCTGTTATAAGCAGAAACCCTTAACTGGCGTGTGCTAAACGAAGAGAGAGCTTTATGAATCCAGAGCGTTCCGAACGCATTGAAATACCAGTATTGCCTCTGCGTGATGTAGTGGTGTACCCACATATGGTGATCCCACTGTTTGTTGGACGTGAAAAATCCATTCACAGTCTGGAAGCAGCAATGGATCATGATAAGCAAGTGATGCTGGTTGCGCAAAAAGAAGCCTCAACCGATGAACCTGGGGTGAATGATTTATTTACTGTTGGGACAATTGCATCTGTGATCCAGATGCTGAAACTACCTGACGGTACCGTTAAAGTGCTAGTTGAAGGCCTACGTCGTGCTCGTATTACTAGCCTGACTGATAACGGGGAGTATTTCTTAGCGCAAGCTGAATATCTCGCGAACGATAGTGTGAAAGCGGCTATCTATGATGACGCATCAAAAGCGCCTAGCACTACCGAATTGGTTGACGAAAAAGAGCAAGAAGTATTATATCGTACGATTGTTAGTCAGTTCGAAAGTTACATTAAACTGAACAAAAAAATTCCACCTGAAGTTCTGACTTCACTGCATGCGATTGAGCAAGACCAGCTAGATAAACTGGCTGATACGATTGCTTCACACATGCCGTTAAAACTGGCAGACAAACAGCGCGTTTTAGAAATGGCAAACATTGCTGAGCGTGTTGAGTTCCTCATGGCAATGATGGAATCAGAAACTGAACTACTGCAAGTTGAAAAACGCATTCGTAACCGCGTGAAAAAACAGATGGAAAAAAGCCAGCGCGAGTACTATTTGAATGAGCAAATGAAAGCGATTCAAAAAGAACTTGGCGAAATGGATGATGCTCCAGATGAAAACGAATCGCTGAAACGCAAAATCGAAGAAGCGAAAATGCCAAAAGAGGCACAAGAAAAAGCCGAAGCTGAATTGCAGAAGCTGAAAATGATGTCTCCAATGTCTGCTGAAGCGACGGTGGTTCGTAGCTACATTGATTGGATGGTTCAGGTTCCATGGCATAAGCGTAGCAAAGTCAAAAAAGACTTAGTGAAAGCGCAAGAAGTGCTCGATACAGATCACTATGGCTTAGAGCGCGTTAAAGACCGTATCCTTGAATACCTCGCGGTTCAAAGCCGTGTTAGTAAAATCAAAGGGCCAATCTTATGCTTAGTCGGACCTCCAGGGGTTGGTAAAACGTCTCTGGGGCAATCTATCGCTAAAGCAACAGGGCGTGAATATACCCGTATGGCTCTGGGTGGGGTTCGTGACGAAGCGGAAATCCGTGGTCACCGTCGTACTTATATTGGTTCAATGCCGGGTAAACTTATCCAGAAAATGGCGAAAGTAGGGGTTAAAAACCCACTATTTTTACTGGATGAAATCGATAAAATGTCTTCAGACATGCGTGGAGATCCTGCATCAGCACTGTTAGAAGTGTTAGATCCAGAACAAAACGTTGCATTCAACGACCATTATTTGGAAGTTGATTATGACCTGTCTGACGTGATGTTTGTGGCAACATCGAACTCGATGAATATCCCTGCACCATTATTAGACCGTATGGAAGTGATCCGTCTGTCTGGTTATACCGAAGACGAAAAACTGAATATTGCTAAGAGACATTTACTATCTAAGCAAATTGAGCGTAATGCCTTGAAAAAAGGCGAGTTATCTATCGATGATGGCGCAATTATGAGTATCATTCGTTACTATACTCGTGAAGCTGGCGTGCGTGGATTAGAACGTGAAATTTCTAAACTGTGCCGTAAAGCTGTTAAAGCATTGCTGATGGATAAAAAACTGAAGCATATTGAGATCACTGCAGATAATCTGAAGGATTACTTAGGTGTTCGTCGCTTTGATTACGGTCATGCTGATACCGAAAACCGAGTAGGGCAAGTGACTGGTTTAGCATGGACAGAAGTTGGTGGTGACTTACTTACCATTGAGACAGCCTGTGTACCGGGCAAAGGTAAGTTAACTTACACCGGTTCTCTGGGTGAAGTGATGCAAGAATCAATTCAAACAGCGCTGACAGTGGTACGTGCTCGTGCAGAAAAACTGGGTATTAACGGTGACTTCTATGAAAAACGTGATATTCACGTTCACGTACCAGAAGGCGCAACACCGAAAGATGGTCCAAGTGCGGGTATCGCAATGTCAACGGCACTGGTTTCTTGCTTAACGGGTAACCCTGTAAAAGCGGATGTGGCGATGACCGGTGAAATCACGTTACGCGGTTTAGTATTACCAATTGGTGGGCTGAAAGAAAAATTACTGGCAGCTCATCGTGGTGGTATTAAAACGGTTCTTATCCCTGATGATAACAAACGTGATTTAGAAGAAATTCCTCAGAATGTGATTGCTGATTTGCAAATCCATCCTGTTAAGACAATTGAAGAAGTCCTCTCATTAGCATTAGTCAATCCTCCTTTTGGGGCTGAAGTGGTCCAAAAGAAAGCTAAAAGAGTGAGCTGAATCAAGAAGCTTGTATAAAATTAAGGCTGACAGCTAATTTAGGGCTTGTCAGCCTTTTTTTTCGTGGTTACTTTAGCGAAGATTCTGATAATGGTTAGCGTGCTATCTGTTTTCTTGCCATTAATATTCAGGATTGATATAACGGCTGCATCATTAATTAACTATACTTAGTAATGTTAACTATACTGTAGTTGGTTAATTAACCGATAAAGTCAAAACTAATATGGGGATGATAATAGTGAATAAGTCTCAACTGATTGAAAAAATCGCTGTAGAAGCGAACATTTCTAAAGCCGCAGCAGGTCGCGTAGTCGATGCTTTCGTTGCTTCTGTAACGACTTCTCTGAGCAAGGGTGATGATGTTACTTTAGTTGGTTTTGGTACTTTTAATGTACGTCAACGCGCAGCACGTACAGGTCGTAACCCGCAGACAGGTAAAGAAATTAAAATCGCTGCGGCAAAAGTTCCTGCATTCCGTGCAGGCAAAGGTCTTAAAGACGCTGTTAACGGTTAATTGAGTTTAGTTTCGTCTTTCACGCATTTTTGCGAAAACTCAAACTGACGTAATGTCTTTAATCAGCTAATATATAAGCGCGCCATGGAAATGGTGCGCTTTTTTTTCTATCTGAGTTAAAATTAGCGTAATATTAAGAAATTCAACAAAGCAAAGCGGAGTTAAGCCTTTTTATGATGGAAGATCTACGCACGAAGGCGAACAGTCCTTTTATTAAAGTGTTGTTAGCTATTATTATCTTGTCATTCGTGCTGACAGGTGTTGCTGGCTATGTGATTGGTGGCTCAAGTAATAATGCTGCTGAAGTCAATGGACAGCCAATAAGCAAGGAACAATTACAGCAAGCTTTCCAGCAAGAGCGCCAGTCATTACAAGAATACTTAGGAGATAAATTCTCTGAAGTTGCAAGTAATGACAACTACATGAAAGAGCTGCGTACCCAAGCTTTGAATAACTTAATCAATAATCAATTGATTAACCAATACGCTAATGAATTACAACTCTCTGCTAGCGACCAACAAATTGAGCAAGCTATTTTTGCTATGCAAGTTTTCCAAACAAATGGAAATTTTGATAGTGAAAAATATCGCGAGATTTTAAAACGTTACAATATTAATGCAGATGATTTTGCGGCACAAATTCGCCAAGATTTAGTTCGTGCGCAATTAGGTAAATCGTTCACCGGAACAGAATTTGCACTGCCTTCAGAAGTCAAAGCGTATGCGGAACTGTTTATGCAAGAGCGTGAAGTCCGTACGGCAAGCTTGTCGTTAGCTGCGCTAGAAGCTAAACAAACCGTTTCTGAAGATGAATTAAAAGCGTATTACGCGGCAAATCAAAACAGTTTCATTTCACCTGAACAAGTTCAAGTAAGCTATGTCGAAATGGATGCGGCATCTATGCCAAAAGCATCTGTGACGGCTGAAGAAGTGAAAGCTTACTACGATGAAAATCTGAAGAATTTTACTAAAGCGGAACAAAAGCTGTATAGCATGATTCAAGTCGCATCAGAAAAAGATGCACAAGCTTTAGAAGCCGAGCTGAAAGGCGGCGCTGATTTCGCAACGTTAGCTACTGAAAAATCCACAGATAAATTCAGTGCTGGCAACAAAGGCGTGATTGGTTGGATGGAAGCAACTTCTACACCAAGCGAAATCATCAGTGCGAATTTAACCGAGAAAGGTCAAATTTCTGCACCGATCAAAGTCCAAGATAATTATGTCTTATTCCGTTTGGATGATGTTAAGCCAGAAGCAATTAAGCCTTTTGATGACGTTAAATCAAGTATTGAAACTAGTTTAGTTCAAGATAAAAGCGTCAAACAGTTTTACGATTTACAACAGAAAGTGAGTGAAGCTGCGACGAATGACAATGAATCATTAGCATCAGTTGAAAGCATTTCTGGCTTGAAAGTTGCGACTACTGGCTGGTTTGATCGCCAAAACCCACCGACACAACTGAATTTCCCGAAAGTCGTTAACGAAGTATTCAGCGACCGTTTAGTCGATAAAAAAGGTACAACAGGTATCAACTCTGACGTGATCAACGTTGAAGGGGATCGTGCATTTGTTCTGCGTGTGACTGATTATAAAGCGGAATCAACAGAGCCATTCGAAACAGTAAAAGCGGATATTGAAGCATTAGTTAAGCGTCAGAAAGCGTCTGCACAATTAAAAGCGAATGGTGAGAAATTACTGGCAGAGCTACAAGCTGGTAAAGGTGATGAAGCATTGAAAGCTGCAGACACCCAATTTGGCGCTGTTCAAACAGTTTCATTCCTTGCACCTGCAACGGATGTGACGGGCGTTGCGATGAAAATGACACCGCCAACTGACGGTAAACCAACTTACGCAATCGCTTATGATCAAAAAGATAATCTACTAATTGTTCAATTAGATAAAGTGACTTTAGGTCAGCCAACAGCTGAAGAATTGAGCCAGCTATCTAACGAATATCGTGGTGCAATGAGCTCAGCGGTGAATGAAGCGTTAATGCTGAATTTACGCGCGAACGCAAAAATTGAAGTGCAAAGCTTAGAATAAGTTATTTGCATGGAATAATTGCGAAGCGCTTCGCAACTAAAATTGCAATATCTGTAATAGAAGGCCACCCATTGGGTGGCCTTTCGCATTGTATAAACAGAAGAAAAGTTTTTGAAAAAATTCTCTGGCATTGTGATGTTTCAACACACATAGGAGAACAATGATGAAATGGAATAAAAGCATTAAACAAGGATTAGGGACAGTGTTAATGGTAGCAATGTTATGCCCTTTATCTGCATTTGCAGTGGTTAAAAAAGCAGAAACTGAAAAACCAGCCACGGCGATAGTGCAACCTCAAAATAGTGATGAAGTAAAAAACGTGGCGAGTTTAACATCTCCAGACCAAGTGAATATTAATCAAGCCACTGCTGAGGAATTAGCGAGGAAACTCAATGGAATTGGTAAACAGAAAGCTCAAGCTATTGTGGAATACCGAGAAAAATATGGCGCTTTTAATACAGTTGAAAATATCCTTGAAGTACAGGGAATTGGACCTGCATTTTTAGAGAAAAATCGTAATAAACTTGTCCTATAAGCAAAAACAGCCCACTTTCAGCGTGGGCTATTTTTTTAGAAAATGGAAAGTAGCGTTATGAGATTAAAAATAAATTATGGGTAATATTTGTGCTATTAAATTTGATTTAAGCATGAATATGAGAGCTAAGTCTGATTAGTGATATTTTTTAAGCAGCCCTTTCAAATATTTGTTATTTTTATGTTATCAAATAATTTAGCTGGTCGGAGTAGTTATGGCGATACACATAAAAGTGCTCGGTTATCACATTGATGTCTTTCAGCATGTCAATAATGCTCGGTACTTAGAGTTCTATGAAGCGGATAGATGGGATTGGATGGGAAAAGCTAATCTTATTGAATGGGCTATTCAGCATAGAATCGTGATGGCGGCAGTGAATATTAATGTTAACTATTTCCAAGCCGTTGGGTTGGGCGATGAGCTAACCGTCATTTCACGAATGGATAAAATCGGAGTGAAGAGTGCAGTCTGTTACCAACAAATTATTCGCCATCGTAATGGTGTTGATGAAGTGGTATCTGATGCGTACGTCACGTTTGTCTTCATTGATGGTAAAGTCAATAAAGCCATGGTGATCGAGGATGAACTCCGAGAAAAAATTGAGTCACTGAAAAATAAAACAGATGCTTTTATCGAAGTATAGGCAAATTAGGAGTATAGCCAACCAGTAAATATTCACTAAGGTTGGCTTTTAGAATTACTTCGTTGCGTTGAGTTGTTTGAGTAATGAATCCATAACGGCTTGTTGATTATTGAGATAATAATTCAAGCCTTTGCTACGTAAATGGCATGCGGCACACTCGGAACAGCCATCACCTGGAATACCATTGTAGCAAGTGAGAGTTTGAGTGCGGATAGTCTCAAGGTGCCCATAGTAGTCAGCAAGAGCCCATGTTTGTGCTTTGTCTAACCACATAAGTGGTGTTTCGAAACGAATATCTTTTGCTAGTCCTAGGCTAACCGCATGATTGAGCGCTTTGACAAACTCATCACGACAATCAGGGTAACCTGAAAAGTCAGTTTCACAGACACCGGTGATCACCGCTTCAGCTTGTACTTGGTAAGCATAGATAGCAGCGAGTGTTAGGAATAGAATATTACGCCCGGGTACAAAAGTACTTGGTAACCCGCTGGCTTCGCTTTCTTCATAGTCTGGAACTGGAATGTTATCACGGGTTAAACTACTAACCGCTAGCTCATTGAGCAAGGTAACATCGAGAACTTTATGCGCTTTTGCGCCTAATTGTAGGCTAAGCTTTTGCGCAATGTCGATTTCTAAGCGGTGGCGCTGACCATAATCAAAGGTGACACAATGAACCTCATCATAATGTTTGAGTGCTTGAATTAGGCAGGTTGTTGAATCTTGTCCTCCGCTGAAGACAACAACAGCACGTTTCATGAGTCTCTCCTAAGATTAAATAATGAGAATATTAATTTAGATCTATGTTAACGAGCCAAGAGGGGAATGAACAGTCTGTTTTTGTACCTTCAACCTCTAAAATAAGCAATTTATGCTATATTTCGGTTATTCATGCAAAGTTATTCTACAATACTAGCAATTCGTAACAGCTTTATTATTTCATCATGATAGAATTTTGCGGATAACAGGATTCGCTTAGGGGCTAAACATGCTGGATAAAATAGATAAAAAACTACTTTGCTTATTACAAAATGACAGCAGCCTATCATTAAACTCATTAGCAGAAGCCGTCAATTTAACCTCGACACCATGCTGGAAGCGACTTAAAAGGCTAGAGGACGAAGGATATATTCGAGGACGAGTCACGCTATTAGATGGCGAAAAGCTGGGATTGGGGCTGACGGTGATTGTCATGATTAAAACCCAACAACATAATAGCGAATGGTATGCGCAATTTGTTTCATTTGTGGAAAAATTACCTGAAGTTTTAGTGTTTTATCGCATGGCTGGTGAATATGACTATCTGATGCAAGTCGAAGTTCATGATATGAAATCCTATGATCTATTTTATAAGAAATTGGTTAATGGCGTTCATGGCTTAATTGATGTAACCTCCAGTTTTGCAATGGAAAAAATCAAATATACAACCGTTTTGCCAATCCCTGACTAATCCAAAAGTCATATATTAGCCCAAGAGCGCAGAGCTCCTAATAATAGAGCAAGCAGTCACTAACATCATTCAAGGCAGTAATACGTGCGATTATTTTCACAATTACGTTGGTATTTTATAAGCGAATGGCGTCGCTATGTTGGCGCTATTTGTTTTCTTGTGGTCATTGCTATTTTACAAATGATCCCACCACGCTTTGTTGGTGTGATAGTGGATGGTATTAGCAAAGGATCGATGACTAATCAACAACTTGTGACGTATGTATTATCCATGCTCGGAATTGCTTTAACAGTTTATGGGTTGCGCTATGTTTGGCGTTTATGGCTATTTGGTGCTTCCTACAAATTGGCTGTCCGACTAAGACAACAAATTTATCAGCAGCTTAGCTTACAAAATCAGCCATTTTATTTGAAATATCGCACAGGAGATCTTATCGCGCGTACCACGAATGATGTGGATCGTGTGGTATTTGCCGCAGGTGAAGGCGTTTTAACTCTCGTTGACTCTCTGGTGATGGGATGTGCCGTCCTTATTATGATGAGCATCGAAATAAGTTGGCAGCTAACACTCCTTGCCTTGATTCCTATGCCTATCATGGCACTGGTCATTAAGCGTTATGGCGACCAACTTCATCATCGTTTTAAACATGCTCAAGGTGCTTTTTCATCATTAAATAACCACGCACAAGAGAGCTTAACCAGTATTAGAATGATCAAAGCATTTGGCCTTGAAACGCATCAATCCAATCAGTTTGAGCAAGTTGCCACTGAAGCTGGACGCAGGAATATGCATGTAGCGAAGATTGATGCTCGTTTTGATCCGACCATTTTTATGGCGATAGGAATGGCAAATTTGTTAGCCATCGCGGGCGGAAGCTGGATGGTGTTGAATGACACATTAACCCTCGGAGAGCTCACCAGCTTTGTCATGTATTTAGGGTTGATGATCTGGCCGATGCTTGCCCTTGCATGGATGTTTAACATTGTTGAACGAGGAAGTGCAGCATATAGCCGGATTTTAAGCTTACTTGACGAGCCATTAGTGATTAAAGATGGTAACCAAAGTTTGCTTGCGGAAAAAGGCGAGTTAAACGTCAATATCAGAACATTTTCGTATCTCGAAACCCAGCGCCATGCTTTGCATGATATCCAGTTTGATGTAAAACCTGGACGCTTCCTTGGGGTATGTGGACCAACGGGATCAGGGAAGTCGACATTAATTACTGTGTTACAACGCCATTTTGATGTGAATGAAGGTGAAATTATTTATCAAAATAAATCACTGACAGATATTCGACTCGATGAGTGGCGGGCAAGGTTATCAATAGTGAATCAATCTCCATTCCTATTTTCTGATTCGGTCGCAAACAATATCGCTCTTGGGCAGCCAAATGCAACAATGGAGCAAATAGAAGACGCGGCTCGAGTTGCTTGTGTGCATGAAGACATTTTACGTCTACCGGAAGGGTATCAAACCCAAGTGGGAGAGCGTGGTGTCATGCTGTCTGGGGGGCAAAAACAGCGAATTTCCATTGCACGGGCGATTTTACAAAATGCGGAAATCCTTATTTTGGATGATGCGCTGTCTGCCGTTGATGGGCAGACAGAGCACACCATTTTGCAGAATTTGAGTCGTTGGAGACAGGGGAGAACGTTGATTATTAGCGCCCATCGTCTATCAGCTTTGGTGGATGCCGATAATATTCTTGTTTTATGTCATGGGAGTATAGTTGCCAAAGGCACTCATAAAGTACTTTCCCAGCAATCTGGTTGGTACAGCGATATGTATCATTATCAGCAAATTGAAGCTGCTTTGGACGGTGATCTATGAACCAAAGAAAGCCGCTTTGGCCAGCATTAAAACGTTTATTATCTTACGGTAAACCTTACCGCGGTACCATGGGGATAGCGATTGCTATGCTTTGGTTGGCTGCCGCCGCAGAAGTGAGTGGGCCCTTACTGATTAGTTACTTTATTGACAATATGGTGGCTAAAAAACAGATCATTATGCCGCTAACGCTGTACATGGTGATTGGATTTATTGCGCTGCAAATCATTGCAGCACTTCTTCACTACTATCAAAAAATTCTGTTTAATCAAGCCTCTGTTGGAGTGGTGCAAAATCTACGAACTGATGTAATGAATGCGGCTCTGCGCCAGCCATTAAGTGCCTTTGATAAGCAACCCGTGGGGCAGATTATTTCTCGTGTGACCAACGACACCGAAGTGATTAAAGATTTGTTTGTCATGGTAGTACCAACAGTATTTCGCAGTTTGGCATTAATTTGTGCCATGCTAGTCGCCATGTTTTCTTTAGAGTGGCGAATGGCATCCATTGCGGTACTCATTTTTCCTGCGGTTCTGATCGTAATGTTGGTTTATCAGCGGCTTAGCACGCCAATTGTGCGCCGTGTTAGGGCGTATCTTGCAGATATTAATAATGGTTTCAATGAAGTCATTAATGGCATGACGGTTATCCAGCAATTTTTACAGCAAGCTAGATTTGGGCAAAAAATGCTGGAAGCAAGTGAAGAGCACTATCATTCCCGAATGAAAGCATTGAAATTAGATGGATTACTACTCAGGCCACTACTGAGTTTGTTCTCTGCCTGCGTATTATGTGGGTTATTATTGCTATTTGGATTTGATGGTACCAGTACTGTCGGTGTCGGGGTTCTGTATGTTTTCATTAACTATTTAGGTCGTTTAAACGAACCATTAATTGAGCTAACATCTCAGCAGTCCATGTTGCAACAAGCGGTTGTATCCGGTGAACGTGTTTTTGAATTGATGGATAGCCCACAGCAAGGTTATGGCGAAAATATTGCGCCATTACAGGGCGGAGCAATTGAGATCAAACACCTCTCTTTTGCTTATCGAGATGATAAAAAAGTCCTTGATGATATTAATTTATCCATCCCAGAACACCATTTCGTGGCACTTGTTGGGCACACGGGAAGTGGAAAAAGTACCATTGCAAACTTAATCATGGGGTATTACCCATGGCAGGAAGGGGAAATTTTACTGGATGGACGGGATTTAAATTCACTGTCCCATCAAGTATTACGAAATGGCATTGCTATGGTGCAGCAGGATCCGGTAGTACTCGCGGCTTCATTTTTTGATAACGTTGCTCTAGGACGTGATATTTCCCAAGAAAAGGTGTGGGAAGTCCTTGAAACTGTACAATTAGCTCAGCATGTCCGTGAATTGCCAGATGGATTGGATTCATTGTTAGGTGAGCAAGGAAACACTTTATCTGTTGGGCAACGACAGCTATTGGCGATGGCGCGAGTACTCGTCGTAACACCGAAAATTCTGATATTGGATGAAGCGACCGCGAATATAGATTCTGGCACTGAACAGGCTATTCAAAAGGCGCTACGTGTTATTCGTCGAAATACTACGCTGGTGGTGATAGCTCACCGCTTATCAACGATTGTGGATGCTGATCAAGTTGTTGTTCTTCATCGAGGAATGATCGTTGAGCAGGGAAATCATACTGAACTTCTTCAGCAGGAAGGTCGCTATTACCAGATGTATCAATTACAACAAGTGGGCGAGTCACTGAACTCTCGTGATGAAGCGGCTGCAGAAGCATTATTAGTTTAGTTAGTGCTTACTGACATACTTTATGTTGAATTGACGAGTTGATTAAGTTACTAAGCAAGGAAAAGCCTCACAATTAGGAATTCCTATATAGTTGAGGCTTTTCTTGTCTTAAAGTTAGTAACGACTTACTTTTTTCGGGCTGATATAAATCGGAACATTATCGAGGTTTTCTTTTACGAATGACCCCTTCTTGTACTGTTGTTGCCACTAAATCCCCTTGCTGATTATAAATTTGCCCTTTAACAAAACCACGCCCGCCAGAAGCAGAAGGGCTTTCAATGGCATAAAGTAACCATTCATCGAGGCGATAAGGGCGATGGAACCACATTGAATGGTCAATCGTTGCCACTTGTAAATCGCGTTCCATAAACCCACGTCCATGAGGCTGTAATGCTGCAGGAAGGAAATTGTAATCCGATGCGTAGCCTAACAAGTAATCATGCAACTCTGGTGTATTGGGGAGTTCTCCTTTCGCTTTAAACCAAATATAGCGAAATGGTTCTTGAGGTGCGCTATCAAACGGGCTATAGAACTGAATCGGGCGAAACTCGAAAGGATTAGGGCGCAGTGCATATTTTTTGACAGCATCGGGAAGCTGATCTGCGAAGCGTTGAATGATTTCATCTTGTGAAATCAATTGCTCTGGCGCGGGGACATCGGGCATTAGATTTTGATGGTTAAATCCATCTTCATGTTCTTGAAATGAGGCCGTCATAAAGAAGATCGGTTTACCATTTTGAATGGCACTAATACGGCGTGTACTAAAACTACCACCATCACGCAAAATTTCTACATCGTAGACAATCGGTTTTTGGCTATCACCTGGACGCAGAAAATAGCTATGAAATGAGGTTATGATGCGATCTTCGGGAGTGGTTTGTTTCGCTGCATACATCGCTTGTCCAACAACCTGTCCACCAAAAACTTGTGGTAAACCAAGATCTTCACTTTGCCCCCGAAAAATACCTTCTTCAATTTTTTCGAGTTTTATTAGGCTAATTAAGTTTTGTAATTCTGTGCTCATAGTTACCTTGAAGATGGTTAAAAAATATCAGATGTCGCTATTTTCCCATTAATCCACAGAAATAGGTAGGTAGTTTGTGTACGGATTAATTGACAATCGTTTTTGGTTACAATTTGAAATATAATTTCATTATTTAATTTGTATTAGATATAATTTTCTAAGTTTAGATAAACTCTAATATATCAAGAATAATCATATTAAAATGTCTAATTAAATCAAAATATTATAGGTAATTATAATGACATTCTATCGCTACATGATTAGTTCGTTGATACTTATTTTCTTAGTAGGGTGTGAAGGGAACAACGCCAATCCCCCTGAAAAAAGGGTAAAAGGGAAAAGTAATCGCGAAAATCAGCAAGTAGACATCGGTACGATTAGCGGAAATATCCTTATTGCTAAAAATAAAGGGTTATCTGAAAACGTGGATATTACAGTCACCATGGTAGATAACTCATTTGTTGAGTTGCCAGCGCTGATATTATCTCAAAAGCACTATACTAACTTGAACAATCAAGTGACGCTTCCGTATCAACTGACATACCACAAAAATGAAATAAGAAACCAAGCTAAAATCACGGTTAGTGCGACGTTACACGCTGATGGAAAATTAATCTATATTACAGAATCGTCGACTGAAGTGATCAATAATGGCATGGTTGAAAATATTGATTTACTTTTGGTTCCTGCTAACTAGCGGCTGGTTCTTATTAGTAAGTGTTAATTCCTACCAATATTTATTGTTCATACCAATCTGTATTAAATAACCCTTCAGATTTTTGTGTAATAAAACAGCACTTGATCGCCACTTTCTTGCTATTTAGCTATCTATCAAGCATAATGCCCGTGCTTTGAAAGAAGCAATCAATGGGGGCTCTGTTGGTTCTCCCGCAACGCTAACTTGTTAACTAGGTCAGGTCCGGAAGGAAGCAGCCATAGCAGGGGTCGTGTGTGCCGGGATGTCGCTGGCAGGGCTCCCACCCAATATTAAGCCCTCTCTTAATCTCCATATCCCTGTTTCATCAATCAAATGTTCAGTAGAGATAATCATTGCCTTTTAGCTATGCTTTCTTGTTATTATCGTGCTTAGTTTACTATATTTTAATAATAAGAAATTGATTGCTATTCTTAATTGGTATTTACAATGGTTAAATTGATATTGAAATAGCTATTATCGCATGAAATGTTAAATTAATTGGGATTAGGGAAAGGTGAAAATAAAAGGATATAAAGAGGCTGCCAGTATTCAGTGAATACTAACTAAGATAAATAAGGAATTTTCATTGAGCCGATAAAGTATTACCGGCTATAACCATTCACTATCTATGCGTGTAAATAAGTATTTATCTAACAAACTTCCAAACAGATGCTGGGATTTTATCGTAAAGTTTATTCATAGTGAGTTCGGCAAGACGATGATCAGCTGCGGAGTAAAATAACTCTAATTCATCATCAGATAACTCATACTTATTTTTTTCAATAACGCGCTCAAGTGTTTCAATAGTGGTGCATTTTCTTAAACGCATCAGATAATCGGATTTGGTCATAACGCCCTTTCTTTATGTGTCGATAACCTAAAATGTACTATAGGATAGTGAAATTAAAGGTAAATGGTGATTCTATGTCTTACTTGTCAGGCATTTTAGATCATCATCGAGCACTGTGACAAGATTTTGATTCATACTTTCCCAGTCAATGATTTCGCTGAAAGTAATTACTGGGCTGCCAAATAAATTATATGTCTCGTCAAGATACTCTTCAACAAGAGAAATAACGAGATTTTCTTTCGGATACTTGATTTTGAATCGCCAGACAAAAGCTGCAATATGCTCAACGAGCTCATTGAGGCTGATGCTTTGTGCCGAACTAAGATCATTTACCCAATGGGTGTTTGTTTTTTGTAAACTTGATATTGCGTCTCTATTCAAACTGTTACACAGATATTTTAATTCGGCTATATCATGTTTCTTGGGTGAGTATTCATCCATAATCACCTCCATGGGCGAATCTGACTTTTACTTTGCGTATTTTTGTATCAAAAATAATGTCACATCAACTAAATATAAGCATCTGTTTTCAATATAAACAAACATGGTTAGTATATTGATAAATATAAGATTATCACTAATTGAGAGAGTTTTAGGTTGTCACTAATATAAAAGTAATATTCAAATATAAACTGATTGCTCAGATTGCTTTCGCCACATCAATAATAATAGCACTTTTATTTCATAAGTCACCACCCAATAATGACTTTTTTAAGCAGGGAATCGTAAGGGGAAACTAGGAAAAATCGGGATAATTATTTTTTCTATCACACCCTAATCAAGAATGTAAATGATATTGTGCGATTTCGGCAATTAAGTGTATTTGATGATATGTTACAACTCAAATTGTGATCCAGATTGATATCGAGATTAAGGCTAATTAAATAGTTTATTTCTAATCATTGAAATTTATTTAATATAAAATCCCCTAAGGTTTAACCTTTATGGGGATTTTTGAAATATTTAATTTAAAGATATAAATTCAATGTAACACCTGGCTTTAAATCTGCCATTTTAACACCTGAGTTCCAATTCATCAGGTCGTTAAGTTTAATTCCATGACGCTTAGCAATACTGTAATAAGTATCGCCTTTTCTGACTTTGTAAGTTCCACCTTTACGATTATTGCTGGTCGGCGTCGTACCTGAAATTTTTAATGTTTGTCCTGGAACGATGTTCGCTTTAGCTGTTTTTAACCCATTTAGCTGTTGGATATTCTTAGCTGTTGTATTGAATTTTTTAGCAATGCTTGCGATAGATTCACCTTTGCGAACTTTATAACTAAAGGTTTTAGCTTGCTTTGAGTTCGCTTTTGCTGTCTGGATGTTACTCGCCGCGGCTTGCGCATAACGATTTTGTGCTACTGCGTTGCGAATATCATTTAATACGTCTTGATCCGTCAGTGAAACTTTTAGCTGCTCAGCTTTTGCTGTTGGCAACATAATATAATGTGGACCATTTGGCGACGTAACGCCTCGGGTATAACCCGAATTATAGGTTTTAATAGATTCTTCCGTTAAACCTGTTAATTCAGCTGCTTGAGTCAATGTGATTTGTTGTCCCACATCAACTTGCGTTAACCCTCTATTCTTATTACTTTTTGGTAACCTGACTTGATAGCGTTCTGGTTGTCTCAGCACTTGGCTAAGCGCAAGGATCTTTGGAACATATTGTTTGGTTTCTTTTGGTAATTGAAGAGACCAAAAATCTGTTGGTAAGCCAGCAGCTTCATTCTTTTTAATCGCGTTTTGAACGCAACCTTCACCGCAGTTATAAGCAGCAAGTGTGAGCTCCCAATCGTGACCGAACATAATATTCAGATTCTCAAGGAGATCTAAAGCCGCTTTTGTGGATGTCACAACATCACGGCGTTCATCAACCCATTGTGTCTGTTTTAGCCCATATGAACGTGCAGTAATGGGAACGATTTGCCAAAGACCTGCCGCTTGCGCGGGAGAGGTGGCTTTAGGATTATATGAACTTTCAATGACAGGAATTAAGGCTAATTCCATTGGTAAGTTACGATCATTGATTTCATCTACAATTAAGTACATGTAAGGCTCAGCTCTTACTGCCACATCATAGATAAAACTTTGTTTATTGGAGTAACTATTGGCCATTTCCCGAATTGTTGCGTTTTCGGGGATATCCATCTTCAGCTCACCACTAATATAACCCCAAAGGTCATGATCGACTTTGGAAACCTGTCTACTTGCTGCTTGGTTATGGGATGCAACAGTGTCAATTGAGTGGTTGGCTGAAGATTTTGGTTGCTTAACGGTGACTTTAGAAGTGCCTTGACAGCCCGCAAGCAAAACAATGGCGATGAGGGTCGCGATTATCTTCATTAGCTCTGTTTTTCTTTGTTTTTAATGTTTAAAAGTTGACCAGATAATACTGGCTTTAGCTGTTATTGACAATAATTATACATCAATATTCATCTTTTAATTGGCGTAATAATGTAAAAACTGCTCGTAATGATGGATTTGTCATATTAATGTTCAGTTTTTGTTGTAATTCAGGGTTATCGCACTGTAAAAAAATGTTGATATTTTTCTCTATTTTCAATGTGCTAGGTACTGTTGCTTGCTGATTATTGCGCAAAGTTCTTACTTTTTCGGAATAATTCGTAATTGTCTCATTTTCAGGCCAAATATGATGAGCAAATTGTAAATTAGACTGCGTATATTCATGTGCACAGCAGACGAGAGTATCATCAGGAAGTGCTGCGATTTTTTGAATCGATTGATACATTTGATCGGGGGTACCCTCGAAAATCCGCCCACAACCGGCTGAAAATAATGTATCACCACAAAATAGGTAAGGAGCTTGGTAAAAACCAATATGTCCAAGTGTGTGACCCGGGAGACCAATGACTTGAAAATTGAAGTCATCAATAATGACGAAATCGCCATCACATACCAGCTCTGTCGCCCCTTTAACTAAGGTTTCTTGGGGGCCAAATACGGGGAGTTTTGGATATTGAGCAATAATAGCTTTTACACCCTGAGTATGGTCGTTATGATGATGGGTGAGTAAAATTGCAACAGGGGTCAATTGGTTAGCCGTTAATATTGAGAGAACCGCCTCTGACTCAGCAGGGTCAACGATGATACACTGCGGGTTGTTTGCTAGTAGCCAAATGTAATTATCATTTAACGCTGGTACTCGAATTAACTCCATAATCAACCTCGATCCGATTTTTAAGGGGAATGTTATGAAACCTGCGCGTATTGAAGAAAAGATTCAAATGCCCGCCAGTTGGTCTGATATTCCTTTTGGTGAACACTATCGCCAAGCCTTGGAAGCCCAGTTAGCGCCTTGGTGGCAAAAAATGTTTGGTTTTCACCTGCTTAAATTAGGTCATTTGAGTACAGAAATCCACACTAAAGAGTGCATGATCCCTCATCAATTCACGCTAGGTGAAGATCCTCACGTATTTGATGTCGCGGCAAATCCCGAAGCTTTGCCTTTTGCGGATAAGACAATTGATGCCTGCTTAATGCCTCATTTACTTGCTTATAGCCATGATCCACATTGGATCTTACGGGAAGTGGATCGGGTATTGATCGATGATGGTTGGCTGATTTTATCGGGATTTAACCCATTCAGCTTAGCTGGAATGGCTAAATTAGTACCGATTTTACGTAAGCAGCAGCCTTACTGTAGCCGTTTTTTCCCTTCTCTCCGGGTATTTGATTGGCTAGGGTTACTCAATTATGAGGTGCTATATCACCGAAATTGCCAAGTGTTACCTTGGATCTCATCGGAAAAACGGGTAAATAAACGTTGTGGTGGAATTGGCGTGATCAGCGTGATCGTTGCAAGAAAACGTACATATCCATTAACGCCAACGCCCTTGAAATTTAAGCAACCTAAAGTGAAAATTTCAACAGCGCTGGGCGCAACGAAAGAAATCAGTAAATCGAAGCAACTTCGTTAAATCTGAACCTGGCTATTCTTGAGTTGGTTGGTAGCCTGTATCTTCTTTTGTTGGCGCATTGGCGGCGGCGCGAGCTAATTCATCACATTTTTCATTCTCAGCATGACCAGCATGACCTTTCACCCAGCGCCAATCGATAGTATGGCGTGTAATTGCTTGGTCGAGACGCTTCCAAAGATCCACATTGACCACTGGCGATTTATCCGCCTTTTTCCATTGACGGCGTTTCCAATTGTGGATCCACTGAGTGATCCCTTGGCGTACATATTGGCTATCGGTGGTCAGAATAATATCGCAAGGTCGGGTCAGCGACTCTAAAGCAACGATTGCCGCGAGTAATTCCATGCGATTATTGGTGGTGAGGAAAAAACCATCACTGAGTGTTTTCTCATGTTGCTGATAACGAAGTACGATACCGTATCCGCCGGGTCCTGGGTTACCTAAACAAGACCCATCAGTGAAAATTTCTACCTGCTTTGTCATTTCTGTTACACTCTTCCTTATTCATCAACTTCTAGTTTGACACAAAAAAACATTATGAGCACGGCGATAACCCGACAAATTGTCCTCGATACTGAAACCACAGGTATGAACAAGCTTGGTGTTCATTATGAAGGGCACAATATCATTGAAATTGGTGCCGTAGAGGTGATTAATCGCCGCTTAACAGGTCGCAATTTTCATGTCTACATCAAACCAGACCGTCTCGTTGACCCAGAAGCTTTCGAAGTCCACGGAATCAGTGATGAATTTTTGCAAGACAAACCGGTATTTGCCGATATAGCCGATGAATTTATCGAATTTATTCGCGGTGCAGAACTCGTCATTCACAATGCACCCTTCGATATCGGATTTATGGACTACGAGTTTCGCAAGCTCAACAGAGGCATTCCTCCAACCTCAGAATTCTGTACTATTACCGACAGCTTAGTATTAGCTCGTAAGATTTTCCCCGGTAAACGTAATAACTTAGACGCCTTATGTGATAGATACCTTATCGATAACTCCAAGCGAACATTGCACGGAGCTTTACTCGATGCCGAGATCCTCTCTGACGTCTACTTAGCGATGACAGGGGGGCAGACCTCTCTTGCATTTTCAATGGAATCTGAATCCAGCAATACAGAACAGACCAATGAAATTCAACGTATTGAGCGTCCAGTAAGTGGATTAAAAATTATTTATGCTTCTGATGAAGAAATTGCAGAGCATGAAGCCCGCTTAGATATTGTGGATAAAAAAGGGGGGAAACCCTGTTTATGGCGGCAAACTGAGCAAGATGACGAAACCCTTCATTAAGGGCGACAGTTTTGTGATCTAATAAGGCTAAAAACTGCTCAACCGTACGATTTTTCAAGAAAAAGAGTTGACTGTCATATCAAGTATTCGTAATATGCTTGGCGTTCCCAGTAGGGAACTTCGGAGCGGTAGTTCAGTTGGTTAGAATACCTGCCTGTCACGCAGGGGGTCGCGGGTTCGAGTCCCGTCCGTTCCGCCAATTTATTAAGCCCTGAGTCTTACGACTCGGGGCTTTTTTTGCTTCAAAATTCCCCATTACATGACATCTCCAGCCTTTGGATGTACATGCCTCAATTCGCTCTTACACTCATTCTCACCCTTACAGGGGAAAGCTAGGTGGTTTATTACAGCCAATTCTGTTTTCTGTACTCACGGGGGGCATATACAGTCATCAAATTATTTATAGGAACGATAATTAATCCTATTATCGATAGACGTTATTACTGAGATATTGTTATTTTCGATTATTGAAATAGGAACCATCAATGTATATTAAATTAACATTTCATTTTACGAACTAAGAATAATTCCTATGTGAATTGGGAATTATAAGGGAATATTCTTAGTTTATATTCAAATATTGAATTTAAGTGAAATTATGAAAATTAATAGATGATATATATTACTAATTATGGGCTCTGACTATTTTGAAGGCGATTAAATGATAAAGGTATTTAATTAGAATGCGATAAACTTATATTTTACACGCAGCGGGAGTATTTCGTGATAATAAGTTATTTACTCGTATTAAGGTATTTTTACCAGAATGTTAATAGGCATTAACACCGCCTATAGACCCCTCTTTTAGGATGGTTTTAACTTAGATATAAATTCTTTGTATTTATATATATATAGAATTTAAGTTTTATTTTTATCAATTTTATGGTTTTTATGCTCACGCACTATATGAGTTAGAAAAATAAATAATTTTTTAACATGTAAATTATTTCAATAAAAACAGTATATTATGAATCAATTGATAGAATAGCGACTAAAACTGATAGCATTTCTTTGGATTGGTAAAATTCGGGGGAGTAAAATTGACGCATATCAACTTTGAACGATATAATGCTGAAGTTTTCATCATGTAACAAAATGCTTCAGGTACCCATTTAATGGGTTAAATTGAAGCAAAAATAATTATAAGCATTTTATTTTTAAGCTGGAGACTAAATGATTTCCAGCTTTAGTATTTATTCAAATCACTACGATATTTATTCTCTCTAATATTACGTAGAGGGATTTTGCTTTGCATAAATTAAACACCATAGCGTTGAAAGGATTAATATGAAAAAGATCACTAGCGTTGTAATACTATTATGTATTGCAGCATTGACGGGTTGTGTGCGTAATGAAGGATTGCACGGGTATAATAACGAAACATGGAAGAATAAGAATATTCTTAAAGAAAGCAAGGAAGTTGAAAGTAATAAAGCATTAGTCTCTTTCTATAGAATAGATAATCAAGTTGAAGGGAAAACAATTAATATATTTGTGAATAAACAGTACCTCACTTCATTAGAGCCTAATGCGACTAAACAAATTAAATTATGCTCTGGAAACAACAATTTCACTGCATATAAGACAGATGTTAGCGAGCGCTATAATACCAAATTAAACGAAATCGATAATAAGCCACTAGAGCCAGGCAAATCCTATGCATTCTTGGTTACTGAAACCAATGGAACAGTATCATTAAAACCAATGACAGAAAAAGAAGTTAATGAATTTAAAGGGAAAGTTAGCACCCAGGTTCATACTTTACCTCGTGTGGATGTAGCTCAAAGCTGCCAATAATTAACACGATTTTAAACTAAATTTAATTCAATAAATAATTGTCCGATACGAGGCAATGGATAACTATGTCTATTAAAAAAATATCAATTAAAGTTAATAATAGCAAAGAGACGATTGAGCAATATTCTGTTACTGGTGGGGAAAACGGTGCAGGACAATTAAAACAACCACTGCATATTAATGCACAAAAAGATGTAAATTATTTATTAATTGATGAAAGTACACAATTCGCACCAGAAAACATTGCGGTTAAGCGTGTTGATAAAAATCTTGTCATCGCATTTGAAGGCGGCGATGTAGAAAGTCCTGATTTAATTATCGAAAATTACTTTGCTGAGAATGGCGCCATTGGTTATCAAGAAGGCGATGCAAACCTCATTATTGGTCAATATGAAAATGGCCAATACTTCCCATACGTTCCGGAAAGTGCAGTAAAAGCAGATGCAATCAGCCAGTTAGCTGACGGTCAAGCGGCTGGACAAGCTATTGGTGGCGATGCATTACCTCCATTGTGGGCATTTAACCCATGGTGGTTAGCTGCACTGGTTCCTCTTATTGGTATTCCTGCTGTGGCAATCAGTGGCGGCGGTGGTGGTGGCGGTCACTCTAAAGTTGTCGACCATGCACCTATCGCGGGTGATGACTCTGCACATGCAAAACATAATACTCCTGTTACTATCCATGTTACTGCGAATGACAGTGATGTTGATGGCGACTTAAATCCAAACTCTATTCGTATTGTTAAAGAAGGTTCTAAAGGAACCGTGACAATCGGTAAAGATGGAAAGATTATCTATACACCAAATAAAGGTGAATATGGCGTTGATACCATCACTTATGTGGTGAAAGATCGTGCAGGTCATGAGTCGAATGTTGCTACCATCACTGTAAAAATTGACGCGGCTCCAGAAGCGAAAGACGATTCTGCAGCAACCAAAGAATCTAAACCTGTCACCATCGATATGGAAAATAACTACTCCGATAAAGACGGGGATGTTGACCATAGCTCTTTAGCGATTAAAACCAATGGTGGCAAAGGTTTCGCGAAGTTTGTTAATGGTAAGTTAGTGTACCAGCCGAATAAAGGCGAAGTGGGTACTGACACCATCACTTATACCGTGACAGATAAAAACGGTAACGTCTCTGAAGATGCGACGATCACCATCAACATCGATGCGCCACCAGTAGCGAACGACGACTCAGCTAAAGCCAACAAGGCAACGCCAGTTGAATTAGATGTTTTGGATAATGATACCGATCTCGACGGTGATATTGACCCAACAACATTAGTTGTTGTGGGTGAACCAACCAAAGGCACCGTCAAAGTGGTTGATGGTAAGCTGGTGTACACCGCGAACCCAGATGCCATGGGTCAAGATACGATTACGTATCTGGTCAAAGATAAAAATGGCAACGTGTCTAATAAAGCGACTGTGACCATTGATATCACTGAGCCGCCAGTTGCCAATGAAGATAAAGCCGATACTCGCCACAATACCCCAGTTGAAATTGATGTCACAGCGAACGATACTGACCTCGACGGTGATTTAGATAAAAACAGCGTAGTGATCACTCAGCCGGGCACCAAAGGCACCGTGACCATCGGCGAAGATGGCAAGCTGATCTATACCCCAAATCCAGGGGCAACGGGCACAGACACCATCACTTATACCGTGAAAGATAAGAACGGTAACGTCTCCAACGAAGCAACGGTGACTATTAACATTGATGCGCCACCAGTGGCAGGCAATGATGTTGCCGATACGCGCCACAATACGCCCGTTGAAATCGATATCACCGCGAACGATACCGATCTTAATGGTGATCTGGACAAAAACAGCGTAGTGATCACCCAGCCGGGCAGTAAAGGCACGGTCACCATCGGTGAAGATGGCAAGCTGATCTTCACCCCAAATCCAGGGGAAACGGGTACCGACACCATCACTTATACCGTGAAAGATAAGAACGGTAACGTGTCGAATGAAGCGACGGTAACTATCAATATCGATGCACCGCCAGTAGCAGTTGATGATACAGCGGCCACCAAAGAATCGGTGCCGGTGACCATTGACGTGTTGGTCAATGACACCGATTTAGACAAAGATATCGACCCAAGCACGTTGGTGATCAAGACCAATGGCAGCAAAGGGACGGCAACTATTGTTGACGGCAAGTTGGTTTATACCCCACATGCGGGTGAAGTGGGCACGGATACCATCACGTACCAAGTGTTTGATAAAAACGGCAACGTGTCGAATGAAGCGACGGTAACTATCAATATCGATGCACCACCAGTAGCAGTTGATGATACAGCGGCGACCAAAGAATCGGTGCCGGTGACCATTGACGTGTTAGCCAACGACACCGATTTAGACAAAGACATCGACCCAAGCACGCTGGTGATCAAGACCAATGGCAGCAAAGGGACGGCAACTATTGTTGACGGCAAGTTGGTTTATACCCCACATACGGGTGAAGTGGGCACGGATACCATCACGTACCAAGTGTTCGATAAGAACGGTAATGTCTCCAATGAAGCGACGGTGACAGTCGATATCGACGCGGCGCCAGTGGCAGTTGATGACTCAGCAAAAGCCAACAAAGCGACACCTGTTGAGATTGATGTACTCGGTAATGATACTGACTTAGATAATGATATCGATCCAAATACGTTAGCAGTTGTTGAGCAGCCATCACAAGGCACTGTGAGTATTGTGAACGGCAAGCTGGTGTACACACCGAATGCGGATGCGAAGGGTACGGACACCATCACTTACACAGTGAAGGATGCTAACGGTAATGTTTCCAATAAAGCGACCGTGACCATTGTAATCAATGAACCCCCCGTTGCTGGTGATGACCATGGTCAAACTAAGCAAGGTGTTCCGACAATTATTGATGTGTTGATTAATGACAAAGATCCTGATGGAGAGTTGGATAAATCAACCCTGCATATTGAAAAGAATGGCAGCAAAGGTACCGCGACGTTTGATGCAGATGGCAAACTGATTTATACACCAAAACCAGGTGCTACAGGCCAAGATACCATCACTTATACCGTGAAAGATAAGGATGGCAGCATCTCAAATACAGCGACTGTCACTATTGATATTACACCAACGCAAACGACACCGACGGAAGTCTTCGAGAAAGGCTTAAGAACGGATGGAACTGCGGGTGATAAATCGCCTGTGACTGTGCATGGCGTTATTGAGTTATCTAATCCAACAGATAAACCAACAACTCCAAGCGATATTAAGATCATTGAGCCGACAACCAAGCTGACTTCAGGTGGAGAACCTATTTCATGGGAATCTACTGACAATGGTTTTGTGGGTAAAACACCAAATGGAAAAGAAGTGATTTCCGTTAAAGTGACAGATACCCCAACCGCAGATGGCAGCACAAAGGTTAATTATGAAGTTAATCTCAAAGGCCTTGTTGATCATCCAGCAGGCAAAGACTCTCTGAATATTGATTTTGGTGTGAAAAATGGCACCGATGAAGTGAAAACTGAAATCGTGGTTCATGATGATAAGCCTGAAGCCTCGAATGTTGAATTATCAGTAGAACCACCAGTTGAAAATACCTTTTATGCTAACTTGATTATCTCGTTAGATTTGTCCAGTAGCATGGGTAGAGATGATAGTGGTATTCAAGGCGGTAACACTGCATCAGGAATGAAAACGCGATATGACGCTGCATTAGATTCAATTGATAGCGTGTTAAGTAGTTATGAAGAGCGTCTAAACAGCGCTGATGCAGGAGAAGTGCGCGTTAGCATTAATGGTTTTGCTAAGCAAGCATCGGCAATTGGTGGGGCGCCGGGTTACCCAATGGATCAACCATACTGGTGTACCATCTCTGAGGCAAAACAAATTATTGAAGGTTTACGTGGCGCTCAAACGCTACGCCCAGACTGGCATGTTATCGGTGTAGATACTAACTATGATGCAGCATTGCAGCAGGTGATCAGTATTTTCCAAAAAACATCCAGTAGTGGCATGGAACCGATTGATGCAAAAGATATTAATGGAAAACTAGATAACACATTGTTTGTGATTACTGATGGTATTCCGAACTATGGTAACCAAAGCAATAGTCAGGATCCTGTTGCTGGAAATGGTATAGCACCAACATCACCAAATGGTTTTGTCCCAGGAAGCCCAAATACTGATATTGGTGAAGATAGCTGGAAGGCTTTCTTAACAGAAAAAGGTATTCGCTCTGTGGCTATTGGTATTGGTCAAGATATGCTCAATAGCGTGGGTGGTAAAACAGGTGAAGAGTTTATTCAGCCTATCGCTTTTGATGGTCAAAAAGGCCAAAACAACGATGCTAACGACGTTATCGTTCTGAAAGATATGAGCTCTTTAGGTAACATCCTGAGCAAATATGTCCCTAATGAAAACACCATCGAAAGTAGCTTCTCAAAAGCGAATGATGGCAAGGAAACCCTGAGCTTCGGCGCGGATGGCATGAAATCTATCAGCATTGAAGTGGATGGCCACACTTACAAATACGATCCAACAACCAAGGAAATTACGTCGGATAACCTTGATAAGAGCATGTGGGTTGATTTTGGTCAGGGTGAATTAGCCGTTAAAACCGATGCGGGCGGTTTACTCTCTATCTCTTTAGGTGAGAAAAACTTTGGTCACTTAACCTATCGTCCGGGGGCAACACGTCCGACGGGAATGGAGAAAGAGACCTTTACGCTGACGTTAACCGATAACGACGGTACCAACGGTAAGTCATCAATTTCAGTGGGTATCAGTAAGTTAAAAGAGTCAGGTAACACAGGCTTGAATGATACTGATTTAACAGCCCTGAAACTGTTCTCACCAGAAAGTGCAATGGAGTTACATGGAGTAGACACCGATGTCAATGCAACATCAAGTCACTCTACTGGTTTCATGAACTCATCATTAGATGCGTTACAAGAAACTCAGAGCGCCATTATTTAAGGCTAATGATTGAGGGTTACCACGGGTAGCCCTCAATATTTTATTTCGCCAACACCAGTTTTATTTACTTTGTGCCAACTTTATGAAATCTCTAATTAATAGCATCTTAGCGTTATTCTTCGTGAAGATGCTTTTTCTTTCTGCTGTGGCAGATGTGGTTGAATTAAAAAACTTATTAAAAGATTCACTCGATAATGCCCCAGAAGTCCAAGAGGCTTATGCCAATTATCAAGCGGCACAAAGCAACGTTAGTGCAGCGGAAGCTGGGCATTACCCGGTCGTCAGTTTAATGGGAACTCAGCCTCTTGCGCAGCAACACAAATACGAAAGTAACGCGATGGAATCGGGGTTTCACCTTGGTACCAAAGCGACCATGAACATTTATGCTTGGGGTGGAATTGAAGCGGGTGTAGACCGCGAACAGTCCAAGCAAAGTTACTATGAAAACCAATATATTCTTTCTCAAGAAGATATTAGCGTGCGCATCAGTCAGCTTTATTTGCAGGTTTTACGCCACAAGGAAACCCTTGATGTGATTGATGAAAACCTCGTTCGTCATCACCAAATTGAAAAGCAACTGACCTCGATTGTTCAGCATGACTCTGGTCGAATGAGCGAATTAACGCAAGTGAAAGCGCGTACCTTAAAAGTGGAAATGAGCCGCGCTGAAACAGAAAGAAACCTGAATTTAGCCCTGAGCCAATTATCGATTTTGACTCAGCGCCAGCTAACTGTTGACCAATTTGTTGACCCATTCAGAGCCACGACTAGCGGTGCGATTTTAGCCAAATTTCAAGAAGATAATCTAGAAAATAACCCAAGTTATAAAGCCCAAGTGGCCGATGCTCAAAGCCTTGATGCCGAAGTTAAAGTCGCCAGCGCCATGAGAAAGCCAGCCCTGAATTTGGAAGTTAATGCGACGCCAGATAATAGCGAAGTTTTCTTACGTGTTTCTTGGAATATTTTTGACCAAGCGAGCTATTACAGCCAAGCACAGAAAGAGTATGCCCTGTCCGCAGCCAATGAGCGTATTAAAAAAACATTCCGTGAAATTAAAGAGATGAGCCAATCTGCGGCGATCAATATGGCGCAAAGTGAAAAACAAGGAAATATAGCCAAAGCCTATATCGCAGAGCAAAAAGTGGTGATCAGCAACTATGAAAAGCAATTTACGATCAACCGCCGCACTTTGATTGATTTGCTTGATGCGTATAACGAGCTAGCAAGTATTCAAACCAGCGCTGTTATCTTACAAAACGACTTCCGTGACGCGACACTCAATTACCTCAGTGTGCAGGCAAAAATGTCTGCATGGATGAACCAAGAATTGGCTTCTAGATAAATTATGAATATTATTAATAACCTATCTTTAGTTACCAAGCGTTTGGGTTATACCCTTTCACCAGAAATTTTATTAGCACAAACTAAACGCACGGAATCGAAATCTTTTGATTATGCCTCGCTGGCGAGTGTGTTGAACTCACACCAATTTGATAACCAGATCATTGAAATCGATCTGCATAAGATCCCGACGATTGCGGCGCCATTTCTGGTGCTATTAGCAAACAATGAATCGGTAGTGATCAGCAAAATTGAAGATGGCGAACATGGGCGTCATTTTGAGATCTTAACGGAAGAAGGTTTACGTCAAACATTAAGTGTGAAAGATCTGGCAGCGAACTACAGCGGTTACAGCTGGTTTATTAAACGCAATATTCGCTCGGAAACTCGTTCAGAAATCGATAAATACGAAACTAGCGGTTTCTGGAAAGTGATTTGGCGTTATAAAAAATATTACTACCAAGTGATCGTCGCATCATTTGTGATCAACTTATTAGCGTTAATCAGTTCCCTGTATGTGATGAACGTGTATGACCGCGTGATCCCAAACCAAGCTTACGAAACCTTATGGGTACTGACCATCGGTGTTGTGCTGGCAATTGGTTTTGAGTTTCTCGCCAAAATGTTGCGATCTTATCTATTAGATATCGCAGGGAAAAAAGCGGACATTGTGATCAGCGCGATGCTCTTCCACCGCGTGATGGGGATCCGCCTTGATAAGCGCCCAGCCTCATCGGGATCGTATGCGAACAACTTACGTGACTTCGAATCCATTCGTGAATTTATGACCAGCGCGAGTTTATTAGCCCTCGTCGATCTACCCTTTATTTTGCTGTTTATCGGCGTAATCAGCATGATTGGTGGCTACCTAGCATTAGTGCCACTGACCATTATCCCGATTGTAGTGATCGCAGGTCTTTTGATTCAAAAGCCACTGGCGAAAGGGATCAACGCCTCAATGAAAGAAACATCTCAACGCCAAGGCTTAGCGGTGGAATCCATTGAAGGGATCGAAACCTTAAAGCTGAATAATGCGGTGAATTGGGCGCAACAACGCTGGGAAATGCTTACAGAGAAAACGGCATTTTCATCCATCGCCGTGCGCAATCTAACCAATTTTATGGTCAATTTCAGTGCGGCGATGCAGCAGCTCAATACCGTCGGTTTAGTGTGCTTGGGAACTTACCTGATCCATGCGAATGATGTGAACTCGCGTATTACGATGGGGGCGCTGATCGCCAGCGTGATCTTATCTGGTCGAGCATTAGCGCCACTGGGACAAATTGCGGGTCTGGCCACACGTTTCCAATCAGCGCGTATGGCATTAGCCGGCGTACGAAATATCTTTAGCCGTCCTATCGAGCGTGAAGATCATAAAAAATACATTTCACCAACTGCAGTTCACGGGGCATTACAACTGGCGAATGTGACTTATCAATATAGTAAAGATGGGCAGCCTGCATTAAACAACATTAATTTAGAGATCAAAGCGGGAGAGAAAGTCGCGATCCTCGGCAAAATCGGTGGTGGAAAAAGTACATTACTTAAATTACTCACCGGGCTATATGAACAGCAGCAAGGGAATATTAGCTTAGATGATCTCGATATTCGCCAAATTGACCCGATTTTCCTCAGAAGCAAAGTCGGTATGCTGACGCAAAAGCCGCGTTTATTCTTCGGAACCTTACGTGAAAACTTGGATTTAGCACGTCTTGATGGCTACTCCAGCGATGACGATTTAGTGCGTGCGCTCAAACGCTTCCAGCTCGATAAAATTATTCGTCAGCATCCAGCAGGGCTTGATATGCCCCTTGGTGAAGATGGTTTAGGGCTTTCAGGTGGACAAAAACAGATGGTGGCACTGGCACAGTTAACCCTGCATAACCCAAATGTGGTGTTACTGGATGAGCCAACCACGGGAATTGATGTGGATACTGAAAAATTGGTGCTCGATGCGCTAGAGGCGTGGACGAAAGATAAAACGCTGATTGTCGTTACCCACAAGTTACCAATTTTACGTTTAGTTGACCGCATTATCGTGATGGATGAAGGCAAAATCTTAATTGATGGGCCGAAGCAGAAAGTCTTAAAAGCGTTAGGACAAACGGAGCAAGCCACTGGCACAGTTACCACAGATAAACCTGCTCCACAGTCTGCGCCGCAAGTGCGAGTCGTTTCACAGGTTAGACGCGTAATTAATAAAGAAGAAGGGGCGATTTAAAATGGATCAATATGGTAAAGCGCCAAAAGAGCATCGCACTTTTTCCAGTGACTTTTCTCATGACCTAGAATCCGTGATGAGAAAAGAGCGCAGTAACTTACTGTTTTTGCCTATTATCTTTCTGGCGTTGTTATTGACGATTTTTGTGGTCTGGGCGTATAACAGCCACTTAGAAGAGATCATTCGTGGGCAAGGAACCATTATTCCAAGTAGCCGTGAGCAAGTCATTCAAAGTATCGACCCTGGCAATATTCAAGAGATGTACGTTAAGGAAGGGGATATTGTTGAAAAAGGGCAGATTTTGCTGAAGCTGGATGATGCGCGAAGTATGGCATTATTGCGTGAAAGCCAAGCTCGAGTACAAAACCTTGAAGCCATCTCAGCGCGGTTGCAGGGAGAATCTCGCAACGAAGTTCCTGATTTTTCAAAGATAACGGATCAAGACTTAGTAGAGCGTGAAACCAATGCTTATAACGCGAAAAAAACGCAGCGTGATCAAGCTATTGCAGGCTTACGTCAAAGCAAAGGATTATTAGACCGAGAAATCGCTATTACCAAACCGCTGGCGAAAGAAGGGTTAGTTTCCAATGTGGAAATTCTGCGTATGGAAAGACAGTCCGTTGAGTTAGCGACGCAAATTAATGAACGCATGAATAACTACCTTGCGGAAGCAAACGCTGAGTTGGTGAAAGTGGAATCGGAGCTGGATCAAGCGGAAGAGACCATGAGTATGCGTGAAGATCCTGTCACTCGCTCGGAGATCCGCGCGCCCGTTCATGGCATCGTAAAAAATATTAAGATCAATACCATCGGTGGCGTCGTGAATACAGGGCAAGACATCCTTGAAATTATTCCCCTCGATGACAAATTGATGGTGGAAGCTTATATTCGCCCGCAAGACGTGGCTTTCTTAAGACCGGGAATGCCGGTGGTCGTTAAAGTCACTGCTTATGATTACGCGATTTATGGGGGCTTAAATGGAGTGGTGAAATTAATCAGCCCAGATACCTTAAGTAATGATACGCGTCGTAGTGAGTTAAAGCTTAATCCCGATGAGACGTTCTACCGAATTCTTGTCGAAACAGATACCAATTACTTGTTAGACAAAAATAACCATAAAATGGAAATCATTCCGGGTATGGTGGCATCAGTGGATATCAAAACGGGTGAGAAAAGCGTCTTTGATTACCTGATTAAGCCTATCACGCGGATGAAACAGGCGATGACAGAGCGTTAATCGCGATAAAAAAATCAAAAAGAAAGCAATGTGAAAACAAGGGCGCAAAAATGAGCGCCCTTGTTGTTTTGTGCGGGTTTACCAGTGAAAAATTTGCCAAATATCACTAATATTGCGGCTAATTACGCAAGATGCATAAATCACCTTGATCCTAAGTGGTGAACTCAGGTTTAATAAGGTCAGGCAATTGCGCAAAACGAAGAACTCAAAGGGATATTTTGCGCAATGGAAAGGATTCAGCTTGACGGTTGCGATAAAGATCCGCAGTCTGCTGTCATATTGTTTCAAATAATTGCTGTATGGATGAAATTGCGCTAGTTTCGTAGGGTCTCATCGCCAAACTTCAAGTTGTGGGTAGGTCTAATAAGCTTTTATGCACCTGCGGCTCGAATTATTGAGGCTAACTCTATAAACCGCAATGATTCCCTATTGCGTTGTGAATATTGGTTTAAGTACGTTCTATCCTACTTGGAGTATACTAATGACGACTCGTAAAACCCTTGCTAATGCTATCCGCTTTCTAAGTATGGATGCGGTTCAAAAAGCAAAATCAGGGCACCCTGGCGCACCAATGGGCATGGCTGATATTGCTGAAGTTCTTTGGCGCAACCATATGAATCATAACCCAGCAGATCCACATTGGGCTAACCGCGACCGCTTCGTACTGTCTAACGGTCACGGTTCAATGCTGATTTACAGCTTGCTGCACCTGACCGGTTATGACTTATCTATTGATGAGTTAAAGAACTTCCGTCAATTACATTCTAAAACCCCGGGTCACCCAGAATATGGTTATACGCCAGGTGTTGAAACCACTACCGGTCCTTTAGGTCAAGGTATTGCAAACGCAGTGGGTTTTGCGATTGCAGAACGTACTTTAGCGGCACAATTTAACCGCCCAGGTCATGACGTTGTCGACCACCACACTTATGTGTTCATGGGTGATGGTTGTATGATGGAAGGTATCTCCCACGAAGTCTGTTCATTAGCGGGTACCCTGAAATTAAATAAACTGGTCGCATTCTACGATGACAACGGCATCTCTATCGATGGTGAAGTTGAAGGCTGGTTTACTGATGATACCGCAGCACGTTTCGAAGCATACGGCTGGCACGTTATCCGTGACATCGATGGTCACGATGCAGATCAAATCAACGCTGCAGTGAACGAAGCTCACAAACAATCAGACAAACCAACGCTGATTATGTGCAAAACCGTTATCGGTTTTGGTTCACCAAACAAAGCAGGTACCGAAGCGGTTCACGGCGCACCTTTAGGTGATGCAGAAATCGCAGCAACTCGTGAAGCACTGGGCTGGAAATTCGGTCCATTCGAAATCCCAGCAGATATCTACCAAGCTTGGGATGCGCGTGAAGCCGGTAAAGAAAAACAGCATTCTTGGAATGAAAAATTTGCGGCATACGCAAAAGCATACCCAGAATTAGCGAAAGAATTCGAACGTCGTATGGCGGGTGAACTGCCAGCGAACTTTGATGCAGAAGCGAAAAAATTCGTTGAAAACCTGCAACAAAACCCTGCGAACATCGCAAGCCGTAAAGCATCTCAAAACGCATTAGAAGCATTTGGTAAAGTATTACCAGAATTCATGGGCGGTTCTGCGGACTTAGCGCCAAGTAACTTAACCATGTGGTCAGGTTCTAAACCTCTGAACGAAGACAAAGCGGGTAACTACATCCATTACGGTGTTCGTGAATTCGGTATGTCCGCTATCATGAACGGTATAGCTCTGCACGGCGGTTTCATCCCTTACGGCGCAACATTCTTAATGTTCGTTGAATACGCACGTAACGCAGTACGTATGGCAGCGCTGATGAAAATTCGCAGCATCTTCGTTTACACTCATGACTCTATCGGTCTGGGTGAAGATGGTCCAACGCACCAACCAGTAGAACAGCTGGCGAGCCTGCGTGTGACACCAAACATGAGCACATGGCGTCCATGTGACCAAGTAGAATCTGCGGTTGCATGGAAATATGCCATTGAGCGTAAAGATGGTCCAAGCGCACTGATTTTCTCTCGTCAAAACCTAGAACAGCAACCTCGTACCGCTGAGCAATTAGCAAATATCGAGAAAGGCGCTTATATCCTGAAAGATTGCGCAGGCACGCCTGAGCTGATCTTTATTGCAACCGGTTCTGAAGTTGAATTAGCGGTGAAAGCGGCTGACCAACTGACTGCGGAAGGTCGTAAAGTTCGCGTGGTTTCTATGCCTTCTACAGATGCATTCGACAAACAAGACGCGGCTTATCGTGAAGCCGTTCTGCCTGCAAACGTCAGTGCTCGTGTGGCTATCGAAGCGGGTATTGCAGATTACTGGTTCAAATACACTGGTCTGAATGGCGCTATCATCGGTATGCACTCATTCGGTGAATCAGCACCAGCTGATCAGCTCTACAAAGAGTTTGGCATTACGGTTGAAAACGCCGTTAAAGCTGCAAAATCTCTGCTGAAATAATTCATTTAATTGCTTGAGGTGTGTTCCGAATAAACGGTCGCGCCTCTGAAAATAAAGTGAATTAACCTAATTTACGCCTCAATATCAAGTTTGGTATTGAGGCGTTGTTTTTTTGTGCACCGTTTCTTGTTTTTCTATTGCGTTCTCTAAATATATCCCTTAATCTAAAACTTGATAAGCTGAACCGTTTCAGTTGCATTTGAAATAATGTAAATAAATTTTAAAAATGTCGAGTGAAGCACACTTTTGATGTTTGACAGTTAAAATGAGCAGTAGAGTTGGTGGTAGTCAGTTATCCTTAGCAACCGTGTGATTTTGCTCAGATACAAGGTGTAGAATGGCAATCAGGGTAGCAATAAACGGCTTCGGTCGAATTGGTCGAAGTGTTCTCAGAGCGTTATATGAATCAGGTCGCCGGGCAGAAATTGTCGTTGTTGCGGTCAATGAATTAGCGGAACCTGAAGGTATCGCTCATTTGCTGAAATATGATTCAAGTCACGGACGCTTTGCGTGGGATGTTCGCCTTAATGGCGACCAGCTACAAGTTGGAGATGACAGTATGCGTCTTTTCCATCAAGCGGATATCAGCAAGCTACCTTGGAAAGAGCTCGGTGTGGATGTGGTATTAGATTGCACGGGTGTTTACGGCTCTCGCGAAGATGGGTTAAAGCATCTGCAAGCCGGCGCGAAAAAAGTGCTTTTTTCCCATCCAGGAACCGATGATCTCGATGCGACCATTGTGTATGGTGTTAACCATGACAGCCTACAAAGAAGCGATAACATCGTTTCCAATGCATCTTGTACCACCAACTGTATTATTCCAGTCATCAAAGTGTTGGATGATGCATTTGGTATCGAGTCAGGCACAGTCACCACCATTCATGCATCCATGAATGATCAACCCGTGATTGACGCTTACCATAAAGATTTACGCAGAACGCGCGCAGCGAGCCAATCGATTATTCCTGTTGATACCAAATTAGCAGCGGGGATCACGCGAATTTTTCCAAAATTCCAAGGCAGCTTTGAAGCGATTTCTGTACGTGTTCCAACCACTAATGTCACCGCCATTGACTTAAGTGTCACTGTAGATGCGGATGTTTGTGTTGATAAAGTTAACAAGCTATTACAGAGCGCCGCGCACGGGCATTTTCGTGGTATAGTAGACTATACTGAACTACCGTTAGTCTCGATGGATTTTAATCATGATCCGCACAGCGCGATTATTGATGGCACGCAAACACGAGTTAGCGGCAAGAACTTAATCAAAACCCTGGTTTGGTGTGATAACGAATGGGGGTTTGCTAACCGGATGCTAGATACAACCCTAGCGATGGCAGCAACAGGTTTAAACTAATTGGCGCCTGACAGACAGCGGGGCACAATAGGTAAATACACTATTGACCTCCTCGCACAGTCGCTAATGAAAACTTTATAGAGAATCAACAAGAGGATTCACCATGTCTGTAATTAAGATGACCGATTTGGACTTAGCGGGTAAACGCGTTTTCATTCGTTCGGACCTAAACGTTCCTGTTAAAGACGGTAAAGTTACTTCAGATGCACGTATCCGTGCTTCATTACCAACAATTGAATTAGCGCTGAAACAAGGTGCTAAAGTCATGGTTACTTCCCACCTCGGTCGTCCGACGGAAGGTGAGTACAATGAAGAGTTTTCACTGCAACCTGTTGTTGACTATCTGGCAGAAAAATTAGACAACCCAGTTCGTTTAGTTAAAGACTACCTGAACGGTGTTGATATCGCTGCGGGCGAATTAGTTGTTTTAGAAAACGTGCGCTTTAACAAAGGCGAGAAGAAAGACGACGAAACGCTGTCTAAACAGTATGCAGCACTGTGTGATGTCTACGTTATGGATGCATTCGGTACGGCTCACCGTGCTCAAGCGTCAACGCATGGCGTGGCTAAATTCTCACCAGTTGCGTGTGCAGGCCCGTTGTTAAGCAACGAATTAGAAGCATTAGGCAAAGCGTTAGGTAACCCAGCGCGCCCAATGGTTGCTATCGTAGGCGGTTCTAAAGTTTCCACTAAACTGACGGTATTAGATTCCCTGTCTAAAATCGCTGACCAACTGATTGTGGGTGGTGGTATCGCGAATACTTTCATCGCAGCAGAAGGCAACAATGTGGGGCGTTCACTGTATGAAGCGGACCTGATCCCAGAAGCGAAAAAATTACTGGCTAACTGCCAAATCCCAGTGCCAACTGATGTTCGCGTGGCTACCGAGTTCTCAGAAACTGCTGAAGCAACACTGAAAGCAAGTAACGCTATCAAAGATGATGAGCAAATTCTGGACTTAGGTGATGAATCCGCAGAACGTCTGGCTGAAATTCTGAAAAATGCGAAAACCATTCTTTGGAACGGCCCTGTGGGCGTATTCGAATTCCCTAACTTCCGTAAGGGAACAGAAATCGTTGCTCGTGCTATCGCAGACAGTGACGCTTTCTCAATCGCTGGTGGTGGTGACACCCTAGCGGCGATCGATTTATTCGGTATCGCTGATAAGATTTCATACATTTCTACCGGTGGCGGTGCTTTCCTTGAATTCGTTGAAGGTAAAAAGCTCCCAGCCGTTGTGATGCTAGAAGAACGTGCTAAAGCGTAATTAATTTGTTCATACACAACAGGCAGCGTAGGCTGCCTGTTCACCACAGGACCTTTTCACATGTCTAAAATTTTTGATTTTGTTAAACCAGGTGTTATCACTGGTGATGATGTACAGAAAGTTTTCGCGGTTGCCAAAGAAAATAACTTTGCATTGCCAGCTGTGAACTGTGTTGGTACTGATTCAATTAACGCCGTACTTGAAGCGGCAGCTAAAGTACGCGCTCCGGTTATTGTTCAGTTCTCTAACGGTGGTGCTGCATTTATCGCAGGTAAAGGCCTGAAAGCTGAAGGGCAACAAGCAGCTATCTTAGGTGCAATTTCAGGTGCACACCACGTACACCAAATGGCAGAGCACTACGGTGTGCCAGTGATTCTGCACACTGACCACTGTGCGAAGAAATTACTGCCATGGATTGACGGTCTGTTAGATGCGGGTGAAAAACACTACGCGAAAACGGGTAAACCACTGTTCTCTTCTCACATGATTGACCTGTCAGAAGAATCTCTGGAAGAAAACATTGCAATCTGTTCTAAATATTTAGAGCGCATGGCGAAAATCGACATGACTCTGGAAATCGAATTAGGTTGTACTGGTGGTGAAGAAGATGGTGTTGATAACACTGGCATGGACAGCTCAGCGCTGTACACCCAACCAGAAGACGTGGCTTACGCTTACGAAAAACTGAACGCTATCAGCCCACGTTTCACTATCGCGGCTTCTTTTGGTAACGTACACGGTGTTTATAAACCAGGAAACGTACAATTAACGCCAAAAATTCTGCGTAATTCCCAAGACTACGTGTCTGAGAAATTTAACCTGCCACACAACAGCTTAGATTTCGTTTTCCACGGTGGTTCCGGCTCAAGCGCTGCTGAAATCAAAGAAGCAGTAAGCTACGGTGTTATCAAAATGAACATCGATACCGATACTCAGTGGGCAACATGGGATGGTATTTTACAGTATTACAAAGCGAAAGAAGGCTACCTGCAATCTCAGTTAGGTAACCCAGAAGGCGATGATAAGCCAAACAAAAAATACTACGATCCACGTGTGTGGTTGCGTAAAGCACAAGACTCAATGGTTGTTCGTTTAGAGCAAGCATTCAAAGAACTGAACTGCGTAGATGTTCTGTAATTTACGAGTTTAACTTGTGAATAAATCATCCCCCAGCAGGGTAACTTGCTGGGGGATTTTTTATGTTTTCACTAAGGAGTCTGTAACTTACCGTATTGATTGCGAGCGCCTTGCATTTCTTGTAATCTTCGCGTGCTTTAAATACTCCGAAATGCCCTATAAGGTAATACAAATGACTGAACATAAATCTAAAGACCCATTACATGGGGTTACACTTGAAATGCAGGTAACAGAATTAGTTAACCATTATGGCTGGGCAAAATTAGGCAACATTATTAAAATCAACTGCTTCAACAAAGATCCCAGTATAAAATCAAGCTTAAAATTCCTACGAAGAACGCCATGGGCGCGGGCTGAAGTTGAAGCGCTCTATCTTGATATGCTAGAAGACGATTCAATGGATGATGCCAACTCATCTTCTGATGATCCGTGGGGAAATCACCGTATTTAATATCTCGATCACAATGCGCCTCTAATTGCGGGATAATATATTAGTATTTATTTTTCTAATTATTGAATTAACAGGTTCTAGCAATGTAGAAATATCCGTCTAGGTTGCTTTTAGGAATGAAAATGCCCCCTAAAAATAGACTTAGAGGGCATGATTATGTCGCGATCAAATAAGGTTTTCGGCGATATAAATACAACAGCATTACAGATTAATCGGTACTGTTACCGAAGAATTTCTACGTTCTAAAAAGTAATTTAAATCACATTGAAGCACATTGGCAAAAATACATAATCGGTGGATTGTAAAATTTTGAGTTCCACGTTCATAGCGAGAGATCTGCTGTTGGCTTAAGCCCGTTTTTTTACCAAGAATACTGGCACTCCAGCCCAATAATAGTCGGCGTTTACGGACTTTTGCACCAATATCTGTATTGGAGATTTGATTGTCATAGAGAGTCATTATGCTGTCCTCGTTTATCTTTTAATTTTCTCATTATGCAAATGAAAAAATATTGGTGTGAAAGAAAGATTGACCATTAAATAAATTTAATCCAATAATAAAAACGATGAGGCCAATAATAAAAGTGCTAAAACTAAACAATAAAGAAAGATGTTTATTAATATAGAAACTGGATTGTTCTCTCAGTGGGAATGAAGCATCTGAAAATGATAAAAACAATATAATCATTCCCCAATGTAATACTGATTGTAAAAATGGGTGTTCTAAATTGCTATTAATAACCACAGGTGTTAATGCTAATACCAAGGATATTGAATAACCGTTCCCGTTTTTTTTATATTTAATAATTGACTGATAAATAACATATATACCCCCCGTTATTATTAATGACATAAAAATAAGGTTGATAAACCCACCAGTCATAATCCAACGCAATATCTCATTATAAATATGAGGAACAATATAATTTTCAGAACTTAAAAATGGGAGCTGATTTTTCTCCATGCTCGCATTAATAATTAAAGGTTGTTCCCAAACTTCAGCTGGTGGGTAGATAAACAGTGAAATGGAAAACCGTAACATCTGCTTAAGGTGAAAGCGGTTGATTATCTCACTGTCGATATACTTTGGGCATAGCTGAATAAGGTAAACTCCAATAAATACAGCGACGGCAATAATGAAATAGCTGACACTGACCCTTACTTTATTCTTTTGATAAAACAAACAGATAAAGATAAATGCGCAAACTGCAAAACTCAATGTTGTGGTGATGGATTGCAGAACAATCAGCGTCACCGTAAACAAGAAAATACAGAAACTTAATAGTGTTATGCGGCATTTTTCTTGGATGAGTGATGCGAGTTTAAATTGCGATAACACAAGGGTCATCAACGAAAACATACAGCTCATCGCCATGTTAACCGATAAAATGGTAATTTGTTGTGTCAAACCATATGACCGCATATCTGTTGCAAAATAAAAAATACTGGTTTCAAAAAAGTACTGATAAATAGTAAATAAACACTGAATAACATTAATAGCGATAAAACAATAAATACAGAAAGATTGAATTAGCCACTTCTCTCGTATTTGCAGTCCAACAATATACAGTATGACTCCTGCGCTAATACCAGACCAATACCAAAATATAACATTATTACTTTCTTTTAGATAAAAAAGATTGATGCTTAATATGGCTAGCGCTAAACAAAAACACATTGCAGGAATCGTAATGAAAATCCGATTTTTTCTATAAAATACGGTAAATGCAATGATGGAAATAATTAATGCAATCGCTAACCAGCTAATAATATTTTGTGGCAGCGATTGCCTTAAGCTACCTAAATTATCAATGTAAATTATGCTGGCGAGATTCCAAATAATAAAAATACTAATAAATACAGCACGAGAAAGCATAATCATAAAATTTATACTGCATGTTAATTATAAATAAGTTGCAATTAACCACGCATTACCAGTGTATTTTCCTGGCTCAGCATCTAATCCATAAAGGTGGCTTTCGATTTCAATATTTTTCACTTTATCAATGGTGGTTTCGATAGTTTTACCGCGTAGGTTATTCTCTGCATCGTACAGTGATAACTCAGAGTAAATCGTGTTATTACCTGATTTCAGCGGCACACGCTTTTGTGGATCGTTATCCATAACGTAATCTAAGGCGAATTTCACTCTAACCCCCTGACTTCTATCACATTGATAGGTTGCAGTACGGGTTTGTTTACTATCAAATTCAATGGCATCCAGTGTATTGTGATTGATATTTAAGTTATCAATATTGGATTTACAGTTTGATGGGTAGTTAATCACCGACTGAGTTAAATCCAGTTTTACACTCGCTTTATCCGCTGGAACGAATACATCAGGTGTACCCGGATATTGGAACATTCGGGTATAGCCTGCAATCATTGCTGGTGGAATAACAACTTTGCCATCAATGGGAATATCTTTCACATAAATACGTACTTCAAATGGGAATTGAACGGTGAAGAATCCTGCGTCTAATGGCCCCATTTCTTCGGAAGAACACCCACGTCCAGAAATGTTTTTCCAACCCTGAGTAATTCCATTGTCTGAATACAGTGTGAAATAAGTATTCGCATTAATTTTATAAGCGGTTAGCCCCTTAATGCTAAAGCCAGCCTCTGGCATATAAGCAAAAACACGATGAAAGGCATAGTTCCATGCCAGTCCGTTTTGGTAGTTACCCGCTAAAAAATTCACAGTGCAATAGACAGTACCGTAGGGCTGTGATGAACTTTCATTAATCACAATACCCTCTTTATTTGGCGGAGCGACGGAGTAGTATTTCTCGCCATTGCTTCCAATTGTCGGAGTGCTCGCGATGACCGAGTTATTGGAGACAAGATTTATTCTATAACCTCCACCACTGGACGAGTAGCGAGTTAACCCATGAGACACTTGGCTATAGAGAAACAGTGACATCAGCATGGTCATTAATGAAATTAGCGAAGTTTTAGATGTTTTTTTCATTGTCGTTACCTAACTTTAGAGATAATCAATCATCACTGACAGTGCCGCACTAAACGGGCCGACTTCAAGTGTTTCAGGCACTTGATTCGTAACTAATTGTGACTGTAAGGTCAATGTGGCGGTGTCACCACTCACTGACGGGAAGATGGGCTCCCATTTCAGTAGATTGATAGCGGTATTTCTATTGGCTTGGGAAAAGCGGATCCCTAATCCTTGGATCGTGGTGCTTAATACCGTTTCGTTATTAATCGTGAGGGTCGAACCCTCTTTAGGGGATAAATAAATTCGTAAATTTTTACGCAGATCGCACTGTTTAATTAGGATCCCAAAGTTTTGCTTTTCTTCTGTTATGCGATCTAATGCGACATTTTGAAAATTCACATACAGCTCTTTATCACCATTTTCATTGGTGATCACACAGGATGGACGCACTAATGTGGTTTCCAACGTAATTAAAATATCAGCCAGTGAAAAGCTGCTCATTAGCAGGCAAATCGCCCCTAAAAAACCGGATATTTTCATCTGCATTCTCCTACTGGTAGTCCAGATTGAAAGTGACTAAGGATGAGAAACTCCCTGTTTTGAGCCGTCCGTTAAAGGGCTTTTGTGCATATACCCCAAATTGCAGTGGGTTAATGGAGCCTTTTCCCGATTCCGTGACGGTACTGATATCAATCGGGGTATTAAATTTCAAAGGTTGAGCATTCTTGCCATCAGTTAACGCCAGTAACACATTGGACTCGCCGGTTGTTTTCAAATAGGTGACGCCATTGTGAGTTTCAGTATCTTGAGTATTTAGCGTAATTTTGATGGTCTTATTTAATGCCGCGGTTGAGCAATCGACGATATCCAACTGAAAAGGTTGAACATCAGAACGCCCCAGATTTTCAAGTTCAGAAAAGCGCAGACCTGATAAGTAAACCGTTTTCTTCGTGTCATCGTCGGATAAGCGACAACCGATAGGCACCAGTGTCCCTTCAAAATAGACGGATAGACTATTTGCCAAGCTGCCGTAGCTGGTAAATAACAAGCTACTCATGCCAACCATAAGTGCGAATGTTTTAGTCATAAATCATCTCCAAACGGCGTGCTGAGCTTTCGGCTGGAAGTAAAAAAGTCATACTTTTATTTGTCTGCGGCTTTGAAAAAACATATTGCTGACCCGCAAATTTCAACGTGAATGGTGCCCACGTTTGGTTATAAGTGCGGGTGACACAATGGGCATAACTCACAGTAAATTGATAAACAGGTTCATTGACATGATTGACCGCTCTCGTCATCGTTACATTAGGCTGGCAAGGTGTTATGAGAAAACGCGCATGAACATAAACAGTGCCTGTTGTTTCCAATAATGAGGGTTGCGATGGCGTTTCTGCCAATACAGGCATGGCGAACATGAGCGATAACCCAAAGTGATACAGTTTCATGTTGATATTCCTGTTTATCCGTTACGTCTATGGTGTGACTGTGCACTGCGATGCTTGGCACTTAAACGCCAGTGATGGCTTTCCACCATAATCATTGATATAGGTGAGATATGGCGTCGCAAATTTCGCTGATTTTAGGTTATGGGTTGATTTCGGTGGTACCATAACAGCATCAAAATCACTCTGCTCAGACTGCTTCTGGCTGTTACCAATGCCGATAACGGTCAGATAAAAACTTGTTGGGTTATTTAGCTGATAACCATTGGCTGTTGGGGTTAGTGTTACCTGTTTTGCCCACTCTTTTTTGCTATCCGCCACAATTGCTTCTGGGCGATAAAACAGTTTTACACGGCTTTGTAGGGCGATTTGTAGAACACCTGCTTCCGTTGATTTTGGTGGGATCTCACGCAAGTTATAGTAAAACAGAGACTCTCTATCCTGAGGTAACTTACTGATATCTGGCGCAGTGCTTAAACGAACTAAGCTAGTGGATTTTGGCTCCATACGCTGAATCGGTGGCGTCGCGATAATCGGGCCAGCTTCCAATTTTTTCTCTGACGCATCTTCTAACCATGATTGTGCTAGGTAAGGCAGCTCGGGGTTATCATTGCGAATAGTGATGTTAATAGACTGCTGATCACCATCAAAAATAATACGAGTACGATCCAATGTAACTGCGGCGTAAGTGGCGCCCATTGCACCGATAGAGGTCAATAAGACACTGGTGCGAAGTAAATTAAAAAGATTTGATTTCATTTAAATTGTTTCCTAATGACAAATTAATACAGGGTAGCTTTCTGCACTGTTTTTAAACTCAGTGACTTGCGTGCTGCATTGCAATTTATTTCCCCAGTAAAGGTTAAGCAGGTCATTTGGCATCACGCCGACAATCCATGTGATCCCTTGCTCACCCACAATGCCGAGCTCAATGTTATTTTTATTACGCACACTGGCGCCAAAAGGTGGGTAAGTACCGTCTGCCAGTTTTAAACGGGCAAAGGTTTTTTCCCCTTGAATAACATTAAGGCTGCGATAACCGATGGCTCCACGAGTTAATGTGGCTTCGGTAACACTCTCTAACGCTTCGATATTGTTCGGTAATTTACTGGTATTAATTGATGCTGTTGTTTTGCGATAGCTACTCACGTTAGGGAGCACGGTTAAGCCAAAGCGGTTAGTTTTATAAACACCGCCGTTTAATGGCACGTTGCTCGCTCCCGGTGTTTCAACGACTAAGCGCGTTCCACCATAAGCTGCCTGATGCAGCGCAATTCCCTCTTTGACCAATGTGATCCCTCCGTTAATTGACCCACCAACGGTGTGGTACTCGTTGGGAACATAACTGGCATTGGCCGATAGTGATGCCGTTGGGAAGTTCTGGCTCAAATAACCACTGAAACTGGTTTGTGAGTCTTGATACTGTCCCGTTTGGTAACCTACGTTCAGGTTATAACTACGCTGATCGTTGTAGCCGCTATAGCCCACGTTATGGGTTGAAGAACGGCGCCCATTTTGGTCACGTGTATAACCCTCAGAGAAACTCATGCTGCTGCCCATTGTGAGGGGAACAGTGACATACAACGTAATGGCATCATCCTGATATCCCGCTCTTTTGGAGCGTGTCGCAGAAGCAGTTAAGCTGATATTTTTTAACCCTAAATAGGCAATATTGAAGGCGGTGTTGATATAGGCCCCAAATTGCTCTTCCGTTTGGCTATTCCAATACGTGTTGTATTGGTAGTTTCCACCCAGTGAGAACGCATCAAAATATTTATTAATATTGACCTGATAGCTCTCTTTGTGTGCTTGAGTTTCAATCCCTGTACGGCGTTCGTCCAACGTTTGTTGCAATGAACGATAGGTTTCATCCGAGAATCGATAGCCTGCGAAGGTAATGTCGGTTCTCGCCTCATCAAACGATTTTGAGTAACTTAAACGGTAACTGCGTCCTGTTAAGGTATTGCTGAGTAACTTTGCATGGGACTGCGTTATATCAAATGACAAGCTCCCGAAGGTAAATAAGTCACGCCCAAAACCAGCTGAAAATGCTTGGTAGTTTTTGGATAAAATCGACCCACCATAAATAGACCAAATATTATTAAGTCCATAAGAAAGCTCGCCCGATGCGGTCATATCCCCTTCAAGGTGACGCCCATCGTAACGAGGTTTACCGACGGCAAACTTATAGCGAACTTGTCCAGGACGTGTTAAATAAGGCAGCGCCGCTGTAGTAATGCTGAACTTTTGTTCTTCGCCATTTTCTTCACGCACCGTGACATCTAAGGTTCCACGGATTGAGCTATCCAATGTTTGGATCTGGAATGGACCAGCGGGAACCGTAGTTTCCAAAACAATTCGGTCATGGCTTTTGACGATGACCGTGGCGTTAGTCTGAGCTATCCCGATGATCTCAGGGGCGTATCCCGTTAGTTTCGGTGGCAGCATGTTTTCATCGGTCTCTAGTGATAGACCCGTGAACTGCCAGGAATCAAAAATAGCCGAGTAGAAATAGTTTTCCCCCAACGTTAGAACCGAGGCGATATTCGCTAATGAGCGATAAGCATATAAACGGCTGAATATGGCATCGCTATATTCATTGTTATAGTTACCCGATGATTTACGGTAGTTTGCTTGGTAATCCCCACGTAAACGCCACGCACCGAGATTTAACCCTGTAGTTCCGTTCGCAGATAAATAGGATTCTTTTGTTCCGCTATCTCGGCGGGTAAAGGAGCCCGTCAAGGTGTAGTCGAGTAAAAAGCCGTTAATACCGTCTTCCCAGCGAGAAGGTGGCACCCAGCTAGGGTCGGTATATTCCAAATAACTTTGCGGGATCAAGATCGTCAGTGTTAACGTGGATAAATCCACGCTCATGGTACTGCCTTCAAGCGCAGACAAATCGATACACTGATCGTTATCGCGATATTTAATTAAGCGAATAGCTTCTGGTTTTAAGCCGAGTTGATCCGTAATAGCTGCCGGAACACAAACAACGCTAAATAATGAATCTTCAGCAGACGTTGGCGCACCTACAGTAATATCGCGGGCATTACCCAAACGTTCATTATTGACTTTAATCGTTAGATGATAATTTCCAGGCATAACAAATCCGGCCTGAGAAAACTGGCTAAAGTCAATATTCTGAGTATCTTTGGTATCAAGCATATCTGTATTAAATTCAACAGAAAAAGCAACAGTAGGAATACTGGATAAGCAAGATATAATAATTAACTGGTGAAAAATATTAAATTTAGCCATAGTGTTCTTATCATATAAATTAATTTAAAATATTTATTAGTCGTAACTTACATTGAATTTAATCGTGGCAAAGTAATTTCCGGGTTCAATCTCATTATTAATGGTGTCAATTTCTGTTTCATATTTCAAAACACTGACTTTTGTTTTTCTATCAAAGTAAATAGCGCTATTTGAAATAGAATACGATTTATTCGGAGTGACTAAATTGTTATTGGTGTCATAAATATAGACAACGACACCATCCGTAGGACCTGACAGTTTGATTGCATTGTTGTAGATGTCACTATTGGCAAAGAATTTAATTTTTATGCCTTTGCTATTATCTTTGTCATATTCACTAATGCAGTTGTTTAATTTAATGTTAAATGTTTTTCTATTATTATTTTTTGCTTCTTCTGTATTGATGTCACTTTTAGAAACAAGGTCATAATTAATATATTGATATTGGCTGTCTGTTTCTATTGAGCAGGGCGCAGCAACAATATATCCGCGCATAACAGTTTCACCACGAATTCCGCCATCAACTGTATATTCTGCATTAGAAATAAAAGGAGCTAATAATAGTGTTGACCATAAGAAAGATAAATTTCGCATAATGAACCTTTTTATTGGGAGGGTTTCCCCTCCCATAAAAATTATTCGTAAGTGATTTTGAAGTCAGCGATAGAGTTGAATTCACCTTCAGTTACTGGAGTAGAAGCATCAACACGTTTTGCTAATGCAGTAAATTCCAGAACGTTTTCACCTTGTCTGTTACGAATTTGGTTCAGTACAGATTTAGCTTCATCAAATTTAAAATCTTTAATTTGAATACCAACGTTATTAGCGGTACCAGTCACGCCTAAGAACTCTTTATTAGTACCAACGTAGTTTTTACCACCGAAAGTGATTTTGATATCTTTAACTGCAACCCATTTACCTTCAGTATCCTTACTGAATTCGTCGAAGTTACATTCTTTTAATTTAATAGAGATATCTTTCTCTGCTGCATTACCTGCTTCTAAAGAAGCACGTGACAGTTGACCAAATGGAACTTCTTGTTTGGTGCTTTCAGATTCGATATTACATGGGGAGTTAACAACTTGACCGCTAAAATGTAATTCACCCGTGTTGCCGCTAGCTAAAACAGATGCAGACAGAGTAGAAGCTGCAAATAAAACAGCAACAGATAATTTATTTAATTTCATGTGATAGATCCTTAAAGATAAGTAATTTTTAGTCCCTAAAGTGAATGCAAATTGCCTAGTGCATCCATGCATTGGCTTTTTGTGTAAGTCATTTCGACGAAAACAAGTTTATCCATCAGGAGAGTTTTTTGAAATAAAGTATTGGTATTTTAATGAAGTAAAATATTTAATTCTGGTATTAATATTTTTAACGTGAGTTTTAATGTTTTTATTTCACTGTGGTAATGTATGGGATTTTTAATCACTTTTGCTTTAAGGTAAATTAATAAGTAATTTTTAAAAATTAAAAAAATAGAGCATCAAATGTCATAATTCGATGCTCTATATTTGTCATGATGAAATGTTTGCTGATTTAAATTAAATTGTGCAAATAAAAAGAGGGGAGAAGTTCTCTTCAAAAATATAGTTTTTTTCACTCAAACGCTTTATGTTTACAAAATAAATTTGCCCTTCTTGCGGAATACCCCGTATTTTTATTTTATTTTGAGCTTGGTCATTAGGATCAATAACAACTCGTTCGACTTGTGAGAAAAAATGCCCGCCTTGGTAGACATATTTCATATAAAATTTGCGAGCGATAACATAACTTTTACCATCGTTGCTAATGGTTCCATTCATCACAAAGGTATGATGCTCAGGGTCATGCTCATTTGGAATAATACTAAGTAGGTAATAGCCTTTTAAGTCTGAACGGCTATCTGAAATATCAATTTTCAGTGTTGCTCTGCAACTCGGAACAATGGCCGTGTTGTTTTTATAATAAACATAGCTACTAATGAAGACTAAGATGGTTGAAATAATCAGTAGCCAAAAAGCCCTGATAGATTTCTTATTTGACATAAAAATTCTCACAACTCACTGTTGTACTATCTTTGGGGGTGTTAGGACAATAAGATAAAAATAAAAAGTTATCATAGAGGTTTTTATCATTCGTGACGATTCCAACATTGTAATAAAATAATGTAGCCGGTTTTTTGCAATCAATGTTTAACCGTGTTAACTGATTTTGTAAATCAGTAAAACTAATCGTCGTCGTATCGGGTTTATGGTAACTATTAATATAGCGTATGCTGCACTGATCAATGCGACCCACCTCAGGATATTCTGTTCGCGTAGCAAAAAAATAGCTTTTAAAAAGATAAAGTAAGCAAAAAATAATAATCACAACTAAGGCTAGCTCAATAAAACGGTTATTGAGAATGTAACTTTTTTTCTTTACTGTTTGCACTTTTTCTTTTGGTGTTTCTTCTATAACGGCTGCTTTATGTGGTTCATTAAGTAATATTTCTTGAGGTTCTTTTTGCTGGACATCATGATTTAATTCTGATGATAGTAACTGCAATTGCGCATTAAGCTTGATACCCACTTTAGGTATAGTCGTAATTATTTCATCCTCACAAAATGAGGACAAATGACGGCGTAAAACAGAAATGCTACTGTTAAGGTTATTATCGGATGCAACTTGGTTATGTTCATCCCACACTCGGCTTAATAATGTTTCACGATCTAAAATCTCACCATTATTTTGCACTAACACCAATAATAAGCGGTTTAGTGTGGTAGTTAGTTTAATTGCATCGCCGATATTATCGCGATATAACAACCCCTGATGGCTGTCATAAATAATATTATTTATAAGATATTTCATATTTTGTTTTATTTTATTTATTAGGATGTCAAATAAGTATTTTTCCAGTGTATACCTCTAATTTGGTCGGTGTCAATTAGACAGAAATTGCCTGATAATGGATTTGATTTAAGAAAGTTACATTCGATAGATATAATAAAAAAGCCCCTAAATGATGTATTTAGGGGCTTAGAATAGCGTAATAAAATGGAGGTTAAATTAGGCTGTATGCTCTAAGATTTTATGCAAAACGGGATGGAATTTACGTTTAAAATAGACCAAGCCATGTCCATCATCGCTAACAACAATCTTTTTCATCTCAACCATATAGACAGAGTGAGTGCCAATATCTTGTACTTGGGTAATTTCACCTTCAAGATTAGCAAGGGCATTTCTTAACAATGGTTGTTCTAAAATACCTTTATCCCACATATCCCATCCAAAGCGCTCATCCATTGTCGAGCCTTTCATGCCCGCAAAGTGACAAGCTAAATCTTCTTGATCATGGTTGAGAACGTTAACGCATAGGCGGCCATTCTTTTGAAAAACCGCATTCATAGAGCTGTTGCGGTTAACACATACCATCAAAGTCGGTGGCGTATCAGTCACAGAACAAACCGCAGTGGCAGTAATACCGCAACGGCCTTCTGGACCATCCGTGGTGACGATGTTAACAGCGGCACCGAGACTTGCCATCGCATCTCTGAAACGTAAGCGATGTTCATTTTCTAAAGACATTTTGACCTCCTGCTGCCGATTACTTCAGCAGCGAATCTAACAGATTAATATCGTTGTTGTTGTGCAGGTGAGGGCGCTTCCAGCCGTGCTGATCATAGTCAGACAGGCAGCGGTCAACCATGTCAGTCATGGCTTTCATATTACCAGAACCGTATGCATGACGCAGACATTGCAGACGAATTTCGTCTTGGCTTCCCGCGTAGTTAATTTCATACAGCTCGTGACGACCACCGAATTCACTACCGATAGCATCCCACATTAATTTTAAAATTTTAATACGTTCAACGTGATCCATCCCATTTGAACCGCGAACATATTTTGCCAGATATTTGTCAATCTCTGGGTTATTCATATCACGAACGCTTGATGGCAGATAGATCAAACCACTTGTTACGTTACTTTCGATGATATTTTTGATTTTGGTGTAGGCCATTGGTGCCATAACACGATACGTTTGGATGGCTTGAGTATCTGGCAGGAACGCACCGCCTTCCCAAGCTTTTGCTTCTGAACACATAGCATCAGTCAGTGACCAGAACAGGTTACGCCAAGCGACCACTTCACCGAGATCCGCTTGAACACCACGGAAATCAATAACACCCGTACATTCAAGGCTCTTTTGCAGAAGACCTGTGATGAAGTCCAGTTTGACGGCTAAACGTACACAAGCTTGTAATGGGAACAGGCGAGCAAAGCCACCTTGTACCGCCCAGTTACGAGCACGGTCGAAATCACGATAAATCAGCACGTTTTCCCATGGAATTAACACATGATCCATGACCAGAATGGCATCATTCTCATCAAAACGGCTTGATAACGGATAATCAAACGGAGCTCCTGTTGCACCAGCAACTAACTCGTAAGATGCACGGGAAATTAATTTCACACCGTCCGCATCCATTGGCGCAACAAACATCAGCGCAAAATCAGGGTTATCACCCATGACTTGTGCAGAACCAAAACCGATAAAGTTGTAGTGTGTTAACGCAGAGTTGGTTGCAACAACTTTTGCACCGCTGACGATAATACCTGCATCAGTTTCTTTTTCTAGCTTTATATAAACATCTTTAACTTCATCAGCGGGCTTATGGCGATCAATAGGTGGGTTAACAATTGCATGGTTAAAGTATAAACCGCTCTCTTGAATACGTTTGTACCAGTTGCGTGCGTTATCGGCAAACTGGCCGTAATATTCTGGGTTAGCGCCTAAACAGCTGGCGAATGCCGCCTTATAGTCTGGAGTGCGTCCCATCCATCCGTAGCTTTGGCGTGACCAATCTGCGATGGCGTCGCGTTGTTGGCGTAGGTCATCTGCACTTTTTGCGAAGCGGAAGAATTTGTGTGTATACCCGCCGTTGCCTGTATCTGTGCCCCAGCAAAGCTGGTCATGAGTCGATTTATCATGAAGCGCATCATATAACTGTCCTATAGAAGCTGCTGAGTTACGAAAAGCAGGGTGCGTGGTGACATCTTTAACACGCTCACCATAGATATAAATCTCGCGACCATCTTGTAAACTTTTTAGATATTCTTGGCTATTAAATGGGCGCTTAGCATCGGAACGAAAATCTTCTGGTTTCATGTCTACCTCGTTTTAGAACAAAGAGGGCTTGCGGGTTGTCGGCGTACAAAGGTTGCAAGCTTGAATAATGTTAATTTTATGTTTGTTTTGTGTTTACTAATTGAATCGTTTTCTGTGGGGTTTTAAAAGAGATTTTCCAAAGGAAAGCTGGTACTTTTCGTTGGTGAGATGGTTTTATGAAAGAAATGTGATCTTATCGATATTTTAATATTAATGCCATTTCAATTTTAATATATAAGTCTTTATTTATCATTGAATTATGTTTTATTAAAAACTTAATGAATTTTATTTTATATCATTTTGTTTGATTGTTTTTTGAGCTATGCATTCACTTTTTGTTTGCTTCTAATAGTACCAGTTGTAACTTTAAAAATAAAAATGCAAGACATCAAAAATGTTTGCATTATGTAAAATAATTTAAAGGGGATGCTAAAATTTTGATATCCGCGATCTAGTGGATATTTTGTTCACGCCATTGGCTCGGAGAGGTACCTTCAGAGCGATTAAAAAAGCGGGCAAAATAGGCTGGATCTTTAAATCCAAGTTGATAAGCAATTTCAGAAACGGGGCTATCGCAAAATAGCAGCATGCGTTTGGCTTCCCGCAAAATCCTGTCGAAAATAAGCTTTTTAGGTGGGCGGTTGGCAAATCGCCGGCACATATCTTTTAAGCGAGATTCGGTGACGCCGAGCTTATCCGCATAGTCAGGGACAGAGAGATGCTCACGATAATGCATATCGATAAGCTGGTTAAAACGTTGGAATAATCGATGTTCACCACGAACGCCACTAACATGATGCTCGTCAAGGGGGACAGAGCGCAGTAAAAAGGTAAATAAGGCTTGGGCAAGCGAAGATAACACTTGGTCTCGACCAATATAGTTATTCGCAGATTCCCGCGCCATTAAATCCCAATAGTGATTAAAAGTTTCAATGTCTTGGGGCTTATCCGCGACAGATAAACAAATCGCGGGAATATCGACTCTATCCAGATTGGCTGAATAAAGAGACTCCAACAGCGGCGAAATTAAATCTTGCCGCACGGTTAATACATGCCCGTCAGTGTCTTCTTGAGTAAAAAACGCATGGGCGACAGAAGGGGGCGTCAAAATAAATAGCGGTGCCTGCACAGAATAACGAGACTCATCCAGCTGGAGAGTAATATGCCCAGTGACTAAATAGTGTAATTGGAAATAGCCATCGTGACGATGCGCGGGCATGTCGCGACCGAAGAAGGCGGCGAGTTTGCCGAAGGTTTGGTAGTGGACGTCGTCATTACCCAGGACGTCATCGTAGTCCTTCCCAATATCTATGTTTGTAATGCCCGTCATAATTGCTCTTCATTCTTCAAGCTGCAGCGTTGTTGGCTACACAAGCTAATCCTAGTCACATACTTGTGTATGCTCCTAGGAATTAGCTTGCTTGCCGCCTAGCTGCAACTCGAATTATTTTGAGCAATGCTCAAGGTTATTGGAGTGCAGCACTCATTTCTTTAATTCGACTGTTTTACAGTTTTACAGTTTTACAGTTTTACAGTTTTACAGTTTGACCGTTTTACGGTGTGGCTCTTGGTCTTGAGTTTTTCATTGGGATGGCGATGACCAGAAGGGCGCCGACCACCAGCAAACCGGCAACAAAATAGAGACCAGAATTGAAGCTACCCGTTTGATCTTTTAGCCAACCGATTAATAGTGGGCTGACCGCGGAACCTATATTACCTGTTGCGTTGATTACGGCAATACCGATTGCGCGAGCGCGTAAACTGATCGACTGATCTGGCGTGGTCCAGAAAACGGCCATAGCAGTAAACGAACCGGTGGACGCCATAATGATCCCCAATAATTGGAGTATCGGCTGATGAGTCATCGCTGCGATGATCCAACCTGCCGCCGCAAACAAATACGGTAACGCAGTGTGCATCTTACGCTCTTGCAAGCGATCTGAGCGGCGACTCCAATAAATCATCCCCAAAATCGTACAGAACTGAGGGATCGCAGTTAATAGCCCAATCATGGCATTACTGCTGCCCTGATTAAAACTCTGCATAATTTGTGGTGTCCAAATATTAATGGCGCTCAACGTGTTAGTTAGACAGAAATAAGCCACGGTATACATTAAGATCACCGGGGTGAAAATCTCTTTCCACAGGCTGCTATTTTGCAGCGCAGTCTGGCTTTTTGAGCCGTGTGGCTGCACAAGCTCTAACTGGTCTTTATCCATCATCTCTTGCAGGGTGTCTTTATCTTCCTGAGTTAGCCACTTTGCTTTCTTCGGAGAATCATCCAGATAGAACCACACTAAAATACCCAGCAGAACGGATGGGAAACCTTCCAGTAAGAACAACCATTGCCAGCCTTTCAGATTTAACACACCATCTAGCCCTAAAATATAACCAGAAGCTAGTGAACCAAATGCCATAGTAACTGGCATGGCAATCATAAACAGAGCGTTAGCACGTGCGCGGAAATAAGCGGGGAACCAGTAAGTTAAGTAAACTAACATACCTGGTAAGAAACCAGCTTCAGCAATACCCACCAGCATGCGTAAAATATATAAGCTGGTTGGCCCAGTCGCGAACATAGTGGCAGTAGAAGCAATACCCCATAGCACCATGATAGTGGCAATCCAGCGACGAGCACCGACAATGCCAAGCATGATGTTACTTGGAATACCAAAAATAATGTAGGTGGCGTAAAACAGCGTCGCTGCCAGACCAAACATGGTGGACGTTAGACCAATGTCTTTCCCCATTGTTAGCCCCGCAAAGCCGATATTAATTCGGTCTAAGAACGAGAAAACAAACAGAACAAACAGAAATACGATCAGTCGTTTAAAAAGCTTATTAATTACCCGCTGTTGCGGTTCGGTAAGGTTCTTATGTTGCTCTGCAGGGTTGGTGCTAGCAACATTCTGTGAATGACTCATTATAATGCCCTCTAATTACAATTTATTATAGGTACAAGGGTCTACTAGGCAGTCATTTGGGCTGCCTTGTTGTGGTTGCGATTTTATTGCTTACTATCTAGGTCGCTCATGAGCGTAGGGTAAAATTGAGCGACCTAGAGGAGTTCAGATTGCTTTAGTACACGCTAGATGCGCTGTTATCCATATCGGAAACCGTTTTACCGAATTTTGCGGCAAGGGCTTCAGCGGTGCGCGCTAGTAATGTGGTATCCACGCCAACGGCGACAAACAAGGCGCCGAGCTTAATATAGTGTTCTGCGATATCCGGTGCCGCCATCAAAATTCCTGGCGCTAAACCTGCCGCACGAATTTGCTTAATGGCATCTTCAATCACCGCTTTCACTTCAGGATGGTTTGGATTGCCAGAAAAGCCCATATCCGCACTCAGATCCGCAGGACCGATAAAGACACCATCAACGCCTTCAACTTTGAGGATCTCAGGCAGATTTTTTATAGCTTCGCGGGTTTCCACTTGGACAATCACGCACATTTCATCGTTAGCGCGTTTTAAATAATCGGGAATACGATTCCAGCGAGAGGCGCGCGCTAAGGCGCTGCCCACCCCACGAATTCCCGCGGGTGGATAACGAGTTGAGCGTACCGCTTGCTCTGCTTGTTCTGCATTTTGCACCATCGGCAGTAACAGCGTTTGTGCACCGATATCCAGCAATTGCTTGATAATCACTGGCTCATTCCACGCCGGACGAACTACCGGTTGTGATGGATAAGGGGCGATTGCTTGTAATTGCGCTAAGGTCGTTTGCACATTGTTTGGTGCATGTTCACCATCGATCAACAGCCAATCAAATCCAGCACCAGCAACCAGCTCAGCACTGTATGGGCTGCACAATCCTAGCCATAAACCAATTTGTGGTTTGCCTGTTTTCAGGGCTTTTTTGAATTTATTTTCTAACAGATCCACAGTGAACTCCTTATGCAAAGCGGCAGCTAATTGAGCCCATCACGCCGTAGTCAACGTGGAAAACATCCCCTTTACGAGCAGGAACAGGGCGAGTGAATGAACCGCCAAGGATAATTTGTCCCGGCTGTAACTCCACATTGTGTGGGGCTAATTTATTGGCTAACCATGCCACGCCATTGGCAGGGTGGTTGAGAACCGCCGCTGCAACGCCAGATTCTTCGATCACGCCATTACGATAAAGCAGGGCGCTGATCCAACGCATGTCTAAATCACGAGGTTTAATCGGACGTCCACCTAAGATCACCGCGCCGTTTGCCGCGTTATCTGAAATGGTGTCGAACACTTTACGTGGGCGGTTAGTGTCAGGATCGATATTGTGGCAACGGGCGTCGATCAGCTCTAAAGCGGGGATCACATAGTCCGTGGCGTTATACACATCAAATAAGGTGCAGTTAGGGCCGCGCAGCGGTTTTGCTAACACGAATGCCAGTTCAACTTCGATACGCGGAACGATAAAGCGATCCGTTGGAATATCACAGCCATCATCAAAGAACATATCATCGAGCAGTGCGCCATAATCAGGCTCATCAATCTGGGAACTGGCTTGCATCGCTTTGGATGTCAGACCGATTTTATGCCCTTTTAATACGCGCCCTTCCGCCAGTTTTAAGCCAACCCACTCTTTTTGAATGGCATAGGCATCTTCAATGGTCATTTCGGGATGATCCAGTGAGATTTGACGGATTTGCTGGCGGCTTTTTTCCGCTTGGTTTAGGCGTTGAGCGATTGTTGAAATGGTATCTTGTTGCAACATCTTATTTTTCCTTTTGCACCTCAGCTCGTCATACTTCGAGCTATAACTACGTTAGCTTCACGATAGGCTTGCGCCTATCCCCTAGTCACACGGTATGCTCCTAGGGGATTAGTCTCATTTACTGTTTTGTTCTAACTTGAATTATTTAGAGCTAAGATTTTAAAAGCGAAGACCGCCAGCTAATGTTTCTTTCTAATTAGAAAGACCACCAAAGCAGAGATATTTCACTTCCAGATAATCTTCGATTCCGTAACGGGAGCCTTCACGACCAAGTCCTGACTGCTTAATACCACCAAACGGAGCCACTTCATTTGAAATAATGCCTTCGTTAATACCCACCATGCCGCTTTCTAATGCTTCAGCCACACGGTAGATACGTCCGATATCACGTGAATAAAAATAGGAGGCCAGACCAAACTCAGTGTCGTTGGCAAGGTCGATAGCTTCTTGTTCATCACGGAATTTAAATAATGGCGCTAATGGACCAAATGTCTCTTCTTTCGCCACTTTCATGGATTCAGTCACATTGACTAATACCGTCGGTTCGAAGAACAGACCACCAAGGCTGGATGATTTACCGCCCGCAGCGATGCTCGCACCTTTAGCAACGGCATCCGCAATGTGCTCAGACACTTTATCCACGGCAGCTTGGTTGATAAGCGGGCCTTGCTCAGAATCAGCTTGGGTTGCTGGACCAATTTTTAATGCGCTCACAGCTTTCGCTAGGCGAGCCGCAAACTCATCGTAAACACCTTCTTGCACTAAAATACGGTTTGCACACACGCAAGTTTGTCCGCTATTACGGAATTTAGCGGCTAAAGCCCCTTGAACCGCAGCGTCTAAATCCGCATCGTCAAATACGATAAATGGTGCGTTACCGCCTAATTCCAGTGACATTTTTTTCACGGTATCTGCGCACTGTTCCATCAGCAATTTACCCACGCGGGTAGAACCGGTGAAGGTCAGCTTGCGAACAATCGGGCTAGATGTCATGACCGCACCAATCGCTTTGGCATCGGTACCTGGAACGATATTGAATACGCCAGCAGGAATACCGGCTTCTTCACCTAATGCTGCTAATGCCAGCGCCGATAATGGGGTTTCAGCCGCAGGTTTTAATACCATGGTGCAACCCGCTGCGAGGGCAGGACCGACTTTGCGGGTGATCATCGCATTCGGGAAGTTCCAAGGGGTGATAGCAGCGACCACACCCACAGGCTGCTTGATGGTCACTAAGCGGCGACCCGGCAGTGGGGATGGGATAGTTTCACCGTAAGTACGTTTACCTTCTTCGGCAAACCACTCAATAAAGCTGGCTCCGTAGGCAATTTCGCCCATGGATTCATTGATGGATTTACCTTGCTCAGTACTCAGGATCTGCGCAAGTTCTTGTTGGTTTTCCATCATTAAACGGAACCATTTGTTCAGAATTTGGCTACGTTCTTTCGCGCTTTTTGCACGCCATGCTGGCAATGCTTTTTCTGCGGCTTCAATGGCTTGTTGAGTTTCAGTTGCACCCACATTACTGACGCGAGCAATCACTTCTCCATTTGCCGGGTTAGTCACATCAAACTGGCTACTGTCTTGGGCATTTACCCATTGACCATTAATGTAAGCCTGCTGGCGGAATAATTTAGAATTGGTGTTTAAGCTCATTTTTCGTTGTTCTCCGAAGACACTGAATGAACGTGCGCGTGGACATTTTTAGCGGACAAGCGTTGGCTTGAAAAACTCAGTCCGGCACAAATCGCCATTACGAGTGCCATAGCAAATGGGGATTCATCTTGTAGTATGGACACTGCAACACTGGCAAGGGCTGCCAAGGCAAACTGAATTGAGATGGCGAGCGCACTGGCGCTGCCTGCGATTTTCCCGCGGTGTTGCAGTAACAGTGACAAACTGTTGGTGCCGATAGCATTAACCATCGATAGGAACAGAACCACTAGGATAACAATAATTGGTAGGCTTTGTTGATAGAAAATTAACAACAGAACACCAAAAATCAATTGGATACCGCTTTGCATGCCCAAAATTCGTGGCAGGCTATACACCTTGAGCAATCGGACATTCAGCAGCAACATGGCAATCATGCCCAAAATATTGCAGCCAAACAGCAGCCCATAATACTGTTCAGAAACACCAAAGTAGTTGATATACACAAACGGTGAACCACTGATAAAGGCGAACATACCGGCAAAAGAGAATGCCATAGTACCAATAATGCTTAGTGCTTCTCGGTCTGTGAGCACCAACCGATAATTATGAAAGGCGACACCGACTAAATTGCGGGATTCACGCTGATGAGGCAAGGTTTCAGGTAGCAGTAAGAAAATCGCTGAAACAGAGCACAGCCCCACGGCCGCGAGAACATAGAAAATCACCTGCCATTCAAAATGAATTAATAAAAAACCGCCCACTAATGGTGCTAATAATGGGGCTATCATGGTGACTAATGTCATCAGTGATAACACTTTAGGCAGCTCGCTAGAAGGATACACATCACGGGCAATGGCGCGCGCCATCACTATCGCTGCACCACTTCCAAATGCTTGCAATGCTCTAAAGGTAATTAAGGCTTCTGAGCTGGTGGCTTGCGCGCATAACAGGCTGGCGAGGGTGAAAATCGCCAGCCCACTGAGCAACATTTTACGGCGCCCCAGCAGGTCGCTCAGGGGACCATAAAACAGCATGCCGACACAGAAGCCCGCAAAGAATGCCCCGAGGGTGTACTGCATTTGTCCTTGGGTGGCATTCAGTGCTTGCGCCATTTTTGGCAAGGCTGGCAAGTACATATCAATCGATAGGGGACCGAACGCCACCAGTGAACCCAGTAACGGGATCAACCAGCGCGGTATCGGTCTATTGGTAAATGAAATTGGCATATTGCCCCCTATCGATATTCATCAATCACGATTTAAATTTTTATGACTTAAGCTTTTTATGATTTAAACAGTGCATGCACATTGTTCTGCTTATAGTTCAGAACAGGGTCAAGCTCTTCCATAGTGAAAGAGAGTGCCAAGTAACGTTTTGCCATCAGAGAGGCAAAATGGGTTTTGATCAGATCAAACAGCATTTCCCCAGTTTTTTGGCGATCTTCGAGGGAGCGACCCGCACCAATTTTTAAGGTCATATGCACAAACGCGTAATCGTGTTTGCCATCCGCCATTTGCCAAGTATCCAACCAGATTGCGCGGCTACGAATGCCCCCTAATGGGAAAATTCCAGTGCCAGCTAGCGCGCTGTTTACTTTAGCGAACAGCTCGGGTAGGGCTGCTTCTTCACGAATGTTGTCGGTGCATTCAGCATAAAAATGAGGCATATCTGCTCCTTATGCGTTGGCTGTTTGTTTGTCAGTGATAAATTTTGGTAGTGGGAAAATCGCGTTGATTTGCCCAGTTCCAGAGCTGGCGAACAGGTCAGTTAACACTTCCACTTTCTCATCATATTTATCCCAGCCCAGCAGACCCAGTAACATCACGGTGTCATGCATGTGACCTTCGCCATAGCAGTAATCCGCGTACTCCGGCAGCATTTTGCAGAACTCAGCAAAGCGACCTTCACGCCACAGTTTGACGACGCGTTTGTCCATTTGCTCATCGAATTCGCGGGTATAGCTGTTCATGCCGTCTTCTGCACGATGGTCATCGATAAAGCGGTGAGACAGTGAGCCGCTCGCGAGTACCGCCACGGTACCGTCATATTTTTCAATCGCAGTCAGTACGGCTTCGCCTAATTTACGGCTAGTTTCAAAGCTGTGTGAGGTACAGAATGCGGAGATAGAGATCACTTTAAAGTGGCGATCGCTGTTCATATAACGCATTGGAACCAGCGTCGCGTACTCTAGAGTTAGGCTTGGAATTTCATGAGCTTGAGCACGAACGCCTAGCTTGCGAGCTTCTTCACCGATCATCTGACCCAATACAGAGTTGCCGTCATACTCATATTCCATATCGCGGATAAAGTGTGGCAATTCATTACTGGTATAGATGCCTTTGAAGTGATCGGCGCAGTTAATGTGATAAGCACTGTTGACCAGCCAGTGAGTGTCAAAAACGATAATGGTGTCGACGCCGAGTTCACGGCAGCGACGACTGATTTCTTTGTGCCCATCGATGGCGGCTTGGCGACAACCGTGGTTTTTGCCCGGCAGTTCAGATAGGTACATTGATGGGACGTGTGTGATCTTTGCGGTTAATGCCAACTTACCCATGTCTTTTCCCCTTCGCTTATCCGTCATACTTCGCGCTGTAGCGTTGTTGGCTTCATAAAGTCACCCTAGTCACATACTTCAGTATGCTCCTAGGGATAACTTCACTTGCCGCCTAGCTACAACACGAATTATTTAGGATAAGTAGCTAAATTAATTATCATTGATTCAAAATTACATATAATTCAAATCGTATAGATTACTTAATTGATTGAAGAATAATGGTATTTCAATAAATTACACACCCCAGCGTGGGATGTTGTGGTCGCCGTAGGAGATACAAACGTTCTTCATTTCGGCGAAGACTTCGAAGCTATACTCGCCGCCTTCACGACCCACGCCAGAGGCTTTTACGCCGCCGAATGGTTGACGTAAATCACGGACGTTTTGGGTGTTAACAAACACCATGCCCGCTTCGATATTGCGAGAAAGACGCAGGATCTTGCTGACATCTTGAGTCCAAATATAAGACGCCAGACCATACTCAACATCGTTCGCCATACGCAGACCATCTTCTTCGGTCTTGAATGGAATTAAACAAGCGACGGGTCCGAAGATCTCTTCTTGAGCCACACGCATGCGGTTGTCCACATCCGCCAGAACCGTTGGGCGTAGGAAATGACCATTTTTCAGATGAGCTGGCAGATCCGTTGGTTTGTCTGGACCACCCGCTAACAGAGTTGCACCTTCTTCCATACCAATACGGATATAACCAGATACTTTGTTCCAGTGCTGTTGGCTGATCAGGGCGCCCACTTGGGTTTTTGGATCGGTAGGGTCGCCGACGATCAGGCGATTTGCACGCTCAGCAAAGCGTTTCACAAATTCTGGGTAAATGCTTTCTTGGATGAAAATACGTGAACCCGCGGTACAGCGCTCTCCATTGATAGAGAAAATAGTGAACAGCGCGGCATCCATTGCACGTTCAATGTCGGCATCTTCAAAAATCAGAACCGGAGATTTACCGCCTAATTCCATTGAGTATTTTTTCAGACCCGCGTTTTGCATAATGGCGCGACCAGTTGCGGTGCCTCCTGTGAAGGAGACTGCACGAACGTCATGGTGTTTTACCAGAGCGTCACCCGCAGTAGCACCATAACCTTGCACCACGTTCAGTACGCCCGCAGGGATACCCGCTTCAAGGGCTAATTCACCTAAACGGTTTGCAGATAGCGGAGACAGTTCAGACATTTTCAGAACCGCGGTATTACCCAGCGCTAAACACGGTGCTGTTTTCCATGTTGCGGTCATAAATGGCACGTTCCATGGCGAGATTAACCCGCACACACCCACTGGCTGGATCAGGGTGTAGTTCATCATTTTGTCGTCAACCGGATAGGTGCGACCATTCATTTGCTGGCAAATTTCAGCAAAGAATTCAAAGTTGTGTGACGCGCGAGGGATCAGAACGTTTTTAGTTTGGTGGATAGGTAAACCGGTATCGTTGGTTTCCATCTCAGCAATTTGCGGAACGTTTTCGTCGATCAGCTCACCTAAGCGGCGCATTAAGCGTGCGCGCTCTTTCATTGGCGTGTTTGCCCACTTAGGGAAGGCTTCTTTTGCAGCGGCAACCGCTTGGTTTATTTCGTCTTGACCGCCGGATGCCACTTCCGCTAATACTTCACCCGTTGCTGGGTTAGTGGTTTCGAAATACTCTTTGCTTTCAACGTTTTTGCCGTTGATCCAATGGTTAATCTTAGTCATCACACTCGCTCCTCATACTCTTTTTCGCTGATAATGGTATTGATCAGCCTGCCCACACCTTCAACTTCAACGATCACTTCATCACCTGGAACCACATCAGACAGCCCTTTTGGCGTGCCCGTTGCGATCATGTCGCCTGGTTGCAGTGTCATAAAGTCACTCAGGTAGGCAATTAAAAATGGGATATTAAAAATCAGATCCGCGGTGGTGCCTTTTTGACGCAATTCACCATTAACGTAGGTGTACAGTGCGAGGTTGTGTGGATCTTTAATATCTGATTTGTCTACCATCCATGGGCCGATTGGCGTCAATGTATCGCGGCTTTTTACGCGTAGGTTTGGACGGTAGTAGTTCTCTAAATAGTCACGGATAGCGTAGTCATTACACACGGTGTAACCCGCGACGTAATCCATGGCATCTTCTTGGGACACTTTGTGAGCCGCTTTGCCAATAATCACCACTAGCTCAGACTCATAGTGCATATATTCAACATTGTCTGGGCGAACGGATACTTGGCGGTGACCTGTTAAGCTGTTTTCAGCTTTGATAAAAATCAGAGGCTCTTCTGGTGGCTTAAATTCTAATTCAGTGGCGTGGTCGGCATAGTTCAGACCCAACGCGAATAAAGTACCTTGTGCAGGTGGTAGCCATTCAACATCTGCGCTATCGCCAGAGATCACGTTGCCATTTGGCAGTTTGATAGCTTCGTTGTCACCGACAGTGACGGAATACTCAGTGCCTTGATAACGAATTTTTGCGTGTTTCATGATTATTGTCCTCCTGCCGCAACAACGCTGTTCTTGAGGCTTGGGAAGCCAGCTGCTTGGATCTCAACCTGATCACCCGGTTTGATGGTGACGCGCTGATGAGGAGTGCCCAGTAAAATCACGTCCCCTTGTTTTAGGGTTGCGAAGTCGCTCAATGCAGCCACTAATTCGCTTGCGCTACGAACGAGATCCTTGGTTGACCATCTGTCAGCTTCTTTGCCGTTAATCAGTGTCACTATCTCAACAGGTGAAGATAACGACGTTTTCACTAACTCGCCGATTGGGCAGAAAGTATCACGGCATTTTGCTTTAATCGCAGGGCGGTAGAAGGTGTCTTCTGGCAGGCTAACTTCATTCGCCAGTGCAAAGCCAGCAATGAACTCCAACGCATTTTGTGCAGTCACTTTGCGTGCATCTTTACCAATCACCAGCGCCAGCGTTGCACCGCTTTGTACTTCTTCACCAGCAGGATGCAGGATGTTATCCCCGGAATTAATGCGTGTATTACGCGGCTTAATAAACCACACAGGTGTTTTCGGTGGGGTTTTATAAGGGGCTTGCTGGAACGCCTCGAGCCAATGATCAAGTTGGCTTTGATGGTTGAGGGCAACGGCAAAAACAGTGCCTTTCATTGACAACTCCTTATTAAAGAGATCGATTCTGAGTAATTATTAATATATTAATAAAGTATTATTTTGTAATAAGCAATAGCTTTATGGAAATGTTAATTTTAATTGTGATCTTATTAACATAATAAAGGGGTCTTCATGTAACTGACTGTATATAATGAGTTTATTATTTTTTTAACTTTTAAAAATTTACAATATATTAACTTTGATTTTTTGATAAAATTTATTTACTCATTAATATTTTGGTGTTTTTCTTTGTGATTGTTAGTACTGCATGCTACTCTTGCATTTAAGATAATTGAGTGTGTTGCAGTTACCCTATGATTTATTGCTAACCCTAAAGCGACGTTAAAAACCGTCGCGTTAAAAATGGCAGCGTTAAAAATGGTAACCAGCACGGAGGCTGACTAACCCCCGGTAGTGGGTGTTTCATAACTTTAAATAGCGTGGTGAGTTTTAAGCTTATGCATGAATCATTGACAATTGCATTATTACAGGCGCGAGAGACCGCAATGGGCTTCTTTCGACCGATATTAAAGTCCTATAATTTGACCGAACAGCAATGGCGTATCATTCGCGTGTTAGCGGATAATCGCTCTATTGATTTTCATGAATTATCAGTGCAAACCTGTATTTTGCGTCCAAGCTTAACGGGGATTTTGACTCGTATGGAACGCGAAGGGCTTATTTTCCGTTTAAAGCCATTGAATGACCAACGTAAACTGTATGTCTCACTGACCCCTACAGGGCAAGAGTTGTATGACAAGGCACGTCAGGAAGTTGAAGAGGGTTATCAAAAGATTGAACAGGCTTTCTCTCAAGAGAAAATGCAGCAACTGACGGCTCTGCTGGATGAGTTGATTGCGCTGGAGAGCCCGGATTATAGTAGTATTATGGATAGAAGCAAGACAGCCTAAATACTCGTCATACTTTGAACCGCAGCGTTGTTGGTTGCGCTCAGCTACTCGGGTCACATACTTGTGTATGCTCCCCGAGATAGCTTCTCTTACCGCCTAGCCGCAATTCAAATTATTTAGAGTATAACTTTTTTCATACTTTGAACCGCAGCGTTGTTGGTTGCGCTCAGCTACTCGGGTCACATACTTGTGTATGCTTCCCGAGATAGCTTCTCTTACCATCTAAATACTCGTCATACTTTGAACCGCAGCGTTGTTGGTTGCGCTCAGCTACTCGGGTCACATACTTGTGTATGCTCCCCGAGATAGCTTTTCTTACCGCCTAGCTGCAATTCAAATTATTTAGAGTATTGTTTTTCTGGCATATTTTAGTGATCACTTGCCGAGCAAGTGCAAGAAGTGAATATGTTTTTCATACTGGTCGAGGATGTCATGAATGATCTGCTCTTTCGCCCAGCCCATCACGTCGTAATCCTGCCCACCTTCTTTTAAGTGAATTTCTGCGCGATAGTATTTTTGCTCTTCACTGCGCTCTTCATCACTGTCTGTTCCCATACCTGCCAGGGCAAAGGCCGGCTGAATATAGTAACGTAGGCGAACTTCGTATAAAAAGTTCATATCTTCGCCTAAATCCACCTCAAATCCGATCCTATCGTCTTTATCGGTATGGATATGGCAAACCGTGCCTTGCTTGGCGAGCTCCTCAGAAACCATCTCCATGGATGGTTTCACGGACTCTTCCATAAAGCGTTTTACATGAGCGCGTTTCGGGAAATAGACAATATTACGTAAGCGGCGCTGCCACGGAATCGGGTTACGGCTTGCTGTTGGGGCGATAGTGGCTAATTGCTGGCTATCACGCTTATAGGCATCCACTCGTAACGCTTTGAATAATCCATAAATGGAGACAAGCAGAACAGCGGCGAATGGCAAGGCACTAGCGATGGTTAAGGTTTGCAGCGCCTGCAATCCTCCCGCCAACAGCATGGTGATTGCCACAACACCCATTAATCCAGCCCAGAAAATACGTTGCCAGACTGGCGTATCGGAATCGCCACCCGAGGCGAGGGTATCGACCACCATGGCACCGGAGTCTGCGGAGGTGACAAAGAATACCACCACCATCAACATGGCGAAGAAAGATAATACTGTTGAGAACGGGAAGTAAGTTAGAAATTCAAATAGGGCGAGTGACACATCCGATTGCACCGTTTCTGCCAGTCGGGTTGCCCCTTGGTTTTTGATTAAATCAATGGCGGTATTACCAAAGAACGTCATCCACATTAGGGTAAAGCCCGCAGGAACAAACAGAACGCCAGTGACAAACTCACGAATGGTACGACCGCGAGAAATTCTTGCGATAAACATCCCAACAAATGGTGACCATGATAACCACCAGCCCCAATACAGCAGCGTCCAACCCCCTAGCCAATCACTGGATTTAGGTTCGTAGGCATACAAGTTAAACGTTTTGCTGACGATCTCTGAGAGATATCCCCCCGTATTTTCAACAAAGGATTTTAGCAATAAGACCGTCGGACCTAAGATCACAATCAACAGTAACAACAGGAAGGCGAGACCGAGGTTCAGCTCAGATAAAATACGGATCCCTTTATCTAATCCAGAGACGACGGATAAAGTCGCGAGAGCGGTGAAGGCGATAATCAAGCCAACTTGCACGGTTTCATTCACCGGTAAACCGAACAGATGGTTCATTCCCGCGTTAACTTGCAGTACCCCAAAGCCAAGAGAGGTCGCGACACCAAATACGGTACCGACTACCGCAAACACATCGACAGCGTGACCTAAAGGACCATAAATTCGGTCACCAATAATGGGATATAGGGCTGAGCGCAGGGTAAGTGGCAATCCGTGGCGATAGCTGAAAAAGGCCAGAATCAAGGCGACAATGGCGTAGATAGCCCAAGCGTGTAATCCCCAATGGAAGAACGTCAGGCGCATGGCTTCTTTGGCGGCTTCTACGGTTTGCGGATCCCCTACTGGTGGATTGAGATAGTGCATGACGGGCTCGGCAACGCCGAAGAACATCAAGCCGATCCCCATTCCAGCGGAGAACAACATGGCAAACCACGAGACATAGCTGAAGTTGGGCTGTGCGTGATCAGGACCTAATTTTATCTGTCCATAACGCGAGAGTCCCAGATAAGTCACACTCAACAAAATGATGGCTACAGCGAGAATGTAGAACCAACTGGCGTTGTTAAATAGGTTCTTTTGAAGATGACTTAGATGAGATTCTGCCATTTCAGGCATTAAGGCGGCAAAACCGACGATAAGCAGAATAATGATAGCCGAACTGTAAAACACAGGGGGGCTGATTTTGGTGCGTACTTTTTTGTTTTCAGTCACGTTTTGACTCATAACGACCTTCTTTGATTTTTATTTTATTTTTTGCATACCAATCTTAAGGGGGCATGCGGCGAGCTGTCCTTCTGAATGAAACAATAGGTTATTGCGAAAGGGTTTCCCTATAGGAAACGAAATAGAAAGAACAATAAAATGGCTAAATTGTGAGCGTTGATAACGATGATTTATGGCTGAATTATCAACAAAAATTGGTAAGTGGTGACCCCCTTTGAACCCTGTGATGAACAAAAAACGAAAGGGTATACTGCCATGGTAGGCATTAATGATCAACCTAAGCGGTAAAATGAAAATAAACATAGGGTGTAAATTTCATGTTATTTATCAATTCATTGTTTATTTATCTTACTGTATTTTGGTGTTATTTATGGAAATGTAGCCAAGTGAGCAAAAGAGATAATTATGTGGCTAAAAATAGCCTTAAAGCGGGCTAAATAGCAAAATGAATTAACGCTTATGCGCATAAAAAAAGCAGACAATATCAGTCTGCTTTGGAATGAAAAAAGGGGAAAATGCGATGATTTATTTCTTCGCATCATTCTCTGATTTTAACGCTTCGGTTTTGTCTTTAGCGTCAGTGGCGAGTTCGTCAGCCTTGTTAATGGCATCCGTTTTCATGTCTTGCGCTTTTTCTGAAAACTCACTAGATGCTTTGTCATACTGTTCTTTGAGTTTATCGGCCGAGTCAGATGCGTCTTGTTTCAGCTCATCCGCTTTTTTCTCACCTTGGTCTGCTAACTCTTTGGCTTTGTCTGAGAGTTCAGATGCTTTGTCTGAAGCATCGTTTTTCACATCTTGCGCGGTGGCTTTTGCGCTATCAGATAACTCAGTCGCTTTTTGCTCAGTCGCATCTTTTAACTGGGTAGCTTTTTCTTCGACTTGTTGAACCGCATCGTCTTTTTTTGATGAGTCATCGCAGCCAGCGACAAGGGTTAAAACGCCAGCAACAACAAGAGAAGAAATGATTTTATGTTTCATTATTAATTCCTTAACAGGTCATGTTAGAAAAATACTAATTAAACGGTAAATTCATTTGGGGCTAAAATACCGACATAAACACATCAAAATGTAGCACACGAAATGGAAAAAGATCCATGTGGCGTCTGTAAAGATGTGTGGAAAGGTACTTGTGTGGGAAGGAGAGAGCGCAAGTGAGTAAACACCCACTTGCGCTGATTGAGGGTTATTTCTTTAAGTCGTCATACAGCATCATGGATGCTTTATTTTCTGGGTCACCAATCCAACGAGGTTGTGGTTGGTACTCATTGTTAATCAGACTTTTTTGTGGCTCAAATCCGGTGTACTTGAAACCTGCCAAATCAGACCATGTATAGATAAAATCCATATTGCTGTATGGGCGAGCGGTTTTATCTTTCAAGTCAAATTGATGAGTCTGTAACCATTCTGGCGACTGCCATACTAAGAATGGAACGTTGTACATCACTTTGCTTGGCTTGCCTTCACTACGACCTAACATTTCATGTGGCGGCGTGTCGTAAACATCTTCACCATGATCGGAGAAGAAGACTAAGAAACCATTTTCTTTTGAAGAATCGAAATCTTTAATCAGCGTAGAAACCACATAGTCATTGTAATGCTGAGCATTATCATAGGCATTGTAATCTTTGATTTGGTCGCCTTTTAAGTTGGTTGGCACTGGGCTATTGCTATCGGTGAAGATGGCTTTATCTTCAGGATAACGGAACTCATAGCGCATATGGGTACCCAACAGGTGCACCACAATAAATTTCTTCTCAGCAGGATCAGCTAAGGCTTCTTTGAATGGGTCAAGCACCACGTCATCATAAATACGGGAGCTTTGCGCCATATCGTTGTTCAAATAATATTGCTTATCGGTTTGACGAGAGAACGCCGTTAGCAGCGTATTTCGCTCGGTCATGGTTTGCTGATTGGTGATCCAGAATGTTTTAAAGCCCGCTTGCTTCATCATATTCATAATCGATGGGCGGGAATTAAACAGATCAGGCTCAGTTTCTGAAGCAAAAGTTAAAATCTGTTGCAACGCTTCGATGGTATAAGGGCGTGGCGTGACCACATCATTAAAGACCGTCAAATTGTTTGGATACTGTTTTTCCAGTTGATCAAGCTCTGGCGTTGTTTGACGAGAATAGCCATACAAGCTCATTCTGTCGCGGCTGGTGGATTCACCAATCACTAACACAAACGTTCTTGGGGTATTGCCATTGGCATCAACAAAGTTTTCTAACGGTGGAATTTTGCTGTTGTCGCGGATTAATTCTTCCATGTTTGCCAGCTGGTTCTTATACAGGAAGTAACCACTTACAAACTGCCATGGTGCGGCATACGCTAATTTACTGTTAACGTAGGAAACGACGTTCTCAAAAGGGCGTTGCTGTTTGATGGCTTTGTTGTAGTAAGGCACACCAAATAGCACGATCAGAACGAGCGCGGACACAATCACACGTCCAGGTACTGGCAACGTGACAGGTTTTAAACGTGTCCATAGGAAAATAGCGCCGAGGGTGTAAGCCAAAATCACCGCAATCACTTTAAAGCTCAGATATTGGCGTAAGAATTCACCCGCTTCGTTGGTGTTGGTTTCGAACATCACAAACATCACGCTTTGGGATAATTGATGCCCATACACCACGAAATAAGCAAGAGCGACGACCGAGGATAGCCATAAAACAATCCCGATTAAGCCTGCTACTAGTTTGATTTTTCTAGGGAAAAATAGTGCGGGAACGAGCCAGAGTGAGCTATAGAGTAGAGAATCTCTTAACCCGATGGTATTACTTTGCCCGGTGATAACCACATACAGCTGTAATAAAGATGAAAAATACCAGAAAAATATTAGCAGCCAGAACAAGGACATCCAGCTAAACTTTCCTGCTTTTATCGAATTAACCATAAATTTTTAGCTCTTAATTATTAGTTTCGTTAAGTAACAATCAAAACATAGTCGAAAAATCGTTTTTTAGATAGATAGTTATCGAGTAAGTTCAAATTATATTAAGAATGTGTTTACTGTTTTATTGTTTATTGTAGATGCAGATAAGAACTAATTTATTACATTGTTTATCAATGATTTTTAAATCATTTATAAATTTTTCTTTTTGGCGCTCATTTAATGATTAACCTATTAAGAAATGAGGCTTTCCTTCACATTTTTCATTTATTGCATAAGCAATGGAATTGATATTATTCTTTGTTAATCTATTAGCTAGAAATACTGATGGCATTTAATTGATAGGGGATGCTTAATGCGAGGCATAAACGATGCTAGATAACGCCTTTGTGGCTTTTTTGAAATCCGCTTTAGCCGTGAGAATTCTGCTCTCCATTTTGATTATTGTTGATGGCGGGCTCATCTTAAAGCCCATCTTAAGTGCTTACACGGACTATATCGATTGGCGCCAAAGTGGATTTACCGAGTGGTTAAAATCCTTAGGGTTTATGAAATTGCTGGATATTCCCCGCTTCTTATTGGGTATCTCGCTTATCTTTCTTTCGCTATTTATGATCAATGGCGCGCGCATTGCATGGGTTTTCGCACTCTTATTATTGGCAATCATTGCCTTTGTTGACTTAAAAGTGGCGACGGAACATGTGCGACAAGGTTATTTCTCTTTTGGCTTGTTTGTCGCATTAACACTCTTTTGGAAACTGTACCCTCGACACAGTATCAGTAGCGCGGGGTTTGTGGCGCTCACCTGTATTATTTCATTATTGCTCTATTCCATTTTCGGTACGCTGTATATCGGCGATGAATTCTTACCCGTTGTGAAGGATGGCACCACGGCATTTTATTTTGCGCTGGTGTGTATGACGACCGTAGGGTTTGGCGATATTGTTCCTGTCACCCTGGATGCTAGGGTCTTTACGGTGACTGTAATTATCTTAGGGATCACCATTTTTACTACCTCCGTAGTGTATGTGGTAGGCGTATTAGCCAAAGGTACCAAAGAGATTGTTCGCAAGAGGTTTTCATATATGAAAAATCATTATGTGGTGATTGGTAGTACACCGATGGCGGTTAACGTCTATCAAGCACTGAAAAAACGGGAACTGCCTGTCGCCGTGATTTGCCAAGAAAGTCACCGCAGCCACTATCCCGAAAAAGATAATATCGTGACAGGAGACCCAACGGACTCCGCTTTATTGGCAGAAGCCAATGTGAAACAGGCGAAATGTGTGCTGATCATGACCGATAGTGACTCGTTAAGTACCTTTGCCTTGCTCGGTGTAAAAGCGCAATCGGGTAGTAAAAGCGAAGCAAAAACCGTGGTATTGGTTAACCAAGAATCAAACATGGATAAAATCCGTTTGCTGAACCCGGATATGCTGTTTTCACTCTCGTCCCTTGGCTCGGAAGTTTTGATGCAAGTGCTTTGCGGTGAAACAATTTCTAATGACAGCATTAGTGATATGCTGCTGAACAAAATTACAAAAAGCTAGCGACCTCACGGATGTTAAAAGGAACTCAGCCCCATGTTAAGTGCGGATAAAATTACCTGCCATCGACAAAATAGAACGCTATTTCGGCAGCTGGATTTTTCGGTTATGCCGAACCAAATTTTGCAGGTAGAAGGACCTAACGGGGCAGGTAAAACCACACTGTTACGCATGATGGCTGGGTTATTAAAGCCGGATGAAGGTGAAATTTTATGGCAGCAGCACTCCATTGAAAAACTTAAGGAAGAGTTTACTCGCCACTTGCTGTATCTAGGGCATAAACCGGCTGTAAAATCACTGTTAACCCCCTATGAAAACCTGAAGTTTTATTACCAAATGCACCACCAAGAACCTGAAGGCGACAAAGTTTGGTCTGCGCTAGAAGAAGTCTCTTTGATGGGGTATGAGGATATTCCTGTCGGGCAGCTTTCAGCAGGGCAACAGCGCCGAGTCAACCTTGCCCGCTTATGGTTAAGCGATGCGCCACTGTGGATTTTGGATGAGCCATTCACGGCGATTGATGTGGCGGGGGTAAATCGTTTAACTGAGTGTTTTCATCAACATGCAGAGCAAGGTGGCATGATTTTATTTACGTCGCACCAAGCGATGACAGGGCACTTTGGGACATTAAAACTGACAGGTGGGTACGAGTGATGTTTTGGCTATTAATAAAAAGAGAGCTTAAAATTGCCTTTCGTAGCTTCTCCGAATTGGTTAACCCACTGTGGTTTTTCTTAATCGTCATCACGCTTTTTCCATTGAGCATTGGACCTGAACCGCAATTATTGGCACGGATCTCTGTGGGGATTTTTTGGGTTGCCGCCATTTTATCGTCGTTGCTTTCGTTAGAACGTTTATTTAAAGATGACTATCTGGATGGCTCGTTAGAGCAATTATTACTGGCACCACACCCTCTGTTTATCACGGTTTTAGCCAAAGTGATTTCCCACTGGCTAGTGACGGGACTGCCTCTGGTGCTACTGTCTCCTGTTGCAGCGGTAATGTTATCAATTAATGGCGACACATTATTGGTGCTAGCGGGGACGTTACTGCTAGGAACGCCAGTATTGAGCTTTATTGGTGCGATTGGTGCTGCGCTCACCGTATCATTAAAAAAGGGGGGCGTACTGGTCAGTTTACTGGTGCTACCGCTGTATATTCCGGTGTTAATTTATGCGACGGGCACGATGGAAGCATACAGTTTTAATATGCCTCTTGGCGGATATTTTGCGATCCTCGGCGCACTATTTGCCGCAAGCATCACCTTTTCTCCGTTGGCAATTGCTGCCGCATTGAAGATCAACGTGAGTAACAGCTAGGGGAGATTTTTTCCAATTGAGCTGATACAGTCGGTGATGTGATGCTCAGTGTAAAAGGAAAAAACGTCATGCCCGCTGTTCCCTTCATCAGTAGCGATAATTTTAGCCGGCTGTTATCTGACCCGATGCAGCCGAGCGGGCAATGGGCGTTAATCTATTTTTGTGCATCATGGTGCCAGCCATGTAAGAGCATGCAGCCTATCTATTTACAACTCACGGATTACTTTTCTGATAATGGTACGCACTTTGGCGGTCGTATAAATTTTGGTGGCAGTATACATTTTGGAATAGTAGATATCGCTCAATCTCCGACAATAGCCCCTCAGTATGGAATTAAATCCGTGCCTTCCATTGCGCTTTTCCATGATTCTCGTCTTGTGGATTTAATGGCAGGGGAATATCGACTTTCACAGCTGATTACTCAAATAGAAAATAGGTTGCTATGTTCACATTGATATTAGAAGGTTTGGTGATTGGCTGCCTATTAGGATTAACGGGCGCTGGTGGTGGTATTTTAGCGGTTCCTGCCTTGATGACATCTCAAGGATGGGGCGTTGCACTCGCCGCACCAGTGGGGTTATTGGCCATTACATTGGCGGCATTAGTTGGTGCTATTCAAGGGCTTATTCAGCAGAATATTCGTTATAAAGCAGCTATTTGGATTGCGTTAATTAGCATTCCTACCGCGAAATATGGCGTTTATTTAGCACAAATTGTTTCACCCCAATGGCTGACTTTAGCATTTAGTCTCGTGATGCTGGTGGTTGCATATCGTATTGTTTTTAAGAAAGTAATTAAAGATGATGATGCTCCGTGCAAAATAAACCAGCAAACAGGAAAATTTATTTGGAATATCAAAACGGCATCTATATTAGGGGGAATTGGATTAGTTGCTGGATTACTGACGGGGCTATTAGGTGTAGGCGGCGGGTTTATTATTGTGCCTGCAATGAAAAAGTTCACCAATTTAAACCTTAAAAGCATTATTGCCACCTCGCTGATGGTGATATTCCTCATTGGCAGCATTAGTATTTCAATTAATATATTGAATGGTTTTGAATATCCATTAGAGGTGAGCGCAACTTTTATTTTAGCCTGCGTTTTAGGGCTGGTTGTTGGGCGTTTTTTGATTGGCTATATCCCTGTTAATATTGTTCAAACTATATTTGCATTATTGGTTGTTTTTGTTTCATTTTATTTGTTATATTCAATTTTTATTTTTATTTTTATAAAAAATAATGGAATCCCCAGTTTTTTAATATAATAACTTCATTTCCACTACTCATTTATTAGTGGTTTTTCAGTTATTTTACTTTTAAAATATTTTTTTATATTTGGCTTGATTCAAATTGAGAATATTAGGCATAAGATGCTATTGGTTTGATGTATAAGAAAGAAAACTGATTTATCTTCAATGATAAACAGGTATAATGGATTAATCGCAATTCTTATTCAGCAGCGACATCAACAGGACACGCTATACCCTACCAAATACAATAATCATTACAGGTTGACTAGCATAAATATGACTAAACAAGATAGTTCAACAACCATCATTGATATCGCCAAACGCGCGAATGTGACCGATATTACGGTATCTCGAGCTTTTAATCACCCAGAATTGGTAAAAAAAGAGACGCGAGAAAAAATACTCGCTATCGCGCAAGAATTAAATTATGTCCCCAATGTATTTGCTCGGAATTTAAAGAATAAAAATAGCCGCATTATTGGGGTTGTTACGGACAGTACCTTTAACCCGTTCTATGTTGTATTAATCCAGACGGTTTCCCGCTTAGCGAAAGAGAAAGGGTATCAGGTGATGATCTTTGATACCGATAGCGATGAAAAAGCCGAGCAAACGGCTATTGAAACCTTAGTCAGCTATAAGGCTAGCGGTATTTTACTTTCGCCTGTGCGTGACGATAAAGCCTATCAACCGAGTTATTTATCACTGATTGATCAGCATAAAGTCCCTCTGGTTTTTGTTGACCGTTCTATTTATGGCAAAGATTACCCTGGGCTATTTTTGAAGAACTTTGAAATCGGGGCATTAACCGGTAAATATCTCAATCAGCAACGCAGCGAAAATACCTTAATTGTCTCAGGGCCTGAGCATTCTGAAATTAGTCTTTCACGCTTAGCGGGTATTTATGATCAATTTACTAACCGTAAAAATATTCATGTCCTGTACAGTAGTTATATTTTTAGTAAGAAAGATGAAGAGTATTTAAGAGAAAAAATAAAAGAACTCTATACACCCAATATGTATATCGTGGGCTTAAACGGAATTATTACCGCGGGGATGTACAAAATTATTTCTGAACTCGGATTATCTTGCCGTTATTTCTCGGTGGACTTACCGCCTTATGCTGATACTTATCATTTATCGATTTCAGGCGTTCACCATGACTCAGTTTATTTAGGTAAACGAACAGCGGAATTACTGTTTGCAGAGATAGAAGGTGGTACCACTAAAGAAACGGGTTCCAAGCAAATTTTCGTCAATGGAAAACTTGTGACTTACGATTAAAAAAATAAGGATTTCATCATGAAATCCTTATTTGTTGTTTTTCGTAACAGCGTGAAAATCAACGCTTCATTGAGCTAATTAAGGTTGCGCCCCAGATAATTAGGCCTTTTACAATATATTGAACGTACGGTGAGATACCCAGAAGGTTCAAGCCATTGTTTAGTACACCTAAAATCATTGCGCCGATCAATGTGCCGATGATCATCCCGCGACCGCCTGCGATAGATGCACCACCCAAAACGACTGCTGCAATAGCATCAAGTTCAAAACCGACACCGGCATTAGGCTGACCGCTCATAACGCGAGAGGTAAAAATCAGTCCGGCAAATGCGGCAGTGAAACCACTGATGACGTACACCAACATTTTATAGCGCTCAACGCGGATACCACTTAAACGCGCCGCCTCTTCGTTACCGCCAATGGCATAAATATAGCGGCCGAATGGAATATGATTAAGCACCACATAAAAAATCAGATACAGACCTAGCATTAATAGGATAGGTACCTGAATTCCCATCAACTCTTCACGTCCCCAAAAAGCAAACTCTTGAGGTAAGCCAGAAATAGGGTAGCCACCGGTGTAAATTAGCGCTAAGCCTTTCGCAATAATCATGGCGCCTAAGGTCACGATAATTGGCGGCATTTTACCGTAAGCAGTTAAAATCCCATTAATAAATCCAAACGCGATACCAGATAACAGACCCAGAGCAATGGCAATGGAAGGATCCATACCATAATATTTCATTAATCCAGCCATCAATGTACCGGATAGCGCCATCACCGCCCCAACGGAAAGGTCGATCCCTCCGGTTAAGATGGCAAATGTCATCCCGATAGCAATGATTGCATTAATAGAAACTTGGCGGGCAATAGTAGATAAGTTATTTACCGTTAAAAAATGCTCATTAAAAATGGACATACAAGCAAATAAAATAATTAACCCAACGAGAGGTAAAAATGCCGGTATCTTGGTTAATTTGGCAAAATTAAATTTATTCTTCGCCAGTGGAATTGTACTTTGGTTAGACATAGTCATGATCCTATATAATATTGCCGGCCGCATGTAACATAATCTGGGTTGAGTTAATCTCGTCCCCACTTAATTCAGCAGCAACTTCACCATCTCGAAACACCAAAACTCGATCGCTCACGCCAATAACTTCAGGCAGCTCTGAGGAAATCATAATAATTGAGATCCCTTTTTCGGTAAGTGAACGCATTAATTGATAGATTTCTGATTTTGCTCCGACGTCGATACCCCGTGTAGGCTCATCGAAAATAAGAATTTTGGCTTGTTTATTTAGCCAACGTGCAATCACCACTTTTTGTTGGTTTCCACCGCTAAGCGTTGAAACCGCTGTATCTGCTTCTGGTGTTTTAACTTTGACTTGCGAAATTAAATCAAGAGATAACAAATGTTCTTTTTTATTTTGAATTAAGAACAGTTTTTGAGCGTGGTTATTTAGCCAAATATTTTCTTTAACTGAGAATGGCAAAACCAAACCTTGGGTTTTACGGCTTTCAGGTAAAAGTCCAATGCCTAACTGGAGCGCTTGTGCCGCAGATTTCATTTTGACTTCTTGCCCCTCTAGAACCACTTTTTTCTTGTAGGCTTTATCCGCGCCCATCATGGCGAGAATATTTTCAGTGCGGCCAGAGCCGACTAAGCCTGCAAGACCGAGGATCTCGCCTTTTTTCAATTGAATGCGATTGGTTGGGCTAGAAGCAAACCGCTGAATTTGAGCGTCTAGAATGACCTCTTGTCCATCAAAATGACGTTTTGGCGGGTAGATATTTTCGACTTCACGACCCACCATCATTTCGATGATCACATCAAGGTCGGTATCATCCACCTTACGGGATCCAATATATTGACCATCTCGCAATACGCTAATGGTGTCGCAAATTTCATAAATCTCTTCCAAGTGGTGAGAGATAAAGAACATGCCGACGCCTTTTGCTTTCAGGTCACGCATCACATCAAATAGGTGATTGGCTTCTTTGGGGGTTAATGTTGCCGTTGGCTCATCTAGTACCAATATTTTGGCATCCAGAGAAAGCGCTTTGGCAATTTCCACAAATTGTTGTTCAGCAATACTTAAATGGCTAATGGGTTCATCAATATCAATATTAACGCCCAACTCAGATAGGATTATCTGCGCTTTTTCACGCATCAGCTTTCTATCTAATAAGCCAAATTTATTTTTAATTTCCCGGTTTAAAAAGATATTTTCAAAAGCATTTAAATAAGGGATTAACGAAAACTCTTGGAAAATAATACCGACGCCCGCTTTAATGGCATCACGATAATTATGGAAGGTGTACTCTTCGCCTTCGATAAGTATTTTCCCGCTATCTGGTTTATGAATTCCACACAGCACTTTCATTAGCGTTGATTTACCCGCACCATTTTCACCCAGCAGTGCGTGTACCTCTCCTTTTTCTAAAGAGAGATTAATATTATCTAGCGCCTTAACCCCAGGGAAAGTTTTACTGACATCTTTTAATGCTAACAATTGCATCATGTTGCTTCCCTTATTTTCTTTACCGCTTAAAAATGGGTAACAAAGCGAGTTGGAAAGTGAAATGCTTTCCAATAAACAGAGTGTCATTCATTTTTATTAAGAGTATTGCGCCGGGGAATAATCCGTAGGCGCAATACCGAGTTCGACTTATTTATTTACTTTGTTAATTGCTGATTACCAATGGAAATCTTTAGCATTGGTTTTATCGATTAACTTAACATCCAGAGGAACTTCTTTAGGTACGTTAGCTCCCCAGTGTTTTGCTAAGCCCATGGCTAAACCAATACGTACTTGGTCACGTGGGAATTGTGCGGAAGTAGCGATAAACGGTGAATTACCTTTGGCAATTTCAGCGACGGCTTCAGGAGAACCATCAACACTCACCAGTTTCACATCACGACCTGCAGATTCGATTGCCGCTAATGCGCCTAAAGAACCCACATCGTTCACACTAAAGATACCATTCAAGCCAGGGTTAGCTTGCAGCATGTTTTCAGTGACGTTCATCGCAGTATCACGCTCTTGTTTACCGTTTAATTTGGTCACAATCTTGATGTTTGGATACTCTTTCATGGCGGCTTCAAAACCACGAACACGCTCAAGGATTGGCACGACAGGGATACCATCAAGGATAGCCACTTCGCCTTTACCACCTAATGATTCACCTAAACGTTTACCCGCCATTAGACCTGCTTCGTAGTTTTTAGAACCCACGAATGAGTCGATTGGACCGTTAGCTTGTGCATCGATTGCAATCACCACGACACCCGCTTTTTTCGCAGCTAATACAGCTGTTTCTGCACCCACGCTATCTGCTGGGTTAATCAGCAGAATATCGATTTTTTTCTGAAGCATATCTTCGATATCGCTGGTTTGTTTTGAGACATCGTGTGCCGCATCAGCGATATAAAGTTGAGCGCCCATTTCACCTGTTGCGCTTTCTAAAGCCTCTTTCATGGTCACGAAATATTCGTTATTCAGTTCTTGAAACGACATTCCGACAGAAACAGGTTTTGCTGTCGCGTTAAAAGCCATGCCCAGTGTTAAAACGCTTGCTGCAACAGCTAACTTTTTAAATTTACTCAACATAAGATGTTCTCCTAAAGAGTCTTTAGTGTTATAGGGTACTGCTAATATTTATGATTATTAATGACTTACTTTAATTATGCTGATATTGCATTTCACTATATTGCACTACAACAGCATTATGGCTTGATAACGACTTTGATAGAGTCTGCCGATTTCGCCATAACAAATGCCTCTTCCCAATCATCGATTGAGTAGAAGTGGGTAACGATATCGTCAGCACATACTAACCCGCGGCTAAATAGGTCAATGGCGACCTCGTAGCTGTATGGGCCTAAGTGAGCACCTCGGATATCTAACTCTTTACGGTCACCGATAATTGACCAGTCTACGGTGGTTTCTTTACCGAAAACGCTGAACTCGACGAAGCGACCCAGTTTACGGATCATTTCTAACCCTTGAGTCACGCCGATTGGAGCACCAGTCGCTTCGATGTACACATCGCAACCGTAACCTTCGGTCATCTCTTTAACCAGTTTGATGGCATCTTCTTTCAGTGGGTTGATCACCACGTCAGCACCAAATTTCTTCGCTAATTCAAGGCGTTCATCGATAGCATCGATAACGACTAATTTTTTCGGGGTTTTGAGTTTCGCGACTTGGATCATGCACAGACCCAGTGGACCTGCACCTGCGATAACGACAACGTCATTTAAATCGATATCACCACGACGAACGGTATGGATAGCGCAGGCCATTGGCTCGATTAACGCCGCATCTTTTTCTGAAAGCTCATCTGGAATTTTGTGAATAATGGCACGCTCAGAAAAACGCATATATTCCGCCATCCCACCATCGGCAACTTCTTTTTGGAAGCCGTAAATATCATGGGTTTCGCACATCCAATATTTGCCTGACTTACAGAAACGACACTCCCAGCAAGGCACGATTTGTTCCGCTAAAATACGATCGCCTACTTTCAGACCATATTTTTCACCAGAACCTTCGCCCAGCTCAGCGACGCGTCCGTAAAATTCGTGTCCTGGTACGACAGGGGCTTTGATCCATGGGTTTTCACCCCAGAACATTTGAGCGCCATCATTCGCTTTACAGTCACCTGCACAGATACCGCATCCATCTACTTTGATGACCACTTCACGAAATCCTGGTGTTGGTCTTTTTATCGCTTCAAAGCGGTAATCATGGGGGCCATGACATACAACAGCTTTCATTTTTTCAGGTAGGGTACTCATATTCTAATAACCTCATTCTGGATGTTGGCTATAATGTTGACGTCAACATTAAACGTCGTTTTTGTAAGTAAACCGTTCTCTTTGTAATGCTTGACGGCTAAAAATAATAATGGTGTGAGAAAAGTGATGCTCTATTGTTATAAATAAATTGTTTAGTTTTTAATATGACGACGTCGTCATTTTTGAGAGATGCTAAATAAAAAAGTGATAATTGTGATTCAAATCCTATTTTTTATTTAAGAACTCTTTTGTTTATGAGGTTTGTTTGCCAGACAAAATGCAAACTATAGTGGATGCGATGATTTTCGAAAGAGTATAATTAGTTTCGTTATTTTCAGAAGTGAAGAATCTTTGAAAAAACATTTCAGCTAACACTTTAAGGTAAAATTTGAATTTGTTTGCGTCATTAATGTGATCATGATCGATTTGGTGTAGCGTATAAATCTCTATTAATCCTTTTCTTTGCTATTTTTCCGATTGAATAAAAAGTGTTATATCGATAACTTAAATTAAATATCTTAGCATTAATGATTTTTTTAATTAAAAGGCATAAAAATGGCAACGACAATGATTGTTCTTCTGGTTTTACTGCTTATTTTAGCGGGATGGGGTATTTCTATTTATAACCGCTTGGTGAGTACCCGGAACCAAGTTAGCAATCAATTTGCCAATATTGATGTGATTTTAAAACAGCGTGCTGACCAAATTCCCCAGCTAGTCACGATAGTTGAAAAAGCCATGGAGCATGAAAAAGCGCTATTTACTTCATTGAGTGATGCTCGCCAAAATTATTTCAGTGCTAAAAATGTGAATGAAAAAATTGCTGCATCAAATGAAATGGATAAAGCGTTAAAAAGCCTCGTCGCGGTTGCTGAAAACTACCCAACGCTAATATCGGGTGAGCAATTTACCCAATTACAAATCGCACTAAGCGAAGTGGAAGATAAAATTGCTCAGCGCCGCGAAGGCTTCAATGATGCAACAACGGAATACAATACGGCGATCCAAATGTTCCCAGACAGTATTTTTGCCAATATTTTTGGTTTTACTGCGTTGCCTTTATTGGAAATCACTGAAGCTGAGAAAAAATATGATGGTATTCAATTCAAATCATAATCACCGTTAAAGGTATCATCTGTGAATATCTACTATTTTTTAGGTGCCGCATTAGGTGGCATTCTTTTTTATTTAGACAGAAAATATTCCAAAAAGCGTAGATTAAATTGGGGCATTATTCTTTTTACTGCGGTGCTATTTGGGGCATGGGAAACTATCTCGCCGAGACCTGGCGAATATGAACGTTACTTTTTCTATGCTGTGGCAGTAGGGATGGCTTTTGCGGCTAGTCGTATTGTCGTTGGAATAACGGAAAGTGCGTATGATCGCTATCAACGTTTGCAAAAGGAAGGCTCCTCCAAATTTATTGCATTATTAAAAACCCTTGTTGGCACTGCATTGGCTGGGTGTTTAACCATGGGCTTTTTTATCGATATTCGCCTCTTTTTTGTGGCTTTCGTCTTATTGTTTGTTTTCAGTTTTATTCAAAATACCCCCGAAAAACGCTTTCTAAAGTTTCAAAAGAACCTCGCAACTTCAAAAATTCGCTCAATTGCGATGGGGCTCGTAGAAGTAGAAGGGAAAATAACCTCAGGAAAGGAAGTCAAAAGTAAGTTAGGTAATCGTAGCTGTTATGGTGCTTTTTATTACGAGTACTCTATCTCTACGGATAAAGAAGGTAAAAAAAGTTATACCCTCAGAGACAGCAGTGTTCAGCTACATAATTTCACCATGACGGATGATACTGGCTCTGTGAATGTGATTTGTGACCCAGATTATTTTGTCCATACCGGATTATCCCCCCATATGGATTATGAGAGTGGCAATCGTCGTTATAAAGAGTATTTACTTGAAAGTGGGAAGAGCTATTTATTGATTGGGTCAGCGGACAGTGAGAATGGCAAAGTGGTGATCACCCGTAAAGCGCCACACATGTTATTAGGTGTTTCGCCATCAGATTATGTGACTCGCTGGAATAAATCCGCGCCAATGCGTCGGAATATTGGAGTGACAGCAATGATTGCAGCTATTCTGATTGCGCTAATATTAATGACGCCAGTGAGTTATCAAGATGGATACTTAACGCTTCATTTTAACCAAATTTCGTTATCTGACAGTGAATGATATGAATCAGATTATCTTTTGGATTTTTGTCGCGGTGATAGGCACCATTTTGGTTCGCTATATTGTGGGGATCTACAACAATATTATTTTCTTGAAAAATAATTGCGACAAAGCATTTGCCAATATTGATGTGCTCCTAAAAAAACAGGCAGATTTAATGCCACAATTAACAATCGTAGCGGAAGGGGCAATGACTCATGAAAAGCGTTTAATTAGCGAATTACTGCAAAGTCGTCAGCACTATTTATCCACGGAACAGCTCGACGTTAAAGTGGATTCCGCAAACCAATTTCGCTCACATTTAAAGCCGATTTTTTTACTGGCAGAAAAATACCCCAAGCTGATTAGCCAGCAGGCGTTATTAGCATTACAAACGTCAGCAAAAGGGTTAGAAGACCAAATTGCGGATCGCCGAGAATTTTTTAATCAAACAGTCACGTTATACAACACCAACATTCGTCTTTTCCCGAATCTCATTTTTACACTCTTATTCCGTTTTAAAGATATTCCCTTGCTGTATGTTCAACAGGAGTCTGCATCATGATCACAATTCCTTTTTCATGGTTTGGTTTCACCGATTGGTTGGTGAATAAAGGGGAGCCGGGGTTGATCGTGATGTTTGCTACGTTTGGAATGATCCCTGCCTGTATTGTTTTCACGCTAGTGATGAGAATGATCGGGATGAAGAAATTTATCGCACCCGTAGTATTGGGCATGATTAGCTCAATGTTTATCAGCATGATGGTGCTTATTCCGCTGTTATTAATTTTCCGCTTCGATAATATTCCAAAAGCGATGTTAGTTTGGATGGCGGTTCTAGGAAGCTGTATTGTCTTTTTCCTAATGAACATGGATTACATTGAGATTTGGTCATCAAGCCGAGAAGATAAAAAGAGTGTGACAGCGAGAAAGAAACGGAAAAAATAAAAGGCATTTTTTACTATTGTTTACATTATATATGACTGTTTTATAGCGTAAGTCAAAAAATAAATTATTAAACTGTAAGATAATGACTTCATAATCCACCAAATAAAAATCAGCTACTAGTATAAAACACAAGAAGTAAGTAGAAGTAGTCATATAAAGACTCTCTAAATATGACGATCGGAAGAGGTGGTTAGATAAAAGTACCATTATTACTCTTTATTGTTGTAACAACCTGGCGATGGTTTTGGTATAACTTCACAAGTTTGTATAGTTTCTTTGGTTTACTGTGTATAAGTGTGAATGGTTTATTTGGCTGTCTATCTATATGGCATTGATTTTTAACTAAATAAATTTATCTCTATATTTTTTTGTCAATTATCGACCTTTTGTTTTTACTCTGTATATGTGTTAAATTGTAATTCTTCGCTGTTAGGAACAAATAAAAAGTATATTTGATATAAAAAACTGTATTTGCATTCTTTTTATGATGATTCTAGGTTTAAATATATTCAACAGATAATCTTAAAACGAGTAATTGAGTTTACTTGCTTGTTTTCTATGATGAAACATACTGAAATACTTTGTAATAAGGCAAAATTAAATAACTTGCTTTATTTAGCCTAATTCAAATCTTAAAAATATATGCTTATAATGGCTCCATCGAGTTAATTAGGCTGATGGAGTTTGTTAGCATTAAATCGATATTGAAAATAAATAAAACCAACTAAATATCTAAAACATTCTTGTTTGAATTTTAATTTTAAAATTCCAATAGGAGGGGTTTTATTCGTTTAAATATTATTTTTATTTTATAGGATTTATTTCATGTTTAAGAGAACCGTAATTGCATTATCTTTAATTTCTGTTTCAAGCGCGACATTAGCAGCGGCACCCGTGGCTAATTTAAAAGTATCAGGTTCAATTACGCCACCAACTTGTACTATTAAAGGGCAGAATGAAGTTGACTTAGAATATGTATTTGATGTGTCACCTGGAATGTTCCCTGTTTCTGGTAATTTAGGACTTGATGCAAAAACAAATAGCATTGAAGTGATTTGTGATGCAGCAACTTATTTAACTTTCTCCTCTACTGATAACCGTGCGAGTTCTGTATTAACTGCGGGTGTATATAACTTTGGTTTAGGTCTGTTTGATACCGATAAAAAAGTTGGTTTCTATACAATCAATATGAAGAATGCAACAGTTAAAGCGGATTCTTCAAGTGCTGCTCAAACTGTCGGTATTTCGAATGGAGCAACATATGCCACAACAATGTATATTGATAAAACGAAAAAAATGGCGTGGGCAACAGCTGCAAGCACATTAAAAGCAGGGCAAATTTTTGCAGCAGACTTTGATGTAAAACCAACTCTGAGTTCCGAATTGAAAACAAGTTCGGGTGATGCTGAATTAGATGGTCATGCTACATTAGCCTTTGCTTTCTCTCTCTAATTTTTTGATTGAAATGAATAGATATAAATTTATATCTATTCATTATGGAACGGAACTATGATTAAAAAAATAACACCATTAATATTATCGACAGTGTTAATATCTCCAGCTGTATTTGCCAATACAACTGCAAATATAAAAGTATCCGGCAAAGTTGCAATGCCAACCTGTTTAATTAATGGAAATGAACAGTCAGATGTTATTTTTGAATTAGCAAAAACATCGCCAAGATATTTGAGTCAAACATCCTATACGGTATTACAATCACCGGTTAAAAAGAATGTCACTGTGACTTGTGATGCGGAGACATATTTAACCTATCGTGCAACGGATACGTATCAAAGTACGCCATGGCCAACGTCATCTGCGGATAACTATTTTTTCATAGTGCATTCGGATAATGCAGATAAATCAGTCGGTGCAGTGATGTTTGCTGTTTCCAATGTCACCATTGATTCTAAAACTGCTTTTGTTGCAAGTGATGGCGTTACAGCAAATAACACTGTCATGACCAAAAAAATACTTAATGGTTTTGGTACAAAGAGTTCAACAATATTCGCTAATAAATTAACAGCAGGAAAAGTATTTTCTGCAGATTTTGAAACCAGCGGTGTTTATATTAACTCTATTAACCAATTAACAGCAGCGGGTATCGATTTGACGTCTAATGTCGATTATCAAGCAGAGGCTGTGCTGGCTTTTAACTTTGGTATTTAATTAAATTCTAATGAGATGTATTTCTTGGGGAATATATGCGTTTATTTGTCACTCCAGTAACTAAAGCTACATTACTATTTGCATATTGTAGTCTGTTTTTTAGTGAAGCAGTTTATTCGCATACTTTTCAAAATAGAAATATTATTGAACAGGTTGAGTCACCCCCTACGTGTGAAATCGCCATCCCTGATGGCGGGCAATATCAATTTAATCAATTGCATGCTCGCCAGTTTAATGCGATTAACGCAACGGAAATACCCGAGATTACCAAAACATGGCAAGTGTCGTGTAATACACCAACTCAATTGCTTGTTCAGTTCTCGGATAACCGAAGTGATTCATCACAATTGGGAAATGAAGATTACTTTGGGTTAGGGAAGGTGAATAACCAGGGACGATTAGGGAATTACCAGCTGATACTTAACCAACCAAAAGTGGATGGTCAATCGGTTGGAATCGGTGTGGTGGAAGGTGCAGGTCCATTTCAACGCATTCAAGGAGCGGTATTAAAAGGGAAAAAATATGCATGGTTTACAAATGAAAACGTATTATCCAGTGGGAAAAATTTCACCGTTAATATAGCCGTTAAGCCTATATTAAACAGCCTTAAAGAAACCAATGGTCCAATTATTGAGGCTGTGGAATTAGATGGCAGTGCAGATATTATATTTTCATTTGGAATATAGTTTTAATTCTTAGTAGTTTATATTGGAAATAAAAATAATAATGAATAAGAAAAATAAATTTTCTTATTGCCATCTATTTTTAATTTTTGTCGTACTGCATGTAAATAATTCCGATGCATCTGAATCAATAAAGAGTAACACAGGATCGTCAATTAATTTTGATATCGACTCTTTAAAATCACTAGGGTATGGGGCAGAGGTCGCTGAATTCTTTATGAAGGGTAATCAGTTTTTACCCGGAAATCATGATGTCACCATAAAATTAAATGGCAGTAATGAATATACTGCGAATATTGAAATCAATGAAAACGGTGAGCTTTGCCTGACTGACGGGTTAATGAGTAAGTTAAGATTAAAAAAAGTTAACTTAACTGACGGATGTAATACATTCGAACAAATTTATCCTGAGGCAAAAATTGCATTACATCCTAGCTCCTACCAAATTGATATGGTGGTTGCCGAAGAGAATTTAGACCCAAAACTACAAGGCAATGAGTTAACGTACGGTGGTTTTGGTGTTGTCAGTAACTATCAGTTATATGGGATGCATATTAACGGTAATTACAGTCAGCGTTTCTATCAAGGAGAGTTTGAAACGGGTATTAACTGGAATAATTGGGTTTTACGAAATAACAGTAGCCTCTCCGCTGGAGATTCAAAATCACAATATCAATTTAATGAAACTGTACTGTCAAAAAGCATCGAACCCTTGCAGTCTTTATTAGATATTGGGCAGCTTAATACGCAAGGTGCCTTTTTTGGGGGAACACCGCTTGATGGTGTGCAACTTTACTCAGATAGCTCTTTGCAAGGCTCGAATATTTTAGTTGTTCCGGTGACTGGTTTTGCAAGTACACCATCAACTGTTGAAGTTCAGCAAAATGGGCGGCTGCTATATCGAACGATGGTACCAGCAGGACCTTTTGAGTTAAATCGCATTAATAATGTGGTGATTGGTTCGCCTTTGGATGTCACGGTTTTCCAAGATAATGGTGAAAAACAGCAGTTTCAGGTGGTGACGGCCAACCAGCAAACTGCGGTTTCACCCATGAGCTATCAATTTTCAGTGGGGCGTTATCGTAGCCAAAGTGATTTGCAAACGGATAAACCCATTATTGGTAGTGCAGAAATCAGCCAGCAATATGGCATGTCAAATTATGGGGCAGGCGTACTTTATTCAAATCAATTTCAAGCGGTGAGTGGACGACTTAACTCTTATTTTGATTTTTCAACACCGATTTCTACGGGGATTGGCGTTCAAAGTGCGAGAAATAATGAAAAGCGCGGGGAGCAGATCGATTTCAATAGCAATATTGCATTTGAGAAAATGACATTCGGGGCATCTGTTTTATATCGTACGAATAAATTTCCAACCTTGGATAGTTCATTATTAAAAAAGCAACCCGCTCAGGATGAGCAAGAAAATACGAATAGATGGTTTAGTGGAGAATTACAAACTACCTCTTCGTTATTTGCAAGTTGGGGTGATGTTACATGGGGGCGCTTTAGCGCTAACGTAAACCATAATCATTTTTATGGCGATAAATCTGATACCGTTTTTTATTCAGCGGGCTATAGCCGAAAAGTTGCAGATATATCGTTGAATGTGAATTACCAAACGGGTGATGATCGAGATAGCCGAATTTTTATTAATGCATCGATGCCGTTAGGTAAGAAAAAAAGCATGAGTATGCAGAGCCAATATTACCAAGATAAAACCATGGTAATGGCAAATTACAATCAGCAAGTCAGCGATAATTTAAGGTATTCCGTTGGGGCTGGTCGTAATGATGGCACGAGTGTCGTGAATGGCAGTATTAATAATGCCAATGCGTATAGCAATATTTCGCTGAGCGGTTCGATGTCCCAGAATAATACGCACTCAGTCACTGTCTCTGCATCAGGCGGCATGGCGTATTCCGATGGGTTATTTGCAACGTCATCCGTACCTTTAGGAGACACCTTTGGCATCGTGTATGTACCGGATGCGCCAGGGGTTAGAGTCAACACGATGGGCAGTGGCACCACGATAACGAATCATTTTGGAACGGCAGCGATTTCATCGTTACCAAAGAACCAAAAGTCTACCGTGCAGCTAAATACGGAGAAACTGCCTCTGAATGTGCGCTTGGATACAACGTCGTTTGATGTTGCTGCGGCGAGAGGGACTGTCATGACGAAACGCATTCAGGCAACCACAATGCGGCAATTATTGTTGAGCATCAAAATGGCCAATGGCAATGACGTTCCATTTGGTGCCAGTGTGCTCAATAAAAAAGGTGATTATATGGGTGTCATTATGGGGGAAGGTAATTTATTACTTAGTAATGAGCAAATTGGCGATGACATTATTTTGCGCTCACCTAACTCTGATGATTGCATTATTAAATATAACGTACCGGAATTTTTTTCCGCTGAATCACTTTATGAAGAGGCAGATGCTATCTGCCAATAATCTTAATATTATTTGAATACAAGTTTGAGGTTTCAATGAAAAAGTTAATTTATATCGCATTTTTAAGTTTAATAGGCTTAATGAGCGTACCTGCAAAAGCGAGTTTCCAATTAGAAACAATGACTGTTATTTTAGATGCTGGTGAAGAGCGCAAAGTATTTAGTGTAAAAAACACATCGAAAGAGCCTATCTTATTATCAACAAAAGTCTCTGATTTAGAAGGTTCTCAGCCTATGGCTAAAGATATTATGGTATCTCCGCCTATTGTTAGAATTGAACCAAATGAAAGCCAGCAAATAAATTTTGTTTTAAAGAAAGGGTTAGATTTAAAACAAGAACAGATTTTGCGTGTTTCTTTCCAAGGTGTCGGTGCCGTTAAGCAAAACTCTGCAAAAATGCCTATTCGCCAAGATGTGGCCATGCTGATTACGCCAGCTAATGGGGTATTAAGCCAAACACCTTGGAAAAATATCGCTGTTAATCAAAAAAATAATCAACTGACGTTGACGAATACAGGGGATCAAGTTGTTCGTTTATCACCTTCAGTCACGACATTACCGAGCAATGACGCTTATACCATTGATCAATTTTATTTAAGACCGAATGAAAGCAAAACTATTAATGTGAAAAACACAGTACAGGAGTTAGTGATTTCACCGTTAAGCCGTTACGGTTTTAAAACTCAAAATAATGACACTATAAAAGTCACTCATAATGGATAACTTTATCTATCGGTAGGACCGAGAATTAAATTTTTAATTAATCGTTCCAGTACAGGGAGATATATAAAATATGAAGAGCGTAGATGAAGATAGTAAACCCGAAAATCATGTTTACTCCGTAATAATCGGCAAAGAGCTGAAACGAATTCGTAAAAAGAAAGGTTTCTCGGGCTCTAAGGTGGCTAGTCAGTTAGGTATTTCACAGCAGCACTATTCACGATATGAATGTGGGAAATGCCGCATTTCTGTTGATACATTATTAAGTATTCTTTTTATTTTAGATTTTGATTTTGGAGACTTTTTTAGTGAGTTAAGGTTCCTGCTGAATAATGATTATCATGGTGAAATCCCAAATGTGAAGTTAAGTGATACTCACAAGGATATTGAAAGTTATTTTGATAAAACAAGTTAGAATTTAATCTTATTAAGAACTTTTCTTTATTTATTCTTTTCTACATTCATCTTGATTGTAAATCCGCCATTAGGCGGATTTTTTTATATTAAAGAGTGACTAATAAAATGCGAAATCAAGCTTACTGAATAGTCGTAATATATTCTGCATTCCAAATATATTCTCCTGCTTGACTTGGGCATTTTCCTTGTAAGTGAGTTTCAATCTGTTTCTCTTTTTGCCCTGCTGGCATTTGAATGACTTGGGGCGGTTTATTGAGAATACTTTGGTTATCAAGAACAATATCAAAATCATCAGGTAAATCATGAGATCTTACGGTTAAATCCATTTTTTTACTTTGTCCCATATATCCCACAAAACCCACAGTTAACGGAATAGCAGCCTTCAGGTTGTCACCGGGTGAACAAGTTTTTAAATCAATGACAGCCGGTGCGCTGATATGAGGATACGCCATACTTGATGCATGTAAATTAACAATCGTATAGGTGAGAGTTGTCGGTCTAAACAGTATCTGTCCTCCGCTATAATTATTTGTCACTATGCTACAGTATAAAACCCAAGTTTCATCATTAAATCCTGACAGGCTCGTGACATATGTAAGTCCATTAATTGAATTATCCCCCCCAAAATAATTGAGTACTGTACCACTCCCATTGAGTCTAATTTTTCCATCATTAAAGGTTTCTGCATAGACCCCTAATCCATGACTATAGAAAGCGGTTTTCATTTCCTCTAAGCTTGGCCAGCATGCAGATCGTAATGGACCTGATGTGCCGTCGGGATTGCTGTAATCTACCTCAAATCTAAACAATGTACTTCTATTTGCGGACGTAATTTCTTCAATATATACATCTTTAATTTCTTTTAGAATAAATGTTGTTTCCGCATAAACAGACAGCGGAAACAATGAAACAATAAAAATAAATAACTGGCGCAATGTTGTTGACCTTACTGGTTAATTCGCAATTTACATCGGCTCGATAGTGACAGTAATCTGTCCATTAACGTCACCAACAGGGGTACTTGAAGTAGAGGACACCTGCGGAACGACAGTGATTTCAGTCTTACCCCCATCTTTGGAGCTATCTCTTTCCAAGGTGGCTGTGGTAGACGATAAATCAAGGTAATCGTCATTGAATTTTAAGCAATAGCGCATAAAGTCAGCATCTGTTTTAATACAGGAACCATCTGCTTCATTTGCTTTGAAGGTGTATTTATATTTGTTAGTGCCTGAACAGGTGGCGGTCAAAGTAAATATTTTAGAATAAGTATCTAGGTCATCTCCGGTTGTTTTACCATTGAATGCAGAACTCGGAATTTTATCTAAAGAAACGGTATCGGGTGCATCAAGTGAGCAGCCTGCCAAAACAGTCGCTTTTATTTTAACTAACGCACTTGCACTTTCCGCGCTGGCTAAGTTGATATTTGCACCACTAACACAGGTGATGACCAAAATTAATTTCACGAGTTTATTGATAATTAAATTCATATTAAGCCTGTTATTTAAATAAAGAATTAAAATAGTTTTGTTATTGACCAATGATTATTGGCAATTAACATCGAATCGAATTAATGATTGCAGATCTGCATTTTCAGGTAACGAATATATGGCTTGGCACTGATTTTCATCGTCATATCCCCATTTGGCTGTTAATTCGCCAGAGGATTCGAGCCCAGATAAATAAACCTGTCCATCATCATTCACAATTGCCGTTTGGTGCCCAATCGAGACCAAGGTGCCGAAAGGCAAGTTTTTGCCATTTTTTACGATGTGAACCAGTGCGCGAGCACCTTGGCGAGTCACAAAGTTTGCTTTGACGATAGCGCCACGAGTCGGCACCGTCGTAAGAACGCTGTTTTCAATTTCTGTTTGTTCATCTAATTCGCTGCTATCTAGGGCAACACGATTTAAACGATATGGCGTTGCGTAAGGCTTGATGGTGTAACCGAGCCAATCTGTTTTCACACCACTGGTATGTTCGACGGGAATATCGCTCGCTCCCGGTGCCGAAATCAGAATGTTGGTCTCACCAAGGGGTTGACTAAAAATGATGCCGTCAGAGTGCAGGGTCACTGCACCAGAAATACCCGTTGAAACTTTACGGTAATCTTGACCGTAGCTATAACCGGCTTGAGTATTTCCATAGCCGCCTTGGTAGGCTAAGTTGATATTCCCGTCATTCCCATTACTCGATGAATACCCTTGAGCAACGTTCCAATTCAGGTTTTGTTGAGCCAGTAAATTTCCGCTTAAGCTGGTCTGCTGGACTAACTCTCCTTGGTTATCGTGGTTAACACTATAAGAGGCATACATTGACGGCGCTCCTTGAGGTAACCATTTCTGTAACGGGATGGATACCGTTAAGAAAATATTCCTATCCGTTGTTTTTACATCGTATTGATCAACATTTTTATTTAATCCATATGAGAGCGTGTAATTAATATCGCCAATCTGGCTACTCAACCCTGATTGTATGGACACCGAACTGCCATTTCGCTCCCAAAAACTCTGGCGGACACCGGTTAAATAAATAGAACCAACCCCTGTTATCTTTTGTGAGATATTGGTCTGTATTCTTTCACGCTTATTATCGTAAAGATTAAAATAGTCGGTATGGTTGGTTTTCAGTTCCCCATTGGTATCAAGGGTTTCATTTTGTGATAGCCAGCCAGACATCCGGTTTAACGATGTTTCTTGCAGGGTATAGTAGCCTCGGGTTGAGTAGCGATACCCAGTGAGTTGAAGGTTAGTGCCGGTTTCAGGGAAGGCTCGTGCGTATAGAAAACGCAGTGACTGTCCTTGATAGCGACTCCCATCGGTTAATTGGCTATTGGCATGGGTGATATCTGCTGAAAATGCCCCCCATGTCCCTAAGTTAAAGCCGGTACCAACTGCTCCTGCCAGATAGTTTTTAGCATATTGAACGCCGCCATACAGCGTTGTTAATGACGATGCTCCCCAGATAAGCGTCGTTTCTCCAAATTGAGTCGTATCATAATTGCTGTTATCCGAGCGAAGCTCACCGGCGGTCAGGCTATAACTCATTCGACCTTCTCGTAATAACAGCGGAACAGAGGAATAGGGCACGATAAATGATTGAATATCGCCGTTAGCTTCAAGAATACTGACTTGCAAGTCACCACTCGAACTCATGGCGTTTAAGTCGGTAATGGCGAACTCACCAGGCGCGACATTAGCTTGGTAAATTAAATAATCATTTTGGCGAATTTCAATGGTCGCATTACTGTTTGCTACGCCGCGGATAATCGGCGAAAACCCTTGTTGACTAGAAGGGTACATACTTTCGTCCGTTCGCAATTGTGCGCCTCGAAAAGCCAGTGAATCGAAAACGGTATTATTAGTTGAACTGTCGCCTAATACTAAACGGCTTCGCCAAGGGATGATCCCTCGCTCGACATAGCTGTTGAGATGTTGCCAGTTATTTTCTTGATTATGTTTGCTTTTATAGCTGGTCCATGTCCGGTTATCACGGTATCTCCAGCTCCCTAAATTGACGCCATTTCTTAGATTCAAATAGATATTTTTACTGAAATCGTGCTGATATTGGTTATCAGTGACACCTAATGTATAGCTGGTAAATAATGCATTAATTCCTTCATCCCATTGGTTTGTTGGGATTTCATCTTTGGCTAAATTATTTAATGCTATTTGAGGAATACTGATATTCAATTTCATTTTCGGAAAATCAAATTCAGTGCTCGCATTAGGAATTAATTGCGCCAGAGGAATACATTGATGGTTGTCCGATTGTAGCAATGGAAGGCTATCAATATTGACTCCCAGCTCAGCCAGTTCCTGCGGCGTTAACAGTGGGATTAACCCTGTTTGGTCTGCTACGAATTTAGGTAATTGGTCATCTTGCTTTTGGCAATCTTGTGCTTTGACAAAGGTAATATTTCTTCTGTATTTGAGATTGCCATTCAATAAAACATCAACGTCATAGGTTCCTGGTAATTGTGAACCTTGGCTTACGAAAGTACTTAAGTCAGCAATATGCTCTGAATCGATAGAGATCAAAGAAGGTGGAAAATAGTAATTTTCTCCCTCTTGGGCGTTAGTGCTTGGTATTACAAAAAGGCAGATAAATAAGTATGAGGGTCTCAAATGGTTATTGATGATTTTTTTGTATTTTTTTAGTGAAACGAACATAGAAAACCTTATTTCCATTTGAAATAAAATAGATTAATTCTTAATTGAAAATGGCTGGTTTTGGTGAAGTGATCCCACCAAAATCATTGATTGAACTGAACGTCAATTTACTGGTATCAAACCCTGCTGGTGCATTAACCTCAATATGACTAAATGGTGCGATCATCGTTGATGGTAATTCATTATTTCCTGAATGAAGATCCGTTAAGGTCATGTAATACGGTGATGGATTTGATATTTTAATTTTTTGGTTATCAATCTTGCTAAATCGGATAAGGTTTTCTGCTTCCTTTGGTGTGATCTTTAATCCTTTTGGTCGAACGAAAAGTTTAACTCGAGTTACAGCCGCAAGGATTAATGCATTCTTATCAGCTAATTCATTCCGATCAAGGGATGGAATAGCCTTTACATTAAAATAAAATAGAGATTCTTTATCTTTCGCTAATTGTTCACCCACATAAACTAATCGAATAGTATTTTCATTTCTTGGTGCGCTAGTAAATAAAGGGGGAGTGGAAATAAAATCGCTTATTTTATTTCCTTTAGCATCTTCAATCCAAGTTTGAACTAGAAAAGCTGATTTGTCTGAGGTATTTCGAATACCCGTGGTAATTTGCTTACTTTCTTGTGGGTAAATAATTCGGGTGCTATCAAGTGTAATTCCACCAGCTAAACAAAGAGAAGAAAAACCAAAATAGAATAACGAAACCAGCCATTGATAATAATGACTTGCTTTAGGTAGCGAAAACATAAAAACTCCGGATATAAAATAATGCGCACCCGCTATGACACGGGTGCAAAGACAGAAATATTACTGATAAGTAATCGTGAAATTGGCAGATGCGTTAGCAGAACCCGCAGTAACTTCATTTGCTAATGCGATGTACTGTGCTTGGAAGCGTAATGTGCTGTCACCTTCATTCAACTTAATAGCATCCGTTGCCTTTGAGCCATTAACAGTTACTAACTTATTGTTTTGTAAAATTTGGATGCCCACGCCAGTTGCGATTGTTTGCCCACTTTGAGATGCTACTGGAGCAAGGATTTTTTCTTCGTCAAGAATGGTATTACCATCAAAAGTCAGAGAGGCATTTTTAAATGTTTCAGTTGCACATCCGGTTAATTTAATATCAAAGCCAACGGGTGATGATACAGAATCTTTACCATCAAAACCATCTTGGCGGTATTGACCTAAATTAACAGTTTGTGAAGCATCATCATTATCAATAACGCAAGGGGTATTCACAATGGTACCCGCAAAATTAACAACGCCACCACTGACAGTCACAGGAGCTAATTCTTCTGGAGCATTAGGTTCTCCTTCTGCAAATACATTTGCAGATAAAGCTAGAGAAATAGGCAATGCGATAGCGATTAACTTAAATTTCATTATATTACTTTCCATTAGATAAAATTTTAAAAGGGGTTATTTCTTTTTTGGTGCTTGCATTCAAAATAAAGCATGCACTCCGAAAAATACATTTATGTATTTTTGAGATTGCCTACATGAATTACACCGTCAGTTTCTAACTCGTCAATAAGTAAATTGAAAAGTCTATTTTGTTCTGGTTTTATTACCTTATTACTAAATTCATCAAAGGGGATATTTAATACATTTAAAAGTCTTAAAATACTTTCAATGCTTAATGTCGATATCCCTCTTTCATATCTTGATATTTGTTGCTGACTGACTGATATTAAGGATGCTAATTCTTTTTCAGATAATCCTTTGCTTATCCGTGCATTTCTAATAAAACGTCCTATTTTTTCATTTAGTTTCATTATATTGATAATTAGTTAATTACCTAGGTTGGTTAAATATGAGTTGTTTAATTGGATGATTTCAAAACGAGGCGAATTGTAGATAGGTTAAATAATGATGTAAATACTCAAAATATGATGAAATATAATGTTACATTCAAATGAAATAAAAACCCTAGAATATTGGCTATTAAATTACTCTTTTTATGAGTTAAATCTTAAGTGAAATAAAAGATTTTTTGGATAATGACGTAGATCAATAAATAAAATCTATTTACTAATCCCGAAATGAAATAAAATGATACAATATATAATATTTGCTTTCATTTTGCACTTTTGGTTACTCATTATGAGGGTTTTTATGGTGTGCTGTATTGCGGTGAAGTCTGTTTTTATAAAGAAATAAACTATTTAAATATTAATTAATACAGTCCATTAGCTGACAATTAACAATTGTAAGCGAGTATTTATAGTTAATTTAATGAAAACAAAATCCCCACGAATTAAATAATGTAGAGTGGGGATTTATTTTATTATGATACTTAATGATGAATGAGACGCATTAATTGTTGTTGAGCATTGGCGAGTCCAGTCTCATAACCTTCGGGTTTCATATCTAAACCTTCTGCGTAGATAAACTGAACATCATTAATACCCATTAACCCTAATACAGAGTTTAAATAAGGGGTAATTGCATCGGTCTCTTGCCCGTAATGAATACCGCCTCGAGCACTAAATACCAGCGCTTTGACATTTTCCACTAACCCCAGTGGGTAGGTTGCGGTATAGCGAAAAGTTTCTCTAGCACGAACCACTAAATCAAACCAATTTTTCAATTCAGTTGGTACATTGAGATTGTACATTGGCGCACCAAGGAGCAGTAAATCACTCTCTTTAAGCTCAGCAATAAGCTGGTCAGAAAGCTCTGTGGTATTTTTTAAATCAGAATTGTTAATTTCTGCGCCTCTTAATGCTGCGAAACGGGCTTGATTAAGAACGGGTAATGGATTTTCTGCCACATCACGCTCGATAACACAGTCTTGATAGCCTTGGGCTTTACGTTCATCCAGATATTGCTGAATTAAGGTATTGGTTTGCGATTGTGCACCGTTAATACTGGATTTGATAACTAAAATTTTCATGGAATTGTTCCTTATCAATTTAGGATGTGGTCAGTATATCTGGCTTGATAAGTTGACAATGAGTGATATTCTTTCCTTATATTGTTTCCAAATGAGCACCAATATGAACAAGTTAGATTTGAACTGTTTACCTATTTTTATTGCTGTGGTTGAAAGTGGAAATTTTACCGCGGCATCTGAGCGGCTACATGTAACTCGTTCAGCAGTGAGTAAAAGTATTTCACGTTTAGAAAATAGCCTAGGCGTTGCACTGTTTCAGCGAACCACCCGTCAGCAAGCATTAACGGATGATGGAATGGTGCTGTATGAATATGCGAGTCATGCGCTGAACTCTCTGCAAGAAGCGTCAAACTTCTTGGAAAGCGGCAAGCGTAATGTCGAAGGGAAGGTCTGCATTACCGCGCCTAGGCTATTGGGAAACTTATATGTTATCCCGCTACTGATTGAGTTAATGAACCTTTACCCTAAATTGGAAATTGAAACGTTATTGAATGACCGGAATGTGGATTTACAGCAAGAAGGGGTTCATGTCGCAGTGCGAGTGGGGCAACTTGCTGATTCAAACCAATTGATTGCACATGAAATTGGTCACCATAAAATGATTTTTTGTGCATCACCCGATTATTTAACGGCAAACGGTACGCCGACGGCACTCAGCGAATTAGAAAAGCATCAGCTTATTGCCTACACACAGGGCGGACACATTTTGCCTTGGCAAGTGTATGATCGAGCTCAGCAAGAGCACCGCTATTTACCCACCAGTAAATTGATTATGGATGATATGCAAACAATTATGTTGGCGACAATAAAAGGGGCGGGAATTGCGTATTTGCCTCAGTGGCTGGCACAAGAAAAAATACATTCGGGACAGCTTGTTGAGATTTTATCTGACTATCAAAGTGCTCGTTACCCAATTTCTGTCGTGTGGGTCGCTACGTCCTTTCTACCGCTAAAAATAAGAGTGGTTATCGATACGATTCGTGAAAAGTTAGCCTTAAGTTTAAGGTCAGAATAACGAAATTATAAACAGTGAGCCTCTTCACAATGTGAGGGTTTTTATTGAACATGCCTTGCTCTTGGTGAAATTTTAATTCTATATTCGTTATATGTTATGAAATTTAATTTCTTAAATGATCATAACGATTCCGTTATAAAAAACACCATGATGTTATTCGCACATTATAAAACCGATAAAGTGAGGCAAGGCATGAAATTAATCACCCTATTTGCAGCAACAACCTTGTTAGTGACTGCCAGCGTGGCAGCAAAAGAGTACCCCATTCATCATACTGCGCAGATCAATTCCCTTGAAGATGCTCAAAAATCGGCGGTTTGGGAGCAAGCTGAAGTGCTCACTGACTTCACGTATCCGTGGGAAAATGAGACGCCACCAAAAACTGATTTTCGTGCATTATGGAGCGATAATGCACTTTATTTTCGCTTTATTGCTGACGATAAAGATATCCAGCTAGGCAAAGATGCTGATAAAGATCAGGCGGTATTGGATTCAGACCGTGTGGAATTATTTTTTGCAACCAGCCCTGAGTTAAAACCGTATTACACGGCTGAAATGGACCCTTCTGGGCGTACATTTGACGCGAAAGCCAATTTTTACCGAGAAGTGGATCCAAGCTGGAATTGGCAAACACTAAAAACGGTGGGACAAATTACCCCTGAAGGCTATGTGTTAACGGGGAAAATCGATCTGGATGAATTCACCAAGCTGAATCTTTGGCAAGATAATGACAAGAAAACCTTGATGTGCGCCATTCTGCGCGGCGAATTTAGTGCCGGTGAGCCTAAGCAAGTGCGTAAGTGGATCAGCTGGATCAAGCCGGATTCAGTGAAGCCAGACTTCCATATCCCTTCCGCTTTCGGAAGCTGTAAGCTCGTCAAATAACCCTCATCCGGTGGCAGCCTTAAACGCTTTATAAAGTTGCCACCGGTTCTTTCACACTTTTTCATGTTGTTGTTGTGAGACCAGTCACGTAAATCATCACAAGTGAATAACTTGTAATGATTAGAATTAAAATTAAAATTCATAAATAGCATTTTTTAATGAAATATAGTTTCAGTTGAGGTGTGCCATGTCAGTAACCGAAAATACGCTTAGTGATTGTTTGAACAATGAACTTAATCAGGACACATTGCAGTTTTCTCGCTTAGATACCTTATCGATGTTAACGGTGATCAATCAGGCTGATAGCACGGTAGCAACGGCATTACAGTCGGTATTGCCAGAGCTCGCCAATGTGGTGGATGTGATTGCGGATCGTTTAAAACAAGGCGGGCGGATCTTTTATGTGGGCGCTGGCACCAGTGGTCGACTGGCGGTATTAGACAGCGCAGAGTGTCCGCCAACATTTGGTACATCGCCAGAAATGGTGCAATCGATTATTGCGGGCGGTCATTCAGCCATGCTGAAAGCCGTTGAAAATATTGAAGACTCAACAGAAGCATCGGTAGAAGAACTACGGGCACGCGGTGCAACGGAAAAAGATGTGATTATTGGTATTGCGGCAAGTGGACGAACGCCATTTACCTTAGCGGCGATTGAATATGGTAATCAAATCGGGGCATTAACCGTGGGGATAACCACCCGTGGACACGGTTTGCTCAGTGATTTAGCGCAGTATGCCATTGCGCCGGATGTGGGGGCGGAAGTACTTTCTGGCTCTACGCGCATGAAGAGTGGCACTGCACAAAAAATGATTTTAGGCATGCTAAGCACCTGTGTCATGGGACGCTTAGGGCGAATTCATACCAATTTAATGGTCGATGTGATGGCGAGTAATATTAAATTACTGCGTCGTGCTGAACGTATTGTTGGGGAAGTGTGCGGGATTGATGTAGACACTGCGGCAGCATTATTGAAGCAAGTGGATTATCACCCGCGCCGCGCCATTTTGATGCATGAATTGAATATTACTGCACAACAAGCGACAGAGATTGTTCAGTGTAACCCGAACACCAGTTTGGATTCGATGCTAAACAGTCACAGTGAATAGCGTAAAACATAACATAAACAGAGTCATAACTCAGTCGACACCGGGGAAATCCTATGGCTAATAAGATAGAACATCTGGAAGTGCTCGCCAGAGAAATAGAAAAATATGCGGGCGGGTTTGAAAACGTGGGTACCTTAACCCACTGTATGACGCGTATCCGTCTGGTTTTAAAAGATAATAGCAAGTTTGATGCAGATGCGCTTAAGCAAGTGGAGGGCGTGAAGGGGGTTGTCTTTAATGGTGAACAACAACAAGTGATTGTGGGCATGGGGACGGCGGCGAAAGTCTTCTCTGTGATGAATAAAAGAATGCAAAACAGCGGCGTAGCAAGTGATGAAAGTACACCATCAGCGCCAGAGAAAAAATCGTTCTCGATCCGCCGTATGCTGAATACATTAGCCGCAATTTTTGTCCCAACCATTCCTGCGTTAATTGGTTGTGGTCTAATTATGGGGCTGATTAATATTGTGCGTTTAGTGGCGCCAGGTGTGGTGGATCAGTTCCCTGAGCTGTTTAAATTATTAAAGCTGATCGGTAGCGCAGTATTTACCTATTTATCCATTATGATTGGGGTAAATACCGCGAAAGAATTAGGCGCATCCACGTCGATTGGTGCTGTGATGGCGGGGCTTTTAGCGATGCCGGGCTTAGCTGATATCACCTTATTTGGTGAAAAACTCCAACCGAATAGCGGCGGAATTTTCGCGGTGCTGATGGTGGTGGTGTTCTCCTCTAAGTTTGAAGTGTGGTTTAGGGGCATCATTAAAGAGAGTTTAGATCTGATTGTGACGCCATTTGTGACGATTTTAGTCTCTGCAATGGTGGCGTTAGTCGTCTTCCAACCGGCGGGTCATTATCTGAACCAAGTGCTGGCACAAGGGGTTTCTGTGGCGCTACTGAGTAGTGGTGGCGGGGCAGTAGCAACGGGTGGCATCTTAGGTGGCAGCTTCCTATTCTTATTACTGACTGGTCTGCACCAAGGTTTGATCCCAATTCATGCGGAAATTCTACAAACTTTTGGTTTGAACTATTTATTCCCAATCTTAGCCATGGGCGGAATGGGGCAAGTGGGGTCATGTTTCTGGGTGTTCCTGAAAACCAAAAACCAGCGTTTAAAGAAAACCTTAGTGGGCGCGTTACCCGTCGGTATCTTCGGTGTGGGTGAGCCATTACTGTTCGGGGTTTCCTTACCGCTGGGTAAACCGTTTATTGCTGGCTGTATCGGTGGTGCCGCAGGCGGTGCGCTGATGGCGTTCTTCCATGTGGGGATTATCATTCCATTTGGTACCGCAGGCTTATCCTTAATTCCGCTGGTGGGTGATGGGCAGATTCTGGATTTTCTGATTGCGGTAGCAGGCGCATGGATTGTCGGTTTCATTGCCAGTATGATAATAGGCTTCAACGATCCAGAAAAATAATAAGAAGGTATAGCCATGTCAGCACTGACAGTAAAATTGGAAAGCTTATTGACGAGAGGCAAAGGCACAGAGCAGCGTATTGCGAAGTTTTTGCTGGAATATCGCGATAGCCTTGTGGCAATGAATGCCGCTGAATTGGCTCGTGAGGCTGGTGTGAGCAGCGCATCCGTCATTCGTTTTGCAAGGCAAATGGGCTATCGTGGCTATCCTGAATTCAAAGTCGATTATTTATCTGATGAGAAGCAACACAAAGCGGAAAGTTTGTATGGCAATCTGAGCCGTAACGATGATACGGCTCAGATTATCGCTAAATCTGGGCAGTTATTTATTAGTGCCATTGAAAAATCCTTAGAACTGCTAGAGCCCGCCGCGGTTGATGCCGTCGCGCAAAAATTGGTTGAAGCGAAGCGCATTGTGCTATTTGGTATTGGCTCATCAGCGATTGTGGCGAATGATATTTTCCATAAACTGATTCGCGTTAATAAATCGGCGTTATTTAGCCCTGACTTGCATGTGCAGCTGAGCTATTCGGCAAATTTAGGTGAAGGGGATCTCGCCATCGCCGTGACAGCAAGGGGAAATACGCCAGAAGTTAACCGAATGCTGAAGTCGGCGCATGAAAATGGCTGCACGACGATTGCTTTAACGCGCTTTGGGCAAGATGACGCGGCGCGTCTCGCGGATTTAACGCTGCCATATTACTATGATGAACAACACTCTCAGCTGGGGGTGATCACACCTCAAGTGTTGCAGATGGTGATATTCGATACGCTATTTTTCAAATATTTAACCCTTGCCAATGAAGATGCAGACATCGCATTGCAAAAAGGTCGACAAGCCGTTACTCAGGCAGGATAAACCACCATGATTGTCACAGAGTTAGCCATCGGCGCACTGATTGGCTTGATTATAAGCACAACCGGTGTGGGCGGTGGTGTGATTGTTTTACCCATACTGACTTATTTTTTTGGGCTTAACGCCTTAGCCGCAGTGGCAACGGCCAACTTTCTCTCTATGTTGATGAAGGTCTCTTCGTCATACATGCATTTTCGGCTAGGCAATATTCCCTTAAAAGGAGCGCTGATTGTCTTGGCGATTATGTTGCCAAGTACGTTTTTATCCAGCTTGTTTGTGACGTGGCTAGGCAGTATCCCTGCTTATGAAAACCAGGTGGAGTGGGGCATTAATCTGTTGGTCTCCGCCGCCATTATTTTTTCATTGTATTTATTTATTCAACGGATGTTTTTTGCTAATCCGCGTAAAAAAGTTGCCGTGAAAGAAAACCAATTGAAAGCGATGGCGATCCCGGCGGTATTGGCGGGAATTGTATTAGGCGCAACTGGGGTTGGCGGCGGAGTGGTCGTTCTACCCATGTTATTGCGTTATATGGATTTAAATATTAAGCAAGCCATTGGCACATCAATTGTGGTGACGACGGTGTTATCAGGCTCTTCGGCGCTGGCTTATGCGCAAGATGGTCACACGGATTTAAAACTGGCATTAATTTTATGTGTAGGGGCACTGTTAGTGATGCCGCTAGCGAAATATTTGCTGGTGAAATTATCTGAGCGAACTTTCCAATATATTACGTTATTGCTGATTTTATGCAGTGCGGTGATGATGACATGGAAAGTGATTATGCCATAAAGGTGAAATGATTTTTTCTTGCTCGTCTACGTTATTTCATTTATCTGAAGTTGATAGTTTAAATATCGTTATATTTAAACTATCAACATTGGTTTCTATTTAATTCCCATCTAAAAAAGAAAATCAATTTTTAATAAATTTATAAATATAATTGATTTCTTGTTCTCTTAATTGAAAAATATTATCATTAATAAAATGTTGGACTATAATAAATTTTTATTAATTGAAAGTGAATCTATTTTTGATTTTCATTGTTGAATTTTAAAATATGGCGCTATCTTTTTTGTATATGTAATAATTGATGTTGTTTTTTTGCTTTAAACAATTGATATTGAAGTGGATGCTCTTATAAAGATACGGTGTGTAATTAACTTTAAATTGCGATTTATATTTTGGAAAACACATTATTTGTTTTTCAAGAGTATTGAAAAGCATCAATCCCAAATGATTATATTATGAAATATCAGTTAACACATATGTGTAGCCAATCAACACAGTTTTATGGTGTTGAAACAAACTTAAACCTAGAGCAATTTCAACAAGCGTGTGCTTATATTCAGTTAATTAGAGATAAGCTACCTAGTTTTTCATCTTCGGATGATTATTTAACTGAGTGTGAAACTCTTTTTCTTCTTCAGATGTTTTATGGCTTTATACCATTATATGAAAATAGTGAAGTGGATGCGATTGTTGATGTTCATCATAACTGGGAATGTTATGTCATTGGTGGGAATTTAGCGTCAATAAACCAATATGCGATATGTAATGCAAGCATTATTATGTTGGAATTTCTTCGCTATAAATTACAGACAAAACTCAATACTTATTCTAATGAGAAAATAAAAGTTGATTTAGCTCGGCTAGATTCCTTATTAAGCGGCCATTTTTTAAAAAAAGAATGGGCGCTGAAAGATATTTATGGATATGACCTTACGGGTATTCAATTTTTAAGAAGTGATAAAGTTGAATTAATCTCTAAAGAGCATGAAATAGAACCAAGGACACGGGGATATTTAATCCCCGAGATTTCGTTGTGATTAGCCGAAAGATTTTTAAAACGGGTATTAGGCTATTTTCTTTTCATTATGCTCATCTTGGAGGTTTGCGCTAAGGTTAATCCTTTAGTTTCTGGCGCAAACAGGATGGAAACCACTAAGCCGACTAACGAAACGCCAGCCCCCATGAGCACCACATGGCTAATGCCATATTCGTGAATAAAGACAGGCAGTGCCCATGTTGAAAAAATGGTTCCGATGCGGCTTATAGACATAATCACGCCAACAGCGGAAGCACGAATATCGGTCGGAAAAAGCTCGTTCGGATACAGCCATTGTAATATCCCTGGACCACCAGAAAAGAAAGCGTAAATACCGAACATAATGATTACCAAGCAGATCCCCAAGTTGGAGAATAAGCCAAGGATTGCCAAAGCGCAGGTCATAATTGCAAAGCTGCCAATTAGTAAAGGTCTTCTGCCCATTTTGTTGAGCCAGTACATTGCAGGTAAGCAGCCGAGCATAAAGAATAGGCTAATGACGACATTACCGAGTGCGGCATTTTTCCCTTGATCCCAACCAAGTTCCCCGACAATTTGCGGGCCAAATGTGTAAATGGCAAACATGGGGATCACTTGGCAAGTCCAAATCGCTGCGGTGAATAAGACAAAAGAGAAGTGCCGCTTGGTAAAAATATCAATAAAGCGGGTTTTCTTTTGCTCTTCGGCCTCAAATACCACGGGCTGACCGAATAATTTGGTCATCATCTTTTGGCATTCTTGATGCCGACCTTTGCGGATCAGCCAAAGTGGCGACTCAGGTAAATCAAAACGACCAATCAAAATCACGATGCAGGGAATTACGGCGCTCCCAAGCATCCAGCGCCAGCCATCTTCAACATCGTATAAAGCATAGCCCACAAGGTTGGCGCAAGTGGCACCGACGTACCACATCGCGGCAATAAACCCGACAGCAAAAGCACGCTGTTTAGTATTGGAAAATTCGGTGATCATCGACGTGGCTATCGGGTAGTCAGCCCCGATGACTATGCCTATTAAAAAGCGCATTAATAGAAGCTGCAAAGGCGTTGAAACAAACATAGTGGCGACGGAGATTGCCCCAATAGCCACAATATCAATCAGGAACATTTTACGGCGACCGACTTGGTCGCAGATATAACCAAATAAAGAGGTACCGATAAACAGCCCCGCTAACGTGGCCGCACCGAGTAAACCAATCCACTCATTACTTAAATTAAGCACTGGAGTGAGTTGCTCTAAGGCAACGCCAATGAGGACTAATACGTAACCGTCAAGAAAAGGCCCACCGCTGCCCCACAACATAATGCGGCGGTGGACTGAGGAAAACTGGATGTCATCAAAGCTTTTAGGTTGCATAGTCGTTACCTGCATTAGCGCAATAAAATAAAAAAAGCTCTCGAAGCAACATAACTTTATGGGATAACTTCGCTTCGAGAGTAAGCGCTAGCTATATCAGCCGTATCGAAACTCAATACCGAAGGTACCGCGTGGATATTCCCATTTTTCCAGTGCGCTACCGAGACCCAGAATGCGGCATGTCCCACATTCAAGACAGCCGGCATAATCAAAACGCACCGAGCCATCATCTTGTTTTTTATACAAACCTGCTGGGCAGGCTTTGGTTAATGTTTCGAGTACCGCCATATCAGGTTGCTCTTTGATAACGATATGGGGGATCTCTTCATCGACATTAAATTTGTTAATACCGAGTTTGACATCAACATTTACGGGAGCACTCATATCGCTCTCACTCCTTTAATTCCGTCTTTAATTAGATTCATAAAGCCGACTTTTTTCGCATGTTGCAGCATGGTTTTGCGCAGAGGCACAGGGGCTTCATCTGAGATGGTGAACAGTTTTTTGGCAATACCAAGTGCCATCTCCGGGTATGCGGTGAACATGCGCGGGTTATCTAAGAATTCAGGCATTCTTTGGTAGGCTTTCATATCGCGCAATGGACCTTGTTCCAGCAAAGTGAGGTATTCGCTTAGGCCTTGCTTGCTAAAGTCCTCTTTTTTCATTGCGCTGAGTACGGCTTGAGCTGCGGCTTCACCTGAAGCGACGGCTAAGTCCATACCGCGAATTGTAAAGCCTAAGTTCATGCACATACCTGCGGCATCGCCAGCAACAAGAACACCATCTCGAACCAGTTCAGATTGCATTTTTAAACCAGCTTCAGGCACCACATGGGCGGCGTATTCAATCATTTTTCCGCCTTCAATTAATGGTGCGACAGCAGGGTGCTGTTTAAAATCTTCGAGCATTTGTGGAACGGATTTTTTGGCGTCTTTGATGTGGTGTAGACCACAGACCAGCCCTAACGAAATCGTATCTTCGTTGGTGTAAAGGAAACCACCGCCCATCAAACCATCGGTTGGCGAGCCTGCAAATAGCCACGCAACACCTTCGTTACCTTGAAGGTTAAAGCGGTTTTGTAAAACGTCTTTTGGTAGCTCAATCAGCTCTTTGACGCCGACAGCGACATGCTCGGCACTGACGCGTTTTGTCATGCCCAATTGTTCTGCTAGAAGGGAATTTACACCGTCAGCGAGGATCACCACTTTGGCTTCGAGTACATCACCGTCAGCTTCGACACCAACGACTTTGCCATCACGTTCAACCAGCTTATCAACGCGGATCCCAGTGATGCATTGTGCACCTGCATTTTCAGCTTGTTCAGCTAACCATGGATCCAGTTTTCCACGCAGGATGGACCATGAGGTTTCTTCGGGTTTTTGTGGGTCACCATTTTGGTAATCCACCGTCATTGCACCGGTTTCGGTCATAAAAGAGAGCTTTTCGTGGGTGATCATGCGCTCAATAGGCGCTTCTTTGGTAAACCCAGGGATGATCCGCTCTAAACTGTGAGCATACATGCGCCCACCTGTTACGTTCTTGCCGCCCGCATAGTTTCCTCTTTCAATTAGGAGAACTTGAGCACCTTCACGGGCAAGTACCAGTGCAGCAACTGAGCCAGCCAGACCAGCTCCTACTATGATTGCATCAAAAATATCATCGGACATAGTGTCTCCAAACTTAATACAGTAGTGAGGGAGTTCCCCCACTACTTAGGATGTTTATTTGGCCAGTTGCTGAGTCAATGCTGGAAGAATTTTAAAGAGATCCCCAACAATTCCGTAGTCTGCAAATTGGAAGATAGGGGCATTTTTGTCTTTGTTGATGGCAACAATTGTTTGAGCGCCATTGGCGCCAACCATGTGTTGTATCTGCCCTGAAATACCGACTGCCAGATACAGTTCAGGTTTGATCATCAGGTTGGAAATACCCACATAGCGTTCATGCTCCATCCATTTTTCGTTTTCAGCCACAGGGCGCGAACACGCAATTTCAGCACCAATGGAATCCGCTAATGCTTTAGCAATGGCAATATTTTCTTGGCTACCGATACCTCGACCCACACTGACCACAAGGCGCGCTTTGTCTAACTCAACGGAGTTACCCGCTTTTTGCTGAACCGAGGTACGTACAACAGATTGTTTCGGTTTAATCCATTGTGCAACTTGGGCTGTGCCGCTAAGTGATGCATTACTTGATGCGGAATCAAAAGTCCCAGTCGCCACTGTGGCGATGGAAAATGAGCTGCTTAATGTTTCACTGCCGAACGCCAAACCGCCATAGACCATGTGTTTGATAACTGGCTTGTTATCTTCGATGACGACAGTGGTAGCATCATTCGATACAGCGGCTTGCAGTCTTGCGCCTAAACGTGCCGCCAATAGTTTTCCACGGCGTGTATTTGGCAATAACAGCAGTCCGGTATCACCATGTTGCTTGATCACATCGACGACGGTATCTGCATAATCTTCGATAATGCGGTCATCAGGTTTGCCGGATAATTGAATAACTTGGTTCGCACCGAGTTGAAAAGCTTGAGTGGTTTGCGCGTCATCCAATGCGAGAACGTTGACATGTTCACCAAGAGTCTGCGCGCCGCCGATCAGTTCAGGTAAGCGAGAAGTCATGTCACTCAGTACCCAAACGGTTGATAATTTGCTCATAACTCCCCCTATTATTTAATGATTTTTCTTAAATGTTCAGCGAACTGTGCAACTTGATCATCGCCATCGCCTTCAATAATGATGCGCTGACGAACTTTTTGTTTTGGTGCAGCAATCGATTGAGCCGATAACGCCGCCACATCACCAAGACCGATATCAGCAGCCGTCCATGCTTGAACAGGTTTTTTCGCCGCACCTAAAATGGCTTTCATCGATGGAATAACAGGGACGTTAATGTCTGAAGTCACAGCAATAACCGCAGGCAGTGGAATGGATAACGTTTCGATTTCGTCTTCGAGTTCACGTTCAACAACAATGGTATCTGGTGCAATAGAGAGGATTTTTTTGACCCCGTTAATGGCAGGAACTTGCAGCTCCTCTCCCATTAAAATACTGACTTGCTGGGCGTTGAGGTCAGCAGAGCCATCACCGCACAGAATCAAATCAAAGCCCACTTTTTTGGCGGCAGCACTAAGGGCAATCGCGCTTTGATGCGGCAGGGCATATTCGAATTGGTCTTCAACCACCACGACTAATTCATCGGGACCACGGGATAAAACGTCTTTACGACCTTTCATGTTGGTCAGTGCTTTGCCACCAATACTTAACGCAATAACTTTGCTTTCTGGTTGCTGCGCTTTTATTTGATTCGCAGCTTCAATGGCATTTAAATCATATTGACTAATTTTAGTGTCAGCGCGAGAAAAATCTAAAGAGCCATCTGAGCTATTAACAACAATATCTTGTTCATCAGGAACAGATTTGTAGCATGTAATAATATTCATTACATCTCCTAGAATAAAATAAATGGAACAGTTGTGGTTTAATATTTATATGAGTATCACGAACTGGATATTTAAAAATAAAACCTACATCACCAATATTGAATGCCTTAAATTAAAGCGGGTTTAAATATTCATACTGTTACATTACTCACCAATACTGTAAAAATCATCAAGTTAGCAATCTAATGTTCAATATTGCTAGCTTAATCACCAATACTGAATGAGTTTAATAACATTAACCTAACATTATATTTCATCGCTTTGTTTTCATTGGTTTATTTTTCTGTTTTTAACGTAAAAATTAATAACAAATTTTTATCACGAATAATATTGTGACCTTAATAACAGAATTGTTATTGGTGAGCCGACATGATTCAAATAGTAAATAAATTAATTAATCTTTAATTGGCTATTGATAATAAGTAATTGGGCATATTTAAGAGGCGTTTATTTAGAAGTCATTAAATGAATGTTAAATATTTATTGTTTTAAAACTTATGTATTAAATAATAAATTGGAATAGACCTATGAGCAAAGAAAATAAAAAGGTCGGAATAGAACCGAAAGTTTTTTTCCCACCATTAATTATTGTCGGGTTACTGTGCTGGTTAACAGTACGTGACCTCGATGCATCAAACGAAGTGATTAACCAAGTCTTTAGCTATGTCACCAATGTCTGGGGATGGGCATTTGAATGGTATATGGTCATTATGTTTGGTGGTTGGTTTTGGTTAATTTTCGGACCTTATGCGAAGAAACGTTTAGGGGATGAAAAGCCAGAATTTAGCCGAGCTGGCTGGATTTTTATGATGTTCGCATCTTGTACTTCAGCCGCGGTGCTGTTCTGGGGATCGATTGAAATTTATTACTATATTTCATCGCCGCCGTTTGATTTTGCACCTTATTCTAATGAAGCTAAAAGTATCGGATTAGCTTACAGCTTGTTCCATTGGGGACCGCTGCCGTGGGCAACTTACAGCTTCCTCTCTGTTGCTTTCGCTTACTTTTTCTTTGTTCGTAAAATGGATGTGATCCGCCCAAGTAGTACGCTGGCTCCGCTGGTGGGTGAGAAGCGTGCCAATGGCTGGTTTGGTACCATTATCGACAACTTCTATTTGGTTGCATTGATTTTAGCGATGGGAACCAGCTTGGGTCTGGCAACACCGCTGGTGACTGAATGTATTCAATATCTGTTTGGTATTCCACATACCTTGCAGCTTGATGCGATCATTATCTTCTGCTGGATCATCCTCAATGCGGTGTGTGTAGCATTTGGTCTGCAAAAAGGGGTGAAAGCCGCCAGTGATGTACGCAGCTATTTAAGTTTCTTAATGCTTGGATGGGTGCTTATTGTCAGTGGTGCGAGCTTTATCGCCAACTATTTTACAGACTCTGTCGGCGTATTATTAATGTATATGCCACGCATGCTGTTCTATACCGATGCAGTTGGCAAAGGTGGATTCCCTCAAGGTTGGACCGTGTTTTACTGGGCTTGGTGGGTTATCTACGCGATTCAAATGTGTATTTTCCTCGCACGTATTTCCAAAGGACGTACTGTTCGTGAACTGTGTTTAGGTATGGTTGCGGGCTTAACCGCAGGTACTACCTTAATTTGGACCATTCTCGGCAGTAACACGCTCCAACTGATTGATAAAAATGTCATTAACATTCCTAAGTTGATTGAAGAGTTCGGTGTTGCACGAGCCATCATTGAAACTTGGGCCGCTTTACCTTTGAGCACTGTAACAATTTGGGGCTTCTTCATCCTCTGCTTTATCGCCACTGTCACACTGATTAACGCCTGTTCATACACTCTCGCTATGTCGACTTGTCGCGCAGTGAAAGATGGAGAGGAGCCACCGTTATTAGTGCGTATTGGTTGGTCTGTACTTGTCGGCGTGATTGGCATTGTCTTACTGGCATTAGGCGGATTGAAACCCATTCAAACGGCGATTATTGCCGGAGGATGCCCACTTTTTTTCGTGAACATCATGGTAACGCTCTCCTTTATTAAAGATGCAAGAGTGCATTGGAAAAACGATTAATTTTACTCAGAAATAATATTTCAGAAACAACATTGAAGAGGTTATTGATATGGATTTTAGATTGAATGATGAGCAGGAACTGTTTGTCGCAGGGATCCGTGAACTGATGGCAAGTGAGAACTGGGAAAGCTATTTCGCTGAATGTGACCGTGAAAGCAAATACCCAGAGCGTTTTGTAAAAGCCTTAGCGGATATGGAAATTGATAACCTACTGATCCCTGAAGAGCACGGTGGCTTAAATGCAGGTTTTATTACGGTTGCTGCGGTATGGATGGAATTAGGTCGCTTGGGTGCTCCTACTTATGTTCTGTACCAATTACCGGGTGGTTTTAATACGGTTCTGCGTGAAGGTACTCAAGAGCAAATCGACAAAATCATGGCGTTCCGTGGTACGGGTAAACAGATGTGGAACTCCGCTATTACTGAACCGGGTGCAGGTTCTGACGTTGGTAGTTTACAAACGACATACACTCGCCGTAATGGAAAAGTGTACTTAAACGGTAGCAAATGCTTTATCACCAGTAGTGCGTACACACCATACATCGTGGTGATGAGCCGCGATGCGGATTCACCGGATAAACCTGTTTTCACTGAGTGGTTTTTAGATATGAGCAAGCCGGGTATCAAGGTGAACAAACTTGAAAAACTGGGTCTGCGCATGGATAGCTGCTGCGAAATTACGTTTGACAACGTTGAGCTTGATGAAAAAGACATGTTTGGTCGTGAAGGCAACGGCTTTAACCGTGTGAAAGAAGAGTTTGATCATGAGCGCTTCTTAGTGGCATTGACCAACTACGGTACAGCAATGTGTGCGTTTGAAGATGCGGCGCGCTATGCCAACCAACGTGTTCAATTTGGTGAAGCCATCGGTCGTTATCAATTAATTCAAGAAAAATTTGCACATATGGCGATCAAGCTCAATTCGATGCGCAACATGTTATATGAAACTGCATGGAAGAGTGACAACGGTTTAATCACCTCTGGTGATGCGGCAATGTGTAAATACTTCTGTGCAAACGCAGCATTTGCAGTTGTGGATTCAGCAATGCAAGTCCTCGGTGGTGTGGGTATTGCAGGTGAACACCGTATCGCACGTTTCTGGCGTGACCTGCGCGTGGATCGTGTATCGGGCGGTTCAGATGAAATGCAAATACTGACATTAGGTCGTAGCGTACTGAAACAGTACCGCTAATCGAGGTTTGTCGTTGATTGATCTCCTGAGATTCTCGGGAGATCACTTTAGTTTCACAGGAGATGAGAAAATGGCAGAGCATTTACCAATGCCCGAGTTTGGCCCGCTATCTGGGGTTAGGGTGGTATTTTCAGGGATTGAAATTGCAGGCCCATTTGCCGGACAAATGTTCGCAGAGTGGGGCGCAGAGGTTATTTGGATCGAAAACGTCGCATGGGCTGACACTATTCGCGTTCAACCTAACTACCCGCAACTATCTCGCCGCAATCTACGGGCGCTATCGCTGAACATCTTTAAAGATGAAGGTCGAGAAGCGTTCCTTAAACTGATGGAAACGACGGATATTTTTATCGAAGCCAGTAAAGGTCCAGCCTTTGCGCGCAGAGGGATCACCGATGAATTGTTGTGGGAGCATAACCCGAAATTAGTGATCGCCCACTTATCAGGCTTCGGACAATACGGCGACCCGCAATACACCAACCTTGCGGCGTATAACACCATTGCGCAAGCATTCAGCGGTTATTTAATTCAAAACGGTGATAAAGAACAGCCAATGCCGGCATTCCCGTATACCGCAGACTATTTTTCTGGCATGACCGCCACCACCTCCGCTTTAGCGGCGCTGTATAAAGTTCAAAAAACAGGTAAAGGCGAAAGTATTGATATTGCCATGTACGAAGTGATGCTGCGTATGGGGCAATATTTCATGATGGACTACTTTAACGGCGGCGAAATTTGCCCACGAATGACAAAAGGGAAAGACCCATATTATGCCGGTTGCGGTCTCTATAGCTGTAAAGACGGTTATATCGTAATGGAGATTGTGGGTATTACTCAGATCCAAGAAATCTTCAAAGATATTGGTCTTGCTCACTTATTGGGTACACCGGAAATTCCTGAAGGTACGCAGCTCATTCACCGTGTTGAGTGTCCGTATGGTCCACTTGTTGAAGAAAAATTAGATGAGTGGCTAGGGGCGCGTGACATTGATGTGGTTTTAGCGCGTTTGGCGGAGCTGAATATTGCCAGTGCCAAGGTGCTTACCATTCCAGAATTAGAAACCAATCCACAATATATTGCCCGCGAATCTATCACCAGTTGGCAAACCATGGACGGGCGTACCTGTCGTGGTCCAAATGTGATGCCAAAATTCAAAAACAATCCGGGGCAAATCTGGCGCGGCATGCCATCTCACGGCATGGACACGTCGGATATTCTGCAAAACATTGGTTATAACGAAAATGAGATTAGGGGGCTGGTCGAGAAAGGGCTGGCTAAAATTGTTGAGTAATTCAATGACTATTCAGTTCAATCATTCCTGTTGGGCTGAATAGACATTAGGGAAATGATGGGATAACAATTAATGGATGTAATCGGTAAACAAAATTTGCGTCAAATGTGGGATGATTTTGCGAAAACTCACGTCAATAAAAAGGCGCTTATCTTTGAATCCTGTGATGGCGATGTGCGTGAATTCAGCTATTTAGAAATGAATCAGCAGATTAACCGGACTGCCAACCTCTTTTTAAGCTATGGTATCCAAAAAGGGGATAAAGTTGCGTTACATTTAGATAATTGCCCAGAGTTTTTCTTTTGCTGGTTTGGTCTTGCCAAAATTGGGGCGATCATGGTGCCGGTCAATGCGCGATTTAAGTACGAAGAGAGCGCATGGATCATCCAAAACTGCCAACCTCGGCTGGTTGTCACTCGTCCCCATTTTGCCGATATTTACCAAACTCTTGTTGATGACAAAGCAACAGCGCTCGAACATATCTTCTTAATTTCAGACACCCAATTACCAACGCAGCAAGGTATAACTGACTTTACCGTTGAACTAGCTCAACAATCGATTGTGCTGGCGGAGCAGGTTGAACTCAGTGTGGATGATACTGCCGAAATTCTATTTACCTCAGGGACGACCTCTAAACCAAAAGGGGTCATTATCACCCACTATAATCTGCGCTTTGCTGGTTATTACTCCTCTTGGCAATGTGCATTACGTTCTGATGATGTCTATTTGACGGTGATGCCCGCTTTTCATATCGATTGCCAATGCACAGCGGCTATTGCGGCATTCTCCGCTGGGGCAACCTTTGTTCTCCTTGAGAAATACAGTGCTCGGCGTTTTTGGCAACAGATTGTGAAGCATCGCGCGACAGTGGCGGAGCTGATCCCAATGATGATCCGCACCTTAATGAGTCAACCAGTTGCCGACAATGAGCAAGCGCACTGTTTACGGGAAGTGATGTTCTATCTCAATTTAAGTGATAAAGAAAAACAACAGTTTATGGATCGCTTTGTGGTGACGCGGTTTCTTACATCGTACGGCATGACTGAAACTATTGTTGGGCTGATTGGTGATAGACCTGGGGATGAACGGCGCTGGCCGTCCATTGGACGCCCTGGATTTGGTTATCAAGCTCAAATTCGAGATAAACATAATCAACCGTTAAAAACCGGCGAAATTGGCGAGCTATGTGTAAAAGGCGAGCGGGGTAAAACCTTATTTAAAGCCTATTACAACAATCCAGAAGCCACAGAGAAAACTTTTGATAGTGAAGGGTGGATGCACACAGGCGATTTTGCTTATCAAGATGAAGATGGATTTTTCTACTTTGTTGACCGTAGTAGCAATATGGTCAAACGTGGCGGGGAAAACGTCTCTTGTAGCGAAATTGAGAACATCATCGCGTCCCATCCGGCAGTTGCGGATGTTGCGGTTATCGGTGTGATGGATGCCATTCGTGATGAAGCTATCAAAGCGTTTATCGTGCTGGAGGAGGGGGTAACGCTAACCCAAGAAGAGTTTTTCGCTTTCTGTGAAACGAAAATGGCGAAGTTCAAAGTACCCTCATTGGTGGAAGTCCGTCAAGGTTTACCTCGTAACTGCTCTGGTAAGGTGCTGAAAAAACATCTGAAATAATCGAATAACAACCTAAAGGTTTAAACTATGAGCGAATCATTAAAAGTTACCCGTCATGGTGCCGTGCTAGAAATTGTACTCGATAGACCTAAAGCCAACGCCATTGATGCAAAAACCAGTTTTAAAATGGGAGAAGTTTTCCTTAATTTCCGTGATGACCCAACACTGAGAGTGGCCATTATTACGGGGGCTGGAGAACGTTTTTTCTCTGCGGGATGGGATTTAAAATCTGCGGCGGAAGGGGAAGCCCCTGATGCTGATTTTGGTCCAGGTGGTTTTGCGGGATTAACTGAGATTTTCAACTTAAATAAACCCGTAATCGCGGCAGTAAACGGTTATGCGTTTGGCGGTGGTTTTGAGCTAGCGCTGGCGGCAGATATGATTATCTGCTCTGAAAATGCCAGTTTCGCGCTACCTGAAGCGCAATTAGGTATTGTGCCTGATAGCGGCGGCGTTCTGCGCTTACCAAAAATTCTGCCTGCGCCTATCGTCAATGAGATGGTAATGACAGGGCGCCGAATGGATGCTCAAGAGGCTCTGCGCTGGGGGATTGCGAATGAAGTCGTGCCTATCGAGAATTTAATGGATAAAGCTCGGGAGCTGGCTGAAAAAATCACACAAAGCGCTCCGTTAGCCGTTGCCGCACTGAAAGAAATTTTCCGTGCAACCGGAGAATTAACGGTGGAAGAGGGCTATAAATTGATGCGCAGTGGTGTGTTAGAAAACTACCCTGCCGTATTGCACTCCGAAGATGCTACGGAAGGTCCTTTAGCATTCTCAGAGAAGCGTGAGCCAAACTGGAAAGGACGCTAATCCTACCAGTGATTGGATGACGGTGAGGTGATTATGAGTTTTTATAGCTTTGAAGGGGTGACACCCGTGGTGCATCCAACGGCCTACGTTCATCCTTCCGCCGTGGTGATTGGTGATGTCATTATTGGTGCCGATGTGTTTGTGGGTCCAAATGCCTCATTACGGGGGGATTATGGGCGCCTAACCATCGAAAAAGGGGCGAATATTCAAGACGGTTGCATCATGCATGGTTACAGTGATGTTGAGACTATTGTGCGGGAATCTGGACATATTGGTCATGGCTCAATTTTACATGGTTGTATTATTGGGCGTGATGCACTGGTCGGCATGAATAGCGTAGTGATGGATGGCGCTGTCATCGGTGACGAGAGCATTATTGGTGCGATGAGTTTCGTTAAGGCGGGTTTCCAAGGTGAGCCAAGACAAATGTTGATCGGCGCACCTGCGCGTTTTTTTCGCCATGTGAGCGATGAAGAGCTTCATTGGAAACAGCTAAATACCAAAGAGTATCAAGATTTAGCGGGACGTTATCGTCAAAGTTTAGAAAAAGCCATTCCGTTAACTGAGATAGAGCCGAATCGCCCTCGGTTGCAGGGAACCACGGATGTCAAACCGAAAGGTCAATGATACCAATGTGCAAAAATCGTCAATAATACTTTGTCAGTAACCTCAACGCAGGCTTTAAGCCTGCGTTTTTTCGTTATGGCGTCGATGAAAATAATATTAACGACGCTGGGCTTTAGATAGCATCCACTGCCATTTCTGCTCACGATTAAGTTCTGTTGGTGGGACGAGATTCGTTTTCACTGGTGACTCAATCGTCATTTTCTCGGAAGTGTAATTTTTTAGGCGAGAATAAAGCTGGCTATCAATTTTAGTCACTTTAATCAATCGTTGGCATTGGCAGCCTCGCCCCGATAATTTATTGGGGATCATTTTGACTTCACACTGTATTTCTGCCACATCCGAAAGAATATAAGAGACAATATTCACCGCATTGGTATGCGGAATTTCAAAGTTATTCGAGATTTCTCTGGCGGTGATCCAGCGACCCTGTTTCATTACCCAGTTTGCAATGGATAAATACATCGGGCTTTTCACTGATTCTTTACACATAAGCGCTCCTTCAGCTCATTGCTTAAAAGTGATTAAGGCAATAAGAAACTATACGCCAATCTTGTTGTTATGATGTCTTGTATATTTATTAGACTATAAATAGCCATGATTAATGATTAAAAGTTGGTTAAAAACGTTGAGAGAAGATTAACTCTGGGTTGTTTTTTTGTTGTTTACCAAAGAGTTACAAAACAACTTTTATCATATAGTTATTTATACGCTATAAAATCAACGCAAATGTGGAGCTAAATCAAATAAGATCTGAATTTATGAAATTTAGATTAAGTTAAGGTGATTGCTGAGTAGATTGGGGTTGAATCAGTTTGGAAAGGCTAAAAAGCAAAAACCCGCCACTAGGGCGGGTTCTTTAAATAGTGGTGCCCGGACTCGGAATCGAACCAAGGACACGGGGATTTTCAATCCCCTGCTCTACCGACTGAGCTATCCGGGCAACGGAGCGTATTAAACCTGATTTAAGAGAGTGAGTCAAGGCGGTTTCTAAAAACTTTTGATTGAATGCGTTTTTTTTCAGCGTTTCAATTAATTTTTAAGCAAATCAATGCAAAAACTCACAAAAGGTGAAAAAAAATGCCAACAACCGTGATGGTTTACTGGCATTTTTATCGCTATTTTAAGGATTTATTAGCGTAGATATTTTTTCTGCGCTTTATTCACTTTAATAAGATAATTACGAGATTCCGCCGCAGGGTGCTTGGTGGAAAGCGTTTCGTAAACTTCCCCCGGCTCGAGATTGTTAATACGCTGAGCCGCTTGTTTCTTATCATTGTGGAATACGCGTAGCACGCTGCCTGCGCCGCCGTTATAAGCCGTAATGACCGCATAGCGACGTGAAGTTGGGTTGCTGATATCGCCTAAATAACTATTTTGTAAGATAGCTAAGTATGCTGTACCCGTATCAATGTTTTGCTCTGGGTCAAACAGATAACTGCGGCTTGGTACCCCAGACTTACCTTGAGAGCGGAACACATCTTTACCGGCCGTGTTTGGCATAATTTGCATCAAGCCTAGCGCATCAGAACGGCTAACCGCGTATGGGTTGAAGCTCGATTCAATTTGCATAATAGCCAGAATTAATGATTCATCCACGCCGTATTTTGCGGAGGATTTCTTAATATAAGGCAGATATTTATGGGCGCGTTTATCTAAGTGGTTTGGTACTAATTGCATGGTCACCGACCAAACAATATTCATACCAGACTGTCTGCGCTGCATTTTATTGCTGATCAGATAATCTGCAAATTTAGTGGCTCGCCACTCCCAGCGGATCGGTTCCCCTGTATTATCCATCACCTGACCAAACAGGAATGGCTCTTTACTGTAGGGAATGTCGTTTATATCAGAATAGAGATCGATGGAATTCGGGTCATCGCCCATCAATAAAGTGGTGACAATGGCTTTTTTCAGGTGTTCTGACGGTTCAACGGCGGAGATGGTCTCAACCGTGATAGTCCCTGCATCAAAGTTAATGTGGCTACGAGTACGATACTCATCAGTATATTTCACATAATCTTTTGGTCCTGCAATGAGGACTTCTTTGATCCCCCATATGTTTTCGATGTTATGAGCAAATTGCCCCATCAAAATATCAAAGCCATTAGTATCTTTGACGTAGTCGGGATTAAAGTCGGATTTCTGATTACTGGAGCAAGAGACAATCAGGGGAATCAACAATGTGAGTGCAAATAATTTTTTCATACGATCCACAATATTAATGCAAGCTAGCTACTTATTTGGTCGTTTACTCTAAAACATTCAAGTTGCAGGAGGTTAGTAAACCGAGCCATGCAACTTGAGGTTCGATAGGTATAGACCTAAAAACTATTTTTCCGGGGTATAGCCATCAATTTGAATATCGTGACCTTCAAATAAGAATTTCACCATTTCTTGTTCCAGCATTTTGCGATCGTCTGGGTTCATGGTGTTTAATTTCTTTTCATTGATCAGCATGGTCTGTTTTGTCATCCATTGACTCCATGCTTCTTTCGAAATCTCATTAAAAATACGCTTTCCTAATTCACCTGGGTAAAGCTGGAAATCTTGCCCATCAGCGTCACGTTGTAAGAAAGTGCAAAAAATGGTTCTACTCATTTATTTTTTCCTCGAATATCAGGTAGTAAGGCAAGTTGTTTTAGTAAACTTTCAACCGGAGCTGCAAGCCCAACGGTTGCGCCTAGGTGTAAGTTATACCAGAGTCCGTTGCCTTCATCCATGGCAGAGTTAAATGCCTGAATATTAACTTTTACAGGGATAATATCTAAATGGAAATGGCTAAACGTGTGGCGAAAAGCAATTAATTGTTCTGGCGTGTCATGTTGCAGACCAGAATCAGCCAGCCACTGAGCCAGTTGCTCATGGCTCTCAAACTGTGGGAATGCGAATAAGCCGCCCCAAATACCCGAAGGTGGGCGCTGTTCTAACCAGACATTATCTTGATGTTGAAGGATCAAAAACCATGCACTTTTTTCCGGAATTTTCTGCTTAGGTTTTTTCCCCGGATATTCTTGCCAAGAGTGGTTAGCATAAGCAATACAGCCGGTATTGAGTGGGCATAGCTCACATTTGGGTTTACTACGAGTACACACCATCGCCCCAAGATCCATCATGGCTTGGTTAAAATATTCCACTTCCACTTTGGGGGTGACATTGGTGCTGATTTCCCACAGGCGATTTTCTACTTCTTTTTTACCAGGCCAACCCGCGACAGCATAGCAGCGAGCAAGCACGCGTTTTACGTTACCGTCCAAAATTGGGTAATGCTGTTGTTGAGAAAGGGAGAGAATGGCGCCTGCCGTTGAACGTCCCACCCCCGGAAGCGCATTCACTTCCTCAAATGTGGTAGGAAATTGACCATTATATTGGGTGGCAATCACCTGCGCGGCTTTATGCAGATTACGCGCTCGTGCGTAATAGCCGAGTCCTGTCCATAAATGTAGAACTTCATCAAGGGGCGCATTCGCCAGCGCGGTAATATCCGCAAAGCGTTGGGTGAACTTTTCAAAATAGGGAATGACTGTGCTGACTTGGGTCTGCTGCAACATGACTTCAGAGAGCCAAACATGGTAGGAGGATTTTTCCTGCTGCCATGGCAAGGTTTTACGACCATATTTGTGATACCACTTGAGCACTGCACTTGAGAATTGTTGAGCTTCCATTATTTATAATATTTTTATCGCGATTTCAGTCATGGAGAGGATTGCAACATAGACGGTGATAGCTGTAAACCGCTTCTTGTGTAAAGTTATCCAATTATCAACTGCAAGATCCTTGAAGTTTTGCTAAACTCCCTTTCCCACCATACTTAGATATTAATTAATTAGGTATGTTTGGTTTTTTTTATACTCTTGTTGGCACATTATCTAACTGGACAACGAATTTTTTAGAACTTTATTATGATCAATAACGTTATCTCCCCCGAATATAATGAAGAAGGGCGGGTTATGCGCCGTGTCCGTAGTTTTGTCCGCCGTCAAGGGCGTCTGACAAAACGTCAGGAAGAGGCATTAGAAAGCGAATGGGCAGAAATGGGCATCGATTTTGTTAACGAACCCTTTGATTTCGCAAAACTATTTAATAATTCAAATCCAGTCACTCTGGAAATTGGATTTGGAATGGGCACCTCATTAGTGACGATGGCAGCACAAAACCCAGATCAAAACTTTCTGGGTATTGAAGTACATGCACCGGGCGTTGGGGCTTGTTTGGCATCAGCAAAAGAAGAGAACATCACCAACCTACGCGTGATGTGCCACGATGCCATTGAAGTTTTAGACTTCATGATCCCGAACGGCAGCTTAGCAATGGTTCAGTTATTCTTCCCTGATCCTTGGCATAAAGCGAAACACAATAAACGTCGTATTGTGCAGGTGCCTTTCGCAGAAAAAATTCGCAGTAAATTAATTGATGGTGGTGTATTCCACATGGCGACAGACTGGCAACCTTATGCAGAACATATGCTTGAGGTAATGACCAGCGTGGCTGGGTATGAAAACGTATCCACGTCAGGGGACTACGTTCCTCGTCCAGAATCAAGACCAGAAACAAAGTTTGAAAAGCGCGGCCAGCGGTTAGGGCACGGTGTATGGGATTTAATGTTTAAGAGGGTTTAATCATGGCTAAACAACAACGTAGTCGCCGTTTACGTAAAAAAATGCGTTTGGACGAGTTCCAAGAATTAGGTTTCATTGTTAAGTGGAACTTTAAAGAAGGCACGCCAATCGAAGAAGTGGACAGCGTCGTTGACCAACTGATTGCTGAAGCTATCGAGCCAAACGGTCTGGCATTTGAAGCTAGCGGCTACATGAACTGGGAAGGGATTGTTTGCCTGCAGAAAATTGGTAAATGCACCGAAGAACACCGTCAAATCGTTGAAAACTGGCTAAAATCAAAAGGGATGAACGACGTTGTTGTTTCTGAACTGTTTGATGTTTGGTGGGAATAATAACTAGTTTGATTATTAATAAAGGCATCCAATTGGATGCCTTTGTTTTCTAGAGTAATCCATTCTGGAGCAAAACACTTGAGCACCCAGTTTTCTGACCAATTACTGCATGATATTTTGGAGCAAGTCCGCCCCCTGATAGGTCAAGGGAAGGTGGCTGACTACATACCGGCGCTTGGCGGTATTCCTTCACATCATTTGGGGATTGCGGTTCATACCGCAGAGGGCGATATTTTCACAGCGGGAGATGCGAGAAAACGTTTCTCAGTTCAATCCATTTCTAAGGTTCTGAGTTTAACCTTGGCAATGACGCGCTACGAAGAGCAAGAAATTTGGAGTCGTGTAGGTAAAGAGCCATCAGGGTTGCCGTTCAACTCATTGATTCAGATAGAGATGGAAAAAGGTATTCCTCGTAATCCCTTTATCAATGCTGGCGCGATTGTGATTGCCGACATGCTGCAATCTCGTTTGAGTGCACCAAAACAGCGGATGCTGGAGTTTGTCCGAAAACTTGCTTGCGAACCCGACATTAGCTACGACATAAATGTCGCTCGCTCAGAAATGGAACACGCGAGCCGTAATGCAGCTATCGCGTATTTAATGAAATCTTTTGGCAATTTTGATAATGATGTTTTAACGGTTTTAGAAACTTATTTTCATTATTGTTCTCTAAGTATGAATTGTGTCGAACTGGCTAGGTGTTTTACCTATTTAATGAATCAAGGTGAGTCGCCTTGTTCGATAGACCCAATTATCACGCCGCTACAATCTCGACAAATCAATGCGTTGATGATGACTTGTGGTATGTACGATGGTTCCGGTGAGTTTGCATTTCGTATTGGAATGCCCGGTAAATCAGGCGTCGGTGGCGGTATTGTGTGTGTGGTTCCTAACCAATTTACGGTGGCAGTATGGTCACCGGAATTAGATTCAGCCGGAAACTCTTTGGTGGGTTGTGCTGCCTTAGAGCTTTTATCTAAGCGAATTGGACGTTCTGTTTTCTAATTACCTCTCAATAAATATAGAGGTAATCGACGAGGAGATTTTATGTTACGCCGTACTTTAATTGCGTTTTCATTACTGGCCTGCGCCACTAGCCAAGCGGCGGATTACAACTGCTCGGTAACCCCTAAAGACGATATTTTTATGACGCCTGATAATGTCCAAGTCGTCGGTCGCAGTGGCGATTTAAAAATCACCCCAAATGGTGATGTCACGCTGAATGGCCAAAAAGTTGCACTGACCTCTGAGCAACAGCAGCAAGCACTGCGTTATCAATCGGCTATCCGTCAGGATTTACCGTGGATCAAAAAAGAATCTGAAGAGAAATTAGCGGCATCGCGTAAATCTCTCGATAAAGTGGTGGTTAAAGTGATTGGCAGCGATAGTAATATTCGCAACCGCCTGACTAAGCTTGAAAAAGATTTAAACGGTCAAATTAACCAAATCATTGAAACTCGTTCAAACGGCTACGCTTTCCACCATGAAGGCATCAAGAAAGTGGAAACTTCAGGGCGTGAATTAGTCAATGAAAGCTTAGGTGGGATTTTACAAGACAGTATCAATGAAATGGGGCGAAAACAGTTACTTGCTGGTGGTGATACCAACAAAATGCTGCAAGGCATGTTAGGTAGCCTTGGTGGGTTACAACAAGAAATTGATAGTGAATGGAAAAACCAAGAAAATAGCTTTCAGCAGTTTGGTCAGCAAGTCTGTTCTAAAGTCACTTCATTAGAGCAACAACGCATTAGCTTACTGAATTCAATTAACAGTAAATAATTCAGGTAGTTTGGTGAGTTTTCAACGCTATCATTGGTAATGAAAGGCAGTAATAGGGAAACTGATTACTGCCTTTTACATTAAAAGCCTCATCAAACCATACCGCCATAACTACAAACCATGACGGCATTAACATAAATAAAAACAATACTAAGAATCATTATCATTTAATTGACTTATGAGTAACTCTCCTTAGAATGCAGGTTTGGCTTAACGACTAAATGGGTGTTATTCATATGAAAAAGTTTATTCCAGCGGTACTGGTTTCCATCCTGTCATTCTCCGCGCCTTACGCACTGAGTGCTGAATCTGCTGCATTTACGCCAAACGCAATCACTGCACAAGGTGCTGAAAAAGTCACGGTTAAACACCTTTCCGGTGAAACGGAAGTGGTGAAAAAACCACAAAAAGTGGTTCTGTTTGATTTCGGTATTTATGACTCAATGCAAAAACTGGGGTTAGGGGACAAGGTTGTCGCTCTGCCGATGGGTAATGCACCTGCTTATGTAAAAGCGGGCATCCCTGCGACAGTCAAAAATGCAGGTGGCATGAAAGAGCCAAACTTAGCTGAGATCGCTGCATTGAAACCCGATTTAATCGTGATCACGGGTCGCCAAGGTAAATCTTACGATGCATTATCAAAAATTGCCCCGACACTGAATTTAGGCTCTGACAGCAAAAATTATATTGAGTCAGTGAAAGCCAACATTCGTTTAATTGGCGATTTATACGGTGACCAAAAAGCAGTGGACGAGCAACTGGCTCAATTGGATAAAACCATTGCAGAAGCCCAGAAAAAAGCGGCTGCATCCAATAAAAAAGTGCTGGTTTTACTGCACAATGACGGCAAATTAATCCCAAATAACCAAGCGGTTGTTTACGATGTGGTAAAAGCGCAACGTGCTGAATTACCTGTTCAAGCGGATGCTGATAAATCCAAACGCCGTGTGGTAGATACCAAAACTATCGCACAAGCGAACCCTGATGTGATTTTGATTGTGGATCGCAGTGAAGCGATTGGCGCAGGTAAATTGGAAAAAACGGTATTTGAAGACCAAAACATCCAAGAAACCAAAGCATATAAAGATGGCAAAATTACCTATTTGCAATCTGACCTGTGGTATCTCTCCGGTGGCGGTTTAGTCAGCCTCACTGAGCAAATCGATGCAGTCACCAAGGCACTGTAATCGATAGATTATTATTTTCGTTTATTACCTTTAGTAAAAGAAAAAGCCAGCGCAAGCTGGCTTTTTTATGGAGAAATAGAAATTATTCTTCCCCTAAAAACAGCTCTAAAAGGGAGTTTAAGAATAATTTTCCATGTTCGGTAATTTGCCATTCATCAGCGGTTTCTGAGATATAGCCTTTGGCTAAGGCTTCATCGATAGCAGGGCGAACCACAGACTCTGCCAGACCGGTATATTCAGTAAATTCACGGCGAGGCATTGCTTCAAGTAACCGGAAACGGTTCATAAAATACTCGAATGGGCGGTCTTCGTTCTCGACATTATATTGATTATCAAGATAACGACCTTCCATATAACCCCGCGGGTGCTTGGTTTTGACAGTACGTAAAATCTGCCCATCAGTTGAGGTTATTTTGCCATGTGCGCCACAGCCGATACCGAGGTAATCCCCAAACCGCCAATAGTTAAGGTTATGTTCGCACTGATAATCTGCTTTGGCATAGGCGGAAGTCTCATATTGCTGATAACCCGCTGCTGTCAGTAATTTATGCCCTTCGGTGTAGATATCCCATAGGGTATCGTCATCCGGTAAACGTGGCGGGCGAGAACCAAACTGTGTGTTCGGCTCAATGGTTAGCTGGTACCAAGAAAGATGCGGCGGAGCGAGTTCAATAGCTTGACGTAAATCCGATAGCCCTTCGTCGCGAGTTTGTGACGGTAAGCCGTGCATTAAATCCAAATTAAAGCTGCGTAGATTTAAGTTGGTGGCGAGCAGAGCCGCACGCTTGGCTTCGTTGGGACCATGAATACGCCCCAACATGATCAGTTTATCATCGCCAAAACTTTGTACGCCGATAGAAATGCGGTTGATCCCCGCAGCTTGGTAGCCTGCAAAGCGGTCAGCTTCCACGGTGCCGGGGTTGGCTTCCATGGTGACTTCCGCTTCAGGGTCTAAATTCACCCGCTGACGAACGCCATCCATCAACATCTGCATGGATTCAGCGGTTAATAAACTCGGAGTACCGCCGCCAATAAAGATGGTTTTGACAGGACGGACGCCAATCAGCGCCACGTCCTTATCAAGATCGCTAAGTAAATGCTCAACATACTCAGTTTGAGGGATTTCCCCCTTAAGAGTATGTGAGTTGAAATCACAATACGGACACTTTTGTACACACCAAGGAATGTGGATATACAGGCTTAATGGAGGAAGCTTAAGCATTTTTCAGGGCATCCAACATCATCGCAAGGGCTTTACCGCGGTGTGATACCGCCTGTTTTTCAGCTTTAGTCAATTCTGCAGACGTGCAGCCTAATTCTGGCACGTAGAAAATTGGGTCATAGCCAAAGCCACCTTGCCCCTTCGCTTCACGGGTTAATACTCCGTGCCAGCGACCATGAAACACTAACGGTGTCGGGTCTTCGGCATGACGCAGATAGACTAACACGCAGTTAAATTGCGCTTGGCGCTGCTCATCCGGCACATCTTTCATGGCATCGAGAAGCTTATCGAGGTTTTGTTGGTCAGTCGCATCTTCCCCCGCATAACGCGCAGAGTAAATCCCCGGCGCGCCGCCTAATGCATCAACAGAAATACCGGAATCATCAGCGATGGCGGGTAAGCCTGTTTGTGCCGCAGCATGGCGAGCTTTTAAAATTGCGTTCTCGATAAAGGTTAATCCGGTTTCTTCCGCGGACTCAACTCCAAGGCTGGTTTGAGCGACGATATCCATGCCAAACTCGCGAAGTAAATCCGCTAATTCATTAACTTTGCCCGGGTTACCAGTGGCTAATACAACTTTTTGCATTGTTTCTCTCTTCCCTTACATAATGCCGACGGAGAACAGCATGGCGGTTAACGCAGGGTCAATCATTAAAGAGATATCAACGCGTAAGTAGTTCAGGGCGATCAAAATAAACATCACAATCATCGCAGAGAAATCTAACCCGCCCATGGCTGGGATAATGCGACGAATCGGTGCCATTAACGGTTCAGTTAATTGGAACAGTAAATAATCGACAGGATTACGACCTTGGCTGACCCAACTTAAAATGGCGCGAATTAAAATCATCCAGAAAATCAATTTACCGATATAAGTCAGTAAGAGAATTAATCCCATTGGCAGTAAGGTTAGACCGATGGCCGGCAGCATATTGGTTGCCCACATGCCAAAGATAATGTCAGCAATTGCTAGTACAAACGCCACCAGCAGGGTTGCAGTATCAATGGAGCCAACAGATGGAATTAGGCGGCGTAAAGGCCCCACGATAGGTTGAGTGGCTTTAACTACAAACTGCGAGAATGGGTTATAGAAATCGGCGCGAACGCACTGCATCCATACTCTGAGCAGAAGCACAAAGATGTACAGTTGAATCAGGGTGGTAACAACAAAAACGATAGTCTGCATGGCTTATCCCAAAAAAATAAATTAAAAAAGTTTTTCCATTTCTTCCGCACGGTCAATCGCGCTTTGCATAGCGTTGGCGACGGTTTGCGGTAGATGACCTTGGTAAAATTGCTCTAAAGCCATTGCGGTGGTACCGCCTTTAGAGGTGACTTGCTCACGCAAGGTTGAAAATGGGGTATCTCCCTGTGATTTCGCTAATGCCACGGAGCCTTCAATGGCATTAAGAACCAGCTCGCGAGCTTGTTTTTCATCATAACCAAGCTGCTCGGCTTTTTGCTGCATGGATTCCATAAACAAGAAAAAGTAAGCGGGGGAGCTACCGGTTAACGCAATGATATTGTTGATTTCGCTCTCTTTGGTACACCAGGTTGTTGAACCGACGCTTTCCATCAATTGCTGAGTAAATTGCTTATCATCTTCAGAAACATTCGATTGAGCAAACAAGCCACTAACGCCTTTGCCTACCAATGATGGGGTATTTGGCATAATGCGCACTAAACGCAGTGAATGGGCGAAATAGTCATTATAACGAGCAGCAGGAATACCCGCTGCGATGGTTAAAATCAGCTTGTTTTCTAAGTTTGTGAGTTTCTGTAATGGCTCACAAACCTCTTTCATCATTTGCGGTTTGACGGCAAGCACAATCACGTCTGCTTGTTGGGCGGCAGTGAAATTATCATTAGTGCTAATGATGCCGTAGTCTTGCGCCATTTTGTCACGACGCACAGGGGTTGGTGAACAGACGGTGATCATCGATGCAGGATAGCCATGAGCCACAAGACCCGCAATAATGGCATTCGCCATATTTCCCGCGCCAATAAAGGCAATTTTGCGATGTTGCATGTTGTTCTCCTAAAGATTAATTATGGTACTGACGGGCGCCAAAAATTGCAGTGCCGATGCGGACAAGGGTCGACCCGCAGTGGATTGCGGCGCGCATATCGTCGGTCATTCCCATGGATAAGGTATCCACAGTCGGATAGTTAGCTTTCAACTGCTCGAATGCCTGTTCCATTTGGCGAAACGCTGCGCATTGGCGCTCATAATCGGTTTCTGGGGCTGGAATGGTCATTAACCCACGTAACACTAAATTGGGTAATTGGGCGACTTGAGCCGCAAGCTCATTTACTTCCTCAAGGGTTATTCCAGACTTGCTGTTTTCATCGCTAATATTAATTTGGATCAGCACATTCAGCGGCGCTTTATCTTGAGGGCGCTGCTCATTTATACGTTGAGCGATTTTGACGCGATCTAAAGTATGGAACCAATCAAAATGTTCTGCCACTAAGCGACTTTTATTGGACTGTAGTGGGCCAATAAAGTGCCAAACTAAGTCGGTTCTTTCTGCAAAGTGCTGGATTTTCTCCACGCCTTCTTGCACATAGTTTTCACCAAATTGGCGCTGACCCGCCTCAATGGCTTCCAGAATGGCTTCACAAGGTTTGGTTTTACTCACAGCTAACAGGGTAATATCTTGAGGGGAGCGGTGACACTCGGTTGCAGCAAGATGAATACGCTCAGTGACATCAGATAGGTTTTTTTGAATGGTCATGTTATTCAATACCGTTTTTCAGTTGCTTTCGGTGAATAGTGAGAATTAACCCTAGTGTAAAACATATTAAGGGCGAACGGCACCTTTGCAGCAACTGAATGGGGAAAATAAACGTAAAGATGTGCCTTTTAGTAATTTTGTTCAAACCAACTTTCTAAAATCACCACCGCAGAGGCAGAATCCACTTTGCCTTTACTTAGTGCGCGATAGCCACCTTGCTCAAACAGTCCCGATTTCGCTTCTACGGTAGACAACCTTTCATCATGTAGCTGAACCTGCACACCAAAGCGCCCGTGAATGCGATTGGCAAAATTACGTGCTTGGCTAGTAACGAGCTGCTCAGTGCCATCCATATTTAAAGGAAGACCAACGATCACCAGCTGCGGTTGCCACTCTTTGAGCAATTTTTCAATTTGTGACCAGTCGGGTCTGCCATCGCTGGCTTTTAATGAGGCTAATGCGCGAGCGGTACCGGTGATCTCTTGACCGACAGCGACACCAATACTTTTCGTTCCAAAATCAAACGCTAATAAAGTTCTTGCTGACATTAAGCATGCCCCGCTTGCATGGAGATATTATGAATGTCGATGCCTAAAAGGTTACCTGCGGCTTTCCAACGTTCGTTTAACGGCGTATCAAAAATCAGTTTAGGATCCGCTTTAACAGTCAACCAGCTATTTTCCATGATTTCATTTTCTAATTGCCCAGGTTCCCAACTTGAATAACCGAGCGTCACTAAAGAATTCATGGGATGCTGTTCACTGCCTAATGTTTCTAAAATATCTTTAGAGGTTGTTACCATAACATGGTCATTGAGGCGTAAACTTGCCGCATAGCCTGCAACAGGGGTATGGATAATAAACCCGTGCTCTTCAGAAACAGGTCCGCCCGCAATTACCATTTTTTCAAGGTTTCGCGTGTTGGTGTTGTCAGACACGTCAATTTCCAGCTTTTTCAGCATGGTTGCGACAGAAAAATCTTCAATAGGCTTGTTGATCACGAGGCCCATTGCGCCATTTTCATTATGTTCGCAGATATACACCACGGAATGGTCGAAATAAGGATCCGTCAGTGAAGGCATGGCAATTAAAAAATGATTCTGTAAATTCATAAATGGCAAGCTCAGGGGTTATGTTCCTATTCGTTATGATAAAGATAGCTTGTTACTGTGATGGCAAATAACACCAAAGGCAACCTCGAAAGGCTGCCTTTTAAATAATGTGTTTTTATTTACACACGATCCTTCATAAAAATTATTTTTTCAGGCGGCGCTCAATCGCATCCATCAACATACCGGTGATGGAGATATCAAATGCAGCTTCAATTTCACGGGCGCAGGTTGGGCTCGTGACGTTAATTTCAGTCAAGCGATCACCGATAATATCCAGACCCACGAAAATCAGACCTTTTTCTTTTAAGGTCGGTGCGACAGCGCGAGCAATCGCCCAGTCACTTTCTGTTAATGGACGGGCTTCACCACGGCCACCCGCTGCGAGGTTTCCACGGGTTTCCCCTTGTGCTGGAATACGCGCGAGGCAATATGGCACAGGTTCACCATCAACCACCAGCACACGTTTGTCACCCTCTTTAATGGCAGGTAAGAAGTTTTGCGCCATGCAATAACGGGAATTGTGCTCCGTTAACGTTTCGATGATAACGCCAACGTTCGGGTCTTCTTTCTTCAAACGGAAAATAGACGCGCCGCCCATACCGTCCAGCGGTTTAAAAATCACGTCGCCGTGTTTTTTATGGAATTCACGCAGTTTTTCAGAGCTACGAGTGACTAAGGTATCTGGCGTTAACTCAGGGAACCATGCCGTAAACAGCTTCTCGTTACAGTCACGTAGGCTTTGTGGCTTGTTGACAATCAAGCTGCCCGCTTGCTCTGCGCGCTCAAGAATGTAAGTCGCGTAAATATATTCAGTATCAAATGGCGGATCTTTTCGCATTAAAATGGCATCAAGGTCGCTCAGGGCGATATCTTGTTCTGAATGGAACTCATACCATTTGGTTGGGTTCTCTTCTACCGTCACGATCTTTGTGGTCGCACGGGCTTCACCTTGGTGCAGGTACAGGTCGTTCATCTCCATATAATGGATTTCATAACCGCGGCGTGCAGCTTCCAGCATCATTGCAAAACTGGTGTCTTTCTTGATTTTAATGGATGAAATAGGATCCATTACTATGCCGAGCTTGATCATTTTATCTCCTTAACCCAAGTCACCTAAACGCACTTGTAATGCCGTTATAGCGGTTAGCGCGGTCGTTTCAGTTCGTAATACTCGTGGCCCTAACAGGATATCAGTAAATTGATAATTGGCTGTCATGGCAATTTCGTCAGCAGATAAGCCACCTTCTGGACCTATCAGTAATCTTACGTGCTTTAAATCAGTGGGGAGCGTGTTGATGCTCTCACTTGCCCGAGGGTGTAAATTAATTTTAAACGCGCCGTCATTTTCCGCACACCACGCTTCAAGGGATTGAACGGGGCGAATTTCAGGAATGCGGTTGCGACCACTTTGCTCACAGGCAGCAATGGCAATTTTTTGCCACTGCTGTAATTTTTTCTCTAAACGCTCGCCATCAAGGCGTACGCCACAACGTTCTGAAAGCAGTGGTGTGATTGTGTTAACGCCAAGTTCAACGGATTTTTGAATGGTAAATTCCATTTTTTCACCGCGGGACATCACTTGCCCAAGGTGGATATCTAATGGGGATTCACGGTCATCCAATGTGCTGTCTTGGATAGTGACAAACACATTTTTTTTCGTTGCTTCTGTAATTTCAGCGCGGAATATATGGTTGCTTCCATCAAATAATTCTAGCTGTTGTCCGGCTGTCATGCGAAGAACTCGACCCACATGGTTGGCTGCATCATCACAAAGCGAAATGGTAGTGTTAATTTGGAGTGGCTCTGGGTGATAAATGCGTGGAACGCGCATGATTTTTCCTTAGTCCAATAATTAAGATAACTGATGCAGGATATGGGGGCAGAATCTCGAAAAACAAGAGGACGGACTGAGTTTATAACTAAAAAGAGGGATTTTTTAGCTCGTCTGTGCCTTGCATTTCACACTCTCATATCCACGCTAAATTTGTCGATAAAACCGACCCAAAACCACGAAATTATAGTGTTGGTTTCTGCATTCATCGCCGTATAGTAAGCCCTGTCTTTGTCTAGTAAACCCATCTTTAGCGCTCATGGAAAAGGAGAACACCATGATTGATGCCGTAAATGGATTTTTAATACCTATGTCGTTAGTCACATTATTGTCCCTCTTGTCAGCGTGGCTGACAACTCGGTTACTAAGGGAAATTCCCGCCCGTTATTTTGATTTACCGGGTATTAGCATTTACGTCAATTGGGTATGGATAGGTTATTGGATATTGGGCGCGGGGATTGTGCTCCTTGGTTATCCACCTTCGGCTCTCGCTTTATTATTTCTGTTTTTCAACTTGGTTATTCCACTAGGTTTAATCGACTTAAAAACAGGTTATTTGCCAGATGTCCTCAATTATCCGTTATTAGTTTTTGGTCTGTTGTTTCAATGGGGAATGCCAGCGGGAAATTTGTTATCCGCTATTTATGCGCTGCTCTTCAGTTACATTGGGTTAGTGGCTATTACGACGTTAGTAGAGAAAATTCGTCGGCGACCGCAAATGGGGAGAGGGGATTTTAAGTTAATTACCGCGTGTGCGACGTGGCTCGGTCTATTCTATCTTCCCTATTTTCTGGGGCTTGCGGCGAGCTTAGGTTTACTGCATTTTCTTTGGCGCGCATGGCGAGAAAAAAAGGAACGGCGAGGCAAACAGAAATTCGTGCGGAGCATTCCGTTTGGTCCCGCCATTATTGGTAGTGCCAGTTTTTGGCTGTTGCTTAGCTGGCATCCTAATTAGCAGCTTTCACCAGTGAGTCTAAAAATTGCTGCCATTTTTCTGGCTCGCCAAGGTAGTTTTGCAGCGGTACGCGCAGCCATTTGCCTTGCTGTTCGATCAGTAGCGTTGGGAAGCCAGAAGCGCCAGATTGCCCAAGTAATTGCTTACTTTGTGCAATATGAGCGTCGGTTTCCGTTTGTGCACATTGGGCATAATCTTTTTGGAACTGGTCAATATTTAAACCAATTTCTTGCGCCACTTCGGCTAAGACTTCGGGCTGTTTAATCTGGCGACCTGAAACGTAGTGAGCTTTCTGCAACGCTTTAAGCATTTCAACGCCTTTGCCTTGCTTTGTTGCCGCCAAAATGGCGGTTTGTGGTGGCGCGGAATCCATCACGACGTTTGGCTGATGTAACATGGCGATGTAGTCATCACCAAAAACTTGTCCCGTCATTGCTGCAATGCGTTTATCTGATTGCAAAATATATTGACGGAATTGGTCATCAAGGTGTAGGCGTGCACTACCCGCAAGCATTCCGCCACCGTGCAATTCTAGGTGAATATTTGGGTGATTAGCAGCAATGGCAATTAACGGCGCAGCGGCATAACACCAGCCACAGTAAGGGTCATAAATATAATGTAGGGTAATTGTGTTCATGGTTTTTATTCTCTCTAATTCTTTGTTTTATCATTCTATTCGAATAGCTGAAAAGCTGGTCGTTAAAAAAACAAGCTAACGGAAAATAGCGGGTTAATCGTCGCTATCTCCGTTATTGACAGTCTTTATTTTCTATTGTCAGCGGCTTATTGTGGCCACTGCATTTCGCCTTTTACCACTTTAGCGCCTAATTCTAAGCTGGATTTATCATCCAAGTTTGGGTAGAGAGTTTCCATTTTCTTGATAAGTTCTGCGGAATCTTTACTTTGGCTGTTAGCTTTTTCAAAGTCCGTTAAATATTTTTGGGTAAAGGTCACACTCGCCAGATCCATTTTGGATTTACCTGTAAAGTGTCCCGGAACAACCACACTTGGTTTTAGCGCTTTGATACTTTCTAGTGTTTGTTGCCAATCTTGGCGCGATTGCTTGGTTTGAGTGTCGGCAACCCAAACGTGGATATTGTCAGAAACAACGACACCCCCGACAACCGCTTTGAGTGAAGGCACCCAAACGTAGCTTCTGTCTGGTGATGCGCCATCTAACCCTTTAATTTCTAACGTTTCACCATCCACAGTGAAGTGATTGGTTTTGATAACTTCAGGCACCACAACTTTGCTTGGTGCTTCATTTTTTAAGACGCCGCCCCAGTAAGCCAGTTTGCCATCTTTAGTGGCGTTAATCGCATCAACGGTTTGTTGAGTCGCAACCACTTTGGCATCAGGGAAGGCTTTAGTCAGTGTTTCTAAACCAAAATAGTAGTCTGGGTCTGAGTGACTGATATAAATGGTGGTCAGCTTTTTATCCAGCTTTTTGATTTTATCGACCAACTGCTGGGCATCATTGTTTTGGAATTGTGCATCAATCAAAACCACTTCTTTATCGCCGCTGATAATTTCAGAGGAGACAGGGAACACGCTGTTATTGCCCGGGTTATAAACATCTAAAGTTAAGTTAGTAGCCTGAGCAAAATGTGTGGCAGTAGCAAAGGCGGTTGCAGTTAATACAGTCGATAGTTTCATTTTCTTATCCTAATGTTAAGTCGTGTTGTGTGCCTGATTTGGCTTGGTGTGTATATTAAATTGCAATTAAGGTAAGAAAAACGCCATAATTAGGTCATCTTTGTTGCATAAATCGGTCAAATAATATGGATAGACTCAAAGCGGTGCAGGTGTTTATTACTATTGTAGAACAAGGTAGCCTCAGCGGTGCGGCAGATAAATTGGATATGTCCCGTGCAATGGTGACGCGCTATTTGGCTGAAATGGAACAGTGGGCAGGGGTGCGCTTGCTTAACCGTACCACGCGGCGCTTAAGTTTAACGTCAGCGGGGGAAGGGGTTTATCAACAATCATTGCAGCTAAATGCTATCTCTTTAAGCGTTCCGGTAGAGCAAAAGCACGATACGAAAGAGTTAGCGGGTTTGGTGAGAATTAGCTGCTCCCAATCCATCGCTCAAAGTGCGTTGTCTCTAGCCATTTCTGAGTTTTTGCAGATGTATCCCAATATGATGATTGATATGCAGATCTCGAATAAATCGGTGAATTTAATCGAGGAGCGTATCGATCTGGCTATCCGTATCACCAATCAGTTAGAACCGAATTTAATTGCCAAGCCGTTATCGACCTGCCATTCCGTAATTTGTGCTTCGCCGAAGTTTCTACAAGGTAAAAATTTACCCACCAAACCCGAAGATTTGGCTCTGATGGAGTGCCTCACTTACAGCTTTTTTGGACGTAGCCTGTGGAGTTTTGAAAAAGCGGGTGAAACCTCGACGGTATTAGTCGATGGACGTTTAAGTGCCAATGAATCCGTATTTTTAATGGAAGCGACATTAAATGGCGCGGGTATAGCGATGCAACCTTACTATTCCGTGGCGAGCTATTTGCAATCGGGGGCGTTGGTTCAGTTGTTACCGGATTATACACCGATGCCCCTTGGTATTTACGGGGTCTATACCAGTCGGCAGCATATGCCAACGCCATTACGTGCCGTGATCGACTTCCTTGCCAATTGGTTTAAAACCTCACCTCACTGGCTCTCATTGATGTCGCAGCGCTAAGGTGAGGTCATGCTCTATTTGTGTAAAGGTGCGTTGTAAATGCTCAGTGAAAATATGGGTGATTTGTGAAGATGGGCGGTGGTTCGGTGTAATTAAGCTGACGGTAAATGGGATTGAAAAACTGAGTGGGCGGATCACCAGTTTACCTGCGGATTGCTGATAAAAATCCAATGCAGTTAGGGGATTGACGATAGAGGCTCCAATTCCTTTCAATGTCATGGCGCAAATAGAGGAAGCGGAATGGGTTTCCATCACCATTTTGCGCTCCACTTGATGCTCAGCAAAGATGGTATCAATGATTTGCCGATAGCTATCTGTCAGAGACAGGCTAATAAAACGCTGTTGATGAAAATCTTGTGGGGTGAGGATCTTTTTCTGCTCAAAAGGGTGCCCAACGGGTAGTACACAAACCTCATTTAAGGAACCTAAAGTCAATTGTTCCGTGCCCGGCGGGGTTTGTAAGTGCTCAGTTAGCCCCACATCATAACGTTGGGCGGATAGCCACTCTTCTAATACGGGGGATTCTTGCGGGATCACCGTTAAGTTCACATCAGGGTAATTTTCCATAAAGGCTTGGCAAACTTGCGGTAGTAAAGATTGTGCAAATGCAGGCAAGCAGGCAATGGAAATCTGGGCGTGTTCAAAGCGGCGAATAGTTTCTGCTGAGTTGCGAATACGCTCCAAACCATAATAGGAGTGTTCGACTTCTTCATGAAAGCGCAAGCCTTGCGCCGTAGGGTGTAGGCGACCTTTGACTCTATCGAATAATTTAAACTGTAATAAATGCTCGAGTCGCGCCAGTTCTCGGCTGATGGTTGGCTGAGAGGTGTTTAGCAATGCTGCCGCTTCCGTGAGGTTGGGGGTGGTCATTACCGCACGAAAAATTTCAATATGTCGCCAAGAAATTGCCTGCATGATTGCTCCTCTCGTATTTCTATATCAAATATGAATAGACTTTAGCAAAAAGGATATTTTTTTTCCCGTCTTATTCGTCTAATAATCGAACTCACTATAATAAAACTTGCCAACGAGGTTCCGATGACCACATTCGCCAACACCACCAGCCAGTATCTCACTCCTGAACATTTACGTGCACTGCCTGCACAGTTTGGTACGCCTGTCTGGGTTTATGATAGTGAAGTGATTATTGACCGTATTGAACAATTAAAAGTGTTCGATACCGTTCGTTTTGCTCAAAAAGCGTGTTCAAACATTCATATTCTGCGTCTGATGCGTGAACAGGGCGTGAAAGTGGATTCGGTGTCATTGGGTGAAATTGAGCGTGCGTTAGTGGCGGGTTTTCAGCCGGGGCGTGAAAAGTCGGAAATCGTATTTACGGCGGATGTGTTAGATCCAGCAACATTACTGAAAGTGACAGAGTTAGATATTCCTGTGAATGCGGGCTCTATCGATATGCTACAACAGATTGGTGAGTATAAAGCCGGTCACCCAGTTTGGCTGCGTATTAACCCGGGCTTTGGACATGGTCATAGCCAAAAAACCAATACGGGCGGAGAGAACAGCAAGCACGGGATTTGGCACCAAGATTTACCCGAAGCATTAGCGAAAATCCAACAGTACAACCTGAAGTTAGTGGGCATTCACATGCACATTGGCTCCGGTGTTGACTACCAGCATCTTGCTAATGTGTGTGATTCTATGGTGGAGCTAGTGATGTCTGCGGGCGTGGATATTGAGGCTATCTCGGCGGGTGGTGGTCTATCAACGCCTTATCGCGAACAGGATGAACTCATTGATGTTCAGCACTATTACAGCCTGTGGGATAACGCCCGCCAGCGTATCGCGCAGCACTTAGGTCACTCTATTGAATTAGAAATTGAGCCGGGGCGCTATTTAGTGGCGGAGTCGGGTGTTTTATTGGCACAAGTGCGTGCGGTTAAGGATATGGGCAGCCGCCATTATGTGCTGGTGGATAGCGGTTTTAACGATTTAATGCGCCCTGCGATGTATGGTAGTTATCACCATATTTCGGTATTGCCAGCAGACGGTGGCAGCGCTGTTTTTTGTTCATTAGGCAATCAGCCATTACAAGAGACGATCGTGGCGGGTCCATTGTGTGAATCTGGGGATGTGTTTACCCAGCTAGAAGGCGGGATGGTGGAAACGCGTTTACTGCCAGTAGTCAACGTTGGCGATTATTTGGTTTTCCATGACACAGGGGCTTACGGCGCATCAATGTCATCGAACTATAATAGCCGTCCATTATTGCCAGAAGTTATGTTCATTGACGGAAAACCGACGCTGATTCGTCGCCGTCAAACTATTCAAGAATTATTAGCTTTAGAGCTGTAAATTAATTCATATTAATAGATGAATATAAATCAAGGGAGCTATTGGCTCCCTTGTTGTTTTTAGTACAGTGACAATTTTTAGCGCGTTAACTTAATTACGCCGCTTTTTTCTTTTTCGACTGAGATTCATCCTCTGACTCAGTGTGTGGCTTTTTTGATGGAACCACACCTAAATCATCGAAATCAAACTCATCGACATTAATAGTACGTAAGCGGCTGGCTTCTGCTTTACGTAAAATATCTGCTTCTTCTTGGGTGATAATGTTTTCTGGCAACATTTGGTCGGCTAACTTATCTAAACGCGTGAAACTGAATTTGCGTTCTTTTAAGCGGCAGATACGTTCAAAGATTGGCTCTGCGGCAATAATGTCATACAGAGCTTGGTTCACTAAGCCGTGCGGGTTGTTCTCTACAGGGGTTAGGAATTGACCACGTCCAATTCTGTCTCGTGTTTCCGATGGCTCCATCATTAGCTGCGCCAGCTTGTGATCCAGTCGGTCAGATGGCATCGACATTGCACGACCTGTCGGGAACAGAACAATACGCAATGCGCCAGCAATAAAGCGATTTGGGAAGTTTTTCAGTAAATCGTCCATCGCTTTTTCTGATTGATACAGACAATCTTCAACGGCCCATTTCACCAGCGGTAAATCCGCTTTTTGGCGACCTTCATCTTCATAACGTTTTAACGTTGCAGAAGCAAGATACAGATGGCTCAGAATATCCCCAAGACGAGCAGAGATACGCTCACGACGTTTTAAGCTACCACCTAGAACGCCCATCGACACATCAGAGAGTAGGGCTAAATTAGCACTTTGGCGGTTAAGCATTTGGTAATAACGGCGAGTTTCATCTTTAGTTGGTGCGCTGCTGCCGCGCCCATTGGTTAAACCTAACCAGAAACTGCGGCACTTATTACTGATCACATGACCAATATGACCGAATACCGCTTTATCAAACTTATTCAGGTTATTGTCTTGAGCTGCCGCCATTTCTTCGAGAACGTAAGGATGGCAGCGAATGGCGCCTTGTCCAAAGATGATCATGCTACGCGTTAAAATGTTGGCGCCTTCAACGGTAATGGCGATAGGTGCGCCTTGGTAGGATCTGGCAACGAAGTTGGAACTTCCTAAACAGATGCCTTTACCACCCGTGATATCCATCGCATCGATAATTGAACGTTGACCACGGTGAGTACAGTGGTATTTCACAATGGCGGAGAGCACTGCTGGTTTTTCGCCCAGCATAATACCGGAGGTAATTAGAGTTGCTGCGGCATCCATTAAATAGGCATTACCTGCAATACGGGCTAGAGGCTCTTCAATACCTTCCATTTTTCCGATAGGAAGTTTGAACTGACGACGGATATAAGCATAAGCCCCTGTTGCCATTGCGACACTCTTCAAGCTACCTGTTGAGTTGGATGGCAATGTGATCCCACGTCCAACAGACAGACATTCCACCAGCATTCTCCAACCTTGTCCCGCCATTTGCGGACCACCGATAATGTAATCGATAGGTACGAAAATATCTTTCCCGCGAGTTGGACCATTCATAAATGGTATATTTAATGGGAAGTGACGATGACCAATTTCAACACCTGGGGTGTTCGTTGGGATCAGAGCGCAGGTAATACCGAGATTTTTCTCGCCACCCAGTAGCTTATCTGGGTCAGTTAATTTAAAGGCTAAGCCTAATACAGTGGCGATTGGCGCAAGGGTGATATAGCGTTTGTTCCAAGTTAAGCGCATACCTAAAACTTGTTCGCCTTGCCATTCGCCCATACAGACAACACCAGCATCAGGAATGGCACCTGCATCAGAACCCGCCTCAGGGCTAGTTAATGCAAAGCATGGGATCTCTTCACCAGTAGCTAAGCCTGGTAAATAACGATTTTTTTGCTCATCGGTACCGTAATGTTGCAGTAATTCACCCGGACCTAATGAGTTTGGAACACCCACAGTGATAGCAAGGATACCGGAAACACCCGCTAATTTTTGCAGGACTTGAGATTGGGCGTAGGCTGAAAATTCTAATCCACCATACTCTTTTTTGATGATCATGGCGAAGAAACGGTGATCGCGTAGATATTGCCAGACTTCTGGCGGTAAATCTGCGAGTTCATGACTGACTTCAAAGTCATTCACCATGCCACAAACAGTTTCCACTGGACCATCAATAAACGCTTGTTCTTCAGCGGTGAGTTGTGGTTTTGGGTAGTTATGAAGTTTGTTCCAATTTGGTGCCCCACGGAACAGGTCACCTTCCCACCAAGTGGTTCCAGCATCAATCGCTTCTTTTTCTGTGCTAGACATCGGTGGCATCACTTTCTGGAACATTGTCATCGCTTTTGATGAAAACAGTGATTGGCGAATTGGCGTGATGACAAATGGCAGTAAAACCAGAGCGACGGGCAACAGCATCCAGTAGCTCCAGACATTAGCAGCTCCCATGGCTGCGGTATAAGCCAGTAATATAACGGTGCTCAGAATGAGTGAGCTTTTGTGGTAGCTCAGCACGCCGATTAACGCAATAAATAAAACAATACTGAGAAGGATCATAGTTGAAGCTCCTGTCTACTTGTAAGAGGTCTGACCTGTTTGTTTTATTAATCTATATCTGGTAATAAACAATTAGCAAGATATTTACATCTTAATTACAACTTGGCTCACAAAATCATCAGTTGCCTTTGTAAAGGGACAGCGGATGAAAAAATAGCCTGCATTTAGCTAGCCTCAGACCAGAAGCGCACTGCTGGAGATTTCGTCAACCATACCCCATACGGTACAATCAAAAGTAGAAACAAAATGTACCCTGTGCAACAATCGAGAAATCAAAGATAAATTACCTATAAAGACGTAATTATCTCCATCAAGCATTCGTGAAAATTAAGGGGAAACTCATGTACCAAGACTTGATCCGTGGTGAGCTGACTGAAGCGGCAGATACGCTATCAAAATTTTTAAGTGATGATGCAAATCTGCAAGCAATTGAGAAAGCAGCAGTGTTGCTGGCGGACTCTTTTAAAGCGGGTGGTAAAGTTCTCTCTTGCGGTAATGGTGGCTCTCACTGCGATGCAATGCACTTTGCGGAAGAGTTAACTGGACGCTATCGTGAAAACCGTCCTGGCTACCCAGCGATCGCTATCTCCGATGTTAGTCATATTTCTTGCGTGAGTAATGACTTTGGTTATGAATTTGTTTTCTCTCGCTTTGTGGAAGCGGTAGGGCAAAAAGGTGATGTGCTGCTTGGCATTTCTACCTCAGGTAACTCTGGTAATATTATTAAAGCGATTGAAGCGGCACGTGCGAAAGGCATGAAAGTCATCACCCTGACAGGGAAAGATGGCGGAAAAATGGCTGGAAGCGCGGATATTGAAATTCGCGTTCCGCATTTTGGTTACGCAGATCGTATCCAAGAGATCCACATCAAAGTGATCCATATTTTGATCCAATTAATTGAAAAAGAGATGGTTAAGTAACCATTTTTAGTAGCAGGAGACTTTAAATGTGTGAGTTGCTTGGCATGAGTGCCAATGTACCAACCGATATTACGTTTAGCCTAAGTGGACTGATTTCCCGTGGTGGGCAGACTGGCCCACATAAAGATGGATGGGGGATCACGTTCTATGAAGGATTAGGTTGTCGCACATTTAAAGATCCTCAACCGAGTTTTGTCTCCCCTGTGGCGCGTTTTGTGCAGGAATACCCCATCAAATCAGAAAGCATTGTGGCGCACATTCGTCAGGCGAACCGAGGGGATGTTTCACTGGTGAATACCCATCCGTTTACGCGGGAATTATGGGGACGAAACTGGACTTATGCGCATAATGGGCAATTGAAAGGGTTTCGTTCATTAAAGACGGGACACTATCGACCAATTGGTGAAACTGATAGCGAATGGGCATTTTGCTGGATTTTACATCAACTGAATCAAAAATATCCAAGAAAACCAACAAACTGGAAAGCTGTTTTCCGTTTTATTGGCGCTCTTGCGCAGCAACTGCGTGAAAAAGGGGTATTTAATATGTTGTTATCCGATGGGCAATATTTGATGGCGTTTAGCTCAACAAAGCTGCATTGGATCACGCGTAGGGCACCGTTTGGTAAAGCGAAACTGTTGGATCAGGACATCGAGATTGACTTCCAACAGTGCACAACGCCAAGTGATATTGTTTCAGTTATTGCCACGGCTCCCTTAACAGGTAACGAGACGTGGCAAAAAATTGAACCCGGTGAATTTGTGCTATTCGACCGTGGCCAACGCATACTGTGATTTAGATCCCAATAACTTAGTGGGCGTTTCTGGCATGCTGTTAACATGATATTTACCTAATGTTACTGATATTTCAGCAGGTTTGCCGGTTCGCTCAAAATAATCATAAGCAGGTTGAAGCTGTTTCCAGAAAGCATAATGCGTTGAATTGCGATAACGCAGCATATTCATTTTAGTCATGCGAAATGGATAAATGCTCACATCAACGGCAGGTTGACCATTTTGAAGTGCTTGTTCCACGGTTTGATAAATTTCCCCCATGGATTTATCTGTCATTGCATAACATCCGACAGACACACAGCTACCGTGAATCATCAGATAGTTACCAGAATACCCTTGCGTCTTATCGAACTCATTAGGAAATCCAAGATTGATAGATCGGTAATATCGACTATTTGGATTGAGTTGTGAGCGCGTGATCTGATAAAACCCCTCAGGGCTTTTCAAGTCACCTTCTATCTTTTTAGGACCTAGTCCACCAGAAAACTTACAGATAGGGTAGGTTTTGACTAATTTATACTTTCCTACGGCTGTTTTTTGGTAGAGCTCAAGCACACCCTCTTGCTTAAATATTTGAATAAATATCGGTGAATCAGGCTGAGCAGTTGGCTTACTATTAAGGGAGAATAATGTGTTTTCTTCTTGAGCAAATGCAGACGCTGCAAATGTGAAGAGTAAATAAACACCAATGGTTTTACTTATATGCATAATTAAGCCAAATGTTGAAAAATAAGCTGATTAAAAATGGACCAAATTCAGCATATTTTAGACGAATGGAACAAAATTTAATATATCAAGTTAATAATTTTCTAATGAATCATTATTGACTATAAATTAATCGATGCTCGATAAATGTGAGCCAACATGTAGGTATTTACGAATTGTTGCAACAAAATTTTAAATTTTATTGCAATTTGCTTGAACTAGGTCACTTCTATAACCGGACAGAGGTCGAGGGAACTGATAAAATTGACCTCGGCAGAAGAAGAGAAAGTGTAGCAATATTGTTAGATTTACTTACTCGAGTGGCGTAAGCAACTTGAGTTATTTTTATTATTGAGTCGCTATCATTCATTGCTGAATCGTTAGCTTAGGGTTTAACTGATAAACTTGTGCAGATCTTATGATTAAAATTAAAAAAGGCCTTAACCTTCCAATAGCAGGTGAGCCAGCCCAAGTGATAGAAGACGGCCCGAAAATTCAACACGTAGCTGTGCTAGGTGAAGAATATGTCGGAATGCGTCCTTCGATGCTGGTTAAAGAAGGTGAGCGTGTAAAAAAAGGGCAGGTTCTTTTTGAAGATAAAAAGAATCCTGGCGTGGTATTTACGAGCCCAGCCTGCGGTAAAATTATTGCTATTCATCGTGGTGAGCGTCGTGTACTTCAGTCTGTTATTATCGAAATCGATGGTGACGAACAAGAGACTTTCGAGTCTTATTCTACTGACCAACTCCCATCACTGACGAAAGAGCAGGTTGAACAAAATCTTTTAAGATCCGGTTTATGGACTGCTTTAAGAACGCGCCCATTTAGCCGTTCTCCGGAGCCAGGTTCATCCCCCGCAGCGATTTTTGTGACTGCAATTGACACTAATCCTCTTGCTGCTGATCCTTCGATTATTATTGGTGAAAATGCACAAGCCTTTACTGACGGTCTCATCGTTTTGAGCCGACTGACTGAAGGCAAGGTGCATGTTTGTCATGGTGCGGGCGAGCTTCCAAAACAAGCTGCTAATGCACAAATCACATACACACAATTTGCAGGGCCACATCCAGCGGGTTTAGCAGGGACTCATATTCATTTCCTTGAGCCTGTTAGCATTAGCAAAAAAGTGTGGAGCCTCAATTACCAAGATGTGATTGCTATCGGTAAATTATTTACCACTGGTCATCTTTATACTGATCGCGTTGTCTCTGTCGCAGGTCCGCAAGTTGAGAAACCTCGCTTGCTACGCACTCGCCTTGGCGCAGATATCTACGAATTAACCAAAGGTCAGCTCAAAGCAGGTGAGAACCGCATTATTTCTGGTTCTGTGCTGTGGGGCGTGACTTGTGATGATGCTCATCATTATCTTGGTCGTTTCCATAACCAAGTTTCTGTATTAGCGGAAGGTCGTGAAAAAGAGCTGTTTGGATGGATTATGCCAGGAGTGAACAAGTTCACTATCACGCGTACCACCATCGGGCATTTCTTGAAGAATAAACGCTTCAATTTTACCACGACGATGAATGGCGGTGAGCGTTCAATGGTACCAATTGGTAACTATGAGCGTGTAATGCCTCTCGATATTATGATCACCCACTTACTGCGTGATCTGCTTGCAGGGGACACCGATACTTCTCAGGAACTGGGTTGTCTGGAACTCGATGAAGAAGACTTGGGACTGTGCACCTATGTGTGTCCAGCTAAGTATGAATATGGTCCAGTACTACGTGATGTCCTGACCAAGATTGAGCTAGAAGGGTAATTCCATGGGTCTGAAAAATTTATTTGAAAAATATGAGCACCAATTTGAACCCGGTGGAAAATTAGCAAAATTCTATCCATTGTATGAAGCTGTTGCGACAGTTTTCTATACACCGGGCACGGTGACAAAAGGTCGCTCACACGTACGCGATACTATCGATCTCAAGCGCATGATGATTTTAGTCTGGCTTGCGGTTTTCCCAGCGATGTTCTGGGGTATGTATAATGTCGGTAACCAAGCTATTCCCGCGCTGCATCACTTATACAGTGGCGCTGAACTGCAACAAGTTTTAGCGAGTGATTGGCACTATTCTCTGGCGCAATTATTAGGTGCTTCTTTAGCGCCGGATGCCGGCTGGGGCAGCAAAATGCTGCTAGGTGCGATTTACTTCCTGCCAATTTACTTAGTGGTATTCTTGGTTGGCGGTTTCTGGGAAGTGTTGTTTGCCATGATCCGTGGTCATGAAATCAACGAAGGCTTCTTTATCTCCTCTATCTTATTTGCGCTGATTGTTCCGCCTACCATTCCATTATGGCAAGCGGCGCTCGGTATCACCTTTGGTGTGGTTGTTGCAAAAGAGATTTTCGGTGGTACAGGTCGTAACTTCCTTAACCCTGCATTAGCGGGTCGTGCTTTCCTTTTCTTTGCTTACCCTGCACAAATTTCAGGTGACTTAGTTTGGACTGCGGCTGATGGATTCTCGGGTGCAACGCCTCTATCACAATGGGCGACGGGTGGTGTGAGTTCACTGGTAAACACAGTAACTGGCGAGCCAATCACTTGGATGCAAGCTTTCTTAGGTAACATGCCGGGTTCAATTGGTGAAGTTTCTACCCTGATGATCTTCATCGGTGGCGCATTTATCATCTTCTTCCGTATCGCCTCTTGGCGCATCGTGGCGGGTGTGATGCTGGGTATGATTGCCATGTCTTACCTGTTCAACTTTATCGGTTCAGACACCAACCCACTATTTGCTATGCCATGGTGGTGGCACATGGTTTTAGGCGGATTTGCCTTCGGTATGATTTTTATGGCGACAGACCCTGTTTCCGCTTCCTTTACCGATAAAGGTAAATGGGCTTACGGGATTTTGATCGGCGTAATGTGCGTACTTGTTCGGGTTGTGAACCCTGCATACCCTGAAGGGATGATGCTCGCAATCCTGTTCGCCAACCTGTTTGCTCCTCTGTTTGACTATATGGTCGTTCAAGCAAATATTAAACGGAGAAAAGCCCGTGGCTAATGATAAACCAGTAAATAAAGATGGCGTCGGCAGAACGTTTATCGTTGTTTTCATTCTCTGCTTAGTCTGTTCCGTCGTCGTTGCCGGTGCTGCGGTTGGTCTGAAACCTCAGCAACAAGAACAAATGATGTTAGATACTCAGCGTAATATTTTAAGTGTTGCAGGTCTGCTGCAACCTAAAATGAGCGCTGAAGAAATTCAAAAAGTGTATGGCGAGCGTATCGAGCCTAAATTGCTGAATTTCAAAACGAATGAACTATCTAACAGCGTAAGTCGTTTTGACTTAAACAGCGAACTGCGTAGCGAAGAGACCAGCATCGCACTATCCCCAGAAGAAGACATTGCGAAAATTCGCCGTCGTGCCAATAGCGCTGAAATTTATCTGGTTAAAGATGAACAAGGGAAAGTGACCCAAGTGATTCTGCCAGTTTATGGTTCAGGATTATGGTCAGTAATGTATGCCTTTATCGCCGTGGATATCGATGGTGTAACCTCTCGCGGTATTACCTACTATGCGCATGGTGAAACGCCGGGTCTGGGTGGTGAAGTTGACAACCCACAATGGAAAGCGCAGTGGCCGGGTAAAAAACTGTTCAATGAGCAGGGTATCCCTGCAATCAAAATCGTGCGTGGTGGTGCCACCGATAACCCATTTGGTATCGATGGTCTTTCAGGTGCAACGCTGACTTCAAACGGTATTCAACATATGTTTGATTTCTGGCTAGGCGATAACGGTTTTGGTCCGTTCCTGAAAAAAGTTCGTGAAGGAGCGCTGAATAATGGCTGATTCTAAAGAAGTAAAACGCGTCCTACTAGGACCATTGTTAGATAATAACCCAATTGCATTGCAGGTTTTGGGTGTGTGCTCTGCATTAGCGGTGACCACTAAACTTGAAACTGCATTGGTTATGACCATCGCCGTAACGCTAGTTACCGCGTTCTCTAACTTTTTTATCTCATTAATTAGAAATTACATTCCAAGCAGTGTTCGTATTATTGTTCAAATGGCAATTATTGCATCATTGGTAATTGTGGTTGACCAAATCTTACGTGCCTATGCCTATGAAATCTCGAAACAACTTTCCGTATTCGTTGGTTTGATTATCACCAACTGTATCGTGATGGGGCGTGCTGAAGCGTATGCGATGAAAGCACCACCAATCGAAAGTTTTATGGATGGTATCGGTAACGGTCTTGGTTACGGTGTGATTCTGGTACTGGTTGGCTTCCTACGTGAGCTATTTGGTTCCGGTAAACTGTTTGGTATTACGGTATTTGAATCACTGCAAAATGGTGGTTGGTACATGCCAAACGGCTTATTCCTGTTAGCGCCAAGTGCATTCTTTATCATCGGTATGCTGATTTGGGGTCTACGTACTCTGAAACCAGCTCAGGTAGAGAAGGATTAAGAGCATGGAACATTATATTAGCTTGTTTGTAAAAGCCATTTTCATCGAAAACATGGCGTTAGCTTTCTTCTTAGGGATGTGTACATTCCTTGCGGTATCGAAGAACGTAAAAACTGCTTTTGGACTGGGTATTGCGGTAACTGTGGTGCTTGGTATCTCCGTCCCTGCGAACAACTTAGTGTACAACTTAGTGTTACGTGACGGCGCGCTAGTTGAAGGTGTGGATCTCTCATTCCTCAACTTCATTACCTTTATCGGTGTTATCGCGGCACTGGTTCAAATTCTGGAAATGATTTTAGATCGTTACTTCCCATCACTGTACAACGCATTGGGGATCTTCTTACCGTTGATCACCGTAAACTGTGCAATCTTTGGTGGTGTATCTTTCATGGCTCAGCGTGACTACAACTTCACTGAATCCATTGTTTATGGCTTTGGTTCCGGTATTGGTTGGATGTTAGCGATTGTCTTAATGGCCGCGATTCGTGAAAAGATGAAGTATTCAGACATTCCAGCGGGTCTTAAAGGGTTAGGCATCACCTTTGTCACGACCGGTTTGATGGCATTGGGCTTTATGTCCTTCTCCGGTGTGCAGCTATAAAGGCGAGAAGAATTCATGGATATTATTATTCTAGGCGTAGTTATGTTTACCCTGATTGTCTTGGCGCTGACAGGCCTGATCCTGTTTGCAAAGTCCAAGTTGGTCAATACAGGGAACATTAAAGTTGAAGTCAACGGCGATCCTGAGAAGAGCTTTGATGCTCCAGCAGGCGATAAGCTGTTAGGTATGTTAGCAAACCAGGGTATCTTTGTTTCTTCTGCCTGTGGTGGCGGTGGTTCATGTGGTCAGTGCCGTGTGAAAATCAAAGAGGGCGGTGGTGACATCCTGCCAACTGAGCTTTCACACATCAATAAACGTGAAGCGAAAGAAGGTTGCCGTCTGGCATGTCAGGTTAACGTAAAACAAGATTTGAAAATTGAATTACCTGAAGAAATTTTTGGCGTGAAAAAATGGGAATGCGAAGTTATCTCCAATGATAACAAAGCAACGTTCATTAAAGAGCTGAAGTTAAAAATTCCTGAGGGCGAAGTGGTTCCATTCCGTGCGGGTGGTTTTATTCAAATTGAATGCCCGCCTCATGTGGTGAAGTACTCAGACTTTGATGTGCCTGAGGAATACCGTGAAGATTGGGACAAATTCAATCTGTTCCGCTATGTTTCTGATGTCAAAGAAGAAACAGTACGTGCTTACTCAATGGCAAACTATCCAGAAGAGCGCGGTATTATTATGCTGAACGTGCGTATTGCAACACCACCTCCGCGTAATCCCGATGTACCGCCGGGAATTATGTCATCGTATATTTGGTCACTGAAACCGGGAGATAAAGTCACTATCTCTGGTCCATTTGGTGAGTTCTTCGCAAAAGAAACTGATGCGGAAATGATCTTTATCGGTGGTGGTGCGGGTATGGCGCCGATGCGTTCCCACATTTTCGACCAATTACGTCGTTTAGATTCTAAGCGTAAAATCAGTTTCTGGTATGGTGCGCGTTCTAAACGTGAAATGTTCTATACCGAAGATTTCGACCAATTAGCCGCAGAGCATGACAACTTTACATGGAATGTTGCACTTTCTGACGCTTTGCCAGAAGATAATTGGGACGGTTACACAGGATTTATTCATAATGTCCTGTATGAAAACTACCTCAAAAATCACCCTGCGCCAGAAGATTGTGAGTTCTACATGTGTGGGCCTCCTGTCATGAACGCCGCAGTCATTAAGATGTTAAAAGACCTTGGTGTTGAGGACGAAAACATCTTACTGGATGATTTTGGTGGCTGATTAGTTACTGTGAATTATCTATTAAGCGCTCAGGAAACTGGGCGCTTGTTGATTAAAAAGAGGAAAAAATGGGTTTTTTTCCTCTTTTTGGTTGTAAACTGTGAATCGCCAAATAGGCAATTCAATTTTTAAACGTGAGTATTCTCTAGATTTGTGAATGTTGAGTTTGTTAGACGTCTCAGCACCTACTCTTTCTCTAGTGGGCGCTTACAATTAACGCTGAGAAAATTTATGCTAAACAGAAAAGTATTTGCTCCTGTGCTGCTATTCGCAGCCACTCTTCTTCTTGCCGCATGTGGTGGACCTGAACAAAAGAATCTTCAGGGACAAACCATGGGAACCTATTATTCTGTTAAGTTCGTGACAGGCTCTTCAGAGCCTTCATCGGAAGCTATCCAAGCCGAAATCGACAAGCGTTTGGAAGAAGTGAACGACCAAATGTCGACTTATCGCCCTGGTTCCGAATTAAGTCGTTTCAATCAATCCAATGAAGTTAATGTACCATTCCCTGTTTCTGCCGCGACGGCAAAAGTGGTCAGTAAAGCCATTGAGATTAATAAATTAACGGATGGCGGTCTGGATGTCACCGTTGGTCCACTGGTTAATTTATGGGGGTTCGGTCCAGAGGGGAGAGTCACAAAAGCACCTACAGATGAGGAGCTTGAAAAACGTCGTGCATGGGTGGGTATCGATAAACTCTCTGTACAAGACAACAACTTAATTAAAACCATTCCTGAGCTGTATGTTGATTTATCTTCCATTGCTAAAGGTTATGGTGTTGATGTGGTGGCGGAATATTTAGAGTCCATCGGTATCAAGGATTATATGGTTGATATTGGTGGCGAAGTCCGTACAAAAGGTAAAAATGGCAAAGATACACCATGGCGTATTGCGATTGAAAAACCTGCAACGGATGGTGTGAGTCAAACGGCACAGGAGATTATCGAGCCGGGAGATTTATCTATCGCCACTTCAGGGGATTATCGTAACTATTTTGAACAAAATGGTGTGCATTTCTCACACACAATTGACCCAAAAACAGGTAAGCCAATTTCCCACAATTTAGTCTCAATTACCGTATTAGCCGACGATTGCATGAGTGCGGATGGATTATCTACAGGTTTTAATGTGATGGGACCAGATGCGGGTCTTGCACTTGCTGAAAAGATGAATATTCCTGTTTTTATGATTGTGAAGACAGATAAAGGCTTCGAAGAGCGTTACACTAAAGCATTCGAGCCATTTTTACAGAAAAAACAGTAAAAGGAGGAAAGCAGAATGTTGAATGTTTTTCTTGCAGCCTTTGCCTTATTTTTGTTGGCGTTTTTAGGTATGTCCCTTGGGTATATTATTAAGCGGAAAAGTATCCAAGGCAGTTGCGGCGGTTTAAGTAGCATTGGGGTAGAGAAAGTTTGTGACTGCCCTGAGCCTTGCGATGCGCGTAAAAAGCGTATGGCACGGGAAGAAGCGCGCAAAAAAATGCTAGAGAAAAACCGCATTTTGTAATTTTTACTCTGTTGTGAATATTAACCCTAGTTGCTTTAATGAGCTGCTAGGGTTTTTTATTTTAAGGTTATTTTGATAAAAATAGTGATGTATTTCATTGCAAACTAAATTTTATGTAATGAAGTCGAGCATGATGTGGAAACAGGGTAGTGAACAAACATGTGTCGCGTATTTCCCTTGAAACTGAGAGTGACTTTGCCATTATCTTTCTCATTGAGCTTGCATGCTAAGTCAGCGATGCTACTCCATTTTTCTCCTGATTTTGTTGTGATTACTCCCATCCAATAGCTCTGTTCGGTTGAAGAAAAAGTGAACTCTGTGATATCACTTAATTTTTTTCCATTCATAAGATTATAAAAAATAAAAACATTTCCATACTCATTCGCATTGTTTTTGAAAGAAATTTCCACCTTTTTTAAGTCTTCATTCCATAGGTTCTCGATAGAAAGCAAGCCTTTTGATATCGCCATGTTAAATTCCTTATGAATAAGTGTTTAAATGTATTTACTTATTTTGGCATCGATACTTTACTAAGTAATTAATATTGAATGTTATTTACTATTAAAAAAGAAGGAAAGATAAGATAGGGGAATGTATGGATAGAAAAGATGAGTAATAAAAATAAGCTACTTAAATCGAATAAATCATTATCAAAATAAAGTAGCTTAATAATTAGTCTTTATTTTTTGAAAGCTTTTGGTGAGTCAACCATAACGGCATCAGCACCAATTTCTTTAGCTAGTTGATAATCACTGTCACTATTTACACCAAATACAATGATGTAAGCGTTGCCATTTTTTCTAAAGCAGTCGATAGCTTCTTTATCCCATGAGAGTGTTGCTGGTGAACGCGCTTCACCAAGGGTATATTTCTCAACGACTTCAACTTTACGATGCAGCTCAAAACCATACCAACGGGTTGCAGATTTATCATTATCAAGCATACATTGATGGCTCATTACGCTGTTTGCCAGCATGGTGCGAGTTTCATCTCGGCTTTCAAATAGTTGCAGTTTAGAGGAAAGTGGCTTAAGCGCTTTTAAAAATGCATCGTTAGTGGAATAAAAACGCACTTGGTTAAACGCGTTGGTTTTATTTAATAATGCCAAAATAGCTTGAGCTTGAGTATTAGGGTCTGCATCAGGAGATTTTAAGTCGATATAAAAAATCGTATCGGGGTATTTTTTTAAAACATCTTCTAGTGTGACGATAGTGGTTTGCGAAGTAGGTAGTTGCTGGTTATTTTTCTGATTAAATTTATACGCCGCATTTATCTGGCTTAATTGTTTGGCGGAATAATCAGAAATAACGCCACTTTTATCCGTTAAAGCATTTAAATCACTCGGACGATAAAGGACTAATTGATTATCTTTACTGAGCTGAACAGTTAACCAAATTGCATCAGCTTTATTGCTTTTGGCTTGTTCTATAGCATAAAGGGTATTTTCAGGGGCATCTGCGGTACCTGCGCGGTGCGCTACAATCTGCGGCATTAATGCGAAAGCGGATTGGCTAACCAAAAGTAGTAAGCCTATCGTAGCGGATTTTTTTAACACTGACGTTGATATAATTTGCATTTGTATAATCCATAATAATAGAAAATTCAATGAACTAACATGAGATTGACCGAGTGGTTGTTGTAATATGTTTCATCCGTTTTGTAAGCAATGCGCCTATAAATTAGGAGTAACTTTTTACTTTTTCGGTTATTTACAGTATTTCAGGAATACATTTCAATCAGATGAATAAGGTTGCATAGCTAATAAAGCTACTGTATATTTATTCAGTAGTTATTGGTTGGGGCGGCTATCATGCGTAAAATTATTCATATTGATATGGATTGCTTTTTTGCAGCGATAGAGATGCGTGATGACCCAAAATTACGCAATATTCCACTGGCTGTCGGGGGAAGTGCAGACCGACGTGGCGTATTGAGCACTGCAAATTATGAAGCGAGACGCTACGGTGTTCACAGTGCAATGTCGACGGCATTGGCGTTGAAATTATGCCCTCACCTGAAAGTCGTACCCGGTCGTATGGCGGTTTATAAAGATGTTTCCCATCATATTCGCCAAATATTTGCCCGCTATACCGATCTGATTGAGCCATTATCTTTAGATGAGGCCTATTTGGATGTGACTGATTGCCAGCAGCTTCACGGCTCTGCCACGCTTATCGCCGAGGCTATCCGCCAGCAAATTTTTGATGAACTTCAACTCACAGCTTCTGCGGGAATTGCTCCGATTAAATTCCTCGCCAAAATTGCCTCTGATATGAATAAACCCAATGGGCAATTTGTGATCACTCCACAGGAATTACCGGCATTTATTGCCACGCTGCCATTAAAAAAGATCCCCGGCGTTGGAAAAGTGACAGCGCAAAAACTTACGGATATGGGGTTATTGACCTGCGCGGATGTTCAGCGCTATGACATGCTGGCGTTGGTAAAAAGCATGGGTAAATTTGGACAAGCTCTGTGGGAACGCTGTCATGGCATTGATGAACGAGCAGTAAATACCGAACGCTTACGTAAATCCGTTGGGGTAGAACGCACTCTCGCCAAAGATATTCATCAGTGGGAAGAGTGTTTGCCTTTACTCGATACTTTATACGATGAGCTACATTTTCGCTTAGAGAAAGTGAAGCCAGATCTGCGTATTGCTCGCCAAGGAGTGAAATTAAAATTTGAGGATTTTCAGCAAACGACGCAAGAGCATGTTTATCCCATTATAGATAAGCAGGATCTTATTCGGTTGGCACAGCAGGCTTGGGAAAATCGACGAGCAGGGCGGGGGGTTAGGTTAGTTGGTCTGCATGTGACATTGCAGAATCCACAAATTGAAAGGCAGCTTTCATTACTTTTATAGTTTTTATTATGTTTAAAGAATGAGAAAAATAGGGTCATAAACTGTCGCTTATGACCCTGATATTGATAGCTTAAAGCCTACTTAGTTTTTTACTGGGATAGCTTTTAAGATAGCAGTTAACAGTGTCCAGTATTGACCCACGCTCTCAATGTGAACGCGCTCATCTGGTGAGTGTGCTCCACGGATGGTTGGTCCAATGGAGACCATATCCATTAATGGATAAGGCTTTTTAAACAGACCACACTCGAGACCGGCATGGATAACCATGATATTTGGAATTTTACCAAACAGTTTTTGGTAAGTGTCGCTAACAATATGCATGACTGGTGAGTCTGCATCTGGTTGCCAACCTGGGTATCCACCTTCAGCACGGTGTTGAGCTTTCGCCAGTTTTGTCAGTGATGTCAGCATATTAACGACGTAATTTTTACCTGAATCGATCAGTGAACGGATTAAGAATATTACTTCCGCTTTGTCTTCAGTCATCTTCACAACGCCTTCGTTCAGTGAAGTTTCAACAACTCCTTTTACCACATCACTCATACGGATAACGCCGCTTGGTGCCGAGTTTAGGAAGAAAACTAAACGCTGTTGGCAATCATTCGTCAGGGCTTTTAAGTCACTCGTTGTTTCATCTAACAGTAAAGCTAGGTTAGGTTCTACTGCGGCTAATTCATTTTTCAGAATGCCTTCGTAGCGAGTTCTCAGCGCGGTTAATTCAGCCACTTTATCAGCTGGTACCGCGAAAGTTGCATGGCCTTCACGTGGGATCGCATTACGCAGTGTACCGCCAGTGAATTCCAGCAGTTTTAAGCTCAAGTCTTCAGCGTGACCCGCTAAGAAACGCGCTAACAGTTTGTTTGCATTACCTAAACCTAAGTGAATATCGCCACCAGAGTGACCGCCTTTAAGGCCTTTTAAGGTCATGGTGAAGGTTTTATAACCTTGTGGTAATGCTTCACGGGTTAAATCAAATGTGGCAGTGAAATCAACACCTCCTGCGCAACCCATGTAAATTTCGCCTTCTTCTTCTGAATCGGTATTGATCAGAATATCAGCTTGTAACCAGTTTGGTTGTAAACCGAAAGCGCCGTCCATGCCCGTTTCTTCGGTCATAGTCAGTAACACTTCCAGTGGACCGTGTTCAACGCTGTCATCCGCTAATACTGCTAATGCGGACGCCATACCGATGCCGTTATCTGCGCCTAATGTTGTACCTTCAGCAGTGACCCACTCACCATTGATATAAGGGCGGATAGGATCTTTAGTGAAATCGTGCTCTGTGTCGTTATTTTTTTGCGGCACCATGTCTAAGTGAGCTTGCAGTACAACAGGCTTGCGGTTTTCGTAGCCTTTTGTCGCCGGTTTACGGATTAAGATATTACCAACTTGGTCGCGCTCAACGTGAAAACCTTTCCCTTTAGACCACTCCATGATGTGGGCGGCTAAAGCTTCTTCGTGTTTTGATGGGTGAGGAATGGAGCAGATTTTAGCGAAAATATCCCACAGTGGTTGTGGTTTTAGCGTTGATAATTGTGACACGTTCTTCTCCTTGACACTTTGATCGTAATCTTTCCGTCATATTTCAAGCTGGGGATTGGCTTACACCCAAAACAATCGACTGACGGCGTTGGTCGCTTAATTTAAGATTGCACTTAAGTGTAATAACTCAGGTTTTAAGCGGTTTTAAGTATTGATTCAGCATAACACTTTCTATCGAATAATGGAGAGCGTTAATAAGAATAATTCATTTAGTGGGATGGTTTCGCTGGTTTTTCCTGCGTCAAATCACTATAATCTCGCGCAACCTTTTTTCCGCAAGACACATTTCTGTTTTACTCACCTTCGGGACCCGAATTTTATGAGCGAAAAATATGTCGTAACGTGGGATATGTTGCAAATACATGCCCGTAAACTCGCACAACGTTTATTACCAGCAAAACAATGGACTGGTATCATCGCAGTTAGCCGTGGTGGTTTAGTCCCTGGCGCACTGTTAGCGCGTGAGCTGGGTATTCGTCATGTTGACACCGTTTGTATCTCTAGCTATGACCATGATAACCAACGCGAATTGAATGTAATCAAACGCGCTGAAGGCGATGGTGAAGGCTTTATCGTGATTGACGATTTAGTGGATACTGGTGGCACAGCGAAAGCTATCCGCGACATGTATCCAAAAGCACACTTCGTGACTATCTTTGCAAAACCAGCAGGTCGCCCATTAGTGGATGATTATGTGGTTGATATCCCACAAAACACTTGGATTGAACAGCCTTGGGATATGGGCGTTGTGTTTATCGATCCTCTGTGCGAACAAGATAAGTAGTCCGAACGAAATAATTTAAATCTGTTTAGCCGTGATAGGGTTGTTTGATAAAAACAACACATTATTACCTAAGTGATTTGAGCTAAACACGATATGATAGAGGGGAGTGCGAAATGCACTCCCTTTTTGTTTATGTGACAGATTTAATAGGTAAAAGTAGGGAACCCACATGACTCAGCAAAATTTATCCGAAAAACTTTTTAAACCTCGCGTTAGACAAGTTGAAACATCAACGTTGGTTTCTTATTCCTCTCATACTTTGTCCCAATTAGAGAACCGCAGTGTATTAAGTGGCTCTTCACATAATCATTGGTATCGTACTCTCAACCGGTTAATGTGGATTTGGCGTGGTATTGATGCGATTGAAATTGAAGAAGTTTTAAGCCGTATTGCCATCTCAGATGCTAAACGCAGCCGTGATGAATGGCTTGATACTGTCATTGGCAATCGCCGTGGTAATTGGTGTTTTGAATGGTCTAATCAAGCCATGCGCTGGCAGCAAAAAGCCTTAGAATTTGAAAAAGGTCAGGAAGCGTGTGATGCGTGGCTGCGTGCCGCTAACTTATACAGCATTGCGGCTTACCCGTTTATTAAAGGGGATGAACTGGCGGATCAAGCGATTGTATTAGCCTGTAAGGCTTATGATAGCGCGGCAAAATTCTCACAGTACCAATTGAAAAAAATCCCATTCAAAGTCGATGGTGGTAAAGAAGTCTGTGGCTTTTTACACATACCATCGAATGTTCAAGGTCCTTACCCAACCGTGATGGTTTGTGGCATGCTTGATAGCCTACAGACAGATTACAGCCGCTACTTTAGAGAGTATTTAGAGCCTCGAGGGATTGCGATGTTAACGCTGGATATGCCATCTATCGGTTATTCCAGTAAATACAGCCTTTCGCAAGAAACCAGCACGTTGCATGAACAGATAGTTCGCCAGCTCGACACCATTCCATGGATTGACCACACACGATTTGCCATCACAGGGATCCGTTTTGGCGCGAATATCGCTGTTCGTTTAGCGTATATGTGCCCAGATAAAATCAAAGCAGTAGCGGTGATTGGTCCTATCGTTCATAGCCTATTGCATGAAGAAAAATACCAAAAAGATATCCCCCGTATGGTGCTGGATGTTTTTGCTAGCCGCTTAGGGGTTTATCAAGTTGATGGTCAATCATTACGCCATGAACTCAGCTGCTATTCACTGCGTAATCAAGGTTTGTTAGGTCGCCGTAACCAAGTCCCGATGATGTCAGTATGTTTTAAAAATGATCCCTACAGTCCGAAAGCTGATTCAGACTTAATCGCTCGTTCGTCTATGGATAGTCATTTGTTGACGTTGCCGAGTAGCCCTATATTAGAGGCTTTCGAGCGATCAATGTCAGATACAACCAAATGGTTAGAAAGTAAAATATTATAATTGTATTGAATAGCTTGCTTATTTTTTAACATTTGCTAAAAAGGGATCTTCCCAAGAAGGAGATCCTTAATATGGCGTTACCGACTGATTACACAAATGGAAAATTTTTAAAGAAATTTGCTGCGATAGGGCCTTATTTACGTGAGCAACAATCTATCAAAAACTGCTACTTTTTTGATAGCTTGGTTGTCTGTGTTAATGCGAATATCGCGCCTGAAAAACGTGAGTTTTGGGGATGGTGGTTAGAACTAGCCCCTATGGATGAAGGCTTCGAATTTGCTTACAAGTTAGGGATCTACAACAATCAGGGAAGTTGGCAAGCAAAAACCTTGAAAGATGCCGCAACGACGGAAGCCGTCGAAAAGAACCTGCATGCCTTCCATCAACGCCTTACCCAGCAATTATCTGCCCTAGAGTTAAGCTTGTTCCCATCCCCCTTAATGACAGAATTAAAGCTGGAATTAAGCGCATAAAATTGTTTTAAACCAACTTTTGTTTAATTTTGCGTTATGCCTGTTGGCATAACGCGCATCTCCTGATAAAACTGATACCCACTTTGTATTTATTAATCCTAATGGCAGAAAAATGATGAAAAATAGCCAAACACTCGTGGTCAAACTTGGCACAAGTGTCTTAACAGGGGGTTCACGTCGTTTAAATCAAGCTCACATTGTTGAGTTGGTTAGACAGTGTGCGCAGCAATATGAAAAAGGTCACCGAATTATTATTGTCACGTCTGGCGCAATTGCCGCAGGGCGTGAACATCTCAATTACCCCGAACTGCCGGCCACCATTGCATCTAAACAGCTGCTGGCGGCGGTCGGTCAAAGTCGTTTAATCCAATTATGGGAAAGGCTTTTTTCCATCTATGGGATCCACATTGGACAAATGCTATTAACGCGTGCAGATCTTGAAGATCGCGAACGTTTTTTAAATGCGCGAGACACACTGCAAGCGCTGTTAGATAACGGCATTATTCCGGTGATTAATGAAAATGATGCAGTGGCGACGGCAGAAATTAAAGTAGGGGATAACGATAACCTATCCGCACTTGCTGCCATTCTTGGTGATGCAGATAAATTACTGTTATTAACCGATATTGAAGGCCTGTATGACGCGGATCCTCGCAGTAATCCGAACGCAAAATTAATCCCTGAAGTTCACGGTATTAATGATGATTTACGCCGTATGGCAGGGGATAGTGTAACGGGCTTAGGCACCGGTGGAATGGCAACAAAATTACAGGCGGCAGATGTTGCAGGCCGTGCTGGGATTGACGTATTCATTGCAGCGGGAAATAAACCAGATGTCATCAATTCAGTGATTGAAAATATCCCTGTAGGAACTCGTTTTTATGGGCAGAAAAATCCAATGGAAAACCGTAAACGCTGGATTTTTGGGGCGCCAGCGGCGGGCGATGTTTACATTGATGACGGCGCACAATTAGCCATCACTGAAAAAGGTAGTTCGTTATTGCCAAAAGGCATTAAGAAAATTGAAGGCGATTTCTCCCGTGGCGCAGTGATCCGTATTCGCAATATGGCAGGTAAAGATTTGGCACATGGCGTAAGCCACTATAATAGTGATGCGCTCAGAATGATTGCCGGTCACCATTCCCAAGATATTGGTAAAATCCTTGGCTATGAACATGGCTCAGTAGCCGTTCATCGCGACGATATGATAGTGAGTTAATTATGTTAGAACAAATGGGTAAAGCGGCGCGCGAAGCGTCATGGCAGTTGGCTCAATTTAATACCAAACAAAAAAATAGTGCGCTTGAGCAAATTGCTGACCTCTTAGAGCAAAAGAGTGCCAGTATTTTAGCGGCTAATCAGCTGGATATGGCTCAAGCTCAACAAAGCGGTATGAGTGAGGCATTACAAGATCGTTTATTGCTGACCCAAGCGCGCTTAAAAAGTATCGCGGATGACGTCAGAAAAGTGTGCCAACTGGCTGATCCGGTAGGGCAAGTCCTTGATGGTAGCGAGTTAGATAGCGGGTTAAATTTACAACGTCGCCGTGTTCCGTTAGGGGTCATTGGAGTTATCTATGAAGCTCGTCCTAATGTCACTGTGGATGTCGCTTCTTTATGTTTAAAAACGGGAAATGCGGTCATTCTGCGTGGTGGAAAAGAGACGCATAATACCAATCTTGCGGTGGTAGAGGTTATTCAGCAAGCGCTGAAAAATAGCGGGCTGCCAGCCAATGCAGTACAGGCAATCAATAATCCGGATCGTGAATTAGTGACCCAATTGTTAAAATTGGATCGCTATGTGGATATGCTGATCCCTCGCGGTGGTGCAGGGTTACATAAACTATGTCGTGAACAATCCACGATCCCGGTGATCACTGGCGGAATTGGTGTTTGCCATACTTTTGTAGATGACTCTGTGGATTTTGATAAGGCACTAAGTGTCATTACTAATGCTAAAGTTCAGCGCCCAAGCGCATGTAATTCATTGGAAACACTGTTGGTTCATGAAAATATTGCAGCGAGTTTCTTACCGCGTTTAAGTGAGAAAATGGCTCAGCAGCAAGTGACATTACACGCCAGCGAAAAAGCAATGGCATTCTTGAAAGATGGTGTGGCTAAAGTGGTGCCTGTTCAAGCGGAAAACTTAGTTGATGAATGGTTATCTTTGGACTTGAACGTTGAAATTGTTTCAGGGATTGATGCCGCTATCGAGCATATTCGCCATTATGGTACCGCGCATTCTGACGCCATCTTAACGGAATCTATTCGCCAAGCGGATTACTTTGTACAGCGTGTGGATTCAGCTGCGGTATACGTGAATGCCAGCACCCGTTTTACCGATGGTGGACAGTTTGGACTCGGTGCGGAAGTGGCTGTGAGTACCCAAAAACTCCATTCCCGTGGACCTATGGGGTTAGATGCTCTGACTACTTATAAATGGATTGGTTACGGTGATTTTTTAAGTCGACCATAATTTAATCATAATAATTTCGAGCCACACTGCGTGTGGCTTTATTTTTTAGGCTATTCGCCATTTAGGCTAACCCGCTAGAAGCATGTGTATGGCAAATTTATCATAGTAATCATGATGATGGGATGAATATAGATGTTCTACATTATTGGGCCTAGAGGCTCAGGAAAAACAACAATTGGTAAGAAACTCGCGGAAAAAACGGGTTACCAGTTTATTGACACTGACAAACTTATTTTTGAACATGCAGGAATGAGCATCGCTGACATTGTCAAGCAACAAGGTTGGAACTATTTTCGTCAGCTTGAAAGCCAAATTCTTGCTTCAATCGAACCACAAAAAGCGATTGTTTCAACAGGGGGCGGGATTATTTTAGCCTCTGAGAATCAGCAGGTTATGCGAGATAATGGAACGGTTATTTATTTACGTTCAACCCCAGAAACTCTCGCACAGCGGCTGGCGGCAGAGCCTCAAGCAGAACAGCGACCGAGCTTAACCGGAAAATCACTGCTTGAAGAAATTGAAGAGGTAATGGAGCAGCGTGATCCTATCTATTTATCGACTGCGCACCACGTTATTGATGCCAATCAATCCATTGATGCTATCATTAACCAGATCGCAAATTTGAGATAAATATTAGGTATACCAGTACCTTTAGGAATAAACCCCTTAATGAGGTGCATGGGTATCGAGATAATTATTGTAGTATCTAATTGTTAATCAATAGATAAAATTATCATCATAAGAAAGGGAATCATTATGTTGGCAAAGATAATAAAAAAAGTACTGAAGTTTTTGTTTCGTGTCGAAGTCATTGGCAACCCAAATGAGTTCAATCAAGACAAATGTATCATTACGCCAAACCATGTCTCTTTTCTTGATGGTGTGTTGATTGCGCTATTCTTACCAGTAAGACCTGTATTTGCTGTGTATAGCACGGTGGCGACGCCTAAGATGATCAAGCGTCTTAAGCCTTATGCCGATGTTGTTGCATTAGATCCAAAAAATCCATTAGGTCTCAGACACCTTGTTCGTGAAGTGGACAAAGGTCGCCCCATCGTTATTTTCCCAGAAGGCCGCATTTCTGTTCATGGCTCTTTAATGAAGATCTATGAAGGCGCTGCTTTCGTCGCTGCTAAATCAGGGGCAAAAATTGTCCCTATTCGTATTGATGGTGCTGAGCGAAGTCATTTTGGGCGCTTAAAAGGGGTTATCCCGTTAAAGTGGTTCCCGAAAATCAAGTTACATATCCTACCTGCTGAAGCCATTCCTATGCCGGATGCACTTCGTGCGGTTGAGCGCCGAGCACTAGCGGGAGAACATCTTTACCAAATCATGAAAGCGGCACGTATGGCAAGCCGCCCGCAAATGACATTAGTCGAAGCCTTTATTGATAGTATTGAGCGTTATGGACGTCGTTCTCGCTGTATTGAAGATATCGCCTTTAAAGAGGATAGCTATCAAGGATTACTAAAAAAATCCCTTGGTGTTGGACGAATTATCGAACGCTATACCCATGAAAATGAGCGTGTAGGGTTATTGCTACCCAATGCGACAGTGACCGCGGCAGCAATTTTCGGTTGTTTAATGCGTGGGCGAGTGCCTGCGATGCTGAATTACACTGCGGGGAGTCATGGGATCAGTAATGCGCTGAAAGCGTCGACGGCGAAAGTGGTTTTCACCTCAAGACAATTTTTGGAAAAAGGGAAGCTGACCCATATTCCTGAGCAAGTACCTGAAGCCACGTGGATTTACCTCGAAGATTTAAAAGATACTGTCACTTTCCAAGATAAATGGTGGATTGCTAAGCACTTATTTTCACCACGTAATGCGATTATTCCTCGAAATGTGGATGATGAAGCTATTGTATTGTTTACCTCTGGCTCTGAAGGAACGCCAAAAGGCGTAGTACATAGTCATCGAAGCTTAATGGCGAACGTTGAACAGATAAAAACCATTGCCGACTTTACGCCGCGTGACCGTTTTATGTCATCGCTTCCGCTATTCCATGCATTTGGATTAACGGTTGGGTTATTTATTCCACTGTTTTCGGGTAGCCGTGTTTTCCTATACCCAAGCCCATTACATTACCGAATTATTCCTGAGTTAGTGTATGACCGAAATTGTACCGTTCTGTTTGGAACCTCAACATTCTTAGGTAATTACGCACGTTTTGCCCATCCGTATGATTTTGCAAGAGTACGCTATGTTGTCGCGGGAGCCGAAAAACTGTCGGATAAAACCAAGAAAATTTGGTACGAAAAATTTGGTATTCGCATTCTTGAAGGCTACGGGGTGACTGAGTGTGCGCCGATTGTCTCTATTAATGTCCCTATGGCGGCGAAAGAAGGCTCTGTAGGACAGATTTTACCCTGTATGGAAGCCCGTATTATCCCATTGCCGGGCATTGAGCACGGCGGAAAACTTCAGCTGAAAGGCCCGAATATTATGAAGGGCTATTTACGAGTTGAAGCGCCGGGTGTGTTAGAAGAGCCAAAAGCCGAGAATGCTCAGGGCGAGATAGAGCCAGGCTGGTATGACACAGGGGATATTGTTGAGTTAGACAATAAAAACTTCTGCACTATTAAAGGACGAGTGAAGCGATTTGCTAAACTCGCTGGCGAAATGGTATCTCTTGAAAGCATTGAACAAATGGTGGCTGAGATTTCGCCAAGTTACGACCACGGAGTTGTGACTAAACCCGACAGTAGTAAAGGCGAAGCGTTGGTGCTATTTACCACAGATAAGGATCTTGACCGGGGCGCATTATCTGCTGCAGCGAAAAGTAAGGGTTTAACCGAATTGGCGGTTCCGCGGGATATCCGCTGGGTTAAAGCCTTACCAGTATTAGGCAGTGGAAAAACGGATTTCGTAACATTAAAACAGATGGCGTTAACAGGGGAATAATATGCAGGAGAGCACACCAAACACGCCACTGATGAGCACAGGGATGAAGGCCGTTCTGGCATCTCAGTTTCTTTCTGCGTTTGCAGATAATGCTTTATTATTCGCGATATTAGCGCAGTTAAAAGCGGAATTTTACCCAGAATGGAGCCACCCAATTCTACAAATGGTGTTTGTTTTCACCTATATTGTACTAGCACCATTTGTGGGGCAAATAGCGGATAGATTCTCAAAAGGTCGCGTGATGCTGTTTTCCAACATATTTAAATTTGTTGGAGCATTGGGGATCTGTTTAGGGGTTAATCCATTCCTATGCTATGGGTTAGTCGGTGTCGGTGCTGCGGCATATTCCCCTGCAAAATACGGTATTTTAGGCGAGTTGACTGGCGGCGATAACTTAGTCAAAGCTAACGGTTTAATGGAAGCCTCAACGATCGCCGCGATTTTAGTGGGTTCTGTGGTGGGCGGCATGCTCTCTGACATTAACCTATTATTGGCGTTGGGAACCTGCTCTTTACTGTATGCGCTAGCGGTCATTGTAAACTTTTTTATTCCACATTTAGCGGCTGCAAGACCAGGAACAGGATGGAATTTCAAACTGTTGCTGGTGGATTTTTTCTCCGCCTGTCGTATTTTATGGGCAAACCAAGAAAGCCGATTCTCCCTTGTGGGTACCAGCATGTTTTGGGGCGCAGGGGTGACATTACGTTTCTTGCTGGTGGCATGGGTGCCCGTGGCTCTTGGCTTGCAAGATAATACAACCCCGACCATTTTGAATGCGATGGTTGCAGTTGGTATTGTGGTGGGGGCAGGGTTAGCGGCGAAATTTATTACCTTAAAAACGGTTTACCGCTGTATTCCCGCAGGGATCGTGATTGGGGTTATGGTGGTTTTCTTGTCACTGCAAACCAATATTATTCCTTCATATTTTATATTGATGATATTAGGGATTTTTGGTGGGTTATTTGTAGTTCCACTGAATGCTTTGCTCCAAGAGAAAGGTAAAGAAACAGTCGGGGCAGGTAATGCCATCGCAGTACAAAATCTCGGTGAAAACAGCGCCATGCTATTAATGCTAGGGTTATATTCTCTGGCGATAAAGGTTGGGTTCTCAGTCGTGAGCGTGGGTGTCGGTTTTGGTGTAGTGTTTGCTATCGCGATTGCAGGGCTGTGGATTTGGGATCGCGCTCGTAAAAAAACAGCATAATGGTGAATAGCCAAATGATAGATGAGAAGCAACTCGAAATATTAAGTATTCAGTTAGGACAGCGTTTACTGCAACTTGATAAAACAGTGACGGCGGCAGAATCCTGTACTGGTGGATGGATTGCCAAAGTGTTGACGGATATCGCAGGCAGCTCAGCTTATTTTAACCGTGGGTTTGTAACTTACAGTAATGAAGCCAAGCATCAAATGATTGGGGTAACGAATGACTCATTAACGCGTTTTGGTGCAGTCAGTCAGCAAGTGGTTCAGGAAATGGCACTTGGCGCATTAAATGAAGCTCAAGCAGACTTTGCAATGTCAGTCAGCGGAATTGCTGGACCGGGCGGCGGGAGTGAAGATAAACCTGTCGGGACAGTTTGGTTTGGTTTTGCATTAAAGCAGGCCAATGGTACTGTGGATGTTGTGACTCGTCATCAGATATTCGAAGGTGATAGGTATCAAGTTCGTTTACAATCAACAGGTTATTCGCTGGAAACGCTTTTACAGTTAATATCTGAAAAATTTTCTTGATACTGTATGATTATACAGTATACTTAGTTCCAACAAATCGAATTCAATCGTTTTATTCGCAATGGTTACCACCATTGCCTTAGGGAGTGAACATGGCTATTGATGAAAACAAACAAAAAGCACTTGCTGCGGCATTAGGTCAAATCGAAAAGCAATTCGGTAAAGGCTCCATTATGCGTCTTGGTGAAGACCGCACAATGGATGTTGAAACCATTTCAACAGGCTCTTTATCTCTTGACGTTGCTTTAGGTGCGGGTGGTTTGCCATTAGGGCGTATTGTTGAAATCTACGGTCCTGAATCTTCCGGTAAAACGACATTAACTTTGCAAGTTATTGCCGCAGCACAACGTAGTGGTAAAACGTGTGCATTTATTGATGCTGAGCACGCACTTGACCCTATCTATGCGAAAAAATTAGGCGTTGATATTGATAATCTCCTGTGTTCCCAACCAGATACTGGTGAGCAAGCGTTAGAAATCTGTGATGCATTAACTCGCTCTGGTGCAGTAGACGTGATCATCGTTGACTCCGTTGCAGCATTAACACCAAAAGCTGAAATTGAAGGCGAAATTGGTGATTCTCATATGGGCCTTGCGGCGCGTATGATGAGTCAAGCAATGCGTAAATTAGCGGGTAACCTGAAAAACTCAAATACCTTGCTGATTTTCATCAACCAGATCCGTATGAAGATTGGTGTGATGTTTGGTAACCCAGAAACTACGACTGGTGGTAACGCACTGAAATTCTATGCTTCTGTCCGTTTAGATATCCGCCGTATTGGTGCAGTGAAAAACGGTGAAGAAATTGTTGGTAGCGAAACTCGCGTTAAAGTTGTGAAAAACAAAGTTGCAGCGCCATTTAAACAAGCTGAATTCCAAATCCTTTATGGTGAAGGTATCAATACCTTCGGTGAGCTGATTGACTTAGGTGTTAAACATAAGCTGATTGAAAAAGCGGGTGCTTGGTACAGCTATAACGGCGACAAAATTGGTCAAGGTAAAGCGAACTCGACAACTTACCTGAAAGAACACCCTGAAGTTGCACAAGAAATTGATAAAAAGCTGCGTGATTTATTATTAAACCACACAGGTGAATTTAACAGTGCAGCAACTGATTTCATCAGTGATTCTGATGAAGAAGAAGTTCCAGAAGAATTTTAATTCAACGCTAACTTGTTGAAATAAGCTGATATCAAAAGCGCCATTCTTAATTGATTGGCGCTTTTTTGTATCTGCCTATCACAATAATAGTTTATTGAACAGTTTTTCTGTGGAAAAATACCCTAGCCAGAGGTATAAACATACTTTCAGAAAATATTCAGACGCTTTACAATGAAAGCCGCGAATGGATGTATCTATATTTTACTTCTATACAAAGAGACTTTATCTTATCAGTCACTTTTTAATCGGAGAGTTGATTAGAGGTGATGCTACATTCCATCTCAACAATTCGTAATTCTGTTTCCAGCTTGATATCGGGATAAATATGAGTAAAAGCACCGCTGAGATCCGTCAAGCGTTTCTCGACTTTTTCCATACGAAAGGTCATCAGGTGGTAGCCAGCAGTTCGCTAGTGCCAAATAATGACCCAACACTATTGTTCACTAACGCAGGGATGAACCAGTTCAAAGATGTATTTCTTGGTCTGGATAAACGAGCATATTCCCGAGCGACAACCGCACAACGTTGTGTACGTGCAGGTGGTAAACATAACGACTTAGAAAACGTGGGCTATACAGCTCGCCACCACACATTCTTTGAAATGTTAGGTAACTTTAGCTTCGGTGATTACTTTAAGCACGACGCTATTCGCTTTGCATGGGAACTTTTAACCAGCGAACAATGGTTTAACCTGCCAAAAGAAAAACTGTGGGTTACTGTATACGCGACTGACGATGAAGCTTACGATATTTGGAACAAAGAAATTGGTGTTCCTGTTGAACGTATTATTCGTATCGGTGACAACAAAGGTGCTCCTTACGCCTCTGACAACTTCTGGCAGATGGGTGACACTGGGCCTTGCGGACCATGTACCGAAATTTTCTTTGACCATGGCGATCACATCTGGGGTGGCCCTCCAGGAAGTCCAGAAGAAGATGGCGACCGCTATATTGAAATCTGGAACCTCGTCTTTATGCAGTTCAACCGTCAATCTGACGGTACCATGGAACCACTACCAAAACCTTCTGTAGATACAGGTATGGGGCTGGAACGTATTTCTGCGGTTCTGCAACACGTAAATTCGAACTATGAAATCGATATTTTCCGTGAACTGATTGCTGCAGCAGCAGAAGTGACAGGTGCAACTGACTTGTCCAACAAATCTCTGCGCGTTATTGCTGACCATATTCGTTCATGCGCATTCTTAGTGAGTGATGGTGTCATTCCATCAAACGAAGGTCGTGGTTACGTTTTACGTCGTATTATTCGTCGTGCGGTACGTCATGGGTACATGCTGGGCGCGAAAGAAACGTTCTTCTATAAATTAGTTTCTACCCTAATTAAAGTGATGGGACCTGCTGCGGAAGAGCTACAGCGTCAACAAGCTTTAGTTGAGAAAGTATTAAAAACGGAAGAAGAACAGTTTGCGCGTACTTTAGAACGTGGTCTGCAATTATTAGATGACGAGCTGGTAACACTGAAAGGCGATACGCTAGACGGTGAAACGGCATTCCGTCTCTATGATACTTATGGATTCCCGCTAGATTTAACGGCTGATGTTTGTCGCGAGCGCAATCTTAAAGTGGATGAAGAAGGCTTTGAGCGTGCAATGGAAGATCAGCGTCGTCGTGCGAGAGAATCAAGCGGCTTTGGCGCAGACTATAACGCACTGATTAAAGTTGACAAACACAGTGAATTCTCAGGCTATCAGCATGATGAACAGCAAGCGACTATCACTGCATTATATAAAGATGGTCAGCCAGTTGATTCCCTGCAAGCGGGAGATGAAGGTTTAGTCATTTTAGATAAAACCGCATTCTACGCAGAATCAGGCGGTCAAGTTGGTGATACTGGTGTTCTTAAAAATGACAGCGCTAACTTTACGGTTACTGATACTCAAAAATATGGTCAAGCAATTGGTCATGTAGGTAAAGTTGAATCTGGCTCATTAGTTGTTAACCATCGAATTGCGGCTATAGTCAATAGTGAAAGACGTAATGCTATTCGCCTAAACCACTCGGCGACTCACTTATTACATGCCGCATTACGCCAAGTCTTAGGCGAGCACGTTTCTCAAAAAGGCTCGTTGGTGAATGACAAGTATCTCCGTTTTGACTTCTCTCATTTTGAAGCGATGACACAACAGCAACTGCGTCAAGTGGAAGATATTGTGAACGCGCAGATCCGTCAAAACTCAGAAATTGAAACTGAGTTGATGGATTTAGAGGGTGCGAAAGCGAAAGGGGCTATGGCATTATTCGGTGAAAAATATGAAGAGCGAGTACGTGTTCTGAGTATGGGGGATTTCTCCATCGAATTATGTGGTGGTACACATGCTAGCCGCACAGGGGATATTGGTTTATTCAGTATCTTAAGTGAGTCAGGTACCGCTGCTGGGGTTCGTCGTATCGAAGCGACAACTGGCGCAACTGCAATGGAGCACTTACATGCTCAATCAGAACAACTTTCTGCTATTGCTCATCTATTAAAAGGTGATGCAAATAGCCTAGTTGAGAAAGTTAAAGCTGCATTGGAAAAATCACGAAATCTTGAAAAAGAGATTTTGCAATTAAAAGATCAGCAAGCCTCTCAAGAAAGTGCTTCACTAGGTAGTAAAGCGAAAGATGTTAAAGGTATCAAACTATTAGTTAGTCAATTAAGCGATACTGATCCTAAACTATTGAGAACAATGGTCGATGATCTAAAAAATCAGCTGAAATCGGCGATTATCGTGCTTTCAACCACAAGTGGTGATAAAGTCAGTATAATTGTTGGTGTGACTAATGATTTGACTGCTAAAATTAAAGCAGGTGATTTGGTATCCTATGTTGCTCAGCAAGTAGGCGGTAAAGGTGGCGGTCGACCAGACATGGCGATGGCTGGAGGTACTGACGTAAGCGCATTACCAACAGCGATGGAAAGTGTCGAACAATGGGTTGATTCGAAACTGTAATTGCTGCGAAGTTACCCCATTTTAATGGGGTAACTTTAATCTGTTGCAGCATTGTTAATATGTTGCCGGTAGTGTTATATTTTGCTTGTAAATAATTAGAATTATTGCCTTGATGGCATCAATGCTTTAGGTGAATGTCATTGCTTTACGTTTTCACGGTGTGTGATGGACAATAGCGGGGAATACCTAGAGACCCGACTCTTTTAATATTTCAAGGAGCAAAGAATGCTTATTCTGACTCGTCGAGTTGGTGAAACACTCATGATAGGCGATGAGGTAACAGTGACCGTATTGGGCGTAAAAGGCAACCAAGTACGTATTGGTGTTAATGCCCCAAAAGAAGTTTCTGTTCACCGTGAAGAAATTTATCAACGGATCCAGGCCGAAAAGACTCAACCAGACAATCAATAATAATGAATAAGCGTCCAGTGAGTTATCACACAGCAATCATGGGCGCTTGTCTTTCCCCTTTTTATCTTTAGTAATTCCTTAATCTTTCTATTTTTTAATTGGCTTAACACATTATGTTGGTGTTGAGCGCTATCTCTTTGAATGAATCCACCTTTCTTTCTGTACTATTTTTATGCTACTAAGCTATGTGCTATCAACTTTCTCTATTTTTTTCTGAATTTTTTATAATAAGAGTGAAGATAATAAAGGGGCAAAAAAGCACGGAAATATTGCTTTTTCGGTGTTAAACTAATCATCTTGCTTGTGAAATGTGCAAACGATCATTGGAATGCAAAAAGTTTGGAAAAATTGTTTGACTTCTAAGTCTAGGAAAGTAATATGTGCGCCACACAGAGACGAGATGTTTAAACAAAAACAAATCGTATGTGACTAAAATATGGTGAGGTGGCCGAGAGGCTGAAGGCGCTCCCCTGCTAAGGGAGTATGCGGTCAAAAGCTGCATCGAGGGTTCGAATCCCTCCCTCACCGCCATTTTAGGCTCTGCATCCGTAGCTCAGCTGGATAGAGTACTCGGCTACGAACCGAGCGGTCGGAGGTTCGAATCCTCCCGGATGCACCATTTTCTACCTTATAAGCAAAGCTGATAGGGTGATGTTTTGGTTTATAGCGAACTGAAACGAAAGTAGTTTAGATTTAATATGGTTCTTAAAGCTAATAAGATTTATAACCATAAATATTGAAGTAGATTTTGATTAAGCAGTATTGAGAGAGAAGTACGTATTGCACTAAAATGCATCCGTAGCTCAGCTGGATAGAGTACTCGGCTACGAACCGAGCGGTCGGAGGTTCGAATCCTCCCGGATGCACCATCTCTTAAACATTTCTGTTAGTATCAACAATTCTGTCATCAATTTCATAAATCAAAATTACTGCTGTAGTCATACAGCATCGATTGATAATCGACAAATTTTGCATCCGTAGCTCAGCTGGATAGAGTACTCGGCTACGAACCGAGCGGTCGGAGGTTCGAATCCTCCCGGATGCACCATCATTAAAAACTCCTCAATTTGAGGAGTTTTTTTTTGCCTAAAATCCTAACTTACTATCTTCCTTCCTTTTCTTTCTGTTTTCTCATCGGGTAAACCACACATCTAGACAGCGACAATTTATGTGATTTAAGCTAAAGTAATCACCTTATTAAAATAAAACTAAATCACAGGCGGGAGGTCGATTTGATCCCGGACGTATCAAAAGCGCTCTCATGGTTAGAAGCGCACCCGGAAATTCTCAATGGCATTCAACGTGGTATTGAACGTGAAACACTACGCGTGACACCTCAAGGTGCGTTAGCCGAGACATTGCATCCAGATGAGCTGGGGAAAGCCCTTACCCATAAATGGATCACCACGGATTTTGCGGAATCCTTACTCGAATTTATTACTCCTGTAGATAAAAGCATTAGCCACAACTTGGCTTTTTTGCGAGATCTACATCGCTATACGGCACGTCATTTACAAAATGAAAGAATGTGGCCGTTAAGTATGCCTTGCTTTATTGCAAGTGAAGATAAGATCACGCTGGCGCAATACGGTAGCTCCAATGTGGGGCAGTTTAAAACACTGTATCGTGAAGGGTTAAAAAACCGCTATGGGGCATTAATGCAAACCATCGCGGGGGTTCACTATAACTTCTCATTCCCAATTGAGTTTTGGAAGGCGTGGGCGGGTGTTGAAGACGCAGAAAGCGGAAAGGAAAAAATTTCTGAAGGCTATTTACGCCTAATCAGAAACTACTATCGCTTTGGTTGGGTGATTCCATACTTATTTGGTGCATCTCCCGCTATTTGCGGCTCTTTCTTGAAGAACAGAGAAACCTCACTGAATTTTAATAAAACTGAGTGTGGTACTTATTATCTGCCTTATGCAACCTCATTGAGAATGAGTGATTTAGGTTACACCAATAAATCTCAGAGTGATTTAAATATTACGTTTAACCACCTTGATGAATATGTGGAAAATCTGAAGAAAGCTATTCATAAGCCTTCTACTGAATTTGAGAAGTTGGGCGTGAAAAAAGATGGCAAGTACGTTCAGCTGAACACTAATGTGTTACAAATCGAGAATGAGCTATATGCACCAATTCGTCCGAAGCGTGTACCACAAGGGAATGAATCGCCTTCTGATGCATTATTACGTGGCGGTATCGAATATATTGAAGTTCGCTCCCTTGATATCAACCCATTTAGTCCGATTGGGGTTAATGAAACCCAAGCTCGCTTTGTGGATTTATTCCTCATCTGGTGCGTGCTTGCAGATGCCCCGGAAATGAATGTTCAAGAGTTGGATTGCTGTCGCAAAAACTGGAACCGCGTGATCCTTGAAGGTCGTAAGCCGGAACAGGTGATAGGCTTTGGTTGTGGTAGCGAGCTTAAGCCATTGGTTGAAGTGGGACAAACGCTGTTTAAAGATCTGATCCGTGTGGCTGAAGTCTTAGATACCTGCTGTGATGCCAAATACAAAGATGTGTGCCATCAGTTTGTCGCCATGTTTGAAGATCCAAACTTGACCTATTCAGCGCTGGTGATGGACGAAATGCTGGAAAAAGGTATTGGTGGTTATGGGTTAGAATTAGCTGAAAAATATTATCAGCAGTTAATTAATGAACCTTATGAAGTGATCACTGAAGAGCAGTTTGAACAGGCGCGTTTGGCTTCAATTGAGAAACAAAAGCGAATGGAGCAGGATCAGAGCGAAAGCTTTGAAGAGTATCTTAAGATCCACGCTGGACGCTAAAAGAAAATGGCCACAACAAGGTGGCCAAACAAAAAATCTTTTAAAGAATTAGGGATGATAACAATTTGCGCGTCTTTCACATATTAAGACTCTGCATTTTTGGATTAGTTTCATTTTTTTTCAAAATTATTTTTTTTATTTTTATGGAGGTCATGAAATGCCGTTATTAGACAGTTTTACTGTGGATCATACGCGTATGGCTGCTCCTGCTGTTCGTGTAGCAAAAACGATGACAACGCCTCATGGGGACACTATCACTGTATTCGATTTACGCTTTACAGTCCCAAATAAAGAAGCAATGACAGAAAAAGGAACACATACCCTAGAGCACCTTTTTGCTGGCTTCATGCGAGATCACCTTAATGGTAACGGTGTTGAAATCATCGATATTTCGCCAATGGGATGCCGTACAGGCTTCTATATGAGCTTGATTGGTCAACCGGATGAACAGCGTGTTGCTAACGCCTGGAAGGCTGCTATGCAGGATGTGCTGCATGTGCAAGATCAAAATAAGATCCCAGAGCTTAATGTGTACCAATGTGGTACTTACAAGATGCACTCTCTTGAAGAAGCTCAGCAAATTGCTCGCAGTGTGCTTGCGAAGGATATTCTCGTCAATAAAAACGATGAGCTTGCATTGCCAGAAGAAAAGCTTGCCCAGCTTCACGTTTAATTATTGAAAAAGATAGACTAAAAAGCCTTAAAATCACCGATCAATTGGTCAGGTTTTTAAGGCTTTTTCCATTGAAATGAACAATTAAAATTCAGGGGCTTGTGAGTCAAAACCGAGCGGAGTGATTTTTACCTGCTTGATAATATTATCGCTGATCACTAAAACTTCGATAACATAGTGACCAACAACTATTTGTTCTTCAGGCTGTGGAATATCACCTAATACCTCTAAAACCATCCCATTAACGGTTCTAGGACCATCAATAGGAAGGTTCCAATCAAATGCTTTATTCAGGTCACGAATGTTTGCTGTTCCATCCACAAGGACGCTGCCGTCGCTCTGAGGCATGACTTCTTCAGCTAGAGAAGGCGACATTGATGTTGTGAAATCACCGACAATTTCTTCCAAAATATCTTCTACGGTGATCAAACCTTGGATCTCACCATACTCATCAACGATGATGCCAAGCTTCTCTTTTTTATGCTGGAAATTAACCAACTGAACGTTGAGTGGCGTACTATTGGGAATGAAATAGATACTATCGGCGGCTTTGATCAAATTCTGCTTGTTGAACTCACGTTTCTCTACCATCAATCGATAAGCTTCTCGCACACGCAAAATACCAATCAAATCATCAAGAGAATCACGATACAGGACAATACGTCCATGAGGGGAATGAGTGAGCTGCCTAACAATCGACTTCCAATCATCATTAATATCGATCCCCACAATTTCATTACGTGGCAGCATAATATCGCCAACGGTGACTTTGTCTAAATCAAGAATCGAAATCAGCATGTCTTGATTACGGCGGCTGAGCTTGTTTTTGGACTCATGAACAATGGTACGCAACTCTTCTTTATTGACCGCATCATTACGAGTATTTGAGACATTTATCCCACAGCAACGCATAAAAAGGGCAGAAATAGTATTAAACGCCCACACGACAGGTAGCATGATTTTTTGCAGTGGTGTAAGAATAAAGCTACTAGGAAAGGCAATACGTTCTGGATACAGTGCCGCAATGGTTTTTGGCATCACTTCTGCAAATAGCAGAATAACAAATGTGAGCACGCCAGTTGCAATGGCGACACCCATATTGCCATATAAGCGGATCCCGATAATGGTCGCGAGAGCAGAGGCAACAATGTTGATTAGGTTGTTACCAATCAATACTAAGCCCAGTAAGCGGTCGGGATGGCGTAGTAGTTTTTCAACACGGATAGCGGAGCGATTACCTTGTTTCGCTAAATGTTTTAACCGATAACGGTTCAACGTCATCATACTGGTTTCTGACGCTGAAAAATAAGCGGATAAAAAAATTAAAACAATCAGTATGATGATTAGAGTACCAGTAGATACTTCATCCAAAACAAGGTTCCTTTTTTATAACAGCCGTTTAAAGCTAAAATGGCTCTACGCCATGGTTAATTGCTGAATCAATCGATTACCAAAAAACGCCAAGGTAAGGATAAGTGAACCGCCCACATGGAAAAAGAGGACGCGTTTGCCTCGCCATCCACCATGAAAATGTCCCCACAGCAAAATAACGTAAACAAACCAAGCAATGACGGAGAGTACGGATTTGTGGATATTCTCTTTATCAAAAATGTTATCCATATAAATAAAGCCCGTGCACAGTGTTAAGGTCAAGAGAATGACTCCCACCTGAGTGACGTGAAACATTTTGCGTTCAATGACCATCATTGGCGGCATATCAGGGCTAAATTTCAGAATTTTGTTTTTAAGTTGGTAGTCAATAATGGCAACTTGAAATGCATATAACGCCGCGATAAGCAACGTAGCATAGCTTAATAATGCTAAGCCAATATGGACAAATAATGGGGTGCTTGCCTCTAAATGAGTGATAAACTCACCCGGCATAATTGTAGATAAAATCAGGTTAATAATCGCGAAACTATACACAATAGGGGTTAAGTACCACGCGCGCCCTAAATAGGAAACCACGGTCATAATCAAACACATTAAGAGGCTGACAGAGGAGCCTAAATTTAAGAGGGTGAGATTTTGCCCGCTGGCTTCACTAAAAATTTGTAATTTCAATGTGATTGCGTGAGTAACCATCGCCACGATAGCTAATAAAATAGCCAATCGACGATAAAGAGCTTGCTTGCGCACTTGTCCGGGAACGATCAGCAGCAGACTGACCATGTATGTACAAACTGCTATGACTGCAAATACGGGCATAGTATAGTGTCGTTATTCATTTTAAGTGGATAGTAATTAACTAGTATAACCCGTGCAAGTGTAGGCTCCAACTATTGGTATGACGTATCGCTGTATATTCTTTACTAATCGCTCATTTAGGCTAACTAAACGAAGCAGCGAAACCCCATCAAGTGTGATACAATCGGCGACCAACACAGCGTTGAATTGTGCCGTGGCTATCTTGAGTTTGCCCTTGAAATACAGCGCGCGAGTAACCAAATAAGGCTACATATAGGCCCATAACAGAATTGAGCTAAGACACATGTTTGATAATTTAACTGACAGACTATCGCGCACTTTGCGCAATATCAGCGGGCGTGGACGTCTGACTGATGACAATATTAAAGATACATTACGCGAAGTTCGCATGGCGTTACTGGAAGCCGACGTTGCTTTGCCAGTCGTCCGTGAATTTATTCAAAAAGTCAAAGAAAGTGCTGTTGGTCAAGACGTTAATAAAAGCCTAACACCGGGTCAAGAGTTCATTAAAATTGTTCAAAATGAACTGACCCGCGCAATGGGTGAAGAGAATCACCAGCTGAATTTATCTGCTCAGCCTCCAGCTGTTGTGTTGATGGCAGGTTTGCAAGGTGCGGGTAAAACAACCAGCGTTGCAAAACTGGGTAAATTATTAAAAGAAAAGCAAAAGAAAAAAGTCTTAGTGGTTTCTGCCGACGTTTATCGCCCTGCGGCGATCAAACAGTTAGAAACTTTAGCACAAGCGGTTGGCGTTGATTTCTTCCCATCTGAAGTCCAAGAAAAGCCAGCGGCAATTGTTCAAAAAGCCTTAAAACACGCACAATTACAATTCTACGATGTATTGTTAGTGGATACCGCTGGTCGTTTACATGTTGATGAAGCGATGATGGAGGAGATCCAAGAAGTCCATCGTATAATCAATCCAGTTGAAACCTTGTTTGTGGTTGATGCCATGACGGGGCAAGATGCGGCAAACACAGCGAAAGCCTTTAACGAAGCATTGCCATTAACAGGGGTTGTTTTAACCAAAGTTGACGGTGATGCGCGTGGTGGTGCTGCATTATCTATCCGCTCCATTACTGGTAAGCCAATCAAATTCTTAGGGGTTGGCGAAAAAACTGACGCCCTTGAGCCATTCCATCCAGAGCGCGTGGCTTCACGTATTTTAGGTATGGGAGATGTGTTATCTCTGATTGAAGAGATTGAACACAAAGTTGACCGTGATGAAGCAGAGAAATTAGCGAAGAAGCTGAAAACAGGGGATACCTTTGATTTCAATGACTTCTTAAATCAGCTAAAACAGATGCGTAATATGGGCGGAATGACCAGCATGTTGAGTAAGATGCCTGGTATGTCCCAGTTACCGGATGCGGTTAAATCCCAAATGGATGACAAAATTACTATCCGTATGGAAGCGATGATCCAATCCATGACGCGTAAAGAACGCGAAAAACCAGAGATTATCAAAGGATCGCGTAAGCGTCGTATTGCTGCGGGTTCTGGAACCACAGTACAAGAGGTTAATAAACTCTTAAAACAGTTTGATGATATGCAGCGCATGATGAAAAAGATGAAAAAAGGCGGTCTCGCCAAGATGATGCGCGGTATGAAGGGTATGATGCCTCCGGGTTTTCCGGGGCGTTAAGCAATAAAGCCTGAAACAAAAGTGTACTTTTGATTGATTTTTGCGTCAAAGTGAGTAAACTTTTCGGGCTTTTTATATGACAGCCGGACTCTATCCCTCGATGGAGTCTGGTTGTTTTGTTAACTAATGAGGATGTTATGGTAACAATTCGTTTATCTCGTGGCGGCGCTAAAAAACGTCCGTTCTACCAAATCGTTGTAACCGATAGCCGCAATGCGCGTGACGGTCGTTTCATTGAGCGTATCGGTTTCTTCAACCCGATCGCTGCAGGTCAAGCAGAAGAACTGCGTTTAGACCTGGACCGTATTGAGCATTGGGTTGGCTTAGGCGCAACTGTTTCTGACCGTGTTGCACAACTGGTCAAACAAGCTAAAAAAGTAGCTTAATCTGTCACGGTGGTAACAATGAGCAAGCAAACTAAACTACTGCCTCCTGCGAACCCAATTGTATTGGGCAAATTAGGCGCGGCATACGGTATTCGTGGTTGGCTCAAAGTTTTTTCCTCCACCGAACATGCTGAAAGTATTTTTGATTATCAACCTTGGTTTATCCAACGCTCTGGTCAATGGCAACATATTGAAATAGAAGATTGGAAACATCATAACAAAGATATCATCGTCAAGCTCAAAGGGGTCGAAGACCGCGATGCAGCTGCTCTATTGACCAATTTTGAAATTGCGGTTGATTCAACCCAACTTCCTGATTTGGACAACGACGAATACTACTGGAAAGACCTTATGGGCTGCCATGTAGTGACGTCTGAGGGTTATGACCTTGGTACTGTCATTGATATGATGGAAACGGGATCGAATGACGTTCTCGTCATCAAGGCAAATTTAAAAGATGCATTTGGCATCAAGGAGCGGTTGGTTCCGTTTCTTGATGGGCAGGTTATCAAGAAAGTCGATCTCTCCACCAAAACTATTGAAGTGGAGTGGGATCCTGGTTTTTAAATCTCCGGTTTACCGGTTTTTATGAGTGGGATAAATCATGTGGATTGGGGTAATTAGCCTGTTTCCCGAAATGTTCCGCGCAATAACCGAGTACGGGGTAACTGGTCGGGCAGTGAAAAATAGCCTGCTAACGGTTGAGTGTTGGAATCCGCGAGATTTTACTCACGATAGACACAAAACCGTTGATGATCGCCCCTATGGTGGTGGTCCAGGCATGCTGATGATGGTGCAACCGTTAAAAGATGCAATCCACGCAGCAAAAGCTGAGGCCGGTGATGGTGCAAAAGTGATTTACCTTTCACCTCAAGGTCGCAAACTCGGTCAAGACGGAGTTTGTGAACTGGCAACAAATGAGAAAATAATTCTGGTTTGTGGTCGTTATGAAGGTATTGATGAGCGGATCATTCAAACCGAAATTGATGAAGAATGGTCAATCGGTGATTACGTTCTCAGTGGCGGGGAACTCCCTGCTATGGTGTTGATAGACTCAGTCTCTCGGTTTATTCCTGGAGTATTAGGTCATCAAGCTTCAGCTCAAGAAGATTCTTTTGCTGATGGCTTGTTAGATTGTCCTCACTATACCCGACCAGAGGTGTTAGACGGCATGCAAGTTCCTGACATACTACTTTCAGGAAACCATGCCAAGATCGATAGCTGGCGCATGAAGCAGTCACTCGGTCGTACCTGGCTTAGAAGACCTGAGCTTCTAGAAAGCCTAGCTCTGACTGACGAGCAGAGGATGTTGCTAGCTGAGTTCCAACGGGAATTTCAGGCTGAGCAACCAGTGAATCCAGACAATTAATTGTCTAAACATATCAGTTTACCTAGGGTAAGAGAGTTATTATGAGCAACATTATTAAACAACTTGAACAAGAGCAGATGAAGCAGGACGTACCTTCATTCCGTCCGGGTGACACCGTGGAAGTTAAGGTATGGGTCGTAGAAGGCTCTAAAAAACGTCTGCAGGCATTTGAGGGCGTGGTTATCGCTATCCGTAGCCGCGGTCTGCATTCTGCATTCACTGTTCGTAAAATTTCTAACGGCGAAGGTGTTGAGCGTGTATTCCAAACTCACTCTCCAGTCGTAGATAGCATTGCTGTTAAACGCCGTGGTGCTGTTCGCAGAGCTAAACTGTACTACCTGCGTGAGCGTTCTGGTAAGGCAGCTCGTATCAAAGAGCGTCTGAACGCCAAGTAATACGCTTTCGCTACATCCGAAAGTTAAAAGGCCCGCATCTGCGGGCCTTTTTTATATTCGTCATATTTCGCGTTGTGGCGGTGTTGGCTTCATTCAGCCACGCAGGTCACATACTTATGTATGCTCCCTGCACTGTCTTCATTTTACCGCCTAGCCACAGCTCTAACTATTTAGAATATACCGTTCAATAAATCTCATTTCGTAAATTTATATTTACAATTTTTGTTCGTTTTTTGCTTTTTAATATGAACTCATTCTCTTTGAATTCTATAATATTATTTAAATTCAATTAGATAAAATGGTGTAACTTTTTGTGTACATGTAATTGAATTATTTTACGGTTTTGGATTGAAATCTTTACGATGCATGATATGTTATCTCTCACGCACCAAACACAAGATCGATAAATAACATCACTAACAAATAATAAGCTAATAAGTAGGTAATCAAATGATCATGCAAAAAGATGTACTCAATAACGTGAATATTCAAGACGAGCAGGTTCTTATCACCCCTGAAAGTCTGAAACAAAAATATCCATTGAGTAACAGCAATCTGCATGCCATTGCGACATCGCGTAAAGTGATTGCTGATATTATTCATCAGCGTGACCCGCGCTTACTCGTGGTATGTGGTCCTTGTTCAATTCATGATGTAGATGCTGCCATCGAATACGGTGAGCGTTTACAGAAGCTTGCTGCTGAGTTAAGTGATAGCTTATATATTGTGATGCGTGTGTACTTTGAAAAACCACGTACAACCGTGGGTTGGAAAGGCTTAATTAGCGATCCATTTATGGATGGCAGCTTTGAAATGGAAAAAGGGCTGCATATTGCCCGCGATTTATTGACCAACTTAGTGAATATGGGATTACCACTGGCGACAGAAGCGTTAGATCCTAATAACCCACAATACTTAGGTGATTTATTCAGTTGGTCAGCAATCGGAGCGAGAACCACGGAATCCCAAACTCACCGTGAAATGGCATCCGGCTTATCAATGCCAGTGGGTTTTAAAAACGGCACAGATGGCAGTTTATCTACCGCCATCAATGCGTTAAAAGCTGCAGCAATGCCGCACCGCTTTATGGGAATCAACCAATCCGGTCAAGTTTGCTTACTGCATACCAGCGGTAATAAAAATGGCCATGTGATCTTACGTGGTGGTAAAACGCCTAACTATGATGAGCAAAGCATCGCTGCTTGTGAAGCTGAAATGAAAAAAGCGGGGCTAGAACCATCATTAATGGTGGATTGCAGCCACGGTAACTCAAATAAAGATTTTCGTCGTCAGCCACTGGTGGTTGATTCAATTATCGATCAAATTGTTAATGGTAATGAATCAATTACAGGTATTATGCTTGAAAGCCATATTAATGAAGGCAACCAGTCATCAGAACAGCCACGTGAAAATATGAAATACGGGGTTTCGGTGACAGATGCATGCATTAACTGGGAAGAAACTGAGTCTGTGTTGCGTAAATTACACCAAGCATTATCACCAGTGCTTGAGCAGCGCGGGCAAAAATTAAGCAAAGTGAGCTGAGCAAGGGATTGGTATGTCTGCTGAATTATCCCATTTACGGGAACAGATTGATGAAGTTGATAAGTCATTATTAGATTTGCTCGCCAGACGGCTTCAGTTAGTGGCTGAAGTTGGTGAAGTCAAAAGCCAGCACGGATTACCTATTTATGTGCCTGAGCGTGAATCTAGTATGTTGGCGGCTCGCCGAGCAGAAGCGGAGCGAATGGGGATCCCGCCTGATCTGATTGAAGATATTCTTCGACGGATCATGCGTGAGTCCTATGCGCGCGAAAATGACAAAGGATTTAAAACACTGAACCCTACCGCCGGTCCGATTGTGATCGTCGGTGGGAATGGGAAAATGGGGCGGTTATTTCATCGTCTACTTTCCCTTTCTGGCTATCAGGTTAAATTGCTGGGTGAGCAGGATTGGGATAATGCGGCTTCGATAGTCTCTGGTGCAAGCGTGGTGATGATTAGTGTACCTATCCACCTCACTGTTGATGTCATTAAACGTTTGCCTACTTTAGACCCAGAAACAATTTTAGTAGACATTGCTTCTGTGAAGCAAAAGCCACTCGAGGCCATGCTATCTGTGCATCAAGGCCCTGTATTAGGATTACATCCGATGTTTGGTCCTGATATTGGTAGTGTTGCCAAGCAAGTTTTTGCATTCTGTGATGGGCGAAAGGCGGAGTCTTATCAATGGCTGCTGGAGCAGCTACAAGTTTGGGGCGCACGTTTGAAAGCGATTAAGCCTGAAGAACACGATCGTAATATGAGTTTTATTCAGGCGTTACGCCACTTTACGACGTTTACTTATGGGCAAAATTTAGCGAAAGAGCAGGTTGATCTACAACAGTTGTTGGATCTCTCTTCCCCAATTTATCGTCTTGAATTGGCAATGGTAGGGCGCTTGTTTGCACAAGATCCACAATTGTATGCAGATATCATCATGTCTTCGGACGAAAATGTTGAATTGATCCGCCGTTATTACCAGCTTTTGGGGCAATCCATTGAAATGCTGGAGCGCAAAGATAAAGCTGAATTTATTCGACAATTTGAGCAAGTCAGCCAGTGGTTTGGTGAAGATGCACATCATTTTATGAAAGAAAGCCAGTCTCTATTACAGCGGGCGAACGATAACCGTAAATAATTTCTTTTAGCCATTACTCTATAAATCGATGAAAAAGGGTAATGGCTATCTTTATGCTAAAAGTGCTAAATGCATTTCCATTATTAATATTTATAATAAATAAGTAATTGTACTTATTTCTGTAGTTTATCCTAAATTTATAATTGAGTTTCTTCCTTAAGTAGGTTTATCCACCAATTAATTAGAAATTAATCAATTTATAATATCGATATTTATAAATTAAACGATTTATCTAATAAAGATCCCTTGCCATTGACCGATAACACTAATCATTAAATGATGATAAGTGTGGTAAACCTATGTCTTTTAAGAACCTCAAAATTAGTTTGAAATTAACTATCGCGTTTGGCGTTTTCATCACGCTAATTGTTTTAAGTTCTCTGTTTTCATTAGTAAATATGAATCGAGCAAATGAAAGCATTCAGAACGTCATTTTTAAAAGTTATCCAATAACCGCTAATGCAAACTCGGTGATGGATAATTTTTATTCTTATATTGGTATCCAAGAATTGATTTTATTGGATGACCGAGGGAGTGAAAAACGCAAGGAAGAGCTAGTTAAAATTAGCCAAAATATTTCTGATCTGTTGGATGAGTTGGATCGAAGTATAACTGATAGCCGTTCTCGTGAAGTGCTTGATAATATCCAAGAGGTGAGAGCTAAATTTATTAGTACTCAGCAACAGATGATGGAGTTTATGAATCAGGGAAATCGTCAAGCTGCGATTGAAATGATGATGACAAAAACATCAGCTATTCAGCGAGAATATCGTGAGCAAGTCCAAAACCTGATAGCCATCCAAAATATGTTGATGCAAGAAACGGGTTATCAGGTGGAAGATGACTATAAAGCAAATCGTGTTTTATTGGCATTTTTATCAATCATTAGCATTGTTGTGGGCTGCGTTATGGGGTGGTACATCACGCGTATTATCACTAAACCTTTAGAGCAAGCGGTTGATTTTGCTAAATCAATTGCCAGTGGTGATTTGACCCAAAATATTCAAGCGCAATCTAAAGATGAAACTGGGATCTTACTTGAATCGCTCAGTGAAATGAAAGGGCACCTACTTGAGATTGTCCAAGAAGTTCAAAATGGATCTGAGAGTATTTCTGCGGCAGCAGGGCAAATTGTTGCGGGTAATCAGAACTTAGCCGCTAGAACGGAAGAGCAAGCGGCTTCTGTTGAGCAAACGGCAAGTTCGATGGAGCAAATTACATCCACGGTACAGAACACCACAGAACATACCCATGAAGCGACAATGTTAGCTGATAATACGGCTGTGACAGTCAAAAACAATGGTCAGATGATGGTTCAGCTAACCGATAAAATGCGCGCAATTAATGGTTCATCTCAAAAAATGACGGATATTATTAACTTAATCGACTCTATTGCCTTCCAAACGAATATCTTAGCCTTGAACGCGTCTGTTGAAGCAGCAAGGGCAGGAGAGCATGGTCGTGGTTTTGCGGTAGTAGCGGGTGAAGTGAGATTATTGGCGCAAAAAAGTGCTGCATCGGCCAGTGATATTCGTTCGTTAATCGAAAACTCCTCTTCACAAACCCAAGAAGGTATGGAATTGGTTGAACAAGCTAGCCAGCAGATCCACGGTATGGTCGCCAGTGTTGAAGAGATGAATGCGTTATTGCGTGAAATTGGTCAAGCGAGTAGGGAGCAGAGCGATGGTATTTCACAAATTAACAGCGCCGTGGGGCAATTGGATTTAACAACACAACAAAATGCGGGGCTGGTGGAAGAGTCGGTCGTAGCGGCAGATTCGTTGAATGACCAAGCTTACCACCTTCAAGAGCTGGTTAATTACTTTAAACTCAGCGCGACAATACAAAAATCGTGATTGACAGAAATCGTAATTAATAAAAATAACACAGGCTAATGACCTGTGTTATTTTTTTGAGCCAAAATTAAGGCGTCATTTTTTCTGGCTCTACAGGAACGATATTTTCAGATGGGTAGCAGCCAAGAATTTTAATTGAGCGGGTGATCTCAGCTAATTCTTTCAGTGCTTGTTGCATATTATCTGAACGCAAGTTAGCGTGAACATCTACATAAAACATCTCTTCCCACGGCTTACCATTAATTGGGCGAGATTCTAATTTACTCATCACTATCTTATTATTTTTTAAGATAATTAAAGCATCCACTAATGCACCGGCTTGTTGACCTGTTGTGATCAATAACGTCGTTTTCGCTGGAACTTGTTCAGTTACTTCAATCGCTCGTGGAGCCACAACAATAAAGCGAGTCATATTAATTTGCTGATTCGCTAAGTTATGTTCCAAAACCGTTAAGCCATACAATGCTCCGCCAGCCTCACTACCTAATGCAGCAACATTAGGGGAATTATGTTCTGCCACTTTTTGCATTGCTGTAGATGTGCTGTCGCAATATTCAATTTTCCAATGAGGGAACTGAGATAAATATTGGCTACATTGCTGGAAGGGCTGAGGGTGGCTATAAACTGTATCAATCTTGCTTAATTCACTACCTGGCGTGGTCAACAAGCAATGGTTAATTGGCAAACGAATTTCACCGACAATGGACAATGATGTATTTTGCAGTAAATCGTAAACATCATTTATTGCCCCTGAGCTGGTATTTTCGATAGGTAAAATACCGTAATCTGCTTGACCACTTTCAACGAGTGAGAAGATATCTTGAAACTTATGGCAGCTGCATTCAACCAGTTGATCAAAATGACGAGCTGAATATTGACGCGCGGCAACATGGGAATAAGAACCTTTAGGTCCTAAAAATGCAAATCTTGCGGTATCACTTGGTGTCAGATTTAAATGTTTTTGTAAGATAGCTTGTTGAGTAAGGACAGAATCCTCAATGATCATCTGAAACAAGCGTGTAATATAAAAACCATCAAGACCCAGAGGTGTGCCTTTATTAATTAATACATCGAGTAATTGTCGTTCGCGCTCTTTGTCACGGATTGGGCGGTTATCATCGATTTTGGTTTCAGCAACTTCAATTGCATAGCCTCGACGTTTTGCAAGAAGCCCAAGGAGTTCACTGTCTAACTGGCTAATTTTCTCACGGACTTTCAGTAAATTAGTGCTATTTTCCATTCTGCGACCCTATCAAACATCAGTGAATAAAAAAGCCCCCTAGGTAGGGGGCTTTAAAATATTGTCTTCTTTTTTTTCTCGAACGACAAAAGCCCCTTAATGTGAGTGGCTAAAGAAGAAAAAGAAAACAGTATTTAGTTTCATGGGAAATCCTTTCGAGTGAAGTTATTCAAATAGACATGATAGTGAATGAGAAGTCAACAAAAAACAGCGCAGAATGTAAAAACGCGCCCATGATGAGCGCGTTTGGAAGGTTTCAAGATAAGTGGATTGATAATATAAAAATATAACGTAACTACTTAAACGCAACTGATTACAACGTTTCTAGATTCGCTTCTTTTACACTATTAGTTGCCCTTCTTGATTCTCCTTTATGTTGCACTTTGTTTAACTGTCTTTCGAGTTTGTTGATAAGGTCATTTATTGCAACGTACATATCTTCATGCTTAGCACTTGCTACCAACTGTCCGGTAGCGGTTTTTATGTTGGCATCAACCATAAAACCTTGAGGCTCTTTCGATAGCACCACATGGGGGCTAATTAAGGAAACTTGCCATTTATCGAGTTTTGCTAGACGGCTTTCAATGTGTTCACGAATTGCTGGTGTGATGTCCATTTGTTTGCTAGTAATGTTAACTATCATATAGTTACCTCTCATTGTTTCCGTCTTTGATGAATTCAGAATACCGATATCTAGGAATAAAAAATTGATCTAGATCACACTTAAATTATGGGGAAGGGGGTACCCACTTGAAGTGTGATTTTGGCTAAAAAAGGCAGGTAAAAGGATTGCCAAAATAACTATATTGAGGGAGACTGAGAGAGTTGGCTATCAACACGGTAAATAGCCGGTACTTTTTTTGGGTAAAATTTTAGATTATGAATTTTAAAAGAAAAAGTTCAAAACTATCCCCACACTCTGATTCATCTTCAAACCCACTGCATTTCAAATCACGATTAAAATTATCAAAAAAAACAGCAGCCGAAGCTGCCGTTCTTATTTCAATCGATAGCGTTAAAAAGCAATTTATTGGTTTGCTGCAATAATGCTGCCGACTTTGTTTGCTTCTTTGTCTAAGCCCATCTCTTTATACGCAATTTCCATATATCCGAGCGCTTGACGCGTTGCTTCTGTATCTGGATAGTCACGTAACATTTGTTGGACACGATTAACAACCGCGACATAGGCCCCACGTTTGTTGTAATATTCAACGACAGAGAGATCAAATTTTGCCAAACGATCTTTTAAGTAAACTAAACGCTTACTTGCATCGTTGGAATATGGGCTGTTCGGATAGTAACGAACTAATTGGCTCAAGTCTTTGAACGCAACCAATGCGTGTTGTGGGTCTCTGTCAGAGCGATCGATACCAAAGAAACCTTGTAACATGCTGTCATCTAACGCCATTGCCGTTAAGCCACGCATGTAAAGTACGTAGTCAATATTGGGATGAGTTGGGTTTAAACGCATGAAACGGTCAATTGAAGCTATCGCCATTGGTAGCTCTGCTGATTTATAATAGGCGTAAATCAGGTCTAACTGTACTTGCTGAGCATACGGACCAAACGGGTAGCGGTTATCCAACGCTTCAAACTGTTTAATTGCCGCGTTATAGTTACCGTCCTGTAATTTTTGCTGACCTGTACTATAAATCTCAGCTGGGGAACTATCGGGGCTGACTTCGTTATTGCTGGAGCATCCGGCGAGAGCCAGGCTCAACGTGGCAGCTGCCACCAGATATTTCATACGTATCATCACGTGTTGGTTATCCTCTGACTGTATCGAGGGAGTCTATCCGTAAGGCTCCCGGCAAAATTCGAGTTACAATAGCATACATTTTAAATGAAACGGCAGCGCCGTCAAAACACAAACACCAAAAAGTAGATTAATTTATGGCTCAACAAGTACAATTAAGTGCAACTATCGCTGAATCACAGCTTGGTCAACGTTTAGATCAAGCTTTGGCTGAATTGTTCCCTGATTATTCACGTTCTCGAATAAAAGAATGGATCTTAGACGATAGAGTGCAGGTTAACGGCAAAGTTATCAATAAGGCAAAAGAAAAAGTTTTAGGTGGTGAACAAATTTCCATCGATGCCTTGATTGAAGAAGATAGCCGTTGGGAACCTCAAGATATTCCACTTGACGTTGTTTATGAAGATGAAGATATCCTAATTATTAATAAACCGCGTGATTTAGTTGTTCATCCAGGGGCGGGTAATCCAGACGGAACCATTTTAAACGCATTATTATATCGCTATCCTGAAATCGCGGATGTACCAAGAGCGGGCATTGTTCACCGTTTAGACAAAGACACAACTGGGTTGATGGTCGTCGCTAAAACGGTCCCTGCACAAACTCACTTAGTGGAAGCGTTGCAACGCCGTGAAATTACACGTGAATATGAAGCGGTCGCTGTTGGCCGTATGACAGCAGGCGGTATGGTCGAAGAGCCAATTTCTCGCCATCCAACCAAAAGAACGCACATGGCTGTTCATCCAATGGGCAAGCCTGCGGTAACTCACTATCGAGTCATGGAGCATTTTCGCGCTCATACGCGCTTACGTCTACGCTTAGAAACCGGAAGAACGCATCAAATCCGTGTTCATATGGCGCATATCAACCATCCATTAATCGGTGATCCATTATACGGCGGTCGACCACGTCCACTGAAAGGAGCAACAGAAGAGTTCCTCGAAGTGATGCGTAATTTTGATAGACAAGCGCTACACGCAACAATGCTGCGTCTTTATCACCCAATCACAGGAATCCAAATGGAATGGCATGCGCCATTACCTGATGATATGGTGAAATTGATTGAAGCACTGAAAGCTGACACTGAACTTCATAAAGACGATATGGACTGGTAATGAATACGTTGATTTTCCCTGATTGGCCGCAACCTAAAAATATTTCAACATGCAGTACAACTCGTGCAGGTGGAGTGAGCCTTCCGCCTTTTGATAGCCTAAATTTAGGTGACCATGTTGAGGATTTGCCTGAGGCAGTCAGTGAAAATCGCCATCGTCTTGAAAAGCTTGCTCAATTACCACAGCAACCCGTGTGGCTTGAGCAAGTACATGGTACTCATGTTCTGCATTTAATGGGAAGCGAGATTGAAAATCGTCAAGCGGATGCGGTGTATACCAACCAAGTTGGTCAAGTGTGTGCCATCATGACAGCAGATTGCTTGCCAGTATTGTTTTGCAGCCGCGATGGTAAAGAAGTGGCAGCGGCTCATGCCGGATGGCGAGGCCTCTGCAATGGCGTATTGGAAAATACGCTAGCGGCATTTAATGCACAACCGAGCGACATTATGGCGTGGATGGGGCCCGCTATTGGCCCTGAAAAATTTGAAGTTGGCGTAGAAGTTAAACAAGCATTTACTGGTCAATCTGCCGATCTTGCAGATGCGTTTACACCTCACAATGACAAATTTCTGGCAAACATCTATTTACTGGCGCGTAAAAAGCTACAAGCCGCGGGCATTTCAGCCATTTATGGTGGTGAGTTTTGTACGGTCAGTGATGAAAACAGATTTTTTTCCTACCGACGAGAGGGAAGAACGGGGAGAATGGCATCCCTTATATGGATAAATAACTAGTTCATGGAATAATATTCCAAATTAACAAATATTGAAAAAATAATCCCGCCTAAAACTTGAATATTTAAAAACAGACCGCATCTTATCTTCAGTAGCAATTTTAATCATATTCTATTGGAGGTGTTATGCGTCTGGATCGTTTAACTAATAAATTCCAGCAAGCTCTCGCTGACGCCCAGTCATTAGCCCTTGGGCGCGAAAATCAATTTATTGAACCAATTCATTTACTCAGTGCTTTGTTTAATCAAGAAAGTGGTACCGTGCGTCCATTATTGACGACGCTCGGCGTGAACGCAGTTACGTTCGAAAACAAAATTGAAGATGCATTGGCTCGACTCCCTCAAGTGCAAGGTGTTGCTGGGGATGTACAACCATCAAGTGACTTAATGCGTCATTTGAACTTATGTGACCAGCTTGCTCAGAAAAATGGGGATGACTTTATCTCCTCAGAATTATTTCTGCTCGCTGCTTTAGAAGCTAATACAACCCTCGCTGATATGTTGAAAGCGGCGGGTGTTAATAAAGACAATTTGAAAAAGGCAATAGAACAGATGCGTGGTGGCGAAAAAGTGAATGACCAAAGCGCTGAAGACCAGCGCCAAGCTTTGAAAAAATTTACCGTTGATTTAACCGAACGTGCAGAACAAGGGAAATTAGATCCAGTTATTGGCCGTGATGAAGAAATTCGTCGTACCATTCAAGTATTACAACGTCGTACTAAAAATAACCCAGTATTAATTGGTGAACCTGGTGTAGGTAAAACAGCGATTGTTGAAGGACTTGCACAGCGTATTGTTAATGGTGAAGTCCCTGAGGGATTGAAAAACAAACGTGTTTTATCACTGGATATGGGGGCTCTGATTGCAGGGGCGAAATATCGTGGTGAATTTGAAGAACGTTTGAAAGGTGTTCTGAATGACCTTGCTAAACAAGAAGGTAACGTCATTCTGTTTATCGATGAATTACATACTATGGTGGGTGCGGGTAAAGCCGACGGTGCGATGGATGCCGGTAACATGTTAAAACCTGCACTGGCTCGCGGTGAACTGCATTGCGTGGGGGCAACAACCCTTGATGAATATCGTCAATATATAGAGAAAGACCCTGCGTTAGAGCGTCGTTTTCAAAAAGTATATGTTGCAGAACCATCCGTGGAAGACACCATTGCGATCTTGCGTGGTTTGAAAGAACGTTATGAATTGCACCATCATGTGCAAATTACTGACCCAGCTATTGTGGCGGCAGCGACGTTATCGCACCGTTACATTACTGACCGTATGCTGCCAGACAAAGCTATCGACTTAATCGATGAAGCGGGCGCTAGCTTACGTATGCAGATGGATTCAAAACCAGAATCTTTAGATAGATTGGAAAGACGTATTATCCAATTAAAACTGGAACAGCAGGCACTGAAAAAAGAGTCTGATGATGCCAGTAAAAAACGTCTGGAAATGTTAGAAGAAGAGCTGGCGGAAAAAGAGCGTGAATATTCTGCATTAGAAGAAGAGTGGAAAGCAGAGAAAGCATCATTAACTGGCACTCAACATATCAAAGCTGAATTAGAAAATACGCGTATTGAAATGGAAAAAGCGCGTCGTAATGGTGATTTGGCGAAAATGTCTGAGTTACAGTATGGACGTATTCCTGAATTAGAAAAACAGTTAGAAGTGGCGACGAAAGCAGAAGGTAAAAGCATGAAGCTTTTACGTAATAAAGTTACTGACGTCGAAATCGCAGAAATTCTGGCTCGTTGGACAGGTATTCCAGTATCAAGAATGCTTGAAAGCGAAAGAGAAAAACTGTTACGGATGGAGCAACAATTACATCAACGTGTGATTGGGCAAGATGAAGCGGTTGTGGCTGTGTCGAATGCTATCCGTCGTAGTCGTGCAGGTTTATCGGATCCTAACCGCCCAATTGGTTCGTTTATGTTCTTAGGCCCTACAGGGGTAGGTAAAACAGAATTATGTAAGGCACTAGCAAACTTTATGTTTGATAGTGACGACGCCATGGTTCGTATCGATATGTCCGAGTTTATGGAGAAACACTCTGTATCTCGTTTAGTCGGTGCACCTCCAGGATATGTGGGTTATGAAGAAGGTGGTTATTTAACTGAAGCGGTAAGACGCCGCCCATATTCAGTTATTTTGCTGGACGAAGTTGAAAAAGCGCACCCAGATGTATTTAACATCTTGCTGCAAGTATTAGATGACGGTCGTTTAACTGATGGGCAAGGTAGAACGGTAGATTTCCGTAATACCGTAATCATCATGACTTCAAACTTAGGTTCTGATCTTATCCAAGAACGTTTTGGCATGATTGGTTATTCAGAAATGAAAGATATGGTGATGGAAGTTGTCGCTCATAACTTCAGACCTGAATTTATTAACCGTATTGATGAAGTTGTGGTATTCCATCCGTTAGGTAAAGAGCAAATTACGAATATTGCGAATATTCAGTTAGCTCGTTTATATAAACGTTTGGAAGAACATGGTTATGAAGTCACTGCAACAGCGGCTGCATTAGAGAAAATTGGTGAAGCTGGTTTCGATCCAATCTTTGGTGCTCGTCCGTTGAAACGTGCAATTCAGCAAGAGATTGAAAACCCACTGGCACAAGAAATTCTGTCAGGCAGATTAATCCCAGGTAAACCAATTACTCTGGATGTTGAAAACGATGAAATCGTAGCGAAGCAGTAAGTAAGCGCTCGGTTATTGTCGAAAAGTAAGTTAAAAGGCGACCATAAGGTCGCCTTTTTCATATAAATATTGCCCCAAATGGCATTTTTTGTTGAAAAAATACACGTGAAGTATAAAGGATAATCAGTTAGAAATTATTTTGCAAAAAACACTTGCCAGATTTTTCTGACTCCCTATAATGCGCATCCACTGACCGGGAACAAGCCAACGCAAAGCGCGATGGACACTGAACCGGCAGCGAGAGAATCTGAAAAGATTAAGTAAAAAAAATACTTGACTCTCAATGAGGAAAGCGTAACATACGCCACCTCGCGACAACGACCTAAGTTGATAAAAACTGAGTCGAATTTCTCAAGAAATGTCGCACCGCTCTTTAACAATTTATCAGACAATCTGTGTGGGCACTCACAGGACACTATCAAAAAAATATTTGATTTTAAGTCTTGAAGAGTGACTAACACGTTAATTCATATATATGAACTAATAGGTAATTTGGTTTCTTCGGAAATCAAACGACAGTAACATTCTTTGAGCATCAAGCTTTTTAATTGAAGAGTTTGATCATGGCTCAGATTGAACGCTGGCGGCAGGCCTAACACATGCAAGTCGAGCGGTAACAGGGGAAGCTTGCTTCTCGCTGACGAGCGGCGGACGGGTGAGTAATGTATGGGGATCTGCCCGATAGAGGGGGATAACTACTGGAAACGGTAGCTAATACCGCATAATCTCTTAGGAGCAAAGCAGGGGAACTTCGGTCCTTGCGCTATCGGATGAACCCATATGGGATTAGCTAGTTGGTGAGGTAATGGCTCACCAAGGCGACGATCCCTAGCTGGTCTGAGAGGATGATCAGCCACACTGGGACTGAGACACGGCCCAGACTCCTACGGGAGGCAGCAGTGGGGAATATTGCACAATGGGCGCAAGCCTGATGCAGCCATGCCGCGTGTATGAAGAAGGCCTTAGGGTTGTAAAGTACTTTCAGTTGGGAGGAAGGCGCTGATGCTAATATCATCAGCGATTGACGTTACCAACAGAAGAAGCACCGGCTAACTCCGTGCCAGCAGCCGCGGTAATACGGAGGGTGCAAGCGTTAATCGGAATTACTGGGCGTAAAGCGCACGCAGGCGGTTGATTAAGTTAGATGTGAAATCCCCGGGCTTAACCTGGGAATGGCATCTAAGACTGGTCAGCTAGAGTCTTGTAGAGGGGGGTAGAATTCCATGTGTAGCGGTGAAATGCGTAGAGATGTGGAGGAATACCGGTGGCGAAGGCGGCCCCCTGGACAAAGACTGACGCTCAGGTGCGAAAGCGTGGGGAGCAAACAGGATTAGATACCCTGGTAGTCCACGCTGTAAACGATGTCGATTTGGAGGTTGTTCCCTAGAGGAGTGGCTTCCGGAGCTAACGCGTTAAATCGACCGCCTGGGGAGTACGGCCGCAAGGTTAAAACTCAAATGAATTGACGGGGGCCCGCACAAGCGGTGGAGCATGTGGTTTAATTCGATGCAACGCGAAGAACCTTACCTACTCTTGACATCCAGAGAACTTAGCAGAGATGCTTTGGTGCCTTCGGGAACTCTGAGACAGGTGCTGCATGGCTGTCGTCAGCTCGTGTTGTGAAATGTTGGGTTAAGTCCCGCAACGAGCGCAACCCTTATCCTTTGTTGCCAGCGATTCGGTCGGGAACTCAAAGGAGACTGCCGGTGATAAACCGGAGGAAGGTGGGGATGACGTCAAGTCATCATGGCCCTTACGAGTAGGGCTACACACGTGCTACAATGGCGTATACAAAGAGAAGCGACCTCGCGAGAGCAAGCGGAACTCATAAAGTACGTCGTAGTCCGGATTGGAGTCTGCAACTCGACTCCATGAAGTCGGAATCGCTAGTAATCGTAGATCAGAATGCTACGGTGAATACGTTCCCGGGCCTTGTACACACCGCCCGTCACACCATGGGAGTGGGTTGCAAAAGAAGTAGGTAGCTTAACCTTCGGGAGGGCGCTTACCACTTTGTGATTCATGACTGGGGTGAAGTCGTAACAAGGTAACCGTAGGGGAACCTGCGGTTGGATCACCTCCTTACCATTGAAGTGTACTTGTGAAGTGCTCACACAGATTGTCTGATGAAATAGAGTAACGGTATCGATAGGCTTGTAGCTCAGGTGGTTAGAGCGCACCCCTGATAAGGGTGAGGTCGGTGGTTCAAGTCCACTCAGGCCTACCAAAATCGAATTGATGTTTCGTTATAACTCAGCTCGTTTACCAGACGTAAACGTCGCCAAGTTATGCCTTGCCTAAATTCGATTTGTCATTTTAATGACTTAAATCGATACTGGAATTACCTTTATGGGGCTATAGCTCAGCTGGGAGAGCGCCTGCCTTGCACGCAGGAGGTCAGCGGTTCGATCCCGCTTAGCTCCACCATAAACTTTCTGATTATTCAGAATAGATTAGAAATAGTCTATTGCGAATAATTATGCTCTTTAACAATCTGGAACAAGCTGAAAATTGAAAACAACGCACATTGTTTATCGCTTAAACAATGTGAGAGTCTCTCAAAAATCTCAACGTGAACGTGTTCAACTGGCCGTCGGGTCAGTTGGTAAAGACACCTTCGGGTTGTGAGGTTAAGCGACTAAGCGTACACGGTGGATGCCTAGGCAATCAGAGGCGATGAAGGACGTGCTAATCTGCGATAAGCGTCGGTAAGGTGATATGAACCGTTACAACCGACGATTTCCGAATGGGGAAACCCAGTGCAATTCGTTGCACTATCGTTTGATGAATACATAGTCAAACGAAGCGAACCGAGGGAACTGAAACATCTCAGTACCTCGAGGAAAAGAAATCAACCGAGATTCCCCTAGTAGCGGCGAGCGAACGGGGAGCAGCCCAGAGTCTTAATCAGCATTAGCATCAGGAGAACGGTCTGGAAAGGCCGGCAGTAAAGGGTGATAGCCCCGTATCCGAAGGTGTTAGTGTTGTGAACTCGACGAGTAGGGCGGGACACGTGTTATCCTGTCTGAATATGGGGGGACCATCCTCCAAGGCTAAATACTCCTGATTGACCGATAGTGAACCAGTACCGTGAGGGAAAGGCGAAAAGAACCCCGGCGAGGGGAGTGAAATAGAACCTGAAACCGTGTACGTACAAGCAGTGGGAGCACCTTTATGGTGTGACTGCGTACCTTTTGTATAATGGGTCAGCGACTTATATTCTGTAGCAAGGTTAACCGTATAGGGGAGCCGTAGGGAAACCGAGTCTTAACTGGGCGAATGAGTTGCAGGGTATAGACCCGAAACCCGGTGATCTAGCCATGGGCAGGTTGAAGGTTGGGTAACACTAACTGGAGGACCGAACCGACTAATGTTGAAAAATTAGCGGATGACTTGTGGCTGGGGGTGAAAGGCCAATCAAACCGGGAGATAGCTGGTTCTCCCCGAAAGCTATTTAGGTAGCGCCTCGTGAACTCATCTTCGGGGGTAGAGCACTGTTTCGACTAGGGGGTCATCCCGACTTACCAACTCGATGCAAACTACGAATACCGAAGAATGTTATCACGGGAGACACACGGCGGGTGCTAACGTTCGTCGTGAAGAGGGAAACAACCCAGACCGCCAGCTAAGGTCCCAAAGTCATAGTTAAGTGGGAAACGAAGTGGGAAGGCTCAGACAGCCAGGATGTTGGCTTAGAAGCAGCCATCATTTAAAGAAAGCGTAATAGCTCACTGGTCGAGTCGGCCTGCGCGGAAGATGTAACGGGGCTAAACTATGCACCGAAGCTGCGGCAGCGATATGTAAATATTGTTGGGTAGGGGAGCGTTCTGTAAGCCTGTGAAGGTGTACTGTGAGGTATGCTGGAGGTATCAGAAGTGCGAATGCTGACATAAGTAACGATAATGCGGGTGAAAAACCCGCACGCCGGAAGACCAAGGGTTCCTGTCCAACGTTAATCGGGGCAGGGTGAGTCGACCCCTAAGGCGAGGCAGAAATGCGTAGTCGATGGGAAACGGGTTAATATTCCCGTACTGGTGATAATTGCGATGGGGGGACGGAGAAGGTTAGGCTAGCCGGGCGACGGTTGTCCCGGTTTAAGGATGTAGGCAGGTGAATTAGGCAAATCCGGTTCACTATATGCTGAGGTCTGATGACGAGTCACTACGGTGGCGAAGTAGCTCATACCCCGCTTCCAGGAAAAGCCTCTAAGCTCTAGATTATCATTAATCGTACCCCAAACCGACACAGGTGGTCAGGTAGAGAATACTCAGGCGCTTGAGAGAACTCGGGTGAAGGAACTAGGCAAAATGGTGCCGTAACTTCGGGAGAAGGCACGCTGGCATTAGGTGAAGTGATTTACTCATGGAGCTGAAGCCAGTCGCAGATACCAGCTGGCTGCAACTGTTTATTAAAAACACAGCACTGTGCAAACACGAAAGTGGACGTATACGGTGTGACGCCTGCCCGGTGCTGGAAGGTTAATTGATGGGGTTATCCGTAAGGAGAAGCTCTTGATCGAAGCCCCAGTAAACGGCGGCCGTAACTATAACGGTCCTAAGGTAGCGAAATTCCTTGTCGGGTAAGTTCCGACCTGCACGAATGGCGTAATGATGGCCAGGCTGTCTCCACCCGAGACTCAGTGAAATTGAACTCGCTGTGAAGATGCAGTGTACCCGCGGCAAGACGGAAAGACCCCGTGAACCTTTACTATAGCTTGACACTGAACATTGAGCCTTGATGTGTAGGATAGGTGGGAGGCTTTGAAGCGTGGACGCCAGTCTGCGTGGAGCCAACCTTGAAATACCACCCTTTAATGTTTGATGTTCTAACGTAGCCCCGTAATCCGGGGTGCGGACAGTGTCTGGTGGGTAGTTTGACTGGGGCGGTCTCCTCCCAAAGAGTAACGGAGGAGCACGAAGGTTGGCTAAGCATGGTCGGACATCATGCGGTTAGTGCAAAGGCATAAGCCAGCTTGACTGCGAGAGTGACGGCTCGAGCAGGTACGAAAGTAGGTCTTAGTGATCCGGTGGTTCTGTATGGAAGGGCCATCGCTCAACGGATAAAAGGTACTCCGGGGATAACAGGCTGATACCGCCCAAGAGTTCATATCGACGGCGGTGTTTGGCACCTCGATGTCGGCTCATCACATCCTGGGGCTGAAGTAGGTCCCAAGGGTACGGCTGTTCGCCGTTTAAAGTGGTACGCGAGCTGGGTTTAGAACGTCGTGAGACAGTTCGGTCCCTATCTGCCGTGGGCGTTGGAAGATTGAAAGGGGCTGCTCCTAGTACGAGAGGACCGGAGTGGACGCACCACTGGTGTTCGGGTTGTCATGCCAATGGCATTGCCCGGTAGCTAAGTGCGGAAGAGATAACCGCTGAAAGCATCTAAGCGGGAAACTTGCCTTGAGATGAGTCTTCCCTGACCCTTTAAGGGTCCTAAAGGAACGTTTAAGACTAAGACGTTGATAGGTTGGGTGTGTAAGCGTAGCGATACGTTGAGCTAACCAATACTAATGAACCGTGAGGCTTAACCTGACAACACCGAAGGTGTTTTTGAGATGAGAGATTGAGTTGATTTTCAAAGAAAGTGAGAAGCCGAAAGGTAGACACACAGCTTGTTCAGGATTGATATTCTGGTTTAAGAGAAAACTTAGACGGGAATAAACAGAATTTGTCTGGCAGCAATAGCGCGGTGGTCCCACCTGACCCCATGCCGAACTCAGTAGTGAAACGCCGTAGCGCCGATGGTAGTGTGGGGTCTCCCCATGTGAGAGTAGGGAACTGCCAGACATTAAATTAAAGCTTATTGCGAAGCAATAAGTTGCTGAAAGGCAAAAAGAATAAGTGGAGCGGTAGTTCAGTTGGTTAGAATACCTGCCTGTCACGCAGGGGGTCGCGGGTTCGAGTCCCGTCCGTTCCGCCACTTATAGCAAGCCCCGTGATGAAAATAACGGGGTTTTTGTTTTTCTACGATACATGTAATACAGCAATTTCTAACTATATTTTCTCCCTGTCGTCACACAGCTCACTCTGCTATAGTGATCTCTTCTAGATTTTTTTGTTTATTATGAGCGAACAAATATTACTTAAAGTTTTGATATAGAGTATAACCTGCCACTGAACCCGCTACATCATAAGCAAAATCATGCCAACTCCAGCCAGTACCTGCTGGTCGGCTATCATAAAGTTCTTTCGCTGCACCTAGCGAAATCGAAAATAACATACCGAATTGTGCTGCTTGCCGATGTTGCATGTTCTGCCTATCCGCATACGCATTACCAGCAGCAGCCATTGCAGCAGAAAAGGCAAAGTGCTGCGCCTTATCTTTTCCCTGCCAATTATCATTTGACCAATGGAAGCCTGAACAGCCAGTCATTACTATTAAGGAGCAACTTAAAGCTAATGTTTTATAAGAGAGATTTGGCATATATCTTGGCCCTCTACAGCAACTGATAAGTTAGAGTTCGCTAGATAATAAAAAGCGCCACATGAGCGGCGCTTTAGAGAGTCAATTATTAAAGTATTCGACTAATGAGTCGATCAACTCGGATACGTCGTAATCGACGGATCAGTTTTTTCACTTTAACAGGGTAGGTTTGAATGCTATCCAGCTCGCGATAATGATGAACAACTTTAGTATGGACTCGGATGCAATCAAGCTCGTGTTGGCGTTGTTCTTGGAGCTGCTGTTTTGGATCGTGGATTAATACCGCATTTTCCAAATCTAATCCCCAAGCCCGTGGATTCAGGTTATTACCTGTAATCAGCTGCCATTGATTATCAACCCACATTCCTTTCAGGTGATAGGTGTTGTCACCATCTTTCCATAAACGAACTGTCAGTTGCTCACTATCAATAAAACGCTGCAAACGGCTAACAAACTTACGTAAGTTTATTTCATAGAGATAAGGCAAAGCACCGATGATTTTAAAAGGCTCTTCAGGTGGAATATAGAAGTCGTTAGCGGTTTTATCACCAATAATGATTTCAACTTTCTTTCCATCACGCAGTAACTTGCTGATAATTCTTACTAAGACAGCAGGTAAATTAAAATATGGTGTACAGATAGTTAACTTTTCAGCGGTTGAGCTCATTAAATGGGTGATAGTACGATTTAACTCGTTTTTTTTACCTAGGCCAACAAATGGAGTAACGGCGAGTTCATCATTAGATGCATTACCTGCAAATTGGTAATTAACGCCTCTTAATGACAAACGAAATTGCTTGATTAACCCTTTAAATTCCGCTGTTTTTGGTCTGCTAGGCGTATTGAGTAGATGAATAGCATCCGATGATAAAAGAGAATCATCAATGAATTTTTTCATCGTTGCAGTGAGCTGACTATTTTTGATGAGATGATATCTATCGTAGCGGTATTTTTCATGACGATGCAGGTAGACATCATTGATGCTAGCCCCGCTATATAGAAGCGTATCATCAAATAAGAAACCTTTTAAATGCAGTACTCCTAATGCTTCACGCGTGTTTACGGGGATCCCGAAAACAGGGATCTCAACATCAGGGTATTGCTGAGAAACTTCATAATACCAATCGGCATTAGTCAGATTAGCAGCAGCGCCAATTCGGCCGCGCTGAGCTCGGTGCCAATCAACTAGAATTTTAATATCTAGATTAGGATTTGCTTGTTTAGCGGCATACAGAGCATGAAGGATGTCTTTACCCGCATCATCTTTTTCTAAATACAGCGCCGTAATGTAGACTGTATTTTTAGCTTGCGAGATCTGTTCAAGCAGAGCACCACGAAAATCTTCCGTCTTATAGAGCGTTTTAACATCATCAACCGACTGAGACAATTTAGGCATGCTTGCCAAGTGTTGTTGATGTTTTGCTTGTTTTAGTTTTGACAACATCACAGTGTGAATTTTCTCTTGTTAGTCTAATAGCAAATCGCTTTATACAAATATTTAAGCGAATGATCTGTCGATGATATCATATTTACACCATTCATTAGGAATAAATTGACCATTGGTTTACTTACTATACAGATTACGGTTTATTCCTAACGCTAATTATAGATGCAGGGTGAGATTTACGACACCATCCTCAAATTGAACATCAATTTGGAATCCTAATTTTTTTGCTAAGCTGATCATATTACGATTCTCTGGCATGGTGATCGCTGTCAGCTTCTTAATGCCATGTCCGCGGGTGTAGTTAAGCAGTTTTTGCATTAATTGATAACCGAGCGTTTGCCCTTTCATATCTGAACGAACTAAAACGGCAAACTCAGCTTCTTGGTTATCAGGATCTGCCATTGCGCGAGTTACGCCGATAATTTCAGGTTGTGTATCACTATTTTTAACAGCAACAAACGCCATTTCTCGGTCGTAATCGATTTGTGTCATATTCGCGAGATCATCATGAGTGAATTCACTGATTTCACTGAAATAACGGTAATAAAGGTCTTCTTTAGTGACTTGCTCAATAAAGGATTTTAAGAGTGGTTCATCTTCAGGAAGAATCGGTCTTAGCAAGCAAGTTAGGTCATCTTTTAGGTTAATGGTCTCTTCAAGCTCATTAGGATAAGGACGGATGGCAAGCCGAGTATCTGGAATGTTACTTGCTGAGTTCAATGTCATTGAAACATCAAGTAATGTGAATTCATCACCAGCCGCAAGTAGTGGATGTATATCTAATCGGCTGATGTTAGGGCAATCAATGATTAAGTTAGAGACACGAACTAATAAGCTGGCTAGCCCCGGAATATCTAATGGTTCTAGAGCACTACGGGCTTTAATTTTATGTCCTTTGATTGCATTAATGACCAAGTAACGAGCTAGCGCTAAGTTTAGTGGCGGAAGAGCTACGGCAGCCTGACTCTCTTGTTGCCACTCTATGCCCCCTTCGCCAAGCATGATTAATAAACCAAAAACAGGATCAAGCTCAACAGCGATTCGTAGCTCTTGAGCTCCTGCGCGATTCGCCATGCTTTGTACTAATAAGCCCTCAATTCGAGCTTGTGGGTAGTTGGTCGAGACTCGTTCAATGATGGCATTGGCAGCTTCAGAGACTTCTTTGGCATTCCTTAAATAGAGCATAACGCCCTGAACTTCTGATTTATGCACAATGTCAGGAGAACGTAATTTTAGTGCAACGGGATAGCCAATCTTTTCTGCGATTTCAACGGCCTGTTCGCTGGAATGAGCAATCCATGTCGGTAAGCTGTTTAAGCCATAAGCTTTTAAGATTGGTTGAACTTCATGGGTATCTAAATGCAGCTTGTTATTTTCAATGGCTTGCATGATACAGGTATGTGCTTGCTGAGTATTTGCGGTTATCCCGACAGGCAGCGCAGGGGTTTCTTTTAATTGTTTTTGGTTACGGCGATATTCCACCATATGCATATAGGCGGTGATTGCACCTTCTGGCGTTCGGTAAGTTGGGATCCCAGCTTCGCTGAAGAGCCTTCTTGCCTCTTGAGAAGAATATTCCCCGCACCAGTTTGTGAGGATAGTTAACCATTTACCCCGAGGATGTTGTTTAATGGTTTTGATCACTTTTTCTGCCATGGATTTACTTTGTGTAATGGCACTTGGTGTATGGATCAAAAGCAACGCATCATGATCGTGGCTATCGAGCATTTTGTTTAATACGTTGAGATACCTATCCACAGTGGCATCGTCGCCGAGGTCAATCGGGTTTTGGGTAGATAAATCTAATGGTAATAGAGAACTTAATTCGTTTTCAGTTTCTACACTGAGTTTTGCAAGTTTTCCATTACGTAGAAGTAGTTCATCGAGTGCCATTGCGGCAGGTGCTGAGCCGTTGCTCATAATCGATAAACGTTCTCCTCGTAGCGGAGTCATATAACTTAGTGTTTCTACCGCAGAAAACATTTCGTGGGTATCTTGGACTCGCAGTAAACCAGCCCGTTGAATCGCAGCATCATAAGCGGCATCTAAACTTGGTTTTTCACCGAGAAGCTCTTGCGCTTTGCGTGTTCGCCCGCTTTTGATAACGAGGATCGGTTTGTTACGGGATGCACTACGAGAAGATGATAAAAAGCGTCTAGCATCACTAATGTTTTCTAAATAAAGCAAGATAGCGCTGGTTTTGCTATCTCGAGCAAGATAGTCCAGTAGGTCATCAATATCGATATCAATGCTATCGCCAAGGGCAATAAAATAGGAAAAACCGATATCGCGATGGCGCGCCCAATCTAAGACTGTATTTGAGACTGCGGCAGATTGTGAAATAAATGCTAGTTTACCTTTCAAAATAGGGATTGGGGAAAAGCTGGCATTTAGCCCTTGCCATGGTGCAAAGAAGCCTAAGCTATTCGGACCTAATAAACGAATTTGGTATTGCTGAGCCACCTTTTTCAGTTCATTAAATTGAATAGAAGGGGACGATAAGATAATGACGACATTACAACCTGCCTCACCAAGCTGGCGGAGACATTCAACATTGCGAGAATAGTGAGTGCAGATCACTGCAAGATCAGGCTTGAGTGGGAGTTTATCAATTGAGGGATAAGCAAGGACGCCAAGAATGGAGTTCCTGTTCGGGTTAACGGGCAGAATAGGGCCTTTGAAACCACTGCTGAGTAAGTTTTTCATCATCACAGATCCTGCTCGGCTAGGATCTTCTGAAGCGCCCACGACAACGATAGATTTTGGTCTAAACAATGACTCTAGCTGACTCACTAACCCCATGGCGGTAAACCTTTTTGTGGTGAGCGAAAACCCGCTCAATTGATTTTGAGTTCGTAAGCAACGCTATACGATACGTTGCTGGAATACCATGTCGTATATTGTGCCGTATATTGTGGGAAGCGCCAGTTTATCGAGGGAATTTTATTGAATATTACAAGCACCTTCACGTTTTGCTGTGAAGGTGATTTTCAAAATAGAAATTGCTGGAAAGCGAGGCATATAAATAACGTAAAAAATGCCTATAAGGAGTTATTCTTGGGGCTTAGACAAAAGCATTTGAGCGGTTGGATGATGCGGTTTCCCCTCTAAGTATTTACGGCGAAACAGATTGAAATGCGTGAATAACGCTTGGGATGCATCAATATCGCCAGCTTGTTCTAGCACGGTAGCAGCGACTTCAGCAGTGCAGTGTTGCTCTTCCCGCGATGGTGTACGCAGCAGGTAGTCGGTTCTCGCTTTCGTATTGATAGACAACATTGGAATTTGATCCAAATAAGGGCTTTTGCGGAACATCTTACGCGCTTCTGGCCAAGTACCATCTAACAGAATAAACAATGCAGGTTTGTCAGAAAGCGTCGGTTCATTGACGACAATGCGATCCGTTTGCGCGTAGCTTTCTGGGAAAATCAGATAAGGCTGTCTACTCTTATCTTGCAGAGCGGCTAACAGCTGGTTGTTAGGATCTGTTCTTGACCATTGATATGCCTGAGTATCAGGAAGCACATCGGCAATGAGTTTTCCGGTGTTGCTGGGTTTAAAGACTTCACCATCAAACATAATCAGACAAAATTGGCTTTTTGCTTGTGCAGAAACCGTTTCTTCACAGAGACACTGTGGCACGGGGAGTAAGCAATATTGACAGCGTTTCACCCGGCAACCCCTTGCTTTAAAAGGTTTTGTAGAAAGGGCTAAGCGTTGTTGACGCAGGTGATAGACAGCGTTCTGACTCATGGTTGATGGGGCACTTTTCGTTGTGACAAAAATAAGGGGCATATTGTACGCAAAACGATTTGTCTACGATAGAAGTATATTCAATAACTTTTCGGTGAGATAATAGCGCGGATCGGTAGCGTAGCTTTGCAACTTCATGTAATCTTCGCGCCATAGCTTAGTAGGGGATAGCGATGAACGACACGAATGATTTTAGTGGTAAAAACGGCAAAGTAAAAGTGATGTATGTCCGTAGCGAAGAGCAGGACAACAATAAAGGTAATGATAAACGCCGTGGCGGTCGTGATGATAAGCGAGATGATAGACGCGGTGATAAGCGTTCAGGTGGGCGTAACGACCGCAATGATCGCAACGACCGTTCTGGTCGCTCTGGTCGTCCAGAAGGTGGTCGCTCAGAACGCCGTTCTGACAATGACAGACGCTCAAGTAATCGCGATAGCGCACCACGTGGAGAGCAGTCTCCATGGCGTACAGTTTCAAAACCAGGCAGTGATGAATTAGAAAACGACCACGGTGGTATTTCAGGAAAAAGCCAAATTGATCCTGAGCAGTTACGTAAACAGCGCCAAGAAGAGACACGTATTTACGGCGAAAATGCTTGCCAAGCGATGTTTAAAAACCGTCCAGATGGCATTGTCCGTGCGTGGTTCTTGCAGTCAGTCACCCCACGTTTTCGTGATGCATTAAAATGGATGGCAGCAAACCGCAAAGCGTACCATGTTGTTGATGAAGAAGAGTTAACAAAAGCGTCTGGTACTGAGCACCACGGCGGTGTGTGCTTTATCATCAAAAAACGCGGTGGTATGGCAGCAGAAACCTACTTAGAAAATGCGGTCGATACCGATTGTGTTTTAGCGCTGGAAGATGTTGGTAACCCGCATAACCTTGGTGGGATCATGCGTAGCTGCGCTCACTTTGGTGTGAAAGGTGTGATTTTACAAGATGCAGGAATGCTGGAATCAGGTGCGGCAATTCGTACCGCTGAAGGCGGCGCGGAGCATATTAAAGCCATTGATGCGGATGGTTTCACCCCAACACTGAATAAATTCCGTGAAGCGGGCTATACCATCGTCACGACATCAAGCCATAAAGGTAGTCAGGACATTGCTAAGGTTCAATTACCGAAGAAAATGGTGTTGGTGTTAGGTCAAGAGAGTGATGGTTTAAGTGACAGCACATGGGATCAGGGTGATATGAGCCTGTACATTGGCGGAACAGGTAAAGTTGAAAGCCTGAACGTCTCTGTAGCAACAGGGATTATGCTTTCTCAGTGGTGGTCACAAAATAAAGTTAAGTAATGACTTACTGACTTGAGCTATCCTAAAAAAACCATACACAAAAATGTGTATGGTTTTTTTTCATTTGGATTACATACCGGCTAGTGAGCTCCGCCACCATCTTTTGAACCAGCACCGAATGGTGGTTTGGCAAACCATACAATCACCATTAACAGAATAAACACGCCAGCGGACATCCAGAAAATTTCATTAGCAGAAATAATTAGCCCTTGCTCAGTAATTGAACGCGCAATATATGCAGCACTTTGCTGCTCATTCATTCCTATTTGCGCCAACTCACTGTACATATGTTGAGCATTTGGATTATACGGGTTAACAAACTCTGTCAAATTTTCATGGTGCATTGCTTCACGCTGTGTCCACAACGTGGTGGTGATGGAGGTACCAATTGCACCCGCTAAGGTTCGCGTGAAGTTAGATAAGCTGGACGCTGATGCCATTCTTTCTGGTGGTAAACCTGATAATGTAATGGTCGTGAGTGGCATAAAGAAGCAGGCTATCGCTAAACCTTGAACGAACTGAGGCCATGCTGCTGCGGCAAATCCCATACCAGGCTCAAAGGTGTAAGCTCGCCAGTAATAGCAGACGGCATACATAATAAAACTGAATGTCACTAAATAACGCATATCAATACGGTTACCAAAGCGACCAATAATCGGCGTGATCAGCAGCGGCAAGAGACCGACGGGTGCGGAGGCTAACCCCGCCCAAGTTGCGGTATAGCCGTACACTTCTTGCAGCAACTGAGGCAATAGGACAATGGTACCGAAATAGAGCATATACGCCAAACTGAGCGCCAAACAACCGATAGTAAAATTACGCTCTTTAAAGAGGGAAAGGTCGATGACGGGATGCTCATCAGTCAGTTCCCAAACAATTAAGAAGGCTATCGCGACAACGGCGATAACGGTCAGAACGATGATCTCCGTAGAGTTAAACCAATCGAGCTCTTTCCCTTGGTCGAGCATAATCTGCAATGCACCAATCCCGACAACCAGTAAGACAAGCCCGACGGTATCAATTGGCTTGATCGCGATTTGAGTTTCACGTCCTTTAAGCGTTCGCATAATGGCAAAAATAATCGCGATACTAAAAGGAACGTTGATAAAGAAAATCCAGCCCCAGTGGTAGTTGTCACTAATATAGCCACCAAGAATAGGCCCACAAATCGGCGCAACCACAATGGTCATTGACCACAGTGCAAGAGCCATACTACGTTTGGCTGGTGGATAGTTATTGAGTAAGAGACTCTGAGACAAAGGAATGAGTGGACCTGCAACCAAACCTTGTAGGACGCGGAATAAAATCAGCATTTCTAAGCTGTTGGAGATCCCACACAACCATGAGGTAAGGGCGAAAAGCCCGGTAGACCATAAAAAGAGGCGAACTTCACCAATACGACGAGCTAACCAGCCAGTGATCGGAATAGAGATAGCATTCGCTACCCCAAACGATGTGATCACCCATGTGCCTTGTGAGTTAGATGCACCCAAGTTACCCGCAATTGTGGGGATAGCGACGTTAGCAATGGTCGAATCCAAAACTTGCATGAAAGTCGCCAAAGATAACGCAATGGTCATCCAAGCCAGTTTTGAGCCTGTTAACGGTGCATTTGTCACGTTAGTGTCTCCGTTTACTTATTTGCCAGAGTTATTTTGAATAATCTCAGCAACAATTTTGTCAGCAGGAGACATATCAACCGCTAAAGCCGTTGTGTGATAAGCGGGCGTATCGCGCAGACCTTTGGATAACACTTTGCCGTCTTTATTGGCAGTATCCACTTCGACTTCGGTTGAGAGCCCAATACGTAGAGGGTATTCATCAAGTTGGGACTCATCGAGGGCGATACGTACTGGAAGGCGTTGAACCACTTTGATCCAGTTGCCGCTCGCGTTTTGAGCGGGTAATAATGAGAAAGCGCTTCCCGTCCCCATATCAAGCCCGACCACGGTGCCGTTGAATACCACATTTTTGCCATAGAAATCGGTAGTTACTTTGGCAGGTTGGCCAATGCGCATACTCGCTAATTGTGTCTCTTTAAAGTTGGCATCAATCCACATTCCGCTAGATGGCACAATTGCCATTAATGGGGTATTTGGCGTGATTTGTGAACCGACTTGCACACTACGGCGGGAAACATAACCGTCCACTGGGCTGACAATTTTGGTGCGTTGCAGGGCAAGCCATGCATTTCGCACTTGCGTTGCAGCTTGTTCAACAAGCGGCTGCTTTTCTAAAGCGGTATTGAGCACGATGGCTTGGTTGGCGTTGTACTGTTCAATCGCCACATCAAGCGCACCTTTCGCACTGATGACAGCTTCTCTCGCATGTTGAAGCTCTTCTTTACCGATTAAATTGCTGCTACCCAAGACTTCGCGGCGTTTTAAATCATTTTGTAAACGGGATAATTCAGAGCGTTTAACATCAATATTTGCTTGAAATTGGCGGCTATTGATAATGTGCTGTTGGGATTGTCGAACGCTGTTAGCAAGTTCAGTTTTGGCTTTTTCAAGAGCGAGTTCGGCATCTCTAGGATCTAACTCCACCAGTACCGTTCCACTTTTCACAAAATCGGTGTTATCGACATTGACTGTCATGACGCTACCGGATATTTGCGCTTGGATTTGAACTTGATTTCCAGCAACGTAAGCGTTGTCTGTTGATTCGTAATGGCGTAAGACGAGATACCAGTATGCAGTCCAACCGATGCCTATCGCGATAAAAATAACGGTTAGGAACATTAGTGCATTTCTGCGCTGTCTTTTTTTGTTCAATGGCGGCGTTTGCGTTTCAGGCAGATCCTCGCGTGCGCTCATACTGGTGGTTCCCCATATTCAATGGATAAAAATAACGACTGTTTCCAGCAGTTAGTGTTAACTACTGGAAACTAAGACGACAAATGATTTCGTTGCTCGATGGGATATCGCAATATATAACTGAAAGGATAATGAAATATATGTGAGTGAAAAGTTTTTTTTTCAGTTTAAGCCACAGAATGCCTCAAAAACATTAACCATGAAATATCTGTGGTCAATATTATCACTCTTTTATGCTATCGAGTTTTGCTAATAATTTGCGCATCAGCTTGTCGAGCAGTTGTTTTTCATCAGTATCCAATGAAGACCAAATATCGATCAATGCCTTATGCTGCGGCGGTAATAATCCACTGAGAAACTCAGAGCCTTTTTCCGTTAAGTGCAAATGTAGGCAGCGACGGTCGTTATGGCTTTCTTTACGTTCAATCCAACCATTTTTTTCTAATTCATCGGCAATACGTGTTGCGTTAGTCCGTGAAGAACCTAATGCTGCACTGAGTTCAGATGGCTGAATGCTATGAGAATCTTTAGTATCAAGGATCATGAGCGCCATAAATAGCGTTTCATTGACACCTTGAGCTCTTAGCATGTTATTACGTGATTCCAACAGTTTTCCATGAACGTGCATGCACAAGCGCGTCAATAAAATTTCTTGGTAAGGGATAGTATTTTCTTGTGAAGTTTGTTGCGCGACGCGAGCGTTAAGTAATTCTTCTGTCGGTGTAAATGAACTTTCCATTATTTGGATACCTTATTAGTTTCAGTTGGTAAGATTTCAACTGTAATCAACCATGTGAATGGTATATTAAAAGATAGAATTAGCAATTATACTTAATTAATTTCATCCATTTTATTTTGACAATGATACATCATTCATAAATTTTATGAATGTGTTTTAACGCATTTAGTATAGTTCAATTAACAATCACTGCTTTCTTACTATCATGTAGGTAAATAGATGAAAATATAATTGCGTTTTATACGACAAATAAAATCATATAAAACAATATATAATCACATCGCATTAACTCAATACCATTTTTTTTATTACTCAATAATTACAAGATAGAAGGATCTTTCTATTTTTTGAGGTAAATACCCTAAAAAGGCACCTAGGGTATTGAGTAATACCGAATTAATATTTTGTGGGTAAGAAGTATACCATCTGATAAAGATATACTTTTTGCTTAACTGTGTCACTTATTAACTTTTTCTAGGTAAATTATACCTTGAACCAATTATTTATCATTGTTAGCTATTTAACATGATGATTATTATCACAGAGATATAATAATAGGCTAAATAATGGGCATATGAATAATAGATCAGATATTAAATCTATAGCAGCCAAATAAATGACTGCTATAGATATAAATGAATGAAGGGATTACTGTTCAGAGGTAATAATTGGATCGAATCGAGCACCAATTGCCCAAATGATTAAACTGATACCTGTGATAACAACGCCTGAAATTGCTACGCCCATCCAACCTGCATGTTCATAGGCATAACCTGAAAGTAATGAACCTAGTGCTCCGCCAATAAAATAACTGGTCATATAGCCGGCAGTTAAGCGATTTCGTGCTTCAGGCATAATACGATAAAGTGTGCTTTGGTTAGTCACATGAACACCTTGGATGGCAAGATCAAGCACTAAGATGCCAATAATAAAAGCGATTAGTGAATATTTTGCCAGACCAATTGGGATCCATGAGAGCAATAATAGAATTAACCCAAGGGTAGTGACTAATTTGCCTTTACCTTTATCCACTAAGCGCCCTGCTTGGGTTGCCATTAATGCACCTGCTGCACCAACCAAACCAAATAACCCGATAGTACCCTCAGAATAATTAAAAGGCGGGCTGGCTAATAAGAATGCCATCGCAGTCCATAATAGCGCAAAGTTCGCGAAAGTGAGGGCGCCAAGCAGTGCGCGAGTTGCTAAGACTGGCGTAGTAAAAAACAGACGTCCGATAGAGCCAATGAGTTGAAAATAGTTAAGATCCGTTTTTTGGTGATAACGCGGTAATTTAAGCGCCAAAATTAGGATCAGGAACATCATTAATCCAAAGGCAACCCAGTAAATAGCTCGCCAACCGCCTATCATTGCCACGCCACCGGAGATAGTTCGAGCGAGTAAGATCCCAAGAAGTAACCCACTCATAATAGTACCCACTGCTTTGCCCCGTTGATGAGGCTTTGCAATAGAAGCTGCCATAGGAACAAGAACTTGGGCGACAACGGAGAATAGCCCTGTGAGAGCGGTACCGAGAAGAATTTGCCAAATATTATCAGAAAGCGCGGTGATTAATAAACCACTGGCTGACAATGTGGTCATCACGATGATCAATTTTTTACGTTCAAAAAGATCACCAAGAGGAACAAGGAAGAGTAATCCAACGGCGTAACCTAATTGTGCGGCGGTCACAATAAAGCCCGCCATGTTGGTTGTTAGGTTGAATTGGAGTGCGATAGTGTCTAGCAGGGGCTGTGCGTAATAATTACTGGCAACGACCAGCCCAGTGGCGATGGCCATTAAGAGCGTTAAGCCCGTAGTCAGTTCCGCTTGTGGTGTTTTCATGCTCATTATGCTTTGGATATGAATGTTATTTTATGATCTGTGGGTAGGCATCAAGCCTATCCCACTATGACCGTTTATAGTATTAATGATTTAAGTGATTTTATTATTTTTTTCAAAAGATTGATGCGAGATATTTTTGTTGATGTTATTCAAAAAAGCCAATCATCATCTTCAGTACTGACTGCTTTACCAATCACATAGGATGAACCTGAACCTGAGAAAAAGTCATGATTTTCGTTAGCATCAGGCGAGAGCGCCGATAAAATCTCTGGGCTAACTTGGGTTATTGAGTCAGGGAAAAGTGCTTCATAGCCCAAATTCATCAAGGCTTTATTCGCATTATAGTGAAGGAAGCTTTTCACATCTTCACTCCAGCCAACGCTATCATACAGCTCTTGGGTGTACTTGATTTCATTTTCATATAAATCAAACAAGAGCGAAAAAGTGAAATCCTTAATTTCATTGCGTTCTTGTTCAGAATAATGGACAAGGGCTTTCTGAAATTTATAGCCAATATAGTAACCATGAATAGCTTCATCGCGGATGATCAGACGAATTAAATCGGCGGTATTGGTGAGTTTTCCTCGGCTTGACCAGTACATTGGTAAGTAAAAACCTGAGTAAAACAAAAATGATTCTAAAAAGACGCTGGCGACTTTTTTCTTCAGTGGATGTTCATCACAGTAGTAAGACAAAATAATTTTGGCTTTATTTTGCAATGCACTGTTTTCTTCACTCCAACGATAGGCTTCATCAACATCGACTGTGGAACACAGTGTTGAAAAAATCGAGCTGTAAGAGCGTGCATGCACCGCTTCCATAAAGCTGATATTGGAGAGAACCGCTTCTTCGTGAGGCGTTTGAGCATCTCCCATCAAACACGGTGCGCCAACGGTATTTTGGATGGTATCTAACAAGGTTAATCCCGTAAAAACGCGGATAGTGAGTTGCTGTTCGGCAGATGTCAGTGTATTCCAAGAAACCGTGTCGTTGGACAAGGGAATTTTTTCGGGCAACCAAAAATTACTGGTTAATCGGTTCCATACTTCAAGATCCTTATCATCTTGAATGCGGTTCCAGTTTATTGCTTGAACAGGGCGATTGAGCGTGCTGGTGGTCATTATCTTTTTCCTTTTACAGTGAGCAGGAGACGCAGCCTTCGACTTCGGTGCCTTCAAGTGCTGTCTGACGTAATCGAATGTAATACAAGGTTTTGATCCCTTTTCGCCATGCGTATATTTGGGCTTTATTGATATCACGGGTGGTGGCATTGCCATCGAAAAATAGGGTTAGTGATAAACCTTGGTCGACGTGTTGGGTGGCTTCGGCATAGGTATCAATAATTTTCTCAGGACCAATCTGATAAGCATCTTGGTAGTATTTGAGATTCTCATTAGTCATAAAAGGGGCTGGGTAGTAAACACGCCCAATCTTACCTTCTTTACGAATTTCGATAGGCGCGACCACGGGGTGAATGCTGGAGGTGGCATTATTGATATAAGAGATAGACCCCGTAGGCGGAATAGCTTGCAAGTTTTGATTATAAATTCCATGTGCCATTACGGACTGTTTTAATATCTGCCAGTCCGTTTGTGTTGGTATTTCGATGCCCGAACGTCGGAATAATTCCTGCACGGTTTGGGTCTTTGGTGACCATGTTTTGTTGATATATTTATCAAAATACTCGCCACTGGCGTAGGTGGATATTTCAAAGCCATCAAACGTTTGTTGGCGTTCGATTGCTAATTGGTTCGAAGTTTTTAAGGCATGGTATGCCACGGTGTAAAAGTAGATATTGGTAAAATCTAACCCTTCTTCAGAACCATAATGAATATGCTCACGAGCTAAGAAACCATGCAAATTCATTTGCCCTAAACCAATAGCGTGGGATTCTTGGTTGCCTTTAGCAATAGACGGAACGGAGCAAATATTGCTCATATCAGAAACGGCAGTTAAGGCGCGAACGGCAGTATCAATCGAGCGTGCAAAATCAGGAGAATCCATGGTTTTGGCGATGTTCATGGAGCCTAAATTACAGCTAATATCTTTACCAATATGTTGGTAGCTTAAATCTTCTTCATAAAGGCTAGGTTGGTTTACCTGTAAAATCTCAGAGCACAAGTTACTCATATTGATTCGACCTGCAATCGGATTGGCGCGGTTAGCGGTATCCTCAAACAAAATGTAGGGATAGCCAGATTCAAATTGAATTTCGGCGATAGTCTGGAAAAACTCTCGCGCATTAATTTTGAATTTCTTGATGGCTTTGTTATTCACCATTTCATGATACTTTTCTGTCACGCTGATTTCAGACATCGGTACCCCATAGACTTTTTGGATGTCATAGGGAGAAAACAGGTACATGTCTTCATTATTTTTAGCGAGTTGGAAGGTGATATCGGGGATCACAACCCCAAGTGAAAGCGTTTTAATCCGAATTTTTTCATCCGCATTTTCTCGTTTGGTATCTAAAAATCGCAGGATGTCAGGGTGATGAGCATGAAGATACACCGCGCCTGCACCTTGCCTTGCTCCTAGCTGATTGGCATAGGAAAAGGCATCCTCCAGCATTTTCATCACAGGAACCACGCCTGACGATTGGTTTTCTATCTGTTTAATCGGTGCGCCTTGTTCGCGCAAATTACTCATCAAGAAAGCGACACCACCTCCGCGTTTGGACAGTTGCAGGGCTGAGTTCACGGAGCGCCCGATGGACTCCATATTGTCTTCTATGCGCAGTAAAAAACAGGAAATAAGCTCGCCTCGTTGTTTTTTACCACCGTTCAGGAATGTGGGAGTGGCAGGTTGAAAACGTCCGCTAATGATTTCGTCCACTAAGAGAGTCGCAAGGGATTTTGAGCCCTGCGCCAAAGCCAGTGCAACCATACAAACCCGGTCTTCATAACGCTCAAGATAGCGCTCACCATCGAAGGTTTTTAGGGTGTAACTGGTGTAATACTTAAAGGCGCCCAAAAAGGTTTGGAAGCGAAATTTGTGGGCGTAGGCTTGTTTAAAAAGCTGTTTAATAAATGGGAAATCGTATTGAGCGAGCACCTCTTCTTCGTAGTAATTTTCATTAACTAAGAAATCGAGTTTTTCTTTTAAATCGTGAAAAAAGACCGTGTTTTGATTCACATGCTGGCGGAAATAGAGATGAGCAGCTTGTTTGTCTTTATCCAGCTGTAAGCGACCTTCACTATCATAAAGGTTAAGCATCGCATTGAGCGCGTGGTAGTCCGCATTGCGATTATTATTTAGGTGACTGTGCTGTGGGTTATCCATTGATCTGCTCCTTTGTGTGAGCCCAGAATGTTTTTAATCCTTGTTTTACAGATTGCACATCGCGCTCTGTGCCTAATAATTCAAATCGGTAGAGGAAGGGAATTGCGCATTTTTGAGCGACAATGTTGCCGGCAATGGCATAAGCCTCACCAAAGTTGGTATTACCCGCAGCGATGACACCGCGAATTAACGCTCGGTTTGCCTCGATATTGAGAAAGTGCACCACTTCTTTAGGCACAGCGCCATGAGCGGTTCCACCGCCATAGGTCGGCAGCAACAGCACATAGGGTTGTGAGGCGAAAAGTACATTTTCAGGTAGATGGCCAATGGGAATACGAGTGGCTGGCAGCTGTAATTTTTCGACGAATCGATGGCAATTACCTGAGCGACTCGAGAAATAAATTAGCGGTTGAGTGGTCATTTCAACCTCTCTTACTCAATCAGTGCATTGATTTTATCGGGGCGGAAGCCTGACCAATGCTGCTCTCCTACAATGACGACAGGAAGCTGCTGATAGCCTAGTTTTCTTATGAACTCAATGGCTTGGTTATCTTCAGAAAGGTCGATAATGGTGTACGGTAATTGCTTGCGCTCGAACGCTTGGTAGGTTGCATTACACTGGACGCAGTTGGGTTTACTATAAATGGTAATCTCAGTCATTTTTTTCACCTTAACATTTTCAGAACGTGGTAGTTACGTAATGGTGGTGTGTTGAAGATGAGCTGATCCTATATATAGGCGTAAAATATTTCAACCATACAATATATAGTGATTTCTTTATTTGAATGATAATCATTCGAATTATTGTCTATGCTGTTATTAACATTGGAAATAAAAAAATTCAGGGGGAGATGATTCAGTTAGCTACACTGAGAAAAAATATCATTGCAAAGTAGAAATAATTTACCTTATAACTGTATATACAATCAGGTAAATGAATCCTTTTGAGGAGATGTTATGTACCATCAATATTTAGTAGCCCCAGAAAACTTTCCGAAACCGTGGATCCATATTACGGCTGATGATGAAGGTGTGACGAGTATCTATTTTGTTGATGAAAAAACGGAGAAAGAGTCGAAAAACGAATTCTCAAAGCAGTGTGCGAAAGAACTAAAAGAGTATTTTAATCATAAGCGGAAAGTGTTTTCGGTTGCATTGAATCCGCAAGGTACTGAATTTCAGAAAAAAGTCTGGAAGCATTTGTGCGAAATTCCTTATGGTGAGCGCTGGAGTTATAAAGATCTCGCCTTAAAACTGGGCTCGGTTAACTACTGTCGAGCCGTCGGTATGGCCAATTCTCGTAACCCGATATCTTTGATTGTGCCTTGCCATCGTGTCTTAGGGCATGACGGAAAGCTGGTGGGTTATACAGGAGGATTGGATATTAAAGATTGGTTACTTATTCATGAGAAGTAAACGCTAAAAAATTAACCATGAGTAATACTTACCTTTGTATTAATTACTATTATTAAGAATTATCCCCGTATTCTGGACGAAATAGGTGGATAAATAATATTTTTTTATCATTTAAATCAATTTTCGTGATCTAGGTTGTAGACAAGTCAGTTATATATTTGATGTACTGAGCTTGATACAGATGGTGTGTCTATTTTATTTTAAAGGTAATATTTGATGTCTAAAGTTAAAGGTAACGTTAAGTGGTTCAATGAGTCCAAAGGTTTTGGTTTTATCACTCCAGAAGATGGTAGCAAAGATGTTTTTGTTCACTTCTCTGCGATTTCTGGCGACGGTTTCAAAACCTTAGCAGAAGGCCAAAAAGTTGAATTTGAAATCACTGAAGGCGCGAAAGGTCCATCAGCTGCTAACGTTGTCTCTTTGTAATTAAATACTTAGAAACGAACAGCACTGAACTCGCACTAGCTTTGCTAGCGCGAGTTTTTTTATCGCTAAAATTGACCTAATGATCATTCTTATTGGTGATAAATTAAGTCACTAATAAAAAACCCCAATGTGTAGTAATTCACAATTGGGGTTTCTTTTAATTACTATTTAGACGAAAAGATTAATATTATTTAACTTCTTCGCCTTTTGCTTGTAGGTCGGCATGATAGGAAGAGCGCACAAACGGTCCACAGGCTGCGTGAGTGAAGCCCATATCCATCGCTGCCTCTTTCATTTCATCGAACTCAGCAGGGCTCACATAGCGTTTAACGGGTAAGTGGTGGCGGCTTGGCTGCAAGTATTGCCCCAACGTTAACATGGTAACGCCATGACGACGCAGATCACGCATCACTTCAATGATCTCTTCGTTGGTTTCCCCTAAGCCTACCATTAAGCCTGATTTTGTTGGAATTTCAGGGTGAGCTTCTTTGAATTTTTCCAGTAATTTCAGTGACCATTCGTAGTTAGCACCAGGGCGAACTTGGCGGTAAATACGCGGTACGTTTTCAAGGTTGTGGTTAAACACATCCGGTGGCGTAGCGGTGAGAATTTCTAATGCGCGATCCATACGTCCACGGAAGTCAGGCACGAGAGTTTCAATTTTAATGGTCGGGCTTTTTTCACGGATGGCACTGATACAATCAGCAAAGTGCTGGGCACCACCATCACGCAAATCATCACGGTCAACGGAAGTAATAACCACATAACGCAGAGCCATATCTTTGATAGTTTGCGCTAATTTTTCTGGTTCATTCGCATCAGGAGCATTTGGTCGACCATGGGCAACATCACAGAATGGACAACGGCGAGTACAGATAGCACCTAAGATCATAAAGGTGGCAGTTCCGTGGTTAAAACATTCAGAGAGGTTAGGGCAGGAAGCTTCTTCGCAGACTGAGTGCAGGCCATTTTTACGCATTGCGGCTTTAATGCCTTGAATTCGCGTAGAATCAGCTGGCAATCTGATTTTCATCCAGTCAGGTTTACGTAGAATTTCTTCACGTTCCGTCACCACGTTTTTAACAGGGATCAGTGCCATTTTATCGGCGTCACGGTATTTAATTCCACGCTCGATCTGAATTGGTTTACTCATAATGTGCCGGTTCCAGTTATCTGTTTGCCATTAAAATTTTTTTGAAAAATGTTAAAAAATTATAGCATTATTATTGAACAATATGAAATCCAAGTGTGTCACAGAACTGACTAATAAGCACTGGCTGAACATCGTTTAATGTAATGTTTGGAGACAGCGCTCTCACTTGTGTCATTTTCAATTCACTATAACCACAAGGGTTAATGCGATTAAAAGGCTCGAGATCCATATCCACATTCAGAGCCAATCCATGGAATGAACAGCCTTTTCGAATACGTAAGCCAAGGGAGCAAATTTTGTCTCCGTTGACATAAACGCCGGGCGCATCAGGGCGCGGATACGCACTGATATTAAAATGGGCGAGGGTATTGACCACGCAAGTTTCTAGGGCGCTAACAAGCTCACGGACACCAATGTGACTGCGTTTTAGATCTATCATCACATACATGACTTGCTGGCCGGGACCATGGTAAGTCACTTGTCCGCCACGATCACTTTGGATCACGGGGATATTTCCCGGCGCGAGAAGGTGTTCGGCTTTGCCAGCTTGCCCTTGGGTAAACACAGAAGGGTGTTGCACCAGCCAAATTTCATCGCAGGTATCAGGAGTACGGGATTCAGTAAATTGGTGCATTGCCTCAGATGTGCTCTCGTAGGGAGCCAGACCTAAGTCGCGGATGATGATGCTATTCTTCGACAAAATTCGGTGTCCACAGGCTGTAAAGATGAATGGCAGTATAACGCTGTGAACGCGTTACCACCAGTTTGTCTTGTTATTAACTTGTTATTTTTCAGCTGATATTGCGGATAATAAAAAAAACGAGCCGGAGGCTCGGCCAGACCATTGACAAAACCATCAGGTTTGGAAATGGCTCTTTTGGGTTGTAAAACGAACAAGGAAAATCAATTTATTGATTTTCGCCTGATAACACAAAGAGGGAAAAACCACGTTTTTATCCCTCTTTGTCATCAACTTACCGAGCCGGAGGCTCGGTTTTCTTGTTGCTAATTACAGCACAACTTTGACTAATTCTAATGCACCTAACTCAGTGTAGAGCGTTTCAACTTGCTCAATGTGAGTGGCGTTAATAGTAATAGATACAGAATGGTAGTTGCCTTTGCTGCTCGGTTTAACATCTGGTGCATAATCACCTGGAGCATGGCGTTGAACCACTTCAATGACTTGGTCAACTAATTCTGGCTGCGCTAGGCCCATCACTTTGTAGGTTAATGGACATGGGAACTCAAGCAGTTCACCTAATTTCGTTTTCATGGGCACTCCTAAAATATTGATTAGCGCCTGCATAAAAATTGGCTGGAAGAAAATAGATTTCGCCAGCCAACTCACTATCCCATCAGGGTTTGTATTTCACTACAGGCTTTCAGATACAAACTATATGGGGCTAACTGATTTCAATTTCAAGTATTAACCAAACCAACGATGGAATAATAATTTGATGTAGTCGATTAAACGGCTGAAGAATCCGCCTTCTTCAACATCTTTTAATACCGCTAAAGGACGCTGTTCGATGGTTTTACCGTCTAATTGGAAGCTAATCGTACCCACTTGTTGGCCTTTTTTCAGCGGCGCTTCGATTTCAGTGGTGGTTAATTCGTAGCTTGCTTTTAAGTCTTTTAAACGACCACGAGGGATTGTGAGGTACAGGTCTTCAACCACGCCTAACTTAATTTCGCTGTCATCGCCAAACCAAACTGGGGCAGTGGCAAACTCGACGCCAGCTTGCAGAGGTTTCACTGTTTCATAGAAACGGAAGCCGTATGTCAGCAATTTTTTGCTTTCTGCATCACGCCCCTTACTGCTTTTTCCACCCATAACGACGGAAATAAGACGCATATCGCCATCTTTTGCGGAGGCAACTAAGTTATAACCTGCTGCATCAGTGTGACCAGTTTTGATCCCATCAACTGCAAGGCTTTTATCCCATAACAGACCATTACGGTTAGTTTGGCGGATATTGTTAAACGTGAATTCTTTTTCTTTATAAATTTCGTATTCTTCCGGTACATCACGGATCAGCGCTTGACCAATCAATGCCATATCACGAGCAGAGCTGTATTGACCCGCAGCATCGAGACCATGTACTGTTTGGAAGTGCGTATTTTGCAGACCCAGTTTATTCACGTAGGTATTCATCAAGTTAACAAAGTTAGCTTGATCACCTGCGACATAGTCTGCCATAGCAACACAGGCATCATTACCTGATTGTAAGTTAATACCACGGGTTAGCTGAGAAACACTCACGCGATCTCCGGGTTTTAAGAACATTAATGAAGAGCCTTTGAAAATTGGGTTACCTGTCGCCCATGCATCTTCACCCACGGTGACCATGTCATTCGCGCCAATTTTGCCTGATTTAATGGCTTGACCGATGACATAGCTCGTCATCATTTTGGTCAAGCTAGCAGGGTCGCGGCGCTGATCTGCATTACTTTCGGCAAGCACTTTACCTGAATTGTAATCAATCAAGATATACGCTTCAGCATCGATAGCTGGAGCAGCAGGAACTGAAGTATTTGGAAAAGCTTCATTCGCATTTGCAAAAGTGACAGTAGAAACGATCAGTGCAGAAGCCAGCGCAGTCTGACGCACGATTTGTGGCAGAAAGACATTGCGTGATGAGGAGACATTTTTCATGGTTGTATCATTACATCCAACATTCGGTTAACACAAGAAAGCGCAGTTTAGCAAAAGTTCGAAGGCAGATAAAAGAAGCTCTTGCGCTGTGCAGGTAAATTTACGTTAGTTTATACCCGTTGTACTTTAAGTTGCAGGGGGAGCTATCAATAATTTCCCCCAGCAACGTAAATTATTCGGTTATTGAGTGATTAAGGGGCAACAACCATGGATTGTTGATTGCGCTCAGACTGTAAACGAGATTGTATCTCTACTGCTTGCTGTCTCGTTGCAAAAGGTCCTAATTGAACACGGTAGATGCCATTGTAAGGCTGTAGGCGACCCGGTACGTTAAACTGACTTTTTAAGTTATCCAACATACTTTGTGCGTTTGCTTTGCTACTGATAGCGCCAGCTTGAACTAAGAAACCACGTTCAGGAACGGATTCTGTTTCAGTGGCTTTCGGTGCAACTTGTGGTTCTGGCTGCTTGATGTTCATATCTGGCATCGTTGGTTGCATAGGTTCCGCAGGCTGTTTTACTGGTAATACGTTGCTTGGCGCTGGGGATTCTTGCATCACCGGTGTACCTAATGGACCTGAACCTAATTGTGGACGATCCGGCAGGGCATAACTTTGTTTAACAAAGTTTGAACCAACAGTTCCTGGCCCTGATAAGCTTCCATCTGGTGCAACTTGGATTGCATCAATTTTAATTTTTGTGGTCGTCATCAGATTTAAGCGATCAGCGACTGCTCGGGATACGGCAATACTTTTGCCAGGAGTATAAGGGCCACGGTCATTGATACGAACCACCATCATGCGCCCGTTCATCATGTTGGTAATACGAGCATAACTTGGAATAGGTAATGTAGGGTGAGCTGCAGTTAACTCTACTGGGTTAGCGCGTTCACCAATGGCAGTCAATTGACCGGAAGCTTCTTGACCATAAATTGACGCATAGCCAACTTGGGAGAACTGTGCGGGTTCACGGACAATTTGGTATTGCTTGCCATTACGCTGGTAATCATTATTTGCCGTTGGATGATAAGGCTCATAATGTGGCTCAGCACCCAACACATCTTGTGTAGGGACATTAGTTGGAACTGTTGGCTGCTGCTTAACGTCTTCGTTAATACACCCACTGAGTAATGTGGTTGCCATGGCGAGCATAATCCATTGTAAACGCATACTAAGCCTCATTTTATAAACTCTTAGATAAAAATTTTCTGTGGGTATGGATAGACATGATAATACCGAATCCAGCCATTAAAACAATTAAGGCGGAGCCCCCATAACTCACTAAGGGGAGGGGAACCCCCACAACAGGTAGAATACCACTCACCATACCAATATTAACAAACACATACACAAATAGGATTAGGATTAATCCGCCGACCATCACTCGCCCGAAGGTGTTTTGCGCATTTGCAGCAATGTATAGCCCACGAATAATCAATAGGATATAAAGACCCAATAAGATCAAGACACCAATCAATCCAAGTTCTTCAGCTAATACAGCGAAAATAAAGTCGGTGTGACGTTCAGGTAAGAATTCTAGTTGAGACTGAGTGCCTTCCAACCAGCCTTTACCCATTAAACCGCCAGAACCAATCGCAATTTTAGATTGGATGATGTGATAGCCTTTACCTAGAGGATCACTTTCTGGGTCAAGTAGCATCATGACTCGGGCTCTCTGGTAGTCATGCATTAAGAAGAACCAGAGCATAGGAATAAAGGCGGCAAGCGCGACGGCGGCAACGGCAATTAAACGCCAGCTCATTCCTGCTAAAAATAGGACAAATAGCCCTGATGCGGCGACGAGGATCGAGGTCCCCAAGTCTGGCTGAGCTGCGACCAGCAATGTTGGGACAAAAATAAATACGAGGGCAATACAGGTATTTTTAAATGACGGCGGGCATGAGTCACGGTTCATGAAACGAGCGACCATGAGCGGTACCGCGATTTTCGCAATTTCGGATGGCTGGAACCGTACAAAGCCCAAATCTAGCCAGCGCTGAGCCCCTTTACTGATTTGCCCGAAAACATCAACGAAGACTAAGAGAATAACGCAGAAAATAAACAGGTGTGGCGCGAGGCTTTCATACATGCGAGGTGGAATTTGCGCCATCACGATCATCACGATAAAACCAGAAAAAATTTGTCCTAGTTTTCGTTCCATCATCTCGGGATCTAACCCGCTAGCGCTCCACATAATAAAGGCGCTATAAGCGAGTAAGGCGATGATGATTAATAACATAGGCACATCAATGTGCAGACGTGTTGATAGTGATAATTTTCTCTTATCGTCAGTCATGATTAACGATCTTCCTCTGCACTGGCACCCGTACTTTCGACTTGGGTTTTGTTATCACCTAACAGGACATGGTCAAAGATTTGGCGAACAATATCACCAACTGCAGGGCCTGCTCCCCCGTTTTCTAAAATAATAGCAACGGAAATAGTGGGGTTATCATAAGGTGCATAAGCAATCATTAGTTTATGGTCACGTAAATGCTCGGCTAATTTGCTGGCGTTATAGGTTTCATAACTAAATACCTGCGCCGTTCCTGATTTTGCAGCTACTTTATAAGGTGTTCCTACGAAACTACGCTTACCGGTACCATTTGGCGCATTGGCCACACCGTACATACCGGTTTTGGCCAGCTCCCAATATCCAGAATGGATATCGCCAATTTGTCGGGTTTCTTTATCTTCATAAGGTACCATGGCATCGCCAAGTTTGGTTCCATACAGTAAATGAGGCGTTTTGACTTTTCCGTCATTAATCAACGTCATCAAAGCCTTAGACATTTGAATTGGCGTTGATGTCCAATAACCTTGACCAATCCCGACAGGGATGGTGTCCCCTTGGTACCAAGGTTTTTTATAGCGTTTTTGTTTCCATTCGCGGGTTGGCATGATCCCTTGGCGCTCTTCGGAAAGGTCAATACCTGTATATTCACCGTAACCAAATCGGGTCATCCATTCGGAAAGACGGTCAATCCCCATGTCATAAGCGACTTGGTAGAAGAAGGTATCCGCAGATTCAATGATAGACTTGACCACATTCAGCTTACCGTGTCCCCAGCGTTTCCAGTCACGATAGCGTTTTTCTGAGCCAGGGAGTTGCCACCAGCCTGGATCGTAGATTGTGGTGTTTGGCGTAATGACTTTTTCGCTTAATGCTGCGACAGAGATAAAAGGTTTCACCGTCGATGCGGGTGGATATAAGCCCTGAGTAGCGCGGTTGATCAACGGCCTGTTAGGGTTATTTAACAGCTCTTGGTAATCTTTGTTGGAAATTCCGTTCACAAACAAGTTTGAATCGTAACTTGGTGTGGAAACCAAGGCGAGGATCTCACCATTACGCGGGTCTGTAACGACGACAGCAGCACGACTTGTCGTGAGGATTTTCTCAATATAAGTTTGTAATTCAAGGTCGATAGTTAAATAGACATCGCGACCTGCTTGCGGTGGCTGCTCGTGTAATTGGCGGATCACTCGACCACGGCTATTCACTTCAACTTCTTCGTAGCCCGTTTTACCATGTAAGACATCTTCATAGTAACGTTCAATACCTAATTTACCGATATCATGGCTGGCGGCGTAGTTAGGTAATAAACCTTCTTTATCAAGGCGTTCGACGTCTTTATCATTAATTTTTGCGACGTAGCCGATGACATGGGTTAATGCGGAGCCATAAGGGTATGAGCGACGCTGATAACTTTTCACTTCTAAGCCAGGAAAGCGATATTGATTAACGGCAAAGCGGGCAACTTGAACTTCATTTAGCTGGGTTTTCAGCGCGATAGACGTAAAGCGGCGAGAGCGTTTACGCTCTTTTTCAAAGTTGGTGATATCTTCGTCAGTAAGGTCAACAACATCCCGTAGCTTATCGAGTGTTTCCTGTAAGTTATCTACTTTTTCAGGAACAATTTCTAGCTGATAAAACGTGCTATTGAGAGCTAACTGGGTGCCTTTTCGGTCATAAATAATGCCGCGGCTAGGCGCAATAGGCACCAATTTAATGCGGTTATCATTTGAGCGTGTTTGGTAATCGTCATGACGAACAACTTGTAGATGATACAAATTGGTCACGAGGATTGAAGTAAGTATGACAATGACGCCGAAAGCAATTAATGCTCGGCGAATAAACAAAACTGATTCTGCGGTATGGTCGCGAAAAGGGGTGCGTTGTTGTTTCATCCCATTGCCATTGTGTACAAATTAATTCCTAACTATTCCCGATGATATGGGTGATTAGTCGTAATACTCCATGCCCGATAAAGACTTTCGGCAACAAGGACTCGAACTAGCGGATGGGGTAGTGTTAGTGGCGATAGAGACCAACTTTGTTCTGCGGCATCTTTACACGCCGGAGCAAGTCCTTCTGGTCCACCAATTAACAGACTGACATTACGACCATCTTGTTTCCACTTGTCTAACTGCACGGCTAATTTGGGTGTATCCCAACGATCTCCTGGAATATCCAGCGTGACGATACGGTTGCCTTTGCCGACAGCGGCAAGCATCAATTCACCTTCTTTTTCGAGAATGCGTTTGATGTCTGCATTTTTTCCACGTTTTCCTGCGGGGATTTCGGTTAATTCGAAAGGCATATCTTTGGGAAAACGGTGAAGGTAATCCATAAAGCCGGTCTGTACCCAGTCCGGCATTTTAGTTCCGACAGCGATGAGTTGTAATTTCAAACTCAGCTCCAGAGCTTTTCTAGTTCGTACATGCGGCGGCTTTCATCTTGCATGATATGGACGATGGCATCACCAAGGTCGACAACAATCCAGTCTGAAATGCCTTGACCTTCAACACCGAGAGGCATTAAACCGTTTTTACGGCACGCATCAATTAAACGATCAGCCACAGACATCAGGTGACGAGTTGACGTCCCTGTGCAGATGATCATTTGGTCAGTAACACTTGATTTCCCATGGACATCGATCGAAATGATATCTTCCGCTTTCGCATCTTCAAGTTGATCGATAATAAATTGTTGGAGTTCAGTTCCTTGCAAAAGGTTCACCTTTCATTCAAATTGAGAGAATCTCTTGTTAAACACTATTCTTGTTAAAGACTATTCATCATTGTGCTTTCTAGGGGGATCCCCCTAGCAAAGTGCCGCCATTTTACCCCAGATTTTCACAAAAATCGGCTAAATTATTTTTTATTGGCGTAAGTGGGCAATTTATAGGGATATCTTATCCATTGGGCAAGATAATTATCGTAACTTTACAAATAAAATATCCCTATCTCTTACGTATCAATATTCTAGAATAAGCGCTGAGTTGTGCAATTAATTAAATCGAAATTAAGTGAATAAAAGAGAATAAATTATTTGCTGACATTCCTATTTGGTTAATAGAAATAAAATTGCTTATTTTTGATACAAATGTTGTTGTTGAATATAGTGATAAACTGCGCGAGGGAGTAAATCTTCACAAGCCTGACCTTCGCTGAGTTGTTCACGTATTTCAGTCGCTGAAATATTAACCAGTGGTGTATTGCCAATAAAAATCGAACCACAGGGCGTTTGGCTCAATACTTGCGGGTCTTGTACTTGATGCTGTTGCAGCCACTGTTGCATATCAGGATCGGTAAAATGTGTGGCGTAACCGGGTCTCGCGCAGACTAGCAGATGGCATTTATCTAATAGCTGAGTCCAGCCATGCCATGTATTAATGGATAACAGGGAATCTTGACCAATAATGAACGCAAGAGGTTGTTCATGACCAAGTTCTTGGCGCAATTCACTGAGCGTTTCAATTGTAAAAGAGGGCGTATTTCGCTGGAGTTCTCGGGTATCAACAGTAAACAGTGGGTTATTTTGAATGGCCAATTTTACCATTTCTAATCGCTGGGTAGGGCTAGCTTCCGGCTGAGGTCGATGAGGTGGAACGTGGTTCGGCAGCAAAATCACTTTTTGCAGCCCCACCTGATTAGCTAATGCTTCAACAGGGCGTAGATGCCCATAATGAATAGGGTCAAAAGTCCCCCCAAATAGCGCTTGTAGACCTTGTGGTTTAGCGTTCATCATTCATTACCATTGATATTAGGTGATTAGCTATCAGTTATTATCGTGGCAGAATAAAATGTTCTGCATCGGTTTTACCACATAACACCATGGAAAGAGACTGCAAATCCGGCCATGAAGAGTGGGAATAATCCTGCTTAGTGTGAATTTCAGCTTGGGTGAGTAGCATCAACGCCGATTGTAATTGATGTAAGCTCAAACGTTGTAGCGCCTCGCCTAGCAATCCTCGACGGTTTTGCCAAACTTTATGTTGGTCAAATAGCGTTTTTAATGAGGTGGTCGCAGATTGACGCTTTAACGTGATCAGCAACATTAATTCTCGTTGGATAGCCCGTAGTAAAATCACAGGTTCAACATCTTCTTGCTTGAGCTGCTCAAGGATATGCCATGAACGGCGAGGCTTACCCGCTAGTATCGCATCAACCCAATGGTAGGGAGTAAAATGGGCTGAATCATTCACCGCACTTTCGACACGAGGGTAAGTGAGCTTTCCATCCGGATAGAGCAAGGAAAGCCTTTCCAGCGCTTGCGCTAATCCCAATAAATTACCTTCATAGCAATAGCAAAGTAATTGGTTTGCTTCAGTTTCTAATGAAAGCCGCATTTGGCTAGCACGCTTAGAGACCCACTGGGGCAAACGTTGATATTCAGGCGTTAGGCAACTGACATAGATACCATCTTGGCTGATGGCTTTGAACCAAGCACTGTTTTCTTGCGCTTTAGTGAGTTTATGCCCGCGTAGAACTAATAGCAGGTCGGGGTGAAGTAAACCGGCGAGCTGTGTGAGCTTGTCTGCCATCGCGGCATTAGGGCCATTTTCAGGCAAAAATAAGGTGAGCATTTGGCGACTGGCAAATAGACTCAGCGCTTGGCAGAGACTAAAAATTTCATCCCAATCCGTATTTTGCTCTAAAGCGAAAGTAAAATGCTCTTCAAAACCTTGCTGACGTGCAACTTGGCGAATAGCATCTTGGCTTTCTTGAATAAGAAGGGGCTCGGAGCCCCAAATGAGATAGCGGCCTCTTAGAGACTCTTGTAACGAAGAGGCCAGCTGTTCAGGATAAATGCGTATCATTATTCGGCAACAGGTTTCTCAGCCGCTTGAGCTTTCGCCTTTTCTAACTCAGCACTGTGAACCAGAAGCAGTTTGCGCACGATGTTACGTGCCGCTTGTTGTTGCATCTCTTGCTTCACAATCTCGTTCTCAGCATCTTTTGCGAGCGCTTCTAACGGGTTATCAAAGAAAGTCCGCACAACTTTTGTTTCCAGCGGATAAATAGCGCCATCCGGCATTAACACTTGCGCCTTCATGACCAGTGTCAGTTGTTTCTCTGCAGCTTTACCATCTTGATAAATCGAAACGGTATCGGTGCTTTCTGTTGAACCTACAATTTTCAAAATAGGCACATCAGCGCGACCAGAATCTAGCAGAGTCACGTTATTGAGTCGCAGCTGTTCCCTGACCGCACGAGTTTGGTAACTGTACGGGTCGCCAGAACTTAACTGTAATGTTTTCAATTCTTCAGGAAGTTGCGTGGTTCCTTGAAGGCGAAAACCGCAACCTGCGGTGACGAGCACCGACAGGCTGAGAAATAGAGTTATCAGATAGCGCACTTGGGCTCCTTATCAGCCAACAACTAAGTTCAGTAATTTACCTGGTACGTAAATGACTTTACGGATGCTAACGCCTTCGAGGTATTTCGCGACGCTGCCTTCTTGTGATGCCATTTCCAGAACGAATTCTTGGTTAGCATCAGCAGGGACCGTAATACGACCGCGGACTTTACCGTTAACTTGAACAACAACCAATTTAGTATCATCGATCATGGCTTGTTCATCAGCCACCGGCCAGCTTGCAAAATCGATATCGTCATTGTGACCTAATGCTTTCCACATTTCGAAACAAGCGTGTGGAATGATTGGTGATAACATCAGCGTGATAGCATCTAAAGATTCTTGAACTAAAGCGCGGTCTTGCTCAGTTTCTTGCGGAGCGCGAACTAACTTGTTCATAAATTCCATGACCGCTGCGATAGCGGTGTTGAATGCGTAACGACGACCCACATCGTCAGTCACTTTCGCGATGGTTTTATGTAAGTCGCGACGTAAATCTTTTTGTTCTGCGGTTAATGCGCTGATATCTAATGGCTGAGTTGCGCCTTTTTGTGCGTGTTCGTGAACTAAACGCCATACACGACGAACGAAACGGTTAGCCCCTTCAACGCTAGACTCTTGCCACTCCAGAGTTAATTCTGGTGGCGCAGCGAACATCATGAACAGACGGACGGTATCAGCACCGTATTTTTCGACCATTAATTGTGGGTCAATACCGTTGTTCTTAGATTTAGACATCTTGCTCATACCAGTATAAACCAGTTCATGACCTTCGCTGTCTACCGCTTTAGTAATACGGTTTTTGTCATCACGTTCAACAATTGCATCCGCAGGAGAAACCCATACACGCTGACCATCGCTACCGGTGTAGTAGAAGGCATCAGCCAGAACCATACCTTGGCACAGTAAACGTTTTGCTGGCTCATCAGAGTTCACCAGACCGGCATCACGCATTAATTTGTGGAAGAAACGGAAATACATTAAATGCATGATGGCGTGCTCAATACCACCGATGTATTGATCCACTGGCAGCCAGTAGTTTGCTGCTTCAGGGTTCAACATGCCATCGTCGTATTGTGGGCAAGTGTAACGAGCGTAGTACCAAGATGATTCCATAAAGGTATCGAAGGTATCGGTTTCACGCAGCGCTGGTTGACCATTAATGGTGGTTTTTGCCCACTCAGGATCCGCTTTAATTGGGCTTGTGATGCCATTCATGGTGACATCTTCCGGTAAAATAACCGGTAACTGGTCTTCAGGAACAGGAACCACGGTGCCATCTTCTAAGGTTGCCATTGGAATTGGCGCACCCCAGTAACGTTGACGGGAAACACCCCAGTCACGTAAGCGATAATTGACTTTGCGTTGACCTGCACCAAGGGAAACCAGTTTGTCAGCGATAGCGTTGAAGCCAGCCTCGTTGCTTAAACCAGTAAATTCACCTGAGTTGATCAGGGTGTTTTTCTCAGTCATCGCTTCTTGAGATAAGTCAGGCGTGTTGCCTTCAGCATCTGCAATCACCGCTTTGATTGGCAGATTGTATTTATGAGCAAATTCCCAGTCACGTTGGTCGTGAGCTGGAACTGCCATCACTGCACCTGTACCGTATTCCATCAGAACAAAGTTCGCGACCCAAATTGGTAATTTTTCTTGGGTTAATGGATGAACGACATACAGACCTGTTGCCAGACCTTTTTTCTCCATGGTTGCCATATCCGCTTCCGCAGTTTTGGTATTACGGCACTCATCGATAAAGTCGGCTAATTCGCTATTCGCTTTGGCAGCTTCTTGCGCTAATGGGTGACCTGCAGCAACCGCCACATATGTCGCACCCATAAAGGTATCTGGGCGGGTGGTGTAGACAGTTAATTTGTCTGCGCGATCAGCAACATCAAAAGTGATTTCCACACCTTCAGAGCGACCAATCCAGTTGCGCTGCATGGTTTTAACTTGTTCTGGCCAATCTTCCAGTTTGTCCAAGTCATTGAGCAGCTCTTCAGCGTAGTCGGTAATTTTGATAAACCACTGAGGGATCTCTTTACGCTCAACTTGGCTATCGCAGCGCCAGCAGCAGCCGTCGATGACTTGTTCGTTTGCTAGAACGGTTAAGTCGTGTGGACACCAGTTAACGGCGGAGGTTTTTTTGTAGACTAAGCCTTTTTCATACAGTTTAGTGAAGAACCACTGTTCCCAACGGTAATATTCTGGCGTACAGGTGGTCACTTCGCGGTTCCAATCGTAACCGAAGCCCAGCATTTTCAGCTGACCTTTCATGTAATCAATATTGGCGTAAGTCCATGGTGCAGGCGCAGTGTTATTTTTAACCGCGGCACCTTCAGCTGGCAGACCAAACGCATCCCAACCAATTGGTTGCAGAACGTTTTTGCCCAGCATACGCTGGTAGCGGGAGATCACGTCACCAATGGTGTAGTTACGAACGTGGCCCATGTGTAGTCGACCAGAAGGGTAAGGTAGCATGGACAGGCAGTAGTATTTCTCTTTGCTGTTGTCTTCTGTCACTTTGAACGTTTGTTGTTCATCCCAGTGACGCTGTACTTTAGGCTCTATATCTTCTGGACGATATTGTTCTTGCATGGCACCGATAATCCTATGGTGAATAATCGCTACAGTTTAGTCTGTAGCAGGTGAATGTCTTTTCTATAAAATGGATCCGCATAGCATAGCGGATCACACATGAAAACAACAATGCCGAAAGCCATTGTGTCTGTAAAAAACGATGAATCGTCGATTAGATGAATTTACAGGGACTTGGTCTTGCTGTTTCAGCTGTTTGTTATATTTTGTGCTACATAGTGGTTGGCGATACGTTGATATTGCCATACGTTGATGAAACTAAGAACGCGCACAAAATAATAAGCGTATCGCCTATCATAATTCAATTTACTACCTAAAACTTGAACTATTTCAGGGGGAATTTGCTTTGTTCGCAATTTTATTTGAACTTAGAACACGTTAGAGAATTTTTTAAGAGATTTCAAGCGCAGAAAAGTGACAATCAAGAAAACGAGGTGAATTTTGTGCGGGTAAGAAAAGTTGAGGGAAAAGTTGCAAAAAGCCCTGTCGGACTTTCTGCAACCTAAATCGAGATTAATGTAAGATTTTTGCCAGAAAATCTTTCGCGCGGTCTGACTTCGGATTAGCGAAGAAATCCTCTTTTTTACTGTCTTCGATAATTTTACCTTCATCCATGAAAATCACGCGGTTAGCCACTTTTTTCGCAAAGCCCATTTCGTGCGTTACCACCATCATGGTCATTCCTTCATTCGCTAACTCCACCATAACATCCAGCACTTCGTTGATCATTTCTGGGTCTAGGGCGGAAGTTGGCTCATCAAACAACATGGCAATCGGGTCCATACATAGCGCGCGGGCGATGGCGACACGTTGCTGTTGACCACCAGAGAGCTGCGCAGGGAATTTATTAGCATGGCTCGCCAATCCCACACGCTCCAGTAATTTTAAACCTTTAGCTTCAGCGGCTTTCTTGTCACGGTTTAAGACTTTAACTTGCGCTAATGTTAGGTTCTCAATAATGGAAAGGTGAGGGAACAGTTCAAAGTGTTGGAACACCATACCGACTTTTGAGCGCAGCTTCGCAAGGTCAGTTTTTTTGCTATTAACTTGGATATCGTTAACGAAAATTTCACCCTGTTGAATTGGCTCCAACCCATTTACTGTTTTTATTAATGTGGATTTACCAGAACCAGATGGCCCGCATACAACCACAACTTCGCCTTTTTTGACTTCAGTTGTGCAATCTGTGAGCACCTGAAATTGGCCATACCATTTCGATACATTTTTCAGGGTAATCATGAAACAGTCCTTTTCTTAAGATAATTCACCAGCATTGAAGCGCCGAAACTGAAAATAAAGTAGATGAGTCCCGCAAAGAGTATCATTTCGACTTGCGTACCGTCACGCTCACCAATATTGGTGGCGGTTCTGAAGAAGTCGGTTAACCCAAGAACATACACTAATGAAGTATCTTGGAATAATACAATACCTTGGGTCAGTAATAATGGCACCATCGCTCTAAACGCTTGCGGTAATACGACTAAACGCATGGTTTGCATTTGGGTCATACCTAAAGCGAGGGAGGCGCTTGCCTGACCTTTCGAGATGCTTTGAATACCTGCACGGATAATTTCAGAGTAGTAAGCCGCTTCAAAAAGACAGAAGGCTACCACTGCGGATATTAAACGAATATCATTTTTTGGTGATAAGCCTAGAACATTTTGTAATATGTTAGGCACAACTAAATAGAACCAAAACAGTACCATAACTAGCGGAACTGAGCGGAAGGTGTTGACGTAAAAGGCCGCCAGCCAGCGCAGTGGCTTAATGCTGGATAAACGCATAACGGCGAGTACGGTTCCCCATAAAATCCCAACCACAATGGCTGCTGCTGTAATTTTGGCGGTGATAATAAAACCATCCACTAAGAATGGGATGCTTGGCTCAATGGAGCTCCAATCAAATTGATAAGCCATCTTAGCGTCCTCCTAGTGTGCCGGGTAAGCGCACTTTGCGCTCAAGCAAGCTCATTAGTAGCATAATAATCAAGTTGATACCGACATATGCCAGTGTGATTGCTGTGAAAGATTCCCAAGCATGGGCGGAGTAATCGAGTAATTTTCCTGCTTGTGCCGCCATATCCACTAACCCGATAGTGGATGCGATAGCGGAGTTTTTCACTAAGTTCAGCATTTCCGAGGTCATTGGCGGTAAAATGACGCGATAAGCATTCGGTAGCAGTACATAGCGATAGGTTTGTGGCAGTGTTAGCCCCATCGCGAGCGCTGCATTACGTTGCCCTCTAGGCAGGGATTGAATAGCAGCACGAACTTGCTCAGTCATTCGCGCAGCAGTGAACAAGCCAAGGCATAACATGGAAGAGAGGAAAAACTGGTAGTTAGGATCTAACTCCATTTTAAACCAGTCGCCGATAGATTGTGGCAGCAGTTCAGGGATCACTAGATACCAAGTGAAGAACTGAACAATCAGCGGAACGTTACGGAATAATTCAACGTAAGCAGTCCCTAAAAAGGCTAAAAAGCGGTTAGGTACTGTGCGTAAAATACCGAAAAATGAGCCAACCAGAAAAGCGATGATCCAAGCGCAGATGGATAGCGTGACAGTGACTTCTAAGCCAGATATTAACCACCCTAAATAGGTGGTATTCCCAAATGGGGCATTCTCAAGGAATATCCCCCAGTTCCAATTAATTGACATAATATGACTTCCTGTGGGCAATTTGATTGTCCCGAATACCGCAATAAGAGAAAGCAAGGCGGGAACGACCGCCTTGCGACTCCTACTTCAGTAACACCCTGTTTGTCTTTTTTATTAGTTTAATGCTTTATCGTTTGGTGATTTGAACAGCGCCTTCATTTCATCAGATAACGTAAACTTCAGATTCAGGTTTTTCGGTGGGATAGGTTGATTAAACCAGCGGTCGAATGATTTTTCCGCTGCGCCAGATTTTTGTGCAGTTGAGATAGTTTCATCGACCAGTGCTTTGAATTGTGGATCATCTTTACGCAGCATACAGCCGTAAGCTTCTTCAGTTTGTGGTTTTGCTACGATTTCCCAGATATCCGGTTGTTTCGCTTTTGCGCGCTCACCAGCTAATAGGGCATCGTCCATCATAAAGGCAACAGCACGACCAGATTCTAAAGTACGGAATGAGTCCCCGTGGTCTTTAGCACTGATAATGCGCATCTTCATGTTTTTCTCATCATTTAACTTATTCAGGATCACTTCTGACGTTGTCCCTGAAGTGACAACCACATTTTTGCCAGCTAAATCAGCAAAGTCTTTGATACCGGCGTCTTTTTTCGCCAGCAGTCGAGTACCAACCACGAAAATGGTATTAGAGAAGGCTGCTTGTTTTTGTCTCTCTAGGTTATTCGTTGTGGAGCCACATTCGAAATCAAATGTGCCGTTTTGCAGTAATGGAATACGGTTTTGCGAGGTGATAGGGATCAATTTCACCTGTAAATCAGGCATATTGAGTTTCTTTTTCACTGCATCAACAATGAGGTTGGAGTAGTCTTGTGAGTAGCCAACAACTTTCTGATTATTATCATAGTAAGAGAATGGCACTGATGATTCGCGGTGACCCACGACTATCACTCCATTATCTTTGATTTTTTTCAGAGTACCGTTTAATTCTTCTGCTTGAACTGCGCAGGTTGCACCCAAAAGCATCATTGTTAAAACAAGCTTGCTAATACGCATAATTACAGCTCCTTTAGAACATCGGTGTCAATCCGCCATATTTCGAGGTTTGTGTTTTAACGATACATTACTCGATTTATTTTGGTTTTGTGGTGTTGTGTTTGCAGATGTTTCGTGAGGTTTTCATCATGACACGATCATCGGCTGTATGTTTTATTATTGTTAAAAAGTAATTAAAAAATATGAGTTTTGAAAACGAATTGTTTTAAATTCGGGAGCTGTCTCGCATATTATTTAGGCAGTTGTGAACTGCGACACCAATAAAGAGACAAACTGCCGAAACTCGACTATCGTGCACCGAAATCGTGCAAAATAGTTTCGTTTTGCCATTTATTAAGTAAGTAGCAAGTTCCGTGCCGCTTTTCGGATAAAGTGCAAAAAATAGTTAATTTTATAAATGAGAGTTGTTTGTAAAGTTAGATGATGGTGCTTGTGTTGCTTATTTGCCTGTGTAAGATGTAACCTGTTATTAACTTAATTAGCTAATTATTGTGAATTCAGGAAGATAATCTGAGACAGACATGACGAGGTCGATAAAGTTAGGTAAAGGATTAGTGCTGTTTGCCTGTCTGATGGTGTTGATTTGTATGAATCAAAGAGCCGTCGGGGAGCGTCTATTCGCCTCAATGTTTACATCAGCTTCACTACAGACTTCTGCGGTAGCGAATCAAATCCAGCTTTCTTCAGAGCATTATCTTTCTGATATAAATGAACAAAATAGCAAGCCCGTGAAGCTTTCAACGTGTGAATTAAGTTCCAAATCACTCCTTACTCTTGTTCCTGCTGTGATAGAACCTCTCTTTTTTATATTTCTTTCTTTAGCGGCATTCGCTATCTTTTGCACTAGGCTATTTATATATAGAGCAAACCGTGAAGAGAGCCATTCCCCACCTGGCGTTCGGCGTCATCTACAATTCTGTAATCTTCGGGATTAGAAAGCCGCGGCTTATTGTTCGTCGCTGTTATTTATTCTGGAGGGATCATGCGTTTTTTTATTAATGCGTTAATTGTTTTATTTACTGTATTTTCTAGCAGCTTACAGGCTGCGGATACAGGCTGGTTACAACCTGCAAACACGGGTTTTATGACCGCAAACACACCGAGCCATGTACAGGTTCGCTTGCTGAGCTCTGCACAAAAAGAGGGCAAGGTCGATATTTTACTGGATGTAAAACTCGATGATGGTTGGAAGACCTATTGGCGCTCACCGGGAGAAGGGGGCGTTGCACCGGAAATAAGTTGGTCTTCACCCGTCAAAACGGTGGAGTGGCTATGGCCAACGCCGGGGCGCTTTGATGTCGCTGGCGTGTCGACACAAGGTTATATGGGAGACGTGGTTTTCCCTATTACAGTCACTAGTAGTGAGCATCTCGATAAATTGTCAGGCACACTGACATTATCAACGTGCAGTAATGTTTGTATTTTAACTGACTACCCTTTTGAATTGGATCTCACTGAACCGGCTCCTGCGGATTTTAGCTGGGCATTTAATCAAGCAAAAGGCAGTGTGCCTGCGGCTAGTGGGCTTGTTGAACAGGCGCAATTTGGCTTTGCTGGCAATAAATTGACGGTAGAGTTACAAAAAGCCGCCGATAATACCTGGATTGACCCGCATCTGTTTACTGATGTTGTAGATGGCGCGAGCCTTGGTGTTCCATCCCTAAAATATTCTGGCAATAAGTTAACCGCTACCATTGATGTTAGCGATGACTGGGGCGGTGAAGCGCCTAATCTTGTGGGTAAAACAGTTTCATTTGTTGTGGCGGACGGTGAGTTATCTCAACAAATACATGGCAATGTCGTGCCTTATACTGGTTCCGTATCTGGGGATGACAGTGGACACGCGCTGGGTTTATGGCAGATAGTTCTATTTGCGCTACTTGGCGGTCTGATCCTGAACTTAATGCCGTGTGTTTTGCCTGTACTGGCAATGAAACTCGGCTCTGTCTTATTGGTTCCTCAAGGTGAACAAAATACCATTCGTCGGCAATTCTTGCTCTCTTCATCGGGGATTCTGGTCTCATTCTGGTTATTAGCCTTATTGATGACATTCTTGCGATGGGGACAGGAAGTTGTTGGTTGGGGTATTCAGTTCCAAAGCCCGTGGTTTATCGGCTTTATGGTGCTGATTACGGCGCTGTTTACTGCGAATTTATTTGGGTTGTTTGAAATTAACCTAGGCAGTAAAGCAAATACGCGTTTAGCCACCGCAGGTGGGCAGGGTAATAGCGGGCATTTCTGGCAAGGGGTTTTCGCGACACTCTTAGCGACACCTTGTTCTGCACCCTTTTTGGGCACGGCGGTCGCTTTCGCATTAGCGGCACCGATGTCGCAACTGTGGCTGATTTTCACTGCACTAGGTATCGGGATGAGCCTTCCGTGGTTATTGATTGCGGCATTCCCTGTGATTGCGAAAGCGTTACCAAAGCCAGGAACATGGATGCTGAAATTGCGCGCAGTACTGGGCTTAATGATGTTGGTTTCCTGCTTATGGTTAATCAGCTTATTAATTCCCCATTTTGGTGCAATGACCGCTACCGTTATCGCCGTACTATTTTTATTAATCTTAGTGTTATTTATTCTTAAGAACCGAGGAGTTCGTGCGGCAATTTTCCCATTCCTATTATTCTCGGCACTGGGTGCTGGGTTTGCTTGGATGGCGATAGACCAACAACAAGGCCACCAAACGCTAGCTTCCGATAAGGTTCAATGGCAAACACTGTCTGAAGACGCAATCACGCGAGCGCTGGCAGATAATAAACGTGTGTTTATTGATGTGACTGCAGACTGGTGTGTGACGTGTAAGGCGAATAAATATAACGTCCTACTTAATGACGAAATTCAGCACTTACTGAGTGAACCGGATGTCGTCGCGCTACGGGGTGATTGGACAAAACCTTCACCTGAAATCTCGGCGTTTTTGCAACGTCGAGGGCAAGTGGCTGTGCCGTTTAACCAGATTTATGGCCCTAATCTGACAGAGGGGAAAATACTGTCAACAATACTTGATCGTGAATCTGTATTATCAATTATGACTGAGGCCAAAGGAGCCGAAAAATGAAAAAGACGATATTAGCTGTTTTATTTTCCTCACTAGTATTAGGGGCCACAGCACATGCAGCGCCACTGACTGCCGACCAAGAAGCACAAGTTCGTAAGCTGGTACGCGATACATTAGTTGAGAATCCAGAGATCCTTGAAGAAGCGATTGTGGCTTTACAAGCGAAACAAGGTGAAAAACAACAAGCGCAAATGAAACAGGTATTAAAAGATCAGCATGATGCCCTGTTTAATGACCCGACTAGCCCACGTATTGGCTCGAAAGACGCGAAATTAGTCTTGGTGAACTTTACTGACTTTAACTGCCCATACTGCAAACGCTTTGACCCACTGTTAGAAGATATTGTGAAGAAAAACCCAGATGTTGCAGTTGTTATCAAGTACCTGCCATTTAAAGGGGAAACCTCGCTGGAGTCTTCGCAATTAGCGATGACTTTATGGCAAGAAAATCCAAAAGCGTTCTTAGCTCTGCACCAAAAACTGATGGCGAAACAGGGGATGTTATCTGATTCAAACATCAAAGAAGCGCTGCAAGCAACCGGCAATGATAAGTTAAAAGCGAATGATAAGAGCCGTGCAGCTATTCGTAAAAACCTTGAGTTGGCTAATATGCTGGGCGTGAATGGTACGCCTGCAACGCTAGTGGGTGATGAAATGATCCCAGGCGCTGTTGATGCACAAGAATTTGAACGCATCGTGAAAGAACAGCTCAGCAAAGCGAAATAATGTCGTGATGGGGAGACTGAAAAAGTGGTCAAAAGAGCTTCTCGTATTGGCGATTATTTTGGTGATCGCTTTTACGGTGATGGACTTTTGGCGTAAACCGCAAAGCCTTGCCCCCGTGTTATTAGAGCCACTCACCATTGCAACGGGTGAGGTGGTTTCTATTGCTGAACTCAGCGAAAAACAGCCTGTATTAGTCTATTTCTGGGCAACATGGTGTGGTGTTTGCCGCTTCACATCGCCAACCGTTTCTGATTTAGCAAAATCAGGAGTTCCGGTGGTGACGGTAGCACTGCGTTCGGGGGAATCTTCTCGACTGTTAGCCGGAATGGAAAAAAAGGAATTAGATTTTCCTGTAGTGAATGATATCAACGGTCAACTGGCTGCGCAGGTTGGCGTGACAGCAACACCGACCTTTATGATTATCGATAAAGGCGAAATGGTGAGTTTTACTTCTGGCTGGACGAGTTATCTGGGGCTGAAAAGCCGTTTATGGCTCGCTTCGTTTTAATTAAATGCCCTTGGTATCAGCATCAAGGGCATTTTTCTTATCAAACTCTAATCTCAAACTCTTTCATCAAAATTCGAGATTGCGAATAAACCGATAGTCAGCCGATTGGGACTTTAAGCGATAAAGATTGGCTGGGCGTCCGCGCTCTTGGCGTTTCTCCCCTGTATCAATCAATAAATCAGCTTGGTCTAAACGGCGACGGAAAGATTTATTCTGTATGGATTTTCCGATTAAAACCTCATGAACATGTTGCAGCTCGGCTAAGGTGAATACTTCCGGTAGCGCAAATCCCGGCACAATGGAATAAAGGGATTTCTGGCGTAAACGTTCACGGGCTTGTAAATAAAGCTGATAGTGATCGAAAGCCAGTGCCATGTCTTCAATCTCTTCGATGGAGACCCATTTAACAGAATGTACACTTTCAATGTGCGCTTCGCAGGCTTGGTGAGCAATGAGTGCGGTATAGCAGACTGTCACTGACCAGCCTCGAGGATCTCGCTCTGAATTTCCTATGGTACATAACTGCTCGATATAAGGAGGAACAACCCCCGTTTTCTCTTTTAACTTGCGATATACCGTATCGTCTAACGTGGCATCACAATTTTCATCAACGAACCCACCCGGTAATCCCCATTGCCCTTTCTGAGGGTAATTAGCACGTTCCACGAGCAGCACTTTTAAGGTGTTTTCATGATAAGTGAATAATACGGTATCCACTGTGAGCAAAGGAGTTAAATAATCTCGTCGATCATAATTAGATAAAAACTCTTTTTCTGTCATGTGATTAAGATCCTTTCCCCCATATTTAGTCTTGCGCTAAATCATACGCGAAAATTTATTTAGTGTCATTAAGACATTTAAGCGTTGACTTATTTGTGTCTGTAGGACAATAATTAATTAAGGTCATAAAGACACTAATTGATTTCACAAAGACACTAAGTGGGGTAGACCATGTTAAATTTTAAATATTTCAAATCAGATTCATCGACATTCATTATTCAATCCATTAATGGTGCGGTACGTAAGCAAGGTAAAGGGTTAAGTTTTTGGTATAACGCGGATAAAACGTCCATTGCGGCATTACCTTTGAACGCCCAAGAAGCGCCATTTATTTTTAATCTACAGACAGCGGATTTCCAAAGCTTGCGTATTCAAGGGCAAATTTCGTTTCAAGTGAAATACCCAGAAAAAACAGCGGATGTCTTGAATTTTAACCTTGCCCAAGATGGTAAATCTTATGCGTCAGAAGACCCGTTAAAGCTGAGTGATAGGGTGGTTCGTAGTGCCCAAACTGTCATCCAAGCAAAAACGCAAAGTACCGATTTGCGAGATGCATTACTCATGGGGCAACCATTGGTGCTGTTGGTTTCTCAGCAACTGTCTGAGCATCCTGCACTTGAATCGTTAGGCATAGAAATTTTGGATGTGGCAATTTCTGCTATTACACCGTCTCCTGAAACGCTCAAAGCGCTGGAAGCTCAAGCACGGGAATCAATTTTGAAAGAGGCTGACGATGCGATTTATGCGAGACGCAAATTCTCTGTTGAGCAGGAGAGAACTATAAAAGAGGCGGAATTAGAAACGGATTTATCAGTACAAGCCAAGCAGCAGCAAATTGAAGAAGCTCGGTTGGATAATGAACGTACATTGCTGCGTGAGCGTGCTGAAATTGAACAAGAAGAGTTAATAGCTCAGGTTAATTTGGAAGCTAAGCGTAATGAGCTGGTGGCGCTAAGTGTTGAAAACCAACGTACTCAATCAGAAGCGGATGCTTATGCCATCGAAGCTAAAATGAAAGCGTATAGCCAATTGCCAGTGGAGAATTTGAAGGCGATGGCATTGGCGAAAATGAACCCAGAGCAATTGATGGCGATGGCATTTGAATCCTTGGCTCAAAACGCAGGCAAAATTGGTGAAATTAATTTCTCACCAGATTTATTTGGTCAGCTAATGAAAAAAGGGGCTAAACAATGAGTCAGTATGATGATGTTCGCTTTGTGTTAGTGATGCGTAAAACTCGTATGCAGGAATTAATTGAGCGTTTCAATACCTGGTCGCAAGCAAAATTTTACCTTGAACATAATGATGTTGAAGTGAGTGATTACCTACTTGAACATGATGTGTATCAGCGGCAGTTAATCCAAGCTGAGTCGATTCTTAAAACGATGGGACGCTTTCAATTACTGGAAAGAAAACTGTTACCGAGCTACCAGTTTTCAGCGCGAGATATCGTGGTGGTCATAGGGCAAGATGGTTTAGTGGCAAATACCCTTAAATACCTTAATGGGCAGCCGGTGATTGCTATAAATCCGGAACCGACGCGTTGGGATGGTAAATTGCTGCCCTTTGAAATTGGGCAGCTATCGGATGTGGTGACGCGTACACTAACTGGAAAGGTAAATCAAAAATCCGTTACTTTTGCGCAAGCTACAACCAATGATGGGCAAACGCTATTAGCCGTTAACGACCTATTTATAGGTCCTAAAAGCCATACATCTGCACGCTATCGAGTGAAATGGCAAGGGCAGCAAGAATTTCAATCATCATCAGGAATTATTGTCTCGACAGGGTTAGGGTCAACGGGATGGTTTCAATCTATTATTGCGGGGGCTCAGGCGATAGCAGGGACTCACTCCCATCCATTATCACAGGGGTTTGGCTGGGATGAAAAACGGTTACAGTTCAGCGTAAGGGAACCTTTTCGCAGCCGAATGACGGGAACGGAATTAGTGTTTGGCACCATTGAGCAAACCACGCCATTACAATTAGAGTCATTAATGCCTGAAAATGGCGTAATTTTTTCCGATGGTATTGAAGATGATTATTTGAATTTCAACGCAGGCTGTATTGCCTCAATTGGGATAGCAGAAACGCAGGGATTATTAATTGGTTAGGTTAAAAAAATCCCCGAATCATCAATCGAGATGTCGGGGATTATTAATCGGTTTAAAGCGTCAATTAGTGACGTTTTTGACGACGGTTAAGGGTAAATCCAACAATACCGAATATGGCGACCATACCCCACATCGGCCAGTTACTCCAACGAGCATAAGGGGTTAATCCCGTTGTTGGTGTGACTTTTTCAGCCAGTACCGCATCTTGGAACTGTGGCAGAATACCTTGAATGGAACCATCCGCACTGATGACCGCCGTTACGCCATTGTTGGTGGCGCGTAATAGCGGGCGACCAAGTTCTAATGAGCGCATTCTTGCCATCTGGAAATGCTGCCAAGGACCAATCGATTCACCAAACCAAGCATCATTTGAAATTGTCAGTAAGTAGTCACTGTCAGGTTTGAAGTTATCTCTAACTTGAGTACCCAGAATAATTTCATAGCAAATGGTTGCTGTTAGATGAATATTACCAATTGCTAATTGAGCCTGTTGATAATCTCCACGGCTAAAGCCCGACATTGGTAAATTAAAGAATGGCGCAAGCGGGCGAAGTAAATCTTCCAACGGGACGAACTCACCAAATGGGACTAAGTGATGCTTGTTATAACGATTCTTAGTCGGGTAGAGATAGGGTTTTCTATCACCTAGCACAATGATGGAGTTATAGAATACCGAATCACCATTGACCGGTTTGGCATCAACAGTTCCGGTAATTAACCGCGTTTTGGTTTCATTTAGCAACGTGTCCAGCGCTTTAAGCCACGGCTGATTTTCCAGTTCTACCACAGGAATGGCTGACTCAGGCCAAATAATCATATCGGCTTTGCCAATATAAGGGCTGGAAAGCTTGATATAGCGATCTTTGGTTTGCTGCAAAAAGCCTGCTTCCCATTTCATTGATTGAGGGATATTGCCCTGCACCAATGCCACTTCCATGGTTTTATCATTCAGAGGAGTGAACCACTGGACGTTTTTGGCTAACAGAGGAACCAGCAACAGCGCCGCCGCACATGCTAGAGGGATAAGATTGCGGCGAATGACTGTTAGGACGAGCAAGCCGCTGATGCTAAATAGCAGCAGGGTTATCATCTCAACGCCAAAAATCGGCGCTAATGATTTCATCGGTCCATCAATCTGAGTATAACCAAATTGCAGCCATGGGAAGCCAGTCAGTACCCAACCGCGCAGAAACTCAGTCACTTGCCACAGTGCGGGCGCCATCAAGACTAAGCGCCAAATATTGGCGTTGGGGGTGAGTTTATTGAGCAGTAGACCAAATAGACCGGGGTACAGAGACAGATAAGCAGCCAGCAAGATAACGATAAATACGTTAACGGCATCCGGCATCCCACCAAAATCGGCGATACTGACATACACCCAGTTGACGCCGCTGCCAAATAAGCCAAATCCCCATGCGAACGCGATAGCAAAAGCTTGCTTGGCGGTTCTGTGTAGGGTTAATAGCTGGAGAAAGAAAATAGAAAGGAGAGCGGCGGGCCAGAAGTCAAAAGGCGAAAAAGCCAGTGTACCACTGGCTCCGAATAGTAAAGCCAGCAGCAGGCGTAGCCACTGGCTTTGATAAGTAGAGGATAAGTTCATTAACTCTGTTCTTCATCCAAAGTAGGCACTGGGGCATCGTCAGGAATTTTTACTTGAAGCAGTATAATTCGACGGCTATCCGCCATGGAAACTTTAAACTGGTAGTTATCGATGGTAATGGTTTCACCACGGGATGGTAAGTGACCAAAGGCTTGCATCACTAAGCCCCCAACGGTATCTACCTCATCATCACTAAAATGCGTCCCAAAGGCGTCATTAAAGTCTTCGATTTGAGTCAAGGCGCGAACAGAGTATGAATGGCGGCTCAGCTGGCGGATATCCACATCATCTTGGTCGTCATACTCGTCTTCAATCTCACCGACGATCAGCTCTAAAATATCTTCAATAGTCACTAAACCAGAGACACCGCCGAACTCATCAATAACGATGGCCATATGGTAACGCTGGGAACGGAATTCTTTGAGTAAGCGGTCTACTCGTTTACTTTCAGGAACAACAACGGCCTGACGTAACACTTTATCAATACTGAATGGTTCTGCGTCGGTACGCATAAATGGCAGTAAATCTTTTGCCATTAATAGCCCTTCAATATGATCTTTATCTTCGCTGATAACAGGGAAGCGAGAGTGGGCAGAATCGATGATGACATCGAGGCACTCATCAAGGCTTTGGTTACGTTTTAAGGTAACAATTTGAGAGCGAGGGATCATGATGTCACGTACCCGCTGATCGGCAATATCCATGACACCTTCCAGCATTTCACGGGTATCCGGGTCAATTAAATCGTTTTGTTCAGAATCACGAATTAATTCGACCAAATCATCACGGTTTTTAGGTTCACCATGGAAAAGTTGATTTAACAATGCAAAAAAACCTTTCTTAGGCCCAGGGGTGTCACTACTCGAAGAGTTATCGTCGCTCATGGCGTTTAATTTATTATTCCTCAGTTAATTAGAAAAATCGCTAACCCATAGAGTTAGGTATGAATTGTTTAGCTTAAAACATTTTGTTTAGCGAAACAATTTATGGGTTAGCGTCGGAGCATATTCTTTACGTTAACAGACATCGTTTTACGTCTAAAAATGCTTGTTAACGTTAAAAATTATAGTGAGCTCACTCTTTTTCCGCAAGATACGGATCGGCATAACCCATTTCTGCGAGGATCTCGGTTTCTAATCCTTCCATTTCTTCAGCTTCATCATCTTCAATATGATCATAACCGAGTAAATGCAGGCAACCGTGAACTACCATGTGTGCCCAATGCTCTTCTTCACTTTTTTGCTGCTCGACGGCTTCTTGCTCCACCACTTGGCGGCAAATAATTAAATCCCCTAACAGCGGAAGTTCCACTTCTGGTGGCGCTTCGAATGGAAATGACAGCACGTTAGTCGGCTTATCTTTTCCACGATAAGTTAGATTTAATTCATGGCTTTCGGCTTCATCAACAATACGAATAGTGACTTCACTTTCAGCTTGAAACTTGGGTAATACCGCATTGACCCAGCGCTGGAACATCGCTTCAGAGGGTAAACCGTCGGTATTTTCGCTCGCTATTTGTAAATCGAGAATAACATCGCTCATTTAGTGATTTTCCTGCTTTTCAAGCTCACGTTGTTGCTCTTTTTCTTCTTTCAATTGCTGGCGACGTTTGCTGTCTTGCTCTTCCCATGCTTCATAAGCCATGACAACTTTCGCCACGACAGGGTGACGCACCACGTCTTCGCTATGGAAGAAGTTAAAGCTTAAATCATCCACGTTCGACAACACTTCGATGGCGTGTCTTAAACCGGATTTGCTGCCTCTTGGTAAGTCGACCTGAGTGATATCCCCAGTGACAACAGCTTTAGAGTTAAAACCAATACGGGTTAAAAACATTTTCATCTGTTCGATGGTGGTGTTTTGGCTCTCATCTAAAATGATAAACGCATCGTTCAGTGTGCGACCGCGCATGTAAGCCAGCGGAGCCACTTCAATCACATTACGCTCAATCAGTTTTTCAACTTTTTCAAAACCAAGCATTTCAAACAGCGCGTCGTACAGAGGGCGTAAATAAGGATCTACTTTCTGGCTTAAATCACCCGGCAAGAAACCCAGTTTTTCGCCTGCTTCAACCGCAGGGCGGGTGAGCAGAATTCGGCGTACTTCTTGACGTTCTAATGCATCGACGGCTGCTGCAACAGCAAGGTAAGTTTTACCAGTTCCCGCAGGACCAATTCCAAATGTAATATCGTGATCTAAGATATTGGCAATGTATTGCGCCTGATTTGGGGTACGAGGTTTGATCACGCCGCGCTTGGTCTTGATATTCACGGCTTTACCATAGTCAGGCACGCTTTCTGCGGATTGCTCAAGCACTCTGCTATCGACAATCGCAAGGTGAATATTTTCAGGATCAATGTCAGGGATCACACCGCGGATTGGCGCGGTATCAACGTACAACTGGCGTAAAATCTTACTGGCCGCTTGGATATTAAGCGCTTTACCCGATAGTTTAAAACGATTGTCTCGGCGATTGATTTCAATGCCAAGACGACGCTCTAATTGCTTAATATTGTCGTCAAATGGCCCGCAAAGGCTCATTAAACGCTGATTATCTGCGGGCTCTAAAAAAATCTCTTGTGTTGCGATTTGCAAAGGTTTGTTATCGGTCACTGAGTATCCTATCTTTAGGGTTGGAAGTTACCAACGCCAAGTTCATCTTCTTTACGGGTACGTGCAATCACGGATTCAGGGGATTCATGAACACGCAGATCCATTTGATCTTCGGTACGAATCACTTTACCGCGTAAAGAGTTGGTATAAACATCGACGATTTCGACATCAACAAATTTACCGATCATGTCCGGAGTGCCTTCAAAATTCACTACGCGGTTATTTTCGGTACGACCTGAAAGCTCCATCACATTTTTACGTGAGGTGCCTTCCACTAAAATACGTTGTACTGTTCCTAGCATGGCACGGCTGAAGCTCATTGCTTGCTGATTAATGCGCTGTTGCAGCAGATACAGACGCTGCTTTTTCTCGTCTTCGCTAACATCATCCGGTAAATCAGCGGCTGGCGTACCCGGACGCGCGGAGTAGACGAAGCTGTAGCTCATATCAAAATTCACGTCAGCAATTAGCTTCATGGTTTTTTCGAAATCATCGGTGGTTTCGCCAGGGAAGCCAACAATAAAGTCGGAGCTGATCAGAATGCCTGGGCGAGCTTCGCGTAATTTACGAATAATCGCTTTATATTCCAATGCGGTATGCGCACGTTTCATCATGGTGAGTACGCGGTCAGAGCCACTTTGTACTGGTAAGTGTAAGAAACTCACGAGCTCAGGTGTGTCGCGATACACTTCGATGATGTCATCGGTGAATTCGATTGGGTGGCTGGTGGTGAAGCGGACGCGGTCAATACCATCGATAGAGGCCACTAAACGTAATAATTCTGCGAATGAACAGATTTCACCGTCGAACGTCTCACCACGGTAGGCGTTAACGTTTTGACCCAGCAAGTTAACTTCACGCACGCCTTGCGCCGCTAACTGTGCAATCTCAAACAGGATATCGTCACAAGGGCGGCTAACTTCTTCGCCGCGAGTGTACGGCACAACGCAGAACGTACAGTATTTGTTGCAGCCTTCCATGATAGAAACGAACGCGGTTGGGCCTTCAGCACGTGGCTCAGGTAAGCGATCGAATTTTTCAATTTCAGGGAAGCTGATATCAATAATTGGGCTGCGGTTACCTTGAATTTGGTTAATCATTTCCGGTAAACGGTGCAGAGTTTGCGGGCCGAAAACGATATCAACGCAAGGTGCGCGCTGGCGAATAAAATCACCTTCTTGTGATGCGACACAGCCACCGACACCAATGATGATGTCAGGATTTTTGTCTTTGAAGAATTTCCAACGACCAAGCTGGTGGAACACCTTTTCTTGGGCTTTTTCGCGGATCGAACAAGTGTTTAATAACAACAGATCTGCTTCTTCAGCAATTTCAGTCAGTTGATAGCCGTGGGTGCTTTCCAGTAAAGAGACCATTTTAGATGAATCGTATTCGTTCATCTGGCAGCCCCAAGTTTTCATATATAACTTTTTATTTGTCGACATGTCGTGTATCCGGTGTTTTCGAGGTCTAAAATAGGGACTTCGAAACGCGTTGTAAATCCAAAGTCCTACCCTATGATGATGGGGAATTCACCGCATTTTGATTAAGAACAGCGTTCTGTATTGGATTAAATGCAAAAATCACCCAGTAATAACATGCTAAAATAATATCATCACCAAATACTTAAGGGCAGGCTATTTGCCTATTGTTTTAAAGATTGACGAGTATTGTATTCATTTGAGGCATCAGTGACCAGAGCCCGAGCGTAGATATTGCCTGCGGGGGTAAGAATTTTTCGGTATACTAAATAAATCAAACAGTTAATAGTAGCTATCATGATGAATAAACTAACTGAATTTTATGATGTTGTTGTGGTTGGTGCGGGAATGACCGGCGCTGCAGCAGCATTAGGCTTCGCCCAAGAAGGGATGAAAGTGGCTTTACTTGAGAAAGCCCAGCCGACCGAGTTTGACGCGAGCAGTACGCCAGATGTGCGTATCTCTGCCATCAGCAGTGCCTCGATTGAATTATTAAAGCAATTAGGGGCATGGAAACATGTAGAAGCGATGCGCAGCGCGCCTTATCGTGAATTAGAAACCTGGGAAGAGCCGGGCAGCAATGTGATTTTTGATGCTAAAAGTTTAGGCTTACCAGAGCTTGGCTTTATGGTGGAAAACCGTGTTTTACAGTTGGCATTGTGGCGAGAGTGCGAACAGTACAGCAACCTAGAGTTAGTTTGCCCAGCCACGTTGGTGAATTTACATCAACCTCATGGGCAAAAACACTGGATGGTTGAGCTGGAAGATGGGCGCATTCTAGAAACTAAACTGGTGGTTGGCGCAGATGGCGCTAATTCTCAAGTGCGTAAAATGGCGGGTATTGGAAGCCGTGGCTGGCAATATCGCCAATCTTGTATGCTGATCACTATCCAAACGGATGCGCCGCAGCAAGACCGTACATGGCAACAGTTTTTCCCATCAGGCCCAAGGGCATTTTTACCGCTGTATGATAACTGGGCGTCCCTCGTGTGGTATGACAGCCCCGCCAAAATTCGCCGTTTGCAAAGCATGTCTATGGAGCAGCTCACAGGTGCTATCTCGGAAGCGTTCCCTGAGCGGCTTGGTGCAGTAAAAGCCATCGCATCGGGCGCCTTTCCTTTAACACGTCACCATGCAAGCCGTTATGTGATGGATGGCTTGGTGCTGATTGGTGATGCGGCGCATACTATCAATCCGTTAGCGGGTCAGGGGGTGAACCTCGGTTATCGCGATGTAGATGTGTTATTGAAGGTCATTTACCAAGCGCGTGAGTGTGTTGAGACATGGGAGTCTTTGGATGTGCTTAAGCGCTATCAGCGCCGCCGTTTACCCGATAATCTTGTGATGCAGGCGGGGATGGATATTTTCTATATGGCCTTTAGCGAAAATTTACCGGGCTTGAAAATGCTAAGAAACTTTGGCTTGATGACCGCGCAACGTGCGGGCGAGGCGAAAAAATTAGCGCTAAAATATGCGCTGGGGCTGTAATCTACTGAACCTATTTATTGTTATTTGTTACCCAGATAAGTTTCTGGGTAACTTCCTCATGATGACTCTTCTGTATTTGCATCTTGCTCTTGCATATTTAATAGCGGGATCCCGTATTTTTCCCCCCACTCTTGCAGAGCATTAATCACTGTACTTAAAGATTCACCCGCGGGGGTCATTGAGTACTCGACTTTAGGCGGAACTTCAGGATAGACATGTCGAGTAATTAGCCCATCGCTTTCGAGTTCTCGTAATTGCTTGGTCAGCATACGCGGCGTAATGAAAACTAGTTTCCTTTTTATTTCATTAAATCGCAGTGTTTTTCCCTGTAAATGATACAGGATCACGCCCTTCCCTTTTCCGCCCATTAGCTCTAATGAGGCTTCAACAGGGCATCCATCGTAGGTGTAGTTTGTATAACGTCTTTTTTTGATAGTATCCATTTGTATAGTATGTGCCATTAATGTGCGTACTTGTCTGTTTGTACTTTTAACATTAGGATGTTCAAAACTCAAGACAGTTTATTTAACTTAGAGGATCCAATGAACTTAATTAATGTTTTAAATACCCGTTATGCAACGAAAAGTTTTGACCCAAATAAAACGATTTCTGATGAAACGCTGAGTGAGATAAAAGCGTTACTTCAATTAAGTCCTTCGAGTGTCAATGTGCAACCTTGGCATTTCTTGATGGTAAGTAGCCCTGAAGCAAAACAAAAAATTATCAATGCGACGGCAGGTGGATACTCATTCAATGAGGAAAAAATTCGCAATGCATCCCATGTGGTAGTGATGTGCGCAAAAACAGAGTTGCCTGAGGATTATTTACTGCATCTTTTAGAGCTCGAAGATGAAGAAGGGCGATATCAGAAAAGCGAGTTTAAAGAGCAAAATCATATGGCTCGTTCATTTTTTGTGAATTTACATAAGAATGAATTGAAGGATTTATCGCATTGGATAGAAAAACAAGTTTACTTGAATATGGGGGCATTATTATTGGGCGCAGCGGTGTTAGGGGTTGATGCGTTGCCAATGGAAGGTCTCGATTTTTCAATTCTTAATGACGAATTCGATTTAAATGAGAAAGGGCTAAGTGCGGTGACGGTAGTTGCGCTGGGTTATAAAACTGAAGACGATTTTAATTCTGCCTTACCGAAAGTGCGTCTTCCATTGAATGAAGTCGTGACTGAACTTTAATTTGTTAGATAAAAAATAAGCCGCGATTGCGGCTTATTTTCGTTATGGCAGTAATAAATTATTTATTATTTGCGATATCGACAGAACTCGTTGGTTGTACTACATCTTCTTCGGTGATGATTGAATCTAAAGATTCACCTTTGGATGAGAATGCATGCGCCAGTTTTTCGGTATCTAACTCTTTTTCCCAACGCGCAACCACGATACATGCACAAGCGTTACCGACTAAGTTGGTCAGCGCACGGCACTCAGACATAAAGCGGTCGATACCCAGAATCAATGCCATACCTGCAACTGGAATGCTTGGTACTACCATCAGTGTTGCCGCTAAGGTAATGAAACCTGCACCCGTTACACCCGCCGCACCTTTAGAGCTGATCATCGCAACTAACAGCAGGGAAATTTGCTGCCAGAGCGTCAGTTCAATATTGGTCGCTTGAGCAATAAACAGCGCCGCCATCGTCATGTAGATATTGGTGCCATCGAGGTTAAATGAATAACCAGTAGGGATCACTAAGCCCACGACGGATTTTTCGCAACCAGCGTGCTCCATTTTTCTCATTAAGCTTGGTAATGCCGCTTCAGAGGAAGAGGTACCCAGCACTAACCATAATTCATCTTTGATGTATTTGATAAGCTCAATAATCGAGAAGCCGTTATATTTAGCCACTGCACCCAGTACGACCAGAACAAACAGCAGGGAGGTGATGTAGAACGTCATAATCAGCATCATTAAGTTGCCGATAGACGAAATACCGTATTTACCAATGGTAAATGCCATCGCACCAAATGCGCCGATAGGTGCTAGTTTCATCAACATCGCAACCATCTTGAACACAGGCTCAGAGAAGTTTTGCAGCAGTTTAACGATAGGCTCACCGTGTTTACCAGTTGCTGCCAGTGCTAAACCAAAAATCACCGAAATAAACAGGACTTGCAGAATGTTTCCGTTCACCAATGGGCTAATAACGGTGTCTGGAATAATATTCATGAAGAAGCCAACGATGGTAGATTCGTGTGCTTTTTCAACATAGCCCGCGACTTTGGCATTATCTAAGGTTGCAGGGTCAATATTCAGTCCAGAGCCTGGCTGAATGACGTTAGCGACGATTAAACCAATAATCAGTGCGATAGTTGAGAATGTGATGAAGTACAGCATTGCTTTACCTGCAACGCTACCAACGGCTCTCATGTTGGTCATGCCTGAAATACCGGTCACAACCGTTAAGAAAATGACTGGGGCAATAATCATTTTCACGATTTTAATAAACGCATCACCCAACGGTTTTAATGACTCTCCGATGTCTGGGAAAAAATGCCCAAGGGCAATACCAAGAGTGATGGCGACGATGACCTGCACATATAAAATTTTATATAGTGGTTGTTTTATTATGTTTCGCATAAGTTTTCTCTGTAAAAATATTGTGTTATAGCAATTATAATTATTGGTTTTTTTTTACAACTGAGTTGAGATGGATTGGAAAGTTGGACTGATAATTTAAGACGAAAGGGGGCTTACGTATTACTAATCTAATCTAACTACAATTCGCCGCAAGATTACCACTTTATTTGGTTATGTGAAAATGACTGACATCACACTTCCGACATAAAGGTTGCATAAAGGTAAATGGGATGTGTTAAATGTTTTTTAAAAGGTTAAAAGAAAATTTAAAGGCAGAATGATAGTTTTAAAAAGCATTAAATAAATAACGCATTAAGTTTATTTACTTAAATTTTTAAATTGTTTTGAGAGTATTTTTTGATGATGGATACAAGAGAGGATGGCTGGGGTACCAGGATTCGAACCTGGGGATGCCAGGATCAAAACCTGGTGCCTTACCGCTTGGCGATACCCCAACAAAAAAGAAATGGTAGCTACGACGGGATTCGAACCTGTGACCCCAACATTATGAGTGTTGTGCTCTAACCAACTGAGCTACATAGCCATTGTATTTTCTTTACTGTGTGATTTTACTACTTGGTAGGATAATAGATGGCTGGGGTACCAGGATTCGAACCTGGGGATGCCAGGATCAAAACCTGGTGCCTTACCGCTTGGCGATACCCCATCCGAGAATATCTATTATTTATTTTCACTACGAAAATTAATTGCCTTTAAGATGGCTGGGGTACCAGGATTCGAACCTGGGAATGCCAGGATCAAAACCTGGTGCCTTACCGCTTGGCGATACCCCAATCTTAAATTCAATTTGTACCGAGAAGGAAAATGGTGCGGGAGACAAGACTTGAACTTGCACACCTTGCGGCGCCAGAACCTAAATCTGGTGCGTCTACCAATTTCGCCACTCCCGCAAAGAAATGGTGGCTATGACGGGATTCGAACCTGTGACCCCAACATTATGAGTGTTGTGCTCTAACCAGCTGAGCTACATAGCCATCTTTTTTTTTGCTTAACCTTCATCGGCGTTGCGGGGCGCATTATGCTAATTACAGGCAAGACAGTCAACAGCTTTTTGCACTATTTTTTAGAAAATGCGTCTGTTTGTTTGATGAATAATCATTTTGTCGATAAAGCCAGCAAAAAACAACCCCGAATTTGAAAAAATGTGATTTGTTATTATTAAGATGGTTAAAAATTACACTGGAATTTATTGCGCTATTTTGCTGTTTATCGATAAGAAAGAGCACAAAGCTAACTTTCTAATAATCTTTGGAGCAATTCCCCATTTAACATGGCGCGTTTTGTCAGCGCAAATGCACCAATTGCTGAATTATGAACCAGTTGTGAGGTAACAATCGGTAAGTTTTCACGGAAACCTTTTAATGCTTGGGTATCAATGCAGCTTTGAATGGCGGGTAATAGAACCTGCTCAGCTTCAGTAATGTCTCCGGCGATCACCACTTTTTCAGGATTAAACAAGTTAATAGTGATAGCGATGGCTTTACCAATTTGGCGTCCGACGTGTTGGATAACCTCGGTTGCCAGTGGGTCACCTTTATTGGCGGCTTGGCAAATATGGGTAATTGAACTGGTTTCAGGGGTTAATTGGCTCGCATAGCCCTGTTCTAAGCGCTGTTTCACGCGAGCTTCAATGGCTTGGTTGGAGGCGATGGTTTCTAAACATCCAAAATTACCGCAATGGCACAGGTCGCCTAGTGGGTCTACTTGGATGTGCCCAATCTCCCCAAGATTACCTCGATGATTAAGAAGGATCTCTTTATTAACGACTAAACCGGCTCCAGCGCCTCTATGAATGCGAACAAGAAGCGAGTCCTCACAATCTTGGGTAGCACCGAAATAACTCTCAGCGAGAGCTAGGCTGCGAATATCGTGCCCAACATAACAGGTGAGATTGAAATGCTGCTGTAGGTTATCAATCAGCTTCCAGTTATCCACTTTAATGTGTGGCATGTAGTGGACAATACCCGAATGCGGATTGACAAGTCCTGGCAATATCACCGAAATAGCAATCAGCTCACGGATGCGTCGCTGGTGCAGCGAGATAAAATCTTCAAGTGCCGCAATCAGTTTCTCTTCGACGATTTGCTGGGTGGGTTCTGTAATAGGGTAGTGACCGTCTGCCAGCATTTTGCCGCTAAGATCATACAGGGCGATTGTGGCATCGTAACGCCCCAAGCGTACGCCGATGGTGTGGAAATGTTTGTATTCGGAGACGATAGAGATAGCGCGACGGCCTCCGGTGGAGGCCTGCTGGTCTACTTCTTTGATTAAACCACGTTCGAGTAATTGGCGGGTGATCTTAGTGACACTCGCTGGCGCAAGCTGGCTCTGTTCCGCTATCTGAATTCTAGATATCGGTCCTTGTTGATCAATCAGGCTGTAAACGACAGCACTGTTGAGTTGTTTTACGAGATCAATATTACCAATTTGCTTTAGCGAGTGGCTTTGATTCATCAGCTAGTTACTCATTTTTATAGACTTCCTCTCCGTTTACATAAGTTGAAAGGACTTGGAAGTCTTGGTTAAAGGCAGTCAAGTTAGCCGTTTTGCCGGCTTCGATGGAACCTAATGTTGCCTCTACCCCAATGGCTCTTGCTGGGTAAAGGGTGGCCATTCTTAATGTTTCATCAAGAGGAATGCCAACATGTTCAACACTGTTTTTCACCGCATTAATCATGGTCAGGGAAGAGCCGCTCAGTGTGCCATTTTCATCGACACATAATCCATTGCGGTAGTATATGGTTTTACCTGCGAAGATAAAATGATCCATTTCACCTGTTTGGGGATCAATTCCCGCTGGTGCTGTCGCATCGGTGACTAAAACCAGCTTATCCCCTTTGAGTTGTTTACTATTGCGAATATTGGCCCATTGAACATGTAAACCATCCGCGATAATGCCTGCATAGACTTCAGGGGTATCGTAAATTGCGCCAACCAGACCAGGGCCACGACCAGAAATATATGGCATGGCGTTGAATAGGTGGGTTGATGCGCGAATACCTGAGCGGAAGCCTTGACGCGCTTCTTCATAGGTTGCATTGGAGTGACCTGCTGAAACCACAATGCCAGCTTCGGTGAGCTGGTGGATAAAGTGTTGCTCAACGACTTCAGGTGCGAGCGTGATCATGCTAATTGCGTCAGCATGTGCTGCTAAGTAATCCATCATTTCAATTGATGGCTTACGGATAAATTCTGGGTTATGAGTCCCTTTTTTAATCAAATTAATGTAAGGGCCTTCAATATGTAAACCAAGCGCTTGGTTCTTATTCTGTTTCAGATATTCAGTCATGACATCAACGCCATGCTTCATCAGTTCATCTGAACAGGTAATGAGAGTTGGCAGAAAGCTAGTACACCCCGCACGCTCATTGGCTTTTTGCATGATTTCGAGGTTTTTCAATGTGACATTTTCTTCGTTGTCATTGAATTGCACGCCGCCACAGCCATTCACTTGGAGATCGATAAAGCCAGCCGATAGAATGGCACCTTTCAAATCTCTACGTTCGATATCGTGAGCGAGTTCGGATTCTGGGCACACCGCTTTGATGATTTCGCCATCAATAATGACTGCGTGGTTATCCAGTCTTTCGTGACCTGTAAAAATAATGCAATTAGTTAATGCGTACATAGCGTAAAACTCCTGACCGCGAGTAAAATGGGTCACCGACCCGCATCAGTATGGCGGGTCGGGTGTTCGATACTCTATCTATTTTAGTTACTTTTAGAGGCTCTAAAATAGAGTTGAGTATAAATTAATCAAATTGCTCGATATTCGAACATTCTAATTGTTTGAAATATTTGAGCGTTTTGACTTTCAATTCTAATGTTGCTGGCTCATCACAGACAATCAATGCTTTAGGATGTAGCTGCACACAGCTGATTGTCCATAAGTGGTTAACAGAACCTTCTACCGCAGCGTGAACGGCATCAGCTTTGTTTGCACCCGTCGCTAATACCATCAGTTCTTTCGCATCTAATAAAGTAGCAACACCCACAGTTAATGCATATTTAGGAACTTGATTGATATCATTATCAAAGAAACGGGAGTTAGCCTGGCGAGTTTCTGGCGTCAGCGTTTTGATACGTGTTCTCGAACTTAAAGAAGAACCTGGCTCATTAAACGCGATATGACCATCATTACCTACCCCACCCATAAACAGGTTGATTTGACCGTAGGATTTGATTTTGTCTTCATAACGTTGACATTCAGCGTCGACATCAGGTGCGTTACCATTGAGTAAATTGATGTTTTCAGCTTGGATATCAATATGATTAAAAAAGTTTTGGTGCATAAACGTGTGGTAACTTTGTGGATGATCTTTTGGAATACCAATGTATTCATCCATATTAAATGTCACGACATGCTTAAAGCTGACTTTACCTGCTTTATATAAGGCAATTAATTCTTTGTAGGTGGCAAGCGGTGTTCCGCCAGTCGGTAAGCCTAGAACGAAAGGGCGTTCAGCTGTCGGATTAAATGCGTTGATTTTATCAGCGATGTACTGTGCGGACCATACGCCAACATCATGAGCATTATTTAATGGGATAAGCCTCATGTACTTTTACCTCTAGTGTTTCTTTAAATTTATACTTGTAGGACCCCAAATCTCAATTGTGTTGAACATTTTCAACATTTTCTTATGACTGAGGTACTTGGAGTATATACAGCAAATCATATAAAAAACTTATTTTTAATCATAAAATAAGTTTTCGAGAATAGCTACTAATTTAGTCAATATTAGGTTTCTTTCGTTGACATTTATCACAGTTTCCAGCTATTTATTTTGTATCGCGAAAAAATTCATCTATTCTATGAATTGCTATAATTAAGCGACTTCGGATATATTTCCGATGCGTGAAAATAAGATCCTGAAATGGGACAAAAATAGAGCGATACAAAGGGGGAGTTTGTGAATATTCTTAGCTACTTACAGCGGATTGGTAGGGCGCTTATGGTGCCTGTCGCCGTATTACCAGCCGCCGCAATCCTTATGGGGATTGGTTATTGGATTGACCCAGATGGTTGGGGCGCCAATAGCGCAATCGCTGCGTTACTGATCAAATCCGGTGCAGCCATCATCGACAACATGTCCGTGTTGTTTGCGATTGGTGTTGCGTACGGAATGTCTAAAGATAAAGATGGTGCAGCTGCATTAACCGGTTTTGTCGGCTTCTTAGTGGTGACAACACTGTGTTCGCCTGCGTCCTACTCAATGATTATGAGTGTGCCAGTGGAATCCGTCCCTGCTGCATTCAATAAAATCAATAACCAGTTCGTGGGTATCCTTGTTGGGGTTCTCTCTGCTGAACTTTACAACCGCTACAGTGGCGTTGAGCTACCAAAAGCGTTGTCATTCTTCAGTGGTCGTCGCCTCGTCCCGATTTTAACCTCATTCCTGATGATCATCCTGGCATTCATTCTGATGTATGTTTGGCCGGTGGTGTATAACGGATTAGTGGCGTTCGGTGAAAGCATCAAAGACTTAGGTTCTGTTGGCGCGGGTATCTACGCTTTCTTTAACCGTCTATTAATTCCTGTTGGCTTACACCACGCACTGAACTCTGTATTCTGGTTCGATGTGGCGGGTATCAACGATATTCCTAACTTCTTAGGTGGCGCGAAGTCTATCGAAGCAGGTCTGGCAACAGTTGGGATTACGGGTCGCTACCAAGCGGGCTTCTTCCCTATCATGATGTTCGGTCTACCAGGTGCGGCTCTGGCTATCTATCACTGTGCACGTCCAGAAAATAAAGCCAAAGTGGCTGGTATCATGATTGCAGGTGCGTTTGCTGCATTCTTTACTGGTATTACTGAACCGCTTGAATTCTCATTTATGTTCGTTGCGCCAGTACTGTATGTGATCCACGCATTATTGACCGGTATTTCTGTCTATATCGCGGCAACAATGGAATGGATTTCAGGCTTCGGCTTCAGTGCGGGGCTGGTGGATATGTTCTTACAGACACGTAACCCACTCGCAACTCACTGGTATATGCTGATTGTTCAAGGCTTAGTCTTCTTCTGCATCTACTACGTGATTTTCCGATTCATGATCCGCAAATTCAACCTGTTAACGCCAGGTCGTGAAGTCAGCGCGGGTGATGAAACTGTTGATGGCTATGACGAAAACGTCAGCGATGCTCACAGCGATGAAAGCGAAATTCAAAAAGAAGCTCGTCAGTATATTGCAGCAGTAGGTGGTAGCGACAACATCGTTAACATCGACGCGTGTATCACGCGTTTACGTTTAGGCGTAAAAGATTCAGCGGTAGTCAACGACCCACTTGCTAAACGTATTGGTGCATCTGGCGTGATCCGCCTGAACAAGCAAAACGTGCAAGTGATTGTGGGAACTCGTGCTGAATTAATCGCTAAAGCGATGACAGAAGTGATGGCAAAAGGCCCTATTGCGGCATCTGCGCCAGCTGCGGCTCCAGAAAAAAGCCAGCAAACGGCACCAGAAAAAGTAAAAGGTAACGCGGTACTGTCATTAATCGCACCAGTTAGTGGTGAAGTTTACTCACTGGATCAGGTTCCGGATGAAGCGTTCTCTAGCCGCATCGTTGGTGATGGTATTGCTATCAAACCAACCAGCAGTGAAGTGGTGGCGCCAGCCGCAGGGACAATTGTGAAAATTTTCCCAACTAACCATGCGTTCTGCCTCGAAACCGCGAATGGCGTTGAACTGATTGTGCATATGGGGATTGATACCGTTGCATTAAATGGTGAAGGCTGTGAGCGTTTAGTTGAAGAGGGTGCTGAAGTTGAAGCGGGCACACCGATTCTGAAACTCGACCTGCCATTTCTTGAAGCGAATGCAAAATCAATGATTAGCCCTGTTATCATCAGTAATATTGATGACTTCGCTGGCGTTGAAATTTTAGCGAAAGGTCAGGTTATTGCAGGTGAAACCGTTATTTATCACGTATTAAAATAATCTACGTATAGATAGAAAATAGCGAGCAGTACCTAGAAAATGCCAGCTTAATCAGCTGGCATTTTTTATCTAAATTATTCTGTAATTAATATCCAAAGCATTAATTCCTCAAGTATTAACTTTCGATGTATTAATTCCTATATTAATCAATCATGTATTCGGTATAACCGAATTTAATTTTTTGGCACTTATTACTATTTTATTTCTCTTATGGCTTATTTTCTTTGAGGTAAATTTCCCTTGTTGGCGAAGCGAAAAATCATTTAAGGAAATCGGTTGGTTAAAGGAAGCTGTTTTTAAAGGAATAAATAAGATGATGTCGAAAATAACGCTCGTGAGTGAAGCTAGCGAATATGTGTTTCAAAAAATGAACCATTTTTTTCAATGTTCAGGGAATCCGATTCGCATTCGTAGAATGAACAAAGAGAATTTAAAGTATTGCAATATCAGCTCGTTAGCAATGGAAGAGCCTTTAGATTGGCTTGAGTATCAAGAAATTGTTATGACCAAAGAGAGCTTTAGTTTTTGTTTTAAACTTATTAGCCGTAACCGAATTTTAGTCCGAATACCCGATAAAGCAGCGGGAGGTTGTGTCTGTAGCTATGACCCTCATTGCCGTCGAGCGACAATCGAAATACTGCAAAATTTTGAGAAAAACAATAAAGCATTAGATGGAAAAATGATGGTTTACTCATTGCTGAGTATTTTATTTTTTCTCATCAAGGTCGGGGGAGAGGGGGTCTATATTAATAACCCGGCTAACGAAGATCTTCTTGACTATTATATTGATGAATTGGGTTTTCAGGACGTCTTTAAAGATGGCAGCCTACTGTATAGCTCCAAGCAGCAACTGTTTAATCTCTTTGATGCGTTAAGGGAGCAGTGGAAACCCAAAGCAGGTCGAAACATAACAGACATACCTAAGGAGAGTGAAGAGCGACTTGCGGATGAATTTATGCGTTTGATTATCAGTGTCGCTCAAGCGATTAAGCAGATGCCTAAGGCGCCGAAAGGGGAATCCGTTGGGAAATTTGCCGATGAATTTGATGTATGGCGAAAAAACTAATTGATTGAATTCACAGAGACTTGTAACTCAAAGGTTATATTTGTTAATTAATTTGGCGAAATCTCAAAGCGAGTTGTCAAATCTGCATAAGCACATGACGGTTCTCAAGGATAAGATAAAAACTCAACCATCTTTGAGGATCATCCTGTGGATTTACTACTTTGTTTATTTGGTTTTATTTCGGGGATCACAACAGCGCTATTCGGTTTTGGGGGCGGCTTTATTACGGTGCCCCTGTTATATGCCTTAATTACCCTTGTTTGGGGACCCCGCCATGATGCCAGCGAAGTTGCGATGCAAATCGCCGTCGCCACATCTACATTTGTGATGATTTTCTCATCAAGCTTATCGAGCCGAGCACACTACCTGAAAGGGAATTTCAACTGGCAAATTATTAAACCTTTTATGCTGCCTATTTCAATTGGCGGCATTTTAGGTGCGCTCATCGCGCTATCGGTAGACAGTGAATGGATCCGCTGGATATTTATTGGTTATCTCATTATCACTATTCTCGATTGCTTTATTCGCCCCGGATTTATACAAACCCAATCAGAAGGTAATACGTTAATAAGAGGCAAATGCATTGAGGACACGCTCATCGGTACAGTGATCGGTACCGTCGCGGCATTTTTAGGCGTAGGGGGTAGTGTGATGACGGTACCTTTGATGCGTCGCCGTGGAGCGAGCATGTTGCAAGCGGCGGCATTTGCTAACCCGCTGACGTTACCGATGGCAATCACGGGCTCTTTGATTTACTTCTATTTTGCTATGGAAAAGCACCTTGAATTAGGCTCTGGTTTCTTAGGGATGATTTATATTAAAGGCGCCTTAATTTTGATTGCTACCTCGTGGCTAGGTATTCGTTTTGCTTCGTTTTTGATGCCCTACTTGAGTGATAAACGCCATGCTCAAAGCTATCCCATTTTACTGATGGTAGTTCTTGGGGTCATGCTATTCGTATAAATAGCCTATTTTTTGATAAAAATCCCCCTTTGCCATTGCTTTTGCCGACTAACCTTAATCAAACGGTTGTTTCTGGACGTATTATGGTAGAATATATTCGGTTACTATACGAATTTAGCGCGCTTTTGGCACTGAGGAACGATGACAATGAATGAGGCAGATGCTCGCCCAACTAACTTTATCCGTCAGATCATAGATGAAGATCTGGCGACTGGGAAACACACATCAGTACATACCCGTTTTCCACCTGAACCGAATGGCTACTTACACATTGGCCATGCGAAATCAATTTGCTTGAACTTTGGTATCGCGAAGGATTATCAAGGCCAGTGTAACTTACGCTTTGATGATACTAACCCGGTCAAAGAAGATGTTGAGTATGTGAACTCCATTCAAAATGACGTTCAATGGTTAGGTTTCCAGTGGAGCGGCAACATTCGCTACTCATCTGATTATTTTGATATTTTATATCAATACGCGATTGAGCTTATCAAAAAAGGCCTTGCCTACGTTGATGAATTAAGTGCGGATGAAATTCGTGAATACCGTGGCACATTAAAAGAGCCGGGTAAAAACAGCCCTTATCGTGAGCGCCTGATTGAAGACAACTTAGCGTTATTTGAAAAAATGCGCGAGGGTGGCTTCGAAGAAGGTAAAGCGTGTCTGCGTGCGAAAATCGACATGGCATCGCCATTTATGGTTATGCGTGACCCAGTGTTATACCGCATTAAGTTTGCGGAACATCACCAATCCGGTAACAAGTGGTGCATCTACCCGATGTACGACTTCACTCACTGTATTTCTGATGCGCTGGAAGGCATTACACACTCACTGTGTACATTAGAATTCCAAGACAACCGCCGCCTGTATGACTGGGTACTGGACAACATCACGATTGACTGCCACCCGCGTCAGTACGAGTTTTCTCGTCTGAATCTCGAATACACGGTAATGTCAAAACGTAAACTGAACCAATTAGTGACGGAAAAACACGTTGCTGGTTGGGATGACCCACGCATGCTGACCATCTCTGGTTTACGTCGTCGTGGCTATACTGCGGCATCAATTCGTGAATTCTGCCGTCGTATCGGTGTCACTAAGCAAGATAACAACGTGGAAATGGCGGCATTAGAATCTTGCATCCGTGATGACCTGAATGATTCAGCACCACGCGCAATGGCAGTTATCGACCCAGTTCGCTTAGTGATTGAAAATATGCCAGCAGGTGAAGAAATTCTGAAGGCACCAAATCACCCGAACAACCCAGAAATGGGAACTCGTGAAGTGCCATTTAGCAATGAGCTGTATATTGACCGTGCAGACTTCCGCGAAGAAGCTAACCGCCAATATAAGCGCTTGGTATTAGGTAAAGAAGTGCGTCTGCGTAATGCTTACATCATCAAAGCAGAGCGTGTAGAAAAAGATGCAGAAGGTAACATTACCACCATCTTCTGTACTTACGATGCAGGCACATTAAACAAAGATCCAGCTGACGGTCGTAAAGTCAAAGGTGTTATCCACTGGGTAAGTGCAGCACATGCACTGCCAGCGGAGATTCGTCTGTATGACCGCCTGTTTACTGTACCAAACCCAGCAGCCGAAGATGATTTCTTATCAGTGCTGAACCCAGAATCTCTGGTTATTCGCCAAGGTTTTGTTGAACCAAGCCTGCGCGATGCACCAGCAGAAAAAGCGTACCAGTTTGAGCGTGAAGGTTACTTCTGCGCAGATAACAAACTGAGCAGTGCGGATAAGCTGGTGTTTAACCGTACGGTTGGGTTGCGTGATACGTGGGCTAAGATTGAGTCTAACTAAATCCTCGTCATACTTCGCGCTGTAGCGGCGTTGGCTGCATTCGCTAACCCTAGTCACATAACTTATGTATGTTCCTAGGGATTAGCTGAATCCTCGTCATACTTCGCGCTGTAGCGGCGTTGGCTGCATTCGCTAACCCTAGTCACATAACTTATGTATGTTCCTAGGGATTAGCTGAATCCTCGTCATACTTCGCGCTGTAGCGGCGTTGGCTGCACTCACTAACCCTAGTCACATACTTATGTATGCTCCTAGGGATTAGCTCATTTGCCGCCTTGCTACAACGCGAATTATTTAGAGGATTGCTGAGATAGGTTTAAAAACAGCCTAAAAACAGCCTAAAAAAAGACCTCCAATTACTGGGGTTTTTTTGATGTGACTGATCACCCACAGAAGATTCAACGTTGGTTTGTGAAGTCTTTCAATCCATAGACCAATGCTTCTACCCAAGCTGCATAATCATGACCACTTGACCATGAATGGAAGCTGGTTTTGTAGTGTTTATCTCGCAAAACATATTCAAGCTCTTGGCTATTAAGCCAAATGCCGCCATCAGTACCTTGGTTTTCAAATAACCCTGCTTGTATCCAGAAACTGATCGGATAATGCGGCGATTGCTGATATTGACGAGTTAACCATCCTGGCTTTTCACCTTCAGGCGCCCACCAGTATGAGCCTGATAGGCTCAGCACATGACGAAATTGGTTTGGATATCGCAATGCGACCCAGGATGATGCCAATCCTCCATAACTTGCGCCAGCCACAATCGTCTTTTCATTATTTATTTCAATACCATTTTTGCTCACCCAAGGTAGTAGTTCCAGTGCCATAAAATCAGCAAAAGCTTGATTTGGAGGGAGTTCCTTGGAGCGACGTTTACTATCCAAACTATCTATAAAGACAATATTAATCGGGGGTAATTGATGATTAGCAATCAAACCATCAATTACATTGGCGGTGTGATATTTATCCTGCCAAATTTGACCATCAAACAAAAATAATGTCCAACTAACAGGTGTTGTCGCTTTTGGGCGATAAAGAATGATTTCCCGACTATTTCCAAGGAAATTACTTTTTAATGTATGTCGAGTCAAAGAGCCATGGCGTATAGGCTGTTTCATTGTATCGCGGGTAAAATACCGTGAGGGTTTTAAATCAAGTAAAGATGAAGTGTTCCACTTATCATCATTTTCTATACTCATAGTCGTGGGATTTAAAGGATCGGCTTGTGCAGTGACCAAAATCGCACGGCGTTGTTCACGCGCATTGCCATCTACTTTAGGAACGTCAGGTGCCAATTGATATTGCATACGCGTATCAGCGGGTACCACATAGCTGCGAAACCAAACATCGGAGTCACCCAGTTTAAACATGGGATCATGATCGCCTGCCGGAGACCCTAAAATAAACACATTACCACGTGCTGCACGCCACAAAAAAGTGACTCGTTTATGAGATGTATCTACGGGTTCAATTAAAGGCGTACCGATGAGTTGCTGTTTTTTCCAAAATGCATCTGTTGTTCCTCCTGCTGCCAGCTCCTTTGCGAGTTGCTGTAAAGTAGGACTGACTGGATCAAGTTTTCGCATGCGATTGAGTGGCTGAGTTTCTGTCACTTGCCAGTTAAACTGCCATTCGCTACCGCTATTTCCATATAACATTAATGATGAAACTTGCCCTGCCGGGGATGAAAAAAGTAGCGATTTTTCTCCATCAGCAGGTCCTGCTTCCAATAATGTGCGTAAATGATGGTTTTGCTGGTCGAGTAATTGTGCTCCTGTTGCCCCTTTTAGTGTGGCAGCAATATAGTTTTCATTAAGCGCTGGAAGCACAAAGCAAACCTTACCCTCGGTATCAAATATGCCTTCCTGAACCCCTTGGAGAGGCAGTTCGTTGCAAGGAGCGGCTATTGCGGGTGCTGCACTCAAAGCGACCATTACGTAAAGCAAAACAGACTTCATGAGCCCTCACTTTCAAGTTAATCTTTATTATCAATGGGATAACAAAGGCTACATCTCAATTTGATATAGCCTTTATTCTTACTCTTTGTTTTACCAAGCGTAATCAAACGTGACAGTACCAGTACGGCCTATGCCATAAAAGCAGGCATCACTCATACCACAGGATGAAACATAATGTTTATCCATTAAGTTATTCACGTTTAACTGTATCGTTGCGCCTTTCAAAGAGGGCGAAATATTGGAAAGTTCATAGCCAATCATCGCATCGTAAAGCGTTACCCCAGGCACAGAAAAGCTATTATCCGCCCCTGCTTTGCTGGAACCGATATAGCGCACTCCCGCTCCCGCTTTCAGTCCATTCAGCATTCCTGAGTTCTCTTCATATTGCCCCCAGACAGAGGCCATATTTTTAGGAATACGAGGAAATTCTTTTCCTTTTTCCGCACTGTTTGATGTTTCAAGCACTTTGGTTTTGGTATATGAATATGCTGCTGTAACGGCAAATTTATCGGTAAGCTTACTGTTTATCTGGGCTTCCACACCTTTACTTTCCCCCTTGCCGATTAGCGTCATATAACCTAATTCAGAGTCGTATTTAGGAATGTTTTTTTGCTCGATATGATAGAGAGATAAGGTCGCCAGCGTTTTTTGGTCAGGAGTGAGGTACTTGATACCGATTTCTGTTTGTTTTGCTGTTTTAGGATCAAACGGCTTACTTTCTGGCTTTCTGTTGGTTGCAAGATTTGGCTCAAAAGAGGTGCTGTAGCTAATATAAGGGGAAATACCGTTATCAAATGAGTATAACAATCCAACTAAGCCTGTTAATTTGCCATCATTTTGTTGTGACCTGTCACTGATCGTTCTGTCTATCGTTTTGACTTCAATCCAGTCATACCGAGTGCTAGCTAATAAGTTCCAGTTATTCCATTCGATTTGGTCTTGAATATAAATACCGATTTGATCGCTTTTTTGCAGCTGGTCGGTGAATAGTGTCTGCTTGGATTCATCAATTTTCTGGTATTGGGGGTTACGCCAATCAATATCATAATTGCCGTTTCTGTCACGCCAAAACTGTTTGTCCTCTTTAGTCCATTTGTAATCGACGCCGACTAATAGTGTTTGATAAAGCCCCCCATTATCAATGTCGAAATTTAAATGGGTATCAACGCCAAATGTATTGAGTTTCGTTTTTTCGTGCTGAGCCATTCGTTTTAGTACATAAGGATAGTTTTTAGCTTCACTTGCTAAGGTGTTAAATACTAAGTAATTATATTTTTCATCAATTTCTGCGTAGCGTGCTTTTTGTACCAATGAAATTTTATCACTAAAATTGTGTTCAAATTCATACCCGATACTATGTTGTTTTTGTTTGGAAATATTATAGTCAGGATTGCTTATGTTGAAGTCTTGCGGAATTTTTCCTTCCGGGGTTGATTCAATCGTGCCAACTTTAGGAAGAAAATTTCGGTAACCATTTTTCGGTGAGTTTTGTAAGTAAGCCAGAAGAGTGAAAGTAGTGTCTTCATTTAGGAATGATATGGCGGGAGCGATGGCATATTTTTCTTCTTCATAGTCTCGAACCTGAGTGTCTTTCTTTTTTGCTAGGCCATTTAAACGGTAGAGGATATTTCCATCATCCGTTAGCTTGCCACCCAGATCAAAAAATCCTTCCGTTTTATTTCGATTACCGACCCGTAACTGAATTTTATTGATGCTCTGCGCGGTTGGTTTTTTGCTTGTCATGGCAATAACCCCACCAGGGCTTATTTGCCCATACTGCACAGATGCCGGTCCTTTAATCATCTCAATTCTGTCTAGAAACCAAGGCTCGGTTGTGCCCATGGACGAGGACGCATTTCCGCCAAAAGGAATGCCATCTAGAATTTTGTTCGCATAATCAAAACCGCGACTGAATACCTCATCATTACGATTTGAATCACCACGGTATTCGGTAACTACACCTGGTGTATACCTCAGTGCATCCACAACGGTTTCTGCCGCTCTGTTTTCTATTTGGGTTTTGGTCACCACATTCACCGTCTGTGGTATTTTCATTATCTGAGTTTCATTCTTCGTTGCAGAAGAAGTCGTTGTTGCAGTATATGAATCACTTGAGCTTGGTGTAGTCACAACCAGAACATCAGTTGCTGAAGCAGCGAATGGCGAAACTATTAACAGTGATAGCGCTGATAGCTTATTTTTATTTAACATAGCAATACCTGTTCATCCCTATTTTCAACGTGAAATTTAAGACGGTATGGAAACCTAGCAGTGCAAGTTTTCACACGATGGATATTTTTTGATTTGGTCAGGAGGGGATAAAAGTGAGTTTTTCTTTTACCGTTCATACTTACACCGATGTATTCTTCGACATCTCTGGCGTAAATATATCTGAATTAAATCAATGTGCTCTCAATGTGAAAATGTAAAGTTTTTAGATGAAAAACATATAGATGTGCAAGCTAATACATTAGCGTTCTATTATTTTCAAACTTTAACTCCGTATTCTATATGATAATAATAATCATTTAAATATTATATGATAATAATAATCATTAAGAATAACTTATGATAATTAATCAGTTTTTTATGTTTTAGAAAGTCAGCATTTCAATCAAATTGCTTTTTGAACAATGAGGCAACTATCAACTCATTTCATCAGCACATCTAATGCTTCGGCCTACATAGGGTTATAAGATTCGGATTGTGATTCTGATTGGCAGATATATTGGGTCAGGAAAATGGGGTTTCTCGATCGTGAAAAAGGCGCTTTCATTATCAGAGGTGTAAGGCGGGTCACGAAAGACAGCGACATAATGAAGCGCCCGCTAGCTATTGGGAGCGCTTTATTAATCGGGGGGATAGAGCGGGTTATTTGGCTGGTTTATCGACGTTATTTTTCAGTAAATCATGCAGATACTGATTGGCGCTGGTGACTTTACCTTGGGCATCGGTGACTCGGTACTCTTCTCCGGTGATAGAAGATTTTGATGCCACATTGTCAATAAACTGCTCTGTTGTCTGTAAGCGCTTTTCAGTTTTACCCAGCTTTAATCGTAAATGGGATTCAGCTTCTGGTGCAGAATGACCGGAACCATTACGCGTGAAGGTTAAATTCTGCTGCTTACCCAACTCCGTTAACAACGCTTCAGTACGCGTTTTCTCTTCAGGGCTTAGCGCAAGGGCTTTGGTGGTGACGAAAATAGTTAAAAAAATCACTAAGATGGAAGCAAAACGGCGAGAGGCTTGAGTCAGTAACGATTGCACAGGAAACGCTCCGATAAGTTAAGATTGGAGAGATTATAGGCAGCCGTGATGAATAAACTATCAGTAATAGTCTGAGAATCACGCTTTAAGACAAACTTAGGTTTTAAGGTATCAGTTAAGGCATAAAACGGTAGCCAATTCCCGTTTCAGTTAAAAGATGTACGGGGCGTGCAGGGTCATTTTCCAACTTCTGGCGTAAATGCCCCATATAAATGCGTAGATAATGATTATGTTCGACGTAACTCGGTCCCCAGACTTGTAGCAACAAATGGCGCTGAGTGAGCACTTTTCCGCTATTGGCAACGAGTTCACTGAGTAGGCGAAATTCAATCGGGGTGAGGTGCAACTCTTCACTGCCTTTAGTCACGATGCGGTTGATAAAATCCACCGTAACATCGCCAAATTGAAAAGTAGGGCTTTCTTGACCCGCTTTACCAAAACGGCGTAAAGCGACTCGGACACGGGCGAGCAACTCACTAATACCAAAAGGTTTCGTCAAATAATCATCGGCACCCGCATCGAGAGCGGCCACTTTCTGGGACTCTTCTTCACGAGCAGAAAGTACGATCAACGGAATACTGCTCCATTGGCGTAAATCACGGATCAAATCCAATCCATCACCATCAGGTAATCCGAGATCTAAAATCACTAAATCAGGCTGACGAGTGCCTGCTTCTATGAGCCCTCGCTGGTAATTTTCAGCTTCAAAAATTTTCCAGCCTTCACCCTCCAACGCTAATCGAACAAAGCGGCGGATCTCTTTTTCATCTTCAATGATCAGGATTTGATGGGAACTCACAGTTTGCTAGGTGCTCCTAAATTTCGTTTTCAATTTCAGGTAATGGCTTTAACGGCAAAATAAAATGGAAGCTGGCGCCACCTTTTTCATTATTTTCAGCCCAAATTTCCCCTTCATGGAGATGGATAATAGCACGACAGATAGCTAAACCTAAGCCAACTCCCGGAATTGCTGATTCTTTTTGTGCGCGGGAAAATTTATCGAAAATGGTTTTTTCTTGCCCATCGGGAATGGCATTGCTGGCATCCCACACTTCGATATGAGCTTTTTGTGATTCGATAGACGCTCTAATACCAATCGGAGTATCGCTATCACTGTATTTTATGGCATTTTCGAGCAAGTTAATGATGACGCGCTCAATCAAGTTACCGTCACAATACAAGAGTAAATCGGCTGGAATATCAATATCAAGTGGGTGACTATCTAAAGTGTAGTCCAAGATGCGAACTGCGCTGCTCGTAATTTCTTGCAGAGATTCCCATTCCAAATTGGGGTGGATCCCCCCAGATTGTAAGCGAGCCATATCCAATAAATTATTCACTAATCGCGAAGTGCTTAATACCTGTTGGCGCATCTGGCTGACTTGTGCGGTGAGCGGTGAATTTTCGGCTGATAACTCCAGCATCAAAATTTCGCTTTGACCAAATAAAACAGTCAGTGGCGTTTTGAGGTCATGGGATAGGGCTGCCAGCAGTGAATTTCGTAATTGCTCCCGTTCAACATCCAATTTGGCTCTTTCTGCTTGTTTGGTCAGTTGCAGGCGGGAAAGGCTACTGGCGATTAACCCGGTAAAGGTTTGCAGCATACGTTGCTGCTCGGGGATCAATAATTGGCGAATATTACGCGGCTCAATGGCGAGCACGGCAAGGGTTTCATCCGCCGTTGTGATAGGCTGTAATTGGTACGGCACGCTGGGAAGTGTGTCCGTCCCTGCACCAGCGGGCTGGCGCTTATCAAAGCTCCATTTTGCGATAGCTTTGTCGATTTGCAACTGGCTATAACCTTCGCACTGTAATGGCGTCAGTTGGTTATTTTCATCAGGGAGTAACAAACAGGTTTTTGCCTGAAATGCATTGTTTAAAAAGTGATAGCCTGTTTTGCCGATATCTTCCGTGCTGAGGGCTTGACCTAGCTCTTTGGTCATTTCATATAAATGGCGCGTGCGTTGTTCTCGATAACGCGCAATTCTTGCCTGGTAGCGCATACCCGCGGTGAGATTCCCGACAACCACCCCCACAATCAGCATCACAGTGAACGTAACCAGATACTGCATATCCATAATTGCTAATGAAAAATGGGGCTGAACGAAAAATAAATCGAAACTGATCACGTTGACTAACGCGGCGAAAACAGAAGGGCGACGACCGTAAAATAGCGCGACTAATACCACGCCCAATAAATAGAGAGTGACTAAGTTGGCTTTATCCAGTGCCAATAAGAAGGTTCGAGAGAATAGGGTGATGGCTGCACACATGGCGATCGCCATTAAATAGCCATTGACATCAGAGCGCCATTTTTCGGTAAACGGCTTTCTTTCTGGCTCTTTATCCCAATCGCTTTTTTCTTCAAGGGCGACAATGATCAAATCTAAATCAGGTCCGAGTTTACCGAGTCTATCGGCAAAACCTTGGTGTAAATTGAATTTATACCATTTGCGGTGTTTATCGCGTCGGCCGATCAAAATTTTACCGAGATTATGTTCCCGTGCGTAGCGCAAAATGGCTTTTTCTTCATTAGGATCAGAAAGCGTGGTGGTTTCTGCACCTAAATCTTGAGCTAACCTCAAGGCTTTTAAAATGGCACGGCGCTGATTTTCAGGAAGTTGGTGTAATGTTGGCGTCTCTACATACACCGCATGCCAAACACTGCCGAACTTAGCGGCAAGGCGAGCAGCAGCGCGAACCAGTTTTTCATTGCCCGTATTATGCCCGATACACAGGAGTAACCCATCGCGGGTATGCCAAACGGGGGCTTCACCTTTACCATCGCGAAATTCACGCATTTGATCATCAACGCGATCAGCCGTGCGGCGCAGGGCTAATTCCCGTAAAGCAATTAAGTTACCTTTACGGAAGAAATGCTCGATAGCACGTTCAGCTTGCCCCGGAATATACACTTTGCCTTCTTTTAAACGTTGGCGAAGGTCATCTGGAGGCAAATCCACTAAAACCACTTCATTGGCGGCATCAAAAATATGGTCAGGCACCGTTTCACGCACGCGGATACCGGTGATGCTGCCGACAATGTCATTTAAGCTTTCAATATGTTGAACGTTAACGGTGGTGAGAACGTCAATACCTGCATCCAGTAATTCTTCGACATCTTGCCAGCGTTTAGGGTGGCGGCTGCCATTTGGATTACTGAAGGCAAGTTCATCCATCAAGATAATGGCAGGATGCCTTGCCAATGCAGCATCAATATCGAAGGCGTGCAGACGACGCCCTCGATGGCTGATTTTTAATGGAGGAAGTTGAGGGAGCCCATCCAGTAGCGCGGCGGTTTCTTCTCGTTCATGAGTTTCGACCACGCCAATCAGCACATCTAACCCTTGTGCTCGAAGGCGTTGTGCTTCTTGCAACATGGCGTAAGTTTTCCCGACACCAGCACAAGCACCGAAGAAAATCTTAAGTTTGCCACGTCCACTTTCGTTTGCCTTTACCAACAGGTCATCTGGGTTTGGGCGGATAGGCTCCTGATTATTCATAACTGACCTCAGAGATTTTGGCTGTTAGCTTCCCGTTGATAGGTATCAAGGGCAAGGTTTAACTCTAATACGTTGACGACTGGCTCTCCTAAAAATCGAAACAGAGGAGATTGCGTATTGTCAGATATAAGCGATTTTACCTTGTCTATCGATAACTGTCTGTTTTTAGCAATACGCGGTGCTTGATATAACGCAGCGGCAACCGAAATATGGGGATCTAGCCCGCTGGAAGAGGCGGTCAGTAAATCCACAGGCAGAATATCACCACCATCGGGTTCATGCTGTTTCAATGCGACCGAGCGTTCAGTCAATTCTTTGGTTAACAGTGGATTACTGATAGCAAGGTTACTGCCACCGGAAGCCAGTGCGTTATAGGGCATTTCTGCGGTCACGGACGGGCGACCATAAAAGTAATTGTCATTTTGGTAAGACTGCCCAATCAACGATGAACCGATAATGCGATTATCTTGTAGGATCAGTGAACCCATCGATTGAGTTGGAAAAATGACATTAGCAAGCCCCGTCACGAGTAGCGGATAAGCAATCCCAGTTACCAGCGTTAACAGAACTAAAATCATCAATGAAGAACGAAACATGCTCATAATAGGCTCCTTAAATACCAAACAAGCTGATGAACATATCGATAAGTTTGATCCCCACAAATGGGACAATCAATCCGCCTAACCCATACAGGCTCAAGTTACGCTGTAAAAGTGATTGAGAACTCATTGGGCGATAATTTACCCCTTTTAATGCCAGTGGAATTAAGAACACGATAATCAAGGCATTAAAAATAACCGCCGACAGCAATGCCGATGCAGGTGAGTGCAAATGCATAATATTCAAGGCATTGAGCTGCGGCCATGTGACCGCAAAACAGGCCGGAATAATCGCGAAGTATTTGGCAATATCGTTGGCAATACTGAATGTGGTCAATGAGCCGCGAGTCATCAGCATTTGTTTACCAATATGCACCACTTCAATCAGCTTGGTTGGGTTGGAATCTAAATCCACCATGTTACCGGCTTCTTTCGCCGCTTGCGTACCCGAGTTCATGGCAACCGCTACATCTGCTTGTGCTAATGCAGGGGCATCGTTGGTGCCGTCTCCTGTCATGGCGACTAAGCGACCTTCCGATTGATATTGGCGGATTAACGCAAGTTTTGCTTCGGGGGTGGCTTCAGCTAAGAAATCATCCACGCCTGCTTCTGCCGCGATTGCCGCTGCGGTTAGGTGGTTATCCCCCGTGATCATCACAGTTTTGATCCCCATCGCACGCATTTGTGCAAAACGCTCTTTCATGCCGCCTTTGACGATGTCTTTGAGCGCCACCACGCCGAGCACCGTTTGGCTATCAACCACCACTAACGGTGTTCCCCCTGTCTGCGCCACTTGTTCAACAAGTTTGTCGGCTTCTACTGGGAATTTGCCGTGGTTAGCTTCTACATAGCGGCGAATAGCGTCAGCAGAACCTTTGCGGATCATGCGTTCGCCGACGTTTACACCGCTCATGCGCGTCATCGCAGAGAAGGGCACAAAGGTGGCGTTCATGGCGTGAATATCACGCTCGCGTAAATTGAATTTCTGTTTTGCAAGCACCACAATACTGCGCCCTTCAGGGGTTTCATCTGCCAGAGACGAGAGTTGAGCAGCATCCGCTAATTGTTGCTCCGAAACTCCACTTAACGGTAAAAACTCAGAGGCTTGACGGTTTCCGAGGGTGATGGTCCCCGTTTTGTCCAGTAACAGGACGTCAACGTCTCCCGCTGCTTCCACAGCGCGCCCGCTGGTGGCAATCACGTTAGCGCCCAGCATGCGGCTCATGCCAGCAACCCCAATGGAAGACAGTAGCCCGCCAATGGTGGTAGGGATCAAACAGATCAGCAGGGCAATCAGTACAATGATAGACACTGCGCCACCTGCACCTGCGTATTCTGTAGCAAACAAGGTGAATGGATACAATGTTGCACAGACTAAAACAAAGATAATGGTCAGTGCGGTTAATAAGATAGTGAGCGCGATTTCATTGGGAGTTTTACGGCGTTGCGCGCCTTCCACCATGGAGATCATGCGGTCTAAGAATGTTTCCCCCGGGTTAACCGTACATTCGACGATCAGCCAGTCAGAAAGTACGCGGGTTCCTCCTGTGACTGATGAAAAATCGCCACCGGATTCACGGATCACCGGCGCGGATTCACCTGTAATGGCACTTTCATCCACTGATGCGCCGCCTTCAATCACTTCACCATCACAAGGGATGGTTTCCCCTGCGCGGATCAGGACGATATCGCCTTTGCGTAGTTGGTCTGAACTGACCATTTCTTGTGGCGCATCAAGAGAGGCAGTCGCCAGTTTAGTGGCACGGCTTTGCTGTTTGACGCCTTTTAAACTCTGAGCTTGAGCCTTACTACGACCTTCCGCTAAAGCTTCTGCAAAGTTGGCAAACAGCACCGTAAACCATAGCCATAAAGTGACCATGCCACTAAACCAAGCATTGCCTTCACTATAGCCAGCGACCATCGCTATCCATAATAAAGTCGTAATAATACTGCCGATGTAAACCACGAACATGACTGGGTTACGCCATTGTGCTTGTGGTGTCAGTTTTTTAATGGCATCAATTGTCGATTGGCGAACCAGTTTGCTATCAAATAATTGTGTTTTTTGATTTTTCATTTTTTCACCCTCATTATGCCGCTAACCAAATTTGCAGATGTTCCGCGATTGGCCCTAACGCAAGCGCAGGGACAAAAGTCAGCGCACCAATGAGAAGAACAGTCATGATTAATAAACCGATAAACAGTGGACCGTGTGTCGGCAATGTCGCAAGGCTAGCCGCTTGTGGTTTTTTCACTGCCATAGAGCCTGCGATAGCTAATACAGGGAAAATCACACCGAAACGTCCGAGGAACATGGCTAATGCCAGCATCACGTTGTAATACGGCGTGTTCGCGCTTAATCCTGCAAATGCACTGCCGTTGTTGTTGGCTGCGGATGAGAAAGCGTATAACACTTCGCTAAATCCGTGAGCGCCAGGGTTAAGAATGCCGGCACGTCCTGCTTCGGTCATCAGTGAAATAGTGGTACCAAGTAGCACTAAAGTTGGCGTAACAAGAATTGCCAGTGCCACCATTTTCATTTCACGTACTTCGATTTTTTTACCGAGGTATTCAGGAGTACGACCAATCATCAATCCCGCTAAGAACACGGCAAGTAAAACAAACAGCAACATGCCGTATAAACCTGAACCGACTCCACCAAAGACAACTTCACCAATTTGCATCAGCCACATAGGAACCATGCCACCTAATGCAGTGTAAGAATCGTGCATTGAGTTCACAGCACCACAAGATGCCGCGGTGGTGACGACGGCGTATAACGCAGATCCTAATGTGCCAAAGCGGCTTTCTTTTCCTTCAAGGTTGGCTGTGCTGCTAGCGTGTAGCTCCCCTAAGAATGGGTTGCCGACATATTCTTCATGGATCACAACGGCGGCGGCAATCACGAAAATAATCGCCATTGCCCATAACAGGGCGTGACCTTGCTTGTTATCACAAACGGTACGACCAAAAGCAAAGCAAAGTGCCGTTGGAATAAGGAAGATAGCCAGCATTTGAACAAAGTTGCTTAATGCCGTTGGGTTTTCAAATGGGTGAGATGAGTTAGCCCCAAAGAATCCGCCACCATTGGTCCCTAATAATTTGATGGCTTCTTGGGAGGCAACAGGCCCCATTGGTAACAGTTGCGGCGCACTATCAAGGTTGTTACTCAAAACATAAGGGGAGAAGTTTTGAATAACCCCTTGGCTGACAAAGAATAACGCAAAAATAATGGCTAATGGCAGCAGGAGATACAGCGTGATACGCGCTAAATCAACCCAAGCATTACCAATCGTTTTGCTACCGTGGCGTGAAAATGCACGGATAAGTGCAAACACGACGGCTATCCCTGTCGCTGCCGAAAGGAAGTTCTGTACGGTTAACCCGACCATTTGGCTCAGATAGCTTAGGGTATTTTCCCCGCTATAAGATTGCCAGTTGGTATTGGCAACAAAACTAATTGCTGTATTAAAAGCTAAGTCCCAGCTCATTCCCGGATAATGCTGAGGGTTGAGTGGTAACGAGCCTTGGCACATTAAAATGACGAATAGTAAGCCAAAACCTAGCAGGTTAAATAGCAAAATGGCGATGGCATATTGCCAGTAATTCATCTCAGGGAGATCGCGCCCCACTTGTTTGATGCCGCTTAATCGCCAAAATACGGATTCACTTTTGGCAATAGCACGCGGCATATCACCATCAATCAGATAAGCAATAAAGTTGCCGAGTGGTTTTGCTAACAGCATCAGAACCAGTAAAAAACTGGCGATCAATAAAAACGCATAGGTGGCCATATCAGAAATTCTCCGCGTTGAGCAGGGCATAAATCAGATAAACCAGCAGTACAACAACAAGAACTGCCCCAGAAATGGAAAGTAGTGACATTGTTATCTCCTTATTATTTCCATTGCGCTAGGTTAGGCATTTGCTTGTAAAGAAGCTGATAAAAAAACAAGGTGGGGTGTAAAAATAGTATAAAAATGCCCAATTAAAATCGCCTCGTGATGATAGAGGGATTCTCTAAGTATAGTGTGTTAATTAAATGTAATTTATTTGTTTGTTTCATACGGTATCTTGCTACATTTTGTAATAAAGCAACGAAACTGAGTCAAAAAGTTAATTTATTTTATATTTAAGTGGTCAGATGAGTGGTTTAATTACACAAATTGCGCTATTATAGATTCCGTTAATGAAGATTAACCTTGGTGTTCGATTTTAGTGCCTCTTTGATGATTTGCGTTCAATGCGAATTGAGTTAAATGTGAATTAAGTGAAATAGAAGTAAAGAGCAAGACTGGAATCGGCAAAATTAAGTGGCTACTGAAGGAGGATATCGATGTCCACATATCAAGAATATTCCCGTAATCAGGTACTTTTACGCCGCACTGCTGCTGTAACAGCTGGCATTATTGCGTTTCCGGTTATGGTTTTTTACCCAAAAAGAGCAAGATTTTATAGCTACCTGCATAAAGTCTGGGCTAAAACGAGCGATAAACCTGTATGGTTGGCTAGCTCGGAAATGACGATGGAAAGCCATCGTTAATCAGTGATTCAATTCACTAAAAAGATATCCCTACAATAATTTAATTGTGGGGATTTTTTTATATAAAAATCATAATAATTAATTCCTATACTTCAATGTTATTTAAATTAAAGCCATGTTATTTAATTTGAAATTTAAATAAATTAACTTATTTGACACTGAGAAGTGAATCACGGTAATTGTCTTTGTCTCATTGCTAATATCCATTCCCAATAAAATTAGATTTTATTTTATTAAAATCCAAAAGATATTTAATTATAAATAGCAAATGAGGAATATCATGATTCTATTTAAAAAATGTGTTATCGCATTGTCAATTAATATCGCATTAATATCATCGGGGTTGGCCTGTACCACGCTACTTGCAGGCAGTGAAGCCACGAATGATGGCTCGCTAATTATCGCGAGAAGCGCTGACAGCAGTGCATTAAAGGCTCAGCATTTTGTAATACATCCAGCAAAGAAAAATCAATCCGGAATATACAGTACAAAAGAACATAATGGTGCTAATAATTTCACCTACCCATTACCAAAAAATTCATTACGATATACAACTGTGCCAAATTGGAAAACACAATTACATGGTGCAACTGGATTTAATGAATTAGGTGTAGGAGTTAGTGGTACCGAATCTATATTTGCTTCTACTAAAGCATTAGCGTTTGATCCCTATGTTGAAGAAACGGGAATTACCGAAGATGATATTCCAGATGTACTTCTTTCTCGTGCAAAAACAGCCCGTGAAGCGGTGGAGCTTTTAGGTAATATTATTGAAACCCAAGGTGCTGGTGAAGGTTTTGGTGTTGCTGTCGTCGATAAAAATGAATTGTGGTATTTAGAAACAGGGACGGGGCATCAATGGATGGCTCAAAAAATTGCAAAAGATAAATATTTTGCAACGGGTAATCAGGGGCGTTTACAAGCATTTGAGGTGAATAATCCCGATATGCTTGGTTCTAAAAACCTCGTTGAATTTGCAGTAGAAAAGGGTTTATACAACCCTGCTAAAGATGGCGCATTCAATTTCTCTAAAGCCTATACGCGTGATGATGAGCGTGATCGTGATTATAACGACCCACGAGTTTGGATCATTCAGCAGCAGTTTAATCCGTCGTTAAAACAAGATATTGCAGATGGTCGAAATTTTGCGCCTTTCTTAACTCCAGAGAAAAAAGTGTCTGTCGAAGAAGCGAAAGCCATGCTACGTAATCACTTTGAAGGCACGGAGCATGATCCGTATACCAACGGCTTAAATGGAAAAGAGCCATGGCGACCAATCAGTGTCTTTAGAACCTACGAGGCTCATGTGATGCAAGTACGTCCGGAGCTACCGCAAGAAATTGGTGAAGTGACATATGTTGGTCTAGGAATGGCTGATTTGACCGCGTTTGTTCCTTTCTATAGTGGGTTAGAAGCTTATCCAAAACATTATGGTATTGGGACAGACAAGGCAGACAGCGATTCTATTTATTGGAAATACCGTAAGTTACAAACATTAGTGATGACGGACTACCCTAAATTGGCGCCTATTGTTAAAAAAGCCTATCAAGAGTGGGAAGCGAAAACGGCGTTAGAGCAAAAAGCCATGGAAGTGAATTACTTAAAAATGGCGAAAACAGATAAAGCCGCCGCCAATAAAATGCTCAACAAGTTTAATTTGGATGTGATGGCAAGCGCCGAGAAGTTAACTGAGGATTTAACTAACCAACTTTTCACTATTCGAACTGAAGATATTCAATCTGATATTTTCTTTGCGAATAAATCTAAGAAAGACTAAAAATAGTCGCAATTCTGTAAACTAAAAAAGGCTCTCAGTGGGGAGCCTTTTGTTTAATTCTCTCTCTTTCAAATTTAACTGAATTCTTCAGCTTGTGTGAGTTTGCCAATAAATACAGCAGAAAAAAATGTCATTTACGTTTATGCTAATTGAATACGAATATGTAGGAATTCAGTAGGTAAAGGACACGATTATGCATAATTTTAAGTTAGAAGAACTGATTAACGACGAGCTGAAAGTCAGTGAAATCCAAGACTATGCTCCAAATGGATTACAAGTAGAGGGTCGTCCCCACGTTAAAAAAATCGTGACAGGCGTGACGGCTTGCCAAGCATTATTGGATGAAGCGGTCAGACTCAATGCCGATGCTGTGATTGTGCATCATGGCTACTTTTGGAAAAACGAACCGGCCATTATCAAAGGCATGAAAAGAAATCGCCTAAAAACGTTACTGGCGAATGACATTAACCTGTACGGTTATCACCTACCATTAGATGCTCACCCAGTATTAGGCAACAATGTGCAACTGGCTCATATTATGGGCGTGCAAGTCAATGGCAACATTGAGCCACTGATGCCATTTGGCTTTTTCGACCAACCCATTACCCCAGCGGAATTAACCCAACGTTTAGAAACACGCTTAGGGCGCAAAGTATTGCATTGTGGCGACAACGCCAAAGAAGAAATTCGTCAAATTGCATGGTGTACTGGCGGTGGTCAGGGCTTTATTATGCAAGCGGCGGAGTTTGGTGTAGATGCCTTCGTGACAGGGGAAGTGTCAGAACAAACTATTCATATCGCAAGAGAAATGGGAATCCATTTCTACAGCGCAGGGCACCACGCAACAGAGCGTTATGGGATTAAGGCGTTGACGGAGTGGTTGAATGATAATCATGAGGTAAATGCTACCTTCATCGATATCGATAACCCCGCCTAATTTTTTTCGTCATATTTCGCGCTGTAGCGTTGTTGGCTTCACTCACTAACCCTAGTCACATACTTTTGTATGCTCCTAGGGATTAGCTCATTTGCCGCCTAGCTACAACGCGAACTATTTAGAAAATAGCTATGTAATAAAGATAATTTGATTTTTTTCCGTTAAATATCAAATTTAAGTTTGATTTAAGTCCGGTATTTTAAAGCCACTAAAACCAGAATTAAGCTTGAAGTGATAAGCACTAATCCTAGGTTTTGAACCTCGCCGGCGGCCATTAATCCGAGAGCTAATCCTAAATAGTAAAACAAACCTAAAATTGCGCCGGCGGTGCCTTTTCTGTCTTGATAATGATCCAGAGCGTGCGCCAAAATATTCGGGATTGCGATCCCATATCCCACCACAATGCCCATTATTGGTAGCACAAACCCAATATGACCTTGTAATAGATAAACTAAGCCGCCGCTGATTAAAGAAACGCCACTTGCCAGTTTAACGAGCTTTTCGGGTGACCACTTTTTCGTCAATAATGTGCGATTGATCAGCGAACCGAGACCAACACCAAACGCTAACAGAATTCCAGTTAGACCAAATTGTTGTTGGTTGAACGCTAATTGCTCAAAAATGAAAGGTCCAAGCTGATAGTAACTGAATAAATTAATGTTGAAAAATGCAATCAACATCACATTTTGGAAAATTCGTTTATCCCCTAACATGTGTAAAAACGTGGTTAAAAATGGGGTTTTGATCACGTTCTGTGGTTTGGTCTCAGGAAGCTTATAACATGACCATAACAAAAGTATGGCGGCTAAAAGAGCCAAACCCATAAAAACGGCTCGGTAACTACCTAGCCAAACTAAGCTGGCACCGAAAATCATCCCAAGAGCGGGGCTTATCGCTAAGGCGATACCCATCACAGAGAAAACTTTGGCTAACGTATGACCTTGAAAACTGTCACGCATCATGGTTTGTGTGCCAATAGAACCTACCGCAGCGCCAAACGCAGATAACATACGCAGTAACAGTAACCCATAGAAATGTGAGACAAAAAGTGTGCTTACAGAGGCAATTCCATACAGAAATAACCCAAGCAAAATAGTGGGACGACGACCAATCACATCACACATTCTGCCCCAAAATACGACACCAAAAGCGAAAGAAAAGAAATACAGCGAAAGTGTTTGAGAGGCTTGCTCGGCATTCACCTGAAATGCAGCCGCAATATCTGTTAACGCAGGGCTATATAGGGTTTCGACAATTTGCGGAAACATCATCAGCGCTATTGCTAAAGATAATGAAAGTACGCGCTCCATATTGATTTACCTATTTATTTTCAATGTGTGTGGAATGGCGCAAAGTTTAGTGGCTTTTTATTTGTCTTATTACGATAATAAAGACAATAAATATCAAAAAAGAGACATTTATGGCGTGGTTATTACAGACGGATGAGTTTCAAACTCACTGGTATGATACCCCCGTATTGGGGATTGCAGCCCAAATGGGGCAACATGATTCAGGAGCGCATACCCATGAAATGGGGCAGTTATTATTTACACAACAAGGCTGTATTCGCATTAGCTTACAGAATGAAATTTCGTTACTACCGCCAGGGAGAGTCGCGTGGATCCCACCATTTACACAGCATCGAGCACAAATGCGAGCTTCGGTAGGGTATCGGTCTGTTTACCTAAGCCAAGAATATGCAGAGCAAATCTCTGATCAGGTGTCTATTTTAAGTATCTCTCCTTTGCTTCGAGAACTGTTGGAACGCATCGCGGTGGCGCCTTTTGAGAGTGACTGGCGAGAAGGGAGACTAGCAAGGTTACTTCCTGTTTTTATTGATGAATTACAATGTGCAACAAAGGAACCTACGCTACTTTCTTTACCTCAAGACCGGCGTTTTAAGTCCCTTGACCTAGAGCGACTTCCTCCGCCTCTAAATCAATTAGCTCAAACGGTTGGTGCCAGTGAGAAAACGATTACTCGAGTTTTTCTAAAAGAGACAGGAATGAGTTATCAGGCGTGGCGACAACAATGGCGGTTTATCAAAGGGATAGAGTTATTAGCACAGGAGAAAAGCTATGGATTTATTACTCAAGAGTTAGGTTTAGCCAGTGACAGCGCATTTATTAGTTTTTTCCGCAAAATGAGCGGGATGACACCGCGGGAATACAGCGGTGAATCAAGACTAAAAAAATAGAATAAATATAGAATGTTAGACATTTAAAAGCCCCGAATCTTCGAGGCTTTAGTGATGAGTGAGTTAAATTATTTTTTGTCTAACTCAGAACTGAATTCACGTCTGTCGTAGCCAGTATACAGTTGGCGAGGACGCGCAATTTTCAGACCTTCATCGTGCATTTCGTTCCAATGTGCAATCCAACCAATGGTACGTGCAATCGCGAAGATAACAGTAAACATTGAAGATGGAATCCCCATTGCTTTCAGGATGATACCTGAGTAGAAGTCAACGTTAGGGTACAGTTTCTTCTCAATGAAGTACGGGTCGTTCAGTGCGATACGTTCTAATTCCATGGCCACTTCAAGCAGGCTATCATTTAAACCCAGCTCGTTCAGTACTTCATGGCAAGTTTCACGCATAACGGTAGCGCGTGGGTCATGGTTTTTATAAACACGGTGACCGAAGCCCATTAAGCGGAAAGAGTCGTTTTTATCTTTTGCACGTTCGATAAATGCTGGGATGTGCTCAACAGTTTGAATCTCTTCAAGCATACGTAGGCATGCTTCGTTAGCGCCACCATGAGCAGGTCCCCACAGAGACGCGATACCTGCTGCAATACACGCAAATGGGTTAGCACCGGAAGAACCAGCGGTACGGACTGTTGAGGTTGATGCGTTTTGTTCGTGGTCAGCGTGTAGGATCAAAATACGGTCCATTGCGCGCTCAAGTACTGGGTTAACCACATATTCTTCACATGGTGTAGAGAACATCATGTGCAAGAAGTTACCCGCGTAAGATAAATCATTACGAGGATAAACAAAAGGTTGACCAATAGAGTATTTATAACACATCGCTGCAACGGTCGGCATTTTAGACAGCAGACGGTAAGCGGTGATTTCACGGTGGCGAGGGTTATTAACGTCTAATGCATCGTGGTAGAATGCTGCTAGAGCACCTGTTACCCCACACAGAACTGCCATTGGGTGAGAGTCACGACGGAATCCATTAAGCATACGAGTGATTTGCTCATGGATCATGGTGTGGCGGGTCACCGTATTTTTAAATGTATTGTACTGTTCTTGGGTTGGTGCTTCGCCGTATAACAGGATATAACAGACTTCAAGGTATGAGGCTTGAGTGGCGAGTTGATCAATTGGGAAACCACGGTGGAGTAGAACGCCTTTATCACCATCGATATAGGTAATTTTTGACTCACAGGATGCGGTAGAAGTAAAACCGGGGTCGTATGTGAAGAACCCTTTAGAACCTAAAGCTCGTACATCGATAACATCTTGGCCAATGGTTGGGCTTAGGATGTCTAGTTCGAAATCACCTTTACTTCCAGTCATTATCTTAGCTTTGTTATCAGCCATTTACGGTCTCCTTAGCGCTTGATAATCCACACTCAACAACCCAGAACTCAGCGTTATACTGCGTCTTTGAGCATTGTTCTATCGGTGTGTTGAGAAAATCAGCGGGATATCACATAAAACCTTGAAATCCGGCAACCAATATCAATACCGATAACAATGTGGTTAGGTTGTTTGCGAGTGTATAGGGCGTTATGTTCTTTTTTTGTTGTTTTCTCTACAATATCATTATTTGTGGTAAGGGAAACAACTTTCATAACTTTTGTTTATACTTGCATACTCATTCACATTACTACACGACTCTGGGTCATCCGTAACGTATTCAGATAAATCTGTCAGGCATATATGTAAGATAAATGTTGAATCATTGTCAAATAAGATAAGCACATTTATATAAAATGTTTAAATCGTGATCCTTCTCACTGTTCGGGCTAAATGTCTCCAAACCTTTTGTGTGGGAATTGTAATAGCAATGTGAAGACTTTATACTGGCGCCAGGTCTCCGGATTACCCTGAGTAGGAGTTCCCAGCGTGATCAGTATGCAACTTTATTCAAACATGATGGATTAAAGTTTGTGTTAAGTTGCATTTTGTACCCCTGTCGCTGTCTGATTTCCACCCCAGGTCCGGAGGATGGAAAATAATAAAGAGCTGTGTGGGCAAAATTGTGAAAAAACAAAGACCTGTCAACCTTGATTTGCAGACGATTCACTTTCCGATTACTGCAATATCGTCGATCTTGCACCGTGTCTCTGGCGTCATTACTCTCATCGCAGTTGGTATTCTGCTTTGGTTGCTAGGGACTTCTCTCTCCTCTCCAGAAGGTTTTCAATACGCGTCTGAAATAATGACTGGCTTTTTTGCCAAGTTCATTCTTTGGGGGATCTTAACAGCGCTGGCGTACCACATTTGTGGTGGTATTCGTCATATGCTGATGGATTTCGGTTGTGTTGATGAAACCCTTGCTGCGGGCAACTCATCCGCAAAAATTACATTCGTAATTACTGTAATTCTGGCAATTCTGGCGGGGATCTTAGTATGGTAAGTAATGCATCAGCTTTAGGCCGTACTGGTATCCAGGACTGGCTGCTAATCCGTGGTTCGGCGATCGTTATCGTCCTCTACGTACTCTACATTGTTGGCTTCGTAGCAATTAATGATATTACCTATGAAGTATGGCGTGGCTTCTTTGCCTCCTCTGTGACCAAAGTATTCACCATCCTCACATTGTTCTCAATTCTTGTGCATGCCTGGATTGGTATGTGGCAAGTACTGACTGACTATGTTAAGCCGCTGGCGATTCGCTTAGTGCTGCAACTGGCCATCGTGGTTGGTTTACTGGCTTACTTAATTTACGGAACAATTGTTGTGTGGGGTGCATAAAATGAATCTGCCAATCAGAGAGTTTGACGCTATCGTTATCGGTGCGGGCGGTGCAGGTATGCGCGCAGCACTACAAATTTCTCAACAAGGCCTATCTTGTGCTTTGTTATCTAAAGTTTTTCCAACTCGTTCTCATACTGTGTCAGCGCAAGGTGGTATCACTGTTGCACTTGGTAACACACACCCTGACAACTGGGAATGGCACATGTACGACACCGTTAAAGGTTCCGACTATATCGGTGACCAAGACGCTATCGAATACATGTGTAAAACAGGACCGGAAGCTATCCTTGAATTAGAACATATGGGATTGCCTTTCTCTCGCCTTGATGATGGACGTATTTATCAACGTCCATTCGGTGGTCAGTCTAAGAATTTCGGTGGCGAGCAAGCGGCACGTACTGCTGCGGCAGCTGACCGTACTGGTCACGCACTGTTACATACTTTGTATCAGCAAAACTTAAAAAACCACACTACGATTTTCTCTGAATGGTATGCACTGGATTTAGTGAAAAACCAAGATGGCGATATCGTAGGTTGTACTGCAATCTGTATGGAAACGGGCGAGCTGGTTTACTTCAAAGCGAAAGCAACCATCTTAGCAACTGGCGGTGCAGGTCGTATTTACCAATCCACCACTAACGCACACATCAATACGGGTGACGGTGTTGGTATGGCCGTACGTGCTGGCGTTCCATTACAAGATATGGAAATGTGGCAGTTCCACCCAACGGGTATCGCTGGCGCAGGTGTTCTGGTCACAGAAGGCTGTCGTGGTGAAGGTGGTTACCTGCTGAATAAAGATGGCGAGCGTTTCATGGAACGTTATGCACCAAACGCGAAAGACCTTGCTGGTCGTGATGTTGTTGCACGTTCAATCATGATTGAAATTCGTGAGGGTCGTGGTTGTGATGGCCCATGGGGTCCACACGCGAAACTGAAACTGGACCACTTAGGAAAAGATGTTCTGGAATCTCGCTTACCGGGTATCCTTGAATTATCTCGTACTTTTGCTCACGTTGACCCAGTTAAAGAGCCAATCCCAGTTATCCCAACTTGTCACTATATGATGGGTGGTATTCCAACTAAAGTGACGGGTCAAGCAATTCGCTATAACGAAAAAGGCGAAGACGAAGTGATTCCGGGTCTGTTTGCTGTGGGTGAGATTGCTTGTGTATCTGTACACGGCGCTAACCGTTTAGGTGGTAACTCCCTACTTGACCTCGTAGTTTTTGGTCGTTCTGCTGGCTTACACTTAAATGAATCCATCATGGAACAAGGTACAATGCGTGATGCGTCTGAATCAGACATCGATGCAGCAATGGCTCGTTTCAATCGTTGGGAAAATGCGCGTACGGGTGAAGATCCAACTGATATCCGTAAAGCGCTGCAATCTTGTATGCAGAACAACTTCTCCGTATTCCGTGAAGGGGATGCAATGGCGAAGGGCTTAGAAGAACTGAAAGAAATCCGTGAACGTCTGAAAAATGCGCGTCTGGATGACACTTCAACTGAGTTCAATACCCAACGTATCGAATGTTTAGAGCTGGATAACCTGATGGAAACTGCTTATGCAACTGCACAAGCTGCAAACTTCCGTACAGAGAGCCGTGGTGCTCACAGTCGCTTTGACTTCCCAGATCGTGATGATGCAAATTGGTTATGTCACTCATTATATCTACCGCAATCTGAAACGATGACTCGTCGTGAAGTGAACATGCAACCTAAGTTGCGTGAAGCCTTCCCACCGAAGATTCGTACTTATTAATGCGTGGTGTTAATCCAGTTGCGGAGAAATAAACTATGAAACTAGAATTTTCGATTTATCGCTACAATCCTGATGTAGACAATGCGCCACGTATGCAAGATTACACCCTTGAAGTGAAAGAAGGGCGTGACATGATGCTGCTGGATGCGTTAATTCAGTTAAAAGAACAAGATCCAACACTCTCATTCCGTCGTTCTTGCCGTGAAGGTGTATGTGGTTCTGATGGTCTGAACATGAACGGTAAAAACGGACTGGCTTGTATTACGCCATTGTCTGCTTTAACCCGTAGTGGTAAAAAAATTGTGATCCGTCCATTGCCCGGTCTGCCAGTGATTCGTGACCTGATCATCGACATGACGCAATTTTATACTCAATACGAAAAAATTCGTCCGTATCTTCTTAATGATAATAAGAATCCGCCGGCGCGCGAAAACTTACAGCTACCAGAACAACGTGAAAAACTTGATGGTCTTTACGAGTGTATTCTGTGTGCATGCTGTTCAACTTCATGCCCATCTTTCTGGTGGAATCCGGACAAATTTATCGGTCCTGCAGGTCTGCTCGCTGCCTATAGATTCTTAATTGACAGTCGCGATACTGAAACAGATTCACGATTAGATGATCTGAACGACGCTTTTAGTGTTTTCCGCTGTCATAGCATCATGAATTGTGTCAATGTATGCCCTAAAGGACTAAATCCAACGAAAGCTATCGGTCACATTAAGTCTATGTTATTGAAACATAGCGCCTAAATCGATACAGCCTGCGGCGCTTAGGTGCCGTAGGCTAAATTTGGATAGCACAAAATACGTACTTAAAGTAAAAAATAAGCGTAAAGTAAGTATAAGTCTTAAATTGAATCACTGAAACGTAAAGTAAAAAGTCAAAAAGTGAAAGTAAAAAGCCAACTGCAAAACAAGATGAAGACACTTGCGAAAGCAAGGAACCTTTAAAAACCGTAGACAGTTTTTAAAGGTTCCTTAAAAGGGAAACCCTTAATTGATAAGAGGGACTCCCAAAGTGAGAACATGCAAAAAGCACGTCCAAGAGAACCTTTATCGAGGTCGCTTAAATGCGGCGATTAGTTAACCACGGCGAAAACTAAAGCTTATAAAGCTTAAGGGATCACAATGCAGAACGGCGTAATGAAGGACTGGCTGGATTCAAGCTTTCTGGCAGGCGCGAACCAGTCTTATATAGAACAGCTCTATGAAGATTATCTGACTGACCCTAATTCCGTAGATGTCGAATGGAGAGAAATCTTCCAGCAACTACCTGGAGCGGGTAATAGCGGTGAGCAATTACATTCGCAAGCACGAGACTACTTCCGTCGCTTAGCAAAAGATTCTACCCGTTACCACACCTCTGTTAGCGATCCAACGATCGACGCAAAACAAGTTAAAGTTTTGCAGCTCATCAATGCCTTCCGCTTCCGCGGACATCAAAATGCAAATCTCGACCCGTTAGGACTTTGGAAACGCGAAGCCGTTCCAGATCTGGACCCTACATTCCATAACCTAACCAAAGAAGATTTCGACGAAACTTTCAACGTGGGTTCATTTGCAATTGGCAAAGAAACCATGAAACTCAGCGAACTATATGACCACCTGAAACGCATCTATTGCGGTTCCATTGGTGCGGAATATATGCACATTACTAACACAGAAGAAAAACGTTGGATCCAACAACGTTTAGAGTCTGTGAATGTTGCGCAGCAATTTTCTAAAGAAGAAAAACGTCGCTTCTTAGCTGAATTAACAGCAGCAGAAGGTCTTGAGCGTTACCTTGGTGCAAAATTCCCAGGTGCAAAACGTTTCTCTTTAGAAGGTGGCGATGCACTGATCCCAATGCTGAAGGATCTTATCCATCATGCAGGCAAACAAGACACTCGTGAAGTGGTGCTTGGTATGGCGCACCGTGGCCGCCTAAACGTCCTGATCAACATTCTGGGTAAAAAACCAGCCGAATTATTTGATGAATTTGCTGGTAAGCATAAAGACCATTCAAGCGCAGGTGACGTTAAATATCACCAAGGTTTCTCTTCTGATTTCGAAACGGCGGGTTCCCGTGTTCACTTAGCACTGGCATTTAACCCATCACACTTAGAAATCGTAAGCCCAGTGGTTATCGGTTCTGTACGTGCTCGCCGTGACCGTCTGGACGAAGGTCGTAGTAATATGGTTCTGCCAATCACCATTCACGGTGACTCAGCAGTAACTGGTCAAGGTGTTGTACAAGAAACCCTGAACATGTCTCAGGCTCGTGGTTATGAAGTTGGCGGTACCATGCGTATCGTTATCAACAACCAAGTTGGTTTCACAACCTCAAACCCGAAAGACACGCGTTCAACAGAATACTGTACTGATATCGTGAAAATGGTGCAGGCGCCTATTTTCCACGTTAATGCTGATGACCCTGAAGCGGTTGCATTCGTGACTCGCTTAGCCTTAGATTTCCGTAACACCTTTAAGCGCGATGTGATGATCGACTTAGTGTGCTACCGCCGTCATGGACATAACGAAGCTGATGAGCCAAGTGCAACTCAGCCAATCATGTACCAAAAAATTAAACAGCACCCAACCCCACGTAAAATCTACGCAGATCGTTTAATCGAAGCTGGCGTGGTTTCTGCGAATGAAGTCACTGAAATGGTTAACCTGTATCGTGACGCGTTAGATCGTGGTGACTGTGTTGTTGAAGAATATCGTGAAATGGGGCTGCATTCTTACACTTGGGAACCGTACTTAAATCATGAGTGGAATGAGCAATACAAATCTAACTACGATATTAAACGTTTAACTGAGTTAGCGACTAAGCTGAGCACGATCCCTGAAGGTATCGTTGCGCAATCTCGTGTTGAGAAAATTTATTCTGACCGCGCTGAAATGGCGAAAGGCGAAAAATTACTTGATTGGGGTGCGGCAGAAACTCTGGCTTACGGTACGTTAGTTGATGAAGGTATTCCAATCCGTTTATCTGGTGAAGATGCGGGGCGTGGTACGTTCTTCCACCGTCATGCAGTTGTTCACAACCAAACTAATGGCTCTGTTTACGTACCTCTGCAAAATGTTCATAGCGGCCAAGGTGTATTCAACGTTTGGGACTCTGTTCTGACTGAAAACGCAGTATTGGCATTTGAGTATGGCTATGCAACAACTGAACCGCGCGCGCTGACTATTTGGGAAGCTCAGTTCGGTGACTTTGCTAACTGTGCGCAAGTTGTTATCGACCAATTCATTAGCTCTGGTGAGCAAAAATGGGGTCGTATGTGTGGTCTGGTTATGCTACTGCCTCATGGTTATGAAGGTCAGGGCCCAGAGCACTCATCTGCACGTTTAGAGCGTTACCTGCAACTGTGTGCAGATCAAAACATGCAAGTGTGTGTGCCATCAACACCAGCCCAGGTTTATCACATGTTACGCCGTCAAGCACTGCGCGATATGCGTCGTCCTCTGATTGTTATGTCACCTAAGTCACTGTTACGTCATCCATTAGCAGTTTCTAGCATGGATGAGCTGGCGAATGGTTCATTCCAACCAGTTATCGGTGAAATTGACGAAATTAATCCGAAAGATGTGAAACGCGTCGTTATGTGTTCCGGTAAAGTTTATTACGATTTATTAGAACAACGTCGTAAGAAAGAGCAAAAAGATGTGGCTATCGTGCGTATTGAACAGCTGTATCCGTTCCCACGCGAAGATATCCAAAAAGTATTCGCTCAGTACGCTCATGTGAAAGATTTCGTTTGGTGCCAAGAAGAGCCACTAAACCAAGGTGCTTGGTATTGCAGCCAGCACAATTTCCATGAAGCTATCCCTGCAGGCGCAACTTTACGCTATGCGGGTCGAGCAGCTTCTTCTTCTCCAGCAGTTGGTTATACCTCCGTTCACCAGGAACAACAAGCGGCCCTGGTTAATGACGCTTTGAACATTGCATAATTAAAGGATAGAAAATGAGTAGCGTAGAAATTCTTGTTCCCGATCTTCCTGAATCCGTCGCTGATGCAGCGGTTGCCACATGGCATAAAAAACCAGGTGACAGTGTTCAGCGTGACGAAGTTCTGGTTGAGATCGAAACAGACAAAGTTGTTCTTGAAGTTCCTGCAAGTGAAGCAGGTGTTCTGGAAGCCATTATTGAAGAAGAAGGCGCAACTGTTTTATCTAAACAGTTACTAGGTCGCATTCGTTTAGGCGATAGCACAGGTATCCCTGCTGAAGTTAAAGAAGCAGCACCTGCACCAGCAGCACGTCAAACGGCGAGCTTAGAAGAAGAAAGTAATGATGCGCTGAGCCCAGCGATTCGTCGTCTGGTCGCTGAGCACAACCTGAACCCTGCGGATATCAAAGGGACTGGTGTTGGCGGTCGTCTGACTCGTGAAGATGTTGAAAAACATTTAGCAGCTAAACCAGCTGCGGCACCTGCGGCTCAAGCACCAGCTGCAGCTCAAGCACCATTAGCTCACCGTAGTGAAAAACGTGTTCCGATGACTCGCCTGCGTAAACGTATTGCAGAGCGTCTGTTGGAAGCGAAAAACAGCACGGCGATGTTAACAACCTTCAACGAAATCAACATGCAGCCTATTAAAGACCTGCGTGCACAGTACGGTGAAGCATTTGAAAAACGTCACGGTGTACGTTTAGGCTTTATGTCTTTCTACATTAAGGCGGCGGTTGAAGCACTGAAACGCTATCCAGAAGTGAACGCTTCTATCGATGGTTCGGACGTGGTTTACCATAACTATTTCGACATCAGTATTGCGGTATCAACACCGCGTGGCCTGGTAACCCCAGTTCTGCGTGATGTGGATGCAATGAGCATGGCTGATATCGAGAAAAATATTAAAGAGCTGGCTGTCAAAGGTCGCGACGGTAAATTAACTGTTGAAGATTTAAGTGGCGGTAACTTCACTATCACTAACGGTGGTGTGTTCGGTTCTCTGATGTCTACTCCAATCATTAACCCACCACAAAGCGCAATCTTAGGCATGCATGCCATCAAAGACCGCCCAATGGCAGTTAATGGTAAGGTAGAAATTCTTCCAATGATGTATTTAGCGCTGTCTTATGACCACCGTTTAATCGATGGTCGTGAATCAGTTGGCTTCTTAGTGGCTATCAAAGATATGTTGGAAGATCCAACTCGTTTACTGCTAGACGTATAGAAACATAACAGGGCAGGGGGACAACCTGTCCGGTCTGAGGTAACCGATGCAGCCAGTTCGCTGGCTGCTAAATCTGTAACAATTGCAAGGGGCGATAAACGCTCCTCCAGACTCAATTATGGATAGAACATCATGAATTTACACGAGTATCAGGCAAAACAGCTTTTTACACGCTATGGTTTACCAGCTCCAACTGGTTATGCCTGTTCATCAGTAGAAGAAGCAGTAGCTGCGGCGAAAAAAATCGGTAATGGTCCATGGGTTATCAAATGCCAAGTTCACGCAGGTGGACGTGGTAAAGCTGGCGGCGTAAAAGTTACAAAAGATATCAATGACATCCGTGAATTTGCTGAAAAATGGTTAGGTAAGAATCTGGTTACTTACCAAACTGATGCAAATGGTCAGCCGGTTAACCAAATTTTGGTTGAAAGCGCGACTGATATCGCTAAAGAACTGTATTTAGGTGCAGTCGTGGACCGTGGTACACGTCGCGTTGTATTCATGGCTTCAACTGAAGGCGGCGTTGAAATTGAAAAAGTTGCTGAAGAAACACCAGAACTGATCCACAAAGCCGTTATCGATCCGCTGACTGGCCCAATGCCATATCAAGGTCGTGAACTGGCATTCAAATTAGGCTTAACGGGTAAACAAGTTAGCCAATTCGCTAAAATCTTCATGGGCTTAGCAACCATGTTCTTAGAGCGTGATTTAGCGCTGATCGAAGTTAACCCATTAGTTATCAATACTGAAGGCGATTTAGTTTGCTTAGATGGTAAATTAGGCGTGGATAGCAACGCTCTGTATCGTCAAGCTGAAATGCGTGAAATGCACGATCCATCTCAAGAAGATGCACGTGAAGCTCAAGCGGCTAAGTGGGAACTTAACTACGTTGCTCTGGATGGTAATATCGGCTGTATGGTTAACGGTGCGGGCCTTGCAATGGGTACCATGGATATCGTTAAACTGCACGGCGGTGCGCCAGCTAACTTCCTTGACGTTGGTGGCGGTGCAACCAAAGAACGCGTAACTGAAGCGTTTAAAATCATTCTTTCGGATAAGAGCGTTAAAGCTGTATTCGTAAACATTTTTGGTGGTATCGTTCGCTGTGACCTGATTGCAGACGGCATCATTGGTGCAGTAGAAGAAGTTGGCGTGAATGTACCAGTAGTTGTACGTTTAGAAGGTAACAATGCAGAGTTAGGTGCGAAAAAACTGGCAGACAGCGGCTTAAATATTATCGCTGCAAACAGCCTGACAGATGCAGCTAAGAAAGCAGTAGCAGCGGCGGAGGCTAAATAATGTCTATTTTAATCGATAAAAACACCAAAGTAATTTGCCAAGGATTCACTGGCGGTCAAGGTACTTTCCACTCCGAACAAGCTATTGCTTACGGTACAAAAATGGTTGGCGGTGTAACGCCAGGTAAAGGTGGTACAACTCACCTAGGTTTGCCGGTATTTAACACTGTGCGTGAAGCAGTAGAAGCAACCGGTGCAACAGCATCTGTTATCTACGTACCAGCACCATTTTGTAAGGATTCTATCCTTGAAGCGATTGATGCAGGCATCAAACTGATCATCACTATCACAGAAGGTATTCCAACACTGGATATGCTGACTGTTAAAGTGAAATTAGACGAAGCTGGCGTTCGTATGATTGGCCCTAACTGTCCAGGTGTTATCACTCCGGGCGAGTGCAAAATCGGTATCCAACCTGGCCACATTCATATGCCAGGTAAAGTTGGTATCGTTTCACGTTCAGGTACACTGACTTATGAAGCGGTAAAACAAACAACGGATGCAGGTTTAGGTCAATCAACTTGCGTTGGTATCGGTGGTGACCCAATTCCTGGTTCAAACTTTATCGATATCCTGAAATTATTCCAAGAAGACCCACAAACTGAAGCGATCGTGATGATCGGTGAAATCGGTGGTAACGCGGAAGAAGAAGCGGCTGCATACATCAAAGAGCACGTCACTAAGCCAGTTGTTGGCTATATCGCGGGTGTAACTGCACCTAAAGGTAAGCGTATGGGACATGCTGGTGCAATTATCGCTGGTGGTAAAGGTACTGCTGACGAGAAATTTGCTGCTTTAGAAGCCGCTGGCGTGAAAACTGTACGTAGCTTGGCTGATATCGGCGATGCTGTGAAGTCTATGCTAAACAAATAAGCGCAATATGAGCTTATAGCTCGTATCACGTAAGAGACGAAGCCCGTGCTTTCTAGGAAGCACGGGTTTTTTTATGGCTAATAACTGTACTTATTTCATGTAATTTCTACTAAAAGCTTAAAATGTAGGGTTTTTAGTGAGTAATACCAAAATAAGTCAGCATAAATAGTACGTTTTGGGTAAGTTTATTATTGAATATGAAATAGCACAAAATGGGAAATGGTCTAATTTGATATTAGATCAATTTTTTTATTTTTAGATTATTTTGATTAACTGAATATAGGGCTTTTTTTACGATAATTATCTTTATTAATAAATAAAGTAATAATTTAGAAATGGGCTGCTATTATAAATAAGCATTCTTTTTTAGATTGAGAAAAACAAAAGTTATCATTTTGTTTTAATCTTATTAAAAAAGTAAAAAAACCTATATCAATTAAAATAACAGATAGTTAACAACTGTCTAACTATTATTTGAATCGGGTCGAGAGCAATTAACAAGTGAGAAAAAATTGACGTAAATCAATTTATTACCACTAGCTTTATTTGCCCAAATTGCTTAAATTGGTGCTCGATCAAATACTCATTTTTCTATTAAAGGGTATAATTATTGATATAACTTCAGAATTCAAATCTGAATCACGTAAAAGAAGTTTATTGTATGTGAAGATAGGCGTACTATTATTATGGTAGGTTTTTTCTTTTACTTTTGTTAATTATTTGTTGTTTTGAGGCATTTTTTGCTGGTAGTTAAGAGGCTTTCCCGTTTAACACTGGAAGCTGGGTTGCCGCAAGTCGGTGTCTTCCTGCTAGGAGCAAGGAGTCAAGATGTTTGATATTGTCGAACTGTCACGATTACAGTTTGCCTTAACTGCGATGTATCACTTCCTGTTCGTTCCATTAACGCTCGGTATGGCGTTTTTGCTTGCGATTATGGAGACGGTATATGTGCTGTCTGGTAAACAAATTTATAAAGATATGACTAAGTTCTGGGGCAAGTTATTTGGTATTAACTTCGCTCTGGGTGTTGCGACTGGTCTGACTATGGAGTTCCAATTCGGGACTAACTGGTCATACTACGCCCACTATGTTGGAGATATCTTCGGTGCGCCTCTGGCAATCGAAGGTCTGATGGCATTCTTCTTAGAATCTACCTTTGTTGGTTTATTCTTCTTCGGTTGGGATCGTTTAAGCAAAACTCAGCACCTTGCGGTGACTTGGTTAGTTGCTTTAGGTTCTAACTTCTCTGCGCTGTGGATTCTGGTTGCGAACGGTTGGATGCAAAACCCTATCGCTGCAGACTTCAACTACGAAACAATGCGTATGGAAATGGTTAGCTTCTCTGAGCTAGTCCTGAACCCAGTTGCGCAAGTTAAATTCGTTCACACAGTTGCTGCTGGTTATTGTACTGGTGCCATGTTCATTCTGGGTATCAGCTCTTACTACATGCTTAAAGGTCGTGACTTGGCATTCGCTAAGCGCTCTTTTGCAATTGCTGCAAGCTTTGGTATGGCTGCTGTTCTCTCTGTTATCGTTCTTGGTGATGAATCAGGTTACGAAATGGGTGACGTGCAGAAAACGAAGCTGGCCGCTGTTGAAGCAGAGTGGGAAACCCATGCGCCTCCAGCTGCATTTAACCTAATCGCATTCCCAAGCAATGAGAAACAAGAGAATACATTCTCTATCTCAATTCCATGGGCGATGGGTATTATTGCAACGCGTTCTATCGACACGCCAGTATTAGGTCTGAAAGATCTGATGAAGCAACACGAAGTCCGTATCCGTAACGGTATGGTTTCTTATGGTCAATTACAACAGCTGTTAGCTGGTGATAAGAGCCCAGAACTGCGTGCTGCATTCGAAGCAAGTAAAAAAGACCTTGGCTATGGTCTTCTGTTAAAACAATACACACCAAACGTTGTTGATGCGACAGAAGAACAAATTCAGAAAGCGGTTAAAGACAGTATTCCTAATGTTGCACCACTGTTCTGGGCATTCCGTATCATGGTTGCAGTTGGCTTCGCGTTACTGTTAATCATCGGTTGGGCATTCCTGTCAGTTGTTCGTAACCGTATTGGTAAGAGCAAACTGCTGCTTCGTCTGGCTCTGTTTGGTATTCCATTACCATGGATTGCTATTGAATCAGGCTGGTTCGTGGCTGAGTATGGTCGTCAACCGTGGGCAATTGGTGAAGTGTTACCGGTTTCGGTCGCACACTCTAACTTAACCCCACAAGACCTGATCTTCTCTATGGCTCTGATCTGTGGTCTGTATACACTGTTCTTGATTGCCGAAATGTTCTTAATGTTCAAATTCGCTCGCAAAGGGCCTAGCAGCCTGAAAACCGGTCGTTACCATTTTGAACAGAAAAATAGTTCAGCACACGACGTTCAGTAAACAGGAGTCCACTTATGTTTGATTATGAAGTTCTTCGATTTGTGTGGTGGATCCTTATCGGCGTACTGCTGATTGGATTTGCCGTCACGGATGGCTTTGACATGGGCGTAGGCTTCTTATTACCTATCTTAGGTAAAACAGATACTGAACGCCGCGTTATGATTAATGCTGTTGCACCGCACTGGGATGGTAACCAAGTTTGGTTAATCACTGCGGGTGGTGCGATGTTCGCTGCATGGCCTCAGGTTTATGCTGCTTCATTCTCTGGCTTCTATGTCGCTATGATTTTGGTATTAGCTGCATTGTTCTTCCGTCCGGTTGGTTTCGACTACCGTTCTAAACTGGAGAACCCAAAATGGCGTAGCATGTGGGACTGGGGTCTGTTCATCGGTGGTTTCGTGCCTCCGTTAGTTATCGGTGTTGCGTTTGGTAACCTGTTACTGGGTGTTCCACTGCAAATCGATAACCAGCAGTATCTGACTTATACCGGTAACCTGTTTGGTCTGCTGAACCCATACGGTCTGTTAGCTGGCGTTGTCGGTTTAATGATGATTGTTACCCAAGGTGCAACTTATCTGCAAATGCGTACAACTGGCGAACTGCACTTACGTACCCGTAAAGCAACTTACATCTGTGCGTTTATCACTTTAGCTGCTTTTGCTGGTGCTGGCGTATGGTTAGTGATGGGTATCGATGGTTATGTTGTGACTTCAACGATTGATACATTAAGCCCGTCTAACCCACTGAACAAAACTGTAGAAGTTGTTTCTGGTGCATGGTTAACTAACTTTAATACGTATCCAATCCTGTGGGCTTTACCTGGTCTGGGTCTGGCATTACCACTGTTAACGATGATTGCAACTAAAGCAGATAAAAATGGTTGGGCGTTCCTGTTCTCATCATTGACTATCGCTTGCATTATCTTGACATGTGGTGTTGCAATGTTCCCGTTCGTCATGCCTTCAAGCATCATGCCAAATGCAAGCTTGACCATGTGGGATGCGACATCTAGCCTGTTCACTCTGCAAGTTATGACTGTGGTTGCTATCATTTTTGTTCCAATTATTCTGTGTTACACCGCTTGGTGTTACTACAAAATGTTTGGCCGTTTGGACAAAAACTTTATCGAAAGCAACAAGCATTCACTGTATTAAGGAGCATAACATATGTGGTATTTCGCCTGGATCCTCGGCACTCTGTTAGCTTGTAGTTTTGCAGTGATTGCAGCATTAGCCCTTGAGCACTCTGAAAGTGCAAAAGAAGCTAAAACAGCTAAAGATGGTGAGTAAATAGTATGCTGATGGATAAATCCTATCAGCTATTAGGAAAGGGCCCGATAAGGGCCCTTATCCTTATATTAGCTTTAGTAACCGCTGGCGCAGTAATGTGGGATCCTTCCCTGTTTGCAGCCAATACCAGTGCATTTCCAATCTGGCAAGGTCTTCTCATGATATGGGCAACTTGCAGCGCCATCATTTTTGGAGTGGGTTTCCTACCCAATAAATTGATGTGGCGAGTGCTGTTCCACCCATTACCTGCCGCCATCATTCTTATCTGGGGACTTGTAAAAGTCTTTAGTTAATCTAAATTCAGATTGTGGGTCATGCGACCCGCAATTATTTTTGATATCTTTACCTGCAAAGTGATTCCAAAGCGGCACTGTCTTGCGTATAGTGACACCGTTAATTAATTTAACCTAAGACGGAGTGGTTTTTTTATGTTATTTCGCTGGCCTGTCCGCGTGTATTATGAAGATACAGATGCGGGGGGAGTTGTATATCATGCACGTTATCTGGCTTTTTTTGAGCGGGCAAGAACAGAAATGTTGCGGAATAAAGGTATTAACCAACAAAGTTTACTCGCTGAGAACCTTGGTTTTGTCGTCCGTAGTATGACCATTGACTTTATTAAGGGCGCTCGGTTAGATGACCTGCTGGAAGTAGAAACGGAAGTCGTTGTAATAAAACTCGCTTCTTTACTCTTTCAGCAAAGGTTAGTTGATTTGCAAGGTAACTTGCTTTGTGGGGCGACAGCCCTAATTGCTTGTGTGGACACATCTAAAATGAAGCCGAAAGCGCTTCCTAAGTCTATTGTCGCGGAGTTTAAGCAGTGACTGACATGAATATCTTGGATTTATTCCTAAAAGCGAGCCTATTGGTTCAGCTGATTATGTTCGTTTTGATCGGTTTTTCTATTGCATCGTGGGCGATTATTATCCAGAGAACAAAAGTTTTAAATGCCGCCACGCGCGAAGCGGAAGCATTTGAAGATAAATTCTGGTCAGGTATCGAGCTGTCCCGATTATATAAAGAAAGCCAAGCTCGCCGTGATGCATTAGGTGGTGCAGAACAAATTTTTTACTCTGGCTTCAAAGAGTTTGTTCGCTTACATCAAGCTAATATTCATGCGCCTGATGCGGTAGTTACTGGTGCATCTCGTGCTATGCGCATTTCTATGAATCGTGAGTTGGAATCCGTTGAATCGCATATCCCATTTTTAGGTACCGTAGGATCAATTAGCCCTTATATTGGTCTGTTTGGTACCGTTTGGGGGATCATGCATGCTTTTATCGCACTGGGTGCGGTAAAACAAGCAACATTACAAATGGTTGCTCCGGGTATTGCGGAAGCTCTGATCGCAACAGCAATCGGTCTATTTGCTGCAATTCCAGCTGTTATGGCGTACAACCGCTTAAATTTACGTGTGAATAAACTTGAGCAAAGCTACGATAACTTTATGGAAGAATTCCTAGCTATCCTGCATCGTCAAGCATTCTCTGCTGATAAGAAATAAGACGGGGAGAAAAAGCGAATGGCGCGCAATAGTCGCAGACGTGAGCTAAAATCCGAAATCAACATTGTTCCATTACTGGACGTATTGTTGGTGCTTTTGCTGATTTTCATGGCAACTGCACCCATTATCTCTCAGAGCGTGGAAGTTGATTTGCCGGATGCAACAGATACCCAAACCGTCTCATCCAGTGATAATCCGCCCGTCATTTTAGAAGTGGCGGGTGTTGATCAATATAATTTATTGGTCGATGGTGAGCGCATGGAGTTACTGCCACCTGAACAAATTTCAGCAGTCGCAAAAGAGCAGTTAGAAAAAAATCCGAAAACGATTTTCCTAATTGGTGGTGCGAAAGAAGTTCCTTATGACGAAGTCATTAAGGCGCTGAACATGTTACATGGTGCCGGGATCAAATCTGTTGGTTTGATGACTCAACCTATTTAATTTGCTGACGCCACTTTGAGAGTGGCGCGGATATAGTTGAAAAGAATCGATTCTTTTTTTGGAAACCAGAGTGGGAAAGACAAAAGAGAAACAAGATGATTTGAAGCGCTCATTATTGATGTCAGCTGGGCTGCACATCTTATTGATTGCTTTGATCGTTATAGGCTCTTTAGTGACAGTCGTCCAACTTGGCGGCGGTGGGGAAGAGGGAACGGTCATTGATGCTGTGATGGTCGATCCAGGCGCAGTTGTTGAGCAATATAATCAATCTCAGCAGCAGCAAAAAAGCTCCCAGCAAGTAGCTAAAGAACGTAAAGAACAGCAACAAAAACAAGATGCTGAGCTAAGAGAAAAGCAAGAGCAGGAACAAAAACGTCTGCAAAAACTTGAAGAAGAACGGATCCAAACTCAGCGAGAAACCGAACAACAGCAAAAACAAGCTGAAGAGCAGAAAAAACAAGCCTTAGATGCGGCTAAAAAAGCGAAGGAAGAGCAAAAAATAGCGGAAGAAGCTGCTGCTCAAGCCAAAGCTGAAAAAGAAAAACTCGTAAAAGAGCAAGCGGCAGCGAAAGAAAAAGCTGACGCACAAGCTAAGAAAGAAGCTGAAGCTGCTAAGGCTAAGGCAGAAAAAGAAGCTAAAGAAAAAGCGGAAGCTGACGCTAAAGCTAAAGCTGATAAAGAAGCCAAAGCTAAAGCTGATGCTAAAGCGAAAGCTGACAAAGAAGCTAAGGCTAAGGCAGATAAAGAAGCTAAAGAAAAAGCGGACAAAGAAGCTAAAGCAAAAGCAGCTAAAGCCAAAGCTGAAGCTGCGAAAAGTGCATCATCTGTTGATGATTTGCTGGGTGATTTAACTGCATCAGGGCCAAGCAAGCAAGGTGGACAAACAGCTGCGGGTAGCGGTGGTGGTAAAAAATCAGGCGCATCGAATGCTGATGTTGATAGCTATGCCGGTAAAATTAAGGCTGCTGTTCAAAGTAAATTCTATGACTCAGAAAGTTATCGTGGACGTACTTGTGAACTGCAATTGAAGTTAGCACCAGATGGATTATTGGTGAATATTTCACCGAAAAATAATCCAGCAAATGATCCCGCGTTATGTGAGGCGGCAATGAGAGCAGCAAAACTTGCGACTATGCCAAAACCACCTAGCAGAGAGGTCTATGATACGTTTAATAAATCGGGTAGCACATTGGTATTTAAGCCTTGATTTTCAACAACTAAGAGCAGTCTGTATTGTAAATTTTGAGGCAATGTAATAAATAGTTTGTGTGCTATCTAGTTTTGTTAGTATACCTTTGTTAAAATTCAGCGAATTATTGCGGTGGTGAATATCGCAGTAAGGGAGATTAGGATGAAGCATGCGTTTAAAATAGTTCTCGGGTTCTTAATGCTATGGGCTACTGTTGCTCAGGCAGAGATCCGTATTGAGATTACTGAAGGTGTTAACTCAGCTCAGCCAATTGGCGTTGTCCCATTTAAATGGGCTGGCGCGGGTGCGCCGCCACAAGAAGTGGGCGGAATTGTCGGTGCTGATTTACGCAATAGTGGTAAATTTAACCCTATTGAACCAAGCCGCATGCCTCAGCAACCTGGCACGGCTTCAGAAGTGACGCCAGAAGCTTGGACTGCGTTAGGCATTAACGCGGTTGTTGTTGGTCAAGTTCAACCAGCAGCTGATGGTAGCTTTGTTGTTAGCTATCAGTTAGTGGATGTTGCCGCTAACCCAGGTGCAGTTTTAGCGCAAAACCAATTTAAAGTGACCAAAGATTGGTTACGCTATGCAGCGCATACTGCAAGTGATGAAGTATTTGAGAAATTGACTGGCATCCGTGGTGCTTTCCGTACACGTATTGCTTACGTGGTGAAGACCAACGGCGGTCAATATCCGTTTGAATTACGAGTTTCTGACTATGACGGTTTTAACCAATTCACGGTTCACCGTTCGCCAGAACCTTTAATGTCGCCAGCTTGGTCACCAGATGGCCAAAAGATTGCGTACGTAACGTTTGAAAGTGGTAGTTCTGCGCTAGTTATCCAGACTCTATCAAGTGGTGCGGTTCGTCAGGTTGCATCATTCCCACGTCATAATGGGGCACCTGCATTCTCACCAGATGGGACTAAACTAGCTTTTGCTCTGTCTAAGACAGGCAGCCTGAATTTATATGTGATGGACTTAGGTAGTGGTCAAATTCGTCAAGTAACAGATGGTCGTAGTAACAATACTGAACCAAGCTGGATGCCGGATAGCCAAACTTTAGTTTATACCTCTGATCAGGCAGGACGTCCGCAGATTTATAAAATGAATATTAATGGTGGTAGTCCTGTTCGTGTCTCCTATGAAGGATCACAAAATCAGGATGCTGATGTAAGCCCGGATGGAACTTTCTTAGTGATGGTCAGCTCCGGGGGCGGTCAGCAACATATCGCCAAACAGGATCTGGCAACGGGTAACGTTGAATATTTAACGTCAACGTTTCTAGATGAAACGCCGAGTATCGCACCTAACGGCACTATGGTAATTTATAGCTCCTCTCAAGGCTTGGGGACTATATTGCAGCTAGTTTCGACCGACGGGCGTTTCAAAGCGCGTCTTCCGGCAACCGATGGACAGGTTAAATTCCCTGCCTGGTCGCCGTATCTGTGATGCATAATAATAATGTGTGGCAAAAATATTAAGGATCAAAACGATGCAACTGAATAAAGTGCTTAAAGGGCTGATGATCGCATTACCAATCATGGCAGTCGCAGCTTGTAGCTCTAACAAAAACAACGACCAAACTGGTGATGATTCTTCTATGAATCAAACTAACACTGGTCTGTCTGCGGAAGAGCTGGCACGTCAGCAAATGGAACAACTGCAACAGAACAACACTGTTTACTTTGGTTTCGATAAATACAACGTATCTCCAGAGTACGCTGAAATGTTAGATGCACACGCAGCATTCCTGCGTAGCAACCCATCTGTACGTGTTGTTGTTGAAGGCCATGCGGATGAGCGCGGTACTCCAGAATACAACATCGCACTGGGCGAGCGTCGTGCTAACGCAGTTAAAATGTATCTGCAAAGCAAAGGCGTTTCAGGTGACCAAGTTTCACTGGTTTCTTACGGTAAAGAAAAACCAGCTGTGTTAGGTCACACTGAAGCAGACTACGCGAAAAACCGTCGTGCAGTCATTGCATACTAATAGATAAGCGAAATTATCTATTATGAACAGTAACTTCAGACAATTACTAGTTGGTCTGTCGTTATTGGTTGGCGTAGCGGCCCCTTGGGCCGCTATTGCCCAAGCGCCAATCAACAATGTCGGATCGGGTTCTTCCGCAGACCGCCTCACTCAACTTGAGACCGCTGTTAGCTCTCAAGGTCAAATGATTTATCAAATCCAGCAGCAATTAGCCGATAACCAACGTGATATTGATATGTTACGTGGACAGATTCAAGAAAGTGAATACAAATTGAATCAAGTTGTTGAGCGCCAAAAAGATTTGTACATGCAATTAGACAAAGCGAGTGGTGGTGATTCTTCAAGCTCTTCAGATGCAACTGATACTAGTGCATCAAATGCACAATCATCTTCTTCAGATACGCCAGCTGCAAGCTCCGGCGGTAATGAAAAAGATGATTACAATGCAGCTGTTAAACTGGCAATGGAAAGTAAGTCCAAAGCACAGATTGATGAAGCGATTGGTGCATTACAAGGGTTTATCAAAACATATCCAAAATCTGGATATCAATCGAATGCCAACTATTGGCTAGGACAGTTAAACTACAACAAAGGTAGCAAGGATGACGCCGCATTCTACTTTGCGACTGTAGTTAAGCAGTATCCTAAGTCTCAAAAAAGCAGTGAAGCCTTATTTAAAGTGGGGTTGATCATGCAAGATAAGGGACAGAAAGATAAAGCGAAGGCTGTTTACCAGCAGGTATTACAACAATACCCAAATAGTTCTGGTGCAAAACTTGCAGAGAAGAAGCTCAGTACACTGTAATTGATAACCCCGAAGCGATGTAGCCGAATATTTCGGGGTTATCCGTATGTTTAGTGTGCACTTAATCTTTTTTTTAAAAAAAACCATTGCACCCTCGTCAGAAATCAGTAATATAAGCCGCCGTTGATACGAGAAAGCGCGGGTTGATAAATCCGAGTCATATCAGCAAGAATCGATTAAACATTGATTCTAAAAACATTTAGATGGGTCGTTAGCTCAGTTGGTAGAGCAGTTGACTTTTAATCAATTGGTCGCAGGTTCGAATCCTGCACGACCCACCATCTAAATCAGTAAACAATTTAAGCAGCAAAGATGGGGCGTTAGCTCAGTTGGTAGAATTGTTAACTGTTAATAAGATGGTTGCAGGTTCAACCCGTAGGGTGAGACCGAAGGTCGAAGAATTCTGTACGTTCTCGACATTATATTAGTACAGAAAAGCAAGAAATTAGATGGGTCGTTAGCTCAGTTGGTAGAGCAGTTGACTTTTAATCAATTGGTCGCAGGTTCGAATCCTGCACGACCCACCATCTAAAAGCAGTAAACAATTTAAGCATTTCAGATGGGTCGTTAGCTCAGTTGGTAGAATTGTTAACTGTTAATAAGATGGTTGCAGGTTCAGCCCGTAGGGTGAGACCGAAGGCCGAAGAATACTGTACGTTCTCGATATTATATTAGTACAGAAAATCAAAAAATTAGATGGGTCGTTAGCTCAGTTGGTAGAGCAGTTGACTTTTAATCAATTGGTCGCAGGTTCGAATCCTGCACGACCCACCATCTCAAGTAAAACTCCAGTGATTGAATTATACCTCGATAAGATGGTTGCAGGTTCAACACGAAGTGTCAGTTCGAAGAACTGAAATCCTGCACGACCCACCATCTCAAGTACCCCAAAAACCAGCATTCCCTCGCCAGCCTAATACCATTTATTCCAGATTTTCAGGAATTAACCCATTATCCTTTAAGATCCCGATAACAATTTCTTGCACTTTTAAACCTACCGCTCGGTTATCTTGATAACCAAACAGTTCAATGGCTTCAGTCATCGCTTCCATAAAATGGCTCATCAAGCAATGTAGAGATAATGCAGCTTTTTGCGCAGTGCTACAGTCAAAAATCGTTTCAGTTGCTTGAATAACACGCACAGGCATCCATTGCTGGTAATGTTTACCGTTATACCAAACATCATGCTGTGTATTTCCATGAGCAACAGTTTGTTCAAGTAAACTGAGAAAAAAGCGTTTCATGTCAGTGCTTCTTGACCAAGCACTCCATAGCTCATTACGCGTTAATGCAATTGCTACTTGGTGTGCTTCAAACCAAAAATCCGTAACCAGTTCATTAAACTGATGTTCACTTAACGGTGCAGGTTTTAATACGCGAGGATTAGGCGACGGTAGTGCATCCGTGATCCCGGTTTTATCTAACAGCACCATGAAACCACGTGAGTAAGTACTATCTAACCCTTGTTGCTGCATTTTGAGTAATCGAGAAGGTTCTGCAAATGTAAAATCTACTTTGCGCCCCTCTTCATAAATTACTAAGCAGGTGGGATCTTCTGGCTCATTTTCACCACCATTTTCTAAATGTAATGCGATTAATGGATTGGCAATAAGGCTAACCCATTGTTTATCATTGAAAAGTGTAGTCACACCATGACCAATGAGTTCAATATCGATGTCTGAATAGCCATCGATGTCTAATTCTCTCCCTCTAGATCCAGTCAGTATGACGGCTTCGATTCTAGGTTCGAGTAGTGAAATAGAAATTATTTTATTTAATAGCGTTGCAGGTGATTCCATAACTAACCTATTGGAGTTAACAGAAGCCGCTAAGATACCGACAAATGAGGATAAAAGCGAAAAACAAATCGTGAAAAAGGGCACTATGATAAAATCATTCGCTTATAGGTGAAAAGGTTGGAGACATCTTAGCCAAATAAGCGTATCTTGTTTAGTATATAAAACAAAAGTATGTAGAATTAGGGGTTTTATGAATATTTATAAGCATAAAATAACTTTCTACTAAACAGAGGCAAGAAATGAGCGAGTTTATCGATTTTGACCATGCTGTTTATCCTTTTCCTCCTAAGCCAGCACTGTTAAATACCGATCAGAAAGCATTTTATCGTGAGCGCATTAAGCAATTATTGGTCGAAAAAAATGCGGTGATCATAGCCCATTACTATACCGATCCTGAAATACAAGCATTAGCTGAAGAAACTGGCGGCTGTGTTGCCGACTCCCTTGAGATGGCGCGTTTTGGCGCTCGACATGATGCATCAACCCTTGTTGTTGCTGGCGTACGATTTATGGGGGAAACAGCCAAAATCCTAAGCCCAGAAAAAAATGTCTTGATGCCAACACTCGACGCACAATGCTCGCTGGATATTGGCTGCCCAGACGAAGAATTTGCCCGCTTCTGTGATGCTCACCCAGACAGAACTGTGGTGGTGTATGCGAACACGTCAGCCGCGGTAAAGGCCCGTGCAGATTGGGTCGTGACATCCAGTATTGCGGTGGAGTTGATTGAACACTTAGATAGCCTCGGCGAAAAGATTATTTGGGCGCCGGATAAGCACTTAGGGCGCTATGTTCAACAACAAACTGGCGCGGATATTCTTTGTTGGCAAGGGGCTTGTATCGTTCACGATGAATTTAAGACCCAATCATTAGAGAAAATGAAAGCCATGTATCCTGAAGCGGCGGTATTGGTTCATCCTGAATCGCCTCAGGCGGTTGTAGATTTAGCGGATGCTGTCGGTTCAACTAGCCAACTGATTAAAGCTGCACAAACGTTACCTAACCCATCCATGATAGTAGCGACCGATAAGGGTATTTTTTATAAAATGCAGCAAGCGTGTCCAGATAAGTCACTGTATATTGCTCCAACGGCAGGTGAGGGGGCCACATGTAGAACTTGTGCCCATTGTCCTTGGATGGCAATGAATGGCTTACAGGCGATTACAGCGGCTTTAGAAGGCAATGGTATCGAGCACCAAATTCATGTAGACGCACAGCTGCGTGAAAAAGCCCTATTACCATTGGATAAAATGTTAAAGTTTGCAGAAAGTCTAAAATAACAACCAAAAATGAGCGGTTTAATTTCAAATAAGTTAACCGTGTGATATTGATGAGCAATGCTATTTTAACGATGAATGATAAATAGGATTTGAAAATGGAGTTTTTTAGCACCGCAAATACGTTAGTGCAGATCCCTGTATGGGGAACTATTTATGACCTTTCGTATATTGAAGCTGTTGGCACAATAGCGGGTTTATTGTGCATTCTATTGGCAAGCTTTGAAAAAACTATCAACTACTTATTTGGTCTCATTAATGTGACCTTATTCGCAGTGATTTTTTTCCAAATTCAGTTATACGCTAATTTGCTTTTACAGGTATTTTTCTTCGGCGCCAATATTTATGGTTGGTATGCATGGAGTCGCGTATCAAATGCTCAAGAAGCAGAGCTGAAAATCCGTTGGCTAAGTCTTCCTAAGGCGTTAACAACGCTGGTTATTTCGGTTTTAGCTATTATTTTCCTTACCTTTAATATTGATGCGGCATTTGGGCGCCTTGCAACTTGGGCGGTTGAATTATTAAACCTATTTGGCGCTAACTTAACCTTACCAACGCTAGATCCAGATGCTTTCCCATTCTGGGATTCCACAATGACTGTGTTATCTGTGGTAGCGATGATTTTAATGACCCGTAAGTATGTAGAAAACTGGCTACTCTGGGTAGTGATTAACGTTATTAGTATTGTGATTTTCTTTATCCAAGGCGTTTATGCAATGTCACTGGAATATTTAATTCTGCTTGGTATTGCATTGAATGGTTCTCGGTTGTGGATCAAATCCGCGAAAGAAAATGGCTCAACGGCGTTATCTCGTGACTAAGCTTCTTGTTAAGTTAGTTACTCAATAGGAAAAAATGCAAAAAACGGTTAAAGTAACATCATCGTTATTTAGCCGTTTCTTTATATTTTTACTCTGTATTATCCCTCAACTGTTTAGCTATTGTGCTAGATATCACTGTTTCACCTCATTTTATAATCAGAAGCGGAATAATGAGTGATTATCTCGCCATTTTGGCTGTTTACAGATGGCTAGGGAACAGTTAGATTGAAAATTCGATACCTGTCGCATTTTAAGTTAATTGTTAGCTATTGAGACTCAAAAAGGTATGTAACTCAACTTTAGGAAAAATAATAAACATTGGATATGCCAGTATGAACTATCAGAACGATGACGTCAGAGTAAAACAAATAAAAGAATTATTACCCCCTATTGCACTGCTTGAAAAATTTCCAGCAACCGATAAAGCGGCGTTTACCGTTCATGAAGCTCGTCATGCTATTCACAATATCCTAGTAGGGAAAGATGACCGTCTAGTCGTTGTCATTGGTCCATGTTCTATTCACGATACAAAAGCGGCTTTGGAATACGCTGAGCGCTTGAAAAAACTTCGTGAAGAGTTAAAAGATTCTTTAGAAATTGTGATGCGTGTTTATTTTGAAAAACCGCGTACTACAGTTGGTTGGAAAGGATTAATTAACGATCCTCATATGGATCATAGTTTTGATATTAACGAAGGGTTACGTATCGCGCGCGAGCTGCTGCTAACGATCAATGACCAGGGCTTACCAACGGCGGGTGAATTCCTCGATGTGATCAGCCCACAATATGTGGCGGATTTAATGAGCTGGGGCGCCATTGGTGCGCGCACCACTGAATCACAAATCCACCGTGAATTAGCTTCCGGCTTATCTTGCCCTGTAGGGTTTAAAAACGGAACTGATGGCACAATTAAAATTGCGATTGATGCTATTAATTCAGCGCGCTCGGCGCACAGTTTCTTATCGGTCACTAAATGGGGCCATTCAGCGATTGTGAATACAAGCGGAAACCCTGACTGCCATATTATTTTACGTGGTGGCAAAACGCCAAATTACAGCGCTGAACATGTTAAAGACGTGCGTGAAGGGTTAACGAATGCAGGGCTTATCCCAAGCATTATGATCGACTTTAGTCATGCGAACAGCAGCAAGAAATTTGAAAAACAGATGGAAGTTGCAACGGATGTTAGCGCCCAGCTTAGCAATGGCGATCGCTCAATTACGGGTGTGATGATCGAAAGCCACCTAGTTGAAGGTAACCAGAATTTAGAATCTGGCGAGCCTTTGGTTTACGGTAAGAGTGTCACTGATGCGTGTATTGGTTGGGATGATACGGAAAAAGTTTTACGTCAATTATCCGATGCGGTGATTGCTCGTCGTCAAAAGTAATCCATAAAATACAAATTTAATAACATGAATGAAAAGCCAGTTCGTTGTTCTCGGAACTGGCTTTTTTGTGACTATTTTTGCACTCGGCTTAATAATTTTTCAATATTTGCCTGATCTTCAGGAGTCATATTGGCAGGATTAGCAGAGAGCTGAATATCTGAACCGTCTACTTTAGCAGTGAAAAATAATTTTCCTTTTTCACTTTTTACGTAGAACACATCTTTGAGTGGGATACGGTAACAATAAGCAAAGATATTCGGGCGAATATAAAAATGTGCATCTTTGATAGCCAAGTAGGTAGTGCTACTCGCTTTTTTACCAAAGAAACCTAAGAAAATTGCCAGCACAAATAAAAACATACCTAGGCTTTGGCTTAATACAATCAGTACGATACCTAAAATCGCAATCGGGAATACCATCATTGTATTGCTGCGTTTATTCATCGGGATACTGACGTCGAAAGGCACATTAATGGTGGTATCAAATGGCGTGAGTTGGTGGTAACGCCAGCGGATGGCAGAAAAGACCATACCCATCGCAAACACAATGGTAATTGGCATTAATGCGACGCTGCTGACCACGGCCAGAACAATAGCGAATGTAGGTTTATAATTGAGAACCATCATGCTGACGATTTGCAGAGGGAAGCTGACACACGCAATGATCATCAATGTTTTCATCAGCTCAGGGTTTGCGCTGCCAGCAGGGCCTTCAAGAGTCATTTCCCCTGTTTGTAACATATACAGTAGCGCACCTAAAATACTGGCGCTGAGGATCAACCCCACCCAGACATAAAGATTAAACTTATTCATTATCTTGTATTATAAACCTTTCAGTGAATTTTCCCTATGATAGTCGGTTCTCGGTGTTTTCGACACTCTGAGGTGATGGATTTTATAATCAAACTCGAAAAATAAAGAAAAATGCCAATAAAAAAGGGCTAAGCCATTGGCTTAACCCTCAATAGGCATAAAGAAAAGTTAGTAATTACTTCGCTTTACCTTGGTTTGCAACCGCCGCTTGTTTTGCTGCGATTTCATCTTGGTTACCCAGATAGTAGCGCTTGATTGGTTTCATGTTCTCATCGAACTCATAAACCAGTGGCACTGCTGTTGGGATGTTCAGGTTCAGAATTTCTTCTTCACCCATGTTGTCCAAGTATTTAACCAGAGCACGCAGTGAGTTACCGTGAGCGGCAATGATCACTTTCTCACCTTTTTCAACACGTGGCTTAATCACTTCTTCCCAGTAAGGAACAACGCGATCGATAGTGGTTGCTAAGCTTTCAGTCACTGGTAATTCAGATGGTTTTAAGTTTGCGTAACGTGGGTCGTGACCAGGGAAACGCTCATCATCTTTAGTCAGGTCTGGTGGGGTAATTGCAAAACCGCGACGCCACAGTTTCACTTGTTCATCACCGTATTTTGCCGCGGTTTCTGATTTGTCTAAGCCTTGCAGTGCACCGTAATGACGCTCGTTTAATTTCCAGCTTTTTTCAACTGGCAGCCATTGCTGTTCAACTTGATCCAGAATGTTCCATAAGGTGTGGATGGCACGTTTTAGAACGGAGGTATAAGCGAAATCAAAAACAAAACCTTCTTTTTTCAGAAGTTGACCTGCATTTTTGGCTTCTTCACGACCTTTCTCTGACAGTTCTACATCAGTCCAACCGGTGAAGCGGTTTTCTTTGTTCCACTCACTCTCACCGTGTCTTACTAAAACCAGTTTAGTTACAGCCATAGCTAAAACTCCTATCAGTACATTCAAATTAGAAATGAATTATTGCTGACCTACATTATAGGGATAGTCGTCCCGAACGCTAGTGACAACATGACGTTTTCTCAGTTTCAAGTCAAAAAAAGCAATAATATCTTGGGATTAGTGGTTTTAATTTAACTTAAGGTTAGACGAAACGATTTAGTCTATTAGGTGTTTTAGCACCGTGTCACTGGCTCAGTAAATCAGAAGGTATGCCATAGATTTAACCCTAAGTGAATCGATACAGCAAGTGAAAAATTCAATAATAATATGTGCTGGATTAATTTATTGGGAAATTTGATAAGGGGTAATAAATGATGCTGGTAAGTAAATACTTACCAGCAAGATAGCAAGGTTATAATTCTGAGACAATTTCAATATCGTAGCGGTATTTATCCCCATCAGGGACAAACTTCAGGCGATGGGTAATGCACGATGGCGCATCTTCTTGGTGATGTGAAACAAACAATAGCTGAGTATTTCCTCGGCTAAGCATGATATCGATAAAACGTAATACCAGCAGGCGATTTAGCCCATCAAGCCCTTGAAGAGGTTCATCCAAAATAAGCATGGTAGGGTGTTTAACCAAAGCGCGAGCAATCAGAATTAATCGCTGTTGACCCCACGATAAGCTATGAAATGGTTGTTGAGCCGTTTGTGGTGCAAATCCAAGCAGTGCTAGCCATTCATAAGCTAACTGAACTTGGCGGTCTGAAGGTGTTTGATACAGACCGATGGAGTCATGGAAACCGGAAATAATTACGTTAAGTACACTGGTTGCCACACGATACTCTTGATGAATACTGTTACTGACATAGCCAATATGGCGCTTAATATCCCAAATCGTTTCTCCGCTGCCGCGACGGCGTCCAAACAAGGTTAAATCATTACTATAACCTTGAGGATGGTCACCAGTGATCAGGCTTAACAATGTGGATTTACCCGCACCATTTTCACCAATGATCTGCCAATGTTCTCCGGGATTAACTTGCCAATTCAGCTCATGTAAAATGGGTTTATCGTTGTAGCTAACGACACCATTGTTTAAAACAATACGTGGTGTCTCTGTATCTAGAGCCTCTTCAATCGTGGGATCTTCTTGTTCAGGAATAGTGAGTTGCTTGATTTTTTCACTGTGTTGTAGCTGGTGGATTAGGGTGTTAGCAAGCACTGACTCTCTATCTCCACTTAGAGTGAGTTTACAGTCAGCGACAACACCAATGTGCTCAACAAAATCGGGAATCTCATCAAATCGATTGAGAACTAATACCAAAGTGAGACCTTTATCATGCAGACTAAATAGCAGTTCGCTAAGATTGCTTCGTGAATAGATATCTAAGCCATCAAAAGGTTCATCGAGGATCAGTAAGTCTGGAGAGCTCATCAAAGTTTGGCACAGTAAGACTTTGCGAGTTTCCCCGGTAGACAGATATTTAAAGCGGCGTGATAGCAAATCGCTGATACCAAATTTAGCCGCAAGTTCTAAGCACAATTCATTATCTTTATGATGAAGTTGAATAATTTCCGCGGCAGTAAAGCCCGTATCGTCTTCATTTTCACTGAGTAAGTCGGTGTTATTACGTTGCCACTCTTCTGCGATGATTTTTTGTAGCTGCTCAAAAGAGAGGCGGATAGGGGACTTGAAGCCGCTTTGGGTGATTCCGGTAAGGGATTTCAACTCCCCAGAGAGTACGCGTGCTAGCGATGATTTTCCGCTACCATTGGCACCAATAAAAGCCCAGCTTTCACCCGAATGAATTTCGAGATGAGGAATATCGAGCGTTTGGGTCTCGCTCAGCTTAAAGCACCCATTTTGTATTGTTATCGAGCTCATTTAGCTTCCTTATCATTGACCTGCCTGCTACCACAAATAATCAGGTTTACAGGTAAAGTCAATAAGTCGACATGAGGGGGAAGCTAAAAAATAGCGAATTAGGAGCAATATTAGGGGCGTTAACCCCTAAAAATCTAACAAAGTGTAGCGATAATCACTTGGTCGGCATTAAATAGCGCTGTAATCGGGTCGTTAATCGCCAGTTTTAACGCATCAACTTCTTGATTTGATAAGGTAGAGCAGAGTGTTTCTCCACCCGTTAAAGCGACAAGGATCTCGCTGTTTTCAGGGCCTCTTTCGAGGGTTGAAACGGTGCCTGCCAGTTGATTATCAAAATGGGTTTCGCTTGGTTGTTTGGTCAATTTGACCCACGGCGCTTTAATCAGAGCGAGGACTTCTTTCCCTTCAACTAAGCCAAGGCGGTTAGCGCTGGACTCGGTTAGTGCGGCATTAATGACAGTTTTCTTGTCGGCCAATTTCACTTGAACATGCTGTAAAACATGGTTGTGATCTCGAGCAATCAGAGTACCAAAAAATTGGTTTCGGGCACTGGTTTGCAATGAAAAGCGAGAGATTGCAGCGAGTAAACTATCAAGGGGAAGGCTATCATCTTTGAGCACGTCAAAGGCTTTCTGTTGAATTTGCCCCAGTAAATCATAGAGCTGGATTAATCTTTCTCCATACTGGGTGAGAGTGGTTCCGCCGCCACCTTTGCCTCCGGTTGATCTATCCAGCAGAATATCATCGGTCAGTTGGTTCATTTCATTGATGGCATCCCATGCACTTTTATAGCTGATCCCTGCAAGTTTAGCGCCTTGGCTAATCGATCCTGTTGCTTTTATCTGCTTTAATAGCGCAATTCGGCGAGGGTCGGCAAATAAACTTCCCTGTAGCTTCAATGTAAGTAAGATTTCGGCCTGCATTGTTTAAAATCTCCCTGCTAGGATTGTGGCGGCAAAGGCAAAAAGCACATTTAGTATGTTGCTAGTATAATAATTTGTCTAAAATAGTATGCAATATAATGCTATTGTGCGTTATTATTTTTGTTATATTGATTTTTCCCTCGTCAGCGTATCAGAATGCTGGTGAGCACAGTATCACTGAAGAGGCTTAGATGTTAGAACTTATCAAAAGTTTGGGTTTTGCCCTATTAATGGTTCCGGTTGTAATGGTATTGATCATGGGTCTGATCTATGGCTTAGGTTCATTCTTTAACCTATTGTCTAAAGCGCATGTTCCGCATCACCATAATACTGAAAATAAGTAATACATAGCGAGCTTAGCTCGAATTAATCCTAGCCCCTTGATTGTGCATGCAGTCAAGGGGCTTTTCGTTTTAGTAGAGCGCTTTAAAATAAATGATGTTGGTCATCGTAATAGTTTGAAAACAACTCTCTGCGGTTTTGAATATTAAACTCTTGTTGTTCTTCTACGGATTTTTCTGGGAAATTTTTGTGGAATGTTTTGAGGATATCTATTGGATCTTGTTGTGTGTTTTCAGTTAATTTTTTGATTGCTTCAAGAACAAATAGCCCACAACCATTTGGCACGTATTGTTGAATATTCCCTTCAATAAAGGTCATATTATCACCAGCCCCAACAACTTGAGCGGCATCCATGAGTTGTTCACGAATTTCGGGCGCGAGTCCAGTGAATGAATTGAATACCACACTATCGGTTTTCTGTGTCAATTGATCTCGATAAAGTGCAAGCAAAATCCAATGCTCGTGGACATTGATGGGGAATAATTCAAGTTGATTCAATCCCTGCGAATTTTTCTCTTTTTGTTCAATATTTTCCTTCAAAAAATCTAACCCACTTAGAGTAAGAGGCATTGCGCTATTGATGGTTATATTAGATGGTAAGGCGTTGAGGGCTTTATTCTCGGAATCAATTTCATCGCTGGTGACCATTCTATTTGTATCCCAAAGTGTTGATTCTGTTCTATCATCTTTGAATAACAGGGTGCTTAATCCAATCTTATCCATGAGGTTTTTTATGGATGAACCAATAATATAGAGGAGCTTAGACGGTTTTTTTAACTTTGAATCGTCAAAGTGGTTTGCGAGTTTTTTGTCGGTATATAGTTGGTATAACGCTTCACTGGTTTTCTGTATTTCCTTATCAATTCCTTTCTTTGCTGGCTGTTTACCACTGAATAAATCGAATAGGATATTTTCGGCTTTTTTTCCTGAAGAGCCTTGGCGTAGGGCGATATTGTGTAGTAACTCAATACTGTTTAAATCGCCATTTCCTGCCTGTTTTCCCAAAACATCCAACGTTTCTGGATTGATCTCTTCATCAAATAATCGATTAAATTGTTCGGTCGTTAATCCGCTTATGTAATTATTTTGGGTTGGAGCGCGTACTACCTGTGTGGGAATCATACCTTTTCCTTTTTTCATGACGCATGGCAAAAAAATTGAATTAAACATTCAAATGTAAATGATTTGTGCCGATAAAATTACAAAGGAAATATATTTAAGGCTATATAAAAGCGATGATGCTAAGACCCAAAAATCCTGCGGTGTAATTAGCATGATAAGTATCCCATTGAGAAAAAGTGGATGAGTTCTTGAGCTAGCACACTTTTATGTATTGTTTGACTTTAAGTTATCGCTGTATCTTGATATATATAGCGAGTTAAATAATACAATGGTGGATTAACATGAAAAAAGGTTTGATATCTCTGGTTGCGGGTGCCACGTTAACACTGACTATGGCAGGTAATAGCTTCGCGGCTGAAAAAATTACCGTATTTGCGGCGGCATCACTGACTAATGCACTGAATGAAATTTCAGAGCAATATAAGAAAGAAACGAATGTTGAGGTAGTCGCTTCATATGCTTCTTCTTCAACGCTGGCTCGCCAGATTGAGCAAGGCGCACCCGCAAACATGTTTATCTCTGCTGACCAGCAGTGGATGGATTTTGCGATTGATAAAAATCTGATGGTTAAAGACACCCGCTATACTTTATTAGGTAACGAGCTAGTGTTGATTGCACCAAAAGATTCAAAAATCGATAAAGTGGAAATTAACAAACAGACAGATTGGAAAAAACTGTTAGATGGCGGCCGCTTAGCAGTCGGCGACCCTGATCACGTTCCTGTTGGGATTTATGCAAAAGAAGCATTGACCTATTTAGGAGCTTGGGAAACGGTTGACCCATTATTAGCGCGTACTAACAACGTACGTAGCGGAATGGCACTCGTTGAGCGCCAAGAAGCACCATTAGGTATTGTGTACGGCTCTGATGCTGTTGCAAGCCAAAAAGTAAAAGTAGTGGGTATTTTCCCTGCAGACACTCATAAACCTGTTGAATATCCAATGGGAATTGTGAAAGATCAGGATAATAAAGCGACCCGTGATTACTATGAATACCTGAAAACCCCAGCGGCTTCAGAAATATTCAAGCGTTACGGCTTCACTCCAAATCAAAAATAATTAAGAGATCATATCGTTGCAGATGTTAAGTCCATATGAATGGGAAGCGATTTACCTCAGTTTAAAAGTTTCCAGCGTGGCGGTGCTATTTAGCTTACCGTTTGGTATTTTGATGGCTTGGGTATTAGTCCGCTGCCATTTTCCTGGCAAAACATTGCTCGACAGTATTATCCACTTACCACTGGTGCTACCGCCAGTGGTAGTGGGATATTTGCTACTCGTCAGTATGGGGAAGCGAGGATTTATTGGCGAATGGCTGTATGACTGGTTTGGTTTCAGTTTTACATTCAGTTGGCGCGGCGCGGCATTGGCATCGGCGGTGGTCGCATTTCCATTAATGGTGAGAGCGATACGCTTAGCGCTAGAAGCTGTAGATAAAAAGCTGGAACAAGCCGCACGAACCCTTGGCGCGAGCCCATTAAGAGTTTTTTTCACGATCACCATTCCATTATCGTTGCCGGGAATTATTGTCGGTACGGTTTTAGCTTTTGCACGTTCTCTTGGCGAATTTGGGGCAACTATTACGTTTGTGTCTAATATTCCAGGGGAAACTCAGACAATCCCACTCGCTATGTATACATTGATAGAAACGCCGGGAGCAGAAACTGATGCGGCGCGTCTGTGCATTATTGCGATTGTCTTAGCATTAATTTCGTTATTAATTTCAGAATGGCTCACCCGTTGGGGCAAGAAGCGTCTGGGGGTAGCCTAGTATGTTAGAACTAAATTTCGCGCAAAAATTGGGTGATTTACAAATGGAAGTGAATACCCAGCTACCCACAGAAAGTATCACCGCAGTTTTTGGATTATCAGGTGCGGGAAAAACATCACTAATCAACGTGATAGGCGGGTTAACTAAACCAAATAAAGGGCGTATCGTTCTCAATGGACGCACGCTGGTGGATATCGAAAAAGGGATCTGCTTGCCCCCTGAAAAGCGTCATATTGGCTATGTTTTCCAAGATGCTCGGTTATTTCCCCACTACCGCGTAAAAAGCAATTTACGCTACGGTATGGCGCCGCAAATGAAAGAGCGATTCGACGATATCGTTGAATTATTGGGGATTGAAAAATTACTAAATCGCTTCCCAATGACTCTCTCTGGTGGGGAAAAACAGCGGGTGGCGATTGGGCGTGCATTATTAACAGCGCCTGAAATTCTGTTGATGGACGAGCCATTAGCCTCCCTTGATCTCCCACGTAAGCGTGAATTATTGCCTTACTTAGAAAAGCTCTCCCAAGACGTTAAAATCCCGATTTTGTATGTCAGTCATAGCCTCGATGAAATTCTGCGTTTGGCAGATAAAGTTATCGTCATGGCGCAAGGTAAAGTGAAGGCGTTTGGCCCCCTAGAAGAGGTATGGGCAAGTAGCGCATTACGCCCTTGGTTACAGCAAGAAACCTTGAGTAGCGTGTTGAGTGTGGAGGTGCATAGCCAGCACCCTGATTATCAAATGACGGCGGTGATGGTGGGTAATCAAAAATTGTGGATCCCTCGCGTAGATGTAGATAAAAACAGTGCGTTGCGATTACGTATTGATGCATCTGATGTCTCTTTAGTGCTTGAAAAACCTTCAGTGAGCAGTATCCGTAATATTCTTTCTGCGGAAGTAGTGGAATGGATAGAGGATGGCGAGCAAGTGGATGTGAAGTTAGATTTGGGGGATGAGCACTATTTATGGGCAAGGATCACGCGCTGGGCTAGGGATGAACTTTCGATTCGTAAAGGACGGAAGGTGTTTGCGCAGGTTAAGTCGGCATCTCTTTCTAAAACGTTCTAAAGGCTCGTCGTTCTTCACACCACAGCGTTGTTGACTTCATTAACTCACCCTAGTCACATACTTGTGTATGCTCCTAGGGATGAGTGAATTTGTCGCCTAGCTGCAATGCGAATAACTTAGAGCCTTGCTCCGAGTCGTTCTTCACACCACAGCGTTGTTGACTTCATTAACTCACCCTAGTCACATACTTGTGTATGCTCCTAGGGATGAGTGAATTTGTCGCCTAGCTGCAATGCGAATAACTTAGAGCCTTGCTCCGAGTCGTTCTTCACACCACAGCGTTGTTGACTTCATTAACTCACCCTAGTCACATACTTGCGTATGCTCCTAGGGATGAGTGAATTTGTCGCCTAGCTGCAATGCGAATAACTTAGAGCCTTGCTCCGAGTCGTTCTTCACACCGCAGCGTTGTTGATTTCATTAGCTAGTAAACGTATCTATGATTTAGACTTGCAGCTTGTTGGTAAGCTCTATAGATAAAAAATAAAAAACCTCGCTTGGCGTTGCGAGGTTTTTATGCAGAATCACTTGCCAGCGATTCTGTGTGATGCTTCAAATTTAAACAGGCCAAGTATAACGAAACTGAGAATCAATTGCAAATTCCTGCCTACTAAGTATACTCCACATACTCCGAATTAGATTGATAAATTTGTGATATCACCATAGAGAAAGTTATTTACTGTTTCCTTTAAATTTAACTATTTCAGTTGGTTAGGTTATAGATTATGAATTTGTATAATTATAACTAGTCCCTCAGGTTTGGCGACCTGAAAGCCTTAATTCTATGTGTGATGCTTCAAATTTAAACAGGATGAATTCTGTAGGGGCTAGTTGTATAGGTAAGCAGATTAGTCGCACATCTTTGATGTCGAAAGATATCTAAGGTGGTTGAACATGTTGAAATTAATTACATTAATTCTCGATCTAATGCGTTCAATTCTAGAATTGGTCGGATACTTCCTTTAGGAAGGGAGAAAAACCGCGTAAGCGGTTTTTCTTTTTATGCGGATATAGACATCTTTAAGTTAGCCAGAATGATGTTTTACAAAACATATTTACGGATCACTTCGGCGATACCGGGTTCGGTATTAACGCGAGTCACTAACTTGGCTTGCTGCTTGATTTCATCAACTGCATTTCCCATAGCAACTCCTAAACCTGCTGTGGTTAGCATACTTAAATCATTGAAATTATCGCCGAAAGCAACCACATCATTCATGCTCATGCCTTGGGCTTCGACCCATTCTTTCAGGCGCTGACCTTTGCTATTACCTTTGCGACCCACATCCACCTGATCTTCCCATGACCATTCGCAATCTAAGTCCAATTCTGACTCAATTTCACGAACAACATCGTGCAGGCGTTGGTGATCTGGCGAGGTAACTGCAAATTTCCAAATATATTCATACTGATTGAGCGCATGAGCGAAATCTTCGATAAATTCGAAAGTTGGACGCTGGTGTTGAGGTAAAGATTGCGCCCAATTTAATGTACGCGTCACACCTTCAGTTTTCGTGTGATACAGCATCGCGTTATCGACATACATTAAGTGTTGAATATCGGAGCCACGCAGTTTATCAATCAGTAAGGCGGCAGAATCGACCGTCATTGGGTTCGACTCTAAGACTTTTTTACCTAAATAGTCATACAGATAGGTACCGTTACAGCAAATTGCGGGGGTATCTAAGTCAAGCGTCTGATAAAACGGATGAATGGCCACATGGTGGCGACCTGTCACAATGATGACTTTGACCCCTTGTCGACGGGCTTCATTCAGAGCTTCTAAAGATTCGGGCAGAATTTTTTTCTGGTGATCAAGTAGCGTTCCATCGAGATCAAGGGCAATAACACGGTATGACATAAACGACTCCATATGATTTTTTCGGATTCATTTTAGGGCTTTATGATAACTGAAGTTGATTAGTGTTTATACACTAAACTGTGCGGCGCAGGTTTTTAGTGGTTATTGGGTTTTTAACCGTAATTTGGTTTTTTAGCGGCAATTTGATTTTTTTTCGGTATAGTCAGTCAATCATTTCATTCGATGATTTTACTATCAATCAAGGAGTCAGGATGGATCAGGTTGTTTATGTTGCCAGCCCAGAAACCCAACAAATTCACGTTTGGGCGATGAATCAAGTGGGTGAACTTTCACTACTGCAAACCGTGAGTACACCGGGGCAAGTGCAGCCAATGGTGGTGAGCCACGATAAAAAGCATCTGTATATCGGGGTCGGGCCTCACCTGAGTGTTGTGACCTATGATATTGAACCTCAAGGTACATTACGTTTTAAAGCACAAACCTGCGTACCAGGAAAACCTGTGCATTTATCGCTGGATAATAGCGGTAAATTCCTGTTTGTCCCTTCATACCACCAGCACAATTTAGCCGTATTACCGATTGGTAGTGGCGGCGTTGCTGGGGCCCCAATTCAGGTCATCGAAGGATTACGCCATCCGCATTCATCCCATATGGACGCTGATAATCAGCAGCTGTGGGTACCATGTTTAGGCGAAGATCATATTCGTTTATTTGATTTGGCAAACAATGGTTATCTTACCGAAGCCACCGCCGATCAAATCACGACAGCGCCAAAAGCGGGACCTCGTCATTTAGCGCTACACCCTCGAGAAAAAGTGATTTACTGCTTGAATGAACTGGATTCCACGATCAACGTTTATCATAAATTTACGCGTTACCGTGAAATGCAGAATGTAGCATTGTATCCAGAGGGGAATCAGAGCCAGCGTTGGGCGGCGGATATTCATATCACGCCAAATGGTCGTTATTTATATGCGAGTGAACGTTCAGAGAGTTACTTAGCTCACTATCAAGTTTCTGAGAATGGTTGCGAGTTAAGTTTAGTTGGACGCTACCCAACACAAGCGCAGCCTCGTGGTTTTAACATTGACCCATCAGGGCGTTTCTTGGTGTCAAGCGGACAAAAATCCGATCATATTTCCGTGTCAGAGATTGACTCTATCACTGGAAAATTAACTGAATTAGCGCGTTATAAAGCCTCTACAGGCTGTATGTGGGTGACATTCCGTTAATGGTTGATAAGCCTGCCGCTGTGTGAATAACCCAGCGACAGGTTTCATTACGCGGTAAGCACTTTTTCCATTGCTTGAGTTATTTTGCTTAGCTGCTCTGGGGTAATAATATACGGCGGCATCACATAAATAAGCTTACCAAATGGGCGTACCCATACCCCTTCAGCCACAAAAATTTTCTGCAATTCGGCCGTATTGACCGGCTGCTTCATCTCAATCACACCAATAGTGCCTAGCACCCGAACATTTTGAACACAGGAATAACGGGCAAGGGGAAGTAACTCCGTTTTCAGTTGCTGCTCAATGTTGGCAACAGTCTCTTGCCATGGGCTTTCTAGCAATAATTTCAAACTGGCATTGGCAACGGCACAGGCTAATGGATTTCCCATAAAGGTCGGTCCGTGCATAAAGCAGCCTGCTTCTCCATTACTTATTGTCTCAGCCACATGACGGGTTGCGATAGTGGCAGAGAGCGTCATATACCCTCCCGTCAAACCTTTTCCTAGGCACATGATATCAGGTGAAATTTCCGCATGCTGGCAAGCGAATAACTTTCCGGTACGACCAAACCCTGTGGCGATTTCATCCGCAATGAGCAGTAATCCGTAACGGTCACAAAGCTCACGAACGCCTTTGAGGTAATTAGGATGATAAAAACGCATTCCTCCCGCACCTTGAACGATAGGTTCGAGGATGATCGCGGCAATGTCCTGATGATTTTCGGCAAGTTGATGCTTGAGTGGCTGAAGATCATTTTCATTCCACTCGTCATGGAAACCACACTGAGGTGCATCGACAAAAATATGGGGCGGTAAATAACCTTTGTATAAACCGTGCATCGAGTTGTCAGGATCACACACCGCCATCGCACCAAAAGTATCGCCATGGTAACCATGACGTAATGTGAGGATTCGCTGGCGTTTTTCACCGCGAGCTTGCCAGTATTGCAGCGCCATTTTTAAGGAAACTTCTACGGCGACTGAGCCAGAATCCGCAAGAAAAACACACTCGAGTGGCTCTGGGGTGATGGCAACCAGTTGTTTGCATAATGCAATGGCGGGTGGATGGGTAATGCCCCCGAACATCACGTGAGACATTTTCGCTAGTTGGTCGGTGACCGCTTGATTGAGGACTGGGTGATTATAGCCATGGATGGTTGCCCACCACGATGACATCCCGTCAATCAGTCTTCTACCATCTTCCATAATCAGCTCCGCACCTTCTGCGGCAACGATTGGATAGGCAGGAATAGGGTGGCTCATTGAGGTGTAAGGATGCCAAATGTGCTTGGCATCAAAAGCAATATCACAACTGTCCATTATTATCTTTCGTCAACTTTTTTTAGATCATTTAGTTGACATGATAATCGCAATATTTAAACTGGCAACAACTTTTTCAACTGGAGAGTTCCCGTGAGCCAACTAAAACAATGTTCAGTAAAAAACTGGACAATAAAACAAGCTAACGAACTGTTTTCAATGCCGTTTTTCGAATTACTATTTCAAGCACAGCAAGTACATCGCCAACATTTTGACCCGCAACAAGTGCAAGTGAGCACGTTGCTGTCTATCAAAACAGGGGCATGTCCTGAAGATTGTAAGTATTGCGCTCAGAGTGCGCGGTATAAAACAGGCTTAGAAACTGAGCGCTTGATGGAAGTCCAGCAAGTGGTTGAATCGGCGAAAAAAGCCAAAAATGCCGGTTCTACGCGTTTTTGTATGGGGGCTGCATGGCGTAACCCGAAAGAGCGTGATATGCCTTACCTTGAAATGATGGTCAAGGAAGTGAAAGCGTTAGGCATGGAAACGTGCATGACGCTGGGGATGATTGATGATTCGCAAGCGGGTCGCTTAGCGGACGCGGGCTTGGATTACTATAACCATAACCTTGATACCTCACCGGAATATTACGGCAATATTATCACCACGCGAACTTACCAAGATCGTTTAGATACGCTAGATAACGTGCGTAATGCGGGAATTAAAGTTTGCTCGGGTGGGATTTTGGGCTTAGGTGAAAAAGTCAGTGACCGTGCGGCATTACTCGTGCAGCTGGCTAACTTACCAAAACCACCAGAGAGCGTGCCTATCAATATGTTGATGAAGGTTGAAGGTACTCCAATGGCTGATAATGAAGATGTCGATCCATTTGATTTTATTCGTACCATTGCAGTGGCGCGGATCATGATGCCAAGCTCCTATGTGCGTTTATCCGCAGGTCGCGAACATATGAACGAGCAAACGCAGGCGCTGTGTTTTATGGCAGGTGCGAACTCTGTTTTCTATGGCTGCAAACTGTTAACCACGCCAAACCCTGATGAAAACAAAGATATTGCGCTGTTTAAGAAGCTGAATATCAACCCTGAACGTATCGAAATGGAAGACGGGGAAGATCTACAAGCAGCGAAACTGGCAGAAACACTGTTAACCGCTGACAATCCGCAATTCTATAATGCGGCAGTCTGATGGGCTGGACATCGTTTATCGATAGCCAATTGCAGAAGCGTAAAGACGCTTCTGCATGGCGTGAGCGCAGATGTATTGAAAAAAGCTCTGGTCGGGAACTCCATTTTCAAGGCAAAAGCTACCTGAATTTTTCGTCGAATGATTATTTAGGGCTGAGCCAACATCCTGAAATTATCCGTGCTTGGCAGCAAGGTGCGCAAGAGTATGGAGTAGGAAGTGGCGGCTCTGGACATATCACGGGGTTCACTCACGCTCATCACCAAGCGGAGCAGAAGCTGGCGGATTGGCTAGGCTATCCACGTGCCATTTTGTTTATTTCTGGCTTTGCCGCTAACCATGCCTTGATCACCGCGTTAATGACGGCGGAAGACCGTATTCTGGCTGATAAACTCAGCCATGCTTCTTTGTTAGAAGGGGCGATGCATTCCCAAGCCCAGTTACGACGCTTTAGCCACAATAGTGTTAATTCCTTAAAAAAACTAATCAGCAAACCCCATACAGCGAAAACGTTAGTAGTGACGGAAGGGGTGTTCAGCATGGATGGGGACAGTGCACCACTTGATGAACTGCAAACACTGGCTCACGCTCACAATGCATGGTTGATGGTGGATGATGCTCATGGACTTGGGATCTGGGGCAAGCAAGGGCGTGGTAGTTGTGATGAATATGGTATTAAGCCCGATATTCTCGTGGCCACTTTTGGTAAAGCCGTTGGCGTTAGCGGGGCAGCGGTGTTGTGTGATGAACGCACTGCGGACTTTTTAATTCAAGCGGCTCGTCACCTTATTTACAGCACCTCAATGCCTCCAGCTCAAGCCGTTGCTATCTCGGCGGCGGTAGGAGAAATTCAACAAGCGGATGAACAGCGGGCTCAATTACAGCGCAATATTCACTATTTTAAGCGCCAGCTTAATTTACCGGATATGCATCTGGTGGATTCAAATACAGCTATCCAACCGTTAATTGTCGGGGATAACGAAAAGAGTTTGCAGTTATCACAATTTTTGCGCGAGAAAGGCATTTGGGTTCAAGCAATTAGACCACCAACGGTTCCTCCGGGGAGTGCCAGATTACGCATGACACTAAGTGCTGCCCACCAGCAAGAAGATATCGACAAATTATTGGAGGCACTCAATGAATTTGTCTTTGTATCATGATGAGACGAGTTTATCGCGAAATACGCAAGAAAAAGCCAAGATAGCGTCGGCATTTGGGCGTGCAGCCTCTCGCTATGATTCTCTGGCTAGCTATCAACAAAATAGCGGTAAGCAGCTGCTTAGCTTATTAGAAAGCCACGGGGTAATAGAGACGCCTATGTTTTCTCAACAGGTATTAGATGCAGGTTGTGGAACAGGGTTTTTTAGCCAAATTATCAAACAGACGGGAGCGCATGTGACGGCGCTTGACCTCTCTGCGGGCATGCTAGATGTCGCGCGAAACAAGCAATCGGCGCACTGTTATGTGTGTGGGGATATGGATACGCTTCCTTTTGAGGATGCCAGTTTTGATTGGGTATTTTCGAATTTGGCCATTCAGTGGTGCGATGATTTATCTCATGCTCTGGGTGAGTTATACCGCGTGACAAAGCCAGGAGGAATTATCGGTTTTACCACCTTAGCGGAGCACTCCCTTGGCGAGCTTTCGGCGGCTTGGAAAGCGTTGGATGATTCCCCTCATGTAAACCGTTTTTTACCCTACTCAAACATTGTTAAGAGCTGTCAGGGCTGGCGTAGCCAACTTTATCAACAAGCGGACACTCTCTATTTTTCGAACCTCATTGAATTACTTAATTCAGTGAAGGGAATCGGTGCAACTCACTTAACTGCGGGTCGCCAAGCGGGGCTGATGACTCGTCAGCGTTTGCAGCAACTCAGCTCAGTATATCCAAGTACTGAGAAAGGGCTGCCATTAACCTATCAAACTGTATTTGGAATTATTTATCGTGACTAAAACGTATTTTGTAACCGGAACGGATACCGAAATTGGCAAAACCATGTCGAGCTGTGCATTGTTACAAGCAGCTAATCTGCAAGGGCTAAAAACCGTAGGATATAAGCCAGTAGCTTCTGGTAGCGAAATGACCGCACAAGGTTTGCGTAATAGCGATGCACTACAGCTTCAAGCGAATAGCCGCGTCGTAGTACCTTATGAGCAAATTAATCCCATCATTTTTGAAGCGCCGACGTCACCTCACATTGTCAGTGAAAAAACTGGGCAGTCCATTGAGTTTTCCGTGATGACTCAAGGACTAAAACAGCTACAAGCACAGGCGGAATGGGTGTTAGTGGAAGGAGCTGGCGGTTGGTATACCCCATTATCTGCCGAACAAACCTACGCAGATTGGGTGGTTGAACAGCGGTTACCCGTGATTTTAGTGGTAGGTGTGAAGCTTGGGTGTATTAACCATGCGGTATTAACTGCGCAAGCCGTGAAAGCCTCAGGGTTATCGTTAGTTGGTTGGATTGCGAATGAAGTGGAACCCGCGGGCACTTATCAACAAGAATATCTCACTGCACTGAAACGGATGATCGATGCGCCATGCTTAGGGATCATCCCGCATATCAAAAGCCAATCTACCGATTCTTTAGGGCAATATTTAAACCTTTCCTATCTTTAAGATCCCTTAAAAATCTTAGTAAACCCGCTATACAATTAGGTATGGTGGGAGTACGCCTTTTACTTGTTTTCGCCGATCTTTTTTAACGCTAATGATCCTTTTTTTGTCAAGTTTCATAGGAAAAATACTAAGTAGTTTCCGTAAAAAAACAGAATATTTTTCTTTTGTCACGAATGGAGAGTAAAAACACTTTCATCATTTCGCCATATTTCTGTCATTTTATCGCCAAACCGTAAAATGAGCATGCTACGGGAGTGCATGAGGCGGAAGGGCTTCCAGAGTTATCCACTATTTCTGTGGATAACCTTGTGAATTAACATTCAAAAACCATTCTAATGCTAGGTGACAAGCGGCTTTGCCTTTATTTGATGTGATTCTGGGCTTTTATGTAATTTTGTTTAAATACAATTAGTTAAATAAAAGCAAGCGTTCTATTTAGATTTGCGTTAAAGCCTAAAAGTCGAAAAGCATAAAATATCTCCTTTCAAAAAGGTCAAGTTTTATTTTGGGGATAACATTTTCGTAAACAGATTTCAACCTCATAAAAAGGAAATTTATCACCAGCACTTGAAGCTGGTTTTTTATCCAGTATCATAGGCGAGAGATTATTAAAGAGGCATAACTATGAGCAAGGATTTTAAACTGTATTCTGATTTTCAGCCGGGAGGCGATCAGCCTGAGGCGATTCGTAAATTAAGAGAAGGATTAGAAGATGGTCTTGCTCATCAAACCTTGCTAGGGGTTACTGGATCAGGGAAAACGTTTACAATTGCGAACGTTATCGCGCAAGAAAATCGACCAACGATGTTGATGGCGCATAACAAAACCTTGGCGGCACAACTCTACAGTGAAATGAAAGCCTTCTTTCCTGAGAACGCAGTAGAGTATTTCGTTTCTTACTATGATTATTATCAACCTGAGGCGTATGTCCCCAGCTCAGATACCTTTATTGAGAAAGATGCCTCGGTAAACGAACATATTGAGCAGATGCGTTTGTCTGCAACCAAAGCTTTACTTGAGCGTCGTGATGTCATTGTTGTGGCATCGGTCTCTGCAATTTATGGGTTGGGTGATCCTGACAGTTATTTGAAAATGATGCTGCACTTGACTGATGGCATGATCATTGATCAGCGCTCTATTTTGCGCCGCCTTGCAGATTTGCAGTATACCCGTAATGACCAAGCATTCACGCGAGGAACATTCCGCGTTCGTGGCGAAGTAATCGATATTTTCCCAGCAGAATCCGATGAGTATGCATTAAGAGTTGAACTCTTTGATGATGAAGTGGAGCGATTATCGTTGTTTGACCCGTTAACTGGGGCTATTCAACATCGAGTACCACGCTTTACCGTTTACCCTAAAACTCACTATGTGACGCCAAGAGAACGGATCCTTGAGGCGATGGAAAATATCAAAGTCGAGTTAGCGGATAGGCGCAAAGTGCTGCTAGAGAATCATAAGCTCCTGGAAGAGCAGCGGATCACTCAGCGCACCCAATTTGACTTGGAAATGATGAATGAGCTGGGATACTGCTCAGGTATTGAAAACTATTCACGTTATCTCTCAGGGCGTGCACCGGGCGAGCCACCGCCAACATTATTTGATTATTTACCTGCTGATGGCTTGCTGGTTGTGGATGAGTCTCACGTCACTATCCCACAAATTGGGGCGATGTATAAAGGTGACCGTTCTCGTAAAGAGACTCTTGTAGAGTATGGTTTCCGACTGCCTTCTGCCCTCGATAACCGCCCAATGCGTTTTGAAGAATTTGAAGCTTTAGCGCCTCAAACTATCTATGTGTCAGCGACACCGGGTAATTATGAGCTGGATAAGTCGGGGCAGGAAGTGATTGAGCAGGTAGTTAGGCCGACAGGGCTGCTTGATCCGCTGATTGAAGTGCGTCCGGTGGCAACGCAGGTGGATGACTTACTTTCTGAAATTCGTATTCGCGTTCAGAAACAGGAGCGCGTGCTGGTCACCACACTAACCAAACGCATGGCGGAAGACCTCACCGAATATTTAGAAGAGCATGGGGAGCGAGTTCGCTATCTACACTCAGATATCGACACAGTGGAACGTGTTGAAATTATCCGTGATTTACGTCTTGGTGAGTTTGATGTACTGGTTGGGATCAACTTATTGCGAGAAGGTTTGGATATGCCAGAAGTTTCGTTGGTGGCTATCCTTGATGCTGATAAAGAAGGTTTCTTACGTTCAGAACGTTCACTGATCCAAACCATCGGTCGTGCAGCGCGTAACTTGAACGGTAAAGCCATTTTGTATGGGGATAGAATCACTAACTCCATGGAAAAAGCGATTGCTGAGACAGAGCGACGCCGTGCCAAACAGATGGCGTTTAACGAAGCCCATGGTATCACGCCTAAAGGCTTGAACAAGAAAGTGGGGGACATCCTCCAGATTGGTCACAAAGTGGGTGGTAAAGGGAAAGGGCGCGGTAAAGAGATCATCAAAGATGAATCTCTGCTTAATGTTCAGTCCATGTCAACGAAAGAGCTGGAGCAGCGTATTTCTCAACTGGAAGCGCAGATGTATAAACATGCTCAAGATCTGGAATTTGAAGCTGCTGCGCGGGTTCGCGATGAGTTACAAACACTACGAAACCAATTTATCGCCAATTCGTAATTTTTAAAAATCGCTAAAAAATACGCTAATTTATTAAGTGCCTCTTAGCGCTGCAATATGCGGGTTAAGGGGCTTTTTTATGAATGGAATAAGTTAGTAAAGTTATTTATAACAACAAGTTAGCTTGTCAAGTAATTTGCGGTAATTAGGACTAACTTTTTCTCACACTTGCAAAAATATTGGTTAGTATCTCGTCACCTTATGAACCAAGACGAGGCCGAGATGGCGACCCAATCAATTGTAGCTCCTCATGATTCAACCTTTAAAGGCTTTATGAGCAAAGTGGATAATGCGCGGGATTTTTTTGAAGTCCATCTTCCTAATCGCATTAAGCACCTTTGCAATTTTGATACCTTGAAGTTAGCCAGCGCTTCATTTGTGGATAAAACATTGCGTTCTCGTTTTTCGGACATGCTCTACTCCGTGCAAACACTTATGGGTAAAGGGTATTTTTACTTTTTAGTTGAGCACCAATCTTCCCCTGATAAGCTGATGGGGTGGCGGATGATGCATTATGCATTTTGCGCGATGAATCAACACTTACAACAAGGACATAAAACCTTGCCGCTGGTGGTTCCCATCTTGTTTTATCATGGAAATCAATCCCCTTATCCTTATTCCCAATCATGGACAGATTGCTTTGAGTGGTCTGATTTAGCGCATGATTTGTATTGTAATCCACTGCCGTTAGTGGATGTAACAGTGGCAAGTGATGATGAACTTGTGAATCACCGAAAAGTTGCGGCGTTGGAGTTAGTTCTCAAACACTCATCCCTGAAAGATGACCTTATGGTGCTGTCAAAACGCTTAGCGCAGGTGATCCATGAGAACGAAAACCATCGCGACGACGTTATTTTAATCATCAACTATCTGTTTAGTGTGATGGATACGCCGACATACAAGAAGATAGTCAAAACATTAATAGAGAAAACAGAAGGATATCAGGAGACCGTTATGACAATTGCTGATCGATTAAGAAATGAAGGGCGAGAAGAAGCTCGACAAGAAGAGCAGGAGAAGGCCAAACAACGCACTTATGCCCAAGTTTTGACCAGCTTAAGTTTAGGTTTAAACATTGATGTTATTAGTCAAATTACAGGTTTATCCCCGACAGAAATCGAAGCAATGTATTAATACATAAAGAAAACTGAGTTCAGTGAGAAATTGAACTCAGTCATATTTTTAGTCGAATTTTCTTAGCGAGATTAAGCGTTAGCTAACTGACCTTTTGCTATTACCGATTGACGGTTACGCTCAAGTTCCAATGCGCCTAAGTGGGACAGCACACAGAAGATAATGCAGCAAACAATCCCCCCTAAGAGCAGATAGAAACCTGCATGCCAACCCATACGGTCAACCACGAAACCAAATAAGCTAGTACCTAATGTTGCGCCAAGGATATAGCTCATAAAACCACGTAGGCCGACGGCTGAACCAACTGCGAAGCTTGGCACGATTTCCATTGTTTGTACTGATGCTAAGAACTGAGGCACATAGATTAAGCAACCAACTACTGCTGCAAAGAAGGTGACGACAGCTAATGATTGGCTCTGCCAGTAACCGATGAGGCAGAAGAAAATCAGTGTCATACAAACAATAGCTAACGGCATTCTACGACCTTTAAATAGTTTGTCCGTTAACCAACCAGCTAATAAAGTGGATGGAATCGCTGCCCATTCGAAGAATAAAAATGCAACGCTCATCTGATCTTTAGAGAAGTTTTTCTCTGTCAGCAGGTAGATTGGTAGCCAGCTGATCACGCCGAAACGTACCATATACACAAAGACGTCAACGAAAGAGATATACCACGCATTTTTGTTTTTCAGTACATAGGTACAGAAAATTTGGAAGGCGCTCATATTCTCCGGTGATTGTTCTTTTTGCGCTGAAGTCAGGATCACTTTTTCTTCTGGCATCATTTGGTCAAGCGCAGGTAAACCCTCTTGTTTTGGGGAACCTTTGCCTAATACCAACACAATTCCTGCAAATAAAATCGCAATACAAGCGGGAACCATGTAGCTCGCACTTTGCCAGTGCTCAGTGCCTAATACGGCGAAAGCAGCACCGACGATTGGGGCAACAATACCACCACCCACGTTATGAGAAATATTCCAGAATGCACCGATACGGCCACGTTCACGACGCGGGAACCAGTTTGCAATGGTGATAAATGACGGACCCACACCCATGCCTTGGAACATACCATTAAGCACTACAAAACCAACGAATAACCAGAATGCGTTACTAAACCCCATTCCGAAGTTGACAATGGCGCACAGGATCAAACCAAATGCCATAAATGCTTTTGGGCTGGCTTTATCGGCAAGGCTACTCATCACGCCTTTACTGATCCCGTAAGCAATCAGCATACAGCTAGTTAGTAGACCAATTTGGGTGGTACTTAAATCTAAGTTTTCTTTCAAATACGGGGTAGAGAGCGTGAAGTTGTTACGGACAATATAGTAAGCCAAATAACCTAAGAACACGCTGAGTAGTGCTTGAACGCGATAGCGTTTATAGGCGGCAGGAACTTTTTCTGGTGCAATTTGTTTTTTTGCCGTGGCTGGCGTTAAAAATGACAGCATAGGTTCACCTGTGAAATAGAGTAAAAAGAAATTCCCTGATGTTTTTTGTCGTTTTATTTCTGACAGACTCATCATGTTCTTGTTGAAAAAATATCGCAATATGAAGGGTTTGGGTCAAAATTGACCCAATTTTGTATAGTGACGAGTCAAATTGACCCATTCATAAATTAACGGGAATGGATTTCAAAAAACGCGCAACTAAGGGTTGATTTAATCGCGTAACAATGAGAATAAAGCGGGTAAGTTTTGTCATGTGCTCATAAATCCGAAAAGGGTAAAATTTGTCTCAAATGCACTTTTTGACAAACTCACATTATTGTTACTTTCTTTGATATGAATCACATCTACCCAGGGGATGACTACGCTTATGAGACTAATAACACCAATTCGTCCACTGATAATGCGGCTCTGTTTTTTTATTATCTTGCTAAACAGCGTGGGAATTAGCCATGCGAAAAATGATGAGTTGGTGATAGCGACAACATTCTCACCCGAAGCGACACAAGCGATAGTCACGAATTGGAATGCGCGAGAGGATGCAATACCCATCCGCACGATTAATCGAACCAGTGCCTCATTAGAGCGCTTGTTAGATACCGATGCTTTGGAAAATGTCGATTTAATTCTGACCTCCTCGCCGATGCTGATGCACCATTTGCAGCAGCATAATCGGTTGAGTGCATTGCCGGATATTCCTGAGTATTCCCAGCGCTTAATTCCTGAATCTTTAAAAGGTTCCGTTGCTGCGGTGGCATTTTCTGGATATGGCATTTTGACCAACCGAAAGTGGATGGAGCAAAACAAATTACCTATTCCTAAGACATGGGATGACCTGACAAATAGCCAATATCAAGGCTCGTTACTGATAAGCGGTCCATCTCGTTCTGATACCTATCATTTAATGATTGAGTCGTTATTACAGCAGCGGGGATGGGAAGATGGATGGCGCATTTTACTGGGAATGTCGGGGAATTTAGCCACTGTATCATCACGCAGTTTTGGGGTAGCCGATAAAATCAAAGTGGGGCTAGGTGGGGCAGCACCGATTATTGATAACTACGCGAATGTGCTATTAGCTGACCCTGAACTCGAGTTTCACTATCTGCCTGATTCAGCCACATCGCCGACGTTTATTGCGATCACTCGCCATAGTTTAGCGCCAGAGAATGCGCGAAAGCTGATTGATTTTTTACTCAGTGAACAAGGGCAAAAAGTGTTTGCAGACAGCAGCACAGGGAAATACCCAGTTACTCCTCTTGAGGATGACAACCCTCGAAAAGCGCAGCAAAGCCAGCTATTAGATTCGCCTAAACCGCTGGATGTCCAGTTGGTATTACAGCGCCAGCGATTAGTTCAACAACTGTTTGATGCGGCGATCACGTTTCGTTTAACGGAATCGAAAGATGCTTGGCGTGCGGTGTATATGGCGGAAGCTAAGCTAAAGCACTCTTTACCAGAGGTTCGAGCGCTACTGACGGCGATGCCAGTCAGTGCGAAAGAAAGTGAAGATCCTGCTTATTATTCGCGTTTTGAAGATAATCGCAAAGCGGAAGAGGAATATATGCGCTGGCAGCATTTCTTTCAGGAACAGCAACGTCAAGCCATCAGTGTATTGGAAGCGATTAAATGAAAACATCGATAGTGAAATTGATGGGGCGCTTCAGTATTACGGCTATTTTACGTGGCGCCTTTATCGCGGGCGCTTTGATGACACTGATCGTCAGTTGCGTCAGCTTATATGCATGGCAAGAGCAAAATAAGCAGATCCGCTACGCACTTGGAGACTATTTTCCCAAAATGCAGGCTTCATTTTTGATTGAAGGGCAGCTAAATACCTTAGTCAATGAATTGAACGAATTTTTAAAAGCGCCAAATACAGCGACGAGATTACAACTACGCAATCAGATCACCGCACATTTAGCGCAAATAGCCGCTTTTAATCAGCAATTGAATGGGCAGGATCAACAGCAAATCTCTGTCATTTTGACCCAAAGTCAGGATCTTTTACAGCGCTTGGATAAGGCACTATATGCCCTGTTTTTAGCACGGGAAAAAATTAATACATTATCTTCTCGGATCAACTGGTTACATGACGATTTTAGTACGGAGCTCAACTCGTTATCGCAAGATATTAGCCTACAACAAGGCTCTTTACTGGACAAAATTGAGCAAGATCCTCTTCAAGCCAAAGGGTTACAAAGTCGGCTACGTAACGTGCAAGGAGAGTTGCAGTTAATTTATACACTGGCGCGTTTGGAAGAGCAGATCACCAATATTTTGACGGGGCGCTTGAAGGATATTCAAGGGGATGATGCTTTTGATGAGCCCATCGATGTTAACGGCTATGCCCGTTATTTAGGGTACTTAAAAACGAATTTAGCTGCCAATGAAGAGGCGTTGAATTTATATCCAAGTTCAGTGACGCTGCGTCAAACCATCGATGAGTTGTTAGATATCGGCCTTTCGGATAACCAAATGCTTGAAGTCCTGCAAAATTATCAAACGGCGAAAAGAGCCTTAAATGAAGCGACGACCGAAAAAGAGCGAATTTTGGCTGATTTTCGCTCTCAGCTTGATTTGCAACTTGGGAGCAGCCACTTTCAGCTACAAACGCTAAACCAGCGTTTAGCGAACATTATGTCGTGGAGTGGCACAATTATTATTATTACCGCAGGGTTGGCATTACTGTTGGTATTGCTGTTCAACATGCTGTTTATTCGTCCTCGTTTGGTCAAACGTTTTACCGCATTAAACCAAGCAGTGGCTCGGATCAGTATTGGGGATTTGACGACCCATATTCCTGTCGAAGGTCGTGATGAGTTAGGGCGAATTGGCACGCTGTTACAGCGCAGTATTGCTCAAATCAATCAACAGAAAACCCAGCTAGAACAAGAGATTGCAGAACGTAAGGCAATAGAGGAAAACTTACGAACTACGCAAAACGAGCTGATCCAAACGGCAAAACTCGCCGTCGTGGGGCAGACGATGACCACCTTAGCTCACGAAATTAACCAACCGCTAAATGCGCTCTCTATGCACCTGTTTATGGCGAAAAAAGGGTTGCCAGAGCAAGATAATGACACCTCGTTGATGGCGATAAATAAGTCAGAGCAACTTGTGGCTCGAATGGATGGCATTGTGCGCTCACTGCGTCAATTCGCTCGTAAGCGTGATGATAATGAGCAATTACAACCTGTGAATTTACGCCAATCAATTCAAAGCGCTTGGGATGTTCTGAAGCTTCAACATAAAACCCGCAAAGTGATATTAAGTTATCCAGATATATTGCCTAAGGTGCTGGGGGATGAAATTGGTATTCAGCAGGTGTTGGTTAACTTGCTCTCTAACGCGCTTGATGCCAGCCCCACAGAAGCAGAAATCACCGTTGATTACAGTGAAACCGCGGATAAGTTGCTGTTGACCTTGTGTGATAACGGGACGGGTTGGCCATTGCATTTAGCGGATACATTAATGAAACCCTTTACGACAAGCAAAGAGATTGGGCTGGGGGTTGGGTTATCCATTAGCCAATCGATTATGCAGCAAATTGGTGGCGAGTTGAGAATCGCTTCTACACTGCGTGGAAATGGGTGTGTAATTTTAGAATTTAAAAAGGTACTTGAAGATGCTTGATGACAACCATGACATATTGCTGATTGATGATGATAAAGATGTATTGGAAGCGTATTGTCTGCTACTCGAACAAGCAGGGTACCGAGTTTATGCGTGTGATAACCCATTGACAGCAAAAGAGTTAGTTCACCGTGATTGGTGCGGCATTATTCTTAGCGATGTGTGTATGCCGGAATGTTCGGGCATCGAGTTGATGACACTATTTCTCGCCAAAGACAAACATCTCCCTGTGGTATTGATCACCGGGCATGGGGATGTACCAATGGCGGTGGAAGCAGTCAAAATGGGGGCATGGGATTTTCTACAAAAACCCATTAACCCAGAATATCTTTTAGAGCAAGTTGCCAAAGCGCTGGCGGCACGGAAACAGCGTGTATTGCAGCGCCGGTGGGGCAAAAACCAATTGATGCTCAATTTTGTAGGGAGCAGTGAGTGGTCTTTACAAGTTCGCGGGCAGCTTCAAGGGTTATCGGAAACCCTTGCCGCAGTGTTCTTACAAGGAGAGTTAGGGAGTGGTCGCACTTACTTAGCGCGCTATCTGCATCAAATTAGCACACCACAGCAAGCGCCATTGGTGATCAAAACATTATTAAATGAGCAAGAAGTGCCTGTTGAAACATGGGTCTCTGAGGCACGCTCAGGAACATTAGTGATTAAGAATATTGAGTTACTCCCTGTGAACCAACAGCGTTATTTGGTTCAGCATTTACAGCAAGACCAACGGGAATTTCGTTTGGTTGGGATCTCAGATCAGCCGCTGCTTACTTTGACTAAACAGCAGCAGATTATTGCAGAACTTTATTATTATTTTTCATTAACTCAGGTGAATTGTTTACCGTTATCCCTGCGTAAAGCGGATATTCCGGTTTTATTCCAACACTATTTAGAGCTGGCTTGTACTCGATTGAATCAGAAATTGCCTGAACTGGATGAGTCTTTCATCAAAAAACTGAGTCGTCGTCATTGGCCTGGAAATGTAACGGAGTTAGCCAACGCAGCGGAGCTGTACGCGGTTGGCATTATGCCAATGGGGGAGACAGCGAATCCGTTATTAACGTCGGTAGCGCCAACGGCATTAGATCAACAAATTGAAAATTATGAACGGCAGATTATTACGGAAGCTCTGAATATTCATCAAGGACGAATTAACGATGTGTCGGAATATCTGCAAATGCCACGGAAAAAACTCTATTTACGGATGAAAAAGTACGGATTAGACAAGCACCATTATCGGACTTAAATTATTGGAGATAAATAGAGAGAAAGTTGCAGGGATTGACCTGCAACTTAAAATTTCAGTGAATTACAGAAGGGGAATGGTCTCTTCGATGGCTTTCAGCAGTAAGTTTCTATCGTGGCGATAAGGAATATCATCAGCCTCTAATACTCGCTGAGTCACTTTGCGTTCTTGGCGGATTGTCGTGACATCGGTGCGTGGCCCTACAATCACCGCATCGATTTTCTTGCGCCCAATATAACGCTCCATCATGACTAGTTTTTCAGGAAGTGTGAGGCTGGCAGCGGAGGTGCTAATTTCCTTCCCTAAATTACCGATGTACACCATCGGCGCTTGGCTCTCTTTCAGGGCGCAGGCGATATCATCGAGTAATAACAGGGGCATTAAACTGGTAAAAAAACTTCCGGGGCCGATTAAAATCAAATCAGCTCGATGGATAGCATCAAGGGCTTCGCTGGTCGCTTTAACGGGAGGGTATAAACGCAATTCTTGCGGTAACTCCTGCAAAGCATCCACGTTAACTTCACCGTAGACTTCATTTCCCATATCATCAATAGCCATCAGGTCTACCGGTGATTCAGACATCGGGATTAATTGAGCATCCACTTTCAGCATATTGCGGATTAAATTGATGGCTTCAAGTGGGCGAACACTTAAATGGTCAAGGGATTTCAGCATTAGATTACCGAGATTATGTCCTGATAATTCCCCTGTACCTGCAAATCGATATTCAAACATCTTAGAGGCAATAGATGGCTCAGTAATCAACTGATTCAAGCAATTACGCATATCACCCCAAGCAATTCCTCCTTCAGAGCGACGAATTCGCCCTGTAGAGCCACCATTATCCGTGGTGGTGACAATGCCAGTTAAACGGGAGCCTAAAGATGAGAGAGAAGACATCACTCGACCAAGTCCATGTCCGCCCCCAAGGGCGACGACGTGATTAAGATTTGTCAAACTACGGTTTGGCATAGTGTTCCTATTTAAACAATCAATCTATTTAAACTGTCAATCTAGCTAAATTATCAATCTAGAATCAGTGCTAAAACAAAATTGGCGCTAATCTATCATAAAACACCATCTGAAGTTTACTTGCTGTGATAAAAAACAACAAAAGAGAATATTCTCGATCGGTATCACAAATTTCTTGATTATGTAGCTAAGCGTAATTAACTAGAACGGTATGAAAATAAAGGATATAGATGGGAGATTATTAACGCTTTCTATAATCAGATTAAATAGCGCTGTTTATTGTGGGGTAACAGGAATTAATATTTTTTGAACTCGCGGAATTTAAGTGCGTATTTTACCCTCTAGGTGCCATTTTGATTCATTTCGATAATGATTCGATGGTGATGTAGTCATTTCAGTAATTCGAGACATCATATTTATGGATTCTTAGGGTTATCTATCAAAAAACGCGGGATAAAACTGATCTACAACAAACAATGTGCACAGAATTAACCTCATTTTGACGAGATATTGACAGATAGGCGTTTATCATCACATGGAAATAGCAAAAAAATTATCCGTAATAATAAGGACTTCTGAGTATAGCGGTTGTTTTCTGTAAGTCGTTGTATATTAAGTTATATATCGTTTTTGGATTCGCTTTTTCATTTGCAATGGGCTAAAATCCTTACAGAAAATAAGTGAACCCAGTGATGAGTGTCTTAACTCTTTAGGCTTAATCAGCTCACGGGGTTCCAGATAAAACTCCTAGCCTTTGTGTCTAAGTTCTCCTGAATATGATGCTCTGGCCGTGACCTTGAGTCACCAGGGTGCAAGATAGAAATGTCTGCATCTCCCGTATTTGGAAAGGTGTGAATATGCAGCAACTTGTCGATCAATTTGACCGAAAATTTTACTATCTTCGTTTATCTATCACTGATGTTTGCAACTTTCGTTGCACATATTGCCTGCCTGATGGCTACAAACCGAGTGGTCGCCATGAATTTCTGACGCTTGATGAAATCCGTCGAGTGAGCCGCGCTTTTGCTGAGTTAGGGACTGAAAAAGTCCGTATCACTGGCGGTGAGCCAACGATGCGTAAAGATTTCACCGATATCATCGCCGCTATCAAAGAAAATAACTCCATCAAAAAAATCGCCGTAACAACCAATGGTTATCGGATGGCTCGTGATGTGCAAGCATGGCGAGATGCTGGTTTGAATGCAGTAAACGTGAGTGTGGATAGCCTTGACCCTCGCCAATTTGCGGCGATCACTGGGCAAGATAAATTTTTCCAAGTCATGAAAGGGATTGATGCTGCATTTGATGCTGGCTTCGAAAAAGTTAAAGTCAATGCGGTCTTGATGAAAAACGTCAATGATATCGCCCTCAAATCTTTCCTCAATTGGATCAAACACCGTCCAATTCAACTGCGTTTTATTGAACTCATGGAAACAGGGGAAGGCAGCAGCCTATTCCAACGTTACCATGTGTCTGGTGAAACCGTTCGTGATCGCCTTATCGCAGAAGGCTGGTATATGCAGCCACGTTCTCGTAGCGACGGTCCCGCCCAAGTCTTTAGTCACCCTGATTACCAAGGGGAAATTGGGCTGATCATGCCGTACGAGAAGGATTTTTGCCAAAGCTGCAACCGTCTCAGGGTCTCTTCTTTAGGCAATCTGCATTTGTGTTTATTTGGTGAAAATGGCATTCCACTGCGTGATTTACTGGGCGATGAAAACCAGAATGAAGCCCTAAAAGCACGTATCCAGAGTGGCTTAATGTCTAAGCGAGAAACCCATTTCCTTCACCAAGGCGACAGCGGGATCACCCCGAATCTTTCCGTTATCGGCGGTTAATAACTTTTTGATTTTCAGGAGTAATTATGTCCCAACTGACCCACCTCAATGCGTCGGGCGAGGCGCACATGGTTGATGTATCAGCCAAAGCGGAAACCGTCCGTGAAGCACGCGCAGAAGCGTTTGTGACGATGAACCCAGAAACTTTAGCCATGATTGTGGATGGCAGTCACCATAAAGGGGATGTCTTTGCGACGGCACGTATCGCTGGGATCCAAGCAGCAAAAAATACGTGGCAGTTGATCCCGCTGTGCCATCCTTTGCTACTGACCAAAGTGGAAGTCACCCTGGAAGCTGAGCAAGCCCATAACCGTGTACGTATCGAAACTTGTTGCCGATTAACAGGGAAAACGGGGGTCGAAATGGAAGCGTTAACGGCTGCTTCTGTCGCGGCATTAACTATCTACGACATGTGCAAAGCGGTACAAAAAGATATGGTTATTGGGCCTGTGCGTTTATTAGAAAAAATGGGCGGAAAGTCCGGTCATTTTAAGGTGGAAGCATGATCACTGTCCTCTTTTTTGCTCAAGTTCGTGAGTTAGTTGGCACTGACCGCTTAGAGTTAGCAGCGGAGTACCCAACCGTAGAATCTTTGCGCCAAGCATTAACTCAAAAAGGTGATCGCTGGGCGCTGGCTTTGGAAGATGGCAAATTATTAGCTGCGGTTAATCAATCGTTTGTTTCTGCGGACCATCCCCTGAATGCGGGCGATGAAGTGGCTTTCTTCCCACCAGTTACAGGGGGATGACCATGGACAATACCCATATTGTGGTACAAACCGAGAATTTTAGTGTTGGCGAGCAGTATGCGTGGCTTGCTGAATGTGACAGTGATGGCGCCGTAGTGACATTCACAGGTAAAGTCCGTAATCATAATTTAGGGGACAGCGTAGCGGCATTGACTCTTGAACACTACCCTGGCATGACAGAAAAAGCCTTAGCGGACATTGTGATGCAATCTCGCGAGCGCTGGCCACTGCAACGCGTGAGTGTGATCCACCGGATAGGTACCTTACAACCCGGTGAAGAAATTGTATTCGTAGGCGTGACCAGCGCACATCGCAATGCAGCATTCCAAGCGGCTGAATTTATAATGGATTACCTGAAAACCAAAGCACCATTCTGGAAAAAAGAGTCTCTCCCTGATAATGAACGCTGGGTGGAAGCCAAAGAGAGTGATGAAGCTTCTGCAAACCGTTGGTAGTCTTAAACTGTTACGCGGAAAATGCGAATAAGCCGAATGGTAATGTCAAAATATTGTGATAAACTTTGGAACAAATTTGTCCGATCACAGTAAGGATTACTCTGTTGGTGGTTTTGCTGGGTCGATTTTTCTTAAAATGGAAGGGTAACCATCATGGGTCAATTTGATCAACGTAATGATTCTCTTGTCCAGAATGCCAGCACTGGCGTTCAGGCATTTATGTCGCAAGTCTACGGTTGGATGACCGTCGGGTTATTACTGACAGCTTTTGTTGCTTGGTACTCCTTAAGCAGCGGTCTGTTTTTCACTATCGCAACTAACAAAGTTCTGTTCTTTGGAATGATCATCGCTGAACTTGGTTTAGTGATGGGGCTGTCTTTCTTACTGCCTAAAATGAGCGGTGCGATTGCAACTGGGATGTTTATGCTTTACGCATTACTGACTGGTTTAACTATCTCCGTTATTTTAGCGGTTTATACTGGTGAGTCTGTTGTTGGGACGTTCATCATTACCGCAGTGATGTTCGGCGCGTTAAGCTTCTACGGTTACACGACTAAGCGTAGCTTAACAGGGATGGGTAACTTCCTGTTTATGGCGCTGATTGGTCTGGTTGTCGCTTCTCTGGTTAATATCTGGCTGCAAAGCTCTATGATGTACTGGGTGATCACTTACGGTGGTGTATTACTGTTTGCTGCATTAACTGCTTATGACACTCAAAAACTCAAAGAGATGGGTGAGCAAATCAACCAAGATGACAGAGAAAATATGCGTAAGTACTCTATTATGGGCGCGTTATCTCTGTACTTAGATTTCATCAACCTGTTCCTGATGTTACTGCGTATTTTCGGTGACCGCCGTTAATTACTAATCAAGCTGATTGAAAATATGAAACCCCGCAATAAGTTAATTGTTGCGGGGTTTTTTATGGTTTTTATCTGGCAGTTAAGCGATTTTTTTGCGAAATAAGTAATAAGCCAGAGAGCTGGTTACCAGGAAGATAATCAGAAGAGGCCATAAGCTATGAAATACCACGGAAAAATCAGCATCTTTAAGGTAAATCTGCTTAGTGATATCCGTAAAGTGGCGGATGGGATTCACCCACGTAATATCCTGTAGCCAAACGGGCATATTCTCGACGGGAGAGATATAACCGGATAGCAACACTGCGGGCATCATAAACACAAACACGCCAATAAACGCTTGCTGCTGAGTTGAGCACAATGCGGAGATGAGCAGACCAAATCCCACGAGTGATAAACCATAAAAAATCATCGTGCCATAGAACAGCAATAGTGAACCGGCGAACGGGATTTTGTAGCAAAAAATCCCAATCACTAGCACCAATGTTGCTTGTGCAGTGGCGACGACTAAGGCAGGAATCGCTTTGCCAATAAAGATTTGCCATGTGGTTAGCGGCGAAACTAATAGTTGGTCGAGGGTTCCTTGTTCTCGTTCTCTTGCAATAGACAACGAGGTGACGATTAGCACTCCTATCGTCGTAATCAATGCCACTAATGATGGCACAATAAACCACTTATAGTCTAAGTTTGGGTTGTACCAGTTGCGAACAATCAGTTCACTGTTATTGGGCAGTACTTGGGTTTGTGTGAGCTCCTGCTGATATTGCATGACTATCTGTTCAATGTAATTAGCCGCTATTTGGGAGCTATTTGAGTTTCGTCCATCCAATAGCAACATCATATTTGCGGTATGATGGCTGGCGATATCAGCGCTGAAATTTTGATTAAAACGGACGACTAACAAGGCTTTACGGTTATCTAGCGTTTCTCGAATCTCAGGTTCATTTTTCAGTAACAGCACATGGGAAAACGCACTGGCTTTTGCTAAGCGTTGAGTGAGTTCAATCGAATGCTCGCCATTATCTTGGTCAAAAATGGCAATGGTGGTGTTAGTGACTTCTAAGGTCGCCGCCAGTGGGAAGAGGATCATTTGGAAAATGACAGGCATGATTAAAATAATTCGCGTCTGTTTTTCCTGCAATAGTGATTGCAACTCTTTCATAATTAAGGTGTAAAGACGATAAAACATAGTTCACCTCAATCCAAACGGCGACGCGTTTTCAGCGCCGTTAAACCAATGAATAATATCGCTGAAGCAATCAGCAATAAGAAATCGGTGAGTAACACCAAATAGATATCTCCCGCTAAAAATAAGGTTTGTAAGCTGCTGACAAAGTAGCGAGCGGGAATGAAGTAAGTCACTACTTGAATAAATACTGGCATGCTATCAATTTCAAAAATAAACCCTGAAAGCATAATGGCAGGTAAAAAGGCCGCATTCAGCGCCACCATCGCCGCATTGAACTGATTGCGGGTAATGGTTGAAATCAGTAATCCCATTCCTAATGCGGTGGCCAAATAGAGGCTGGTTATCACAAATAAAATCAATAAAGAGCCACGATAAGGAATATCGAGCACGAAGGTCGTCACCAACATACACAGCACCATGACGAACGATCCAAGAATTTGATAGGGCAATAATTTGGAAAGCAGTAATTCAGTGCGAGTGATTTGGGTGGAAAGCAGTGCTTCCATGGTGCCCCGTTCCCATTCTCGGGCTATCACCAGTGAAGTTAAAATGGCACCCACGACGGTCATAATGATGCTAATGGCGCCTGGAATAATAAAATGTTGGCTGAGTGCCGCTTCGTTAAACCAATAGCGCATATTGAGTTCGATAAGCGGGTCGGTGGGATAACCTTGATTTTCACCTTGTTGGATAAGCCATGTATGCCAAACCCCTTTGGTGTAGGCTTGCACAAAATTGGCGGTATTGGGTTCACTTCCATCGGTGATCACTTGGATTGCCGCATGTCCATCAGGGCGAGAAAGTTGCTCTGCAAAATTGACGGGGATCACCACAATGCCGCGAATTTCGCCCGCTTGCATTTTATTAATCAATAAATTGCGATTATCGCTAATGGTGGCATCAATAAAGGGAGAGCCGGTAAAGGTATCGACTAATTCACGAGCGGGTTGGCTTTGTTGATCCATTAGGATACCCACTCGTAATTTACTGGAGTCTAGATTGATCCCATAACCGAAAATAAATAGCAGCATCAGTGGGATAACAATGGCTATTAAGGAGCTACTGGGGTCTCGAACTATCTGCTTACTTTCCTTCCAACAGAGGGCTTTCAGCCTGCGCCATGAAAAACCAGAGGCGGTTGTCTTCATTGTGCCTCCCGCTGTTTATCGTAGTTGAAAATTAATTCAATAAAGGCATCTTCCATGGATGGATTCGGATTTTCTGTGCTGGCGACCTGTTTTTTTAGCTCATCTGGAGTGCCTGCGGCAATAATTTTTCCGTGATAAACCAACCCGATACGATCGCAATATTCCGCTTCATCCATAAAGTGGGTGGTGACCATGACGGTGACCCCCTTGTCTACCATACCATTAATGTGTAGCCAAAATTCTCGCCGAGTTAGCGGGTCAACTCCCGAAGTGGGTTCATCTAAAAACAGGATATCCGGTTCATGCATCAGTGAGCAGGCGAGGGCAAGGCGCTGCTTATAACCTAGCGGAAGTGAGTCAGTAATCTGGCTGATAATGGGAGTAAAATTAAACGCGTTGATCATCTCCTGCATTTTGGTGGCTTGTTGTTTATGATGCAAACCGTATACACCGGAGAAAAATTTTAAGTTTTGCCCAACTTTGAGGTTGCCGTAGAGGGAAAATTTTTGTGCCATATACCCAAGGTGCTGACGGGCTTTGTTTGAACTGGTTTTTAAATCCATACCAAGCACCAGAGCTTGTCCATCCGTGGGTTTCATTAATCCACACATCATCTTAAAGGTAGTGGATTTGCCTGCGCCGTTAGGCCCTAATAATCCAAAAATTTCACCCCGTTTTACCTGAAAGTTAACGGTATCCGTCGCGGCAAAATCCCCGAATTTTTTGGTCAGGTTGCGGGCTTCAATGACGGTTTCATTGGGAGCGGGTGGAATTTGTGGCACGATAGCTGCGAGTTCAGAACGATGGGATGGTCCGCCACCTAAAAGGTCGATAAACGCATCTTCAAAGCGTGGCTGGGCTTCAATCAGCGTTTGATCTCTCATATTTAACGCATTAAGTAAATTCTCTTGGGATGCATGAGGTTTTAAAATTAAGCGAATATAGCGCCCTTGGATCACGCCATCGGTGGTTTCGGGTAACACTAAGGCATTTTGTAGAATGGTGCGTTTTTGTGTTGGAGGAACATCGAGTAAAAATGAGCGTCCCGCCATCTTTTGGGTGAGTTGCTCGGGTTTTCCGCTATACAGAAGTTTGCCTTCATTGAGTAGTAGCACCTCTTTGCACTGCTCTGCTTCATCCAGATACGATGTACTCCAGAGGATCAACATACCATCGTCAGCAAGGGTGTGCACCATTTGCCAAAGTTCTCGCCTAGCAATAGGATCTACGCCGACACCCGGCTCATCCAGCAGTAAAACTTTCGGCTTACCTAATAGCGTGCAGGCGAGTCCCAATTTTTGTTTCATTCCCCCTGAAAGCTTACCGGCAAGGCGAGCAGTAAATGGGGCTAGGCTAGTAAATGCGAGTAATTGTTTATAAGTTTGTTGGCGCTCTTCACCAATAACGCCGCGCAGGTCGGCATATAAATCAAGATTTTCTTGAACCGTTAAATCTTCATATAAACCGAATTTTTGCGGCATATAACCGAGGTTTGCCCGCACTTCGATACTGTCTTTAATAGGGTCTAATCCCATTAAGTGGATTTGCCCTGAATCGGGTTTGAGTAGCCCCGCCAGCATGCGCATTAGCGTCGTTTTCCCTGCACCATCGGGGCCGACTAACCCCGTCACGGAGCCGCCGTGAATTTCGGTAGTTAGGCTTTCAACCGCAGGGTTATTTAGCCCAACAAAGCGTTTTTCGACGTTTATTAATGAAATCACGCTGTTCGATGAGTGAATATCTTGCTGAGCCATAATGCGCCCTATTGCTGAGGTGTCGCAAATTCAACGGTGACAGGCATTCCTTGACGCAGTTTATCGTTAGGATCATCGACAATAATTCGTAATCGATAGACTAAGTCGGTACGTAAATCCGGTGTTTGTACACTTTTTGGGGTAAATTCAGCCGTAGGGGAGACAAAACCAATCGTACCATGGTAAGGGGTATTGGGCTGGCTATCCGTAAAGAGTAAGACTTTACTACCAGGAACCGCATCACCTAAATGAGCTTCACTCACATAGGCTCGCACCCAAACAGGGTGAGTTAATGTCACGCTAAAAACGGTATTACCTGCACCAATGATGGTGCCAGGTTCGATGGCACGAGTCAGGATTGTGCCGTCAGATGGGGCGATAAGCTGGGTGTCTGAGAGATCAAGCTCAGCTTGAGCAACGGCAGCTTCTGCTTGTAGCCATTCCCCTCGGGCTGCTGCTATCTCTTCTTGGCGAAATCCGCTCTGATATTGGTTGAGTTTATCTTGGGAAGCTTTTAATGCGGCAAGCGTTTGATTTCGATTGTTTTTGGCATTATCTAAGTCATTGGCAGAAATCAGTTTTTGTGCCGCTAAACCTTGCTGACGTTTGTAAAAATTATCCGCATATTGCCAAGCGGCTTGACGCTGAGCGACTTCAGATTCGACTTGAGCAATTTCTTGTGTCCGGTAGCCTTTCTCTTTGAGTGCTAACTGTGCTTTAGCGCTATCTCGCAGCCCTTTAGCTTTATTTAACGCGTTGATGTACGGCGCATCATCCAATTTACCAAGTCGTTGCCCAGCAGTGACTTTCGCCCCTTCATCAACATCTAAAGAGGCGAGTTTACCATTGACTCGAAAACTAAGGTTAACTGTGCGCACATCCACATTCCCGTATAAGGCGAATGTCTTATCCTTAAGTGACTGATAATAATAGCCTCCAGCAATAGTGGCAATCAGCATGATAAGCAGTAATATAACCAATGCACGGCGTTTTGTGTTCATAGCTAACCTTAGTGACGGATAAAACATTACTCAGGATTATGATTTAATTTAATCCATATATCATATCACTTTTCTGCTAGTTGGCGATGACGTAACCCCAATAATAAAATGTCGATATGCTCAATAAGAACCTGATTAATAATTTTAAATTCGCTTTCGTTGATGTGCTTCCAACCGGTTTGTCTGAGTAAGGTTTCTCGCGCAATGCGGAATGAGAGGGTTTCACCTAAAATGGCGTGCGTGTGGATCAAGGTCGCTAGATTATTAGGGTCGGCGCCGATATAAATAGAAATTAAGCGATTGAGCCGTGAGTGAATGGGTCCTAACGCTTGTTCGTGGATCAATCCATACGCTTCGGTTGGGTTCAGCTGCTCGCGAGCTAGAATGCGCGAGAAGCTTAAGTTTTCTTTTTTAAGTTGGAAAAAATTGTACGAAATAATGGTTTTTTTCAGTAATTCGAGCGCTTCTTCAGGAATTTGTGACTCTGCGGGTTGGCTAATAAAGTTATCTATTTGAGTGATAGTTTCAGCGAAACTCTCTTTGATATTATTGGCAATTTGCTGAGCAACCGCGAGATATAACCCTTCTTTAGATCCGAAATAATAGGAAATAGCTGCGATATTTTGCCCAGATGCTTGGGCAATTTGGCGGGTGGTTGCCCCGTCGATACCTTGTTCTCCATAAACATCGGCAGCGGCGAGAAGAAGTTGGAGTTTGGCGCTCTCTCCGCGTAATGTTGGCGACGAATTTGTGTTCATAAACATTCCTTTTGATTCAGAATTAAATAATTTTTAGCATGCTCTTAGTTGGCATTTATTCATTGTTCAGGATGAAAACGGATGTATCTTTAGTTTTGTGTACGTATATATACTATATAAAGCAGATTTTGTATTAGTTTATTCATCAATCTAAATTAATATATTTATCATGGTCAAATGATGGTAGAATTTTTGCGTGTCGCATGGCAGTTTGCGCTTTTCTTCTATTGAATATCGAATCTTCCCCCCTAGAGCTGCCCAGTAAATTGAAGCGGTGGAGCCCGGAGTAATTAATTTGACTAGTTTTTCTGACCTCGCGTTAAACGAGGAAATCTTGCGTGCCATTAATGAATTAGGCTATGAAAGTCCTACGCCTATTCAACAACAAGCTATTCCTGCTGTTTTAGCGGGCAAAGACCTATTAGCCAGCGCTCAAACAGGTACGGGTAAAACAGCGGGTTTTACTTTACCTATTTTGCAAAAGCTGGTGGACAATCCACGCGGTAATAACCGTCGTCCTATTCGCGCATTGATTTTAACCCCGACCCGTGAACTTGCGGCTCAAGTGGCTGAAAATGTAAAAGAATATAGCCGTCATTTGAGAATTCGTTCATTTGTTGTGTTCGGTGGCGTCAGTATTAACCCGCAAATGATGAAACTGCGTGGTGGTGTGGATGTGTTGATCGCAACACCGGGTCGTTTATTGGACTTGGAACATCAAAACGCGGTGGATTTATCGCAGGTTGAAGTTTTCGTCTTGGATGAAGCTGACCGTATGTTAGATATGGGCTTTATTCACGATATTCGCCGTGTGATCACGAAATTACCTAAAAAGCGCCAAAATCTTCTGTTCTCCGCGACGTTCTCTGATGAGATCAAACAGTTGGCGAGCAAGTTATTGAACAATCCAGTTTCCATTGAAGTGGCTCCGCGCAACTCAGCTTCTGAGCAAGTAACGCAGTATGTTCATTTAGTGGATAAAAAACGTAAAGCTGAGTTACTCTCGTTTATGATTGGGCGTGAAAACTGGCAGCAAGTTCTGGTATTTACGCGTACCAAACATGGCGCTAACCGCTTAGCTGAGCACTTAAACAAAGATGGTGTCAAAGCGGCGGCGATTCATGGTAATAAGAGCCAAGGCGCTCGTACCCGTGCTTTAGCTGATTTTAAATCCGGGGATATCCGTGTCTTAGTGGCGACAGACATTGCGGCTCGCGGCTTAGATATTGAACAGCTCCCTTATGTGGTTAACTTTGAGCTGCCTAATGTGGCGGAAGATTATGTTCACCGTATTGGTCGTACTGGACGTGCGGAAGCCACGGGTATGGCGGTATCTTTGGTGTGTATCGATGAAGCGAAACTGCTTAAAGATATTGAGAAATTATTGAAAAAATCCATCCCACAGATGGAGATTGAAGGCTACGAGCCAGACCCGTCAATCAAAGCTGAGCCGATCCAAAAGCCTTCTCAGCGTAATGATCGTCGTGGTTCTGATAGTCGCCGCGGGTCTGATAACCGTCGTGGTTCTGACAACCGCCGTAGCTCTGAGGATAGCCGCGGTGAGCGCAGCAATCATTCAGGCAATAATAGCAATAAAGGTTCAAGCCGTCCTCGTCGTCAAAATGCGAATTCCGAGAAAGGTCAGTCTGAATCCACTTCAGGTTCACCGTGGAAAAATGCACAGAAGCGCGTTAGACAAGGGCGTAGTGATAGCTAATGCGTGTGCTACTCGCCCCGATGGAAGGGGTACTCGATTCTCTGGTTCGCCGATTATTGAGTGAGGTGAACGACTACGACTTGTGCATTACTGAGTTTGTGCGAGTTGTCGATACCTTGTTGCCGGCAAAAACGTTTTATCGGTTATGCCCGGAATTGCAACAAGGTAGCCGAACGCCATCGGGAACGTTAGTGCGGGTGCAGCTATTAGGGCAACATCCTGAGTGGTTGGCTGAAAATGCCAACCGCGCAATTGAATTAGGCTCTTGGGGCGTCGATCTCAATTGCGGTTGTCCATCAAAAACGGTAAATGGCAGCGGTGGCGGTGCGACGTTATTGAAGCAGCCAGAGCTTATCTATCACGCCGCTAAAGCTATGCGAGCGGCTGTACCGAAAGATTTACCCGTTTCTGTGAAAGTCCGTTTGGGTTGGGATAGCAGCCAATTTGCTCATGAAATTGCGGATGCTGTACAGCAAGCCGGGGCGACCGAACTGACGGTTCATGGGCGTACAAAGGAAGATGGCTATAAAGCGGAATGTATTAACTGGCAGGCGATTGGTGAGCTTCGTCAGAAACTGTCGATTCCGGTGATTGCCAATGGCGAAATCTGGGATTATGAAAGTGCTAAACGCTGTATGGAAATCACTGGGTGCGATTCGATTATGATTGGTCGAGGTGCTTTAAATACGCCGAATTTGAGCCGTGTGATCAAACACAATGTCGCGAAGATGCCTTGGGAACAGGTCGGGAAAATACTCTTTAAATATACGGAACTAGAAAAACTGGGTGATACAGGGCATTACCATGCAGCTCGTATCAAACAGTGGCTGAGTTATTTACGTAAAGAGTATCAGCAGGCGGATGAACTGTTTTCTCAAGTGAGAGCGTTGAAAACGGCGGAGCAAATAGCGGATGTTATTGCGCTACATGTGGAGCAGCTTTCTGTCGTATCATCTTAACATGATGAAATTTGCCAAAATTTGAGATTAGGTCTTTAATTACTATGTATGGTGGTGACTAGTATGGTGGTGATTAATTCAAAATATTGTCATTACCGTATGTCATGATTAAAGAGTCTATATCGTGTAACAAAGTTATCGTGCTAGGAAATTTAGAGCAACAGAGATATTGGAGGCCTCAAATGGGCGTTATTGCTTGGATTATCTTTGGTTTAATCGCAGGTGTTTTAGCTAAATGGTTAATGCCTGGAACCTATCAAATGGGTTTTATCATGACGACTGTATTGGGGATCGTCGGGGCGGTTGTCGGGGGATACATCAGCACATTCTTTGGTAAAGGCAAGGTGGATGGCTTTAACTTCGGTAGTTTTGTTGTTGCCGTGATCGGCGCCATTGTCGTGCTATTCCTTGCGGGAATGTTTATTAAGTAGCATTTCTCAAATAGTTATCTTGAGGAAAAAATGCTTTTTAACTGCACAATCAAATATTTATTAAAGCCACCTATTATGACGTTCGCTAAATAATGAGTGGCTTTAATTTTTTAATTTTCACATGGTTCCATGAATTTATGTATTGAAGATTTATCAAATGCAGTAATTTCAAATAACTGAGTCAATAATCTATCATCATGAACTGTATTCCAAGTGATACAGTTATTTTCAATTAATGTAAGAGAAAATTTCACTACAGAATTATGTGTCTCAGTGTAATGATTAAATTCAATAGCACGATATGAGTATAAGTAAAAAGCCATGTTATCTAAGTTTGTTGTATTATAACATCCTAGAATACAAAAATTTGGAGACTGGTTAATGGCTGGATGGATATCTTTTGTTTGCTCCCATTCTATTTGGCGCTTTAAACTTTTTAAAAATACGTTAGATATGACTTTGTGTTCTGTTGGGTTCATTAGTTTTCCCTCATATTTTTCTAGCTGAAATATCAATAATATTATCAATATAATTAAGTAGAAGATTTACTTCATCTAACATATCAAAACATAGGCTAATATCTAAATCATGGTGGTCTTTTATTGATGTTATTTTTGTGGTTTTTATTTTGTATTGTTTTATTGATGATGTTAATTTTTTATCTTTAGAGTCAATGAATAGAATATAATGGTGTAATGATTGTATTCTACTATGTAACTTCCTTCTATGCATTTCTTCATGAAAGGTATTTTTATTATGAACTTCAGATAAGTGTTTATAATAATCATTAAGTAGCTTGGATAGCTTCTCCTTATGAAAATAAATAGATACCTTACGATTAAATTTAATCGTTAATCTTGATGTTTGTAATAGAACCCATAAAGTTGCGGCTGTACCGACAAAGGTAGAGATCGTCCCTAGGTTTATTACCCAGAGTTCCCATGATGTATTCATTTTTTATTAGCTCCATAAAAATAGAGTAATAGAAATCTTAATTAATTAGATTGATTTTTTATAATATTAGATTTAAATAGAACAAACAAATCCCCTCATAATTAACGCGTATTTATGAGGGAATAAAAATGATTAAGGTTCGATTGGTAACCCGTTGTCTTGTCCCCATTGCGCCCATGAACCATCATAGAGGCGCACATGTGGGTTACCTAATAATACCAATGCCAGTAAAACTACGGCAGCAGTCATGCCAGAGCCACAGGTTGTGACTGTTGGTGCGAGAATATCGACACCTTGCTGCGCAAAAATAGCTTTTAATTGTTCGGGGGATTTATATTCCCCATTATCCACTAATAAATCCCAAGGCACATTTTTACTGCCTGGAATATGCCCCATCCTTAAACCTGGGCGAGGTTCAGGAGCTTGAGCCAGAAAACGGGCAGCTGCACGCGCATCAATAATTTGGATTTTACCTTCAGTGGCAACCTCTAACATTTGCTGTTGATTCAGCGCATTAGCATCTTGTCTATCAGCAATAAAGGTTTGTGCGGCGGGTGGGGTGACTTTACCAGATTGAGTTGCGAAACCAGCTGCTTTCCATGCGTTAATTCCACCGGCTAAAATTTTAACCTGTTTACAGCCTAAAGTGCGGAAAGTCCACCATGCACGCGGAGATGAAAACAAATTATTTTGAGCGTAAATAATGACTTGCGTTTGATTATTAATCCCCATCGCTCCAACAGCTTGGCTAAATGTGGCGGCGTCAGGGAGCATATGGGGTAAGTCGCAGCTCTTATCGGCGATTTCATCTTGATTAAAAAATTGAGCTTGGGGAATGTGCTCATCAAGGTAGCTTTGGTAGCAATCATAAGGGGCGGTAGGTGGTGGCGTAGAGACATCAAGCACAATAATATTACTGTCTGAAAGATGTGAATTTAACCACTCTGGTGTTACAAAATAATCGTTGTACATCATAACTCACCGTCCCGTTTGATTAATAATGGATGATTACTGGATCTGATTAGGTGCAGGTAATATCGATGGCGATTGAGCCTGATTTTGCTCTAAAGGTGTGGTGGAGCGGGTATAAATATTCATCCCGGCAAGCACAATACCCCCAATAGAACTCAATGCGCATAATGCGCACAGTGCGATGACGACTTTTTTCATTTTTATTAGCCTGATTTGACACGAAGATGCCAAAGTATAACTGGATGGTGATAGCAAACAAGTTTTACGGGATATTTTCTTGGCTCGATTTGGTGTTTTGCGAAAGGCTTTCCAGAATTTGTGTATAATGGAAATTAATACAGTAGTTTTGCGAAGGGTTTCGCAAAAGAGAAACAGGGGCTTTCCTGCCTCTTTTTTGATTAGCTATCATCTCCTTTTTACTTGGTCTTCTGCGTATCTATGTCTCTGTCAAATAAAATCAAAGAACAAATAACTCAATGGTATAAGGGGTTATCTAACCAAATCGAGGGGTTCGTCTCTCGGGCACCTCAGCGGCAGATGATTGCTGAAGTGGCGAAAAATTTGTCGGATGCAGAAGGGCGTCATTTAGTGATTGAAGCACCCACTGGGGTGGGAAAAACCTTATCCTATTTGATACCAGGCATTGCGGTAGGGCGCGAAGAAGGTAAAACTTTGGTCGTGAGCACCGCTAACGTTGCCCTCCAAGATCAAATATTCAGTAAGGATTTGCCATTACTGAGCAAAATTATCCCTGACTTAAAATATACAGGCGCATTTGGGCGGGCGCGTTATGTGTGCCCCCGAAACTTAGAAGCTATTTGTGCCGCGGAAGGGGAACAAATTGATTTAATGCTGTTGGTGGAAGACAAAACTGAAATTACCAACAGCGAAGAGAGAGCGCAATGCCAGCAATTATGCAATGATTTTCATAGTTTTGCTTGGGATGGGCTACGCGACCACCATAAAAAGGCATTTAGCGATAGTTTATGGCGTAAAGTCAGCACCGATAAAATGAATTGCCTTGGGCGTAATTGCCAGTTCTATCAACGATGCCCTTTTTTTATGGCACGCCGTGAAATTGAAGATGCGGATGTGGTCGTGGCTAACCATGCTTTAGTGATGGCAGCCATGGAAAGTGAATCGGTATTACCGGATCCCAAGAAATTACTGTTAGTTCTCGATGAGGGGCATCATGTTCCCGATGTGGCGAGAGACGCTTTAGAAGTTGAAGGGGAAATTACGCTAGTTCAGCTTACCGCGCAGGTGGATAATTTTATTCATCATGTCGGGCAGTATGTTGCGCAGTTTCGTCCAGCAAAACCACCTAAGTTGACTAATCCTGATAAGCTACAACAACATGCTGAGAAATTACGTGAGTGTTTCCGTGATTTTTCACTGTTAGCGAACGGGCTATTACCTGAAACATCCAAAGAGTCAGAATATTTGTTTCCAATGGGGATCTTGCCTGAGGTAATGCAGCAATGTTGCCAAGAGCTATTTAAGCTGACAGATGGATTACGTGGGCTATCAGAGGCGATTCTCAGTGATTTAACGGAACAAACAGCAAAGCAAGATATTGTGCGTTTACATCGCTCCATCTTAGTGACAAGCCGAGCGATGGGCTATTTTGAAAATATGACCAAATTGTGGCGCTTAGCCTCGCTCGATCAAAGCTCAGGCGCACCTGTTTCGAAATGGCTTAGCCGCCGTTATGAGAAAAATCAATCCCGGATTTTTATGCATTGCGCAGGGATCCGCGTAAGTGAACAGCTGCAACATTTGTTATGGAAAAATGTGCCTCATATTGTAGTGACATCGGCAACACTTCGCTCTTTGAACAGCTATTCACGTTTTATGGAGTTAACGGGATTATCCGAAAAGAGTGATGACCGTTTCGTGACGCTCACCTCACCGTTTAATCATGTTGAGCAGGGTAAGTTGGTGATCCCCAAAATGCAGCATGAGCCAACTATGGCAAATGAAGCTGAACATTTAAAAGAGATGGCAACCTATTTTCGTCATCAATTTACGCATAGTGATCACCATGGGGTCTTGATCCTATTTAGTAGCCAGCGAGCGATGGAAGGGTTTCTGGAGCATGTGAAAGATTTGCGTTTACAGCTATTAGTGCAGGGGGATCAGCCACGTTACCGGCTAGTGGAGACGCATTGTGAACGTATTAAACAAGGGCAAAAAAGCGCGTTAATCGGCTTACAATCATTTGCGGAAGGGTTGGATTTAAAAGGGGAATTTTTAACCCAAGTGCATATTCACAAGATTGCGTTTCCGCCTGTGACAAATCCAGTAATTATTACTGAAGGTGATTGGCTGAAGTCATTAAAGCGTTATCCATTCGAGGTACAAAGTTTACCTAGCGCTTCATTTAATTTGATCCAGCAAGCAGGGCGTTTGATTCGAAGTCATGAGTGTTATGGCGAAATTATCATTTATGATAAGCGCTTATTAACCAAAAGCTATGGTAAACGTTTATTAAATTCGTTACCCATTTTCCCTATTGAACAACCTGAAATGCCAACATCAGATAAGTAGGGCGATAAATAAATTGAGACCACCGAAGTGGTCTCATGGTCAATATATTGACTCTGTTTTACGACACTACTCAATATTGGCTTCTAATAACCACAGGAATTTATCCAGATCGCGAGATGCGGCGGTAAACATATCTGCGGTATTTTCATCTTCAACTTCATCGATAGCTTTACGAATATCATTTGCAACAACAGCATATCGTTCAGCTAATGCTTTTAAATGGTCTTGTACAGAATGAATATCCAATGGATAAGCTTCTAATGATGTAAACTTATTGACTTGTTGTGATGTTCCTGTGGCGATGCCACCTAACTGAACCGCACGCTCAGCGAATTCATCCAAGTGCCCAATGATGCTATCTCTAAAGCCATCTAACATCTCATGCACTGCGATAAAGTTGCGACCGCGCATGTTCCAATGTGCTTGTTTAGTGATTAAAGAGAGATCGGTGAAATGGATAACCATCATGTTTAAGATACCGATGGTTTCTAATTTTACACTATCTTCAATATCATTACGGGTATATAAAAGTTCAGTTGAAGAGGTTTTAAATAATTTTGCAGTATTCATAGAATTTCCTCTCTTAAATATAATTAACTCAATTGTCTTGTCTGCTTATAAATATAGAGTGTAAAGCTAAGAATGTCATAAAGTAATAATCTATTACTTTAATAGGCAGGACGATGATATTTTTTTTGGGCGTTTATTTAGATTTTACCAATCGAATCTATCGATGTGACATTTCAAATAAATGAAGATTACCTTACAAGATAATGAAATAAAAAATGAACAAAGAAAAAAAGTAAAAAAGCTAATAGAATTGCCTATTAGCCTTTAATAAAAGTGAAGATGACGTAATTATTTACGATACTTTTTCAATCTTTGATTTGGGTACCGAAGTGGATGTTGAGCCAATAGACGCGCATACAATACACAACAGCGCTAACCATTGTGTCATCGTTAAATGTTCTTGTAGGAAGACAATGCCTAAAAATGCTCCCATGCAAGGCTCTAGACTCATTAGAGTACCGAAGGTTTTTGCGGGCAGCTTGGTTAACGCTATCATCTCTAATGTATACGGAAATGCGGTAGACAAAATAGCAACCCCTAAAGCCAAAGGTAGAATGGCTGGGTCAAACATCGCTTCAACCCCGGTTTGCATTAATCCAATCGGGAAGAAAATCAGCGCAGAAATCAACGAACCCACAGCAACCGTTGCGGCACCATAACCTGCGCCAGCGCGTTGACCAAAGATAATATAAATCGCCCAGCAGACACCAGCACCTAAAGCATAAGCGGCACCAACGAGATCGAGAGAGTCAATGTTATTGCCAATAGGCAGTAAGAATAGCAACCCAGCAATGACAAGCCCAATCCATAAAAAATCAATAGGGCGGCGAGAAGAGAACATCGCAACGGCTAATGGGCCCGTAAACTCAAGTGCGACCGCAATTCCTAAAGGGATACGCTCAAGCGCTAAATAAAACAGGTAGTTCATGGTTCCGAGAGATAAACCATAAGCAAGCAGTGGTCCCAGAGAGCTTTTTCTAAAATTTAAACGCCATGGTTTAAAGATCACACACAAAATAATCGTGGCAAGCAACAAACGTAAACCGGTAACACCTGGTGCGCCGATAAGTGGGAACAATGTTTTAGCTAAAGAGGCACCACTTTGGATTGACATCATTGCCAGTAATAGCAAGCCTATCGGTAATAGCGGAAAAGCACTCTTTTTAGTATCGGCAGACATGAATAAAAAACCTCAAAAAAACGTTAGGAACGTCGATAAAACCCACACGGTATATACAGATAAAATGGGTAAATCTAAATAATAATGGTGGTTTGTTGGGATATTTACCCTAAGCCAGCAAATTGGCGTGAATTATCTCACAGAATTCATGCAGATTATATTGCTTTGTTGAGAGCGAAAAATTCATCATATTATTTAATATTGGATAACGACTAAAAATAAAATATTGTGAGTTGAGCTTCTTTGAGGGTACCGTATAATTTTGCGCTTACAAGAATGATAATAGGAATGAAAATAGAACATGAAAAAAATTAAAAGCGTCGCGGTTTATTGTGGTTCAAGCATGGGGACGAATGAAATTTATCAAAAACAAGCCATTGAGTTTGCAAAAGAGCTGGTAAAGCGTGATATCGCTTTAGTCTACGGTGGTGCGAGTGTTGGGCTGATGGGAACCGTTGCCGATACGGTATTATCTTTAGGCGGCAAGGCTATTGGTGTGATCCCATCCCTGCTTGAAGAGCGTGAAATCTCGCATAAAAATCTGACCGAACTGTACAAAGTTGACACCATGCATCAGCGCAAAAGCAAAATGATTGAACTTGCTGATGGTTTTGTCGCAATGCCTGGTGGATACGGCACTTTAGAAGAATACAGCGAAGTGTTCACATGGAGTCAAATTGGTTTACATACTAAGCCTTGCGGATTATTCAATATTAATAATTACTGGCAGCCTCTGATTGATATGACCAATAAAATGGCGGATGAGGGCTTTTTACATGAAAAATATCGTCATATGGCGATTGTGGAATCATCCCCAGCCAGTTTATTAGATCAATTTGAAACGTATATTGCACCACCAGTGAAAACTTACGACTAACTTATTCGGGTAGCTTTATGATCAGAAAAGCAAAAAAAGAGGATTTATCAGCAATTCTTGCGCTCTACCAAATTTTATTTGCCGAGATGGCTAAGTTTGATCGTGAAAGGTTACAAGCCGCGGAACAATCGAGTGAGTTTGTTGAAAATGCCATTGAGGATAATAAGTTTCATCTTTTAGTGGTTGATCATGAAGGTGAAATCAAAGGTTTTTGTATTGCTCAAAAACAAACGGCAGATCCTTATAGTTGCATTGTGCCAAGGGATTTCGGTTATATTTTTGATTTGGTCATCTCTCCCGACTTTCGAGGTGAAAAAGCAGGTAAACAGCTCTTAGATGGAATGAAAGAGTGGGCTAAGTTGCAGAAATTTAGTCACTTAGAACTTTCAGTATTAGCGCAAAACCACCAAGCTATTAAGTTTTATGAGCGCGAAGGATTAGCCGAAGTATCCCGTACCATGGGGATCGCGTTGTAAATTTTTAAGCTCTCCATTATTGGGGAGCTTTTTATAGTATTAGCCCCCAAGGCATTATGAACAAATCATATCTTTTTCAGAAAAAGCAGCTCAAAAATGAGCACAAGATCTAAACGCGGGATTATGGCATAATGCGCGGCTATTTATTCTTATCAGACTTCAAGTCGGCGAGATAAGGGCAATTACGCCAATCTCGGGGCGACTCTACAAAGATCAATTTAAGGCATCGCAGTGTTAACAACCAACAATATCACTATGCAGTTTGGCAGTAAGCCGCTGTTTGAAAACATCTCAGTTAAATTCGGTACCGGTAACCGCTACGGTCTGATCGGTGCGAATGGTGCGGGTAAATCCACATTTATGAAAATTCTGGGTGGTGACTTAACGCCAACCGCAGGGAATGTGAGCACCACGGATCCTAACGAGCGTTTAGGTAAATTACGCCAAGACCAGTTTGCATTCGAAGAGTTTACTGTTCTCGATACCGTTATCATGGGACATGCTGAGCTTTGGGATGTAAAGCAAGAGCGTGACAGAATTTATGCGATGCCAGAAATGAGTGAAGAAGATGGCTATCGCGTTGCAGATCTTGAAGTGGCTTACGGTGAAATGGATGGCTATAGCGCGGAAGCGCGTGCGGGTGAGCTGCTATTAGGCGTCGGTATTCCGGTTGAGCAACATTATGGTCCAATGAGCGAAGTCGCGCCGGGTTGGAAACTGCGTGTGCTATTGGCTCAGGCATTATTTGCTGATCCAGATATTCTGTTACTTGATGAACCGACGAACAACTTGGATATCGATACCATCCGTTGGTTAGAACAAGTGCTGAATGACCGTAACTGCACCATGGTTATCATTTCCCATGATAGACACTTCTTAAATACCGTTTGTACGCACATGGCGGATTTAGATTACGGTGAGCTGCGTTTATTCCCGGGTAACTACGATGAGTATATGATTGCGGCAACCCAAGCGAGAGAGCGTCTGTTATCTGATAACGCCAAGAAAAAAGCGCAAATTGCTGAGTTACAATCTTTCGTTAGCCGTTTCAGCGCTAACGCATCAAAATCTAAACAAGCGACTTCTCGTGCTCGTCAAATTGATAAAATTCAATTAGATGAAGTTAAAGCCTCTAGTCGTCAAAACCCATTCATTCGTTTTGAACAAGAGAAAAAACTGTTCCGTAATGCTTTAGAATTAGAAGCGGTCACTAACGGTTACGATCAAGGTCCTCTGTTTAAAAACGTGAACCTATTAATGGAAGTGGGTGAGAAAATGGCGGTTATCGGTGCTAACGGTATCGGTAAAACCACATTCTTAAAAACCTTAGTCGGTGAGCAACCTGCGACAAGCGGAATCGTCAAATGGTCTGAAAACCATAACATTGGTTATTATGCGCAAGACCACGCAGAAGACTTCGATACTGACCTGAACGTGTTTGACTGGATGAGCCAGTGGAAAAGTGAAGGGGATGATGAGCAAGCGGTTCGCAGTATTTTAGGTCGCTTACTATTCTCTCAAGACGATATTAAGAAAAAAGTGTCGGTCTTATCAGGTGGTGAGCAGGGTCGTATGTTATTTGGTAAGTTGATGATGCAACAGCCAAATATTTTGATTATGGATGAACCGACCAACCACTTAGATATGGAATCCATTGAATCATTGAACTTAGCATTGGAAATGTATCAAGGAACGCTGATTTTCGTTTCCCATGACCGTGAGTTTGTGAGTTCACTGGCAACTCGTATTCTTGAGATTAAAGAAGATAAAGTGATTGATTTTAAAGGTACTTATGACGAGTACCTGAAAAGCCAAGGTGTTGTTATCTAATCTTGTTTGAATAAAAAAATAGCCCCGCTGGTGTGATACCCGAGGGGCTATTTTTATTTAGCTGTTCAAAATGGCAGAACAGCCTCAAAATTAGTTTTTCTTCACAAACTCAGATTTCAGTTTCATTTGACCGAAACCATCGATTTTACAATCGATATTGTGATCGCCTTCCACTAAACGGATACCTTTAACGCGGGTACCGATTTTCAGCATTGAAGAACTACCTTTCACTTTAAGATCTTTGATTACGGTAACAGTATCGCCATCAGCTAATAAGTTGCCATTAGCATCTTTTACGATGAGTTCATCAATGTCAGTAACTGGCTCAGCATCATTCCATTCGTGCGCGCACTCAGGGCAGATGTACATATCGTTGTCAGTATAGGTATATTCAGACTGACATTTTGGGCAAGGAGGTAATGACATATTTATATTCTCAGTAATGACTGACACAGTCATAGTTCAAATCAGTAGGGATAACGAGGTTCCCCGAAAGGGGGATAGTATAAGACCAAAGACAAGATAAATGAATTTTTAGGAATATTCCTAATTTTGTATCTTAAAAAATGGCGAGACTTAGCTCGCCATGAAGAATCTTAGGAGCAAACCTCACAATGAGGGTCTTTATTGAGTTTAAATTGGCGAAAATCCAGCGTCATCGCATCAAATAACAGCACTTTTCCAACATTGACTTTGCCGTACTGGGCTAGCAATTTGATGGTTTCCATCGCTTCTAATGTGCCAATTGTCCCCACCAGCGGCGCCATGACGCCAGCCTCTACACATGTCAGGCTATTTTCTCCAAACAGTCGGCTTAGGCAGTGATAGCAGGGCATTCCTTCTTCATAGGTAAATACGGAAAGTTGCCCTTCCATACGAATTGCAGCACCCGAAACAAAAGGAATTTTGTGTTTAAAGCAGAGGCGATTAAGCTGCTCGCGAATGGAAACATTATCCGTGCAATCTAAGATTACATGATGCTGTTGAACTAATTGTTCTAGCTCATGATCATCCAATTGCGCGTTAACAGTATCAATCTGGATATGAGGATTGATGGCCGCTAGCTGCGCTTTTGCTGAATCTACTTTAGGTTCACCGATAGTCGCGTCGCGGTGCAGGATTTGGCGCTGCAAATTTGATAGGGAAACCGTATCAAAATCTACGAGGGTTAAATAACCGACACCCGCGGCGGCGAGGTATTGTGTCGCCGCGCAGCCAAGTCCACCAAGCCCAACGACCAAGGCTTTACCTGCCTTCAGCTTTTCCTGCCCGTCAAAATCGAAGCCGCGTAAGATAATTTGGCGGTTATAACGTAGCATTTCCTGATCAGTCAGTTCTTGCACAGTCTTACTCACTTTTTAATAAGTAATTGAACATTTCCACATCAACCATTTCACCTGCCGCCACTTTTCCACGCTCACGTTCTAATACAATAAAGCAGTTTGCTTGGCTAAAAGAACTGAAGACATGTGAGCCTTGGTGCCCTGTAGTCGCCACTTGTAGCTGACCTTGTTCATTGACGCTTAAAATGCCTCGTTGGAAATCAAGGCGTCCAGGTGATTTTTTCAGTGGTGTAGTGACAGGAACTTTGAAGCGGACAGGGGCTTTCCATTGGCTATGGCCGCTGAGGCGAGCAATTAATGGCTGAACTAATTGATAGAAAGTCAGCGCGGCAGAGACAGGGTTACCTGGTAAGCCACAGAACCACGCGGAACTTAGCTTGCCAAATGCGAAAGGTTTACCTGGCTTGATAGCTAATTTCCAAAATCCAATCTCACCCAGTTCATCCAAAATTTGTTTGGTGTAATCCGCTTCGCCGACAGAGACGCCGCCGCTGCTGATGACTAAATCAGCACATTGGTTAGCTTCAATAAAGGTTTGCTTGAGTTTTTCTGGTGAGTCGGGGATAACGCCAAAATCCAGCACTTCGCAATTGAGTTTTTCTAACATTAAGCGAACGGCAAAACGGTTTGTGTCATAAATTTGCCCCTCAGCCAGAGGTTCGCCTACTGCTTGAAGCTCATCACCGGTTGAGAACACGGCAACTTTCAAACGGCGCTGGACTGTCACATTCGCAATTCCAAGAGACGCTATCAATGGTAGCTGTGTGGTGGAGAGTAAGGTTCCGGCAGGGAATACCGCACTACCTTGGGCAATATCTTCACCAGCTTTACGGATATTGTTTCCTTGCTTGAAGCTTTCCGTAAAAATAATTCCTTGATCAGTTTGTTCTGTGGCTTCTTGCATGACAACGGTATCAACACCTTCAGGAATAGGCGCTCCCGTCATGATCCTTACACAGCTACCTGCGGGTAATTTTCCTTCCATTGGGTTGCCAGCAAAGGATTTTCCAGCGACGGGCATCGGGGTTTTTCCATCCCAATCAGCAAAGCGAAAACCATAACCATCCATCGCTGAGTTATCAAACGGCGGGACATTAATGGGAGAAATGAGGTCTTCGGCAATAATACGTTGGGCAGACTCAGTTAGTGGAATGATTTCAGTGCTTGTGACAGTTGCGGTGTTTGAACGTAATTTTTCTAATGCAAGCTCTAGTGAAATCAAACCGTTAGTATGACACTGGTCCATAAATCGTTACCCCTTAATCTTGTTATTGGCCTTCGAGGCTTAAAATAAATTGTTGGCGGTATTATGTCAGATATAGCGCATTGGGTGAATGAATAGAAATTGATTACTGATAGCTTTTGGGTGGATAGTTTGTCTCATTTGGGTCACATATTGCGTTGTTTTAATGAATCCGTTATCGAAGAACACGATTTTTGCTAAAACAGAGCTACCAAAAAGGCTAAAATAAAGGGTGTTATTAATCGCATTTAAATAATGAAATAGTTATTTAAATGGCAAGGAGTATTCTGGATCGAGTCGCGCGATAACCTGCAAATATTTCATGCTGTTGATAGATGTATTACTGGATTATCTGCACTTGCTGCTTTAGAGTACCGCGCACACCTGCATTTTTATAAAAATAGCGTTATACCATCTGTGGAGGATCCTATGTCATCTCTGAGTAAAGAGGCCGAATTAGTTCATGCTGCTTTGGAAGCAAGAGGGCTTGAAACCCCGTTACGTATTCAACCAAAATCCGGTGAGGATCGTAAGCAACTGATTGAAGGACATATGACCGAAATTATGAAGTTGCTGAACTTAGATTTAACCGATGATAGCTTAGCGGATACCCCGCGCCGTATCGCAAAAATGTATGTGGATGAGATTTTTTCGGGCCTTGACTATGCAAACTTCCCAAAAATCACATTAATTGAAAATAAAATGAATGTTGATGAAATGGTTACTGTGCGTGATATTACTCTGACCAGTACTTGTGAACACCACTTTGTGACGATCGATGGTAAAGCGATTGTGGCATACATCCCTAAAGATAAAGTGATTGGTTTATCGAAAATCAACCGTATTGTGCAGTTTTTCTCACAGCGCCCACAAGTTCAAGAACGTTTAACTCAGCAAATTTTAGTAGCTCTGCAAACGTTATTAGGCACCATGAATGTCGCGGTTTCTATTGATGCAGTTCATTACTGTGTGAAAGCTCGTGGTATACGTGATGCAACCAGTGCAACAACCACCACATCATTGGGTGGGCTGTTCAAGTCTAGCCAAAATACACGTCAAGAATTCTTACGTGCGGTTCGCCATCTCTAATTTATGACCTCAACCGTTTCAGTTGCCCCTAAAAGCCGTATCGGGCAACTTGATACAGTACGTGGCATTGCTATCCTCGGTATTTTATTACTGAATATCTTTGGATTTGCTTTACCACAAGCGGCCTATCTTAATCCCTATTACACCCCCGAAGTATCATCCTCTGATGCGGCGGTTTGGGTGTTTTTTAATCTTTTCTTTCAAGGGAAGTTTCTGGGAATTTTTTCCTTACTTTTTGGTGCCACATTAGGCTTGCTAAGTTATCGCTCAATATTATGGCAACGTAGCCGACTGATTGTTTTAGCGATTATTGGCTTGATTCATGGAATTGGTTTTTGGGATGGGGATATTCTTCTCGCCTATTCCTTGACGGGGCTGGTTGTGATAATGGTGTTGCCACACAATGCGGCTTCCACATTGTTCAAAATTGCCATTTCTATCTATTTGATTGGTTTGGTTATTTTATTTGCCATCGGCAGTAATGTGGTGGATACCAGTTTTTGGCAGATCACTGCAGACCAAGCGTTTCTTGATGCTTGGCAACATCGCATTGGTGGAATGACGGGGATCGCATATCGCACAGGTGAAGTGGCGATGATGGTTGAGTTATTGGTTATTCAGTATGGCTGGCAACTGGTTGCGATGATGATCCTAGGGGCGTTGCTACTGAAAAATGGTTGGCTAAAAGGGCAGTTTACTGAGCAGCATTATCGTCGAATGGCCATTGTATTAATCCTCCCCACCGTAGCTATCCAGTCAGTGGCTCTGTATGTTCAAAGCCTTTTTGGTTGGCGTTATTTTGATACCTCGATTGTTGGCTATATCATTAATGAGCTATCGGTGCCGTTTCAGTCTTTGGGCTATATTGCGCTAGTTTATGGTTTTTGGGGGATATTTAGCCGAAGTGTGCTCGCGAAAGCCTTGCAAAATGTGGGGCGGATGGCGTTGAGTAATTACTTACTTCAAACACTGATTTGTACCACTATTTTTTATCATTTGGGTTACTTTTATCAGTTTACCCGAGTGGAGTTGTTAGCGTTCATTCCACCCATTTGGTGTGCTAACTTGCTGTTTTCTTATTGCTGGTTGCGCTTCTTTGAGCAAGGGCCAGTGGAATGGTGTTGGCGACAACTGACAGATAAACTTTTTTATCTTTTAAATCGACATTCACCATCTGAACATTAATTGAGTTTATTCAGTTCATCAGGGGTAACTGCTGGATAGCCCTTTGTGCCATCAGGCATTTTTATTGGAGCAGGAATGGATTCTTGTTCCCCTAAAAATTTAGGTTCACGCTGGAGAATATAGAGATCAGCAAGCGCACCTAAGCGGGCAAACACTTCACGTATCCGCACTTTAAACATGCCTTCCGGCGTAGGTACCGCTAAACATTGGGCATCAATCCCTTTGTGCTTAGCAATGAATAGCGCTCTTTCGCAATGAAAACGCTGGGTGATAATGGTGAAGTTATCGGTATCGAACACTTTTTTCGTACGAACTACGGAGTCTAAGGTTCTAAAACCTGCAAAGTCGAGCACGATTTTTGAGGCGGGAACGCCCGCTTTGATGAGGTCTTTACGCATGGCGATAGGCTCATTGTAATTATGTGCGCCGTTGTCACCGCTCAGGAGTAAATATTTTACTTTACCGCTATGATAGGCATCCGCAGCGCCTTTAATTCGATATGTGTAATAGAGGTTAGTGGCTCCGGAGGCATAATATTTAGATGTGCCGAGAACCATCCCAACATCGCGGGCAGGCAGTTGCTCTACATCTTCATAGATATAGGGTGCAGTTTCCCAACTGATCCAGCGGTCGAGTAAAATAACAGTGGCGAAAGCTATCCCTGCCAGTATTAATAGACCATAAAGCAGACGTTTCCTCATGTCCTCGCCTTGAATAATTAATGCCTATAATAATTAGTGCTAACAATTAATAGGCTACTTGACTTAATTTCGTGACGCAAGTCGCGTAACGTAAAATCGTGTCAATATGGCATCGAATTGAAAAACAATAAGATGCCGTATGTTGGTTTATTCGTTCGGTAGTCCACCAAAACAGAGTAATGGACTGATGGTGTTTCTATCGACGGATTTTTGTTTATCAACCACATAAAATGATTTTGGGTAAGTGATCACCCAAACGTTATCAGTTTCAGCAATCCCTTGAATATATTCACCATTTGTTGGGACCGGCAGAACATTTTGGATATTCAATGTCTTGAGGCTGGTGGAGACCAGTGGAACCTGGGCTTCACTAGGGTATTGTGGCAAATAGTAAGCTTGGGTTAACGCCGTATTGATGCCATATCGACCATACTGTATATCGCTATTATTTCCACACCAATGATATTCTGTGATAGGCGAGGCTGGTGCTGTGACATGAGCGAGAATAAAGCGGGTATCTGTCACCATCCAGATGGATTGGCTATCTGGTGTGAAATAAAATTCTCTAACAGAATCATAATAATTCTCTACCGTAAACCAAGGTTTTGCACTAAATGTAAGTGTTTGAGTATCTAACAGATAGGCAGCTTGGGTGACATTATCATACAGCGCTAGATGTTTTTCATCGGGGGACAGTGCTGCTGGCATCTGAACGCCGAAAGCACCTTGATACTCTTGGCTATCAGGGAAGGTAAGCTTTTTCTCGACGGTATTATTTGAAAGGTTAATCACCGCGATACTGTTTTCTACGCCGCTTGTGACAAATGCACGTGGGCTATTTTTCATCACATAAATTTGGCGAGGGAAAAAGCTAGTTTCAATATTGGCCTCTACTTTTTGCGCGTCGATATCAATCACACTCACGCTGTTTGGTTGAAGCGAAGCAACATACAGTTTCTTTCCATCGTTACTAAGTGCTGCGCCATAGGCACCCATTCCACGGCAGCGATTAGAGCTACAGCCTGTTTCATTTTTGGGTAATGGAAGCTGAATAGTAAACAGCAATTTCCAATCATCTTTGGCTGAAGAGTAAGCGCTAACTAGGTTGGCTTCTTCGTCTGTGATAAAGATCCTCTGGTGGGCATCATCACTGAGAATAAAGCTCGGTTCAATTAATTCAGGGGCTTGAATTTGAATACCAGCAACTTGCTCTTCAGATTGTGTGGCGGGGAGTGATGCAAGCTCCTCTTCAGCAGCCTTTTCCATTACTCGCTTAGCTTGCTCTGCTTTGGCTGAATTAAGCTCTTTATCTAGCTCTTGAAAGATGAACTCACGCTCAGCAACAAGATCTTCATCAGTCGAAAATGATTGCTGGTGGATAACGAATGCTAAAATTCCCCCCATGATTAACACAACGAGTAAATCTAACACGTACTTTTTGGCAGGAATGAGAACGAAAGCAAAGCCAATTACGGCACCTGCAAGCGCGCCACCAATATGAGCAGCATTATCCACCCCCGATTGCATCCCGTTAATTAAGGTTAATGCAATCATGGCAATAATATTGTAGAGAGGGCGCTTAAGGGTATCGCGAGCGTCTTTAGTGAGGTCTGGGTTATTGAGCTGTTTTAAGAGTTCAATCACTGATGCAGCGGCGAGACCCATAATCGCCCCAGACGCGCCCAAGCTGACAGTAATATAGACGGTATTATCATTCTGTAGCAGGCTGCTCCATGACATTATGTCAAAGCGACGCATTGCGCTGTTTAAGGCTTCTTGGTATTGCCAAGCTGCACTGACAAACGACCCTACAATCCCTGCAAATAGATAGATTGCAAGATAACGAAATTTGCCAAAAGCGCGTTCACATTCAATACCAATTACCAGTAAGGCAAGGGTATTTAGCCCTAAATGTAACCATCCGGAATGTAGCACTATGCTAATAGGATAACGCCACCAATCACCGGTGAGAGAAAGCTGATAGACGCTTGCTCCGAAGAGCAACAAATTGTATTCCTGAGATTCAAGTGGTGCAGCAAAGTTAAGCTGATAAAAATAGACACCAATATTAAGAATCGCAATAAGCAGTGTGAGTGCTATCGCCCATAGGGAAAACTTGCGAATATTTTTTTGGGGCGCAGATTCAGGCGGCGTTGATTCAGGTATGGTTGGCTCTGACATGAGCGAGTCCTATGTAAACCGGTTATGTTTGCATCTTAAATAACTCTGGCGGCTATCTCAATCGCAAGTTATAGAAACGGGATACTTTCAGACAATGTTGAAATATAGAAAACAGAGAAAATAAAAAAAGAGCACCGAAGTGCTCTTTAATTTAGTAATTACAATTAGTTAGAATGAAGTTCGTTTATAGACACGATATTCTGGTTTCCAGAAATTGTGCTCAATAGCTTCATCTAATGCGCTATCTGATGTCATGGTCGCCACGCCTTGAACTTGCGCTTCTTTAGCCACTTGTTTTGCTATCACGCGGGAAACATCTTGGATCTCGGATAACAGTGGTAACAGTGGACCTTCACCCTTTTGTGCCAGTGGTGAGCAGCTTGCTAACGCACGGCTTGCTGCCATCAACATGCCATCAGTCACACGTTTTGCACCGGATGCAATCACGCCTAAACCAATACCAGGGAAGATATAGGAGTTGTTGCATTGCGCGATAGCAAAGATTTTGTCTTTATAAGCCACCGGTGGGAATGGACTACCTGTTGCCACTAATGCCTGACCTTCAGTCCAGTTGATAATATCTTCTGGACGCGCTTCAACACGGGATGTCGGGTTAGATAATGGCATCACGATTGGGCGAGGGCAGTGCTTGTGCATCTCTTTGATGATTTCTTCGGTGAATAAACCCGCTTGACCAGAAACACCAATCAGTACTGTTGGCTTCGCATTACGCACAACATCTAACAGTGAAATAGAGTCACTGTTGACATCCCAATCTTGCAAGTTAGCGCTGTTTTGCGTCAATTTGCTTTGGAAATCCAGCAAGTTTGGCAGTTTGTCTGTCAGTAATCCGAAGCGGTCAACCATGTAGATGCGTGCACGCGCTTCTTCATCGCTCAAACCTTCAGATTTCATTTGGGCAATAATTTGCTCTGCAATACCACATCCCGCAGAGCCTGCGCCCAAGAATGTGACGCGTTGGTCGCTCAATTTGCTACCCGCCGCATGGCTGGCGGCAATTAAGCTACCAAGAGTAACGGAAGCGGTGCCTTGGATATCATCGTTAAAGCAGCATAGTTCATCGCGATAACGGTTTAGTAATGGCATCGCATTTTTCTGTGCAAAGTCTTCAAATTGCAGCAGAACATTTGGCCAGCGGCGTTTTACAGCTTGGATAAATTCTTCAAGAAATTCATCATACTCTTCGCCAGTAATACGCGGATGACGCCAGCCCATGTACAGTGGGTCATTCAGGCGTTGTGGGTTATTAGTACCAACATCAATAACAACTGGCAAGGTATACGCAGGGCTAATACCACCACAGGCGGTATACAGGGATAATTTACCAATTGGAATACCCATGCCGCCAATACCTTGGTCACCTAAACCAAGAATACGCTCACCATCTGTCACAACGATAACTTTTACGTTTTGTTTAGTGGCGTTTTGCAGCATGTCATCGATGTATTCACGGTTTGGATAAGAGATAAACAAACCACGCGCACGGCGATAGATATCAGAGAAATGTTCGCAAGCTTCACCCACTGTTGGGGTGTAAATGAGTGGCATCACTTCGGTTAAGTGTGCATCAATCAGGCGATAAAATAGGGTTTCGTTGGTGTCTTGAATATTACGCAGGTAAATATGCTTATCAATATCTGTTTTAAAATCAATTAATTGGCGATAAGCACGTTCAACTTGTTCTTCAATAGTTTCAACTTGTTCAGGCAGTAGGCCATACAGGTTGAAATTAGCGCGTTCTTCTTCTGTAAAGGCGCTTCCTTTATTCAGTAAAGGAAATTCGAGTAAGATTGGACCAGCATAAGGAATGTATAGGGGACGTTTTGTTTCGTGTTCATGTTCCATGAAATATCACTCTTCGGACGATTAGTAAGCAACTGTCAGGTTAGATCCTAAGCTAAACAAAAAATATGTACAGTAAATAATGCTACAAAACAGTTAAATTTTTTACTGAATATTATGCGTTATATGATAAGGAAATTATCTACAGAAGGGAATTTTAGACGAGGTTTGTTTTACTATTACAACGAATGGATCACGCTTATTTAAGTTCGCCGATGCTTTTATCACGATATCAATCTTTTCAACGCAGTATGTGGTTTTGTTATAGGTTAAATTAATTTAACTGTTCAGTGGAAAATCAGTAATTATGGTGCAGTAAGTCGGTAGATGCTGATCCTGCTAAATATATTTTTATATATCATATATTGCCGCATGTTTTTAATTCATTTAGTTTTAATTTTCTTTTTATAAAACTATAAGATTGGTGGCTTTTATGATAAGGAATTTCACGTTAATTATTTTTATGCTCTTTCTATGTGCTTGTCATGGTTCAAATGATGTAAATAAAAACAATATTATTGAAAATAGTAATTCCTATGGCGAATATCAAAATAAAGAGCCTTCAAGGTTTCTTATTGCATTACAATTTATGTATCTTGCTGAATTTAAGAAAAGTTCAAGTTTAATGAAAAATTATGATTACAAAAAACAGGATTATAGAAAGATTGTTCATAGTTTTATTATTTTAAATAAGAAATGTTTTGATGAAGGAATTGATTATAAAGAAGCAAGTAAACTTTACTATGATTCACTGGATAGGTCTAACATATCTCATGATGCATGGTTTTTTAGTCATATTTTTAATGCGTTAGATGAGAAAGATAGTGAGGTAATATGGAAAGGATATTTATATGCAATAAATAAAGGCGGGAGAAATGAAGAAACAGCAGTATTAATGAAAATATGGTATTCAATGATTAGAGAAGCGACAAATTCATCATCAGAGAAACAAAAGGAAAGTATAGCTTGGTTATCTATAGTGAGAAAAATGCCAGTGATGAATAGTATCGAAAACACAATTAGTGAGATATGGACTAACGCTGTTCTTGCTAACATTATGGAGGGAGACTAGTGGGGGTAATATGGCATCAAAATAAAAAATTATTGTTATGTTTTATTTTGTTATTTTTCTCCTTTCAATCTATAGGTTCGGAGCCTAAGAAAGATAGTGTATCTATTTTTAACATAATTATACTTGAATATATAAGAGTGACTATGGATGAATATAAACAACCATTGTCAAAAGAAAAAATGGATAAAGTCCATTATGAATCTGCATTGGCATATGCGAATTACTTAAAGTCTTGGTTTGAATTAAATAAAGGTGTAGAGGTTAGAACGGAAAGAATTAATTTTAACGAGGCTAAAATTATCAATGAAAATGGATTTAAAGCAGCGAATTTACCCTGCGATGCATGGTTTTTTGCTGATATTTATGATGTTTTTGATGAAAATGAACGAAACAAATTTTGGAGGGAAATGAACGCTAATTCCGAAAGGGAATCCGAGGAGAAAATATTTGTTGATTTGTGGTTTAAAATGAAGGCTGAGGCAGAAAGCACTTCAATTGAAAAACGTAAAAAAAGCCAGCGATGGTTAAAGAGAATGAGGAAAATTCCCCTAGTTATTGAAATTGAGAAAACCATGACGATGGTTGAAGATAGTTTTCGTTATAAAAAATAAGTTTTTGAAAAATTTGGAGGCGTAATATGCCAATAAAATTTATTTTTTCTATATTTATCTTGTTAATTTCAACTTCATCGATGGCAGATAATCGTCCCGGTTTTGTTTGTGGGCGGTTTAACGATACAGTCATTGAAGTGCCTAGCAACTATGTCTACTCCTTCGCGGAATATGAAGGTTATAGTTATTTCGATCCAAGATTCTTAGAAAATAAAAAAGGTTGCGATGCAAATTTTCGAGTTTTGCCATTAATAATGAGCTGGCCTGAAATGAAGCCTTTTAATAAAAATGGAAATGAAAAAAATAAAAAACTTAGATTTTCTATAGAACCACTCGATGGTGATCCTAAAAGTTATCTTGAATATAAAAGGTATCTATATATTGATAGTGGTGAAGGAAAATATAAGGGGGATGTCTCATACAGTGAAGAATTAAAGCTTTATTTTAATGAGGTCATATTTAGATTCAATAATAAGCATAATCACTTTAAGGAATATAAAAGAGGTTATTATTGGGGGAGGGGTAAAGAGTCGATTAATATTTTATTTGACTGTGCATGGATACCTGGTGATGGTGTTTATAGTCGATGCGATGCGGTTTATTTGATTCCTGAAATTGGTGTTAAAATTAAATTATTAATAAATTATAAAGATTTAAATGTGTGGAATGAAATAATGGGTGATGTAAATAAATTTATTTATAAATATATAAAATTATAAGGTGTTAGATATGAAAAATAAACATTATAGACAAGGGTATCTTAGATTAACAAAAAGAGAAGCAGTAAAGGCACATAAAATTTTAACTCTAAGCTGAAAGCCAGAACTAATGTATGAATATTTAGCGAGTAAGGGGGATCGGTATGCAGTTCTAGCAAATAGTGTTGTTAAAGGTGACTCTTTTTCAGGTAAATTTGCATTAAACTACTTAGAAGAGATCATGATTGAAAAAGGCATTGTAGTTAGTCGAGAGAAGTTCGAAGAAATACGTTTTGATATGGCTTTTTTTTATTCATATACACTTCAAAATAGATTTACGGATGGCGTTACCGAGATATATGGAGATATAAATCATGAAGAAGTGATGTGGTTCCATGAGTTCGTTTTTGATATGCATAAGTTACCTGCGGAAGCGTGGACCTTGCAGCCTGTTTTTAATGTCATGCCAGGCTATGAAAATAAAGAGAGATACTGGCAAAAGGTATTGAATGCTGTAGGTGAGCCAGATAGGGAAATAGAGTTAAGCTTAAGCACTATGAATATTATGTATGAAGGTTTGTATGATGCGACTGAAAGTGAAAAATCCGAAATTCATAGTTGGATTAGAAGAGTAATAGATATAGACAATGCCATTGATGGTGTCGTGATAAGTTTGAAAAATACGTATGGATTCTTTGTATCACCTACATTAGAAGTCGATCTGGATGATGCTCAAGCACTTGTGTATGAAACGGGAAATCCATTAATTGATAGAGGAACAAATCGATTATCATTTTGGGATCTACCACCTCAGAGTCGTTATGAATATTATTTACAACCTGATTGGGTTGGTCAGACAGAGTTTGAACACTTTGATCGCCTTTCTGAATATTACCTTGAACGCCCCGCCTATATATTGCCAGAAACCGGATTATTTAATTCCCCATCTGCCAATTACAGCCCCAATGTTAATAAACATAGTGCCATGATAGATGATGTTATTGGCAACATTCCTTTTGCTGGCTATTCCAATAATCATGCACCAATTGAAATAACGGCTTCAGAACACCGAGGGTACCCAGTGAGTGTATATAGACCAAATGATTTTCAAATAGGTGAGTGTCAAACGGATCGAACCGTTGATAGCTTAAGAGACCATATGTCTTCCATGGACCACTCATCAAGCTCGTTTGATAGAGATTTTAGGGTGCCTCAGGCCCCGAGTATGCATGAATTTAACTACAGTGGTGGCTATAGCAGCTCATCATCCAGATTCTCATTTTAATTTTATTAACACTCAATAACGTTTTAATAAAAAACGGCGGTTATTGTAGTTGATAAACTCGTAATAACCACCGTCTTAATTTTGAATATTTAATTTGTTTTCAATTAAATATGGTTTAAATGAAATAACGTTTAAATGGACTCATCCAAATAAATGCGTTCCGCTTTTTGGCAACCTAACGCGTGCAAGGTATTTTCTGTTGTACACCACTGCTGTACCGTTGCATCTTGTTTTTCCACTAACACAGCTTGTTCGATGGCATGAATATCTTTACCCGCTAAATTCACCATAATTAGCGCAGCTTGTAATGGTGGTAAGCTTGGGTTGAACGCAGCATTTTCAGCGTAACGACCTGTAAACAGAGAGCCATCTTTTAACTGCACAGCAATACCGGAGTGAGATTCGCTGTATGGTGCGTGAGATTGGTTCGCAGCTTCAATCGCAGCAGATAACAATCTATCGCGACTTTGGTTTTGATAACCATGGTTAACATTGTCGAGCAGCAATGTGGTGATATTCAGATCCGATGGACCGAATGAATCAGGTAAATAATCATGAAGTGTAGCTGCTTGGCGTTTTGGTAAATGCACCATGATCTTACCGCCTTCACGCAGCTCATTCATAAACTGTCGGCAGTGACCGCAAGGCGTGTAGTTGACGGTAATAGAGGTTAATTGCTTTTCGCCTTTTAGCCACGCATGGGTAATGGCACATTGTTCAGCATGGATAGTTTGACCAATAGAAACATGGTTAAATTCCATATTTGCGCCGAAATAGAGATTACCGCTGATCCCGCAAGCGATTGCGCCTACATTAAAGCGAGAAATTGGTGTGACAGCGTAAGCCGCTGCGAAAGGTAATAATGAAAAAGCGAGTTCGCTGTCCGTGCATCCACTCTCAGCTTTAATATGCTTAACTTGCTCAGCGGTCAACATAGCTGAGAAATCGGGTTTGTCCATAATAGGCTTTAGGACAGACTGTAACTTTTCTGGAAGTTCGGCCCAAGCGGCCTTGAATCTTGAATGCATGAGTAACCCTCCCTATTTAATTGTTTTCATTCTATTCAATTAATAGGGTGATTGGATGTGATCGCGATCACTTCATGAATGCAATCAATGAAACAAATTCATTAAATGAGAGATGTATCTCAAGTTTTTACACTGAAATTTGCATAAGAGAGGTAAATAACCTCTCTTATTGATTTAGTTTAGCTAAATAAGTGAAGAATAACAGGGAAGATAAAAGGCGCAATTAACGAGGTGATCACCCCGCAGGTCATTAACGCTAATGAACTGTAAGCCCCTTCAATATAGTTAACTTCCGCACAACGCGCAGTTCCCAAAGCGTGAGAAGCGGTACCCATCGCCAAGCCTCGTGATGCATGGGTGCGAATACGCAAAACATCAAATAGGCTATGACCGAACATCGCCCCTAAAATCCCGACAAAAAGTACGCAAGCGGCACTAATTGCTGGGATGCCTCCGACTGAATCGGCAACTGCCATGGCTATTGGTGTTGTGACCGACTTAGGTAATATTGAACCTGCAATATCCGGTGTAGCCCCTAGCCACAGTGCAATAGTTGCCCCCGTAAACATCGCCACAATACTGCCAGCAAAACAGATACTAAATAGGGATTTCCACTGTGCTCTAATCTGGTGCATTTGCTCGTAGAGCGGAAAGGCGAGGGCGACGACGGCCGGCTGCAATAAATCATTGAGTATTTTACTGCCCGCAAAATAGTGCTCATAAGAGGTATTCGTCAGGATCAGCAGCGGAATAATGATCGCGATAGTTAACAATAATGGATTCAGAATGGGCAATTTGCACTTGATCGACAGTGCTCTTGCCAAGTAGAAAACAACGATAGTTAATGGTAGTGACCACCAAATATGTTCTAACATCACTCTTTCCCCTTGGTTTTATCATTATCGATGGTTGAAGAAATGGGTTCTTCAGGAGGAAGAGGAACTTCATCAGGCTTCACACCCACGATTGGGCGTTCTTTATGGATATAGTTTGAGCTGACCGCGACAACAATCATGACAATGAGCGTGCTGGCAATACAAGAGACGATAATTGGGATCATCTGTTGGCTGAGTAAATCATAATAATTCATAATCCCCACACCGATGGGAACGAATAAAATCGTCATGTTTTTCAGAAGGATGCTACATCCAGGTTTTGCCCAGTGAGCAGGGATTATCTGTAATGCTAGCAAAACAAACAGCAGCAACATTCCGACAATACTGCCGGGAATGGAAAAAGGAAGCAGTTTGGAAATCACATTTCCGATGATCAGGCAGAGGTAAAGTATTGCGAAGGCTCGCAAATATTGCCATCCGGTGTTCAATACTTGTTTTAATGACATGGGACTTGTCCTATTACTCGACAGGCATTCATCATACAATTAACTTGAAAATTGTGCCAGAGATCACAAATAAAAACCCATAAAAAAACGGAGCTCACTAAAGTGGCTCCGTTTTGTACTGATATTGGCTAAGTTTGTTGCTCAATTTTCAGAGCGACAATCAATGGCTTATTTAACCTGCATACCTGGTTGTGCGCCATTATCTGGGCTCAGTAGGTAAATGTCTTTACCACCAGGACCTGCTGCCATCACCATACCTTCGGAGATACCAAAGCGCATTTTACGTGGAGCAAGGTTTGCCACCATCACGGTTAAACGACCTTCCAAGACTTTTGGATCTGGATAAGCGCTACGGATACCAGAGAATACTTGGCGAGTTTCACCGCCGATATCTAACTGTAACTTCAGTAGCTTATCTGAGCCTTCAACGAAGTCTGCTTGTTTGATTAGCGCAATGCGTAAGTCAATTTTAGCGAAATCATCGAATGTGATGGTCTCTTGAATAGGATCATCCGCCAGAGGGCCGGTCAACTGCTTAACTGATTGAGCACTTTGTTTGGAGGCTTCTACCATCGCTTCTGCTTTTGCTAATTCAATACGGTTAAATAACGCTTTAAATGGCGCTACGTCGTGGTTCAGTAATGGCGTGTTGATGGAATCCCACGTTAATTCAACTTTCAGGAACTCTTCCACGCGCTTGGTTAAGCTTGGCAGAATTGGTTTCAAGTAAGTCATTAATACTCGGAATAAGTTGATACCCATCGAGCAGATATCTTGCAGCTCTTGGTCTTTACCTTCTTGTTTCGCAATGACCCAAGGTGCTTTCTCATCCACATAGCGGTTTGCAATATCCGCTAATGCCATAATTTCACGCACGGCTTTACCGTATTCACGATTAGTGAAATCGTCACCGATCACTTTTGCCGCATCAACAAATTGTTGGTATAGCGCTGGTTCCGCTAAGTTTGCGGATAATTTTCCAGCAAAACGTTTAGCAATAAAACCTGCGTTACGTGAAGCTAAATTCACCACTTTGTTAACGATATCGCTGTTCACACGCTGTACAAAATCTTCTAAATTCAAGTCGATATCGTCGATGCGTGAAGAGAGTTTCGCTGCATAGTAATAACGTAGGCAGTCAGCATCGAAATGATCTAAATATGCGCGAGCGGTAATAAATGTGCCGCGAGATTTAGACATTTTTGCACCATTAACGGTGACATAACCGTGAACAAACAGGTTAGTTGGTTTACGGTAGTTGCTGCCTTCTAACATGGCTGGCCAGAATAGGCTGTGGAAATAGACGATATCTTTGCCAATAAAGTGGTAAAGATCCGCTTTGGAATCTTTGTTCCAAAATTCATCAAAGTTTAAATCGCTGCGTTTGTCGCACAGGTTTTTAAACGAGCCCATATAGCCGATTGGCGCATCCAGCCAAACGTAGAAATATTTACCCGGAGCATCTGGAATTTCAAAGCCGAAATACGGGGAATCACGGGTGATATCCCACTGTTGTAAGCCAGATTCAAACCATTCTTGCATTTTGTTAGCCACTTGCTCTTGCAGTGCGCCAGAGCGAGTCCATGCTTGCAGCATGTCGCTAAATGCAGGTAAATCAAAGAAAAAGTGTTCAGTTTCACGGATAACTGGCGTTGCACCTGAAACCACTGAACGTGGGTTAATCAGGTCAGTTGGGCTATAGGTTGCGCTACAGACTTCACAGTTATCGCCGTATTGGTCTTCCGCTTTACATTTCGGGCAAGTACCTTTGACGAAACGGTCTGGCAGGAACATGCCTTTTTCTGGATCGTAAAGCTGTGAAATGGTTTTGTTTTTAATAAAACCATTACTTTTTAATTTGCCGTAAATCAGTTCGGATAACTGTTTGTTCTCTCCGCTATGGGTTGAGTGGTAGTTATCGTAGCTAATCTGGAAGCCTGCAAAATCGTCCTGATGCTCTTGGTTCATTGCAGCGATCATTTCTTCAGGCGTAATGCATAATTGCTGAGCTTTTAACATGATCGGTGTTCCGTGCGCGTCGTCAGCACAGATGAAATGAACCTCTTTGCCGCGCATTCGCTGATAACGGACCCAAATATCAGCCTGAATGTGCTCCAGAATATGACCGAGATGGATTGAACCGTTAGCATATGGTAACGCACAGGTTACCAGTAATTTATTCGCGACTTGAGACATAGTAACTTTCTTACTTCCATTATTAATAAAGGGTCTTTGATGTTAACCGATCAATAAAAATGTCGCTAGGGCAATAAAATATTAATCGGCAATTATTAGGAAAAAACGCTAGGTGGAAACAAATTTTTACTGTTTGTGGTTTTTCATTCGCTTGGCGGTCACTATTTTTTTCGTTCTCTGCTATCATGCAACGTAGTCAAAAATGTGTAGTTACAAAAAAGAAAATAAAGGAGCCGGGATGAACGATAAATCCCCCGAGCAGAACAAACCAGAACTGCTGACTGAACAAGTCTCCACTGTTTTGGCTTCATTTACACACCCAACTCTCAAGCGCAATCTGATTTCAATCAAAGCATTGCATCGTTGTGCACTGTTGGACAATGTGTTGCATGTCGAATTAGTTATGCCATTTGTCTGGAAAGGCCCATTCCAAACGCTGATCAGCGAAAAAACGGCTGAATTAAAGCAATTGACTGGTGCTCACGCCGTAGAATGGAAATTACGCCATGATATTACTACTTTGAAACGTGCCAACGATTTACCGGGCATCAACGGAGTGCGTAATATTCTAGCGGTGAGTTCAGGTAAAGGTGGTGTGGGTAAATCCAGTACTTCCGTGAACTTAGCGTTAGCATTGGCACAAGAAGGCGCAAAAGTCGGTATCCTCGACGCGGATATCTATGGTCCTTCAATTCCGAATATGCTGGGTACTACATTGGAGCGACCAACGTCTCCAGATGGTCAGCACATGGCACCAATTATGGCGTATGGCTTAGCCACTAACTCCATTGGTTACTTAGTCACTGACGACAACGCGATGGTATGGCGTGGTCCTATGGCGAGTAAAGCTTTGATGCAGATGCTGCAAGATACGCTATGGCCAGATCTGGATTATCTTGTTATCGATATGCCACCAGGAACGGGTGATATCCAACTGACGCTATCACAAAATATTCCAGTGACAGGCGCAGTGGTTGTGACCACGCCACAAGATATTGCTTTAGTGGATGCAATGAAAGGCATTGTCATGTTCAAAAAAGTGAACGTGCCTGTGCTGGGTGTTGTTGAAAATATGAGCGCACATATTTGCAGTAACTGTGGTCATGTGGAGCCTATTTTCGGTACCGGTGGTGCAGAAAAACTGGCCGAAAAATATAATACCAAACTGCTAGGTCAGGTTCCGCTGCATATTTCATTACGTGAAGATTTAGACCGTGGTCAGCCGACCGTAATGCGCGACCCTGAAGGCGAGTTCGCCGATATCTATCGCGAAATTGCGTCTAACATCTCTGCATTGATGTATTGGGAAGGGGATAAGATCCCGACGGAAATCTCTTTCCGCGCCGTGTAATTAAATGGTATCGATAAAGGCTATTTGGTCAGTAATGACTAAGTAGCCTTTTTTATTGCCATAAAATCCGATTCTTTGATTGTTCTGATTTCTTCTCAGACTGTTCCTTTATTGTTGTAGGCTGCGTAGAATGTCACATAAATGAATTCCCTGGCCTGAAAATTAACGATATAGAAAATTCAGTCTTTATTCCGCTGGCGAATGCCTAAAAGGTGATTATGAAATTTTTAATTTTTATTGTCGTATTAGTGCTGATTGTTATTTATTTTTATAACCGCATCGTTGCACTACGTGAAGCTGTTGTTTCTAGCGAAACGGAGATCTCTGTTCAATTAGATCGCCGCGGTAAAGTATTTGATAGTTTACTGGCGACAGTCAAAAAATATTTAAGCCATGAAACAGAAGTCTTCACTAAAATTACCGAGCTGAGAAGCCAAGCACAAAATGCGACGGGGGATAAAGCCCGAGAAGCGGAAGATGCACTTTCTAAAATGGTCAGTAGTGGTGCTATCAATGTAGCGGTTGAAGCTTATCCAGAGCTAAAATCTGATGCAATCATGGCAAATTTACAAGAAGAGATTGTTTCTTCTGAAAACAAGCTCTCTTTTGCTAAACGTGGTTATAACCGTTCATTAGAAACGTATAATGCGTACATCGCTTCTATGCCTGCCGCATTAATTGTTGGCATTATTCCTAGCTTGAAAATCAATAAAGAATATTGGCGTTTAGACGAAGCTGACATCAAAACGGAAGAGTCTCGTCGCATTAACTTTGATTAAATGGATGTTGCCATTGGCAGGGTTTTATTATGGATTTTAGAAACGTTATACGTAAAAACAATATCCGTACTCGGTTAGTTGTACTGAGTTATATTGTGCTGATGTTAGTGATTGGTTTGCTGGCGGATACTGCAACCCATCCAGATGAGAGAATGGATTTTACCTCGAACCTGATAGCATTTGCGACATTACAACAACTGCCTGTGGCAACTTTTATTATTCTTGGGCTGACATTTTTAGGTCTACTTTATATTCATTTCTTCGGGCATAAATTGATGCTTGCCGGAATGAATGCGAAGGAAATCACCCAAGAAGGCGCTTCAACTCCTGAAGAAAGACAGCTATTTAATATTTTAGAAGAATTGAGCTTAAGTGCGACATTACGTTATGTACCGCGTCTGTATATTTTGGATACTGACGAACCAAATGCATTTGCGGCTGGCTGGAATTCTCGTAATGCTTTAGTTGGCGTCACGCGTGGTTTATTACAAACGCTAAATCGCCAAGAAGTTCAAGCGGTAATGGCCCATGAAGTAGGGCATATTATCCATGGTGATTCTAAATTAACACTGTATGTGGGTATTTTAGCGAATGTTATTTTGACGGTAACGAACGTTTTTGCTCAAGTATTTATTCGCTCAGCAGGACGTAGCCGTAATAGTTCAGCGAATAAAGCACAAACTATTTTATTATTGATGAATATCGTGTTGCCAATTATTACCAAAGTACTTTATTTTTATTTATCGCGTACCCGTGAGTATATGGCGGATGCGGCAGCGGTGGATCTAACCTCTGATAATCAAGCGATGATAAGTGCTTTGAAGAAAATTTCAGGGGATCATCAAAAGCATGATTATGATGATGAAAGCACAGGACAGGCATACAGACAGGCGGCATATATCTTTAATAAGGGGGATTCTGTGTTTTCAACCCATCCTTCTATAGAAAACAGAATCGCGGCCTTAGAAGGGCGTAAACAGTTTTAAGCTTAGCGCGAAGCTTACGCTTTGAAGAATAAAAATTGGGTGCGTTTTTTTATCAGTCTTTGACGAGATAGACTGGTACAGCGCACCATTACACCCTATAATTCCCGCCAACCATAACACTATGATGTTATGCACTTCATTTCTAAAATTTTTAACCAGGTTACCATTTTATGACTGACATATCGCATCACTGTACCATTGTAGGTATATCGGGCGCTTCTGCATCTGGCAAAAGCCTAATTGCAAGCACCTTATATCGGGAATTAAGAGAAAAGGTTGGTGATCATAATATCGGTGTTATTCCAGAAGACTGTTACTATAAAGATCAGACAGATATTCCTATGGAAGAACGACTAAAAGTGAATTATGACCATCCAAATTCAATGGATCACAGTTTGCTTTATGAACACCTCAAAGCACTGAAAAGTGGTCAAGCCGTCGAAATTCCTCAGTATGACTATGTCGCTCATACTCGCAAACAGCAAACCGTCAGTTTTAAACCAAAAAAGGTCATTATTATTGAAGGTATCCTATTATTAACAGACAAGCGTTTACGTGAAGAGATGGATTTCTCTATTTTTGTGGATACGCCGCTGGATATCTGCTTAATGCGCCGTATTAAACGTGATGTTAATGAAAGAGGAAGAACATTAGACTCCGTGATTGAACAGTATAATAAAACGGTTCGCCCAATGTTCTTACAATTTATTGAACCATCGAAACAATATGCCGATATTATCGTACCTCGTGGCGGTAAAAACCGTGTGGCGATTGATATTTTGAAAGCGAAAATTGGTGAATTCTGTCAGGACTGATAGCGTCAAATATCACCAGCGATGAGCTGCCATAAATATATAAATAATGAAGGGGGAAAGTGATCATGCGTCTTTGTGACCGCGATATAATTCAGTGGATGGATGAAGGTCGACTTGTTATTAGCCCGCGTCCACCGATTGAACGGATCAACGGAGCGACCGCGGATGTTCGTCTTGGAAACCAATTTCGTGTTTTTCGTGGACATACTGCGGCATTTATTGATCTCAGTGGACCAAAAGATGAAGTCAATGCGGCGCTAGACCGTGTGATGAGCGATGAAATTGTTCTTAAAGATGACGAACCTTTCTTCCTTCACCCTGGTGAATTGGCACTGGCAGTTACGCTAGAATCCGTCACGCTACCCGATAATTTAGTCGGTTGGTTAGATGGACGTTCTTCACTAGCAAGACTTGGACTAATGGTTCACGTCACAGCCCACCGGATTGATCCAGGCTGGCGCGGCCAAATTGTGTTAGAGTTTTATAACTCAGGTAAATTACCTTTAGCATTACGTCCAGGCATGGTAATTGGTGCACTAAGCTTTGAACCGCTATCAGGCAGTGCAGACAGACCTTATAACAGCCGACAAGATGCAAAATATAAAAACCAACAAGGTGCCGTTGGTAGCCGTATTAGCCAAGACTAATACAGCAAGATAGCGAGCGACCTCTTCTATGGAGTTTGAAGAGGTCAGCAATCGCTAGCGTCAAGGAGTGACTGGCGAAAGGTGTGACAAATAAAGTAAAAGAGAGGGATGCATGAAACGGTTTTTAACGACGCTGATTATTTTACTTGTAGTGGTAGTGGCGGGGCTAACAGCTTTAGTGATGTTAGTGAACCCGAATGATTTTAGAGGCTACCTCGTTCAACAAGTTGAGAAAAAAAGTGGTTACCAACTTGATTTCAAAGGTGATATGCGTTGGCATGTATGGCCAACACTGAGCATCATTACTGGTCCAGTCTCAGTCACAGCACCTAACGCCAGCCAGCCTATTTTAAGTGCTGAAAATATGCGCTTAGATGTGGATTTATGGCCACTAATTTCCCATCGACTGTCTGTTGAGCAAATTGTCATTGATGGGGCGGTAATTCGCAAAACACCTGAGAGTGAACCGATTACGACGGTTAACACTCCTGTTGCCCCTGGCGGTAGCCAAGCACCTTCCGATACAACAGATAAAAGCAAATGGTTACTCGATATCAGTAAAATTGATATCACCAACAGCTTAGTTATCTGGCAAACATCAAAAGATGAATACAACCTACGCAATATTAATCTGTCACTGAAAAAAAGTGATGATAAACAAGTTGCGATGAAATTCAGCGGTAATTTAAATAAGAACCAACAAGAATTTAATTTTGATATTAAATCAGATATCGATTTATCTAAATTATCTCAGCAGGTAAGTGGAAAAATCACGCAGTTTGATTATCAACTTAGTGGTGTTGATTTACCAGAAAATGGTATTAGCGGAAAATTCACCTCAGATTTTCTGTATACAAAAGCCAATTCAGGGGCGATTAGTCTTGAGAATCTTGCCATTCAGGCAAATGACAGCCAATTAGTAGGGACAATCAATGTCAATTTAACCGATATTCCTGATGTAACGGTGAATCTATCCTCGCCTACTTTGAATCTCGATACGTTAATTGGGCAGGCACCAGCTGCGGGTAAATCGAATACAGCCAATGCAGCTTCTGAAAATACCGTCAGTAATAATGAGCGTGTTGGCGTGAAGCCCGTTATTTCGGGTTCCAACATGCAGAAGTATGATTTAACGGGATTGAAAGGATTTACTGCTCAATTTGATGTCTCGATGGACACATTGATTTATCGCGGCATGTCGATGACCGGGGTAAAAATTAAGGGCGATAACCAAACACCACGTTTAACGATTTCTCAGTTAGAGGGTAATGCGTTTGGTGGACAATTTTCACTACCTGTGACCATTAACTACAACGCTATCCCTGCTCAGGTTTCAGCAAAACCTGTATTTAATAATATTAATCTTACTCCGGTATTAAAGGCATTTAGTATGCCTGAAAAACTGAGCGGAATTATTTCATTAAATGCTTCGTTATCAGGTACTGGCTACGATGATTATGCGGTTAAAAATCAGTGGCAAGGACCGGTTAATTTTGAACTGCGCAGTGCTAAATTGGCGGATTTAAACATTCCGCAATTGATCCAACAATCGGTGTCCCGTTTCACTAATAAAATCAATATGCCAACAGATACCAACAGCTTCACAGAAGTGGATTTATTCACTGTGTCGGGATATCTCAATAAAGGCAATATGAATATTTCCTCCCTTAAAGCAACGTCTTCACTGCTGAATATTACAGGGCAAGGGCGCGTGAATATTCCAAAAGAAACCATCGATGTTAATTTAGGCGTAAATATTCTTGGCGGATGGGCAGGGGACTCTCGTTTGGTTCAGCAGTTGCGTAGTATGAATATTCCACTACGTATTTACGGCGGTTGGAATAACTTACAGTACCAATTAGATGTGGAAAAATTACTGCGTAATGAGCTACGAACTCAAGCGAAAGAAGCTATTGGTAGCTTCTTGAAAAAAGAAGAAAATAAAGGGCTAAATGATTTATTAAACGCGCTTTAACATATTATAAGACCGTCTTTTGTTATAAAACGAAGACGGTTTTTATTTAGTTATTATACAGTCTTAGTTATCCATAACCGTTTTCTGCGTAGTCCTGTTTTCTTCTCTCCTTTGCAGCATTTTTTTCAGAGAGATCATAATAACCTCTTTGCTGCTCTGTTTTTTTATCCTGTTGTTCTTCCACTAACAGCTCTTTAGAACTAGGTTTAGAATCTTGGAGTTTCGCCATTTCATTTTTTAGGTAATTAATTGAACCATTTTTTGATTTAAATGCTTTATCTAATGATTCCAGATCTATTTTTTTAGATTTATGGTGTTTATAACTTGAACTATCCAGCTTATTCTTAAGTTCTGTTATTTTTTCACCTAACTTATTTATTTGACTATTCACATCACTGAAAATAGTAGAGTCACTTGTAATTACATGTTGTGTAGAAATAGTTTCTCCAACAATGAAAATCGCTCTTATTGATGAAATGAGAGAGTTCACTTCATTATGAAGCTGTTTTATATCTTTCAGATGAACGGTTTTTTGATCCGTGGTGATTATTCTCACATGTTTAGCTTTTTTAGGGGAAGATGCATCACTGATAGAGTTCGCCGTTTTCAAAATAGGTTTAGGCATAGAAGTAGAATCATTATTTACACTTTTAGCTGAGCGTGAAAATTCAGTTGTCTTGCCTTGCTGATCAGTCACACTCATACGGCGAAGTTGGACTGGTTGGGTATTATTAATTGTAGTCATAGGTAGAGTCTCATTAAAGATTGATTATTAAACGATTTGAATTATTCAATACGCAAATAATTAATTCTTTAAAAAAACGCTACTACTTTTTAGTAATGGTTATACGGCAGTCATTTCCTCGACAAAAAAATACCGGCTCAATATTAAGATAAAAGCCGGTATTTAGATTGTATTAATCGTGACTTGTCTTAATCACACATTGCATTAACTAAGATTAGTCATCCACATAATCGTAGCCATCACCTACTGGTGCTGGTGGTGTAATCAAAACTTTATTCACGCGATGGCTATTCACCTCAAGGGGCTGGAAAATACAGCCATTGATTTCGACTTGCTCGCCCACTTCTGGAACGCGTTGTAAATGCTCCATTAAAAGACCCGCGATGGTTTCATACTCGCGCTTATCATCCAGCTCCATTGGGATATACATAATTAAATCTTCCAGTGGCATAAAGCCATTGGCAATCCATGTACCATCGTCCAATTTTTGAATGTCATGGCGGGAGTCATTTTCTTCATCGCCAACGGGTAAATTACCTGCGATAGTTTCCATCACGTCGGTTAATGTCACGATACCTTCGACTGAGCCGAATTCATCGACTACAAATGCAAAGTGGGTATGTGCTTTACGGAACTGTTCTAACGCTTTTAACAGTGATAAACCTTCAGGGAAAATAAGTGGCTGAGTAACCAGCGCACGTAAATTCAGTTGTTCACCACTAAGTTGCTGTTTGACTAAATCCAGCACATAAACCACGCCAATCGGGTCATCGCCGATACTTTCATCGACAACAACAAAACGTGAGTGTGGATTTTTTTCCATCAGTTCAATCAGTTCTGCAGACGATTTGTTAATATCCAAATAATCGACGTCGTGGCGGGACGTCATAATACTTTCGACGTTACGTTGCGCCATACCCAATACACGAGCAATCATTAAGCGCTCTTGTGGGTCAAACACAGATTGATTATCGGAGATTAAATCAGAGGTTCTTGCGTCTAATTCACCACGTTCAGTTTTACCACTTAAAATACGTAAGACAGCTTCTGCGGTACGTTCACGCAGAGGACGGCTACCTTTTAAGAATTTACGGCGGTTAAACTGCGCAAACTGGTTGAGCATCTCTATCATGATAGAGAAACCAATCGCTGCATACAGATAACCTTTTGGAATGGCGTAACCAAAACCTTCAGCCACAAGGCTGAAACCAATCATCAGTAAGAAGCTTAAGCACAAAATGACGATGGTTGGGTGCGCATTAACGAAGCTGGTCAGTGGTTTACTTGCCCAGATCATTAACATCATGGCGATAGTCACCGCTGCAACCATAACGCCGATATGGTCAACCATACCGACCGCAGTGATCACGGAGTCCAATGAGAACACCGCATCCAATACGATAATTTGCGCGACAACCGCCCAGAAATTGGAGGTTTTACGTTGGTTATTGGTATGTTCGTCCTTTCCTTCTAACCGCTCGTTTAGCTCCATGGTGGCTTTAAACAAGAGGAATATCCCCCCGATAAGCATTATCAGGTCTCTGGCACTAAATGGATGCTCAAATAGAGTTAGAATAGGTTGGGTCAGCGTGATCAACCATGAAAGGCTGAATAACAGAATGATACGCATTACCAGGGCACACGTTAACCCTGTGATACGAGCTCTATCACGCAGTTTAGCTGGGAGTTTATCGGCCAGAATGGCGATAAAAACGAGGTTATCAATACCAAGAACGATTTCAAGAACGATTAGGGTAGCTAAACCCGCCCAAATCGAAGGATCTGCGATCCATTCCATACAGTTTGTTTTACCTTCTGATATGACGGCTTATACCGACTGGTGAATAATGAGGTTTGTTGACTTAAATATCAATAAAAATTCATTCAAGTAGCGTGATATTTGGCAAAAAATGATTCGATTAGTTTATCGATTGCATCAATAACTACCATGGAGCGGCATCCTGAGTTAACATGTGATCCCGTTAACAGAATGTCAGCACAATCGAGGCTGACTTGGTCCTAATCAGACAGGAGTTTTTCATGTCAAAGCAGCAGATTGGTGTTGTCGGAATGGCGGTCATGGGTCGCAACTTAGCCCTGAACATCGAAAGTCGCGGTTATTCAGTCTCTATTTTTAACCGTTCAAAAGATAAAACTGATGAAGTCATTGCCGAAAATCCAGGGAAAAAATTAGTTCCCAACTACACGATTGAAGAGTTTGTCGACTCTCTGGAAAAACCACGCCGCATCCTGTTGATGGTTAAAGCGGGTGAAGCAACAGACAAAACTATTGCTGCATTAACGCCACATTTAGACAAAGGCGACATTTTAATCGATGGTGGTAACACGCTGTACAAAGACACTATCCGTCGTAATCGCGAATTGTCAGAACAAGGATTCAACTTCATCGGTACAGGTGTTTCCGGTGGTGAAGAAGGCGCACTGAAAGGCCCTTCAATCATGCCTGGTGGACAAAAAGAAGCTTACGAATTAGTTGCCCCAATCTTAAAAGAGATTGCAGCGAAAGCGGAAGGCGAACCGTGTGTGACTTACATTGGCCCAGACGGAGCTGGTCATTATGTGAAAATGGTTCACAACGGTATTGAATACGGTGATATGCAATTAATCGCTGAAGCTTACTCTTTATTAAAAGGTTCTCTGAACCTGAGCAATGAAGAGCTGGCGGAAACGTTCTCCGAGTGGAACCAAGGCGAACTGAGCAGCTACTTAATTGAAATTACAGCGGATATCTTCAAGAAAAAAGATGAAGAAGGTAAATATCTGGTTGATGTAATTTTAGATGAAGCGGCTAACAAAGGTACAGGTAAATGGACTAGCCAAAGCGCTTTAGATCTTGGCATCCCACTGACGTTGATCACTGAATCTGTCTTTGCGCGTTATATCTCTTTCCTGAAAGACCAACGTGTTGCCGCATCTAAAGTTTTAACTGGCCCAGTACTGAAAACGGTTGAAGGCGATAAAAAAGTCTTTATCGAGAAAGTACGCCGTGCACTTTACTTAGGTAAAATCGTTTCTTACGCTCAAGGCTTCCAGCAATTGAAAGCAGCGTCAGATGAGTACAACTGGGATCTGAACTACGGCGAAATCGCGAAAATCTTCCGTGCTGGCTGTATCATCCGTGCGCAGTTCCTGCAAAAAATCACTGATGCATACAATGACAATGCACAGATCGCAAACCTACTGTTAGCACCTTACTTCAAGCAAATCGCAGATGAGTACCAACAAGCTCTGCGTGATGTTGTCTGCTACGGTGTTCAAAACGGTATCCCAACACCAACATTCTCAGCGGCTATCTCTTACTACGATAGCTACCGATCAGCGGTGCTGCCTGCGAACTTAATTCAAGCGCAGCGTGACTACTTTGGTGCTCATACTTATAAACGTACTGATAAAGAAGGCGTTTTCCACACTGAGTGGATGGAATAAGAATAAACCGCAAGGTTATCTTCCGTAAGTGAAAAAAGGTGCTCAATCGAGCGCCTTTTTTATTTTTAACTTTTTATACACTTTCAGACTTCGAGTATTTCTTTCCTCACGCTTTTCCCGTTGAATATCCAGACAAAAATAGATTAAAAAAACAAAATAGGTATTTCACAGCATGAAATCCAAAACGATAAGTTTAATGGTAGTTGGTGTCACTCTTCTCGTCTCGATAGCGCTTATATCAGGAATGATATTATCAATGAATGACGAGCCATATCATGAAGTTGACAGTAAGGGCGAAAAAGTCGGTTACAGTATTTACGTTATTTATAATGATAAAGTTTATGCGAGTGTGCCGAGCAATGGCTTTTATCTGATGAAGGATGCCGATCCTGCAAGTTTTAAATTATTACCGGAAGGTACTTATTATGAGCGTCAGTTTGCGATCGATAAAAACCATGCTTATTGTGGAAATTTGCTAATCCCTGCATTTAATCCGAACAGTGCAAAATCGCTGGGAAATAACTATTTTACCGATGGAAATCAGACCGTATATTGTTCAATGGGCTCAGTAAGGAATTATGAGCTTTCAACAATGGATGAATTATTTCAGTCTTGGTTATATGGTTGGGATTTAGGGGATAAACCACAAACCTATATTTACCCGATGAAACCACTTCCTGCATCATCGACACCATATCAATCATTATTGTTACGTTATTTGGCAACAGATGGACAGCGCGTTTTTTATCAAGGGGAATATATGCCAGATGCTGACCCTGCGACCCTACAAGATATTGGCTCCCTTCAGGATGATGGTTCCGTGAGAGATAGCCTTCATTTTTATCGTGATAATCTGAACGTCTATTATGACCAATATAGATTGCCAATAAAGAGTCATTCAGGTTTATACAGTTTGATACTGGATGGGTTATTTCAAGAGGGTTATTTGATTGATCCACAATCTGGCAATGTGGCAATGAATGACATTTTATTCCCTGAGGAACATGCGCCTTACCTACTAATAAGTCGTAATAGCCAGCATGTGAATCAAGCGTTATTTCTCTCTAAAGATGGCGTATTTTTCTACCATAGAGAAAAAGAAATTATTGTTCGAGCAGGGGCGAATCCATTTATTGATGGCGAATTAAAGGAAATAGCTCCCTTAGTATTCACTCATAATAACCAAACTTATTATCTACAGGATTCTGAGATTTGGGGAACGAATAAAAATCCGGGGTTAATTTCACGGAGTACAAAAATTTATCGTTTCAATGAGACGAATAGCGCACCTTGGGAAAAGGTGGGGGATTTAGATCATCACAGATTTGGTCAGGTATGGAAAAAAGGGAATGAATATTATTATTTTGATAATTTAGGCTCCACTCAACTAATTCGATATACCATTTATCGGATTGACAACCAGCGTACTGTGAATCGTTTGTTGAATGAATCGTTATTACCAAAAGATATTCGCATTTTGATTGATAATGATGATTTGCAACCGATAAGAGGCACTGAAGTGGTTCATGCAATTACCAAGTATCGATAAGATTCGATATCTATGCAGAAATTCTGATATTATCGATAGCCATTTTCAAAATCGCTATCGATAACTCACCTGTTCAGAATCGGTCATATGCATAAATTTCTCGCTTTATTATTACTTTTAGTCCTATTAGGGCCTCTTGGGATAGACCTGTATTTACCGACTATTCCGGCTATCGCTAAAGATTTAGGGAGTAGCGAGTCCATAATCCAATCCACAATTGGGTTATTTATTTTAGTCTTAGGGATAGGGCAGCTAATTTCAGGACCTCTAGTCGATAGATTTGGTCGAAAGCCTATCGCTATCATTGGCTTAGCGATTTATTTGGCTGGATCCATTGTTGCGGCATTCTCAACGACGGCAGGGCTATTTATTGCTTCCCGATTGTTGCAAGGGGTGGCTGTGTGCTGCACCTCCGTGGTGGCATTTAGCTGTGTCCGCGACCGTATGAATGGGACTGAAGCCGCACGAGCATTTGGTTTTTTAAACGGAACACTTAATATTGTGCCAGCCTTGGCACCTTTATTAGGGGGATTACTGGCGGAGGCGTGGGGCTGGCGAGCGCCATTTTGGTTCTTAGCGATTTACGCTGTGGCAATTTTCTTGCTGATTCTATTTTTCCTACCAGAAACACGCCCATCCAGTTTACAACAGGTTAAAAAGCTTCAATTTAAGAGCTATTTTCGAATTTTAACCAGCGAGCATTTTTTGATTTTCGCGTTAGTCAATGCTGGCGCAATGGGCATGGCACTGACGTATGTCTCTTTAGCTCCTAGCGTATTAATGGGGGATGCTAAGCTATCGCCTCTCGAATTTTCCATTGTCTTTGGTGTCAATGGCTTCTGGATCATGCTGGCGAGTTATATCGCGAATTACTGCATTCGAAAAATGGGGCGTCCAGCGTGTTTATCTATTGGTAGTGTCATGATGGCACTCGGCTGCATCGGTTTATTATTCGGTTTGATGGTGCTTTCACCTGAAACACAAACCCATTGGTCAGTGTATATGCTGCCAGTAGCCTGCGCCTGTACTGGGCTTGCCTTTATGATGGGTACCGCGACCAGCTATGCATTGGAACCTTTTGGTAACGAAGCGGGAGCGGCTTCTGCATTAGTCGGGTTTGTGCAAATGGCGGGTGGCGCTGTATTAGGGTTATGTGCAATTGCGTTACCAATTGCGCCAAAATTGTCCCTTGCGTTGGTAATGCTAGCGGGATGTGTTTTCGGATTAGTTGCAAGAAAAACCAGTATAAAACGCGCTGCTGTAATAGAAAAAATAGAGTAACCGATATGATGAATAATCCACTGTTAAAGCAGCCGAGGATCGGTTAGTGGTGATGTAGTGTGAACGCAATTACATCACCATAGAATGCGTTCTATGGTAATTAAATACTGATTTGAAGGTTATTTACCATGAAAAATAAACATTGGTCGAAAACGCAGTTATTACATGAAGTTGTTCAAAACCCCAATATCCATATTAAAGGACGTCACAGTTATTATAGTGATTGCTGGGATGATGGTTTTGAACAGTCTGTCGTGCGTTATTTACAAGGCGATGAACAGAGCCGAGATTGGCAATTAGCTTGGGATGTAGACCAACTCTATATTGGTGATTATGTGTGTATTGGGGCTGAAGCCGTTATTTTGATGGGGGGAAATCATACCCATCGATTAGATTGGTTCTGTTTGTATCCTTTTCTTGAGCATATTGAAGAAGCCTATATTGGTAAAGGCGATACCATTATTAGCGATGGCGTTTGGATTGGGATGCGGGCATTTGTCATGCCGGGCGTTCATATAGGCGAAGGTGCGGTGATTGCGGCGAACAGCGTTGTGGTTAAAGATGTAGCGCCTTACACTATTGTAGGCGGTAACCCTGCAAAGCCCATTAATACACGCTTTTCCCCTGATGTAATCGAGCAATTATTAGTGCTGAAGATTTATGAGTGGCATGAAGATAAATTCGAAGCATTGAAAGCGTTTATTTGCAGCTCAGATTTTCTGGCATTAAAAGAGGCTAGTGAGCAGTATGACCAAACTCATTAATCGGACATAGTACTTAAAATCTCTTTTTTCAACTTGAAGGGTTATCGCGAGATAGCCCTTTTTAGGATTAATTACCCATCATTTTGTGACTATTTCGGTTTTTTTATTATCATAATACGAGTACGTTAATTAAGCAGTTAGGTGTTAGGTTTGCTCATGCAGTATCAAACTCATGCAGTTTTAATTTGAGTCAACGCCTATGAAAAAATTAACTTATCGTATTTTTCATTTACTGGCTTCTTATCGTTGTATTTTGTTGGTTTCCATTATTAGTAGCTATTTTTCTTCTTTTCTTTATGCATCCTCGGAAAAAGCGGTCGCATATCCCGCACCGATTAATATCAGTCAGATTGAAATTAAATATAATGATCAACTGGATTATCCTGAGATAATTGGCAACATTACGAATGTTTCAAATGTTGTTTTATATCAGACCTATATTCGATTTGAACTACTGAAAGATGGCGTGTTTATTGGGGAAACAAACTATAGAGTGACTAGCTCAATTAAACCAAAACAAACGGTAAATTTCATTGCTACCATTCCAGATTATGATGTTGTACCCAATGAGCAGATTATTGTTGAAACTATCGCTGCCTATTATTTGGATAAACCGCGTTGAGTGTCATTTAGGAGCCAGCTGATGATGGTGGCTCCTTATCAATCAGAGTGATGGGTTATTCATCATTTGTGCGAATAAACTCGATTAAAGTGGGTGAAGCGATACGCTGGTAATCTTGGGTATTAAGAATAATTGAGCGCTCTAGGCTTCCCGCATTAAACGCGAGTTCATCAAAGCGGGTAAACAGGTAGGGGTCAGCGATAAGCTTCAGTGATGGATGAAAGCTAAATGGCGGGATAGCGCCGAAGACACAGTGAGTGAGTTCATCGACCTCTTTTGGGCTAGCTAATGAGGCACGAGTACCGCCAATGGCTTTGGCAATTTTACCTAAATCTGCTTGTTGATCAGCAGGTAAGATGGCTAAAACATGCTGGCGAATACCATTTCCTTTCACATGACAGACTAACCCTTTAGCGCCTTGACCTAGCTGTGTTCCGCGGATTTTTGCCACTTCTTCAGATTTTCCCGCCGTTGGGTGTTCCATCACGCGATACTTAGCATTTTTGCTATTCAGTAATTGGGTTAATTGTGTAAAAACGCCATTGTCAGACACAACGAGCTCCTTCTAAAATCCACATTAAATGAGGGGAATGATAACAAGTTCAGAGAGAGAAACAATGACGTGAGAAGAAAGTAAGGGCAGCTATCATAAAATAGTTACCCTTAAGCAAGTTACTGATGGCGCTCTTTCAAACGTTTGATAATGGCAGTTAAATCAAGGTCTTGATCTTGCAGTAAAACCATTAAGTGATACATCAAATCGGCGGCTTCGTTGGTTAGCTCTTCGCGGTCATTAACCGTGGCAGCGAGTGCAGTTTCAACGCCTTCTTCACCCACTTTTTGTGCAATACGCTTGGTGCCGCTAGCATACAGGCGGGCAGTATATGAACTTTCTGGGGAGGCATTTTTGCGCTCTTTCAGTAAGGTTTCTAATTCATATAAAAAGCCCCATTCGCTTTGAGCCGGTGCAAAGCAGCTGGTGGTGCCGTTATGGCAGGTGGGACCATCAGGCAGAGCCATGGCAAGTAGCGTATCGTTATCGCAGTCAGCAACAATATCTACCAAATTCAGGAAGTTGTTGGAGGTTTCCCCTTTGGTCCACAAACGTTGTTTGGTGCGAGAGAAAAAGGTGACTTTACGACATTCTAAGGTGACTTGTAGCGCTTCTTGGTTCATATAACCTAACATCAGAACATCGCCAGAAATAGCGTGCTGAACGATGACGGGCATCAGGTTATCGACTTTTTGCCATGCAAGCTGATTACATTGTTCTGTGGTTAACATACTCTAATTTGAACTCCATTTTCTGCTAAGTACTGCTTTAAGTCACCGATGTTAATAATCTGCTTGTGGAACACCGAAGCGGCTAAAGCGCCATCGACACCTGCGTCAGTAAAGGCATCTAGGAAGTGGATTTTTTCCCCTGCGCCGCCGGAGGCGATCAGTGGAACTTGGCACACTTCACGAACTTTTTTCAGTTGTACCAGATCGTAACCTTGACGTACACCGTCTTGGTTCATCATATTGAGAACAATTTCTCCAGCGCCACGCTCCTGAACTTCTTTCACCCAATCAAGGGTTTTCCAGCGGGTTTGGGTTGTGCGTTTTTCATCGCCAGTGAATTGATAAACTAAGTATTCATTGGTCTGCGCATCAAACCAGGTGTCGATACCGACCACAATACACTGAACGCCAAAGCGCTCAGCCAGGCGGCTAATCAGTGTAGGGTCGGACAGCGCAGGGGAGTTGATAGAAATTTTATCCGCACCAAAAGAGAGGATTTGCGCGGCGTCTTCGACACTTTTGATCCCACCCGCAACGCAGAATGGAATATCAATCACTTCGGCCACTTTGGCGACCCAGCTTTTATCGACAACACGCCCGTCAGATGAGGCTGTGATATCATAGAAAACTAACTCGTCAGCACCTTCTTGGGCATAGCGTTGAGCCAGTGGAACGATATCACCGATGATTTCATGGTTGCGAAATTGCACCCCTTTAACCACTTGTCCGTCACGGACATCCAAACAAGGAATTATGCGTTTTGCCAGCATTGGATTGCCTCCGTTACGGTAAATTTACCTTCTAATAATGCGCGACCCACAATCACGCCTGCTGCGCCAGAAGCTGGTAGTGCGGCGATATCGTTTAAATTACCAATTCCGCCAGAGGCTTGCACCTCGATATCAGGGAATTTTTGGCTGATTTCGCGGTATAAATCCACATTGGAACCCGCCAGCGTGCCATCTTTTGAAATATCGGTGCATAGCACATGTTTTAAGCCATAAGGGCGATACATTTCAATAGCTTGTTCAAGGGATAAGTTTGAGTTTTCTTGCCAACCACTAATGGCAATCTCTTTGATGCCTTGGGCATTAATACGAACATCCAGCGCCAGTACGATAGCGTCGCCACCATAACGTTGGAACCACGTTTTGACTAACTCTGGTTGGGTCACTGCCGTCGAGCCAATCACCACGCGAGTCGCACCAGCATCTAACAGCGCTTTGACATCTTCTTCAGTACGAATTCCGCCCCCAACTTGCACCGGAACGGTCACGCCTGCCAATAGTTTTTTCAGCAGAGAAATTTGGCGTTTCTGTGGATCTTTAGCGCCCGTTAAATCCACTAAGTGCAGCAGTTTTGCCCCTTGCTTTTCATAATCTTGTAAGCGAGGGAGTGGATCTGTGCCATAGTCCGTTTGTTTGGCGTAATCCCCTTGATGTAAACGCACTACGGTGCCATCAATTAAGTCTAATGCTGGAATAATCATGGTTTTTACATCTCCAAGAAGTTTTGGATCAAGCGAGCACCCGCAGCACCCGAACGTTCTGGGTGGAACTGCACGCCATAGAAATTATCTTTATTCACGGCACTACTAAACAGGTTGCCATATTGTGTTTGCGCGATGGTGTTGGCGGAAATAGGCATTGAATAGCTGTGTACGAAATAAAAATAGGCATCGTCGCTTATCCCCTTAAACAGGGGATTGCCCGCGAGTGCTTTCACTTGATTCCAGCCACTGTGAGGGACAGGTAAGCCGTTTGCATCCATTTTGCGAACGGGGCTGTCGATCAATCCTAACAGTGGAATTTCTGTTTGACCTTCTTCACTGATACTGCCGAGTAATTGCATTCCAAGGCAGATACCCAAAACGGGTTGGGTTAGTGCTTTAATTAACGGAATGAGTTCACGCTCAGCCAGTTTTTCCATGGCTGCGCTGGCGGTGCCAACACCCGGTAGAAAGACTCTGTCTGCTTGTAAAATAGTGTTTGTGTCGCGGCTCACAATTGGGTCATAACCTAGGCGCTTAACGGCATAGGCGACGGACGCTAAGTTTGCACAGCCGGTATCGAGGATCACAACCTTCATTACAGAACTCCTTTCGAACTTGGCAAGGAATCCCCTTCAACGCGAATCGCTTGGCGTAAGGTACGACCAAAAACTTTAAACAGGCTTTCCGCTTTGTGGTGATCGTTTTTCCCTTTCGTTTTCAGGTGTAGCGTGCAGCCCATCGCATAGGATAACGAACTGAAGAAGTGCTCAATCATCTCGGTACTCAGGTCGCCAACTCGCTGATATTTAAATTCTGCTTTGTATTCAAGGTGCGGACGCCCAGAAATATCCAGTGCACAGCGTGCTTGGCATTCGTCCATCGGTAATACGAAACCAAAACGGGCAATGCCACGTTTGTCTCCGAGTGCGACGCGTAGTGCTTCGCCTAACGCCAAGCCGGTATCTTCGACGGTGTGGTGGTCGTCAATAAAGAGATCCCCATTAACTTCAATGCGCAAGCGGAAGCCGCCGTGGGTGGCGATTTGGTCCAACATGTGGTCAAAGAAGCCAACGCCAGTGTTGATTTTGCTACCGCCTTCTTGGTCAAGCCACACTTCCACTTGGATGTTGGTCTCTTTGGTTACGCGCTCGACTAAGGCGTAGCGGTTACGCTTAGTGAGTTGGTTGGTGATGGTATTCCAATTCAGCTCTTTGGCACTGTAACGTAGCCCTTTAATCCCCATATTTTGGGCAAGCTGAATATCTGTCTCGCGGTCGCCAATGACATAGCTGTTTTCGATATCGAGAACACCGTCATTGAGGTAGCTTTCTACCAGCTTAGTTTTTGGTTTACGACAGCTGCAATTGTCTGCAGGCATGTGTGGGCAAATCAGCACATCATCAAAACGGATACCTTGAGATTCAAACACCTGCATCATTAAATTGTGTGGTGGATTGAAATCTTCCGTGGGGAAGCTCTTGGTGCCTAAACCGTCTTGGTTGGTGATCATTACTAAGCGATAATTGGCTTTTTGCAGTGCTAATAGGCTTGGAATGACATCATTTTCAAAGGCGAGCTTACTGAGGCTATCCACTTGATAATCTGTCGGTGGTTCGGTAATTAATGTTCCATCACGGTCGATAAAAAGAATTTTCTGGCTCATGACTATTTCCTAATTAGCAAAGTGCTTTAATTGCTTCAATAACGCGGACGTTTTCAATTTCGGTACCAATGGTGATACGCAGGCAGTTGACCAACCCCGGTTGCTTGCTTTGGTCGCGTAAAATAATGCCTTGATCCCACAGGGCTTTAAACACTTTAGCGCCATCGGTAAAACGCACCAGAATATAGTTGGTTTCACTTGGGTAGACGGTTTCAACGACAGACAATTCACGCAATGCCTCTGAAAGCGCAATGCGATTCTCGCGAATTTCTAACACGCGCTTTTTCATGGTGGCGATGCCATCAGCATTCAGGGCTTTTTCTGCTATCAGCGCCACAGGGGTAGAGAGCGGATAGGGGGCGATGACTTTCAGTAAAACTTCAATTACTTCAGGGGATGCTAAGGTAAATCCACAGCGTAAGCCCGCCAGTGCAAAAGCCTTTGATAAGGTTCTTAAAATTACTAAATTTGGGTATTTGGCAAGCCAGCTAGCGACGCTGAACTCAGGGCAAAACTCAATATAAGCTTCATCGACGACCACCAGCGCACGGTCAGCCGCCATTTCTAATACTTCCAGCAGCGCTTTATTATCGATGATATTGCCCGTCGGGTTATTTGGGCTACAGATGTAAATCAGCTTGGTATTCGATAAGTTTTCGCGGATAGCGGCGACATTCAGTGACCAATCTGGCAACGCCAGAATTTTTTTCTGTTCTACACCAAAGGTTTCCGCGCTGATGCTGTACATACCGTATGTTGGTGGGCAGAACATCACCGCATCTTTACCGGGTTCGCAAAATGCACGGATCAATAGTTCGATAGATTCATCCGCGCCACGGCACACTAATACTTGCTCAGGAGATAACCCTGCATAGGCGGCATAATTGTTAATCACACCAGCAGGTTGTGCCTCTGGGTAACGGTTAAGATTGCGTTCAATAAACTGATAATCTGGCGCCGTTGGGTATTCGTTGGCGTTGAGCCATACATCTCCATTTCCCCCAAGACGACGGGCGGACATATACGGGGTCATTACTTTTACATTTTCGCGTGCAAGGCTGGCTGCGTTAAACGTCTGGCTCATAGTTCACTCCTGATTTTGTTTTTTTAGTTCGGTGACTCGTAAGGTAACGGCGTTTTTGTGGGCAGTCAGCTGTTCCGCTTGTGCCAAAGTTTCTATGGTGTTGGCTAATCCTAGTAACCCTTGAGCCGACAGTTTTTGGACTGTCATTCGCTTCATAAAATCGGCTAAACCAAGGCTTGAATAGGTTGATGTGTAACCATAAGTTGGTAATACGTGGTTGGTGCCGGAAGCGTAATCCCCAGCGGATTCAGGGGACCAATCTCCCACAAATACCGATCCTGCACTGGTGATAGACTCAACCAAATCATCGGCATTGCGAGTTTGCAAAATCAAGTGTTCAGGTCCGTAGCGGTTACTGATTTCAACACATTGGTTGATAGAGTCCGCGATGATCACTCGGCTTGCGCTGAGCGCTTCACGCGCAATAGATGCACGAGATAACGCCGTCAGTTGTTTTTCAGTCTCTTCAATAACGCGCTGTGCAAAATCCGCGTCGTCGGTGAGCAAAATGACTTGAGAATCTGGCCCGTGTTCTGCTTGGGAGAGTAAATCCGATGCCGTAAATGCAGGGTTAGCTTGGCTATCGGCAATCACTAGTACTTCGGATGGCCCCGCTGGCATATCAATAGCCGCACCTTGGTAGCTTTGGCTAACTTGTCGTTTGGCTTCCGTTACATAGGCATTACCCGGTCCAAAAATTTTATCAACGCTCGGAATACTTTGGGTACCAAATGCCATTGCAGCAATAGCTTGGGCGCCACCAACTTGGAAAATATCAGTAATGCCACATAGTTTGGCTGCATATAAAATTTCGTCTGCAATCGGTGGAGGTGAGCAGAGAATAATGTTGCGGCATCCGGCGATATTTGCAGGCGTTCCCAGCATCATGACAGTGGAGAGCAACGGTGCGGAGCCGCCTGGAATATACAGCCCAACAGAATCAATCGGGCGGGTCACTTGTTGGCAAATCACACCTGCTTGAGTTTCAACAGTGATCGGCGCAGGTTTTTGGGCTTCATGGAAGCGGCGAATATTGCCAATCGCCGTGTTCATTGCCGCTTTAATGTCATCGCCAAGGCGAGCTTGGGCTTCATCAACGGCTTCTTGTGAAACACGAACAGAGGTAATGTCTGTTTTATCAAAACGTTGGCTCAGGGCGATGAGGGCTGCATCTCCCTCTGTACGCACTTGGTCAATAATTTGACTGACCGCGGCGCTAATGTTGCCAGAGGCGGCAATAGCAGGGCGCATCAGTAAAGCTTCTTGCTGCTCTTCAAGGCAGTCTGACCAGCGAATTGGTTGATTGAATCCCAGTTCCATGGCGAATTACTCCATCATTTTTTCAATTGGTAAAACAAGAATTGAACTTGCGCCCAAGGATTTCAGTTTTTCCATGGTTTCCCAGAATAGGGTTTCTGAGCTGACCATGTGCATTGCAACACGGCTTTGGTCCCCTGCTAATGGCAAAATAGTTGGTCGCTCAGCACCCGGTAACAGTGCGATGATCTCTTCGAGTTTTTCACCCGGAGCATGCAACATAATGTATTTTGATTCGCGTGCTTGGATAACACCTTGAATACGCGTCATCATGCGGTCAATTAACTGTTGCTTATCGGCAGACATTTCACCGTCACGCTGGATTAAGCACGCTTTTGAGCGGTAGATGACTTCCACTTCTTTTAAGCCGTTTGCTTCAAGGGTTGCGCCTGTAGAAACGAGGTCACAAATGGCATCGGCTAAACCAGCGCGTGGTGCGACTTCGACTGAACCGTTCAGTAAGCAAGATTTGAATGTCACGCCTTTTTCATCAAAATAGCGTTTCAGTAGGTACGGGTAAGATGTCGCAACACGAGATCCATTCAAGCATTCTGCCCCGGTATAATTGAAGTCTAATGGCGCGGCTAAAGAGAGGCGGCAGCCACCAAAATCAAGGCGACGTAGAGTGGTAAATTGCGGATTTTCACCGCGAGCTTGGCGGCTTAATACTTCTTCTTCCAGTACGTTTTCGCCAATGATACCGAGGTCAACCACACCGTCCATTACCAGTCCCGGGATATCGTCATCACGTACACGAAGTAAATCAATAGGCATATTTTCTGCATAAGCAATCAGTCGCTGCTGTTGTAAATTGATTTTAATGCCGCAGCGAGCCAGTAGCTCCCTTGACTCTTCGCTTAGACGTCCTGATTTCTGTATTGCGATACGTAAACGTGATTTGTCCAACATAATTTTGCTCCACATCCCAAAAATATCTTTTTGATTAATAATAAAAAAACCCTCGGAAGATAATCTTCCGAGGGTTTTCTCAATTCGCATTTCAGCCACCGGAAGAGTCGTTGATCGTCTTCCAGCACACATCGCCCGAAAGACTAATCAGGATGATGGTGATGATGATGGTTGCGTGAAATACGAGTCATAATAGCTTCCGTTTAGTTATTTGGATAATTGCTTAAACATTCAATACTAATCAAGCTATCCGATTTTACACTATGAATGCAACCCTTTTTTTCAAAATAACTCATAATAATTAGTTCCCGGTTTTTTATAGTGATTAATCCCTTGGAAAATAGCTTCGGAAGTTGAATGATTTTCAGCTAATCTATGAGGCATTGATGCAATCACTTTCTCAGGATGCGGGACAGTCTTATGAAAAAAATCACCATTATTGGTTTAGGTTGGTTAGGGGTTCCTTTAGCGAGTCGCTTGATGGCGCAGGGAATGACGGTCGCAGGAACGAAAACGAGTTTGGATGGTGTTGAAGCTGCCAAAAGGGTTGGTATTGACTGTTATCAACTGCAATTGACGCCAGAATTACAATGCGATACCGAAGATTTATGTGAATTAATGGAGGAGGCGGAGGTGATGGTAATTTTATTACCGCCATCAAAAGTCAGCCTTTCTGAGTATATTGTGGCGATTGAGCAATTAGTTGATAGCGCGATTAGCTATCAAATTCCTCGGGTTATCTTTACATCATCGACTTCTGTCTATGGTGATGTGGATGGAGTCATTAATGAAGATGCGCCGTTACTTGGTGAAACCGCCTCAGCACAAGCGTTAATTGCGGTTGAGCAATGGCTGCATGATTTACCCAATATTCAGGTGGACGTACTACGATTAGCTGGTCTTGTGGGTGAAAAGCGCCATGCAGGTCGCTTCTTAGCAGGGAAACAACAAGTCAAAGGGGCTAATCAGCCTGTAAATATGGTGCATCAAGATGATGTGATCGCCGCAATTTTGTTGTTGATCCAGCAATCCAATGGTGGACATACCTATAATTTATGTGCGCCTGAGCACCCGACGCGTCGGGAGTTTTACACTGAAGCAGCAAAGTCATTAGGCTTAACACCGCCAGAATTTGCGCTTGAAGAGCATGAAGCGACAGGGAAAACAATCGATGGAAATCGAATTTGCCAAGAAATGGGGTTTGAGTATGAGTTTACTCACCCACTTTATATGCCGATGAGTTAAATAAAATCCGTGGCGCTCAATACGAACGCCACGCTAAATGCTTATTTGATAGGTAACATCACAATTTCTTGGAACGCAGGACGCTTGGTCAGTGTTTGATACCAGCGCTCTAAATGAGGAAATTCAGGGCGTTCTGTCACAATTTCATGCCATGGGTAGAACAGTGGCGCTATGGCAATATCTGCAATACCAAATTTATCTCCGCTAAAATAGGCTTGAGTCGCCAGAGCATCATCCGCAATTTTCAGCAGTTTTTCGATATTTTGATAAATGACTTTGGCTTGAGCCGGGTCTCTATCGGCTTCAGGAACGCGAACGATTTTGTTCATCATCTGCTTGATATGGTCAAACAAATTAGCGCTGCTCCAATCCATCCATTTATCAGCAGCCGCTTTTTCTTGCAGATCACGGGCTAACAATAGGTGAGAGTGATCATACTTTTCCGTAAGGTAACGTAAAATTGCATTGGATTCCCACAGGGTAAAGCCTTCATCCTGTAAAGTTGGAATTGTGCTGTTTGGATTCATTTTCTTATATTCAGGTGTATCAACACCACCGAATGGGCCACCAACATCTTTTTGATTATAAGGAATATTCAGCTCTTTCAAGCACCACAGTACTTTTTTCACGTTTGAAGAGTTAGTACGTCCCCAGACAGTTAACATTGGAATCTCCCATGACTATGTTTTAACTTAAAGACGGTATTTTTGACCTAAACAAGATAGATGAAATTAATGAATTGAGAAACTTTATTATTTATTAATTGCGGTGGTCATCATCACTTATTTTGTTTAGGGTATAGGGGGACTTTAATTAGCGTAATATTTTGCAGTATCTCGATGAATTTGACTGCATTTTTGGTTTCTAGTGAATATTTTATTAAACATGGTTTGATTGTGATGAACGCTTTGAATGGTAATAGCAACACTAATAGTAAAGGAGTAACCAATGAATAAAACAACATTGTCCTCAGCAATTAGAGGAACAGGTATCGGGTTCAGTCTATTCGTTGTGATGAGCACAAGTAGTTATGCAGCTCAGACACCAGTTGCTCCACAGGTTGACGCAAAAGCGTTTGTATTAATGGATTATAACAGCGGTAAAATTTTGGCATCGGGTAACCCTGATGAGCGTTTGGATCCTGCAAGTCTAACCAAGATCATGACTAGCTATGTGGTCGGGCAAGCGGTCAAAGCAGGGAAAATTACACCGCAAGATATGGTGACAGTGAGTGAAGCCGCATGGGCGACAGGAAACCCTATTTTAAAAGGTTCTTCCTTGATGTTTTTGAAACCGAAAGACCGTGTTTCGGTATTGGATTTAAATAAAGGCGTGGTAATTCAATCTGGGAATGATGCCAGTATTGCCTTGGCTGAGCACGTTGCGGGGAGCCAAGAATCTTTTGTTGACCTTATGAATGGCTACGTCCAAAAAATTGGCTTAACCAATACCCATTTTAAAACCGTACATGGTTTAGATTCTGAAGGGCAATACAGTACCGCTCGGGATATGGCTGTGTTAGCGCAAGCGCTGATCCGCGATGTACCTGATGAATATGTATTGCATAAAGAGAAAGAGTTTACGTTCAATAATATCCGTCAACCTAACCGTAACCGTTTATTGTGGAGCCAAAATCTCCATGTTGATGGCGTGAAAACAGGACATACCAGCGGGGCGGGTCATAACCTAGTCGCATCAGCAACCGATGGTCCTATGCGTTTGATTTCAGTTGTTTTAGGTGCGCCAAGTGACCGCGTTCGTTTTTCTGAAAGTGAAAAGTTACTCACTTGGGGCTTCCGTTTCTTCGAAACAGTGACGCCGATTAAAGGGGATGCTGTTTTACAGAAACAACGTGTTTGGTTTGGTGACATTTCAGAAGTGCCTTTAGGGGTCGAAAAAGATGTGGCAGTGACTATTCCAAAAGGTCAGTTACAAAACCTAAAAGTGGATATCAAACTGGATAATGACTCCCTTGAAGCGCCTTTAGCATTAAACCAAAAAGTGGGCACGATTAACTTTATTCTTAATGGTGAAGTGATTGAGCAGCACCCACTGGTTGCAAAACAAGCCGTAGAGGAAGCGGGGTTTGTCGGTCGTATTTGGGATTACATCATGAAAACCATTACTGGCTGGTGGAATGCTATTTTTGGATGATTAAAACCTAATTATCAAATTAATATATGGAGACCTCTTTATGAGGTCTCTTTTTTTTGTAATGAATAACATTAAATAAATTTACAGATAAACTTCAATTGAAATATTTTCGATTCAATTTAATAATCATTTTAATTGTTTGAGAGCTAACTATTTTACTGTTATTTAAATATCAATGGCTGAAATTATCTCATGCAATTTCATAATATATTTATTAATTTAATTAATTGAAATGGAGAATTATCAATGGGCATTTCCATGGAAGAAAGAATGCATCAGCTGTCCTTGCAAAAAAATACCAAAGGGATTGGGGAAAACAGTGTTAATGGTGGTCGTGCGGATAATCGCGGTGAAAATAGTGGTGTTATGAAATCCGGTGATGCGGTTGATTCCGGTAACGGGGGCGGTTCAGTGAATGGTGGTAATACACTGAACATGAATATCAATAAACACAAAATGCAAGGAGGAATTGCACGTAATGATGGCTTAAATAATGGGGAAGTTGTGGGAGGGAATAGTACCAACCATGGTTTAAATAACAATGAACTTAATGGTGGTACCGCAACGAATGAATTTGGTTCTGTTAACCATGAAAATTCTTTTATTAAGGGCGGTAATGCTATTCGTGAATTGCAACGTGGTCTTGATGAATATAAAGGAATGCAAAAGCAATTGGCGATGATCGATGAAGAGGTTACTAAAAAAAATAATCAATTATCAGAATTACAAAAGCAGCAGAAAGCGTTAGGAGATCAAGCTGATCAATCGGATGAGACAAAACAGCGTTTTATGCAAATTGAAGGAGATATGAAGTCACTAAAAGATGAGGTGAAACAGACGCAAGCGGAGGCAAAGAAACTTAATGTAAGTATGGATGCTCAACGTGTTGAGATAGCAGAACTCAAAACTCAGTTTGATAAAAACCAAGAACAGGTCAAACAGCTGGGAGAAAAAATGAATGCTGAGAAAGAAGAATTGAAAGTGCGATTTGCAACCCAAGAAGCTCGTAATAAAAAACAAGCAACAGATATTGCTAATATTAATATCAAGATTGACGGCAAGCAAAAAGAAGTTGACGCTTTGAAGCTCAAGTTTGAAAGTGAAGGAAAAGCTAAAGCAGATACGAATCCTAAAATACTGCGTTTAGAAAGGGATGCTCGCAAGTTACGGGTCGATCTAGATAGTAAATCTGATAATCAGTCTAAGAGTCAAGCTAGAATGGATAGCCTGGAGGCGAGAATTAAAGTTTTAGAAGTGAATGAAAAAACGGCAGAATTGGAATTAAGGGAGATAAGTCTGAAGCAACAGGAAATGGCTGAAAAATTTGCTCACTATGAGCAGACTGTTGAGCAAGACAATAAAAAACTTGACGAGATGGCCCAGGTATTCGATGGCATTGGTAAGTTGACAAGTCAAGGTAAAGGTATTTTAGCGGGGTCGTCTAACACTACGACTACGACAACGACGCATACAACCTCCTTGTACTCTCATGAGACAAAAACACCAAGTGGTCATGTATCTGCTGGATTTGCACAAAACTTAGGGGATAATTCAGGTTCTATGCGTGGTGGTGATAGCATTAGTAATTCGTATGAGACAAATATTAATAATGAGACAAATATTAATAATGAGATAAATCTTAAGAATGAAATGATGTTTAAGATTGATGCTGACCAAACCGTCAATAAAATAGCGGAAGGGGTGAGTGCTTTAACTAAGCCTGTTGAGGCTACTGCTTTAGATGTAGGAAATTCGGTTAAAGGCGCTGCCGATACTGTTAGTGCATTAGTCTCAACGAAAACACCATATCAAGTTTGGTAATAGTACTTAGCCAGCAATCAAAAGGCCTGCATTTGCAGGCCTTTTATCGTCAAAAAGCAATTAGCTATTCACAGTGCCCTAACTTAATCGCCAAACCGCCTTGGGAAGTTTCACGGTATTTTGCGTTGATATCTTTACCTGTTTCATACATGGTTTCGATGACTTTATCGAGACACACGCTTGGCGCACTCACACGGCGTAATGCCATACGAGCAGCATTCACAGCCTTAACAGATGCAATTGCATTACGTTCGATACAAGGTACTTGGACTTGCCCGCCAACAGGGTCACAGGTTAAGCCTAAGTTATGCTCCATGGCGATTTCCGCCGCGACGCACACTTGCTCTGGGCTGCCTCCCATTAATTCTGCCAAACCAGCAGCTGCCATGGAACAGGCTACGCCGACTTCACCTTGGCAACCGACTTCTGCACCAGAGATGGACGCATTCATTTTGTACAGCGTACCAATCACGCCTGAAACTAAGAAATAGCGGGTATAAGAGTTTTCGTTGACTGGGCGAATAAACTTATCGTAGTAAGCCAATACCGCAGGAATAATTCCACACGCACCATTCGTTGGGGCTGTTACAACACGGCCACCCGCAGCGTTCTCTTCATTGACGGCAAGGGCGTACATATTGATCCAGTCAATTACTGCCATTGGGTCAATATTGTTATTGTCAGAGGTCACTAATTGACGGCGTAATGCCGCTGCACGGCGAGGAACGCGCAGTGGACCTGGTAATAAACCTTCGGTGCTCACCCCACGTTCAATACCGGCTTTCATGACATCCCACACCGCAGCCAGATAGTCAGAAATCTCTTCTTTGCTGTGCAGGGCTAATTCGTTTTGCATTACTAATGCAGATAAAGATAATCCCGTTTCTTTACAGTGTTTTTGTAAATCAGCTGCATACTTGTATGGGTAAGGGACTTGAACCGCATTTTTAGTTTCTTGACCGAAATGTTCTTCATCGACGATAAAACCACCGCCAATAGAATAATAATTCTTGGTATACAGAACGTTATCGTCATCAAATGCGGTAATTGTCATTCCGTTTTCGTGTAATGGTAGGTTGGTTGAATGGAAATTCATCCCACCTTCCGTTGGGAAATCGACTTCATGTTGACCATTTGCCAGCAACAGTTTGCCAGTTTGCTCAACATTGCGCATAAATGCTGGGATAGCATCAATATCAATCGTATCAGGCAGATTACCCGCCAAACCCATAATAATCGCCATATCGGTGGCGTGCCCTTTACCTGTTAGGGATAAAGAACCATAAACATCGACGGAAATACGTGTGGTTTTAGTGAGAAGATTTTGCTGGATGAGGTCATCGACAAACTGCTTACCGGCTTTCATAGGGCCGACAGTGTGTGAGCTGGATGGTCCGATACCGATTTTAAAAATGTCGAATACGCTAATCATATTCTGTCTTCCTATATTGAAGGATCCCCATCAAACTGGCAATTACAGGGTATTTGTTGTCAGTAAGATGATTATAGAAGATCCCTCAATTAACCAGATTGATATAGGTTAATTGAGGGCTTAGATTTACTTAATTATTTGCTAATTTTTTTAATTAGAAGAATAACTTGTAAGTTGCAGCGGAGATAGCGACCAGACCCATGATGACAACGAAGATATTGCTGAGTTTACCGGAGTATTTACGCATCGCAGGAACTTTGCTGATTGCATACATTGGCATTAAGAACAGCAGGATTGCGATAACTGGGCCACCCAGACTTTCAATGATATCCAGTACACCAGGGTTCAATGTTGCAACAATCCAAGTTGTTACTAACATGAACAGTGCAGTACCACGATTTAATTTTTTAACATCAACTGTTTTGCCTTTTGCGCGATATGCACGCTCAACTAAACCATTGAAACCTTCACGAGCACCTAAGTAGTGGCCTAAGAATGATTTGATGATAGCGATAAAGGCGATGATAGCTGCGGCATACTTGATGAACGGCTGATCAAAATAGCCAGACAGGTAGTCAAGGATACTGATATTTTGCGCTTTAGCTGCAGCAAGGTCAGCTGAAGACAGTGTGAATACACAGCTGATGACGAAGAACATTACAGTCAGAACCATCAGGATGTGTGCAGAAGCTAGAATGCGTGAGCATTTTTTCTCAGCCGCTTCATCATACTCTTCACGTTTTGCAACAGAGAAAGCAGAGATGATTGGTGAATGGTTAAACGCGAAAACCATAACTGGGATTGTTAACCAGATAGTGATCCAAATGCTTTGTCCACCTGATGCTTTAGCCGCTTCAGTCACGTTATCTAAAGATAATGTGCTCAGAGCATCGGTGCTCCAATGTGGAACCATATACAGAGAGAAAGCGACCAGTACGGCGATGAATGGGAACACCAGCATACTCATGACTTTAACAATGTATTTTTCACCGAATGCCACGATTGCCATGACGCCACCGACTAAAATCAGTGCCAGCAACCAACGTGGTGGTGCACCAACGCCTAATAGTTCAGTCAGGAATTTGTTAACGTTGTTAGTGATGGAAACGCCATAAACTAACAAAATAGGATAAATTGCAAAGAAATAGAGCAGGGTGATCCAGTTACCTGCTGTACGACCAAAGTGCTCTTCTACCACTTCGGTAATGTCACCGTCTTTCTTTGAACCGGAAAGGACAAAGCGTGTTAAACCACGGTGAGCAAAAAATGTCATTGGGAAAGCAAGTACTAACATCAGTAATACTGGCAGTAATCCACTCATACCCGCATTGATAGGCAAGAATAAAACACCAGCGCCGATGGCGGTACCATAAAGACCGAGCATCCACACGGTGTCTGTTTTACGCCAAGCGGTAGCATTCCCTGTTTGCGAGGCTGTTTTGTTGATGGAACCAACTTTTGTTGTATCCATAATAGTCTCCAAAAATAAAAGTCAAAAAATAAAAATTGGGTGCCTATTTCACTAGGCTCTTAATCTTTTTGTACGATTAATCGACGGTTTAATTAATGGTTAGTAAATAAACAATCGGTTAATACACTGTCTAGCCATTAATAATGGTTTTATACGTAACAATCTGATTGGAAATAAAACTAAGATGAATATGAAATTCATTTTCAATCAGTTTTGCAATTTTATAAGTAATTTTTAAAAGTGGATTTTGAGTGTGAGAATCTACATTTTAGCAGAACAAAATGCCGTGATCATTATCTCAAAAGAGAAATATCCCCCATGTTTATCAGCTCACAGTGAATTTTGTAAAATTGTTAATGAAATTTAACTTAGTGCTAGCTATTACTGGTTTTCAACCATATTCATAAAATGATTATTCGACAAATTTATTTATATAAAAATACAAAACATTAAAACCGTTATCATGTTAATAAAAAATTTAACGTCAATAAAATGATCAATGACTTGAAAATAAAGATGGAAAAACCACGCTATTCCTTGGATGAGTTTCAACTTCATAATTAACGTAACATAATGATATTTATTGTATTTTTGTGATTGCATTAATTGATTAATAACGTGATTAATTTTTTTGGTTAATTAATGTTCTTGAGGAATATGTTAATTGTTTTAGGGGATTTAAGATTAGAAATAGAATACTTATTTTTCGTCACAAAAAATAATAAGAAAACGTTACAAAATATTTGTTAATTAATTGTTTTAATATTTATTTGATAAATTCAAATAAAGTTATTGATGCTAAAAATAAATGAAAACAAACTTTGATTTAGCTCAATATTTAATGACGGGAAAAATGAAGGGGAAAGTACTGACACTAATAATAGGTCAGTACTTTAAATCACCAATTAAGGTTGCATCCATCCTTTGCGAATGAGAGAACCAAATACGAGGTGGTAAAGACGAGTGATTGGCTGCTGAATAACACTGCCGCCCACAGCCCAAATCAGCTGAGATAAACCGCAAGAAATAGCACCTAAGATAAATGCACCAATCATGTCTAACGGCCAGTGAACGCCAAGATAAATACGAGACCATGCAATAACGATGGCAGGAACCATAAACACGAAGCCAACCCACGTTCTTAGCCAGAATAAGAAAGCAAAAACAAAGGTAAAGACGATAGTTCCATGGTTACTCGGAAAAGAAGGTGTTGCGTCGTGATCTAAGAAATTAGAACCAATTCCCATCACAAAAGGGCGTTCATGTGGCGCAAAATAACCAATCAACCAAGAAATCACTAAACCAATAACAATGGCGTAAGCCGTTTTACAGGCAAAGGCACGTTGGCGAGTCATATTTGGCTGTGCACCCCAAAACCAGCATGCAACAGTAAATAGCGGAAAAATAAGGATCAAGCGTTTGGCGATCACCGTGGCTAACGCAATAGTACCACTTGCGGACTCAGGCGTTGCGTTGATCAGATTAAAAAGATCCAGATTTAGTTGTTCCAGCACGATCGGAGTACCTCGGACATTAGTTCTCAAGAAGACGGGACATAGCAATGGGAAGGGGGTGAATCAAGACACGCTCTAGACCTTGCTACTCAAGCTGACAAATTTACTTTTTGTTAAACATTAACTCAATCAATATTTGCTCAATAACAGTGATTTATCAGGGCAATGCAAAAGTTCTAGACACAAAAAACCCGATAGCATGAAAGAATCAAATGGCTATCGGGCTCCTCAATATGGGGACATCAAAGAAAAGCAGTGGCACTAATTAAGACTACGGCAAAGGAGGAAAGTTCTCTCGGTGATCAGAAAAAGTGCAATTTTTGATGAAAATATTTTTGCATAGCACAAAAAGAAAAAATAAAGCCCCAAATGATAGGCTCATCTGGGGCTTTATAAAAGAAAATGTCTTGTAAGATTGATTACTTATACAGGCTCAGATTTTCTTTAGCGTATGCTTCAAAATCAGTGCAACCACCGATGTGTTTCTCATCGATAAAGATTTGAGGAACGGTTTCTACAGTTTTACCAACGGTTTTAGATAAGTCTTCTTTAGAGATACCTTCCGCTTGGATATCAACATAGCGATAATCGAAGTCGTCACGTTCATTTTTCAGTTTTTCTGCAAGTTCTTTAGCACGAACACAGTATGGGCAACCAGGGCGACCAAAAATAACAGTGTACATAATATCTCCTTAAATTTAGAACTCAGATTTTAATGACTATTCAGATACGAAATAATAATGCCCAATACTATGCCAACATCAGCTTCTAAATAAAAGTTGAATTTTCCTTTCATAGCTATAGGCAGTATATATAATTTGCTAGAGGTGGTGACGATACTGTCAGTATAAGGCAATAAAACGAAGGAAAACATCATGGAACAACAGCAAAAACCCACAAAAGAGACTAAAGGGACGATGCGCTCATTAGCGGATATGCCAAAACCCGTTCTTTTTCTTGAGGGTATCGGAATATTATTACTAATCACCGTATTACTTGCTACTAATGACTATATTACGCTGCCGGAATGGCTAGCCAGCTCTGGCGCGATTGTTTCTATGGTGCTGGTCGGGATGGGCTGCTTAATTCCGGCGATGATTAATATTATTTGGCGAGCCGTGCATGGTCTTACCTTTTTGGGAATTGATAATAAATCGGGTGGCGCGAGTCGTGACCGTCGTAATCAACCAAAAGAGACGACGCGAGATGATGATAAACCAGACGAAAAGTAGAGCAGGGCATGGTTTTACTGGTGTTTAGATTGGCTATGTGTGAAAATTGTCCGCTTTCTATTTGTTAGACTGAATGATTTGTTAGTATGAGTGCTTGGTTGGCATGAATATGGTTATTTTTGGTATATCGCTATTTTGAGTTGAAGAAGGTTATTGCTCATGGATTCTATTTGTTACCCAGATATCTCACAGCTGCGAGAGTGGCTAGACCAACTCAAAACGTCTTATTTCGAGTGTGATTCTTGTGCTGCTTTGCATCTCCCTCATATGCAAAATATTGATGGGATCTTTGATGCTAAATTAGACATTATTAATAATGTGTTAGTACTCTCAGCATTGGCAGAACTTAAACCTACCGCGATTATTACGCTGGTGGCAAATATTAGCCAAATTAACGCCAGTTCATTAACGGCAAAAGTTTTTCTCGAAATTAATAATGAAAATCTACCTAAGTTGGTGGTTAGCCAATCATTTTCGTTAGAAGCCGGAATTACTTATCGCCAATTTAGCCATTTCTTACAGCAGGCCGAAGAGCAAATTTCCGGTATTGTGTTTGAAATTTTCAGTAATAATCTACTGTATGCAAACCAAGATGAGTATGAAGAGTTAGAGTCGGATGATAATGATGACGACACTGAATCCGACCTTGATGATAAACCTTCTGTAATTATTCACTAAATACCCTATGCATTGTGAAAAATATTTGGCAGGAGAATGTCGCTCCTGTCAGTGGCTAGAATTATCGCCAGAACAGCAAATTGCCCGTAAACAAGATAATCTGCAATCGTTATTGCCTTCTTTGGCATCATCTATATTTTTGGCACCCGTGATGGGACCATTTGAAGGATTTCGAAATAAAGCCAAAATGGTTGTCAGTGGTAGCGTTGAAAAGCCAATTTTGGGTATTGTTAACCGTGAAGGTGACGCCGTCAGTTTAACGGAGTGCCCGTTATATCCCTCTGAATTTTCGCAAATCTTCGCGCAGCTTATTCCCTTTATCGCTAGAGCTGGGTTAACCCCCTATAACATTGAGCGTAAGCGTGGAGAGCTAAAATATATTTTGCTGACACAAAGCTGGCATACCAAACAATTTATGTTGCGCTTTGTCTTGCGTTCCGATAAAAAAATCGAGCAATTACAGAAAGCATTACCTTGGTTACAAGAAAAATTGCCGCAATTAGCCGTGATCACCGCCAATATTCAGCCCGTACATATGGCTATTTTAGAAGGTGAACAAGAAGTTATGTTCACTGAGCAACATGTGTTGCGGGATGAATTTAACCAAGTTCCTCTGTTTATTCGTCCGCAAAGTTTTTTCCAAACTAATCCTATCGTGGCATCTCAGTTATATCAAACTGCACGAGAGTGGGTAAAAGAATTGAATATCACTAGCTTATGGGATCTATTTTGTGGCGTGGGTGGCTTTGGTTTGCATTGCGCGGATAAGACGATCAAACTAATGGGGATTGAGATTAGTGCGCCAGCTATTGAGTGTGCTCGTCAGTCTGCCCAAGAGCTAGGTTTGCAGCACGTTGAGTTCCAAGCGTTAGATTCAACAAATTTTGCCACCAGCCGCCAAGATATTCCCGATTTAGTGCTGGTGAATCCACCTCGCCGTGGTATCGGTAAGAATTTATGCAATTATTTATCTGATATGCATCCTGAGTATATTCTCTATTCTAGCTGTAATGCCCAAACTATGGCGCAAGACTTTGAATTATTATCAGGATACGAAGTTTGCAAAATTCAACTGTTTGATATGTTTCCGCATACTGCACACTATGAAGTATTGAGTTTATTGAAGCGAAAATAGTGATTAAAATAGATAGGTTTACGCCTATCTATTATGAATTTCCCCATATTTATCAATAGACAAATTACCTTTTGTGTTCTTTATTAATGGGAGATTTTCAGTAATAGTTGAAATCATTTTTTTAACGTCAGTTTCATTTGAATCGAGATTCCATTTTTTTAGTCCCTTATAAATGGTGATTTTGGTTATATTACTTATTAAGTCATGGCTTTTCAGTTTTATTTTGAAATTATTGGGTAATACTATATTTGCTTTATTTTTTATGAGTGCATTTTTTATATTAGTTTGAATATCTTCATCAGAAAATTCAGGTAAGCTAAGTTTGTTTTGACTGTTGGCTCTTTTATCAATTATGCGGACATTAAGTAATGTATGACCAGCATAAGAATGCTCAGTTTGATCATTGGTACTAAATTCATTGAAAAATTGAGATAATTGTTTGAAAAACCTGTAGCTATCTTCATCAAATAAAATGCCATTGTTTGGATCAAAAAATGTATATACTACTTTCTTGTTATTACTTTTGGCAGAAATAGCCATACAGTGGCCGATTGTTTCTACAAGAGAATAATAATAACCTTTGCTTTTTATTGATTCATCGATATCCATTTCTATATCAGCTAGTGTTTTTAACTCGCCATAATGATTGATATTTTGTCTATTTTCCAGTGGTTGTGTATTATCGTCGATTAATCCTGCGCGAATTTGTCTATCAACGGAGATTAGCCCCATTCTGTCTAACTCAAATTTTAAAAAGGCAATCAAAATTAAATGGGCATCATCTGTTGTTAACGGCATTCTATAGGATAATTTTTCTCTTATTGGTGCTATTTCTTCCTGGGATAAATGCAAGCAACTGGAGCCGTTTCTATCCAGTATTTTTTTTATAAAAAATACTAAATTGGCAAGGGAATCATAGCCAATGATAAATTTATCGGGGTCACTCAATATTTTAGTGATCTCAGGTAGTTGAAGTAAGTTAGCCAAATACACAATATTTTCTTCCTGAGCACTTATCTCTCTAAGTGTGAGGTTCTTTATATCGAATAATAGATTATCCAATGCAATAGTATTTGAATAATCTATTTGTTCATTGACGGCTTGGTGCATTAAAACATTAAATTCTGAGAGTTTGACATTTTTAATGAAATTTAAAAGATACTCATCGAGTGTATTTTGAGGCTCTTCATAATGGGCTAAAGTGTCAAAGGACTCATTTATCTTCTCTATATATTGCGTGCCACGGTTATTGTTCTCATGCAGCAGAAAACAAGTGGAAAGACCACGGCAAATACCTGCTTGAATAGGGCTAATATTTGATACTTTGACAAGCTTATTCTGAAATAGATCGGGGATATTCGTTGCTATGTAATTAACAATAGGTTCTTGTTGAAAAGGAACGGAAAAATTAATTTGTGTAATCATCTCGATAGCCTTATTTAATCGGTATAATTTTGCAATGATTCATGCTACCAATACAAAAAAGGTCTATCTTTCAAAAAGCAATATAATATATAGAAATGATTTGCCATATATGTTTTTCATACAAAAAAGCTTGGCATAAGACCAAGCTTTTTCATTTAAAAACAATCTGTTAACTTTTAGCTGCGATGTTCAAAAGCCAGTGCTTTACGCTCAATCAGACGCATAATTAACGTCAGAATCGCATTCACCACAAGATAGATAATCCCTGCCGCGACAAACGCCATGACATCCCATGTCTGCCCAAATACTTGGCTACTGTAGCCCATAATATCCAGCATCGTAATGGTACTGGCGAGAGAGGTACTTTTGAAAATCAGTACGACTTCGTTGGAATAGGATGAAAGTGAACGTTTAAACGCATAAGGAAGAATAATCCGCATAGTTTGCAGCTTATTCATACCCAGCGCTTGGCAAGACTGCCACTGACCTGACGGAATGGCTTTTACCGCGCCATGGAATAACAGTGTGGAATAGGCTGCACTGTTTAATGCTAATGCCACCATCGCACAAACCCAAGGCGTCGAAATAAACTCCCACAGCATAGGGTAATCTTGCAGTGACTTAAATTGGCTCGGGCCATTATAAATCAAGAAGAATTGCACTAATAACGGCGTACCCGTGAATAGGGTGATATACACCTTAACCGCTTGTGAAATGACGGGAGTTTTGAGGGATAAGATCAGCGTAAAGAAGATGGCTAAGATAAAAGCCACCAATAATGCACTGAAGGTCAGTGACAAGCTGGTTGGTAATCCCGGTAATATTTGTAGAATTAAATCGATCATTTCGCATCACTCCGTTCAAAACGCGTGGTGCGCAGTTCAATACGTTTTAGCACCAATTGGCTTAATAGGGTGATAGCGAGGTAAATCAGTCCCACAATAGCGTACCAAGTAAATGGTTCATGGGTACGATTCACAATGGTTTTAGTTTGTAGCATTAAGTCATTGACGCTAATTAAGGAGACTAACGCGGTATCTTTGAGTAACACTAACCATTGGTTACCTAAGCCGGGCAGGGCATGGCGCCACATTTGCGGCATGATATAGCGAAAGAAAATGGTGCGTTTGCTTAATCCAAGTGCTAATCCCGCTTCCCATTGACCATAAGGTACGGCTTTCAAGGCACCACGCAAGGTCTGGGAGGCGTAAGATGCATATAACAGCGCGAGCGCAACTACACCACAGAAGAATGGTGTGTAGTCAAATTCGCCGCTATCAGCAAAGAAAATGCTCGGGTCAATTTGGAAAGTACCTTGCCAGAAGCCTAAGTTAATGGCGATACCATCACCTAACAGGTTAATAAGCTGGAGGGTTCCAAAATAGACAAACAGCACCACCAGTAGTTCAGGTAAACCACGGATCAGCGTGACCCAGCAGGTTCCTAAAAAGGCGAGAGGTTTGAACCGAACAGATTCCCACGCGGTAAATAGCATCGCGAGAACCAATCCAAGGACTAGTGCTAAAACGGCAAGGCCGACGGTAATACCGGCGGCACTTGCTAAAAAGAATAAATCATTCATTAATTATATCGACTACTGTTGAAACCATTTTTTATGGATAGCATCGTAGGTGCCATCGGCTTTAACTTCAGATAAGGCTTTGTTCATTTTATCCAGCAACTCTTTGTTGCCTTTACGAACCGCGATACCTAAACCAATGCCAAAGTATTGTGGATCGGTCACTTTGTCGCCCACAGCCGCTAAGTTTTCATTACCTTTCGCTTTTAACCATTCATCAGCAACGGCTGTGTCACCGAATACCGCATTAATACGACCGTTTTGCAGATCTAAAATGGCAGATTGGTAGTTATCATAAGGGACAACCGTCATATCTTTATGTTGTTCCAGAATGTATTTCTGGTGTGTGGTACCGTTTTGTACCCCGATTTTTTTACCTTTTAACTGGTCAACGGCAGTAATCTTATCTTTTACTGCAATAAACTCAGCGGAGTTCGGATAGTAAGTTTCGGTGAAATCCACTTGTTGTTGACGCTCAGGGGTAATATCGATACCCGCCATTAACGCTTCAAAGCGACGGAATTTCAGGCTTGGAATTAAGCTATCAAAAGATTGGTGTGTGAATGTGCAGGTTGCATTCATTTTTTCACACATTGCATTTGCCAGATCTACGTCAAAACCTACGATTTGGTTGTTTTTATCAAACATTTCAAACGGGGCGTAAGTTGCTTCAGTTGCAAAACGGATGGTCTCTTTTTCCGCCGCCGCCGCAGATAGGGTTACAGCGCCTAATAATGTAGCTAATAATAATTTTTTCATTGCTTAATCCTATATCTATTAGTGGGACAGAATCTATTAATGGGATAGATAATTTGCAAATGCTTCGGTTTGAGGTGCAGCGAAGTGGCTAGCATCTCCTTGCTCTACAATATGACCGTTTTCCATATAGACCACACGGCTTGCGGTTTTACGGGCAATTTCAACTTCATGGGTCACGATAACTTGGGTGATCCCTGTTGCTGAAAGTTCACGAATAATGTCTACCACTTGCGCTGTAATTTCAGGGTCAAGTGCGGCTGTTGGTTCATCAAATAACAGAACTTGAGGTTCCATCATCAAGGCGCGAGCAATCGCGACACGTTGTTGCTGTCCACCGGATAAATGCAGGGGATAACGGTCAGCAAATTGCGATAAACGTAAGCGCTCTAACAGCTTAGCGGCTTTTTCTTGTGCTTGCTGTTTGGATAGCTTCAAAACGCGGCATGGCGCTTCAATCAGGTTATCCATCACACTTAAATGAGGCCAGAGATTATATTGTTGGAAAACCATACCTACATTTTGGCGCAGATCGCGAATGGCTTTCGCATCTGGTGTTTTGGCAAAATCAAAAGTATGGTTGGCAACATTGAGTTGACCTGAACGTGGCATTTCTAGCAGGTTCAGTACGCGCAGTAAGGAGCTTTTACCTGCGCCACTTGGCCCGAGTAATACCATGGTTTCACCAGCAGAGCACTCTAAGTTGATATCAAAGAGTGCCTGATGGTTACCGTAGAAACAGTTTATGTTTTTTAATTGAATGCTCATGCTTACCAATAATATCTAAATTAACTACCCGCGATATTAATCCTGTAAGCATATTTATGCAATGTTTTATGCATAAAAATTTGGTTTTTTACGCTAAATTTATTCTGGCTTATTGGAGCTATCTTCCGCTATCGGTGCTGTCACAAGCTTTTTGTCCCGTTGAATAGCCAATTCACTAATACGCTTAGCCATGCCTTTAAAGATGAACAGATGAGCTGGCATCATCGCAAACCAATAGAGTAATCCGCTGAAACCCGCAGGATGCCACCATGCACGAACATCAATGGAGCGTAGGTTTCCACTATCATGAATAGTGAAAGTTAATCGACCTAAACCTGGTGCTTTCATACCAAAAAGTAAGCTAAGTTGTTTATTTGGTTCCATATTAATGACTCGCCAACCATCAACTTCATCACCAACCTGTAAGGTGTCACGATCAGGTCTGCCATATTTGACTTTATTCAACATCATATCGTCCATAATGGCGCGTGTTTTCCAAAGGATATTGGCGTAAAAATAGCCTTCTTTTCCTCCAATTTGCTGGACGGTATGCCAGAGCGATTCTGTGGATGCGGTGGTGCTAAAGGTAAAGCCCGCTTGTTTAGGGTAGTAACCGTAACCCGGTCGCCAGCGTTTTCTCACCTCAGGATCATAACCCCAATCAGAGTTATCAATGGCACTGGCTTCTTCCGCTAATGTGGTTCTGACTGCATCATCAAATGAAATCAGCGTTTGCGGGATAAGCTCGCGAATGAGTTTATCGTCTGCAGGCAGATCGTGTTGTAAGCCTTGGATCAACTCTTTGGCAATAGTCGGCGGCACTGAAGTTATCAAGCTAATAAAGTGCACGGAGATCATGCTGACAGGGATTGGAATTGGAATTAACAAGCGACGCTTTCCAGAGACTTTGATAAAGCGCTTGAAGAGCTCTTGGTAGCTTATATATTCAGGACCACCCGCATCTAACACTCGACTTTCTGTCACGGGAAGTTGGGCTAACTGGGTGAGGTAATACAGGATATTTTCAAGGGCAATTGGGGATGATTTTGAACGTACCCAACGAGGCGGCGTCAAGATGGCAAGGTTATACACCATATCTCGCATAATTTCGAAGGCCGCAGAACCTGAACCAACAATTATGGATGCGCGAATTTCAGTCACAGGAATACCACTTTCGCGCAGAATCTCCCCTGTTAAGCGTCTGGCAATTAAATGCGGGGAATAAGTATGCCCATGTTGCAGTGCGCTGAGATAAATCACCTGCTTGACGTTAGAGTCTTGCAGCGCATTTTGTACATTGCGTGCCGCTTCACGTTCACGTTCAATAAGATTGGCTTGATCCGCCATGCTATGAACGAGGAAGTAAACAATATCCACCTCGTCCATGATATTTTTCAGGGTTTCAGGCTGGTGTAAATCCACATAGATACAGCGAGTATCCGACCAACCTTGGGATAGCATCCAGTCTACACGTCGGGCGGCAGCAGTGACTTCATGACCTTCTTCCAATAATTTAGGAATTAAATTTTGCCCAATATAGCCACTTGCACCTAGTACTAAAACTCGTTGTTTACCCGTCATGTTAATTTCCTGTGATACCTAAATTAACGGCTATTGTGACTGAAATTCTACTTATGTAAAGAAGGCCATAAGGATTGGCGTAATTAGACTTAAAACGAAGCCGTGAACGATAGCCGCGGGGACAATCGACACGCCACCACTACGCTGCAATACCGGTAAAGTAAAGTCCATAGACGTAGAGCCACAAATTCCCAATGCAGTAGAACGATAGCGATTAATGATTAATGGAATCAACATGATGGCAGTCAATTCTCGCAATAGATCATTAAAAAATGCGGCGCTACCCATCACGGGACCATAGGCATCGGTAATTAAGATACCAGTGAGTGAATACCAACCAAATCCAGAGGCGATAGCTAACCCCATTTTGATAGGAAGCCCAAGGAAAAAGGCTGCAGCTGCCCCACCGATAAGGGCGCTAACCCCCATGACTAAGGCAATAGTCGTACCTCGGCGGTTAATTAAAATCTGTCGAATATGCATGCCACTATTACGCAGTTGTACCCCAACCAGTAACAGCAGCAACATTAGAGCCACTTGGCTGCCTTTATCCGCATAATGTAAGAATTTAAACCCCGTTAATCCTACTAAAAAGCCAATGAGCAAGACACCACACAGCTGCAAGGATTCAAATACCATTTTGATACGTGAAGGGGGCTTTTCTTGCTTGTGCTGCGGTACTTTCCACGGATCAAGTTTATCCAGGAGAATTAAAGAAAGCGCATTGAGGCCAAAAATGCAGGCGAAGAAGGTCAGGGCATAAATTAAGATGGACACTAAATGTGCGCTGAGGTTTTCAAGCAAAGCAAGGGTAATACCCATTAAAAATAAAATAACGTACACCATCGAATTTAAAGACTGATGAACTCGATGAAGAACATTTTTATTTTTTATAGGTATCAAGTAACCAAGAAACAGAGGTAAAAGAATAATCAGCAAGCCTGAATACATGTTAGTGCCCTTTTATTTCATTTCGTTTTACTGCATTAACTACACTAATTTATGCCAATATAAACAACAGATTATATTTAAAAATTCATGAACATAGCTATCGAAACATGAATAAATTTAACCTGTGATGCTAAATATCACGTGAGTGATAAATATTTTTCAATGGCTGATTAACTAAAAATAGGAGAAAAATGCTGGAAAATAAAGCATAAACATCCTATATCACCAACTAAATAAGCTCAATACAGGGACATGTATCGCAACGTGTTTTTTTTGTACTGTGTTGACTCGTATAGTAATTAATTGGCTTAATGAGTAAGCTTTTATTTGAGATAGTTCAGGTTGTTTCACGGATCCTTGAGTGGTCAAGATGTTACAATCAAACTCAGTTTTCGATAGCAAGGAGAGAGATATGTATCTGGAACGTGTGGAAATATACGGATTTAGAGGGATCAACCGACTTTCTTTAGAACTTAATAATAATACCGTTCTCATCGGGGAAAACTCATGGGGGAAATCAAGTTTACTCGATGCCTTAGATATTTTGCTCTCTCCCGAACATCGCGAATACCAATTCACAGCTAATGATTTTCACCATCCTACAGGGGATGATGAAACACGTTTTCGTACTTTGCAGATTGTCTTAAAGTTCTGTGAGAGTCGTCCTGGTCGCCATCATTCTTATCGTTTCCAAAATCTAGCTTCTGTTTGGGTCGATAATGGGGATGACTTAAAACATATTTTATTCCGAGTAAGTGCGGAGCTAAAAGATGATAACAGCGTTACGGTAGATAAGTGCTTCTTAAATTCTGGGGGTAATAAATTATCCCTTGATAATGTGGGTAAGTATATTAAAGAAATTGTCCGTTTATATCCCGTAATTCGCTTACGAGATGCGCGTTTCTTAAATAGTATAAACCCCGAGACGATAGTCAGCGGAAGCAACAATTTCCGTGAAAACTTTAATCATCAGATTAAAGAATTGACGATGGCGCTGGTGAATAATCCTGAACGCTTAAGTGATAATGACCTTGAAGATGGGGTGGACGCGATGCAGCAATTGCTGAGCCACTATTTTTCAGGGAAAAGCGGTCATATGGTGAAAACGGATAATCCAATGATTAGTATCGAGCCTCGTAAGCGGGGGTGGCAGGCATTGGATAATATTAATCGATTAATAGCGAAGCCGAATCAACGTAATATTCGCCTGATTATCTTAGGGATGTTTTCATCGTTACTGCAATCTAAAGGGAATATTGAGCTGGATAAACATGCTCGCCCAATTATTATTGTGGAAGACCCTGAAACACGGTTACACCCTATTATGTTGTCTATTGCGTGGGGGCTGTTTAGTTTATTCTCCTTGCAGCGGATCACCACAACCAATTCTGGTGACTTACTTTCCCAAGCGCCAATTGACAGCTTATGCCGTCTTGTCCGTGATACTAATAAAGTGTCTGCATATCGTTTGAACCCGCAGGATTTAAGTGCTGAAGAGTTACGTAAAATCTCTTTCCATATCCGCTTTAATCGACCTTCCGCATTATTTGCCCGTTGTTGGCTACTGGTTGAAGGTGAAACGGAAATTTGGCTAATGAGTGAATTTGCAAGGCAGTGTAATTATTTCTTCGAAACAGAAGGCATTAAGGTAATTGCTTTTGCACAAAGTGGCTTAAAACCTTTATTAAAATTTGCCAATAAAATGGGCATTGAATGGCATGTGTTAACTGATGGGGATGAAGCAGGGCGAAAATATGCCGCAACGGCGACGCATTACGCCAACAAAATTAATTCGCCAGATAGAGACCGGTTAACCATGTTGCCTGCACCGGATATGGAACATTTTCTGTATCGCGAAGGGTTTCAAGGTTTGTACCATGAAATTGCAGAAATTCCTGAAAATGCTCGAGTATCCACTCGCCGCGTGATTTTAAAAGCGATTGCACGGACGTCAAAACCTGACTTAGCGCTGGCGACAGTAAACCGTGCCGCTGAATTAGGCCCTGAAGCTGTACCATTAGCTCTGAGAAATATGTTCTCAAGAGTCGCATGGTTGGCACGCGGTAAGGCGTATTAATATAAATTGCAGTTAATCTTAAATCTGTTTAGTGAAGAGTGATAATTATTCAGCTATCTTATTTTCAAGAGAGGGGCGGCCCTCTGATTGAAAATAGGAACAGAGTTAATGAAGGCAGCATCAAGAAAAAAATGGATTTATGGCATATTTGTCCTACTCGCGGCGCTGGTTACCGCATGGTTTTTTCTTGGTAACCAGCAACCAGAGAGCTACCAAACGGTTGATGTGACTCGTGGCGATCTCGATAAGCGGGTTATGGCGACGGGTAAATTAGATGCTGTACGTAAAGTGGATGTGGGGGCGCAGGTTAGCGGTCAACTGCAAACACTGTACGTTAAAGAAGGTGATACCGTTAAAAAAGGCGATCTGCTTGCCGTTATTGACCCGCAAAAAGCGCAAAACGAAGTCACTGAATCTCAAGAAACTATCCATGAATTAGAATCCAACTTGGCATTGGCTCAGGCTGAATTAAAGCTTGCACAAGTGACTTACCAACGCCATTTAAGCCTCTCAAAAGTACAAGCGGTGGCTCAGCAAGAGCTGGATAAAGCCAGAACCGATGTGGAAGTGAATAAAGCGAAGGTGGCCACGTATCAGTCGCAGATTAAACGTAATCGCGCCTCTTTAGATACCGCAAAAACGAATCTGAAATACACCCAAATTACAGCGCCAATGGATGGTATTGTGACGTTTATCAAAACATTACAAGGGCAAACGGTAATTGCCGCCCAAGAGGCACCAACGATTTTAACGCTCGCTGATTTGGATACTATGTTGGTCAAAGCAGAAGTTTCCGAAGCGGATGTTATCTACCTTGAGCCAGGGCAAAGTGCGTCTTTTACCGTGTTAGGCGCTCCGGATAAAAAATTCGCAGGAAAATTGAAAGATATCCTACCGACCCCTGAAAAAATTAACGATGCGATTTTCTACTATGCCCGTTTTGAAGTGCCAAACCCTCAACATCTTTTAAAGCTACAAATGACCGCACAAGTGGTGATTGAGCTTGAGTCCCATAAAAATGTGCTGCTCCTTCCCTTGCTCGCTTTAGGAAACGAAGTCACTCCGCAAGTTTATGAAGTGGAAGTTTTGAATGATGGGATACCGCAAAAGAGAAACATTGAAATTGGCAGTCGTAACGATGTTTCAGTGGAAGTGATTAAAGGGTTGCAAGAAGGGGATAAGGTCATCGTCGGTCGCAGCAGCGATACGGAATTGTAATGATGACGACTTTACTGGAGCTGCATAATATTACGCGGCGCTATCCTGCGGGTGAGCAGGAGATCACCGTACTCAAAGATGTTTCGTTGAAAATAAATGCCGGTGAAATGGTGGCGATTATCGGTGCGTCAGGGTCGGGAAAATCGACGTTGATGAATATTTTGGGATGCTTGGATAAACCCACATCAGGGGAATATTTCGTTGCAGGTCAAAATATTGCGACATTGGATAATGACCAATTGGCACAATTACGACGTGAACATTTTGGCTTTATCTTCCAGCGTTACCATTTACTGAGCCATTTGAGTGCTGAGCAAAATGTTGAAATCCCCGCTATTTATGCCGGAGCAGGCAAGTCTCAGCGACAGGAACGGGCGGTGCAATTACTTCAACGTTTAGGCTTAGGTGAACGAGTTCATTATCGCCCAAGCCAATTGTCGGGGGGGCAGCAACAAAGGGTTAGTATTGCTCGCGCTCTGATGAATGGCGGACAGGTTATTTTGGCGGATGAGCCGACGGGGGCGCTGGATAGCCATTCGGGGGAAGAGGTCATGAAGATCTTAAAAGATCTTTGTGCCCAAGGGCATACGGTGATCATCGTTACCCATGACCCGAAAGTCGCGCAACAAGCAGAGCGGATCGTTGAAATCAAAGATGGCGAAATCATCAATGATTCAGGTATGTTAGCAACGAAGAAAGCTGAGTTTCCGGCAAAAATCGCGATGAAGAAAAATCCATTAGGGCAATGGGTTAGCCGATTTAGTGAAGCTTTATTGATGGCGTGGCGCGCGATGGTAGTGAATAAAATGCGCACCTTGCTGACGATGCTGGGAATTGTGATTGGTATTGCCTCAGTGGTATCCATCATGGTAATTGGCGATGCGGCCAAAGGGATGGTATTGAATGATATTAAATCGATTGGTACCAATACAATTTCGGTGTATCCCGGAAAAGATTTTGGCAGCGATGACCCAGAAAACCGGCAAGCGTTGAAATCCTCTGATATTTCTGCCATTGCTCAGCAGCCTTATGTTCAGTCGGTGACTGGCTCCATTGATACCTCAGCTCGATTACGTAAAGGGAATTTAGATGCGGTGGCTCGAGTCGCAGGAGTGGGGGTAGGTTATTTCCAAGTTTATGGTAATAAATTCGCTGAAGGGATGGGATTTACTCAGGATATGCTTGATCGGCGTGCGCCTGTGGTGGTGATTGACGGTAATACGAAACGACGATTTTTTCCGAACAAACAGAATGTCGTGGGTGAGACATTGCTCATCGGAAATATGCCCGCCACTGTCATTGGTGTATTAGGAGAACAAAAGTCAATTTTTGGTTCCAGTAAAAGCCTAGAAGTGTTTTTACCCGACACGACAATTAACAGTAAGCTGATTAACCGTTCTTACTATGACAGCATTGTGGTTAGAGTGAAGGATGGCATTGATGCGAAAGTGGCTGAGCAGCAACTGACCCGTTTGCTGACTTTGCGTCACGGTAAGAAGGATATTTTTACCTATAATATTGATACATTGGTCAAAACAGCGGAAAAAACCACCCAAACTATGCAGCTCTTTTTGACTTTGGTCGCTGTCATTTCCCTTGTGGTTGGGGGGATTGGTGTGATGAATATTATGTTGGTGTCTGTCACAGAAAGAACCCGTGAAATCGGTATTCGTATGGCGGTTGGTGCTCGAACGATGGATGTGATGCAGCAATTTCTTATTGAGGCGGTGTTAGTGTGTCTTATCGGTGGCTTAATGGGAATTGGCTTATCTTATGGCGTCAGTCTGATTGCTCAAATGGCGCTGCCAGGCTGGACATTTGCATTTGATCCAATTGCACTTGTCAGTGCATTTGCCTGTTCAACGGCGATTGGGATTATTTTTGGTTTCCTACCCGCGAGAAATGCGGCGAGATTAAATCCGATTGATGCATTAGCAAGAGAGTAATTTATCCATCAGTGATTATTTGAAAAGTTGTAGAGGGGGGATCTCTACAACTTTTTTCTCACGAATAAGGCAATTTATTAGATAAAATAATTAGTGAATAGCTGTTTAGGTCGAATATTTTGTGAGATTAACGGCAATGAAAAGATAATTTACTCTATATTTGCGTGTCTAAATTAGAATTATCTATCGATGAACACTCATTTTGTGAAATTTCTCTAATCAAATGTGGTTTTTTTAACCTATTAATTTACAGCTTATTTTGTTTTTACCCCCTCCTATTTCTCCTACCATTTAAATAACCGATAATAAAAAAGCTATCAAAAAGGTAAATTCTACTTGCGATTTAGTACCGATCGTGGATATTATTCGTCTTGTAGAATAAATGAAACCTAGTTCCGTTAAATGGAACTTTAGCGAAAAGCCAAAAAATCACAAGTAAAGACTCATACACAGCAGGATAAAAAATGGCAAATAAAGCAGGTGAAGATTATTCTCTGGCGCGGGTACCGCAAAGTGCTCGTCGACCGTTTTATGAAGTGTTGATCCTCCGTATCGGTTCACTCGCTTGCGTTTCGCAAGTGATGCTAGGTGCAGCGCTTGGTTATGGATTAACGTTTTGGCAGGCGTTTTGGGCAACAATGCTCGGTTCTGTAATTTTACAGGTCGTCAGTTGGGGTCTCGGAGCGGCAGCTTGCCGTGAAGGAATGTCAATCAGTCTACTGTCTCGGTGGTCTGGTTTTGGAAAACTAGGATCGGCATTAATTGGAGGTGCCATTGCTATCTCCTTAATGGGTTGGTTCGGTGTCCAAAATGGTTTCTTCGCGGATGGTATGTATAAAGCGACTAACGTGCTAACACCAGGGACCTGGTCGCTTATTACAGGCATTGCGGTGACAATTATTACGGTATATGGGTATCGCTTTTTATCTATTACCGCGAATATTTCAACACCGCTATTTTTATTCGCACTAGGTTGGGCAACTTATAATTTATTATCGGGACAGGACATTAGTTTATTAATTAATGCCACTGAACCTGCCGGGCCTTTAATGACAATGCCAGCTGCAATTACGATGGTTGCGGGTGGTTTTATCATCTCTGCTGTAACAACACCAGACATCAGTCGCTTTATGCATAAGCCGAAAGATGTGTTCTGGATGACGTTGATTGGTACATTCTGTGGCGAGCTTTTCGTCAACATGATAGCGGTATTAATGGCTTTAGCATTACGCACAAGCCAAGTTTTTGATTTGATGATGGCGTTAACTGGGTTGCTAGGTGCATCGATTGTTATCTTCTCAACAATTAAAATGAATGATATCAATCTCTACTCTTCATCACTCGGCTTCTCCACACTGTTGAACGCTATTTTTAATAAGCGTTTTGACCGCCGTTATTTAACATGGATTATTGGTATTTTTGGTACTGTGGCTTCCATGTTAGGCATTTTAGATAACTTTATTAGTTTCTTAATTTATCTTGGTATTTCGATTCCGCCTGTCGCGGGTATTATGGTTGTTGATTATTACTTGTTAAAACGTGACAGAAAAGAGCTGGATATCACCCGAGAACAAGGCATTTTACCAACGCGTTGTGAAGCGTATAACCCAGTAACTTTAGTGGCATGGTGCTGTGCGGTCGTTGTTGGTTGGGGAACTTCTGCTCTAGGACCTTTGGGTGCAGATATTGGTGTCCCAGCGTTGAACTCTTTGCTGGTTGGTGCGGTGGCTTATTGGATTGGTATGCGCTTATTAGCGGCATTCCGAGGCGAAAAAGGCATTCACTTCCGCCAAGTTTCTCATTTAGATTGAGGGCAAATGGATGACTGATAACCGAGTTAAAGTTGCGCTAGCTCAGTTCGATTCTGAGCTAGGGAATAAGACGGGTAATTTGCAACGCATGGCGCAATTATGCGAACAAGCGGCATCGCAAGGGGCAAAACTTATCTGTTTCCCTGAGTTAGCCACAACCGGTTATCGTGGTGATCTATTATCTACTCAATTATGGGATCTCAGCGATTTTGACGGCAGCGAAACATATCGCATGTTTAGTCAATTGGCTTCCCGCTTAGATATCACGATTGTAGCGGGATTTGCCGAACGCGGTAGCCGTCTAGGTGAAGTGTATAACTCAGTGGGTGTATGGAATCCCGGCTGTGAAAATATCAGCGGTGTATTTCGTAAGGTTCATGCGTTTGGTATTGAAAAACAGTGGTTCAAAAACGGGGATACTTTCCCCGTGTTTGATACGCCAATCGGTAAAATTGGTGTGATGATTTGCTACGACATGGGCTTCCCTGAAGTAGCGCGGATCCTCACTTTACAAGGCGCTGAGTTACTGATTGCGCCTTCTGCCTGGTGTATTCAAGACCGCGATATGTGGGACATTAATACAGCGTGTCGTGCTTTAGAAAATGGCACGCATCTTCTAGCGGTCAATCGCTGGGGGCATGAAGAAGATTTACACCTATTTGGTGGCAGTAAAATTATGGGCCCGCGTGGGCAAGTTTTGTGTGAGGCATCTTGCGAACAAGAACAGTTGTTAGTTGGTGAGATTGATTTTCGTCTTCAGGCATATACGCGTTTAAATGTGCCTTATCTAAGAGATAGAAAGCCTCTGGATTATGGCTTGCTAGTGCAGGAAACTCAGGTATGAGTATTTTAACAAGTGTTGTCGACGTGTATCGCCTATTTTTACGCTCAGGTAATGAGCTAACGGTCACCACGTTGGTCAATGAATTATCGATGCCGAAAAGCTCCGCGTCACGTCTGTTAAAGCAGATGGCAGAACTTGGGTTACTCGAAAAGAAAAATAACGCGCCGATTTATCGTCCAGGTTTGTTGATTATGGAGATTGCCCACCGAGCTCGTGGCATGAACCATTTAATTGATATGGCGTTAGAAGCATTAGACAGTTTGACGAAAGATACGGGGTTTACCAGTTATGTATCTGCGTTAGATGAAGATAAAGTCCGTGTTGTTCATGCACGAATTGGTAATAGCATGCTGCAAGTGGTTACGCAGCCGGGAACGCGTTTACCTATTGGTGGCACATCAACGGGGCGCGCATTATTAGCACGTTTGCCGATAAATGAGCGCATAAACTTAATTAATTTAGAGCCTGAAGAGTCTCGAGCTAGTTTAAATGAGCGCATTAGCGTGATCACTGAACGAGGTTGGGAGTTTTCAGTCAATGAGTCAGTTGCCGGTGTCGCTTCTGTATCCAGTACAGTATATGACCCTTCACAAAATACGTTGTATGCGTTGTGTTTGAGTCTCCCTGCGTCGCAAATGACCGATGAGATTATCGTGCAGTTGTCCCAAGATCTTTACCGTAAGGCTTCTTACCTAGGATGTATGGTTGGGGATCCTTATTGGTTAGAGCGTAGTACCAAGTAGTCAAAAAACCTTGTGATATACAGCAGTATCAGTAGTAAAAGTTCAGTAATGAGTAGTTGCAGTAAATAATAATTAAATACCATTCAAAGTGCGTGAATACGCCTTCATCAGGAAATATACCCTTTGTCTTTAGTTAAGGGGTATTCAGAGTAAGCGGGTGCTCCTTTGGTGCCCGTTTACTCTAAAACTCTAAAAAAAATAATTAGAATTAAAGGAAGTACAATGACTCTAAAGCAAACTTTGTGCGTTTATGAGCTGCTCGATTGTGCGAATGTTAGTGGGCATGATGTTGTTCAGTTGTTCCAGGATTTCCCCTCAGTTCAAGTCATTTCAACGACGGTTGTCGATCAAAAAGGCCAAAGCGATTTCGTCAGAATCACCATTCCGGGTTTACAAGGCAAGTCCCAAGGTAAGAATGCACCAACGTTAGGGATCATCGGGCGTTTAGGTGGATTGGGAGCCAGGCCTTCGCGCATTGGGGTTGTTTCTGATGCGGATGGCGCAATTGCTGCCATCACAACGGGATTAAAATTGGCTGAAATGCAGCAAAGAGGAGATGCATTACAGGGGGATGTGATCATTACAACGCATATCTGTCCAAATGCGCCAACTCGTCCGCATACACCCGTCGATTTTATGGATTCCCCCCTTGAAGACGCAACGATGAATCTTCATGAAGGGATCCCTGAAGCTGATGCAATTTTATCGGTGGATACCACCAAAGGAAATCGCTTAATTAACCATAAGGGTTATGCGCTATCACCGACGGTTAAATCGGGGTATATCCTACCTGTTTCTGAGGATCTATTGCGTTTAATGGAGTGGAGTAGCGGACAAAATGCAGTGACTTTCCCGCTATCTATCCAAGATATCACGCCTTATGGCAATGGGCTTCATCACCTCAATAGTATTATGCAACCAGCAGTTTCAACGACGGTTCCGGTTGTTGGTGTCGCCATTTGCACTGAAACTGTTGTACCGGGTTGTTCAACGGGAGCCAGCCATGAAGTAGACATTGCTGCGACTGTGAAATTTATGATTGAAGTCGCAAAAGCTTTCGGTGAAGGGCAATGCGCGTTCTATGATGAAGAGCAATATCAGTTATTAACTGAATTGTATGGTGATATGCATCATTTGCAGGCAACGGATGAACAATAATATTTGTTGCAGACTGTCTTAATTTAGAACGTCGTTAATTTGGAATAGCCACAGTTAATTATTTACCCCTTAAAAATAATTAACTGTGCTCTATTACCCTAGCTTATTCTGTTTTCGCTTCACCACTTTCGATAATTGGGATAATGGCGGTAGCATGCGCGCCTTTAGGTCCGTCAATCATAAGCGTGTAGCTGACCTTTTGACCCGCTTTGAGTGTCCGGTAACCATCCATCTGGATTGTGGAATAATGTGCAAATACATCATCTCCGCCATCTTCTGGGCAAATAAAACCAAAACCTTTGGCATTATTGAACCACTTAACCGTACCTGTATTCATATTTCTGTCCTTCAAGTTTGCTACTGACTGTTTATATACATGCATAAAATACACATGCAAACTAGGTATAAATACGAAGTTAATCGCTCGCATTTCATACTGTATTGAATAGGGATATTTGGTCAAGAGTCGGATTTTGGCTTTTTGAATAAACTGAAAATAATCCGATGAGCGTTTTTCGTGAAATTTTAAATTTTTTGACGTATATCACAAAATTTAGATGCTATAAGTTAGTTATCAGCCCATGGTACACTGGGATAAATTGAGAATTCAGTACCAAAATGAAGACAAAGTATTTTTAATGGCTTAGCTTTATTGAATTGCTATTTAGTGAATAGATATCATTGATAATAAAGGCTATGCTTAAATTGAATTTCCACACTGAGCAACACGACTGAGCACGAAAGTAATGAGTGATTTTCTGGGCACATTTAAAACTGACACAATTTTTAAAGATGAAGTTGAAAAGACGCTGCAACCACCATCGATGTATAAAGTATTGTTAAATAATGATGATTATACTCCGATGGATTTTGTTGTTGAGGTGTTACAAAAATACTTTTCTTTTGATGAAGAACGCGCTACACAGATAATGTTAGATGTACATTTTCAAGGTAAAGGTATTTGCGGTGTCTATACTGCTGAAGTTGCAGAAACAAAAGCCGCTCAAGTCAATGCTTTTGCAAGGGAACATGAATATCCTTTATTGTGTACTATAGAGAAAGTCTGAAGAGTCTTAATATCAATTTTGGGAGGTGCTTATGCTCAATCAAGAATTGGAGCTTAGTCTAAATGTTGCTTTTACCAGAGCGAAAGACAATCGCCATGAATTTATGACTGTGGAGCACCTATTGCTGGCATTATTGAGCAATATCTCTGCGCGTGAAGCTTTAGAGGCTTGTAAGGTCGACTTGGTTGCCCTGAGACAAGAACTCGAACATTTTATTGCCCAAACTACGCCGCTATTACCTGAGAATGATACACGAGACACTCAACCGACTTTGAGTTTCCAGCGCGTACTGCAACGTGCTGTTTTTCATGTTCAATCATCAGGACGCAGCGAAGTGACTGGTGCGAATGTGCTAGTGGCAATTTTTAGCGAACAAGAATCCCAGGCGGCTTATTTATTACGTAAGCATGATGTTAGCCGCCTTGATGTCGTTAATTATATTTCCCACGGTACCATTAAAGGTGAAGATTCTTCTTCATCGGAGGATGATGCCGCAAACAATACACCGCCAAGTGAAGAGCAACCGGTCTCAGAAGACCATATGGATAACTTCACCACCAATCTAAATCAACAGGCTAAGAAAGGGAATATCGACCCGCTGGTAGGACGTCAGGCTGAATTAGAGCGTACCATTCAAGTGTTGTGCCGTCGCCGTAAAAATAATCCATTATTGGTTGGGGAATCCGGCGTAGGTAAAACGGCGATCGCCGAGGGCTTAGCATGGCGTATTGAGCAAAATGATGTGCCTGAAGTGATGAAAGATTGCACAATCTACTCACTGGATATCGGCTCATTGTTGGCAGGTACTAAATATCGCGGTGATTTTGAAAAACGTTTTAAAGCGCTGCTGAAAATGTTGGAAAAAGACCCGAAAAGCATTCTGTTTATCGATGAAATTCATACGATTATCGGTGCTGGTGCGGCATCGGGTGGACAGGTAGACGCTGCAAACTTGATTAAGCCGCTGTTATCAAGTGGGCGTATCCGGGTGATTGGCTCTACTACCTATCAAGAATTCAGCAATATCTTTGAGAAAGATAGAGCGCTGGCTCGACGTTTCCAAAAAATTGATATTGTGGAACCTACCCCTGAAGAAACCGTGCGTATCATTAATGGATTGAAACCGAAATATGAGTCTCACCATGATGTGCGCTACACCGCGAAAGCTATTCAGGCGGCGGTGGATTTATCGGTGAAATACATTACCGATCGCCATCTGCCGGATAAAGCGATTGATGTTATCGATGAAGCGGGAGCTAGAACCCGTTTAGTGGCGCCAAGCAAGCGCAAGAAAACCATCGGTGTACCTGAAATCGAAACTGTGGTGGCGCGTATTGCGCGTATTCCAGAAAAAACGGTTTCCTCTAGCGATAAAGATCGTTTGAGAACCTTAGACTCACGCCTGAAGATGTTAGTCTTTGGACAAGATAAAGCGATTGAGGCGCTGTCTGAGGCGATTAAAATGAATCGCGCAGGCTTAGGGTTAGAACATAAACCTGTTGGCTCATTCTTGTTTGCAGGACCAACTGGCGTGGGTAAAACGGAAGTCACCGTGCAGCTGGCAAAAGCATTGGATGTGAAACTGCTGCGCTTTGATATGTCCGAATATATGGAACGCCATACAGTTAGCCGACTGATTGGTGCTCCTCCGGGATATGTTGGTTTTGACCAAGGTGGTTTACTGACCGATGCCGTCATTAAGCATCCGCATTCCGTCGTGTTATTGGACGAAATTGAAAAAGCGCACCCTGATGTGTTTAACATTCTTCTGCAAGTGATGGATCACGGTACGCTGACGGATAATAACGGACGTAAAGCGGATTTCCGTAATGTTATTGTGGTAATGACTACCAACGCAGGGGTACAAGAAACTCAGCGCCGTTCGATAGGCTTTGCAGAGCAAGATAATAGTACGGATGCGATGTCTGAAATTAAAAAGGCATTTTCACCGGAATTCCGTAACCGTCTTGATGGCATTATTTGGTTTAATGCGCTGTCGATGGATATCATCACGCAAGTGGTTGATAAATTCATTGTTGAGCTGCAAGCCCAGTTGGATGAGAAGGGTGTCTCGATTGAGGTCAGCCAAGCAGCTCGTCGTTGGTTGTGCGAGAAAGGGTATGACAAAGCAATGGGTGCCCGACCTATGGCGCGTGTCATTCAGGACAACCTGAAGAAACCATTGGCAAATGAACTGTTATTTGGTTCGTTAACAAATGGCGGCTCGGTGAGTATCGGGCTTGATGAAAAGAGTCACACACTGACATACAGCTTCAGTAGCGTACACAAGGCCTCTCCAGAGGATGCTGTAATCTGACAATAACTAGTACCACAGGTGTCTTAGGCACCTGTGGTCTTGTCAGGCCTTGCCTGAAAATCGAAAATCAGCGGCTACGGAAAATGATGCGGCCTTTGCTCAGGTCGTAAGGAGTTAACTCTACAGTTACCTTGTCGCCTGTCAGAATGCGGATGTAGTTTTTACGCATTTTACCAGAGATGTGCGCAGTCACGACGTGACCGTTTTCCAGTTCAACGCGGAACATTGTATTTGGCAGGGTATCCAAAACGGTTCCCTGCATTTCAATATTATCTTCTTTGGCCATCTAATCCTCTAAGTCTAATAACCGTGATTTTTTACGGGCAAGATAATGCCCAAAAACCCACACTAAGTAAAGAAGTGTCGCATTTTAAAGCGATCTTTCTTTAAAATAGTTGGGGATAAAATTACTGTGTTGCCACTTTCTATCGCTTAAAAAGTGGTGATTTTTCAAATGATTGAGGTAAATCAATTGACTGTGGTAACCAGCATGCTGGGTCAATCCGCAGGTCACGCCACCGATAAAGAATATGCAGAAAATCCCTGCGGGAGATCTCCGTCGCGCCAAGTGAAGCGGTGTGGTGGTTAAGTACCTGACAATCAAAAAGTTGCCCATTATAGCGCAAAAAATGAAAATAGAATGTAATAAAAGCACATTTGGATGCATCATTCATTCTACTGAACATTGACTCCCCACAAAACAGGTGCCCCATGTTCACGCCATACAAGCCCCCCACCAGCTGATCACCATGCCACGCCTCAATAGAGTGGGCGTGTCCCTCTTGGTGTAGTGCGAGATAGCCCGCTTGCACAGAGGGTAGGATCCACGTGCCTTCCTTGCGTACAGCACAAGCCGCTATCACCTCTTTGAACGCATGATTTATGGTAATGCGATAAAGGGATTTTTTTAATGTCTTGACCATGGAACGGCTGATATGCAGGTCGCCCACTTTCAAGACTGCTCGCGGATCAGGAGACCACCACAATGGGACTTCACCTGGGTTAAACCACGGAAAAATGCCATCATAGTAAGCCGCTTGTAAGCGTCGAGATGATAAATCACCGCCGATCGCCAGTAACCCATTAGGTTCCCGCATCGCTTCAGACACGGGCGGGAACAGGTATGAATCATCGTCCAATTGGTACATGGTGCACCTCAGCGAGTTTGCTGAACCAAATGACGTTGACGGAACTGATAATAACGACCTTGCTCAGCTAACAATGCCGGGTGTGAGCCTTGCTCAATAATTTCGCCATTATCCATCACACAAATGGTATCCATTTGTTCTAACCCTTGCATACGATGGGTGATCACCAGTAGCGTTTTGTCAGCACATTTTTGTTTGAGCAAGCTAAGAATTTGCTGTTCAGTATGCGCATCTAACCCTTCGGTTGGCTCATCCATTAAGATAAGTGGCGCATTGTGCAGAAGGGCACGAGCGATACCTAAGCGGCGTTGCTCACCTCCTGATAATTGACGACCGCCTTCACCCATCCATGCGTTTAATTTTAGTTGATTATCCAATAAATTATCTAAGCCCACTTGGGTGAGTACATCGCAAAGTTGCTCATCTGAGGCTTGTTCGTTGGCTAATAGTAAATTGTTGCGCAGGGTATCACTGAACACATGAACGCGCTGAGGAACCACAGACATTACGCTACGTAGCGCTTCTTCGCTATAAGCTTGAATTGGTTGACCATTAATCGATATCACGCCATTGTCTACATCCCAAGCGCGGGTGAGCAATTGAAGCAGAGTGGATTTGCCACAGCCCGTTTTCCCTAATAACGCAATGTGTTGGCCTTGTTTAATCGACAAGGAGACATTTTTCAATACGGCGAAAGGCTGTTCTGGATAAGTGAATGTGACGTTATCGATGGTCAGGCTCTCAAGAGAATCGAGCGTAGTGCCTTGGCTGACAAAGCTAACTTCCGGTTTTGCATGCATTAACTGAGAAACGCGAGTGGCTGAGGCAATCACTTGCCCCATATGTTGGAATGCGACGGCAACAGGCCCTAAGGCTTCAAACGAGGCTAATGCACAGAAAACAAATAAGGCAATCAGCGCACCGGGTTGTGTATTTCCGCCAACATGTTCAGCTGCCATCCATAAAAGCAAGGTCGCGGTTAGTCCTGATGCACACAGAATGATGGCTTGAGATAAACCTGTCAGTGCCGCTTGTTGCTGCTGGCGACCTTGCCATGAATTTTCGATGTTTGATAAATTTTGACGAAAACGCGCAGTCGCGCCAAACAAGGCTAATTCGGCTTGACCTTGCAATGCTGAAGTTAATACTGTGCGGTAATTTCCGCGCAGTTCAGTCAGTTCGCGTCCAATCGGTTTACCTGCACGATAAAATACAAATGGCATCGTAAACAGCAGGAACAGCATAACGCCACCTAATGTCCATGCAAGGCGAGGATCAAGGAAACTTAAACCAATGATCAGGATAAACGTGACAAAGAAAGCACTGACAATCGGCGAGAGAACACGCAAGTAAAGGTGGTCTAGGGTTTCGACATCCGCAACTAGTCGGTTTAATAGATCTCCTTGGCGGAAACGGCTGATCCCACCCGGAGAGAGCGGTAATACCTTACTGAAGGCGAACACGCGCAGATGTGCTAAAACTTTAAATGTCGCATCGTGGCTGACTAAGCGCTCGGCGTAGCGTCCTGCGGTACGGAAAATAGCCGCACCACGAACCCCAGCCGCAGGCAACATATAGTTAAAGAAAAATATCCCCGGTGCACCGACGATAGCCGCACCAGCTAAGAACCATCCCGATAACGTGAGAAGACCAATACTGGAAAGCAGCGTGACAATCGCCAGAATGATCCCTAAGGAAATCAAAAACCAATGACGGCGATAGAGGGCTAAGAAGGGGAGTAACACTTTCATTTTCAAAGCTCCTCTTGGCGATGAGCGAGTAACTGGGCAAAAGCACCTTCAGACTGGCTCAGTTGTTGGTAATCACCACGCTGGATAATTTTTCCGTTAGACATGACCCAAATTTGGTCGTAATCCATGGTTTCTTCCAGTAAATGGGTCACTAATAACGTGGTTTGCTGCTCAGATAATTGATTCAATGTTTCCATCACGCGCTGTTCGCTGTGAGCATCTAAGCTGGCAGCTGGCTCATCTAATAGCAACAAGCGAGAGGGTTTTAAGAGTACACGAGCGACAGCGACACGCTGGGCTTGCCCAACAGAAAGACGTGCTGCGAAATCACCTAAGCGAGTATTTAACCCATCCGGTAAGTTTGGCAAAAATTCCGCGACATAGGCTTTTTCGATCGCAGACTGAATTTCTGATTCAGTTGCATTGGGTTTTCCTAGGCAAATATTTTCCTGCAACGTTTGTTCAGGTAAATGTGGGTTTTGCCCAACCCAGCCGACCAAAGCACGCCACTGTTCAGGGCATAATTGATTGAGCTCATTGCCATTAATAGTGATGGAACCACGGTAAGGCAAGAAGCCAAGTAATAAGTTTAATAGGGAGCTTTTACCCGCACCACTTTGACCTACTAAGGCGATGCGTTGTTGCGGCTCAATGGTGAAATCGAGAGGACCCGCTAGGATAGTGCCATCATGGGAGAGAACTTCTAGCTGCTTGGCTTCAATGCGAATAGGTTGTTCATCAATTACCTTATCGCCTTGTGGTAATTGTTCGTCACCTTGACTTTCGAGTAAGGTCACCAGAGATTCCGCGGCGCCTACTGCTTGGGCTTTTGCATGATAGTAAGTGCCTAGGTCGCGCAGCGGCTGGAAAAATTCTGGGGATAAAATCAGCGCAAGGAAACCTGCAAATAATGTGACTGGCAGACCATAACTACCGAAACTTAACTCTCCAAGATAAGAGAATCCGAAATAAACGGCGACAACTGCAATGGAGATTGATGCGAAAAACTCTAAGACTCCCGACGATAAAAATGCCATACGCAGCACTTCCATGGTGCGAGAACGGAAGTCTTCGGTGGATTCACGAATCTGGGAGACTTCAGCTTTGCCACGGAAAAATAAGCGTAGGGTGTCTAATCCTCGTAAACGGTCGAGGAAACTACCACTCAAACGGCTTAAGGCAAGGAAGTTACGGCGGTTAGCATCGGCAGCACCGAGTCCTACCAGCGCCATGAAAATCGGAATTAACGGTGCGGTTGCAAATAAAATCAGCGCAGCTGCCCAGTTAAATGGGAAGATGGCAATCAAGATCATGATTGGGATGATGGTGGCTAAATACATTTGCGGAAGATAGCGAGAATAGTAATCCTGCATGTCTTCAATCTGCTCAAGAATAATCGTTGCCCAGCTTCCTGCTGGCTTACCCTTGACCCAGACAGGGCCTAACTCTTGCAGTTTATCTAATACCATACCGCGGACTTGCTGCCTGACAACTTGTCCACATCGGTAGCCCGCGCGTTCACGAAGATAGTGAACAACACCGCGTAAAATAAAGACACTAATTAATAATGCAAAGTCAGTGAGGAGTTGCTCTCGTGGAATGTGGTCCATCATGAGGGCTTGAAGGATCACAGCGAGGAACCAAGCCTGCGCAATAATTAATAAACCGCTGACTATGCCTAATAGCATAGAAATTCGGAGCCAACGCTTAGCAGGAGCGCTGTGTTGCTTTAACCAACGCACCAATTCAGTCTGTCTTGATTTATCCATAATGATTTAGTTAGCAGGTGTAGTTTTCATGTTATTGAGTGCAGTTAAGATAGTTGACTTTGTCATCAAATCTAACCGAATTTTTGCCTATCATAACAGCTTCCATCAGATATGTTACATAATAAAAGCCAGTTATTTGAATAGAACAATTTTTGTTATCGATATGTTTTATAAAGGTAAATTATATGGGCGTAATATAATTAAATTTGAACTAACAGAGGATGTTACCGTTATTACAAAGAAAAAATAAGGTGGCTTAATTTATAATTGTTAAGCCACCTACATTTTAGGTTGAAATAATTTTGGGGGATTTTTGTGTGTTATTCAGGAACAATTTGCAACCAGGTTTTTGGTTTCAACATAAACTGGTTGTTGAGTAGCTTATCCCATGCTGTTTTTTTGAATTGCATATCATCGAATACCTCTCTTTGCGTATCCACTAATTTCCATGTGTTATCCGCGGACTGCCAAATAGTACATTCATAATCAAGGGACTCGGGTATGGAGTAGCACATCACCACGTCGTCAGTCCCATCGTTGTTTGCATCGGCCATAAATCCAAGGCATTCATAATTACTGTAATAATTGGTGCAATTCCATGCGTCGCGGATTCCGTCCTCCATATCAAACCAGCTTTGTGGCAATGGTTGGCTGCCTTTGGCGATGATAAGAACGTCTTTAAGTGGTTTAGGGACATCAGAGTAAGCGCCAACTTTGAGCTGTGCTTTCGTATCAGGGTCTTGCTCCAATTTTGCTAACGCCTCTTTTCCTTGCACTCCTAATTTCTCTAAGTCATAAGATAAATCGTAGTTAATTTTAATTTTGCCTTTTTCAACAGCCGCCATAATGCTGTTGACCGCAATGCGTTGGAAATCACCAATAGGGCTATTAATGACTAAGATTGTGGCGATTAAACCTAGAATAGCGACCTTATTTATCCTACCGAGGGAGAATGCCCAGCGGCGTTGTTTTACTATGATTGTGATGCTGTAAGCTAAAATAATCAGGGCTAAAAATAGTGCAATAGTAAATGCATATAGCCTGCTCACACTCCAGCTATATTGGCTAACACGAACGAAAATACCGTACAGAGAAAGTGCAGAAAATGCATTTAGTAGAACGATGCTGATCAGTACAAAGCCATTGATAATAGGTTTAAATTGGAATTGGGTTGTGCCATCGCCATAAAGGGCATTAATAAATATAATATTTAAAATCACAAAGCAAAGCATGGTGCCAGAACCTAGCTCTGAAGCTGTGTAATGCACACCAGTTAATATGGATACAACCAAGCCAGCTAAGAAAATTACGGCGATTAAACTGAGTAAGGGTAGGAAAAATTGCGAGAAATATTTGGCGATGTTGTTCAGTTGCATCACCAATTTGGAACGTAAAAAGAGCAAGCTAGTATTAAAACCAACTAAAAATGCTATCCAAAGGACAATATAGTGACCAAGAAATTGGCTGAGTGTTGATAGATTGACAATGCCGAATAAAAAGCTGGCTTGCTTGACAATCAGCGCTAGTAAGCCCCCAATGGCACAGGCGAAAAGACCAAATAAGGTGTTACGGAAATAGTGCCCGACTAAGCAGCTGTAATCAGCTTTCCAGGTTCCTGTGGCTTGGCGGTTTTGCATCCAAGGCAATATGAAAAAAATCAGGACAGTGAGCGTCGTAATAGAGAGGAATGGGTCATTGTTATCAGAAGTACCAATATCAAGGCTTTGCCAAGTATTGATCCAAAAAACAAGCACAATCGTTAGGATAATATTGAAATAAAACACCGCTTGCTTGGCATTGGTAATAAGAAAGCTGATAACCGAAGGAACAAAAATAGCCAACATCATGGGTAAATAAGCCCATGTAGGGCTTAATGGAATTTCTATGGAATAATCAAGAGTGGCGGTGATGACAATTCCTTGAATAACCGATAGCAAGATAACAATGAAATACGCCAGCTTATTAAGTGAACCCATAAAGTTGGGCTCTTTTTGCGTTTGAGGCTCCATGTCACTTCCTTATTTGAATGAACAAGATAATTAAATTGAGTATAGGCATGGGGTAAAAAGAGGAATATAAACTTGCTCCTAATTCAGAATGGAATAGCGCTTTATTTTTAAAATAGGAATAAATAAAAAGCCCCATTCTATTTCGCTGCGAACTTAATGAACGACAACGCAAAAATGGGGCTTCTATTTTTAGATTAAAAAATTATTTCTTGTCTGCTAACCCGTCTAGGTAACGTTCCGCATCTAATGCTGCCATGCAGCCAGTACCGGCTGAAGTAATTGCTTGGCGGTAGATGTGATCCATAACATCGCCAGCAGCAAAAATTCCTTCAACGGATGTTTGAGTTGCGTTACCGTTGGTGCCGGATTGCACTTTAATATAGCCATTATTTAAGGCTAACTGACCGTCAAAAATTGCGGTGTTAGGGCTATGGCCGATAGCAATAAAGGCGCCCATAACAGCAACATCTTCTGTTTTATCGGTTTTGGTACAACGTAAACGAACGCCTGTAACGCCCATATCATCGCCCAGAACTTCGTCTAATGTATTGTCGGTATGCAGAACGATGTTCCCATTTTCAACTTTATCCATCAGGCGATTAACTAGAATTTTTTCCGCTCTAAAGCTATCGCGGCGGTGAATCAAATGTACTTCAGACGCGATATTAGAAAGATACAGCGCTTCTTCAACGGCAGTATTACCACCACCGACAACCGCAACTTTTTGGTTACGATAGAAGAAACCGTCACAAGTTGCACAAGCAGAAACACCGCGACCTTTAAATGCTTCTTCTGATGGTAGACCGATGTAACGAGCAGACGCGCCTGTCGCAATGATCAATGCGTCACACGTATATTCTGTATCATCACCAAACAGGCGGAAAGGGCGCTGCTGGAAATCCACTTTTGTAATGTGGTCGTTGATGATTTCAGTTTCGAATTTTTCCGCATGAGCATGCATGCGTTCCATGAGTCCTGGACCTGTTAAACCTTCAGGATCACCCGGCCAGTTTTCAACTTCCGTGGTTGTGGTTAATTGGCCGCCTTTTTCCACCCCAGTAATCAGTGCAGGGTGTAAATTTGCGCGAGCTGCGTAAACGGCTGCGGTATAACCTGCAGGGCCTGAACCTAAAATGATTAACTTACGATGTGTGGTTGTGCTCATGAATTCCTCTTTTTAGTCTCAAAAAAGCATAAGGACGATTGTAGGAGAAATAGGGGGGTAACAAAAGTGATTTAACCATTCATTGATGTGGAGGGGACAAATTTTTCTGATAGGTAATACCAATTAAGAGTTAAAAAATGAGAGGGAAAGTGCTTTAATCACGAAACGGTAATTTTAGGAATTATCTTGAATTGCGTCTGCGAAACGTTTTACTGAAAAAAAAACCGAAATCTTGTACTGATTTTTATTCATTTACTTTGACAATCGGCTGCGCATTTGCGAAAACATCTATCTAAGAGTTAATTATCTAGCAGGTCAATGGAAATGGCGTATTTTTGTTCTTACTGGAAAATTAACTTTACGTCACACATTCAAGCAATGTCGCGACGATTGTAAGCCGCTCCAAAAGTAAATATGTTTCGGTTTACGAGAACTTCAGTTATGACGAATAGAATAGGTTCCACGCCCGCTAGTCCGCTTAGGAAGACTGACGTATAGATGGTGCCGTTTTATAAGATGTAGAAAATAACAATTAAAGAAAGAGAGATAAGAGATGATTGACAATAAAAAGCGTCCTGGCAAAGACCTTGACCGTATTGACAGGAATATACTGAACGAATTGCAAAAAGACGGGCGTATCTCTAACGTTGAACTATCTAAGCGTGTTGGTTTATCTCCAACGCCATGTTTAGAGCGTGTTCGTCGTCTTGAAAGACAGGGTTTCATTTCTGGTTATACCGCACTGTTGAATCCACATTATTTAGATGCATCGCTGCTGGTTTTCGTTGAAATCACTTTAAACCGTGGCGCGCCAGATGTGTTCGAACAATTCAACACAGCAGTTCAAAAACTTGAAGAAATTCAAGAGTGTCACCTCGTTTCCGGTGACTTTGACTATCTGTTGAAAACGCGTGTGCCAGATATGTCCGCATATCGTAAACTGCTAGGTGAAACGTTATTACGCCTTCCGGGTGTAAATGACACTCGTACCTACGTAGTTATGGAAGAAGTGAAACAAAGCAACCGCTTAGTGATTAAAACTCGCTAATTGCGCTTTGTGTGCATCATTCCTGCACAGCAATCTGCATTGTTGTCGCACTGCTGTTTCAACGCTGGGTTTACTCAGCGTTGTTCCGTTTTTAAGCACCATGATTTTTCTCTTTAATTCTCCCAATGGTTCTTTTTCGAACATTCTCTCGTCACTGTCTGCGATAGACTCAAAATTAGTCAGAAATTTTCATTTCAATTTATTGATTTTAAAGCTATAAACAATTAAGAATTTTGACCTTAAATAGAGTTTGAAACCCTATTCGTAAGATGAAATACTGAGTCTTATGGTCTCTATGGTGTGATAATTTGTCTTAATCGTCTTAATGCAGGCGCGTTTAGGGGATTAGTGTTAGAATAATCATAGGATAATCACGTATTAAGCAAGAACATCAGTCAGTAAAGAAACAATAATGAGCCAAGAATATACCGAAGATAAGTACATCAAATTTAAAAAGCTCAGTAGCGGCAGACGGCTATTAGAGGTGATTTTGTTGGCAATCTGCCTCTGTGCGATTTTTCTTATGGTCGCGCTATGGAGTTTTAATCCTTCTGACCCGAGTTGGTCGCAAACTAACTGGGATGCCCCCGTTAAAAATTTAGGGGGAAGTATTGGCTCATGGAGTGCGGATATCCTGTTTTCTGCATTTGGTATTCTCGCGTTTGCGATCCCGCCATTATTGTTACTCGGGTGTTGGGCAATTTATCACTATGAAAGCCAACGCCGCTATATTGACTTTTTCTCGCTCTCTTTACGCCTCATTGGCGGGTTAGCGCTGATCCTTTCATCTTGTGGTTTAGCCGCGCTCAACTTTGATGATTTACCCAACTTCGCCTCTGGCGGGGTCATTGGTAGTGTATTCAGTAATGCAATTATGCCGTGGTTTAACTCATTGGGCGCTACCTTGGCGCTGTTATTCCTCTGGGCAATCAGTTTCACCCTATTCACGGGTTGGTCTTGGCTGACGATCGCAGAAAAAATAGGGGCAGGGATATTACTTCCTATCACATTGCTAACAAACCGTGCCCGTGGTGATGAACTTGATGACTACGATTATGATGTTGAAGAGACGGAAGAGGCGCTACAGCGTGCTCAAATCGCTGAACATCAAGCAAATGATGAAAACCAACAATTTGATGCGGATGATGTTCTGTTTTCCGCCCCAACAGTCTCTGAGCTCGTTTCTGAGGATGTGCAGCTTGCGACTGAGCCACAGGTTATGGCGGATCCTCTATTAACGGCTGCGCCGCAATCCATTATTGAGCAAGCCCAGCCAAGCGCTTCTTTGGCAGAGCAGCCTACCTTTATTGCTCAACCAGCAGAAAATACAGCTTTACCGACATTTTCCGCGACAGAAGAGCCTTCAGCGACCAAAGAGCCGCAAACTTACCATTTTGAAGTGCCTGATGATTATCAGCCTCAAGTGGCACCGACTCAGGCATCTTCTCCTGCGCCTGTTATGCCTCAAGAACCAACATTTACGCCTGAGCCCGTTTTTGCTCCGGAACCTGTTTTTGAGTCTAAGCCTACAGCCCCAGTATTTACATCGCCACAGTTTACGCCTTTAGAGCCAACCATTGATATGGGAAGCCCTGACGTGAGTGAATCCTCGGTAACTAGCCGTGTTGCCGATCCTGCGGCGTTAGCAGCTGCGGGTATTTCGATTGCAGCGATGGAACGCCACGCGCAAGTGAAAAAGAATCTGGAGCCAGAATTACCTCGTCCAAATCCAGTTCGTTTACCGACTCGCCGTGAGCTGTATGGTATTCGTATTCCATCTCAGCGTGATGCAGAGCTTCAACGTCGTCAAGAAGAGGCCTCTCAGCGTGAGCAGGTATATCAGCAATGGTCTGCGACTGAAGAACCTGAAAATGAAGTGAAAACTAATGATGAGCTAGAGCAAGAAAGGTTGTTGCGCGTTCAATTCTTAGAGCAGCAACGTCAACGCTACGGCGAGCCAGATACGGATATGCAGGAGTTTGACGCTGCATTCCAGGTTAACCAGCCTGCGGTTGATTCTGTTGCCGCTTCAGATATTGCGCCAGAGCCAGAAACTCATCAAGATTATATGCCTGCGAGTACGTTTACTCAGCCAGAAATTGAACATCGTTGGGCTTCTGCTCCAGCATTTACGCCAGCTTTTGAGCCTACAAAGCAAATAGAGCCAACTTCACCTTCAGATATCCATCGCTTTACTGCCCATGCTGATGATGAGCATGAGCAGGATAATGATCTGGATGATTTTGAACCTAAAATTGATTTAAGTACGCCATTATCGGCATTTGAGCGTTTCTCGCCGGTGGATGATTTAGTCGATGATGAACCTGCAGCGCCGCTGTTTATGCCGTCATTTACCGAACCGCCAGTGCAAGCACATTCGATAACGCAAGAACAGCCAATAACACCGGCAAATAATGGAAATGAATTTGTTGCTCATCCTGCGGGGCAGCCTCAAACTGCAGCACAGCAGCCACAGCAGCCACAGCAGCCACAGCAGCCACAGCAGCCACAGCAGCCACAGCAGCCACAGCAGCCACAGCAGCCACAGCAGGATAGTTTATTCCACCCATTCTTAGTACGTAACGACCAACCGTTACCGAAACCAACGACGCCAATGCCGTCGCTTGACCTACTGGCGAGTCCACCAGAGCAAGAAGAGCCAGTGGATATGTTCAAATTAGAGCAAACCGCAAGGTTAATTGAAGCACGCTTGAACGATTATCGGGTTAAAGCTGAAGTGGTTGGCTTCTCTCCAGGTCCCGTAATCACCCGTTTTGAGTTGGATCTTGCGCCGGGAGTGAAAGCAGCTCGAATTTCCACGTTATCTCGAGATCTTGCGCGTTCATTGTCGACAACAGCGGTTCGTGTTGTTGAGGTGATTCCAGGTAAACCCTATGTTGGTTTAGAGTTACCGAATGAAAAACGCCAAACCGTTTATTTGAGTGAAGTTTTAGACTGTGATGATTTTAGAAAAAATCCATCGCCGCTGACGATTGTTTTAGGGAAAGATATCGAAGGTGATCCGGTTGTTGCCGACTTGGCAAAAATGCCGCACTTATTAGTGGCGGGTACAACGGGATCCGGTAAGTCGGTTGGGGTCAATGCGATGATCCTGAGTATCTTATATAAAGCGAAGCCTGAAGATGTTCGCTTTATTATGATAGACCCGAAAATGCTGGAACTTTCTATCTATGAAGGGATCCCGCACCTGTTAACTGAAGTCGTTACTGACATGAAAGATGCAGCGAATGCGCTACGTTGGTGTGTCAATGAAATGGAACGCCGTTATAAACTGATGTCAGCATTAGGCGTACGTAATCTCGCGGGTTACAACGACAAAATTAAAGCGGCAGCGGATATGAATCGCCCAATCCCAGATCCATTCTGGAAGCCTGGCGACAGTATGGATATGGAACATCCAATGCTGAAAAAAGAACCTTATATCGTGGTGATGGTGGACGAATTTGCGGACTTAATGATGACCGCAGGGAAGAAAGTGGAAGAGTTGATTGCTCGTTTAGCACAAAAAGCGCGTGCAGCCGGTATCCACCTCGTTTTAGCGACCCAACGTCCATCGGTTGACATCATTACTGGGTTAATTAAAGCCAATATTCCAACGCGTATCGCCTTTACGGTATCGAGTAAGATTGACTCGCGCACTATTCTTGACCAAGGTGGTGCTGAATCACTGCTGGGTATGGGGGATATGCTGTATCTGCCACCAAACTCATCGATTCCAGTGCGTGTTCACGGTGCATTTGTCCGTGACCAAGAAGTTCACGCTGTCGTAAATGATTGGAAAGCACGCGGGAAACCGCAATATATTGATAGCATCACGACATGTAGCGATGATAGTGAAGGCGGTGGAAGTTCAGATAATGGTGATGAGGATCTCGACCCGTTATTTGATCAAGCTGTCGAATTTGTTGTTGAAAAACAAAGGGTATCCATCTCCGGTGTACAACGTCAATTCCGTATCGGTTACAACCGTGCAGCTCGGATTGTTGAGCAAATGGAAGATCAAGGGATTGTCAGTGAACCGGGGCATAATGGAAACCGAGAAGTATTAGCCCCGCCATCAATGGGATATTAATATTTCATGTGCTAATTGCTGGTTTAATTCAAGGGGTGTATAAAGACATACGCCCCTTGTGGTATTAATTTTAAGGTCTTTTCTCGATGAAAAAAATGATGTTGTTAGGTGCATTAGCCCTGAGTTTAAACGTAGGTCAAGTATTGGCAGATGCGAGTCAAGACCTTCAAGATCGACTGAGTAAAGTGAATAGCTTCCAAGCGAGCTTTTCTCAGAAAGTAACTAGCCCAGAAGGTGATCTTATCCAAGAGGGTGTCGGTGACTTGTGGATTGAACGCCCTAACTTATTTAACTGGAATATGACTTCGCCGGATGAAAGTGTTCTGGTATCAGACGGTAAAAACCTGTGGTTTTACAACCCATTTGTTGAGCAAGTGACGGTGACAAACTTAGCTGATGCTACCCAAGATACGCCATTCCTGCTATTAACTCGCAACAATCCGCAGGATTGGAAACAGTATTCTATTGTCCAACAGGGCAATACGTTTGATCTGAAACCAAAACAATCTAACGGGACATTAAAAAGTTTCTCTATTACGGTTAACCCACAAGGGACGATTGAGAAATTTGCTGCGGTTGAACAAGACGGACAAACCAGCGCCTATCAATTAAAACAGCAAAAAAATGGCCCAGTTGACCCAAGTAAATTCAAATTTACAGTACCAAAAGGGGTCACATTGGATGACCAGCGTTCTCGCGCTCACTAATATCTAGGGAGTAAAGAGGGTCTCGTGGGTAACTTATCTCTCGATTTTTCACAAAATGAATTCCAACCTCTGGCTGCGCGTATGCGGCCAGAAACGCTTGAGCAATATATTGGTCAAACACATTTACTTGCCGAAGGTAAACCATTACCACGTGCGATTAAGGCGGGTCATTTACACTCAATGATCTTGTGGGGACCTCCGGGAACGGGGAAAACTACTTTGGCTGAAATTATTGGTCACTATGCACAAGCGGATATCGAGCGCATTTCTGCGGTAACTTCAGGGATCAAAGAGATCCGTGAATCTATCGAAAAAGCGCGCCAAAATCGCAGTGCGGGGCGAAGAACCATTTTGTTTGTGGATGAAGTTCACCGCTTTAATAAAAGCCAGCAAGATGCTTTTTTACCTCATATTGAAGACGGTACCATCACTTTTATTGGTGCGACTACCGAAAACCCATCATTCGAACTCAACTCGGCACTACTTTCTCGCGCAAGAGTCTATCTATTAAAATCCTTAGAAAGTAGTGAAATTGAAGAAGTGCTGTTACAGGCATTGGGCGATAGCACCCGGGGTTTAGGTGGACAAAATATCGTTCTTCCAGATAGTACCCGAAAAATGATCGCTGACTTGGTTAATGGGGATGCAAGGCGCTCATTGAATCTGCTGGAAATGATGTCGGATATGGCGGAGGCAGATAACCAAGGTCAACGAGTGTTAACTGCCGAGTTGCTCAAAGAAGTGAGTGGTGAACGCGCAGCGCGTTTCGATAATAAGGGTGACCGTTACTATGATTTGATTTCTGCGTTGCATAAATCAGTTCGTGGTTCAGCTCCCGATGCTGCACTTTATTGGTATGCTCGGATTATTACTGCGGGCGGTGATCCTCTGTATGTCGCTCGTCGTTTATTGGCGATTGCCTCTGAAGATGTCGGGAATGCCGATCCTCGAGCCATGCAAGTGGCGATTTCAGCATGGGATTGTTTTACTCGTGTAGGCCCGGCGGAAGGGGAGCGAGCTATCGCTCAAGCCATTGTTTATCTTGCATGCGCACCGAAAAGTAATGCCGTTTACACCGCGTATAAAGCCGCAATTAAAGATGCTCAAATGCAGCCAGATTATGATGTTCCTGAACATTTAAGAAATGCCCCTACCAAATTAATGAAAGAGTTAGGTGTCGGTAAAGAGTATCGTTATGCTCACGACGAGCCTAATGCTTACGCGGCGGGTGAAAATTATTTCCCTGAACCGATGAAAGCGACGCAATACTATTACCCAACGGCACGCGGGCTAGAAGGCAAAATTGCTGAAAAACTCGACTGGTTAGCCCAACAAGATCAAATTAGCACAACAAAACGCTATCGCTAATCGGGTCAATGCGGTAAGGTTATAAAGCAATAAAATATTCTAAATATAACGCCGGAGCGCGTTATATTCGCTCTCACAATTGACTAACAAAATCACAGGATAAGCATGCTCGATCCAAATTTACTGCGTACGGAGCTAGACGCGGTTGCTACAAAACTGGCTCGCAGGGGTTTTACCCTTGATGTGGAAAAGCTGCGTGAATTAGAAGAACGCCGCAAAGTTTTACAAGTTGAAACTGAAACCCTGCAAGCAGACCGTAACTCGCGATCGAAAACTATTGGTGCAGCGAAAGCGCGTGGTGAAGACATTGAGCCATTGCGTCTGGAAGTGAACCAATTAGGCGAAAAATTGGATGCTGCTAAAGCAGAGTTAGATAAGCTGCAACAAGAAATCCGTGATATTGCATTAAGTATCCCGAATATTCCTGATGATGAAGTGCCTGACGGTAAAGATGACTCAGAAAACTTAGAAATCACTCGTTGGGGGCAACCTCGCCAATATGATTTTGAAGTCAAAGATCATGTGAGCTTAGGTGAACTGGCTGGTGGTTTAGATTTTCCAGCGGCAGTGAAATTGACAGGTGCTCGTTTTGTTGTGATGAAAGGTCAAATTGCGCGTATGCACCGTGCATTAGCGCAATTTATGCTGGATTTACATACTGAACAACATGGTTATCAAGAGCTGTATGTTCCTTATTTAGTTAACCATGACACGCTGTATGGTACTGGTCAGCTGCCGAAATTTGGTGAAGATTTATTCCACACTAAACCGTTGGAAGAAGAAGCGGATAGCAGCACTTATGCACTGATCCCAACTGCGGAAGTGCCAGTAACTAACTTGGTGCGTGATGAAATTTTAGATGAAGATTCACTTCCTTTGAAAATGACGGCTCATACACCATGTTTCCGCTCAGAAGCGGGCTCTTATGGCCGTGATACTCGTGGCCTTATCCGTATGCACCAATTTGATAAAGTTGAATTAGTGCAAATCGTGCATCCTGAGAAATCAATGGCGGCACTGGAAGAGTTAACCGGTCACGCGGAAAAAGTTCTGCAATTACTGGAACTGCCATACCGTAAAGTGCTGCTATGTACTGGGGATATTGGCTTTGGTTCACGCAAAACTTATGATTTAGAAGTTTGGCTGCCAGCGCAAAATACATACCGTGAGATTTCTTCTTGCTCAAATATGTGGGACTTCCAAGCTCGCCGTATGCAAGCGCGTTTCCGTGGTAAGAGCGACAAGAAAACCCAACTGGTTCATACATTGAATGGTTCTGGTTTAGCGGTTGGTCGTACTCTGGTTGCTGTATTAGAAAACTATCAGCAAGCGGATGGACGTATTGAAGTGCCAGCAGTCTTACGTCCATATATGAAAGGCTTAGAATATATCGGCTAATTGATATATTTGATGTTGAAGGCTGAGCTTGGTTTTAGACTGGGTTCAGCCTTTTTTATTGTAAAAATAAGTGGTTAAGTTACAAGCTCAACACTTGAATTTCTGAATGGGACAATCCCGAAATTTGGCTAATAACATCAATACTGAGTCCCAGGCTTAAACTCGTTATGACCAGTGACCTCATGCGTTGACGAGTATTAACTATTTCTTCTTTTCTCGCCTGCTCTATACCTTGCTCTATACCTTGCTCTATGCCTTGCTCTATGCCTTGTTCTATACCTTTTTGCATTCCTTCATCCCTGAGTCTCTGTGCAATATTCATAATAGTTTCCTCATATTTTTCAGTTTGATTGATTAAAGCCTGTACTATTTGGGTGTAATCAGTGGAATCCATCACACTAAATAGATAGTTAATAATTAAAATCACATCATCTCGATGATTTTCATTTTCTTTAATCACATGTGCTAAGCGTTTAGATAGCAGAACAATGTCACCCTGTCGGGTTGAATACTTGAAAGCTAACTCCATTGCAGCCACCTTCCGGTGGGTAAGAATTTCATCATCGCTGACAGCATTTACGTCAATCAGTGGTAGGGGATTACAATAAAGGTCATGGGCTAAATCTGACCACTGAAAGCAGTCTGTCCATGAGCGTGAATAAGAGTAAGGCGACGGATCACCATGATAAAACTGAATAGGGACGATAAGGGGTAAAGCATGATGACCGTGTTGTAGATGTTGATTCATTGCGGAGAACGCGTAATGCATTAAGCGCCAGCCCATTAATTTATCTGGAGTCGATTGGTGCTCAACTAATAGATAGAAGTAACCCGAACCTTGTTTTGTTTCGACTCTATAGAGCAAATCAGATAAGCGAGAACGCAGCGTTTTATCTATAAATGAAGCACTCGTTAGTATTAAAGTATCGAAATTACAGTATTGTGTAATACGACTTGGTAAATGGGCCTCGAAGAAATCCCTTGCATTACCAAGCTTAGTCATAAAGCCTTTGAATGCAGAATCATGCGGTTTAGAAACTAAGTGAATAGACATATCGATCCTTATCCCGAGCGGTTGACGACGAGATACTAACCAATATTTTTTAAGGAGTGGAAAAAAGTTAGTCCTAATTCTAGATAATGGCTTGACTGATTAACTTTTTGTTATAAATGGTTTTATTTACTGATTTTAGTAATTAAAAAACACCTCATCGTCGTAATTCAACCCTGAGGTGTCAGGAGATAATTTTAGTCAATGCTGATGAGCTCAGTACAAAACTTCCAAAGAAATTAGTGAGTCTCGTCCGCTTTAATTACACAATCAATGAACTGGTCTGTGACTGTTTAGTATCGGTAAAAAAGATACTGCGGTACGTGCTGTAGTAAGTTGCGTACATAATTGGCATTGAGATAAATAATCCTAAGCCGAATGGGATAATGGAGACAAACATTAGCACCATGGCAATCAGGAAGAATAAGAAGCCGGGTAATAGGTTTTTCTTCACTGCCTGTAAGCTGGCGGAGATAGATGTGCCAATTTTGAAATCATGATTCATGATAAGAGCGGGAGCAAACCACGTTAGTGCAGTGCCAAATAAGCTAGCTAATGCCATGATAATGCCCGCAAATACAAATGTTCCAGTTGATGCAAACAAGGCTGCATCCGAAATACCATCGTATTGGTCAGCTTGCATTACTAAGCTAAAAATGGCCGAGCCAGCAATCAGAAAAGCAATTAACATTCCGACCATATTGGCTGCAAAGTTTATGGCACCAATAGCAAATAGCTCACCAAATTTCTTTTGGAACCCAGAGAAAAGCAAGCCAATATCCGCTTCGCCAGTTTTGCGTTGGTTTTCACAAATTGCAATGATCCCCCCGACGAAAACGGGAGTAACAAAACTCACAAACATGCTGACAATGGGTAGAAAAGCCATAGCAAAGATAATCAGGAAAAAGACAACGTTAATCAGGATCCACATACCTAATTTTTCTTTGACCAGTGCCCACGCTTGGCTAATCCATTCAACGCCTTCTCCTGCTTGAACGGCGCGAGGCTCAGGCGTAAATACAAAACTATCAACGGGCTCTTGAGGTGATGGTGTTTCAGGTGCTGGCGTTACAGGTGATATGTTGTTATCGACATGATCGTGTTCATTGTTCATGGTAAATGACCTATTCGTAGTGATGAATCAGCAATGTTTATTATAGTGTTATGCTGCTATTGATTTATAAATTAAATTTAACTTGGGGATTATGCCTAAAAACTCAACATTATCAAAGCAGAGTAATCTGGTTGCGTGAGAGTAGGCAGGATTATGAAAGCGGGTAGGATGGTGTAGAAGAAGGGATAATAATGAGGCTCCCCGAAGGAAGCCTCATTTTAATTAGTACATGACTTTTTTGCCGTAGCTTTCGAGGATGCTTTTTACTCTTTCCATCACTTCTTTTGACGGTGGTCTCACGCCATCAAGTTTGTATTCTTCACCCATGGTTTCCCATTTGTGTTTACCCAGCTCATGGTAAGGGAGCAGTTCAATTTTCTCGATATTATCCATATCTTTGACAAATTCACCGAGCATATGGACTGAGTGGTCATCGTCACTCCAGCCTGGGACAACGACATAGCGGATCCAGGTTTTTTGATTGCGCTTAGCGAGGTAGCGAGCAAATTCTAAGGTGCGATGATTGGAAACACCCACGAGTTTTTGGTGGATCTCATCATTAAGCTGTTTTAAGTCAAGCATGACAAGATCAGTGACTTCCATCAGCTCATCAATGACGGGGTCATAACGACGAACAAATCCATTAGTGTCTAAACAGGTATGGATGTTTTCTTTTTTACAAGCGCGGAACCAATCACGGACAAAATCAGCCTGTAAAATAGCTTCACCACCAGATGCGGTTACACCACCACCTGTAGCGTTCATAAAATGGCGATAAGTGACGGCTTCTTTCATTAATTCATCAACAGTGACCATGTTACCGGTATGGGTATCCCATGTATCACGATTATGGCAATACAGGCAGCGCATTAGGCAGCCTTGAAAGAAGACAATAAAGCGGATCCCTGGTCCGTCGACGGTACCACAGGATTCGAAGGAGTGAATTCGCCCAAACGTCGCAGGTGGCGAGGTGGTCGAAATTTCAGTCGTTGGAATAGTCTTTTGCGTTGTTGACATAGCAGGAACTCACAGAATGTAGAATTATAATTTGTTATCTTTGACTAAGATAGAAAGGCCCCAATGGGAGGGGCCTTTTATTTATTTTACGTTATAGAATCTTAGCAAAGTCTTACAGAGTACTGGTGAAAGTACGAGTAATAACGTCTTGCTGCTGTTCTTTAGTCAGAGAGTTAAAGCGCACTGCATATCCTGATACACGGATAGTCAGCTGCGGATATTTCTCTGGGTTTTCCATTGCGTCTAACAGCATTTCGCGGTTCATAACGTTCACGTTTAAGTGCTGACCACCCTCGATAGAGGATTCATGGTGGAAGTAACCATCCATCAGACCCGCTAAGTTAGTTTTACGCACTTCGTCGTCTTTACCTAATGCATTTGGAACGATAGAGAAGGTATAAGAAATACCATCTTTCGCGTAAGCAAACGGCAGTTTAGCCACTGAAGTCAGTGATGCAACCGCACCTTTTTGGTCACGGCCGTGCATTGGGTTAGCGCCTGGTCCGAATGGAGCGCCAGCACGACGACCATCAGGGGTGTTACCTGTTTTCTTACCATACACAACGTTAGAAGTGATGGTCAGAACTGACTGAGTTGGAACCGCGTTACGGTAAGTAGGCAGTTTCTGGATTTTCTTCATGAAACGTTCTACTAAGTCACAAGCGATATCATCAACACGTGGGTCGTTGTTACCAAATTGTGGGTATTCACCTTCGATTTCGAAGTCGATAGCAATACCATCTTCGTCACGAATTGGTTTAACTTTTGCGTATTTGATAGCAGACAGTGAGTCAGCTGCAACAGATAGACCTGCGATACCACATGCCATTGTACGGTAAACATCACGGTCATGAAGTGCCATCAGTGCTGCTTCATAGCTGTATTTATCGTGCATGAAGTGGATGCAGTTCAGCGCAGTGACGTACTGAGTTGCTAACCAATCCATAAAGTGGTCCATTTTGTCCATCACGGTATCGAAATCAAGAACTTCGTCCATGATTGGAGCATGTTTAGGACCGACTTGCATTTTCAGTTTTTCGTCCACACCACCGTTGATGGTGTACAGCATAGTTTTCGCTAAGTTTGCACGAGCACCGAAGAACTGCATTTGTTTACCAACAATCATTGGGCTCACGCAACATGCGATTGCGTAGTCATCATTGTTGAAGTCAGGACGCATTAAGTCATCGTTTTCATACTGTACAGATGAAGTATCGATAGACACTTTTGCTGCGAACTTTTTGAAGTTCATTGGCAGTTTTTCTGACCACAGGATAGTCATGTTAGGCTCTGGAGATGGGCCCATGGTATACAGTGTGTTCAGGAAACGGAAAGTGTTTTTAGTCACCATAGTACGGCCATCAAGACCCATACCAGCCAGTGATTCTGTTGCCCAGATTGGGTCACCAGAGAACAGCTCATCGTATTCAGGAGTACGTAAGAAACGAACCATACGCAGTTTCATGACTAAATGGTCAATCAGTTCTTGCGCTTGTTCTTCTGTGATTTTACCTGCTTCTAAGTCACGTTGGATGTACACGTCTAAGAACGTAGATACACGACCAAATGACATCGCTGCACCGTTTTGAGATTTAACAGCGGCTAAGTAACCGAAGTAAGTCCATTGAACAGCTTCTTGTGCGTTAGTTGCAGGACCGGAGATGTCGTAGCCATATTTAGCAGCCATCTCTTTGATTTGACCCAGTGCACGGTGCTGTTCAGCAATTTCTTCGCGCAGTTGGATAGTCATTTGCAGGTCTTCACCTTTCTCTAATCTTTCTTGCAGAGAGGTGAATTGGTTGAACTTGTCTTTCATCAGGAAATCAATACCGTACAGCGCAACGCGACGGTAGTCACCGATGATACGACCACGACCATAAGCATCTGGTAAACCGGTTAAGATACCGGATTTACGGCATTTTAAGATGTCTGGAGTATAAACATCGAAAACACCTTGGTTATGGGTTTTACGGTATTCTGTGAAGATTTTTTTCAGGCTAGGATCTAAAGTACGATCGTAAGCTTTACATGAACCTTCAACCATTTTGATACCACCGAACGGGATAAGACCACGTTTCAGAGGTGCGTCAGTTTGTAAACCAACGATAGTTTCTAAGTCTTTGCTAATGTAACCTGCATCATGGGAAGTGATTGTTGATGCAACGTCTGTATCAAAATCAACTGGCGCGTGAGTGCGGTTTTCGATTTTGATCCCTTCCATGACTTTTTCCCACAGCTTATCAGTCGCTGGAGTAGAGCCTGCTAAGAAAGATTCATCACCTTCATACGGAGTATAGTTTTTCTGAATAAAGTCACGGACGTTGACGTTATTCTGCCAGTCACCTTGGCTAAAACCTTGCCATGCTAAAGCGAATTTTTCATTTAATTCGGACATGATACTTTTACCTTTTAACAATGGATCTTTGAGGGATCTTAATAAATCTTTGTGTACTTGTAATACCGAGTATATTAACCAATTTCGATTAATGTTTTTCGCTATTACGTAGATGCATTAACCAGTAAATTAGGCCGACTAACACTGCGCCGCCAATAATATTTCCGATAGTTACTGGTATTAAGTTTTCGGTAATAAAGTTTCCAACTGTTAAGTTAGAAAATTGTTCTGGTGCCATGTTGATATTTGACCAAAATTCAACAGGGGCGAATTCTTTAATCATGATAGCTAGAGGGATCATAAACATATTTGCAATGCTATGTTCAAAGCCACTAGCAACAAACATTGCGATTGGCAGAACTAATACTACCAGCTTGTCAGTTAGGCTACGACCGGCATAGCTCATCCAAACTGCTAAGCAAACCATTAAGTTAGCTAAAATACCTAAAAAGACAGCTTCAACAAAAGTATGGTGCAACTTGTAGTTAGCCGTTTGAAGAACGTTTAACCCCCATTGCCCATTCGCCGCAGCATATTGGCCTGCAAACCAAATAATAGCGACAAAAAACAGTGCGCCAATTAAGTTGCCAATATAAACGTTGAACCAATTGAGGAACATTTTTCCCCAAGTAATTTTGCCTGTTGCTTTAGATACGATGGTAAGAACAGTGGATGTAAATAAGTCAGCACCGCATACAACAACTAACATTAGTCCAAGGGAGAAGCAGATACCGCCAATCAGTTTAGTAAAACCGTAAGGAGCACTTGCTGCACCTGTCGTTGCAGTGATATAGAAAACGAAAGCGATAGAGATAAAGATACCAGCAGTGAATGCTGACAAGTAGGTAATAGCTGGGTGTTTGTTCGTTTTATAAACACCTGCATCATCAGCAACTTGCGCCATGACAGCAGGAGATAATAAATTAAAAGGGTTGTCAGCTTTCATACTAACACTCTCTTACAAAGTTGATTAATTATAGCACGCAATTATAGTAACAAACGGGTGTGACGATAAATTTGATGTGGATCATGAAGTGTTGAGAGAACGGGGTGGAAACAGTATAAAAAACGTCAAAATTTCATCTAATTATTTGATTTTAAAATGAAAAATATTTTTTAAATTTTATAAAAAAATTTTATAAAACAGCTCAAAACGCTCTCGATAAGTAAAATGTTACAGATGATTGTTAATGAATTTCGATAATTATTATGTGATTGAAATTAAATATTGCTTAAGTAAAGATAAAAGCCCAGAGGCTTTTATCTCAAATCATCTTAAACCCCCACCAAGCCTATGGATTTGGTGGGAGGTTTTCTAATTAAGCATTAGCACGCTTCGCTTTTTGTAGCTTTTCGTAAGCTGCTAAAAGCCCTTGATGAGCAGGTAATGCTTTGAGCTCTTCATCAATTGACCATAATCCGTAGAAGCTTGATTCACCCGCAATTGCTGCTGACGCCGCATCTACCGCCTCTTGACCATACATACGGACAAAAGCTTGATAGTATTGAGCTGGCTCTCTTTCTTCTTCTTGGGAAAGTAGCAGCAGAGTATGTAAGCAGCGGTAGTAGTTAGCGCGTTCTGGCGTGAATACGGAACTATTGAAGTCTTGTGTCCATTCAACCCAAGCCAATGCTTGTTCAAGGTCTCCACCCGCTAAGGCTAACATTGATTTCAATTCGCCAATACGTAGATTGCTCCAGCCATTATCTTTACCAACAGCCAAACCTAATAGTTCGCGCACACGGGTAAAGTCATCTAATCCGTCATCATCTAACTGTTCAATGAGAGCAAGATAATCTTCTTTTTCCCACTGACTATCAGGGAGGGACATAATGGTGTCGCGAAGGTAAGCACCCATTGCATTGTTGGCAATATGCAAATCTTCTACAGGATAGATATCTGACATACCTGGCACCAAGATACGGCAGGCATACACACCTAAATGGCTGTAATCTGCGATATACACTTCTGCGTCAAGTTTGTTGAAGATTGCCATTAACGTTGCAAATTCTTCTGTCGTGGTGCCTTTAAAGCTCCAATCTGCAAATGGATAATCCGCATCGTCTTTAAACATATCCCAGCTAATTAAACCGCTAGAATCGATAAAGTGGGTTTCTAAGTTTGTGTGCTCACCGACTTCTTCATCATCAAAGGTTGGGGCGTTAAACACGTCCAAATCTTTCAGTCCACGACCTTGCAGCAATTCTGTGACTGTACGCTCTAAGGCAACACCAAAATCAGGGTGCGCGCCGAAAGAGGCAAAGCAAGTCCCGTTCTGTGGGTTAAACAGCACCACACAGATGACTGGAAATTGGCCACCCAAAGAGGCGTCGTAACAGAAGATAGGGAAGCCTTCGTTTTCCAACGTTTCAATCGCTGCAACGACACCAGGGTAGCGAGCCATCACATCGGTAGGGATCGTTGGTAAACTAATGCTTTCGGCAATAATTTTATTTTTAACAAAGCGCTCAAACACTTCGGATAACCCTTGTACACGAGCCTCGTTTGCTGTGTTTCCGGCTGACATTCCATTAGACACATACAAGTTGCCGACGATATTCATTGGAATATAGACGGTGCTGTTGTCAGATTGGCGTGTGAATGGCAGGGCGCAAATACCGCGTTCTTCATTACCTGATTGCAGGTCAATCAGCTGGCTTCCTGCGAGTGCATTGTCAGGATCATAGAAAGCAACCAAGCGCTCATCCAGCAAACCTGCTGGCAGACTATCATCTTCAGTTAACGGGAACCATTTCTCATTAGGATAATGAACGAAATCCCCCTCAGCGATGGATTTACCTAAATAGAAATCTGCGAAGAAATAGTTGGTGGATAAACGCTCAAAATATTCACCGAGAGCAGAGGCTAAAGCCGCTTTTTTACTTGCGCCTTTACCGTTGGTAAAGCACAGCGGGCACTCTTTGTCACGAATATGAACGGACCAAACATTTGGAACCGGATTCAGCCAAGAGGCTTCTTCGATATCGAATCCTAAATTTTTCAGTTTGGTTTGGAATGCATCAATGGAGTCTTCGAGTGCGGCATCTTTGCCGGGAATAAATGTTTGGCTCATTGTCAGTCACTTGTAAATGGCTTGTTTCAGATAGCCGCTATGATACGGACTTTTTGCCTAGTGCTCACGCTTTTTATTCAAGACAGAAAAATAGCGAAAAATTAAAATTTACTAAAATGACAAAGTCGATCACAAAACTCTCAGATTAAATCCACATAATAACGTGAGTTTATTTTTAATATTATGCTCGTTAATTTTAGTTAAAGGAAAATAGGATGAAAAACCGAAATAAAGCGCTGTTAGCCACACTGGTTTCACTGTTTGCCGCATCAGCATTTGCACAACCGAATATTATGGTGCTGGCAACGGGCGGAACCATTGCGGGTGGTGGAGAATCAGCAACAGGTTCAAGCTACCAAGCTGGGAAAGTAGGAATTGACTCTTTACTTAATGCGGTACCGGAGACTAAAAAAATTGCTAACCTGAGTGGTGAGCAGCTGGTGAATATCGGTTCTCAAGATATGAATGATCAAGTTTGGTTAACTCTCGCAAAAAAAATTAATCAAGATTGCAATAAAACCGATGGTTTTGTGATTACCCATGGTACTGACACCATGGAGGAAACGGCCTTTTTCCTTGATTTAACCACGGCCTGTAAAAAGCCGATTGTGATGGTGGGGGCAATGCGTCCTTCCACGGCTTTGGGCGCTGACGGCCCATTGAACTTATACAATGCCGTCGTATTAGCATCTGATAAATCAGCGGGAGAGCGTGGCGTGTTGATGGCGATGAATGACAAAGTGATCCAAGGTCGCAATGTTATGAAAATGAGCACAACAGAAGTTCAAGCCTTTGATGCTGTGAATGCGGGGGCAGAAGGCTATATTCATGATGGTAAGGTTACCTATTATCAAGCGCCTCAGCCGCGTGGGGATAAACCTGTTTTTGATGTGAGCAAATTAGATAAATTACCGGAAGTGGGCATTGTCTATAACTATGCGAATGCATCTTCAGCACCAGTAAAAGCACTGCGAGAAGAAGGTGTTAAAGGTATAGTGAGTGCCGGTGTTGGTAACGGGAATATGTATAAAACTATTTTTGATGCATTAGCTAATGCAGCGAAAGAGGATGTTGTCGTGGTGCGTTCTAGTCGGGTACCGACAGGCTATACAACGCGAAATGCAGAAGTGAATGATAACGAATATGGATTTGTGGCATCTGAAAGATTGAATCCACAAAAATCTCGTGTGTTACTGCAATTAGCATTAACACAAACGAAAGATCCGAAAAAAATCCAAGAGATGTTTGAACAATATTAATATTTAATAATAGGCGGCAGAGATGTCGCCTTTATTCTATTTTTATTACGTATAAGCCGTGTTCTTTTGGGGATGAGTTAATTTGTATAATCAAAATAACTCGACAATAAATACCTATAAATAAGGTAAATCAGTTATTATCGAGCAATTCTATATCATCTATTTAACAAATTTAATTATAAAGAACCCACGTCAGGTGTTTGAGCTTCTGGTTTTCCTTGTTTGGATTTTTCTTTAAATACGGCAACATTACCTTCTGATTTAACCGCAGATTTGACTTCTGCTAAACCAGAAAAAATTCCGCCTTTTTTGATGGATAAATTTGAATAGCGAATCGTGCCGTAGATTTCACCATTAGTATCAATACTAATGGTTTCTGAAATACATTCCCCTTCCACTTTACCGTTTACCCACAACTCATTGCTGGTGATATTGCCGGTAACTTGACCATTTTGCATGATTTTAACGGTATTATTTTTACCAGCAATGTTGCCAATGACTGTGCCATAGATATGAACCTGTTCATTGGAGGTAATATTACCTTCAAATACAACATCTTTGGCGATGATAGTATTGGTTTTTTCTTCGCTGATCATTGGTGACGATACTTGCATTTTTTCCTCAGCAATTTGCTGCATGATTTCTTCTTTATTGATAGTGGGAGTGGGTTCTGGTTTGCTTTGTTTTTTATTGAACATGCGACTAACCTTTTTGTAATTGAAGTATAAAACTAAACAAATGATCGAAGATATAAAGGCAACGGATGCCACGATGGTATATCTAAAAAACCACGCTATCAAAGTAAGAAACCAGAAGAAAAAACTTATGTTCAAAAACAGATATGTTTTCTTCATTCCTTAATCTCTTACACACAAATTTGATAATTAGTATAAATTAAAATAGCACATAACAAATTAAAGAATAGAGGATGATTTTGGTTTTATCTGAAGAAATGAAACTATGTATTTTTAAAAAATAGTCGCTAATTTTCAGCTAAAGAGCAGAAATAGGGAAATGTTAAGTATGTTCAAATAAAAATACCCACTAATAAACATTAAGTGGGTATAATTAACATTAAATGATTCATTAAATAAAGCGCGCTTTTAGTTATTCGCGCCTGATTAAGTCATTATTTAGCTTCGTGCGCAGCACTATTTTCACGACAATCGCCTTCAGCACAGTGACCGTACAAATATAAACTGTGGTTAGAGAGTTTGATACCGTGACGAGCAGCGATGTCATGCTGACGCTTTTCGATTGATTCGTCAGTGAATTCGATAACCTTACCACAATCTAAACAGATCAAGTGGTCATGGTGGTGTTGCTGAGTTAATTCAAATACGGATTTTCCACCTTCGAAATTGTGACGAGTCACAATACCAGCATCATCAAATTGGTTTAATACGCGGTAAACAGTGGCTAACCCGATTTCTTCACCAATATCAATCAGCTTTTTGTAGAGATCTTCCGCACTGACGTGATGGCACTCAGGCTCCTGAAGTACTTCCAAAATCTTTAATCTTGGAAGAGTGACTTTGAGTCCTGCATTTTTCAATGCTTTATTATTGTCTGTCATGCGGGCTTGTCCTGTATTTTAAATCATAAATTTAACAATAATGAGACGTTTTTAACAAAAATCCAGTTGTCTTCTAAACTGATTTACAATTATAGGCATGGAAAATAAAAATAGAAACCATGCATTGTCTCATTATTTTGATTCGTTCTTAAAAGCGAGTCCATTAGATAGGAAGATTAATCCATCATATCGAATGGTTCCCGCTTTTAATTGACAATCTATGTCATTATTAGCCAAGGATTTCAGCCAGAGACATCTCTTCAGAGATTTGTTTAACCCAAGCGTCAACACGCTCTTCAGTCAGTTCTGGTTGACGATCTTCATCGATAGCAAGACCGATAAAGTGGTTATCGTCCGCCATACCTTTAGAAACTTCAAAGTGGTAGCCTTCAGTTGGCCAATGACCGACGATCACTGCACCACGCGGCTCAATGATGTCACGGATAGTTCCCATCGCATCACAGAAATACTCTGCGTAGTCTTCTTGGTCTCCACAACCAAACAGTGCGACAAGCTTACCGTCAAAATCAATTTCTTCTAATGTTGGGAAGAAATCATCCCAATCACACTGAGCTTCACCGTAGTACCACGTAGGGATGCCAAGAAGTAGGATATCAAACGCTTCGATATCTTCTTTGCTGCATTTAGCAATATCGTGAACTTCTGCAACATCTTTGCCTAATCTTTCTTGGATCATTTTGGCAATATTTTCTGTGTTACCTGTGTCACTTCCGAAGAAAATGCCTATAACTGCCATAAAGTGATTAACCTCTTGTTTTTCTAGTAGAGAGTATAAATTACCGATTCTGCTAGAACTAAAAATAGAACGAAAATAGGTAAAATTTCGCGCCTTATTTTGGCGAAAAAAACAGTGTTAGTCTGTCAAATTTGTGTGATTTACCCAGATACGGCTAGCGATCAATTGTCTCACTAACCTGCTCAAGTTGAGCCATCAAAATTTCTTCAATTAGCTCACTTCGGCTTATGTTTTTCTCTTCAGCTAATTGGTTTAAGACCGCGACAGCGTCTTCATTTAATTTCAGCTCAACTCGACGTAGCCCTTTGACTTTGTCTCGTTTTAGCTGATTTCGCTTATTGATTCGTAATTGTTCATCTCGCGACAACGGGCTAGTTTTTGGTCGCCCAGGCCTGCGTTCTTCTGCGAACAAATCCAGTGTGGTGCGGTCAGTTTGTTCTTTTGCCATATCTACTATTGCTAACGGAAGGGGTGTGCCAGTAATTCAGCGGGCAATGATACCCTAGCTGAACCCCTAGTACCATAGGTGCATACCCCGCTAATTCATCTAATAGATTAAAAAAAAAGCACTTTTAAGAAAAAAGCATCACCCAAAGAGTAAGTGATGCTTTTTTCTTCAGGTTAACGCGTCTGTTGTTGCCATAAATTGGCATAAAGGCCATTCAGTTTTAGAAGGTTCTGATGAGTTTCCGCTTCGGCGACTTCACCATCTCGTATCACGTAAATTTTATCGGCGTTCATAATAGTATTGAGACGATGCGCAATGCTAATCACAGTTCTGCCTTGCGTGATTAACGGCATATTTTTCATGATGGCAGATTCTGATTCGTAATCCAGCGCAGAGGTGGCTTCATCGAGAATTAAAATATCAGGTTCAGTAATTAAGGCTCGAGCAAGAGCAATACGCTGACGTTGACCGCCAGAGAGATTTAACCCTTTTTCAGATAAATGATAATTAAAGTTTTCAGGCAGAGACATAATAAACTCATAGGCTCCAGCCAATTTTGCAGCATGGACTAATTGCTCTTCGCTCGCTTGTGGGTAACTTAATCGGATATTTTCTGCAATTGTTCCTACAAAAAGGGTGCTTTCTTGAAGGACGACACTCATTCGGCAGCGTAACGCGACAGTATCTGTCACCGCTAAATCCATTCCATCCACAATAACTTGCCCATGTTGAGGAATATATAGCCGCTGTAACAATTTGGTGAGGGTGCTTTTTCCTGAACCAGATGGCCCTGTGATACCAATAAATTCCCCGGCTTTGATGGATAACGTCAGGTTACTTAGCACTTCAGGGGTTTCAGGTTGATAGCGAAAGCGGATATTTTGAAACTCAATTTCCCCTTGAATGGTGCTTGAGCTGGCAATGCCTTGTCGTTCATTTTCAATAGGTTTATCAAGAATATCACCAACGCGACGCAGAGAAATAATGGTATGTTGGAAGTCTTGCCAAATTTGAGCAAAGCGTAGAATAGGCTGAGTAACGTGAGCACTTAACATATTGAAAGCGACAAGTTCTCCTGGCGTGATATTTCCAGCCAAAACCTCATTAACGCCAAGCCAGAGTAGAATAGCGGTAGTCACTTTACTAACTAACGTCATTAACTGTGTTGCCACCACACTACGCATGGAAACTTTGAAACCTTGACTCAATTGCTGACTGAGTAATTTTTGCCAACGTTGGAAAAAGTATTTTTCAGTTGCTGTTGTTTTTACGGTTTCGATACCAGTTATTGATTCAGTTAAAAATGTAAGCCCGTTTTCATCGGCTTGGTAGGATTTTTCCGTCTGCTGACGAATGATTGGACCTAATATCATCCACAAAACAAAAAAGACCCCCATAGAGCCTACTAGTGTCCATGTCATCAGGCTGCTATACGAAAATAAGACAGCGATAAAAAGGATGACAAAGATAAAATCAATAAACAGCATCAGTGTTGAGCCAGTCAAAAATTGGCGTATATGGGCTAATTCACGGACACGTGCAATGATTTTACCTGTGGATCTTAATTTAAAGTAATTAAGCGGCAGTGCCATTAAATGACGATAAATTTTTCCCGAAAGTTCAGCACTAATTTGTGTACTTGTATGGCTAAAAACTTTATTACGAATAAAGCTGTAAACAGGTTCTGCAATAGCAATGGCTAATATTCCTAAGGCAATAACATGTAAATTAGGCAAGCTGCGCCCGACAAGCACTTTATCGATTAAGTTTTGAAATAGTAGAGGGCTTACCAGCGCAAAAAATTGCACAATTGCGGCAAGAATAAAGACATTTTTGAGTTTAAAACGTTGGCGAATAATAGATGGAATAAACCAACTGATGCCAAACGCTCTTTTTTGTTCTTTCTCCAACTGCTCTTTAATTAAAATGACGGAGTAATTGTATTCGGTGGATTTATCCCATGATTCCTCACCGTCTCCTTTGGGAGAAATCACGGTGAGTGGTGAATTTTGGGTGATAATATGCCAGCGTTGATTAATCAACACCAAAGCAGGTAATGGAATATCCTGCATCTGTTGTCGAGTGAGAGAAATGAGCTCTGTTTCATAACCAATAATCTGTGCACATTGTCTAATTTCAAAATCTGTGGGGGAGTCATTCTGCATACCAATGGCATGCATTAATTGTTCTTGAGTGACATTTTTTTGAAAATGATTAGCAATCCATATTAAGGCTTCCAAGCCATTGTTATTTTGCTGTTCCATCGATTACTTCTCTCTCATGGCTGTGGCGGTATATTCGTTAATTGGGCTTAATAGGTAGTCAATTAATCGTCGTTTATCTGTTTTTATTTCAGCGACAATAGACAAGCCTGGAGTCATTTCAATTTGCTCGCCTTCCACCAATAGCTGTTTGCTGCTTAAACCAATTTGCGCTAAATAGACGAGACCTAGATTGTCATCTTGCGTGCTATCGCGGGAAATGGACAATACCTCGCCTTCGATAGTCCCATAGCGGGTATAAGGGAAGGCGTCAATTTTGACATCCGCTTTTAAACCTTCTTGAATAAAGCCGATATCTTTATTCAGTATTTTGACTTCAGCTAATTGCACATGATTATTGGGCACAATAACCATCAATTGCTGTGCTGGTTGTAATACAGCTCCAAGGGTATAAACCGCAATTTGTTGCACGGTCCCATCTACTGGAGCACGAATAACTTCAAGCTGATTTCTCTCTTGGTTTTTAATCAATTCCTGTTCAAGAGAAACAAATTTGAATTTAGCTTGCTGATATTTCTCATGCCATTCTTGGTGTTTTTGCGCATTAATCCTATCTTGCTTTTCGAGCAAAGCATGATGTTGGCTATTTAATATAGAGAGTTCGGATTGTTTGGTGGTTTTTTCTTTTCTTGCGAGCAGTAATTCGCGCTCCTGTTCTAAAAATTCTTTTTGACTGATTAACTGTTTTTGACTCAGGGCGGTATGCGCATCGAGCCGTTTTTTAATATTATTCATTAAGATATTGATGTCTTTTAACTCTCGTTCTCTTGCTTGAAAGTTAACGCGATTAAGCTGAATTTCATTGGTTATTTCGTTGAGTAAGGTTTCATACTCTTTTTTAATGGTTTGATAGCTGAGTTGTGCTTGAGTTTGCTCAGCAGCTGATAACTGGCTGTAATAAGCAGAAATTTCAATGGATTGCTGGTTGAGTAGGGCATGGTGGATCATTTCTTCACTGGCGTGAAAGTTTTTTTGGTAGTGCTGACTAAGGATATCTTGGTCTACGCCTAATACTTTAACGCTGAGCAGTGGATCCCCTTGCTTTACCTGTTGCCCATCTTCAACGTGAATTTGCTGTAAGCGGCTTAATTCAAAAGCTTGAATGGTTTGGGTGCGACCCGAAACGATGAGTTTTCCTTGAGTAGTCGCTTGAACATCTAATTTGCCAAAATAAGACCAAGCAATAGCGATAAAAATACCAACACTAATACTGATGGCTATGGTAAATGCCAAATAAGAAGGCGGTGTTTTTAGAATAGCTAAATGTGCAGGTAGAAAACTGTTATAGCGAGAGAGCGCTGGTTTTTTTTTCATGGTTAACATCCGTGTCATTATTTAAGAGACTGCTGAAGCGTCCATAAATGTGTATAGAATTGATTGTTCTCGATTAATTGTTGATGGCTGCCTTGCTCAACAATTTGCCCTTGCTGCATTACGATAATTCTCTGGTGATTACGGATCGTCGAAAGGCGGTGGGCAATAGTAATTACGGTACGTCCTTTGGCTATTTCTTGCATATTTTCTTGGATGATAGCTTGGGATTCATCATCTAAGGCGCTGGTGGCCTCATCGAAAATAATGATTTTCGGATCCGATAACAGTGTTCTGGCAATGGCGATGCGTTGGCGCTGCCCTCCAGAAAGAGAGGAACCGCCTTCGGCTAAGATTGTGTCATAGCCCATTGGTAGTTTAAGGATGAAATCGTGGGCACCCGCCATTTTTGCGGCATTCACAACCTCATCCATCGAGGCATTAGGGCGAGTTTGAGCAATGTTGTCGAAAACAGACTGATGAAATAGAAAATTCTCTTGCAAAACAATACCAATTTGCTGCCTTAGGGAAGCAAGGCTAAGTGCTGTAATTGGTGTTCCATCAAGATAGATTCCCCCTTTTTCTGGGGTGTATAAACGCAAAATTAGCCGAGCGAGAGTACTTTTCCCTGAGCCTGATGTGCCTACAATACCAATGGTTTCCCCGGCTTTTATTGAAAGGTTAAAGTTATTGAGGACGGTCGGCATATTAGGTTGATAACGGAAGCTAATGTTATGCAATTGAATATTGCCACTGAGTCGAGATTCATTTCCTTTTTTGCTCTGTTCTTGCGGAAGATTGATGATTTGAGACAGCTTTTCGACCGCCACTTTGGTACGAATATAATCTCCCCATAATTTCACTAATTTCACGAGGGGTTGGTTTGCATGGTTGACCATCATATGAAAGGCAATGAATTGCCCAATAGTCAATTGCAGTGCAAGAACTTCAGATGCGCCAACCCATAAAATGATAGCGCTCGTCACCTTTTCAATGACCATGACAATATGTTCAGAGCGTGAACTGATTTGCCCAGACACAAAATTGGTTTGGCTCATATCTGCCGTTTGTTTATCCCAACGACGGGTAAAGCTCGGTTCAATGGATAAGCTCTTGGCGGTTTCAATCCCATTAACGCTTTCTGTCAAGAATGAGGTATTCACTGCAATATTGGCAAACTGTTGCTGCGCTGCGGCTTCAATTTTCGGTGTGAGCCACCAAGCAACCAATAAATAACAGGGAATAGAACAGAGGAAAAGTAAGGTGAGGGTGCTGGAAAGCAAGTTCATTACATAGATGAAAACGAACAAGAACAGAACATCGACACACAGAGTGAAAAAGCTACTGGTTAAGAATTCGCGAATAGTTTCCAATTCTTTAACTCGAGTAACAATGGCACCAATTTGTCGATTTTTAAAAAATGAAATAGGCAGGTGCAATAAGTGATTAACTAACTTTAATCCTAACGTCATATCAATTCGATTGACGGTATGATTATAAATATATTCTCGCAGCCCTTTTAAGATGACTTCAATAATCGCCGCGACGATTAAACCGAAAATTAAAACATCCAAGGTTGATAAACTATTATGAATAAGTACCTTATCCATAATAACCTGCATCACAATGGGGGCGGCTAGCGCTAATATTTGTAAAATAAAAGAGAAAACTAATACCCAAGTGATGATTGTACGGTACTTCATAAATTCCGTTTGGAACCATGAAATATCGAATTTTCCTTGTTTAACTTTGACGTGAAGCCAATTCCCATTCCAATTTTTCTGTAGCTCTTCATGGCTCCATATTTCAGGCGCAGGATGACCAAAACGCTGAATGAGTACTTGTTCTTGATTATGATTAGCTAACAGAAAAGCATGACCATTGTTATCATAAAGAATGGTAGGGGATGGTAGTTTTGTGATACTTTTATCGCGCTGATGCTTGTTCTTGCATTTAATCTGATAATTATCTTTTATTGTTTTAATATAATCTTGAATTTGATTTATATTCTCTGTTTTCTGTTTGAAATCATCATAATCAATTTCGCCAGAAAGTTTTGCAATAACGCTAATAAAATATAATGTTGATTGTGTTTTGACACTTTCCATTGTGTATATTCATCATCCTGTATATTTAATAATGTCTGTGTATATATCGATTTGAAAAATATAATTATTTAGTCAAGGTAGATAATACAGTCATCATAATTACAAGTGTATTGAAGTTCGTCTTATTATTTGAATATGAATATATTTAGTGGATGTCTTTTATCCTGATATTGAAGATTTGAATATTCAATATCAGGATTGTGGGAGTCAAGGCGGATAGATTAGTCGTGAATAGCTAAAAATCGGTGAATCGCTCGTAGTACATGCTCCGGCTTTTCGGCATGAACCCAATGCCCAGCATCAGCAACCACCCAAGCTTTGGCTTGAGGAAACTGAGCTGCAATGCTGTCGCGGTACTCGGCTTGAACATAGGGTGAGTTTCCGCCGGGGATCAGTAACACGGGTTTATCCCATGCAGGCACCGTTTTCCACCCGATGATCTTTTCATAGTTAGCTTTGATTGCCGAAAGGTTGAATTTCCACTCACCTTGTTTAAAGGATTTTAGTAAGAATTGAATGACACCTTCTTCGGGAATGAATTTGCGCATAATGCCGCTAGCCTCTTGACGGGTTTTAGCGTGCGCTTGAGTTGTTGCTTCTAGCGCTGCAATAATTTCGTCATGGCGGCGAACGTTGTAAGCGACAGGTGCGATATCGATGGCCACAATTTTTTCGATGAAATCAGGTGCTATTTCACTGGCAGCCATGGCAATTTTTCCACCCATAGAATGTCCAATAAGAATGGCATTGTCGTAACCAAGGGATTTTACGAGTGAAATCACATCTTCGGCCATTTGTTGGTATTCCATTTCGTCAGAACGAAATGAGTCACCATGATTGCGTACATCGATTTGAATAGTATTGAAATAGTTTTGTAAGTCACGACCTAAAACACCTAAATTATTCAGGTCACCAAAGAGTCCATGGATCAAAACGACGGGGGTGACGGTGATCGGATTTTCAGGTTTATGGATTGTATAATTGAGTAATTCGGTCATATTTGGACTACGATTGATGTTGTTTGTCAGATTGAAGACTTATCATGGCATGGTGATGCCAAAAAACCAAATCTGTATAATCATAACAAGGTAACCTACTGAAATCCCATGAAACTTAACTCGTTGTTTGTTTTAAGTTATTGAAATTTTAATTGTTTTGTTTTTTTTAAATCTGGCTTATAATCTGGCGCGAATTTTAGATTAAGAAAGTACTGGGAAAAAATGAAAACGATAGAAGTTGATGAAGAGCTTTACCGCTATATTGCAAGTCACACACAGCATATCGGTGAAAGTGCATCGGATATTTTACGCCGTATGCTAAATTTCAAATCCGCGCAGCAGCCAGTACCCGCAAAAGAAGTGAGTGTAGCACCGTTAGCGTCACAAGATGTGCCGGTGATGAATACCAAGGTGGTTGCTCAAAACCCTGTGAGAGTGATCAGAGAATTATTATTATCTGATGCTTATGCAGAAAAAAATAAGGCAATTGATCGCTTTATGCTAATTCTTTCAACGCTATATAGCTTAGATGCGAAAAGCTTTGAGAGCGCAACAGAATCCATGCATGGTCGTACCCGTGTTTATTTTGCTGGTGATGAGCAAACACTACTGGCTGCGGGCAAGCAATCAAAACCTCGCCATATACCGGGCACGCCGTATTGGGTTATCACCAATACCAACACTAATCGCAAGCGCAGTATGATTGATGCGATTATGCAAGAGATGAACTTCCCAGCGAATGTCATCGAAAAAGTCGGCAATACGATTTAACTTTGGTAAATACTATCTAATCTTAGTAATGCTATCTAACCTTGATAGTCATCTAAACATTGTGAAGTCACTGGTGTTTCACGCTAAGCATCAGTGCTTTGGGAGATAACAAGTGGCAATTCATGAACGAGCAGGGCAGCTTCCATTTCAAAGTGATTTGATTAACGTTGCTCAGTTAACGGCTCAATATTATACCCAACAGCCAGATCCCGATGTGTCTTCTCAGGCCGTCAAGTTTGGGACTTCTGGGCACCGTGGTAGTTCGCTGCGTAACAACTTTAATGAAAATCACATTCTGGCAATCGCTCAAGCGATAGCGGATCTGCGTAAGCAGCAAGGAGTAACAGGACCTTGTTATGTGGGTAAAGATACCCATGCTTTGTCAGAAGCGGCTTTTATGTCGGTGATTGAAGTATTAGCAGCTAACCAAGTTCATGTTATTGTTCAAGAAGATAACGGTTTTACCCCAACTCCGGCTATCTCCCACGCAATTTTAAGCTATAACAATGCACATCAAGATGTTGCCGATGGCATCGTAATTACACCATCCCATAATCCACCAGAAGATGGCGGAATTAAATACAATCCAGCTAACGGTGGTCCTGCAGATACAGATTTAACATCGGTTATTGAGCAGAATGCTAATCAGTTACTTGCAGCCGATCTTGATGGCGTGAAGTGCTTAGATTTTGCTGATGCAATGGCGAGTGGTTTTGTAACAGAACAAGATCTGGTGATGCCATATGTTCGTGCGCTCGGCGAAGTTGTGGATATGCAAGCTATCCAAAAATCAGGATTAAAAATCGGTGTCGACCCTCTGGGTGGTTCCGGTATTGAATACTGGAAAAAAATTGCAGAGTATTATCAATTAGATATTGAAATTGTTAATGACCAGCTAGACCAAACATTCCGCTTTATGCCATTAGACCACGATGGTGTGATCCGCATGGACTGTTCATCTCGTTGGGCGATGGCAGGCTTGCTGGGCATGAAGGAAAAGTTTGATTTAGCATTTGCGAACGATCCGGATTATGATCGCCACGGTATTGTTACCCCAAGCGGGTTAATGAATCCTAACCACTATCTTGCTGTTGCTATTGATTATCTATTCCAGCACCGCCCTCAATGGGGCAAAGAAGTTGCTGTAGGTAAAACGTTAGTTTCCAGCGCCATGATTGACCGTGTTGTTAATGATATTGGCCGTGAACTCATTGAAGTGCCTGTCGGTTTTAAATGGTTTGTGGATGGTTTATTTAACGGCAGCCTTGGTTTTGGTGGTGAAGAGAGTGCTGGTGCTTCATTTTTAAAATTTGATGGCACGCCATGGTCGACGGATAAAGACGGAATTATTTTATGTCTGCTTGCTGCAGAAATTACAGCAGTAACAGGGGAAAACCCTCAGCAGCGTTATAATAAACTCGCTGAAAAATTTGGGGCACCAATCTACAGTCGTATCCAAGCGAAAGCGACCCACGAGCAGAAAGCTAAGTTAAGCAAATTGTCGCCAGAAATGGTATCAGCAGGCACACTTGCGGGTGATAAAATTACTCAGCGTTTAACGGCGGCTCCGGGCAACGGTGCATCAATTGGTGGGTTAAAAATCATGACTGACTATGGTTGGTTTGCCGCTCGCCCATCAGGTACTGAAGAAGCCTACAAAATTTACTGTGAAAGCTTCCGTGGTGAAGAACATCTTCACTTGATTGAGAAAGAAGCGATTGAAATCGTCAGTAAAGTCATTAGCTAATTATTGTCTTTAAAGCGGGTGGTAATCGCCCGCTTTTCATCATTAAATCCCCGACTACAAAATAAATCAGATTCGAGATTTTATCCCCTTTTTAGCACACATTACTTCATAAAATTGCGGTAGCTGATTCTGTGACGCTATTAACAAAATTGTTTTCTTTTTTTACCCTTCAAATTTGACCTTTTGTTTTTGTCATCGATACGTAATAACCGTTGCAGCTAGTGGCACGGAATGATACAACTTTAGGTATCTGAGTGATGTTAACTAACAATATTGAAGGTAGGTAAGGTCAATGAGTCAGGTTTATAATTTTAGCGCAGGGCCGGCAATGTTACCCATTGAAGTCATGCGCCGTGCAGAGCAAGAATTTTGTAACTGGAAAGGTTTAGGGGTTTCTGTGATGGAAGTGAGCCATCGCGGGAAGGATTTTATTGAAGTTGCGAAAGAAGCAGAACAAGATTTACGCGATTTATTAAATATCCCTGATAACTATAAAGTTTTATTCTGTCATGGTGGTGCTCGTGCTCACTTTGCTACACTGCCAATGAACCTGTTAGGCGATAAAACGACAGCTGACTACATTGTCAGTGGCTATTGGTCTGAATCGGCAGCCAAAGAAGCTCAAAAATATTGCACACCGAATGTTATTGATGTCGTTCAAGAAAATAACGGTGTTGTCAGCATCAAACCAATGAGCGAATGGCCATTAAGCAAAGATGCAGCCTATGTTCATTATTGCCCGAATGAAACCATTGGTGGCTTAGCTATCCATGAAGAGCCTGATTTCCCTGCGGACAAAATTATTGTTGCTGACTATTCATCTGCGATTTTATCTAAACCTATCGATGTAAGTCGCTATGGTGTGATTTATGCCGGTGCACAGAAAAATATTGGTCCAGCAGGTTTAACGCTGGTTATCATTCGTGAAGACCTACTAGGCAAAGCTTCACCTCAAACGCCATCTGTTTTCGATTACACGATACTTGCGCAATATGAATCCATGTTCAATACTCCGCCAACTTTTGCTTGGTATTTAGCGGGTATGGTTTTCAAATGGTTAAAAGAGCAAGGCGGATTGCAGGAAATTGCAAAGCGTAACTATGAAAAATCACAGTTACTGTATAGCGCAATTGATGACAGTGAATTCTATATTAACCGCGTCGCGGTAGAAAACCGCTCTTGGATGAACGTACCATTCCAAATGCAAAATCCTGCATTGGATGCAACATTTATCGAAGATGCTAAAAACCAAGGGTTATTATCACTAAAAGGCCACAAGGTTTCAGGCGGAATGCGCGCATCTATTTATAATGCAATGCCGCTGGCGGGTGTTCAGGCGTTAGTCGACTTTATGGCTGATTTTGAACGCCATCATGCCTAATTTATGATGTACTAGTAGTCAAGCCGATTTGCTCAGGAAGAACGAGTCGGCTTATTAATTTAAATAACGATAAAAAAGTAGCAAATCACATCGGAGAAATCACTTTTCATGCAATCCCTGACATTACAACCAATTTCTTCAATTAATGGCACCATTAATCTGCCGGGGTCAAAAAGTGTCTCCAACCGCGCACTTCTATTAGCCGCCATGGCAAAAGGCACCACGGTACTGACTAACTTATTAGACAGTGATGATATTCGCCATATGCTGAATGCATTAAGCCTACTAGGTGTTAAATATCAATTATCTGAAGATAAAACTCGTTGCCAAGTTGAAGGGATAAATGGCTGTTTATCTCATCAAGGTGAGCTTGAGATCTTTTTAGGTAATGCGGGCACCGCGATGCGTCCATTAACAGCAGCACTGTCATTATGCGCAAATAATATTGTGCTGACAGGCGAGCCTAGAATGAAAGAGCGCCCAATCGGTCACTTAGTTGATGCCTTAAGAGAAGGCGGTGCTGATATTGATTATCTTGAACAAGAAAATTACCCTCCGATGCGCTTAAACGGCGGCTTTATCGGTGGGAATATTTCCGTAGATGGCTCAGTTTCTAGCCAATTTTTAACCGCATTACTAATGGCAGCGCCTTTAGCTTCTCAGGACACGGTAATTACTATTGCGGGTGATTTGGTTTCCAAGCCGTATATCGACATTACGCTGGCATTAATGAAAACCTTTGGTGTGGATGTTGAAAATCATCAATACCAAAAATTTGTGATTAAAGGTCAGCAGCAGTATGTATCCCCGGGTGAGTACCTTGTCGAGGGGGATGCGTCTTCCGCTTCCTATTTCCTAGCCGCAGCAGCGATTAAAGGCGGCGTAGTCCGAGTCACTGGGATCGGCCGTAATAGCTTACAGGGTGATACTAAGTTCGCTAACGTTTTGGAAAAAATGGGCGCAATTATCCGCTGGGGGGATGATTACGTTGAATGTGAGCGTGGCACTCTGAACGGCATTGATATGGATATGAACGCTATTCCAGATGCAGCGATGACTATCGGAACGGTCGCTCTATTTGCAAAGGGCGAGACAGTTATTCGTAATATTTATAACTGGCGAGTAAAAGAAACAGATCGCTTATATGCAATGGCGACCGAACTGCGTAAAGTGGGCGCGGAAGTAGAAGAAGGGCATGATTTTATCCGTGTCGTACCACCAGCCCAGATAAAACACGCTGAAATCGAAACCTATAATGACCATCGTATTGCAATGTGCTTTTCATTGGTAGCGCTTTCCGATACCCCTGTGACGATTCTAGATCCGGGTTGTACAGCAAAAACTTTCCCTGATTATTTCCAGCAACTCGCACGATTAAGTCACTAACTGAATTGGATTGGTTGATTAACATCAATGTGTTATCAACCAATTTTTTCCTTTCATTTTCCTTACCTTCATCTATTTTTATTTGTAACAAACTCACCTGCGTATTTCACAATATCGATGAGTAGGTATAATACTCCCACAGATTTTAATTGCGGGTAGCTGAAGCTATTTGCAGGAAAGGAGATTTTTTATGGTGGCTATCGCCCCTGTAATCACCGTTGATGGACCAAGCGGAGCGGGTAAAGGTACTCTTTGCCAAGCATTAGCAAATGAATTTGGATGGCAATTATTAGACTCTGGTGCGATTTACCGCGTATTAGCGTTAGCGGCTCTGCATCACCACGTCGATATTCAATCTGAAGATGCTTTAGTGCCTTTAGCTGCAAATTTAGATGTGCGTTTTGTACCTGAAGAAAATCGTTTAAAAGTTATTCTCGAAGGTGAAGATGTGTCTAATGAAATTAGGCAAGAAACCGTCGGGAACACCGCATCTCAAACAGCCACGTTCCCACGTGTGCGAGAAGCACTGTTAAGACGCCAACGAGCATTTAGAATGATGCCCGGTTTAATCGCTGATGGTCGTGATATGGGTACGGTGGTTTTTCCTGATGCGCCAGTGAAAATTTTTCTGGATGCCTCCGCCGAGGAGCGAGCTCATCGCCGGATGAAGCAGTTGCAGGAGAAAGGGTTTGATGTTAACTTTGAGCGACTTTTGACCGAAATTCAAGAGCGCGATTATCGGGATCGTAACCGTCCGGTTGCTCCTCTTATTGCCGCTAAAGATGCGTTAGTGCTGGATTCCACAAGTATGTCTATTGAGGAAGTTATTGAAAAAGCACGCACCTACGCGAAAAAAATTCTACAATTATCGTGATAATAGGCTTTATTTTAGCTTATAATTAGATAATATACGCAATTACCTCCATGCTGGTTATTTTCTAGCATGGTTAAAACCTTGCGACAAGGAATGTTGTGGGGTATGTGAAACAACCCCATTTGGCGGGATGCTAGATGGACGTTAATATAAGACACTTGAAGATCATTAATATGACTGAATCTTTTGCTCAACTCTTTGAAGAATCCCTGCAGAATATTGAAACTCGTCCTGGTTCTATTGTACGCGGTACAGTAGTTGCTATCGATAAAGACGTAGTCCTGGTAGACGCAGGTCTTAAATCAGAATCTGCTATCCCAGTAGAACAGTTCAAAAATGCTCAGGGTGAGCTGGAAATCCAAGTTGGCGACGAAATCGATGTAGCTCTGGATGCAGTAGAAGATGGTTTCGGTGAAACTATTCTGTCTCGTGAGAAAGCTAAACGTCATGAAGCATGGCTGATGCTGGAAAAAGCTTACGAAGAAGCTGAAACTGTAACTGGTGTTATCAACGGTAAAGTTAAAGGTGGTTTCACTGTAGAACTGAACGGCATTCGTGCTTTCTTACCAGGTTCACTGGTAGATGTACGCCCAGTTCGTGATACTACGCACTTGGAAGGCAAAGAGCTTGAGTTCAAAGTAATCAAGCTGGATCAGAAACGCAACAACGTTGTTGTTTCTCGTCGTGCTGTAATTGAATCTGAAAGCAGCGCTGAGCGCGATCAACTGCTGGAAAACCTGCAAGAAGGCATGGAAGTTAAAGGTATCGTTAAGAACCTTACTGACTACGGTGCATTCGTTGATCTGGGCGGTGTTGACGGCCTGCTGCACATCACTGACATGGCTTGGAAACGTGTTAAACACCCAAGCGAAATCGTCAACGTTGGTGATGAAATCAATGTTAAAGTTCTGAAATTCGACCGTGAGCGCACTCGTGTTTCTCTGGGTCTGAAACAACTGGGCGAAGATCCTTGGGTCGCAATCGCTAAACGTTACCCAGAAGGTACTAAACTGACTGGTCGCGTTACTAACCTGACTGACTACGGTTGCTTCGTAGAAATCGAAGAAGGCGTTGAAGGTCTGGTTCACGTTTCAGAAATGGATTGGACTAACAAAAACATCCACCCATCTAAAGTTGTTAACGTTGGTGATGTTGTTGAAGTTATGGTTCTGGATATCGATGAAGAACGTCGTCGTATCTCCTTAGGCCTGAAACAATGCAAATCTAACCCATGGCAGCAATTCGCTGAGACTCACAACAAAGGCGACCGTGTTGAAGGTAAGATCAAGTCAATCACTGACTTTGGTATCTTCATTGGTCTGGACGGCGGCATCGATGGCCTGGTTCACCTGTCTGACATCTCCTGGAACGTTGCAGGCGAAGAAGCAGTTCGTGACTACAAAAAAGGTGACGAAATCGCAGCTGTTGTTCTGCAAGTCGACGCAGAGCGTGAGCGTATCTCTCTGGGCGTTAAACAGTTAGCTGAAGATCCATTCAACAACTACCTGGCAGCAACCAAGAAAGGCGCAATCGTTACTGGTAAAGTAATCGCAGTTGATGCTAAAGGTGCAACTGTAGAGCTGACTCTGGGCGTTGAAGGTTACCTGCGTGCATCAGAAGCTTCACGTGACCGTGTTGAAGATGCAACTCTGGTTCTGAACGTTGGTGATGATGTTGAAGCTAAATACACTGGTGTTGACCGTAAAAACCGTGTAATCAACCTGTCTGTTCGCGCTAAAGACGAAGCTGATGAGAAAGACGCTGTCGCAGCTGTGAACAAGCAAGAAGATACTGCATTTGGCAACAATGCAATGGCTGAAGCTTTCAAAGCAGCTAAAGGCGAATAATTAAGTGGGGGTAACTTCGGTTACCCCTTTGTATCGGTAGTTTAGGGAGGTACTATGACCAAGTCTGAATTAATTGAAAGACTGGCTAGCCAGCAGTCTCATCTTTCAGCGAAAACCGTTGAGGAAGCTGTAAAGGAAATACTTGAGCATATGGCTGATACGTTAGCTGAAGGCGAGCGTATTGAAGTCCGTGGATTCGGCAGTTTTTCTCTTCACTACCGTGCTCCACGTGTTGGCCGTAACCCAAAAACAGGTGATAAAGTGGAACTGGAAGGTAAATATGTTCCCCACTTTAAACCAGGTAAAGAGTTACGCGACCGTGTAAATATTTACGGCCAATAATCGACTGTAAATCTTAATTATTACTATAAAACAGCGCCTATATTGATATAGCGCTGTTTTTTTTTATTTCTACAATCTACCCTTTCAATTTTCCCTATATTTTTCTCGAATACCTTAATTAATCCATCATTTGTGGCTATTTTTGCGAAGCGCTTCGCAGCTCAATTTTTTAATTCTTTTGCATTACACATCATTTTGGAATCACGCTTTAAATTTTTACTTACAGGGTTATTGAATCCCTGAGGATGCCTTTAACTTATCTGCACAGGAATAATCGTAGGTAGGTTTAAGGTCAATGGGAAACTATAGCCAGTATTACCAAAATACGCTCTCTTATACAGAAGCCTCTATTGCACTGATTATCGGTACGTTACCGCTACTTTTCTTGCAAAATATTCCTAGTTCTAGTCACTATTTAGTGGTCGGCATTATTCTGCTAGTCACTTTGGTTATTATTTGGCGCAATAAGCGCATTCGATTTTTGGCATTAATGGGCGCGGGGTTCCTTTGGGCTTGCTGGCATGGTGTTGAAGTGCGAAAGAAAATCGACTTTCTAAGTAGTGCTCATCGGCAATGGGATATTACGATTGTTAGCATCCCACTCAATCAGGATGATGCTAAAAAGAGAGCGAGAATAGACAGAGTCGATGGAATACGAATTTTTCCTCCGCTCTATGCTTCATTGAATTTAAAACAAAATAATCATGAAAAAGTATGTGCAGGGCAGCAATGGAGGGTTGTTGGCAAGCTAAATCCAGTTCATGCTTCTCTGAATGAGGGCGGATTTGATCTGCAAAGGCATTTCATTGCTCAACGAGTCATCGGTACACTAAAAGTCAAACAAGCTGTACAAGTTGGTCAGCAATGTTCTCTACGGCAAAAAATTATTGACCAGTTCCGTGAAATACTTTCGACACGACAAAATCATGGAATTATTTATGCGTTAATGTTTGGGGAAAGAGGACGGCTTTCTGTCGAACATATACAATTATTGCAATCAACAGGATTGACACACTTGATCGCAATCTCTGGATTGCATATTGGAATCGCCTATTTAATTGGTTACTTATGCGCTCGCTTATTGCAATTTTTTCTACCCGTTAAATGGATAGGTGAGAATTTACCATTATTTTCAGGCGTTATATTTGCCTTACTCTATGCTTGGTTGTCGAATTTTGCGATTCCAGCAACTCGCGCTGTATTTGCATTGTTACTTTGGATTTATGTTCGTAAGCAGCCATTTTTCTGTTTTCCGTGGCAATGGGCGTTATGGAGTATTGCTGGGATTTTATTGTTTGATCCGCTTGCCATCCTTTCCGATAGCTTTTGGTTATCAAGCTTTGCTGTATTAGCTATTCTGTATTGGTTTCGTGTTTTTCCCATTTCGTCTACGTTGAGTTGTCATCCAATCATGGGAAAAATAGTGCCACTAATTCATCTGCAAATTGGTTTATTGATTTTACTAATACCTATTCAAGTATTGCTGTTTAACGGCATTAATGTCATGAGCTTATTTGCAAACTTATGGTTTGTTCCTCTTATTACTTGGGGAGTAGTACCCGTTATTTTTAGCACGCTATTGTTGCCTCTTAGCGCTTGGCATAATGTTGCTTTCGGATTAATAGATAATATCCTTGAGTTTGGGCTAAGGCCGCTGACATATTTAAGCGGGTTTTGGATTGAAATTAACACAATGTCTATTTACACCGTGTTTTTTTGTTGGGTATTTGCTTTTATTATATTATTTGGTTGGTATAAAAATTACCTTGGTTTATTAAGTTGCATTGGTTTTTTATTATTTTTCACTAAGAGCCAAAGCCAGCACGAAGAGCATGACTGGTGCTTAACCATGTTGGATATTGGGCATGGGCTTGCTGTGGTTATGGTGCAAAATCAACAAGGGGTTTTATATGATACGGGAAACCGCTGGCGTGATGGAAGCAACGCTAAACGGCAAATTATCCCTTTCTTAAAGCATCATCAAATCACGCCTATTAACGTAATCTTAAGTCATAATCACCTTGATCATACTGGTGGTATCTCCGATTTAATTGAAGCATATCCATGGTTAAATCTACGTAGCAGTTTTGGTCAGCTCAATCATCTTCCTTGTTATCAAGGACAACGTTGGCAATGGGGAATGTTAAGGTTCGAAGTATTGTGGCCCGAGAAATTAGCTGAGATATCGCACAATAATGACTCTTGTGTCATTCAGGTTAGTGATGGGCATCGGCGACTATTGCTTACGGGTGATTTGGAAAAACAAGGTGAAAAAAAGTTAGTATTACAAAATGATGGGCAGCTCAAAGCGGATATTTTATTTGTTCCTCATCATGGGAGTAATACATCTTCTACACCGTTATTTATACGAAAAGTACAGCCAACGTTGGCATTAGTTTCCTCTGCGAGATATAGCCCATGGAAAATTCCATCAGATAAAGTCTATTTGCGCTATGCTAAAAAGAATATTCAGTGGCTAAATACGGCGGAGGAGGGGCAGGTAACAATATGTTTTAAAAAAGAAAAAATGGAAATTTTGCGTTACAGAAAAGAAATTAATCCACGTTGGTATCATCTGTGGTTTGGTGATCGCCAATTTCCCTTGTAGAATAGTGCGCTTACATTAAGTCTGGTAATAAAAGCATGAATGATCAAGACCTATCGACAAAGCAAACATTTAAGCGCCTATGGCCAACCATTGCTCCTTTTAAAATTGGATTAGTTGTTGCAGCAATTGCTCTTATCATCAACGCCGCAGGTGATGCGTTTATGATTTCTTTATTGAAACCATTATTAGATGACGGTTTTGGTAAAGCGGATAACAACACATTGAAGTGGTTACCGTTGGCAATTTTGGGCTTGATGATCGTGCGTGGATCTTCAAGTTTCGTCTCTACATACTGCGTTTCTTGGGTGTCAGGAAAAGTAGTGATGAGTATGCGCCGCAAATTATTTGGTCATATGATGGGAATGCCGGTGAGCTATTTTGACCAGCAATCCACAGGGACTTTATTATCGCGTATTACCTATGATTCAGAGCAGGTTGCATCTTCGGCTTCCGGTGCCCTCATTACCATTATTCGCGAAGGAACTTATATCATCGCGTTATTTGGTATTATGTTTTATAACAGCTGGCAATTGTCGTTGATTTTGATTGCTATTGCCCCTGTCGTCTCTATCACCATCCGAGTAGTTTCTAAGCGTTTTCGTAAAATTAGCAAAAACATGCAAACGGGTATGGGACATGTGACGACTAGCGCTGAGCAGATGCTTAAAGGGCATAAAGAAGTCCTCATTTTTGGTGGGCAGAAAGTCGAAACTGAACGTTTTGATAAAGTCAGCAATAATATGCGCCGTCAAAATATGAAGATGGTTAGCGCCTCAGCTATTTCTGACCCTATTGTTCAGATGATTGCCTCTTTTGCATTAGCGTTTGTTTTGTACGCAGCAAGCTTCCCTGAAATTAAAGAGCAATTATCACCAGGTACGATAGGTGTTGTTTTCTCGTCCATGTTTGCGTTAATGCGCCCACTTAAGTCTCTAACTAACGTTAATGCGCAATTCCAGCGTGGAATGGCAGCTTGCCAAACGTTATTTGCGATTTTAGATACTGAAAAAGAAAAAGATGAAGGAACGAAAGTTCTGACTCAAGTGAAAGGTGATATTGAGTTCGACTCAGTCACGTTTACTTATCAAACCAAAGAGCACCCTGCACTAGAGGATGTTTCTTTTACGCTACCTGCAGGCAAATCCGTTGCTTTAGTGGGACGCTCGGGTTCAGGTAAATCGACCATCGCTAACTTAATTACTCGCTTCTATGATATCGATAAGGGCAGTATCCGTATTGATGGGCATGATATTCGTGATTACACCTTAGAGTCATTGCGTAGCCAAGTGGCTCTGGTTTCCCAGCATGTATATTTATTCAACGATACTGTTGCGAATAATATTGCCTATGCGACAGATGGGCGATATAGCCGAGCAGAAATTGAAAAAGCCGCTGAAATGGCTTATGCCATGGACTTTATCCAAAAGCTGGATAATGGCTTAGATACGATGATTGGTGAAAATGGTGTGATGCTTTCCGGTGGTCAACGCCAGCGTATTGCAATTGCTCGTGCATTATTACGTGATGCACCAATTTTGATTCTAGATGAAGCAACATCCGCTCTGGATACTGAATCAGAGCGTGCAATTCAAGCTGCATTAGATGAATTACAGAAGAATAGAACTTCATTAGTCATTGCTCACCGTTTATCCACTATTGAAAATGCGGATCAAATCTTGGTTGTACAAGATGGTCATATCATTGAACGTGGTGACCACTCAACGCTATTAGCGAAAAATGGGGCATACGCGCAATTACATAGGATCCAATTTAAGAATGATTGAGCGAATTTGGTCCGGTAAATCATGGCTTTATATTTTGTTGCTTCCATTATCATTTCTGTATGGAGTGATAACGTTAGTACGTCATATTGGCTATAAAACCGGATTATTTCGCTCATGGAAAGCCCCTGTACCTGTTGTGGTCGTGGGAAATTTAACGGCAGGGGGAAATGGAAAAACCCCTGTGGTTATTTGGCTAGTTGAATCGCTCATGAAACAAGGTGTTCGTGTTGGGGTTGTTTCTCGTGGATATGGAGGTCAATCTGACCATTATCCACTAGTGTTAGACCAAACGACAACGACGGCAGCCGCAGGTGATGAGCCAGTTTTGATTTATCATCGTACTCATGCGCCTGTTGCGGTGGCTCCAAAACGTAGTGATGCCATTAAAGCATTACTCGATAATTTTCAATTAGATATTATTGTTACAGACGACGGTTTACAGCATTATGCATTGCAACGTGACTATGAAATCGTTGTCATTGATGGGCAGCGTCGTTTTGGTAATGGCTGGTGGTTACCCGCGGGACCAATGCGTGAACGTGCAGGGCGATTAAAGACAGTGAACGCCATGATTGTAAATGGTGGTGTTCCTAACTCGAATGAAACACTGATGTCCCTAGAAGGGGATATGGCAGTGAACCTCGTTACAGGCGAAAAAATCTCGATCACTGAGCTTAACAATGTGGTTGCGATGGCTGGAATAGGTCATCCACCTCGTTTTTTCTCTTCTTTAGAAAGCAAGGGATTAACACTCATTAATACTCATGCGTTTTCTGATCATCAAGCTTATAGCCAGCAGCAACTTGCTCCTTTAGCTGAAACAAATCAAAATTTACTGATGACTGAAAAGGATGCTGTTAAATGCCATTCCTTCGCACAGACCAATTGGTGGTATCTTCCTGTGAAAGCGCATTTTGATGAAATAGGCGAAAAACGAATCTTAAGTGAAATAAAATCACTTATCTGAAATAAAACAGCTTGCTTTTAGGATTAATTTCAGATAATAATACCTGCAATGTGATGCAGATCTACTTATTATGTACCAAGTTGCAATACATTAATAAGTGGATTATTTGCTAGCTTTAATTTTACGACCCGTTCTTGAGTTAGTCACTTATCCTCGCAAGACACTACTTACTCTACTATTTCGTGTTGTCATCATAATGTCAAAATAGACTGTTAAGTTCACGGTAAATGTGTGGTGCCTGAAACCTACACTTGGGTCGTTATAAGATATGCATAAACATTTGATGCATAAATTGGTTAAGTTAATTACTCTTAATTATTGTTAATAGATTGAATTGAATAGATAGGTCAGAATGAACTGATCGAAATAAATAGTTCAGCAAAATAAATGGAATAACGTGTAGAGAGTAATGATACAAATATAAAAATTGTTCTCGGAACAAGAAGGAGTTTTAATATGAATTTTCAATTACATATGGGCCAAGTTAAATGGTTTGACGCAAAAGAAGGTTACGGCTTTATTTCACCTCGTAATGGTGGCGATGATATTTTCGTAACAACCAAGTCAATTGCGAATAAAAAAATAAAATCTTTATCTGAAGGTCAAAACGTCGAGTTCTCTGTTACTCGTAATTCAGATGGCATAACGGCAAGAGACGTTATCGCTTACTAATTGAATTCTTAACAGAAATATTTCTCCTGCACTATCCTCTCACTCTTCGCAGGAGATCTTAATAAGCAAGAATAGAGTTAACGGTGATACCTGCATGTGATATCCTGACGCCAAGTGAGTTTAAATCCATTTGGGAGAAAACATGGATCACCGTTTACTTGAAATTGTTGCTTGCCCATCCTGTCACGGCAAACTAAGTTACAACAAAGAAAACCTCGAATTAATCTGCAAATTTGATCATCTCGCTTTTCCTGTTCGTGATGGTATCCCCGTTTTACTTGAGAACGAAGCGCGTAAAGTTGCTTTAGACGAAGGACTGTAATCCTATGTTTACCGTCATTATTCCTGCGCGTTACGCTTCAACACGATTACCGGGTAAGCCTTTAGCAGATATTCACGGTAAACCGATGGTTGTTCGTGTCATGGAGCAAGCGATTAAATCAGGCGCCAGTCGAGTCATTATTGCAACTGACCACCCCGATGTCGCTGCAGCGGTCATCGCAGCTGGTGGAGAAGCTTGTATGACCAATCCCGATCATCAATCTGGCACGGAACGTTTGGCTGAAGTGATTGACACTTACGGCTTTTCCGATGACGAAATTATTGTCAATGTGCAGGGTGATGAACCGCTGATCCCACCAGAAATTATTCGCCAAGTCGCTCATAATTTGCAAGGTAGTCAGGCAAATATGGGAACACTCGCTGTCCCTATTCATTGTGCGCAAGAAGCCTTTAATCCGAATGCGGTGAAGGTTGTGATGGATAAAGACGGTTACGCGCTTTATTTTTCTCGAGCGACAATTCCGTGGGATAGAGACCAATTTGCAAAGAGTAAAGAGACCATCGGTGATACTTTCTTGCGCCACATTGGTATCTACGCTTATCGCGCTGGCTTTATTCGTCGTTATATCGCGTGGGATGCTAGCCCATTAGAGAAAATCGAGATGCTAGAGCAGCTTCGCGTGCTTTGGTATGGTGAGAAAATTCATGTGGCGGTTGCTGAAAAGGCACCGGGCGCAGGGGTGGATACACCAGAAGATCTCGAATTGGTAAGACAAGAATTTCAGCCATAATTTCTAGTGTGAATAATGGTCTGATAAAACAAGGGGAAACTGAATAAGTTTCCCCTTTGTATTTACTCCGCCTGATTATCTTCGAGTGGCTGGGTATTATCGGGTTTTAAGTGCCACCAAATTGAACCAATGAGCTCATACCATGCTCGTTCACTGTGGCTAAAATAAAATGCGGAAGGAATGTAGCGCTCCCAAGGATTCAAATCGCTGGTGATCACCAATTGATTGGCTGGGGCTGGATAAGGCTGCATTCCACGACTCGTAAACATCTTCAACGCACGGGGTAAATGGTTCGCTGAAGTCACTAACAAGAACGGCTGCTTACCAATAATTTTTTCCACTTCATAGGCTTCTTCTTGCGTATCTTTCGGTTCGGTTAGCGGGATTGTATCTGTCGCTGGAACTCCTAAAGATTGAGCAACCATGGATGCGACTTCGGCGCTACTGATTGGGCTACTGGCTTTACCGCCAGTAAAAATCAATTTGCTGCCGGGATGCTGCAGATAAAGACGTACCCCTTCAGTGACTCGAGGCAAGCTGTTACTGAGCAAATTCGAGCTAGGACTCCAGTCTGGGTTATAGGTAAACCCGCCGCCCAAAACCACAATATATTTTATCTCTTTAGGTGGATTCGTGGTGATAAGCTCATAACGTTTATCATAAGGGCCTTCAACGGGCGCCAGTAGCCGATCAGAAATGGGTTGTAGCCCTAATAGCGAGATGATAACAAGGCTTAATGTCACCAAGGATTTTCCACTTTTTTGCCAGCGGGTAAACCATAATAAAATCAGTCCAATTCCCCCAATAATCAATAATAAGGGCAGAGGCATTAATAGTGAACCAAGGTATTTTTTAAGCAGAAATAACATAGAAAGCCTGTTATGAAGATAATGTAAGCGAATAGGGTCAAATGTAGCTGCATCAGCAATAAAATGCCATGTAAAATAAATCGGATACAAAATAAAGTACTATGCAAAAACAGCTAGATTATCTGTTATAATTCTTGGTTTTGATATGCTGTAAATAACTCATGATAGGTAATTGGAACGCAGATGGCAGACCGCAACTTTGATGATATTGTCGATAAATTTGCAAAAAATATTTATGGAACGACAAAAGGAAAAATTCGCGAAGCGGTAGTTTGGCAAGATCTGACCCAGTTACTGGAAACGCGTTTTCAAGGTCAAACATTACGTATATTAGATGCAGGCGGCGGAGAAGGTCATTTTTCTCGTCAATTAGCTGCAATGGGTCATCAGGTTATTCTTTGCGATTTATCCGAAGAAATGTTAGAACGGGCATCGGTGCTTGCTGATGAACAAGGAATTAGCGAGAATATCAGCTTTGTTCACTGCGCAGTTCAAGATATTGCTCAACACCTTGATGAACCAGTTGATTTTGTCTTGTTTCATGCGGTACTTGAATGGATTAGCGACCAGAAATATGCATTAGAGCAACTGGCAGAGATTATCAGGCCGGAAGGCATATTTTCTGTCATGTTCTATAATGCAAATGGCTTGGTGATGCGTAATGCAATTTTAGGTAATTTTCATCTCGCAACTCCTCATATCCAGCGTCGTCGCAAACGTTCATTATCGCCACAGAACCCGCTTTTTCCTCAACAGGTTGATGAGTGGCTTATTGGTTGTGGTATGGATATTTTAGGCAAAAGTGGCGTCAGAGTGTTCCATGATTATTTGCAAAGTAGACAATTACAACAAAAAGACTTTCCAGCGTTATTGGCGCTTGAGCAACAATATTGTCGTGAAGAACCCTATATTAGCATGGGGCGATATATTCATGTCATGGCACGCAAACAAACCCAAAAGGACGATTTATGAGTGATTTTTCCCAGACCGTCCCTGAACTCGTGTCTTGGGCACGAAAAAATGATTTTGCGATTTCCCTACCCGCAGAGCGCCTAGCATTTTTGCTGGCCGTCGCAGTACTTAACAGTGAGCGGGTGAACGGTGAAATGAGTGAAGGGGAGCTGGTGGATGCGTTTCGAGAAGTGTGCAAAGGCTTCGAACAAACCACCGAATCACTGGCTGTCAGAGCGAACAACGCCATCAACGACATGGTTCGCCAAAAAATATTTAACCGCTTTGCCAGCGACATTGTCGAAGGAAATGCGATTTATCGCCTAACGCCACTCGGCATTGGCATTAGTGATTACTATATTCGTCAACGCGAATTTTCGACATTAAGATTGTCGATGCAGTTATCGATTGTCGCGGGAGAGCTACAACGTGCAGCGGAATCAGCCGAAGAAGGTGGTGATGAATTTTATTGGCACCGCCATGTTTTTGCGCCATTAAAATATTCAGTCGCTGAAATTTTTGACAGTATTGACCTGTCACAGCGAATTATGGACGAGCAACAAAACAGCGTTAAAGATGATATTGCTGCACTTTTAAACCAAGACTGGCAGGCAGCGATTGCCAACTGTGAACAGCTACTTTCTGAAACGTCCGGTACATTAAGAGAATTGCAAGACACGTTAGAAGCAGCTGGCGATAAGCTACAGGCAAACTTACTGCGTATTCAAGAAGCGAATATGAATGCGCCGCAGTTCTCGGAAATGGTCGACCGACTAATCTTTGATTTGCAAAACAAGCTAGACCGTATTGTGAGCTGGGGGCAGCAATCCATTGATTTATGGATTGGTTACGACCGACATGTTCACAAATTTATCCGTACAGCGATTGATATGGATAAAAACCGTATATTTTCTCAACGTTTACGTCAATCTGTACAGCAGTACCTCGATAGCCCTTGGGCACTCACCTATGCCAATGCGGATAGGCTTTTTGATATGCGTGATGAGGAGCTGGCACTTCATGATCAAGAAGTGATGGGGGAACTCCCACCTGATCTGGAATTTGAAGAGTTCAGTGAACTTAATGACCAATTAGCGGCGTTAATCGAAGCGCAACTTGCGTTCTATAAAACGGATAACAAACCGCTGGATGTCAGTCACGTATTACAGAGTTATCTGACGCAATACCCGCAGAAACGCCATTTTGATGTTGCGCGTATTATTATCGATCAGGCTGTAAAACTAGGTATCGCAGAGGCTGATCTGGCGGGATTACCGGCAGAATGGCGCGCTATTAATGATCACGGAGCCAAGGTACAGGCACATGTCATCGACAAATATTGAACAATTTATGCCAGTTAAACTGGCTCAAGCACTAGCTAACCCTATTTTTCCTGAGCTGGACAGCCAACTGCGTGCTGGTCGCCATATTAGTATTGATGATCTTGATAATCATGCATTTTTAATGGATTTTCAGGAATCGTTAGAGCAATTTTATGCTCGTTATAATGTTGAACTGATCCGGGCGCCAGAAGGCTTTTTCTATTTGCGTCCTCGCTCAAGCACTTTAATTCCCCGTTCTGTTTTGTCTGAACTGGACATGATGGTGGGTAAAATTCTGTGCTACCTCTATTTGAGTCCTGAGCGTCTAACCAACCAAGGGGTCTTTACCTCTCAAGAGCTGTTTGAAGAATTATTGTCGCTGGCCGACGAAAGCAAATTACTGAAATTTGTTAACCAACGCTCCACAGGTTCAGACCTTGATAAACAAAAATTACAGGAAAAACTGAGAACCTCCTTAAACCGTTTACGCCGTTTAGGTATGGTCTATTTCCTGCAAAATGACTCCAGCAAATTTATTATTAATGAGTCTGTATTCCGCTTTGGTGCGGATGTACGTAGTGGCGATAATCCTCAAGAAGCACAATTACGCATGATCCGTGATGGTGAAGCGGTCTCTCTTGAAGGGGAATTGTCGCTAAGAGACAGTGATGAAGACGAAACGGATGAGAGTCAAGATCTGGCTGACAGTGAAGAGGATGAACAAGAATGATTGAACGCGGAAAATTTCGCTCACTGACGCTGGTGAACTGGAACGGCTTTTTTGCTCGTACTTTTGACCTTGATGAATTAGTTACCACCCTGTCTGGGGGAAATGGTGCGGGTAAATCCACCACCATGGCGGCCTTTATTACCGCCATGATCCCTGACTTAACATTACTGCATTTCCGTAATACCACAGAAGCAGGAGCCACCTCGGGTTCCCGTGATAAAGGTCTACACGGAAAGCTGCGTCCTGGTGTCTGTTATGCCGTACTGGATGTGTTAAACTCTAAACATCAACGAGTTATGGTCGGTGTTCGCTTACAGCAAGTAGCAGGACGCGATAAAAAAGTCGATATCAAACCGTTTATGATCCAAGGCGTGCCATTAGCCACTGTGCCAACGGAAGTATTAACGGAAGTGTTTGAAGGGCGCCAAGCTAAGGTTATTCCGTTGAATGACCTGAAAGAGCGCGTAGAAAAACAAGAAGGCATCCAATTTAAGCAATTTAATTCGATCACGGACTACCACTCAGTATTATTTGAATTGGGTGTACTGCCAAAACGCCTGCGTTCAGCGGGCGATCGTAGTAAATATTACCGTTTGATTGAAGCTTCCTTATATGGCGGGATTTCCAGTGCAATCACTCGTTCACTACGTGATTATTTATTACCGGAAAACAGCGGTGTACGTAAAGCATTCCAAGATATGGAAGCGGCATTACGTGAAAACCGTTTAACACTGGAAGCCATCCGCGTAACACAATCTGACCGTGATTTATTCAAACATTTGATCAGCGAAGCCACAGACTATGTATCTGCGGACTATATGCGCCACTCAAATGAGCGTCGAATTCACCTAGATGCGGCTTTAGCTGCCCGAAACGAACTGTATAGCAACCGTAAACAACTACGCGTTGAGCAAGTTCGTAGTGTGGAAATGGCGCGTGAATTAAATGAACAAAACGAAGCATCAACGGAAATCGAAGCGGACTACCAAGCGGCAAGTGACCACTTAAATCTGGTGCAAGCGGCGTTACGTCATCAAGAAAAAATTGACCGCTACCAAGCTGATATTGAAGAGCTCACTTATCGTCTTGAAGAACAGAGCGAAGTCGTCGCAGAAGCCACAGAGAAACACGAAGAACTTGATGCCCGTGCTCAAGCGGCTGAAATTGAAGTGGATGAGCTGAAAAACCAGCTGGCAGATTACCAGCAAGCGCTTGATGTACAGCAAACTCGTGCGATTCAATATCAACAAGCACTTCATGCCTTAAACCGTGCTCGCGAACTCTGCCAGCTACCTGATCTTACCATTGAAAACATCGATGAATGGCTGGAAACCTTTGAAGCCAAAGAGCAGCAAGCCACAGAAGCCTTACTCGCATTAGAACAAAAAATGAGCGTTGCGGATGCGGCGCATAGCCAGTTTGAGCAAGCGTATCAACTGGTGAAAACCATGTTAGGTGATGTGAGCCGTGGGGATGCATACACGCAAGCGCGTTCATTACTGCGCGACTGGTCATCGCAACAACATTTAGCAGAGCGTGTTCAGCCGCTGCGTATGCAATTATCTGAACTGCAACAGCATTTAGACAGCCAGCGTAATGCAGAAAAATTACTGAGCGAATTCTGTAAACGTTATGGCCAAAGTGTTGAGCCGGATGAGCTTGATGCCTTGATGGCAGAGTTAGAAATTCTGCAAGAAGAGTTAAGTACTGGTGTTAATGAGAGCGGCGAAAAACGCATGCAAATGCGCCAAGAGTTGGAGCAAATTCGCCAGCGTATCAGCCAGCTTTCCGCTAAAGCACCTGCGTGGATTATGGCGCAAGAAGCACTGACTCAACTCAATGAACAATCAGGTGAAACTTTCGAAAATAGCACTGAAGTGACTGAATTTATGCAGCAACTTCTTGAGCAAGAAAGGGAAATTACGGTTGAACGTGATGAAGTCGCAGCGCAGCGCCGTGACCTTGATAAGCAAATCGAACGTTTAAGCCAGCCAAGTGGTGCCGAAGATGGTCGTATGCTGGCACTGGCAGAGCGCTTTAATGGCGTACTGTTATCTGAAATCTACGATGATATTACCATTGAAGATGCGGCGTATTTCTCTGCATTGTACGGCCCAGCGCGTCACGGTATTGTGGTACAAGATTTGGCTGTGGTTCGCGAGCAGCTAGAAAATTTACAAGATTGCCCTGATGATGTGTACTTTATCGAAGGGGATCCATCTTCATTTGATGACAGCGTTTTTGATGCCCAAGAGTTTGAAAATGCTGTATTAGTCCGTTCATCGGAGCGTCAATGGCGCTATTCTCGCTACCCAGAGTTACCGCTATTTGGTCGTGCTGCCCGTGAAAGTCATTTAGAGTCACTGAGTGCTGAGCGTGATGAATTGGCTGAGCGTTATGCGACCTTGTCGTTTGACGTGCAAAAAATTCAGCGTGCTCACCAAGCATTTAGCCGTTTTATCGGTCAGCATATTTCAGTGGCGTTTGAAGCGGATCCTGAAGCTGAAATTCGTACATTAAATCAAAAACGTACTGAATTAGAGCGTGGACTGAACCAATTTGAAGAACAGACCCAGCAACAACGCCAACAGTTCGCTCAAGGCAAAGAAAACCTACTGGCATTAAACCGTTTATTGCCGCAAGTGAATTTGTTGATGGATGAAACGCTGGTGGATCGCGTTGAAGAGATCCGAGAGGAGCTTTCAGAAGCTGAAGAAGCGGCACATTTCATCAATAAGCACGGTAACAATCTGGCGAAGTTAGAGCCGATTGTGACGGTATTACTCAGTGATCCTGAGCAACATGATCAACTGCGTAAAGATTATGAATTGGCGAAACATACCCAGCAAAATGCGAAGCAACAAGCCTTTGCCTTGGTGGAAGTGGCACAGCGTCGCGCGCACTTTAGCTACAGTGATTCGACGGGGATGGTCAACGAAAATGCGGACTTGAATGAAAAATTGCGCCAGCGTTTAGAGCATGCGGAAGCCGATAGAACTCGTGCCCGTGAGCTATTACGCCAGCAACAAGCACAAAGCACGCAATATCATCAAGTTTTGGCATCGCTGCGCAGTTCATTCGACACCAAGCAAGAAATGTTGAAAGAACTTGAAGCAGAAATGCAAGAAATGGGCGTGAAAGCGGACCCAGATGCACAAGAGCGTGCCAGCATTCGCCGTGATGAATTACATCAATCTGTTATGGCAAACCGTAGCCGCATCAACCAGTTAGAAAAACAACTGACGTTATGTGAAGCGGAAATGGATAACCTGCAAAAACGTCTGCGTAAGCTGGAAAAAGATTATTACCAAATCCGTGAGCAAGTCGTGATGGCGAAAGCGGGCTGGTGTGCGGTGATGCGCTTGGTGAAAGATAATGGCGTTGAGCGTCGTCTGCATCGTCGCGAATTGGCTTATACCGATGGTGATAGTTTACGTTCGATGTCGGATAAAGCGTTAGGAGCGCTGCGTTTAGCGGTGGCGGATAACGAACATCTGCGTGATGTGTTGCGCATGTCTGAAGATCCTAAACATCCTGAGCGTAAAATTCAGTTCTTTATCGCAGTGTACCAACATCTGCGTGAGCGCATTCGCCAAGATATTATTCGTACTGATGACCCAATCGATGCGATTGAACAGATGGAAATTGAGTTAGCGCGTCTGACCGAAGAGTTAACTGCCCGTGAGCAAAAACTGGCAATTAGCTCGAAGAGTGTGGCGAATATCATTCGTAAAACTATCCAGCGTGAGCAAAACCGTATTCGTATGCTGAACCAAGGCCTACAAGCGGTGGCATTTGGTCAGGTTAAAGGGGTTAGATTGAATGTGAATATTCGTGAAAGCCATGCCTTATTGTTGAGCGTGCTATCCGAAGAGAGCGAATTGCACCAAGACCTGTTTACTAGCCAACGTTTAACCTTCTCTGAAGCGATGGCGAAACTGTATCAACGCCTGAACCCACAGATGGATATGGGGCAACGCCTGCCGCAAACCATTGGTGAAGAGCTGTTAGATTACCGTAACTACTTAGAGTTAGAAGTTGAAGTTAACCGCGGCTCTGATGGTTGGTTAAAAGCAGAAAGTGGGGCGTTATCAACGGGGGAAGCGATCGGTACGGGGATGTCTATCTTAGTAATGGTCGTCCAGAGCTGGGAAGAAGAAGCCCGCCGACTGCGTGCGAAAGATATCATTCCATGTCGCTTACTGTTCTTGGATGAAGCGGCGCGTTTGGATGCGAAGTCTATCGCCACGTTATTTGAGTTATGTGACAGACTGGAAATGCAGCTTATTATCGCTGCGCCGGAAAACATTAGCCCAGAGAAAGGAACCACCTATAAACTGGTGCGTAAAGTGACTGGTAATACGGAACACGTTCACGTTGTTGGGTTAAAAGGTTTTGGTCAGGATAATCCGGCTCCACAAGCATTACCTCAATAATTGATTTTTTGTAGATAATAAAACCGACATAGGAAACTGTGTCGGTTTTTTATTATCTTTGCATTTTTAATTTCTTTATTTTTATTATCTTCATTTCCCTTTAAATCATTAATAGATGACCGCAATGAGATTTGAATCTCATTTTTATGTAATGAAAACTTTTATCATTGCAGTCCGTGAGTAGTTAATCACGAAATAAAACTATTATAAGGATCGAACATGAAGAAAATCACACTAACGCTAAGTGCAATTGTATTAGCGCTGAGTTTTACGGCAACATCTCAAGCCAAAATTCCAATGCCAGAAACAGTCAGTACTGGAGTGACAGTTGCGGAATTAGCGGCACAACAACCGGTTCATTGGGTCTCTGTTGAGCAAATTAAACAGAGTTTAGAAGGTAAAGCACCAATGGCGGTGGGTTTTGATATTGATGACACCGTTTTATTCTCAAGCCCAGGTTTTTACCGTGGAAAACTTGAATTCTCCCCAAATGATTTTAGCTACCTGAAAAACCCTCAATTCTGGGAAAAAATGAATAATGAGTGGGATAAATTCAGTATGCCAAAACAAGTGGGCATCGATTTAGTTAAAATGCACTTAGAACGCGGTGATAAAGTTTACTTTATTACAGGTCGTACACAGACTAAAACTGAAACTGTGACTCAATATGTGCAAGAAGGCTTAAGAATTCCTGCAGATAAAATGAATTCAGTCATTTTCGCTGGTGATGAACCCGGTAAAAATAATAAAGTAAGCTGGATGCGTGACCATAAATTAACTATCTATTATGGTGATGCTGATGCGGATATTGCTGCGGCTCATGAGTTAGATATTCGTGGGATTCGTATTCTCCGAGCTTCAAACTCCTCTTACCAACCGTTGCCAAAAGCAGGTCGCTTTGGTGAGGAAGTTGTTATCAATTCCGAATATTAATATTCGATAAAAAGTTAGTTAAAGGTGATTATTCGCCTTTAACTAACAAAATAGTGTTTATTTATTGATGACATATTCCAGCGATTTAATATAACTTATATTAAATTAATTCTATTGAGAGAATAAAAGACGTCAATATTTGATATGTTATATCGTTTAGTTTTGGTGGAAAATGCAAACAATTCTATTTCTCATGCTGTTTTTATAAATAGTGCTCATTTTAGATAGCCTACCTCAATAACTTTTTTCATCAATAAAGACAAAATTAGTCAATTCCTATAACATTCTTCTCAGAGTTAAATATAATCAAATAGTGTCACTATAATAAAAAAATAATGTTATCCATGTAGTAACTTTAAGGTGGATGTATGGCAAAGAGAAGAGTGAAAGCTCTGCAGATCTCAGTATTATGTGGGCTGATGGCGATGCAGTTCCCTGCATTTTCCGCAGCAGAAAATACGCAGCAAAACAGTATGGAAATTCAACAACCTCAATCAGTTGTTGCTGAAGAGGTGAGTAAAGTCACGGCAAAAGAGAGCTTGGAAAAGCTTAACGCATCTTTGCCTGTAGAAACAAAATTGGTGTTTGCGGACCAGTTGGCAAAAATTTATGCAGACAGGCAAATGCAATTGTTATGGCAAGATGAAACGGCAATTAGCCAGTTTCAACAGCAATTAGCGGAGCTTGCCTTAGCGGGTTTCCAACCTCAATTTAGCGAATGGTTAGTTTCATTGGAAAATAGCCAGCTGAGCGAAATGGGGCGTGATGCTATTTTATCCGACGCTATGTTGGGGTATTTACAATATCTTTCTTCTGTTGAGTCAACGGGACAATATTGGTTATACACCAGCCGTCCTTATAAAATTATCGCACCAACTGCAGCACAAATGAAACCGTGGTTAGAGGCTGAATCTGAACATCGCCTGGGTGAGTGGGTGAAGGCTCAAGCACCGAAACACGCGATGTATCAGCCGATGCGCAAAGAGATGCTAAAACAGCTCGCATTGCCGGAAGATACGTTAGAAATTACAAGTACAAAGGCATTAAAACCGGGTCAAGCCAGTGATGATGTCATTACGCTCCGTGAGATTTTAGTGCGAGATGGATTATTGGAAGCCTCTGCGGTTGGTGAAGCCGTTGATGCATCCGCACCGCCAGAAGAGATCAATAAAGTCACCGCCAATGCCCGTGTGTATAGTGATGACTTAGTGGATGCAGTGAAAAAATTTCAGCTTCAATATGGTTTAGAAGCTGACGGTGTGATTGGTAAAGGCACGCGTGTTTGGCTCAATATGCAGCCAAAACAAAAAGCGGGGCTGATGGCACTGAATATTCAGCGTTTACGGATTGTGCCGGAAAGTAGTGGTACAGGAATCTTGGTGAATATTCCTGCGTACACATTGGATTTTTATCTGAATAACGACATCATTTTGGATTCGAAAGTGATTGTTGGGCGTGCAGATCGTAAAACGCCAATTATGAGCAGCGCACTGAATAATGTGGTGATTAACCCACCTTGGAGTGTGCCAACCAGTTTGGCGCGCAAGGATATTGCGCCGAAAGGTAAAATGGATCCAAGCTACTTTAGCCGCAAAGGCTATACGGTTTATTCAGGTTGGGGGCAAGATGCTTATGAAATCGACCCTTATACAATCGACTGGGAAAATATTACTCCAGCGAATTTCCCTTATCGCATTCGTCAAGCACCAGGCTCAAGTAACTCTTTAGGGCGTTATAAGTTTAATATGCCAAGCTCAGATGCGATTTATTTGCATGATACACCGAACCATAGTTTGTTTAATAAAAATGCCAGAGCAATTAGTTCAGGCTGTGTTCGTGTAAATAAGGCTAGTGAGCTAGCGACGATATTATTAGGTGACGCAGGTTGGGCTCAGACTCGCATTGATGGGGCATTAAAAGAAGGTTCAACACGTTATGTGAATATTCCTGACCGTATTCCTGTGTACCTTTACTATCAAACTGCGTGGGTTGATAAAGATGACCAACCGCAATACCGGGCTGATATTTATCAATATGATGGCAGTATTGGTAATGCAGAAAAATATCTGCCTGCAATCAAAGTAATTTTAAAATAGTGACTATTACTCGAGGGGCTTAGGCTCCTCGATGCTATTTCCTGCATTAATTCCTAAATCTTCCTAACAATTCCGTTTTAATATATTTATATATTGAATGCATTGTGTTTACATATCATACGCAGTAAGGAATTAAAGTCGTCTTAATCGGCATGTTATAAGTGATTTCACTCACCTTTTTGCATAAAAGTGATGGATTTTCCTTAATTTACGCAATTCTTTACATAATTATACATTAAAGCTAAATATCCTTTGCTAGACTGATGAAGTTGAAATGTATATTTACTGAATAATTAACACCTGAGTTATCACCTATGGATATGATTGATCAAAACCGCAGAAAGTGGTTGGGAATTGGTGCTGCCGCAATCGGTCTGGGACTATTACCTAATCATGTACTTGCTGCAATGAGTACACCTCGCCCAAGAATTTTACGTTTTCAAAACTTAAATACAGGTGAGTTTTTAAAGACCGAATTTTTCGATGGTCGCCGTTATAATAAATCTGAATTAGCTCGCTTAAATCACCTTTTCCGTGATTATCGCTGCGATAAAGTGAAAACCATTGATCCTAAATTATTTGACCAAATTTATTTACTGCAAATGATGATGGGAACCAATAAGCCAGTTCAGCTGATTTCAGGTTACCGTTCATTAGAAACGAATAATGCATTGCGTCGTAAGAGCTCTGGTGTGGCTAAACAAAGCTACCATACCCGTGGGCAAGCGATGGATTTCCATATTGAAGGCTTGCAGCTAAGTAACATCCGTAAAGCGGCATTAAAAATGAGTGCTGGCGGTGTGGGCTATTATCCGAAAAGCAATTTCATTCATATCGATACAGGTCCAGTGAGAACATGGTAATCTGTGCATAGGTGACACAGATTATGGAGTGATTGTTCGATGAAATATACTATTATCCCAGTAACCCCGTTTATGCAAAACTGTCAGGTTATCTGGGATGAAACCTCAATGAATGCAGTGATTGTTGATCCTGGTGGTGAGGCTGAAAAGCTGATTGCCGCCATTGAAAGCCGCGGATTAACATTAACAAAAATCTTACTTACCCACGGTCATTCTGACCATATTGGCGCCTCAGCCCCCCTTGCAAAACATTTCGGTGTACCGATTTATGGTCCGCAGAAAGAGGATGCTTTCTGGATTGAAAATCTCGCTGAGCAAAATGCGATGTTTTATATTGGTGATTGCCCTGATTTCACACCAGATCATTGGTTAGAAGAGGGGGATAGCATCACGTGTGGAAATATTCAATTTGATGTGCTGCATTGCCCTGGCCATACACCCGGTCACATTGTTTTTGTGAACCATGCTGACAAACTCATCTCCATGGGCGATGTGTTATTTAAAGGTGGTGTCGGGCGCAGTGATTTCCCGCGTGGTAACCATCAAGACCTTATCGCATCGATTAAAAATAAATTGCTACCTCTTGGTGATGATTATCACTTTATTCCAGGGCATGGTCCTATGTCCACATTAGGGTATGAGCGTATTTCTAATCCTTTCTTACAAGATGAATTACCGGTTTGGTAATGATGTTTGAATAAAAACCTCCTATAAAAGCCTCTTAATTGGGGCTTTTTTGTATAAAAATTTAAAACTCATTTATAAAAAAATAAACTATATCCTAATTATATTTCTTCGGTTTTATTCTGTTAATTATCTTTGGTATTTTTTAATAAATAGGTAATCAGTTGCTTATTTATTAATTTAAAGAATATATTGATTTTAACAATGAGGTATAAATGCCAAAGCCAAATATTGAGTTGAGATTTTCACAAGAAACGTTATTAATTAATTTAAAAGAGTTTGATAACAAAGGGAAAATCGCGAATTTTTTCAGAGGCGAAAAATCGCAAAGTAGGTTGAGTCACTTAAAAAAAATGGTGACATGGGATGGTGTGGATTATTCCATGTCAGATGGCTACTGTTATGGGTTTTCAAATGAGTTCTTATCTTATAGTTCAATAGGCCAAGGGAACGATTATCTTAATAAGTTAAATGAATTAATAAATATTATCGATGATAAAACAGAATATAAAAATGCTTATGATAAAGTCAGAGCTAAATCATTAAAAATGCACGCAAGTGTACTATTCAATGAGTATTTAAAAGATGTGATATATACTCATAGAATCGAAACTGATTCATCCGTTATTCATGCAAATTTATCGTATCGGTATGTTACGCCAATTGAAGGGAAGTCTTTTCTGGAATATATGAGTCATTCGATTGATGAAGGTATCGAATCATATAAAAAATATCGTGAAAAAAATAAAAATAAGCAACAGTATGCAGATAATCTTAAAGAGCTTCAAAAAATAAAATTACATCAATTTTACGATGCGTTGGAAATCGAATTTAGCCAGATTGAGAAACGTAATAATCCATTGGCCCAAGACCCTTGGTTCAAGCAGTTTCATGAACGATTTTCTAGCCGGAAAAATGAAATAGCGAAAAACTTTGATATTAACGATGCGAATTTTTCTCAAGAGATGATCTTAAAGAGTCTTGATTTTGATAACTATAAAATTCAAAAAGAAAACAATAGGAAAAACGGAGTTTCATTAGATTTAGATAATCATAATTATAACGGTAGGGAGAGCTATCGTAGCGAAATTAACCTCAGTGAATTTATTCATAAAATTTCTAGCCATACGAATAAAAGTCAAGAAATATTATTGTTTGAATTTAAGGCTGTAAATCATTCCATGGCATTGGTAGTAAATTACAACCAGAAAACGCAATCATGGGATTACAATTTCTTTGATCCTAATTATGGTATTTTTAAATACTATGACGAAGCAAGCTTCAAGGCATTTATTATCGACTTTGTTGATAAACAGGCAGATTATTACGGTTTTTTAAGAAAGGAAAACGGTGATTTTGGTATCGGTTACTCATCATTTTATAAAAATGAATTTCAAAGAGCACCTTTAAAAAATCTTAATATTGAGAATATTAAGCTGACAGAAAGCTTGCTTTTAGCTGAAGGGAAAGAAACTGTTTATCTCGATAACAATAAAAAAAATAAGTTGATATATCAAGAATTTTTCTTAGAGAATGAATTTGTTAAAATTAAAGCGGATTTAAATGGGAAAAAATATTTTATCTTCACTGATATACTCGATGTGGCAGAATTGAAAACACGAATAAATGATAATCTGGAAACGTTATCTAAAATATCAGGTGATATCGTTATTTCTCAAAACGAAAGCAAAGTGTATTCCGTTAGCAGTAACTTTGATGTGATTAAATTAAAAAATGTAGTAACTTCCGCACCAAGTCTTCATGCCAGTAGTCATAATTACGCGAATATCAACTTAAAACTTGAACCATTATCAACGCCGGAAAAAAATAAAAATATCGGGATACCCATTGAGCACCAAAAAGCTTTTTCACTAGTAGCAGATAGAGAGAATATTATTATTGGTTTTCGTCCGGTAGATGAGAAATCGAGTTCATTGATGCAATCCGGTCACTATAGTAGTAAAGGGCTGGCGATAAAAGGAAAGAGTGCAGATTGGGGACCTCACTCAGGATTTATACCTGTCGAACAGAGATTTGCTAAATCATCAGGACGGGCAGAAAGCAAAAAATATAATAGTTATGTCCAAGATTCGCTGGCGGAAGGCAAGGGTGTTTCGGTGATATTGGAAATAACATCTGAGCGTATTAACGAACTCCAACAATATAAAACCATTTCATCACCAACGACTATAAATAAAAATGGCGATATTCAGGTTACTTCTGTTCTTGATGGAAGTGAATTCCATTTTATATTGAAAAAATTAACTCGAGATGGAGTGGATACTTGGCAAGTATATTATCAAGATAATGGTGAAATTAAACCACTTTATGTTGTTGGTGACCCTAAAACGGGGAAAGCCATGACCGCAGATTATGATTTATTCAGTATTATTTTCCCAATTTCAGAGCTGGAACACTATGTCAAAGTGAGTGAAATGCCAACTTGGGCAGAATGGAAAGCCAGTGTGAATTATGATGAGCTAACTCCACGTCAGAAAGCGTTATATACCAATGAAGCGGAATATAATAAGTATGAAGGTAGGGACAATGGCATCACTAATAACAGAATTAAAGAGATCAAAAATAAGCTAAACAAGGAGCTTGGCCGCACAGATGGTATGGAGTTAATTCACCATGGTGCGGATGATGCAAACCCGGCAAGTGTCATGAAAGAAAACTTTCCGATTACGTTTTTCCCACCTAAAAAATTAAAGATACGAAATGCCTTAACAGGTTTCTTCGAAGCGATATCCATCTATTTTCCGATGAACGCCTTTGGCGCCATTATTATTTATAATGTAAAAGAACTATCAAATTTTCAGCAGCTACTAATCAACCAAGGTTATCGTGTTCCATTAAATAAAAAATGGAGTATAGGGGATCTTAAGCAATATTTTGATCCCCAAAAAAAAATATCAAGCAGCTTTATTGAAGGGCGTGCTGAGTTGGCGCGGAAAAAAAGCTTAGCCAATCAATTCGAGCTTAATGTGGATGTTGCGGCAATTCACCAACAGCGTCAGCACTACGATAATGAAATGGAGCGACAACTCGGCAAACCCGTCGCTCAATTAGATACAGGATTTGATGATATTTATCTTCAGCATATGACGCAGAATCATTCTGAGTTCCTCGCCGGGGAGCGATCTCCGACAACCTACTCAATTGATCAGTGGCAGGATCCTATGTCGCGATATCAAGAGGCTAAAAAACAAAATACGGAAATGATCAGTTCCGTAAAGCCGACGAAGTATGATTACAATGTGATTATTCAGCTTGGAGGGGATGATATCTCTGCATGGTCGACGGCGTACGCATTTTCTAAACACCCCGATGATTCAATGGTGGTGCAATTTGATATACAAACCAAGCAATACAAAGTGTTGCAAGGGGATGTCGAACGGCTAAAAACAGGAAAAGTACGTTGGATCACGGTGGGACACGGTAAATATTACGGCCAGCATCAGCCGACAACGTATGTAGGGAAATCTGCGCAGCAGTATGTTGATGGCCTGCGGTATTTAAAGCGCCAAATATCAAATACTCATAATCCCGATAAATTGGTGATGCTAGGATGTAATTTAAGTCGTGGAGGCGTTAATGAAAACTTTGCGATGAAAGCTGTCAGCCTATTTGCCGAACATAATATGCATATGCCAGTAACGGCTTATAATCGGAATATTAATAATGATTATCTAGGAACAAAATTTATTGCGCCAACGGGTGATCTTAATGAATCCACGAGTACCGATGGCTATAAGTTTGTTTATCAATATCACCCTGAAACACAGCAAATTCGTGTCAATCGGCAATCGAGCACACTGTTTTTTATCAATGAAGTGCGCCGTGGCGAATTATCCATAAGCCAATTAAACGACTATACCGAACCTGACCATTTCTCTGCATTTAGGGATCCTGATACGCGAAATTTAGATCTCAATCTCTTGAAGAAAGTGATTTATAACCCTGAAGCTTACCGATTATTTGTCGGCGAGTTAAAAAAAATGGGTGGGGAATTACCCGATAATTTCTATCGTGATTTTACGAAAAAATTAAATCAAGAAGGAATGACGTCTATCCCATTATGGAAAATGGTTGATAAAACACGTATACAAAAACTATCCAGCCCGACATCGACTGTCACAGACTCAAATTTAACGGTCATTATCCGCCTTACTGGTGATGGAAATGGTCGCCAACTTGCAGAAAGTTGGGCAGCGAAAAATCCATATAATACGCTGATTTTTCAAATGGATGCAGAGGCGAAAAAATGGACTATTGAATACGGTGAGGCTTCGATTGCCTCATTAGTAGAGAGCCAAAAAAAGGTGGATTGGCTGCTGATAGGTGATGGTGAAACCTTACGTACATCAAATATAAACTTGGTTTCAGGACTAGTTGCGGTTAAACAAAAATACCCATTCGCGGCACCAGACCATATTCTATATCACTCCATGAGTAAGGGGATGATCACCGAGGCTGCGGAACATCGCAGCTTTACTTCTGAGCTTGAAGCGACGTTAAAACAGCATGGGTTCGAGACTAAGGTGTTGTCGAAATTTACTCATGAGCGAGGAGCGTCATCCACAACAAAAGGGCAACAAATTCAAGCGTTGTTTGAAAAAGTAGCACTAGGAGAACAGGATCTCAACGCGATCCGTTTGACAGACCATCCTTATTTAGCAGACGATTTTACGAATGAGCACGGGAATTTTGACCAACGAAAATTCAAAATTGCACTTCACGACCCGTTCGTCAATGCAGAATATAACCAATCGCTGAACAAAGATAAAACTCAGCTACGTTCATGGTTATCGGAGAGTACTGAGCCGGACCTGCAATTGTCTCACCCGCGACAAGCAATAAAAATGCAAAGGTTGCTGTTAGCCATTAAAAATGATTTGTCGGTATTAAATAATCTGAGTGACCACTCAATTGAGTTACTTAAATCTCTATTTCCTGCAGGTGATGGGATTGATAAAGGAAAAATATTAGATTTGGTTACTGACCATAATAAATTTATGCTTTTTAGTGATAAATTAGAGGGGCTTAGCCAGATTAGTGATAATCATTTTGATGGGGAAAACGCGTCCCTGAAAGGGCTTTCATTTTCAGAGGCATTAGATGCTTATGAAAATAGCCAAACTCAACGTTTGAAACAATATAATCAGTTATTGAATTATCAAAACCAGATGGAGGCGGGATATCATA